>NZ_VDUZ01000027.1 GCF_008039615.1 Vineibacter terrae | reverse complement strand
CGCGCGTCCACGCGCGCTCATGATCCGGCGCTGACGCGCCGGTGCGCGCGTGGACGCGCGCGGTCCAAAAGGCTGCCGCCATGAACGGGTTCGCGGTCGGGCTGGCCAGCAATGTCGGCATGATCGCGTTCGTGGCGCTGTCGGCGTACCTGCTGCTGATCAGCGGTGCGATCTCCTTCGGCCAGCAGGCATATTTCGGGCTGGGCGCCTATGCCGCCGGCATCGCCAGCACGCTGTGGGACTGGCCGCTCGCCGTGGCGTTGGGGCTGGGCGCGCTGGTGGGCGGCCTCGGGGGCGGCGCCGTCGGTTTCCTGACACGGCGCCTGCATGGGCTCTATTTCGCGATCGCGACACTCGCCTTCGCCGAGACGACGCGCCTGGCGCTGGATTTGTGGCGCTACCAGCGAGCGGTCGACGGCGAGCTCACCGGGCCGGACGGCCCCAACGGCTTCAACGGCATCCGCCGGGCCTTCCAGGACGGCTGGGACCCGCTTTCGTTCATGGCCCTGATCTGGGCGCTGCTGCTGATCACGCTGCTGGCCCTGATCCTGTTCGAGCGCAGCCGTGCCGGCGTGGCGCTGCGCGCCACCGGCCAGGACCCGGTGCTGGCACGCCTGCTGGGCACCGACGTGGCCCGCCTGCGCGTGGCTACCGCCGCTGTGGCCGGCGCCATCGCGGGACTGGGCGGCGGGCTCTACGCGCATCTCAACACCTACATCGAGCCGCGGCTCTTCGACGTCATGCTGGGCGTGCACGCGCTGGCCTATGGTCTGATCGGTGGCCTGGGCACCGCC
The DNA here is from genome assembly GCF_008039615.1 of Vineibacter terrae. Taxonomy (GTDB): domain Bacteria; phylum Pseudomonadota; class Alphaproteobacteria; order Reyranellales; family Reyranellaceae; genus Vineibacter; species Vineibacter terrae. Next base: position 114,657 of record NZ_VDUZ01000027.1, on the reverse strand, counting down.
TTTGGCCCGCTGATCGGCGTGCTGATCGATCTCGGCATCCTGGAATCCAGCCGCCTGTTCCAGGGCTGGCGCATGATCGTGTTCGGTGGCCTGGTGGCGCTGCTGCTGATCTGGCGCCCGCGTGGCCTGCTCGACGAGGCCACGATGCAACGCCTGCGCTCGCGGCTCGCCCGGCGGACACGCCATGCTTGAGGTCCAGGGCCTGACGGCATGCCATGGCGCGACATTGGCGGTGCGTGACGTGTCGCTGCACGTGGCCGCGACCGAGCTTGTGGCGCTGGTGGGTCCCAATGGCGCCGGCAAGAGCACGCTGGCCCGCGCCATCGCCGGCACCCACCGGCCGGTCGCGGGCAGCGTGCGCTTCGCCGGCACCGACATCACGCGGCTGGATGCCGCTGCGATCGCGGCGCGCGGCCTCACGCATGTGCCCGAGGGCCGGCCGCTGGCCCTGACCTTGAGCGTGCGCGACAACCTGCTGGCGGGAGCGCATGTGCTGGGTTCGCTGCGGCTGGCGCGGCAGCGCCTCGAGACGGTGCTGCCGTGGTTTCCCGGCCTGCGCGACAGGCTCGCGCAGCCGGCGGCGGCGCTGAGCGGCGGCGAGCGTCAGTGGCTGGTCGTGGCACGCGCGCTGATGGCGCAGCCGCGGGCGTTGCTGATCGACGAGCCGACCCTGGGCCTGGGCCCGCACGCGGCGCAGGCGACCCTTGATGTCATCGCCGGCCTGCGCGCCAGCGGCACGGCCGTGCTGCTGATCGAGCAGAACGCCGCCCTGGCGCTGGGCATCGCCGACCGGGGGCTGGTGATGGCCCAGGGCCGGATCGTGGCCGACGGCCCGGCGCTGTCCTTGCGCGGTGCGGTTGGACTCGGCGTGGCCTATCTCGGCAATCCCTCGAGGGAAGAGCGGCGATGACACAGCTGACGGCGGTGCTGGCGACTGCGATCACCCTTTTGAGCGTCCCGGCCTGGGCCCAGGGGACACGCCAGCGCGTCGACCTCGACTGCCAGCCGGCCGACGCCGCCCTGGCCTATCTGTGCACGGTGCGCATTGCCGATGCTGCCGGCAAGCCGATCGAAGGAACCGACCTGACCCTGTCCGCCGAGATGCCCTCGATGCCCATGGCGCACAGCGTCCAGCCGGTGCGCGCGATGCCTGTCGCCGGGCAGCCGGGCGCCTATCAGGGGCGGATCGAGCTCGAGATGACGGGCGAATGGGCGGTGAAGGTGCAGGTCAAGGGGCCGCGCCCCGACATCGTGGTGCGCAAGCTCGATTTCCAGCCCGACAAGGTCACGCCGGCCGCGACGCGGTGAGGGCTGCGCTCAGGGCGCCACGCGCCAGGAGCCGGCGCAGGCGCCATCCCCGCCGCGGCTCCAGCGGCCGCCGGCGCGCGGATCGCCGGACAGCGACAGCGGCCGCTCGCCGTCGCTCAGCAGCACGAGCATGCCGTTGGCGGCTTCCGCGCCCTCGTACCAGACGCCTTTGGACTCGAAATAGATCAGGCCACCCTCGGCCACCGGCACGTCCAGGCGGGCGCCGTTGCAGACCGCCGATGGCTGGCCGCTGACGTCGAGCTGCAGGGTCCATGTATGCGACGCGGGGTCGCCGGCCTCCCAGGGGCTGGCGGCGCCGTACAGGACCAGGGCCAGGATGTGCTCGAACATGACAACATCCCTCCTGCGACAAGGGTTTCGGGCGCTCCCTTCACCTATCCAGCGAGGATACGGCCGGCAATCGGGCGAAACTGCGGCAGCGACCGCCGGCGCCGCCGCCTGCCGCCCGGCCGCGTCGTTCACGACGCAGCCCTGCCCGGTTGCCTCACGAAAGCCCCTCTGATAGGTTCCGCCCGCTTTCGGGGGCGGGGGACCGCCCCCGGACCATTTTCACTCCCTACTCTCAAATCGGCACCCATGAAGGTTCCCATCAACTCGATCCGCGTCGGCAATGTGATCGACTACAACGGCCGTCTCTTTGCCGCGATCAAGGTCGAGCACATCACACCGGGCAAGGGCGGCGCCTTCGTCGCGCTGGAGGCCCGGGCCCTGAAGGAAGGCAACAAGCTCCAGGAGCGGTTCCGCAGCGGCGAGACCGTGGAGCTGGTGCGCATCGACGACCACGACTGCCAGTTCCTGTACAAGGACGGTGACGGCTTTCACTTCATGAACAAGGAAAGCTACGATCAGTTCACCATGCAGGAGGACCAGATCGGCGCCCAGCGGGCGCAGTTCCTCCAGGACGGAATGGATGTCACCGTCTCGATGCACGAGACCACGCCGGTCGGCATCGAGATCCCCAAGTCGGTGACGTTGAAGATCGTCGAGGCTGACGCGGTGGTGAAGGGCCAGACGGCGTCCTCGTCCTACAAGCCCGCGCTGCTCGAGAACGGCGTGCGGGTGATGGTGCCGCCGCACGTCGCCGCCGGCACGCGCGTCGTGGTCAACACCGAGACCGGCGAGTACATCGAGCGGGCCAAGGACTGACGCGGCGCGGACGTCGCGCCGCGCCGCCGTCCGACGCCGACTACAGACAGCACCCCTTCGCCCGCCGCGCGCGGGCGACGACAACGACCGGCGCCAGGACATCATGCCCCAGCCTCCTTCCCATCGCTCCGGCGGCCCCCATGGCGGGCCGCGCCATGGTGACCGCCCCGTCGCCCGTGTCGGCCGCGCGCCGCTCACATCGCGCGAACGCTCAGCACCCCAATCACGGCGCACCGAGACCCCCAAATCGCCGACCCTGATGGTGATGGTCCGGGCCGCCTTCGCCGCCGCGCGCAGCCTGAAGCGCGACTTCGGCGAGGTCGAGCACCTGCAGTTCACCGAGAAGGGCCCGGGCGACTTCGTCAGCAACGCCGACATCTACGCCCAGAAGGTGATCCGCGAGCACCTGCTGCGGGCGCGGCCCGACTACGGCTTCCTCGGCGAGGAGGGCCAACCGGCGACTGGCAACGGCACCCATCGCTGGATCGTCGACCCGCTCGACGGCACCACCAACTTCATGCACGGCCTGCCGCATTTCGCGATCTCGATCGCGCTGGAGCATCAGGGCGAGATCGCCGCCGGCCTGGTGCTGAACCCGGCCACCGACGAGCTGTTCTGGGCCGAGAAGGGCGCCGGCGCCTTCCTCGAGACGCCAAGCTCGATCCGCTCGCGCCGCCTGCGCGTGGCCGGCCGGCGCACCCTGCAGAACGCCCTGATCGCCACCGGCATCCCCTATCCGGCCAAGGGCCGCCATGACGAGTACCTGCGCACGCTGCAGTCGGCGATGGCCGGCACGTCGGGCGTGCGCCGCTTCGGCGCCGCGGCGCTCGACCTCGCCTTCGTGGCGGCGGCGCGGTTCGACGGCTTCTGGGAGCTCGATCTGTCGCCGTGGGACGTTGCTGCAGGCATCCTGCTGGTCAAGGAGGCCGGTGGCGCGGTGAGCGACCTTGCCGGCGCGCCCTACCAGCTGGGCGGCCCCTCGATCCTGGCCAGCAATTTCGAGCTGCACGAACCGCTGTCGAAGCTGCTCAGCAACGCCTGAATCTGCCTCAAAATCGACTCGTTCGCCGCGACAATCCTGGTGGATCATGATGACGGCGAACCGAGTCCCGACCGCGTTCCGGCGCGCAGCGACGGCTGCGGTGCTGGCCACAGGCATCGCCCTGGTCGCCCTGCCAGCGCCGGCGCAGCCCCTGCCGGCCGGCCGCGTCGAGCTGGCGCAGCGGGTCACCAAGCCCAGCGAGCCGCCGCCGCTACCGCCGGCGCCGCCGCCGGTGCAGCCGCGCGCCGGCGTGACCGAGGGCCCGCAACCCAGCGCACCAGCCCCTGCCCCCACGCCGCCGCCGGCACCATCGGCCGCGACCAAGCCGTCAGCGGCCCCGGCGCCGATGCGGGTGGTCTTCGAGAAGAACGCGATGGTGCTGTCGAACGAAGCCCGGGCGGTGCTCGATACCGTGGTCAGCACGCTGAAGGCTGACAGCACCCTGAGGGCGATGCTGAAGTCCTATAGCAGCACTGGCACCAGCACCAGCGAGATGCGCCGCATGTCGCTGAAGCGCGGCACGCTGGTGCGCGATTACCTGATGCTCAAGGGCATACCGTCGATCCGTATCGACATACAGGCGCTGGGCAGCAGCCCGGATGACGGCCCTGCCGACCGGGTCGATGTGGTGGCGGACAAGAAGTCGTGAGCCGGCGCCACCAGGCGGCCCAGGGCCGCGGTCCGCATGCCTGGACGCACGGCGGCCATCGAATTGTGGCGGCAAAGCGGCTATCCTGTCCCGTCACCCGGATAATCGTAAGGAGCCCGCATGACCCGACCGCGCCGCTTCCTGCTGCGCATGCTGCTGTTCCTGGCGGCGGTCAGCGTCGTTGCCTGGATCCTGCGCGAGCCCCTGGTGCGCACGTTCTGGCACAACCCGGTGATCAACGGCGCCATTCTGGTGACCCTGTTCCTGGGGCTGCTGTTCATCTTCCGTCAGGTCTTCCTGCTGGGGCGCGAGGTGCGGTGGCTGGAAGGCGTCAGCCGCGACGAGCCGCCGGCGACAGGTGCCGGCCGGCTGCGGCTGCTGGCGCCGATGGCGACCATGCTGGGCGAGCGCCGCGACAAGCTGCGGCTGTCGCCGATGGCGACGCGCTCGCTGCTCGACGGCATCGCCGCGCGGCTCGATGAGCAGCGCGAGATCTCGCGCTACGCCATCGGCCTGCTGATCTTCCTCGGCTTGCTGGGCACGTTCTGGGGCCTGCTCGACACGGTCAGCGCCGTCGGCGACGCGATCTCGAAGCTGCAGCTGGGCGGCGACGGCGCCCAGATGTTCAGCCGCCTGAAGGAGAACCTCGAAGGGCCGCTCAAAGGCATGGGCACGGCGTTCGGCTCGTCGCTGTTCGGCCTTTCCGGCTCGCTGGTCCTGGGCTTCATGGAGCTGCAGGCCGGCCAGGCGCAGAACCGCTTCTTCAACGACCTCGAGGACTGGCTTGCCGCCCAGACCCGCCTGTCGGGCGGCTCGCTGCAGGTCGATGGCGACCAGCCGCTGCCAGCCTATGTCGAGGCGCTGCTGGAGCAGAGCGCCGAGAGCATCGACAAGCTGCAGCGCACGTTGGAGCGCAGCGAGGAGCAGCGCAGCGCCACCGGCGAGTCGATGGCCCAGCTCGGCGACTGGCTGCAGCATCTGGCAGAGACGATCCATCAGCAGCAGGCGATGATGAGCCGCCTGGTCGAGAGCGGCATCGAGCTGCGCGAGTCCGTGGCGCGCTTCACCGAGCGCACCAACCAGACGCATACCACCGACGATCCCACGCGTGCCCATCTGCGCAACCTGGAGGCCTATACCGCGCGCCTGCTGGAGGAGACCGTGCGCAACCGCACGGCGCTGGCCGACGAGCTGCGCGGCGAGTTCAAGCTGCTGGCCCGCACCCTGGCGGCCCGCAGCGCCGGCGGGCCGGGTGCGCCGCCCTCGGCGCCGGTGACCGTCACCCCGGCCCTGCCGCCGCCCAGTCCGCCGACGGCACGGCCGGCCACGCCGGCCACACCCGTGGGCCCGGCCGGGCCGCGGCCCGGCCTCGGGCCGCTGCGCGGCACGCGCGACCGCGCGGGGGATTGAGCCATGGCAGCGATCGCGTCGCGGCGACGGGGCGCCCACGCCGACTACACGTGGCCCGGCTATGTCGACGCCCTGGCCAGCCTGCTGATGGTGCTGGTGTTCCTGCTGGCGTTCTACACCGTGGCCCAGTTCGCGCTAGGCAGCGCCGTCACCGAGCGCGAGCAGGAGATCTCACGCCTCAAGGGCGACGTGTCGAGCCGCGACCAGGCGATCGATCGCCTCAACCGCCAGATCGCGCAGCTGGGCGACCTGCTGAGCATGGAGCGCCTGCGCGGCGGCGACCTCGACAGGCAGGTCTCGGTGCTGACCACGCGGCTGCGCGACGAGACGGCAGCGCGCGACAAGCTGGCGGTCGACCTGGCCGCCACCGAGCGGCGCATCGATGGCTTCACCATCGAGCAGGGCCGCCTCAACAAGCGCATCGGTGAGCTTGGTGCCGAGCGTGACAAGCTGAGCGGCGAGCGCGACAAGCTGGCCACGCAGGCCGCGGCGCTGACCCGGGACAAGGCGACGCTGGAGAAGCAGGTCACCGATCTCACGGCTGCCCAGGAAAAGCAGGCGCGCGAGCTGACAGCGGCCATGAGCGAGCGCGAGAAGCTGAGCGCCGAGCTGCTGGCGCTGACCGGCGATCGCGACAAACTGGCGGCGCTGCTCAAGGCGGCCGAGGCCAAGGCGCTGACGGCATCGGGCGACGCCGAGAAGGCGGCGGCGGCGCTGCGCCGCGAGATCGACCGGCAGAAGCTGGAGCTGACGCGGCTGGCGGCGTCGCTGGCCGCGGCCAACCAGGAGAAGGGCAAGCTCTGGGACGAGCTCACCGAGGAGCAGAAGCTGTCGGCGGAATCGAAGGCGGCCCTGGTGCGCATGACGGCGGAGATGAACGCCACCCGCGCCGAGCTGGAGCGGCTCACCGCGGCGCTCGATGCGGCCGACGTCAAGGCCAAGGACCAGCAGGCGCAGATCGTCGATCTCGGTCAGCGACTCAACCGGGCGCTGGCCAGCAAGGTCGAGGAGCTGGCGCGCTACCGCTCGGAGTTCTTCGGCCGCATGCGCGAGGCGTTGCGCAATCAGCCGGGCATCAACGTCGTGGGCGACCGTTTCGTGTTCCAGTCGGAGATTCTCTTCGACAAGGCTTCAGCGGTGCTCAAGCCGGAAGGCGTGGTGCGCATGACCGAGCTGGCGCTGCGGCTGAAGGAGATCGCCGCCACGATCCCGCCCGACATCAACTGGGTGCTGCAGGTCGAGGGCCACACCGACTCGGTGCCGATCAGCACGCCGCAGTTCCCGTCGAACTGGGAGCTGTCGGCGGCGCGCGCCATCGAGGTCGTGAAGTTCTTCGAAGGCCAGGGCCTGCCGCCGCAACGCCTGATGGCCGCCGGCTACGCCGCCAACGCGCCGCTGGAGCCCGGCAACAGCGAGGCGGCCCGCTCGCGCAATCGCCGCATCGAGATCAGGCTGACGAGCCGGTGATCGCCGCGGCGTTTGACATCGGCACAGCAAGACCCTTCGCTGCGCTCAGGACGACAACAGGCTAGGAGCGCCAACGATGCCGAATGCCGGCGACACGACCATCGCCTATGTGAGCAACGCGGAAAGCAACGACATCCACATCCTGCGGCTTGACCCGGCGGACGGCGGGCTGACCCTGATCGACAAGGTCACCCTGCCCGGCATCGACAAGCCTGGCTCGTCGACGCCGATGGCGCTCAGCCCGGACCGGCGCTTCCTCTATGTCAGCGTGCGTTCCGAGCCCTTCACCGTGGTGGGCTTCGCGATCGACCCGACCAGCGGCAGGCTGACGCACACCGCCAACGGACAGCTCGCCGACGGCATGGCCTACATCGCCACCGACCGCAGCGGCCGGTTCCTGCTGGGCGCGTCCTATGTCGGCCACAAGGTGACGGTGAACCCGATCGCGCCGCCGGGCACCGTGCAGCCGCCATCGCAGGTGCTGTCGACCGCGCCCAATGCGCATGCGATCCTCGCCGACCCGGCCAACCGCTACGTGCTGTCGACCAGCCTCGGCGGCGACGTCGTGAACCGGTTCCACTTCGATGCCACGACCGGGACGCTGACCGCCACCATGCCACCCACGATCGGGGTGAAGGCCAAGGCCGGGCCGCGCCATCTGGTGTTCGACCCGCAGGGCACGCACGTCTATCTGATCAACGAGCTCGACGCCTCCATCGACGTCTTCGCCTATGACACCGCGTCAGGGCAGCTGACGGCGCTTCAGACCCTGTCCGCCCTGCCGCCGGGCTTCAGCGGCAAGCCCTGGGCGGCGGACATCCGCATCACCCCGGATGGACGCTTCATCTATGCCTCGGAGCGCACCTCGAGCACCTTGGCGGCGTTCAGGGTCGACCCTGCCACGGCGATGCTGTCGCTCATCGGGCACACGCCGACCCAGGCGCAGCCCCGCGGCTTCGCGATCGACCCGGCCGGCCGCTACCTGCTGGCGGCCGGCCAGGTGTCGCACGGCCTGTCGTGCTACCGCATCGACGCCGGCAGCGGCCGGCTGACGGAGCTGGGCCAATACCAGGTAGGCCGCAATCCCAACTGGGTGACGATCATCACCCTGCCCTGAGGGCCACGCGCCGCCGCTCGGTGACCGCGCCGGCGGCCTCGACTACGATCGTGAGCGCGGCGATGCGGCCGGCGATGCCCTCGGCCGCGCCGGCATCGCGTATCTCCGCGGCGATCCGGTCAGCGATGCCGGCCACCGATTCGTCGGCGCTCTCGAACATGCCCACGGTCAGGTGTGGCTCGAAGCGGATCGCGGGCTCGCGATAACGCTCGAGCGGGCCGTCATGCAGGCGCCGGTGCAGGTCGATCATCGCCAGGTGGCCGCGATGCGGCACCAGCGTGATGTAGGCGCGGCCCGACGCCGCGTCGGCAACGGGTGTCACCTTGCGCAGCGTGAAGGCGATCGGCGCGGTGGTGGCGGCGACGGCGTCGACCTGGGCCGCAAGCGCGTCCTCGGCCTCCGGCGGCAGCGCGAACGCGAAGGTGACATGCGGGCCGATGCGATCGGCCTGGGTCGGATGGTAGCGGGCGCGCAGCTGCTGCAGCAGCTGCGCGTCCGCCGGAGCCAGCTCGGGAAAACCGACGACGTAGAGCCGTGGGCTCATCCGTAGCTCTTGGCCATGCCCGCTGCCGGATCGACCGCCGCGCCGTAGGGCGGGAACGGGTAGCGCAGGCCGTTCTTCGACAGGTGGCCCATGCCTTCGACGGCGCGCAGGTACTCGTCGGGCGGGCATGCCATCAGAAGCTCGTCGTCGGCGACGCCGCCATAGCGGCGCTCGGCGAAGCACGGCAGCGACAGCGAGGTCTGGCGCGTCGACAGCGCCCGCCCCCAGGAGTCGGCGCAGGCGCTCTCGCCGGTGACGGTGAAATCGTAGCGGCGATAGCGGTGGAACTGCAGGCCGTTGATGAAGAAGATCATCTGGCCCGGCGTGCCGTAGAACAGGCAGATGTCGGGCGGATCGAGCCGCGCGGCGCGCAGCGGCGCCACGACCAGTCCGTTGTAGATGCCATGCGGCACCCGCGGCATGGTGGCCTGATGCATGCGCGCGGCTTCCTTGTTGCCGAACCAGACGCCGTTCATGTGATCGCCGGAGAGAAAGCCTTCGCCGGGGTGGTTCAACCCGACGACGCCGCCGCAATTGCCGCCGCGCGTGTTGTCGACCGTGATGCCCAGCGTGAAGCCGGACCAGCGCGACTGGGTCACCATCTGGCACATGGTGAAGCGGTGCCCCTCGCTGGGCCGGCGCAGGCCAGAGATCTTGTCCATGTCGGCCGGGTCGGTGAACAGCTTCATCCCGATGGGCAGCGTGCGGATGCGCAGCAGGTCGTTCAGCTTCGTCGTCGCCTCGGCCAGCATCTGCCCCGTGATCGTCTCCGGTGGGGTCCAGGGCTTGACCTTGTAGCCGGGCGGCAGGTCGGTGGCGGGGGTAGATGGCGCGGGCATGGCTTCCTCTCCGTAGCAACGCGATCTGCCTATTGTAATGGCATCGTCACCGACGTCGATGGCCGAACCCTGGTCCACACTTGAATTGGCGCCTGCGCCCCATCACCTTGGAATGCCGGGCGCCTGCCGGATCGCCGGCCGGACGCACGGCAATCAATGCATAGAACAAAAGGGTGACGAGATGCTGGAAAACATCATGGCGCTGGCCGCCGACCCCACTGCCTGGGTGGCGCTGGCGACACTGGTCGCGCTCGAGGTGGTGCTCGGCATCGACAACCTGATCTTCATTTCGATCCTGACCAACAAGCTGCCCGAGCATCAGCGGGCCCGGGCACGACGCATCGGTATCGGCCTGGCGCTGATCATGCGGCTGGGGCTGCTGGGCACGATCGCGCTCATCGTGCGCGCCACGGCGCCGATCGAGCTGTTCGGCCAGACGCTGTTCCTGTCCTGGCGCGATGTGATCCTGATCGCGGGCGGCCTGTTCCTGGTCTGGAAGGCGACCAAGGAGATCCACCACAGCGTCGACCCCGACCCGCACCCCGACTTCCTCAGCGGCCGCGAAGCCGGCCTCGGCTTCAGCGCCGCCATCGCCCAGATCCTGGTGCTGGACCTGGTGTTCTCCATCGACAGCATCATCACCGCCGTCGGCATGACGCCGCACGTGCCGATCATGGTCGTGGCGGTGATCGTGGCGGTCGCCGTGATGCTGCTGGCCGCCGAGCCGCTGTCGCGCTTCATCCAGAAGAACCCGACCCTGGTGATGCTGGCCCTGGCGTTCCTGCTGATGATCGGCATGACGCTGATCGCCGAGGGCTTCGGCGCCCACATTCCCAAGGGCTACATCTATGCCGCCATGGCGTTCTCGGTGCTGGTCGAGATGCTGAACATGCTGGCGCGCCGCGCCCATCAGCGCCGCACTGCCGTCAAGGCGGCGCCGGGGAAGGCGTAGGACACCGGCCGGGCCGCGCCGCTGGAGCGGCGCGGCCGGGATCACGTCAGGTTCAGGCCGCCGTCGGCGATGACGATCTCGCCCGTGACGTAGTCGTTGGCGATCAGGGCGGCGGCAAGGTCGGCGATGTCGTCGGGCTGCGCCACGCGCTTCATCGGCGAGCGCGTGTTCCACAGCTCGTAGGCGGCATCCCAGCCGGCGCTCATCGGCGTGTCGACCAGGCCGGGCGCCACGCCGTTGACGCGGATCGCCGGCGCCAGCGTCAGCGCCAGCAGCCTGGTGGCGTGGTGCAGCGCCGCCTTGCTGGCGGCATAGGGGATCGAGCCGCCCTTGGGCCGCACGGCGGCATGCGTGCCGATGTTGATGATGCAGGCTGGCCGGCCGGTCTCGGCCGAGCGGCGCAAGGCGGCCTCGGCTTCGGCGACCAGCACCCAGGGCGCGATGACGTTCACGTCCATCATGCGGCGCCAGACCGCAGGCGTCGCGGCCTTCAAATCGGCGTGCGGAATGCGCACGGATTCACCGGCGTTGTTGACCAGCACGTCGAGCCGGCCATGGCGCTGCAGCAGCTCGGCGATCAGGCGGCTGGCCTGCGCCGCATCGGCCAGATCGGCGGCGATGTAGTCGACGGCGCCGATCTCGGCCCGGTTGGCCTCGGCATCGCTGCGGGCCCGCCGGCCATGGATCACGACGGCATAGCCGTCGCGCGCCAGCCGGCGCGCGATCGCAGCCCCGATGCCCGAGGTCGAGCCGGTGACCAGCGCGACGCGCGCATCAGGCGGCGTTGGCATTGGCCGTCGCCGGCAGCGGCGCGAGCATGGCCGTCGAGCTGGCGGTGGCGATCAGCTTGCCGCTGGTGTCGCGCAGATCCCCTTCGAGGAAGGCGATCGTGCGGCCCCAGCGCTGAATCCAGCCCTTGGCCAGGTAGATGCCGGGGTGCGCCGGCGCCAGGAAGCTCACCTTGATCTCCAGGCTGGGGACCGAGACGGCGAACTTGGCGCGCGCGATGCAGGCCGTCGCCATGGCGGCGTCGAGCCAGCCGGTGACGAAGCCGCCCTGCACGATGCCGCCCTTGGGATTCCAGTCGACTGAATGGCAATGCTCGCGCGTGGCCGTGCAGCGCAGGGTCACCTTGCCCGCCGATGTGTCGATGTCGAGAACCTCGGCGCCCAGCGTCGTGCTGGCCGGCTGGGGGCAGGTGTTGAAGCGGTGAAGAATCTCCTCGTCGGTCATCCCGTGGATCCATGCATGTCAGGTCAGGGTCTCGCCCTAGCATGAATCGAGGCACGCCGGACAAACAACGTGCGACCGGCCCTATCGCGACGTGGCGCCGTCGAGCAGGAGGTCCAGCGCGGCGATCAGCGCCCCGCCCTCGCCCGCCCTGAGCCGGCGTTGGATGCGCCGCTCGTGGCGGCGCACGGCCGCTTCGTAGAGCGGCAGCAGCGCCATGCCCGCCGCGCCCAGCTCCAGCGCGTGGCTGCGCCGGTCGGTCGGCGAGGGGTGCCGCTTGATCAGCCCGTGCCGCTCGAGGCGGTCCAGGATCGGCACCAGGGTCGAGCGGTCGACGCCGATGGCGCGGGCGAGCGCCGTCTGGCTGAGCCCTGGATTGCGCGAGACGAGAACCAGGATGCCGAACTCGCCCGGCGTCACCGGCACCCGCATCGCGGCCATCTCGCGCGCGAAATCCTGGAACACGGCGACCTGGGCACGGCGCAGGGCATAGCCCACCAGGCCCGGCAGCATGCCGCGATCCAGGCCATCACTGCCCGGCCCGGCAGTGTCCGGCGATGGCATGTCACTGTGACGGGATGGACGCGGCATGGAGCTTCATGCTACCAGGAGATATTGTTTGGGGAGCCAACAATTTCCCCTCCCCACGACAGTATCGGCGGCCGATGGGCCTGTCGAGCGGTGCAAGGGGTCGCGCGTGGGTCATCTCGTCAAGATCACCAACACCGGCGCCGAGATCGCGTGCGGCGTCGGCGTGACGATCCTGGAGGCGGCGCTGGACGCCGGAATCCCCTATCCCCACGGCTGCCAGTCCGGCAACTGCGGCGCCTGCAAGTCGCATCTGCTCGACGGCGCGGTGACGCTCGACGGCTACTCCGATTTCGCGCTGATGGACGAGGAACGCGACCGCGGCCTCATCCTCGCCTGCCGCGCCGTGCCCGACTCCGCCTGCGAGGTGGCGTGGCTCGACGAGGACGACCTGATCGTCCATCCGCGCCGCATCCTGGCGACGACGGTGGTCGCGATCGACGACGCCACCCACGACATCAAGCGCGTGCTGCTGGCGGTGAGCAGCGGCGGGCCCTTCACCTTCTCGGCCGGCCAGTTCGCCAGCGTCACGTTCGACGGCGCGCCGCCGCGCGACTACTCGATGGCCAATCCGCCGGGCGCATCGCTGCTGGAGTTCCACATCCGCCGCATGGCCGGCGGCAACACCAGCGCCCACGTCGCCACACAGGTGAAGCTCGGCGACAAGGTGCGGGTGGAAGGACCATTTGGCACGTCGTACCTGCGCGAAAGCCATCGCGGGCCGATCCTGGCCATCGCCGGCGGCTCGGGCCTGGCTCCCATCAAATCGATCGTCGAGCAGGCGCTGGCGCTGAAGATGCCGCAACCGATCCATCTCTATTTCGGCGCGCGCGATGAGCGCGGCCTCTACCTTGTCGAGCATTTCGCGGCTCTGGCGGCCGCCCATCCCACGCTGCGCTTCACGCCGGTGCTGAGCGATCCCGAAGGCGCCACGACGCGGCGCACGGGCTTCGTGCACGAGATCGCCGGCCGCGACCTCGCCGACCTCGACGGCTGCAAGGCGTACATCGCCGGGCCGCCGGTGATGGTCGAGGCCGCGACCCGCCTGCTGCTGGCGCGCGGGCTGCGCCGCATCGACGTGCATGCCGACGCCTTCTACACCGCCGCCGAGATGCAGGAAGCGGGCAGGAAGACCGGCGCGCAGATGTGAAGGCAACCATCGGTGGAGACGGACGTGGCCGCATTGCTTGAAGGAAGGGTGGCGATCGTGACCGGCGCCGGACGCGGCATCGGCCAGGCCGTCGCCACCGCGCTGGCCGATGCCGGCGCCAAGGTCGTGATCGCCGACAACGGCACCGGCATCGACGGCAACGGCGCCGACGCCGCGGTGGCCGCCGACGCCGCCAAGGCGCTGGGCGATCGCGCCATAGCCTACAGTGACAGCATCGCCTCGCCGAGCACGGCCAAGGCCGTGGTCGATCTTGCCGTGCGCACCTTCGGCGGCCTCGACATCGTGGTGAACAACGCCGCCATCCTGCGGGATTCGTTCGTCTTCAGAGCCGACCCGCGCGACTGGGAGGCGGTGATCCGCACCAACCTGTCGGCGCCGTTCTACCTCACCGCTGCCGCCAGCGCCGTTATGCGCGACCAGGGCAAGGCCGGCCGCGCCGGCGGCAGCTACGACTGGGGCCGCATCATCAACATGGTCTCGTCGGCCGGGCTCTACGGCAATCTCGGCCAGGCCGCCTACGCCAGCGCCAAGGCCGGGCTGTTCGGCCTGACCCGCGTCACGGCGATGGATCTGGCGCGGGCGCAGATCACGGCCAACGCCGTGGCGCCCTTCGCCCGCACGCGGGTCACCGACATCATCCAGCCGGCCAACGATGCGCAGCGCAGCTACAAGGAACGGGCGCTGAGGATCGACGCCAGGCATGTCGCGAACCTCGTCCTGGCGCTGTGCAGTCCGGCCGCCAAATCGATGACGGGCCAACTGTTGGGCGTGCGCGGCCGGGAAGTGTTCCTGTTCGGCCAGCCGCGGCCGGTGGCACGGCTGGCCAGCGACGGCGCCGACTGGACGGCGCAGGCCCTGGCCGCGGCGCTGATGCGCGACGGCGCCGGCAAGATGACCGACCTCACCACCGACCTGGAAGCGTTCAACACCGAGCCTGTCGTCTGAGACGCAGGAGGTCCGCATGAGCCAAGCAGCGCCCATCGTCGTCAAGACCGTCGCCGAGCTGAAGGACGCGCCGGAGGAATTCCGCGACGCCGTCTCGAAGCTGGTGATCAGCCACGCCATCAACGAGCTCTACGGCGCGCAGGTGTTCGACGAGCCGGCCATCGCCCTGGCGCCGACGCCCTATGCCAAATGGCTGACCTGCCGCGTGGCGATGGAGGAGTACGGCCACCATGTGCGCTTCAAGCAGCTCGGCGAGCAGATCGGCATCCCCGCGGCGCGCATGGTGCCGCATAACGGCAAGCGGCCGCTGTCGATCTTCGAGTTTCCGCTGAAGACGTGGGAGGAGTTCGTCGCCATCAAGCTGCTTGCCGACCTGGCCGAGATCCTGCAGGTCGAGGATCTGCTGCACTGCGCCTTCCATCCGCTGCGCAACCTGGCGCGCGCCACAATGCCCGAGGAGCGCTTCCACGCCCAGTTCGGCGAGGATTTCACCGCCGAGCTGGTGAAGACGCCGGACGGCAAGGCCCGGCTGCAGGATGCGGTCAACCGCTACTTCCCCTACCTGCCCGCCTTCTTCGGCGGCTCCAAGTCGCGCAACAACGAGATCTTCCGCAAGTGGGGCATCAAGCTGCGCACCAACGACGACATGCGGGCCGACTTCCTCAATCGCGCGCGCGAGGTCACGGCCAGGCACGGCCTTACGTTGCCCGAGCATCAGCAGGCGGCGTGAGCTGATGATCGCGCTGAGCACCGTGATGCGCACGGCCGGCGAACCAGGAGAGGAATCACCGTGACGCCCGAGCGTGGCTTCCTCGGCCGGCCCGATGGCCGCGTCTACTACGAGGTCATGGGCGCAGGGCCCGCGATCATCTTCGCGCACGGACTTGGCGGCAACCACCTGTCGTGGTGGCAGCAGATGCCGCATTTCGCCGAGCGCCACACCTGCATCGCCTTCGCCCATCGCGGCTTCGCGCCGTCCGACCCGATCGCCGGTGGACCGCACCCGCGCGACTATGTCGACGACCTCGAAGCGCTGATCGCGCATCTGCGGCTGACCGACGTGCGCATCGTCGCCCAGTCGATGGGCGGCTGGTCGGCGGTCGAGTACGCGCTGCGCCGACCGGCGGCGCTGAAGGGCCTCGTGCTGGCCGCGACATCGGGGACGCTCGATCCGCGGGCCGCAGATCCCACCGGCGGCGCGCAGCTCGATGCCTGGCAGCGCGAGGCGGCGGCGCAGCACGCCGCGCTGCGCGACCGCGGCATCCATGTCGCCGCCGGCGCGCGCATGACGATGGAGCAGCCGGCGCATCATTTCCTCTACGCCAGCATCGACGCCATCAACGCGGCGCTCGACAAGGAGGCCGTGCGCCAGCGCCTGGGCGAGACGCGCGTGCGCGGCCTCGACGACGCGCGGCGCATCGCCGTGCCAACCCTGTTCGTCACCGGCGCGGAGGATATCGTCTTCCCGTCGTTCATCGCGCCGCATCTGGCGGCGGCCATGGCCAAGGGCCGCGCCGCGCAGATCGCGAACGCGGGACACTCGGCGTATTTCGAGCGTCCCACGCAGTTCAATCGTCTCGTCAGCGACTTCCTCGCCGAAGCTGGTTGATCCGCACCGCAACGTCAGCAACGGCAACGCACCGCGCGCCCGCATCGGCAAGCCGTGCCGCGGCACGGAAGCGCGTGAATGATCCGTACGCTCACTATTCCCGGTTTGTTCGGGTGCGACCAACCGGTGTTGCATATTTGCAACTTTCCACTGGACTCCCAACGCATGGTTCCGTGTAAAGTCCGGCCAACCACAGGGCAGGGCCGGCCGATCCGCGCCTCGCGTCTTTCCGGCGCGGATCGACCCACCCCGCCCGACAAGACAATCCGTCTATCCATCCACGTCATGCGGGGAAGGGCTTCATGCCGGACAAAACCGGGCATCGGCGACGCATTGTCGTCGTTGGATTCGCAACTTCCTTGGGGCTGATGACTGCAGCAGGCGCTCTGAGCGTCGCCTGGGCAGCTCCCAACACACAAGTCATCCGGCCGCCGCAGCAGGCGACGGCGACCACATCCAAGAGCAAGCCGACGGCGGTCAAGCCGGCCGCGACGACCGGCGCCAAGCGCGTCGCGGTGCCCAGCAAGACGGCGACGCGCCCCGCCCCGGCGCCCGCCGCGCCTGCCGCCGCCACCGCGGAAGAGGCGAAGCCGTTCGCCATCGATCCGGCGCGTCCGCTGGAGGAGCAGCTCGTAGCGGTCGGCGTCACCCCCAACGACGCGCGCGCCGCAGCGAGGAGCGTGACGGCAGCCCTCAAGGACACGCCGCTGAGCGCCGGCAGCACCGGCCGCGCGGCCATGGCCGCCGACGGCGCGCCGCAACGGCTGCAATCGCTGCAGATCTACGGCGCCGGCGGCCTGGTGGCCGAGGTCGAGCGCAACGGCGACGGCACATTCGCCGCCAAGGGCGTGACAGCGACGGCGAACGCCAGCGCGCCGGCCGTGTCGCGTGGCGGCAACCAGGGCAGTGACCCGTCGAGCGCCGAGAGCGGCCAGGACGATCCGAAGGTGTGGAGCGCGGGCCTCGGCCAGCCGCAGCGCACGGCACGATCGCTGCGCGACATCGCGCAATCGACGGTGGGCCTGCGCCGCGTGTCGGCCAACGGCGATGCCAATGTCGCCCTGGCCAATGCCGGTGTCGACGCGAGCACGGCACGCTCGGCAGCGCTGGCGCTGGCCGCCGTCGCGCCCGCCTCTCTGGACCGCCGCTCCGCCAGCATCGAGCTGGTCAACGGCAAGACCGGTGACGGCCAGCCGCGGCTGCTGACCGCCACGATCTACGACCGCAACACGCGGGCCCAGGTCTGGTGGTTCTCGCCGCGCAGCCAGCCCGAGGGCTTCTTCGACGAGAACGGCAACCGCGTCGGCGATTCGAGCATGGCGCTGCCCATCGAAGGCAGCCACATCTCCTCGCCCTTCGGCACCCGTCGCCTGGGGCGCTGGGCCGCCTTCCACAACGGCCTCGACGTCGCCGGCCGGTACGGCACGCCCATCATCGCGGCTGCCGACGGCGTCGTCGACTATGCCGGGTGGTACTACAACTACGGCAAGACCGTCCGCATCGTGCACAGCGATTCGCTGGCGACCAGCTACAGCCACATGTCCAACTTCGCCGCGGGCGTCACCCCGGGCACGCGCGTGCGCAAGGGACAGCTGATCGGCTATGTCGGCAGCACGGGACGCTCGACCGGCCCGCACCTGCATTTCTGCGTGCTGGTCGACGGGCAGTTCGTCAACCCGGCGCCCTATGTCGCCAACGGCGGCGGCCGGCTGAACGGCCAGGACCTCGTCTCCTTCCGTGACTGGCAGCGCACCACCGCCGGCATGGCCCGCGGCGGCTCGGGCCGGCGGACCAGCAGCGAGGCCGATGGCTACAATCGGCTGTAGAACAACGCGCCGGCGTTATTGACGAGCACGTCCAGCGCGCCGGCGGCCATCCGCCGGCGCGCTGCGTTCTGGCGGTCCGTGTCCTCGGCGGCACGCAGGCCCGATTGCGCCCCGCAAACAAGTCAGCCTAAAGTGCGCATAATGGTGGCGTTCACCACCAGCGTGCCGTGTCAGCGGCACGCCAGGGTCGAGGCTTTACGAGGGGTATTGCAATGATCAGGAAAACGATGGCGGCCGGAGCCGCCATGGTCGCGTTGTCGGGGTTCGCGGGCGTCGCGCACGCCGGGCCCGACCTCGACGCCATCAAGGCGCGCGGCCAGATCATCTGCGGCGTCACCACGGGTGTCACCGGCTTCTCATCCGCCGACAGCCAGGGCAAGTGGACGGGGCTCGAGGTCGACGTCTGCCGGGCGGTCGCCGCCGCCCTGTTCGGCAATTCCGAGAAGGTGAAGTATGTGCCGACGACGGCGCAGCAGCGCTTCACGGCGCTGCAGTCGAAGGAGATCGACCTGCTGTCGCGCACGACCACGTGGACGCTGACCCGCGACACCGCGCTGGGCTTCGATTTCACGGGCGTCACCTACTACGACGGCCAGGGCTTCATGGTCCCCAAGAAGCTCGGCGTGAAGAGCGCCAAGGAGCTGAACGGCGCCACCGTCTGCGTCCAGCCCGGCACCACCACCGAGCTCAACCTCGCGGATTACTTCCGCGCCAACAAGATGACGTTCAAGCCGGTCGTGATAGAGAACGTCGAAGAGATCCGCCAAGCGTTCTTCTCGGGCCGCTGCGACGTCTACACGACGGACGCTTCGGGCCTGTACAGCACGCGCGCCGCCAATGCCCCCAAGCCGGATGACTACCTCATCCTGCCCGAGATCATCTCCAAGGAGCCGCTGGGCCCGGTGGTGCGCCACGGCGACAACCAGTGGGCCGATATCGTGCGCTGGACGCTCTACGCGATGGTCGAGGCCGAGGAGTACGGCATCACCTCGAAGAACGTCGACGAGATGCTGAAGAGCGACAACCCCAACATCAAGCGGATCCTCGGCGTCACCCCCGGCATGGGCAAGGCGCTGGGCGTCGATGAGAAGTGGGTCTACAACATCATCAAGCAGGTCGGTAACTACGGCGAGGCGTTCGAGCGCAACGTCGGCATGCAGACACCGCTCAAGATCGAGCGCGGGTTCAACGCCCTTTGGACCAAAGGCGGCCTGCAATACGCGCCGCCGATCCGCTGACGACAGCAGGCTGGTCCGTTACGACTGGAACCGCCGCTTCCCCAAGCGGCGGTTTTCGTTTGAGCCTATGGACGACGGCCGATTCCCGGCTAGAGTAGCTGCAAGCAAGCCGCCAGATGCTTGCCCAAACCGTCCCGGCCGAGCTGACGGCCGCGGATCGGCAGGGAGAGATGATGCGTGAGACCAAGCTGGCCGGTCGGGCCGGATCACGCGGCCAGGCAGCCCGCGCAAGCCGGGCTGGCCGCGTCATGCGCCGAGAACTGCCGGCAGCCTCGATGCCGCCGCCCTGCCCAGCGGCCCCGTTCTTGCTACCCGTTCCCACAGCTACGCTGCAAACCCGATGAGAACTCGGGGAGACTGACATGGCAATCGCACAACCGGCACTGCCCAAGGCCAAGGTCGCGCCCTGGAACGACCCCGTCATCCGGGGCTGGTTCTTCCAGATCGTGGTCATCGGCGCCGTCACGCTGCTCGCCTGGTACCTGGTCTCCAACACCCTGGACAACCTGCACCGGCAGAAGATCGCGACCGGCTTCGACTATCTGGGCCGCGAAGCGGGCTTCGAGATCGGCGACACGATGATCCCCTACTCGCCGGCCGACACCTACGCCCGCGCCATCTTCGTGGGCATGCTCAACACCCTGCGCGTGGCGATCCTGGGCATCATCCTGGCCACCATCCTGGGCACCCTGATCGGCATCGGGCGCCTGTCGCCCAACTGGCTGTTGTCCAGGATCTGCGAGTGGTACGTCGAGGCCTTCCGCAACGTCCCCCTGCTGCTGTGGCTCTTCCTGTTCTACAAGGTGATCAGCGAGGCCTTTCCCGGGCCGCGCCAGGCCATCAGCCTGCTGTGGGACACCATCTTCCTCAGCAACCGGGGCCTCTACTTCCCGGTCCCGTTCGCGCATGACGTGCACAGCTGGATGGGGCTTGGCCTGCTGGTCGGCATCGCGGTGGCGTGGTCGATCAGCCGTTGGGCCAAGGCACGGCAGGCCGCGACCGGCCAGCCGTTCCCCACGATCTGGGCCGGCATCGGCGCGATCATCGGCCTGCCCCTGCTCATCTGGCTGTTCGGCGGCGCGCCGCTGGACTTCAGCGTGCCGCATATCAAGGGCTTCAACTTCGAGGGCGGCACCGTCATCCAGCCCGAATTCACTGCCCTGCTCCTGGGCCTGGTCGTGTACACCTCGGCCTTCATCGCCGAGATCGTGCGCTCCGGCATCCTGGCCCTGCACAAGGGCCAGAGCGAGGCCGCCTACTCGCTGGGCCTGAGCCGCAGCCAGGCGACCCGCCTGGTCCTGCTGCCGCAGGCGCTGCGCGTGATCGTGCCACCGATGACCAGCCAATACCTCAACATCACCAAGAACAGCTCGCTGGCGATCGCGATCGGCTATCCCGACCTGGTGGCGTCGGTCAACGTCACCATCAACCAGACCGGGCAGGCGGTCGAGAACGTGCTGATCATCATGGCGGCCTACCTGACGGTGAGCCTGTCCATCTCGCTGTTCATGAATTGGTACAATCGCCGGATCGCGTTGAAGGAGCGCTGAGCCATGAGCCAAGCCACCGAGGCCGGCCCGGCCACCGCCCGCCCCGCCAGGCTGCCGCCCGCCACCGAGCAGGGGGCGCTGGGCTGGCTGCGCAAGAACCTGTTCAGCAGCTGGGGCAACACGATCACCACGCTCGTCATCGTGGCGCTCATGGCCTGGTTCGCCGTCTGGTTCGTCGACTGGGCCGTGCTCAATGCCGTCTTCACGGCGGAGAGCGGCCAGGAATGCGTCGGCAAGCACGGCGCATGCTGGGCGATCATCGGCGCCAAGTTCCGCTACATCTTCTTCGGCTCCTTCCCCTACGAGCAGCATTGGCGGCCGCTGTTCGCGATCCTGGCCATGCTCGCGATGCTGGTGCTGAGCTGCGATCGGCGGATGTGGAGCGCAAGCCGGCTGGCCATCATCTGGGGCGTGGGCAGCGTCATCACCTTCCTGCTGATGCTGGGCGAGATCCACATCCCGGTGACGCTGATCTTCGTCGTCGCGCTGATCGCCGGCCTCGTCGGCTACGCCTATCGCCGCCGCGTCGCCGAGAACGCCGAGCGCCTCGCCTATATCGCCCTGGCCGCGATCGGCGGCCTCTATCTCATCCTGCGCATCCTGGGGGTCGTGCCGGGTGTCGCGGTACCGATCGCGCTGTTCAGCTATGTCGAGACCGGCTCCTGGGGCGGCCTCGCCGTCACCATGATCCTGGCGACGTACGGCCTGGCGTTCGCCTTTCCCTACGGCATCCTGCTGGCGCTCGGCCGGCGCTCAAACCTGCCGCTGATCCGCGGCCTGTGCATCGGCTTCATCGAGCTGATCCGCGGCGTGCCCCTGATCAGCCTGCTGATCATGGCCTCGGTGATGCTGCCGCTGTTCCTGCCCAGCGGCACCAGCATCGACAAGTTCCTGCGGGCCCAGGTCGCGGTGATCCTGTTCGCCGGCGCCTACATCGCCGAGATCGTGCGCGGCGGCCTGCAGGCCCTGCCCAAGGGCCAGTTCGAGGCGGCCGACGCGATGGGGCTGAACTACGTGCAGCGGACCGCCCTGATCGTGCTGCCGCAAGCGCTGCGGGTGGTGATCCCGCCGCTGATCAACACCTTCATCGGCTTCTTCAAGGACACGTCGCTGGTCCTGATCATCGGCATCTTCGATTTCCTCAAGACGGCGAGCCAGGCGCTCGTCGATCCGCTATGGACCGGCTTCCCGGGCGAGATCTACCTCTTCGCGGCGGCCGTCTATTTCTGCTTCTGCTTCTCGATGTCGCGCTACAGCAAGTATCTGGAACGCGAGCTGAACAAAGGGACCCAGCGCTGAGGCGCGGTGGAGAGCAAGCCATGGCAGTCCGGGATATCAACGGCGCGTCGCCCATCATCGAGCTGGAGCAGGTCAACAAGTGGTACGGCCAGTTCCACGTGCTGACCGACATCAACCTCCAGGTCAGGCAAGGCGAGAAGATCGTCATCTGCGGGCCGTCAGGATCGGGCAAGTCGACCCTGATCCGCTGCATCAACCGCCTGGAGGAGCATCAGGAGGGCACGATCGCGGTGCGCGTCGACGGCAAGCGCATCGAGCTCACCAACGATGTGAAGAACGTCGAGGCCATCCGCAAGGAAGTCGGCATGGTGTTCCAGTCGTTCAACCTGTTCCCGCACCTGACGATCCTGGACAACCTGACGCTGGCGCCGATCTGGGTGAAGAAGTTGCCCAAGAAGGAGGCCGAGGACGTCGCGATGAGCCTGCTGCGGCGCGTGCGCATCCCAGAGCAGGCGCAGAAATATCCCGGCCAGCTCTCCGGCGGCCAGCAGCAGCGCGTCGCGATCGCGCGGGCGCTGTGCATGCGCCCTCAGATCATGCTGTTCGACGAGCCGACATCGGCGCTCGATCCCGAGATGGTCAAGGAGGTGCTCGACGTGATGATCGAGCTGGCCAACGAGGGCATGACCATGCTGGTGGTGACGCACGAGATGGGCTTCGCCCGCTCCGTCGCCGATCGTGTCATCTTCATGGACCGCGGCGAGATCGTCGAGCAAGGGCCGCCCAAGGAGTTCTTCGCCAACCCGCGCAACGAGCGCACCCGCACCTTCCTCAGCCAGATCCTGCACCACTGACGGCAGATGCGGATCGGGCCGCAGGCCCGGTCAAACGCAGCGGCTCACAACACGGGCTCGAGCACCGCCAGAGCCTGCAGATGCAGCCGTGCCGCGAGGTGCGGCCCCAGGCCTTGCGTCAAACGCTCGATGCCCGCGACCAATGCTGTCGGCAGCAGGGGCAGGATGAAGCGTGTCTTGAGATGACCGTTGGTCAGCGGGTTGTTGAAGAACTCGAGAGCCACGACCTTCAGGCCGGCCATGGCCGACAGCGCAACCCATTCGTCGGGATGCAGCAGGAAGATATGGCCATCCGAGTCGGGCTTGAACTGCATGGCCTCGAAGAGCGAGGGGTCGGGACAGTCCGAGAAGCGTGGCAGGTCGTTGCGGAAGTACTTGCCGTTGGGCGAGGTCAGCACGATCACGCCTCCCGGCGCGAGAAGGCTGGCGAGCTGGGCCAGGAACCGGTCGGGATGCGCCACGTGCTCGATGATCTCGGTGGCGACGATGGCGTCGAAACGCCCGATCTGCTGCGGCGGAAGATCGAAGAGGTTACCCGACAGGAACTCGATATCGGTGCGATCCGTCTTCAGGCGAACATAGTCGATCAGATCGTCACGCAAATCGTTCCAGGTCGCCCGATAGCCCAGCTCCGCGAGCATGATCGTGAGGTTGCCCTGCGCCGCCGCCAGGTCGAGCACGCGGGCTCCCGGCCTGGTGGTGCGCAGCACCGCGTCCATCGCGCGGGCAACGCGATTGTGGTAGGCGCGGCGATAGCCCAGCTCGCGGCCGCCGGGCCACACGGAGTTGATGTCGTGGTGATAGGAATCCTTCCAGCTCTGCGGCCAATCGGACTGCAGGGCGGGTTGCTTGATCCGTGCAAAAAGATCGGTGGAGAAGGTTCGCGAACCGCTCCCGATCGAAGCGGCAGAGGTGGACGCTGCGGTGTCCTTGATCGCCAGGTTCTTGTTCACGATCAGTACCGCAAGAGAGGCTGAGAGAAGGGGAAATTTGCCGCTGGCGGCGTGATGTATCATTCATTAAGCACGGTGTCATCCGCTAGCCCCGTGCCGGCGGCACGGGGCACGGAAGGCCGATCAGGGGGGTGCTGGTGAAGATTCTCGTTACCGGCGGTGCCGGGTTCATCGGGTCGGCGGTCGTCCGGCATGTGATCCGCAACACCGACTGGCAAGTCGTGAACCTCGACAAGCTGACCTATGCCGGCAATCTCGAGTCGCTGGCTGGCGCGCTCGATCATCAGCGCCACCGCTTCCACCGAGCCGACATCTGCGACCGCGCCGCCGTCGACGGGATCCTGGCTGCCGAACATCCCGACGCCGTCCTTCACCTCGCCGCCGAGAGCCATGTCGACCGGTCGATCGACGGCGCCGCACCCTTCATCACGACGAACATCGTCGGCACATGGACCCTGCTCGAGGCGGTGCTGGCCTATTGGCGAAGCCTGGACAGCGGTGCCCAGGGCCGATTCCGCTTCCAGCACATCTCGACCGACGAGGTGTTCGGCTCGCTGGGGCCGACCGGCCTGTTCAGCGAGGAGACGGCATACCAGCCCAACTCCCCCTATTCGGCCAGCAAGGCGGCGTCCGACCACCTCGTGCGCGCCTGGCACCATACCTACGGCCTGCCGACGCTGGCGACCAACTGCTCCAACAACTACGGCCCCTACCATTTTCCGGAGAAGCTGATCCCGCTGATGATCATCCGCGCCCTGCGCGGCGAAGCCCTGCCGGTCTACGGCAAGGGCGAGAACGTGCGCGACTGGCTGCATGTCGAGGACCACGCCGAAGCGCTGATAGCAGTGCTCGAGCGCGGCCGGGTGGGCGAGACCTACAATGTCGGTGGCCATAGCGAGCGGCGCAACATCGACGTCGTGCGCACGATCTGCGGGCTGCTGGACGAGATGGCGCCGGATACGGCTGGCCGCGCGCATGAACGGCTGATCCAGCACGTCGCCGACCGCCCCGGACACGACCAGCGCTATGCCATCGACCCGTCGAAGATCGAGCGCGAGATCGGCTGGCGGCCGCGCCACACGTTCGAATCCGGCCTGCGCGAGACCGTCCGGTGGTTTCTCGACAATCGCGGCTGGTGGGAACGCGTGATGAGCGGCGCCTATCGCGGCGAGCGCCTGGGCTTGCGGGCCTGACGCGCCCTAACGCGCCACGTAAGCCCGCACGAGGCCCAGCAGGCGCCTGAAGCGCGCGCGATTGAGCAGCAGCAACGGACTGGCGCAGATCACCATGGCTGCCGGCACCGAGACGGCCCAGTTCACGTCTTGCGCGGACCAGCCGATCCACGCCGCGATCAGCAGCAGGCTGAAGCCGAGCGCCCCCACGAGCCACACCCGGCGAGCTGGAACATAGGAGACTTTCGTCCGGCAGAATACCAAGAGGCACGCCAAGCGCAGGCCGTGGAAAAGGAAGAACGCCGCGCCCAGCGCCTCCAGGCGGCCCAGACCAACCCAGGCGGGGTCCACCACCCCGGTCAGCACGGCAACGCTGGCTGCCGTGAAGCCGACATGCCACATGACCTCCGTCACGGCGCTGGCCAACGGTCTGCCGCGTGCGAGCAGCAGGACGACGAGCACGGCGACGAGCGCGCTGAACAGATTGGCGAGCAGCATCCAGCGCAGCAGCTCGATGGCGGGCAGGAACGCCGCCGAATAGAGCAGCCGCAGAACGAGCGGCATGAAGAGCAGCCCGACCGCAGCCATCGGCACGGTCAGCATGATGATGACCGGGATCGTCTCGTCCAGGAAACGCCGACGCTCCTCGACATCGTGCGCTGCGCTCAGAGCCGGCAGCAGATACGTGCCGAACGACGCCATCAGCAAAGTGAGGTTCTGCTGGGTCAGGGTCCAGGAGGCCTGGAACAATCCGTTGGTGGCCTGATCGGAGGTCTCGATGATCGTGGCGCGCAGGATCAGCGCGCAGCTCGACGTGATCAGCCCGCCGCCGACATTGGCCACGAAGTAGACCAGAAAATGCTTGATGTCGGCGCGTGCCGGGCGCTGCCTGAAAGCGGCGGCGATCTGCGGCATCCAGCCCAGCCGGAACGTCATGATCACGGCGATCGCGAGCTGTATGGCAACCGGTGTCGCGATCATGCCGACATAGGCGAGCAGATGGCCCTGCCCTGCCAGGGTCGCCAGCGGCCACGCCGCGACGAGCGATGCGACGGAAGCCGCGATCTGCGCCAGGGCCATCCATCCGATCGCGCCCGAAACATTGACGAAGCCCAAGGCGATGGCCGCGCCCAGGGATACGCTGAACGACACCACCATGCAGCGCACGGCGACCACGATCTCGGCCGACGGATCGCGAAAGAAGTGCTCCGCGATGGCCGGCGCGGCCACCAGCAATCCCGTCGAAAAGACCACCATGCCGGTCAACGTCAGCCAGACGCAGGCGATGACACGCCGCCGCCGGGCCTCGCCGGTGACGGAGCTCAGGGCCTGGACCTGCGCAGCCGTGCCGCCGAGGCTGCCCAGGCCGGTGACAACGTCCTGAATGGCGCGGAACGAGGCCAGCAACCCGACACCGCTCGGCCCCAGGACGACGGCGATGATCTTGTTGGTCAGCAGCCCCAGCAGCATCGAGATGCCGCTGGCGCCGCCCGTCGTCGCGATCGCTCTCAGCAGGGTCAGCACTGACCTGATCTCACCCCTGTTCCGCCATCCGCCACGTCAAGCGGCGCGACGCAGCGCATCGGCCACCGCATCCACGTGCGCTACCGGCATATGCGGACTGATCGGCAGGCTGAGGATGGTGTCGGCGATCTGCTCGGCAAGCGGCAGATCGCCCTGCTTCAGGCCCAGCGTCGCATAAGCCTGCTGCAGGTGCGGCGGAATCGGATAGTGGATCAGCCAGCCGATCTTGGCCGCATCCAACGCGTCCGTGACGCGACGGCGGTCGCGCGCCCGGACGGTGAAGAGATGCCACACTGGATCGGCCCATTGCGGCACATAGGGCAGCTCGACGATGTCGATGCCGGCCAGACGCTCGCGATAATGAGCCGCCAAGGCGCGGCGGCGGTCGTTCCAGGCATCCAGCACCGGCAGCTTAGCGCGCAGGATCGCGGCCTGGAGCTCGTCGAGGCGCGAGTTCACGCCGGCCTCGACGTTCACGTACTTCACCTTCGATCCGTAGTTGCGCAGCAGGCGCACCCGGTCGGCCAGACGGTCGTCGTCCGTCGTGACGGCGCCCGCATCCCCCAGCGCGCCGATGTTCTTGGTCGGAAAGAAGCTGAAGGCCCCGGCATGCGCCAGCGCCCCCGTGCGACGGCCCTTGTAGCGGGCACCCTGCGCCTGGGCGACGTCCTCGAGCACCTTCAGCCCGCGCTGCGCCGCCAAGGCCATGAGCGGATCCATATCCGCCGGCTGACCGTAAAGATGGACCGGCAGGATTGCCTTGGTGCGTGGCGTGATCGCCGCAGCCACACGGTCGGGATCAAGGTTGGCCGTGCGCACATCGGGCTCGACGGGCACCGGCCGCGCGCCCGCCGCCGACACGGCAAGCCACGTCGCGATGTAGGTGCTCGAGGGCACGATGACTTCGTCGCCGGGGCCGATATCCCAGGCGCGCAGCACCAGCTCGAGCGCCTCCAGGCCATTGCCCACGCCGACACAATGCTTGGTGCCGCAATAGGCCGCAAACTCGCGTTCGAACGCCGCGACCTCCTCGCCCAGCACGTACCAGCCGGACGCGGCCACACGCAGCATGGCGGCGTCGATCCCCTCCTTGAGCTCGGCGTAGGCAGCACGCAGGTCAAGAAACGGGATCATGGCGCACCTCGTGTGCCGACTTCGCGCCGGAATGTCGCGTAGTCGCGGATGTAGTCGGATTCGGCATAGCCGGTCGATGCCAGCACCAGGACGACGGTCCCGTCGGCGAAGCCATGCAGCTCATGCCAGACCCAGGCATCGCAGATCAAGCCGCGGTCAGGCCGGTCGAGCCGAACCGTCTCGCGCCGCTGCCCATCGTCGAGCACCACGTCGGCCCCGCCGCTCAAGGCGACCATGAGCAGCCGCGACTCGCGGTGCGCGTGGTGGCCGCGATCCTGGCCAGCCGGCACACCATGGATCCAGAAGGCCCGCCGGATGGGAAAATCGAGATCGGTGTCCATCTCGACGAAGTTGATGCTGCCGCGCGGGTCGCTGGCACCACGCAGGCCGAGCCATCGGCACCCGGCCGCAGTCAAGGCCGGGGGCGTCATGGCTGCCCACCGGCAGAGTTCGCGTAGATCATTGATCGGCCTCCGCCGCACGTCACCCGGCGCATCGACGCGCGCTTGGCGCGCACGTTATGCACCTCCATTGCAAGATCACAAGGCTTTTGGGCGGTTTGACGACGACGGAACGGCTCACGTCCGGAAGCGGCGCCATTGCATGTAGAGAGCGCCCGCCACGACCACTGCCCCGCCCACGATCTGCTCCATGGTGGATTGGATTCCGAACAGCATGGCGATCAGCACCCCGAACACCGGCACGGCATTCTGCCACAACGCGCCCATCGCGATCCCCAGACGGCTGACCCCGATGTTCCAGGTGTAGTTGCCCAACGCTGTCGCAAAGACGGCGGTGATGACCAAGAGCAGGATGACATCGCTTCCGGGAGCGATATTGGGCGGCCCCACAGCCCCTGCGATGCGGCAGATGCCCCAGTAGAGGAACAGCCAGACAACCGATGCCAGGGACGCGACATAGGCCCGGCGAAGCTGGCTGGTGCCGGCTGGAAACCAGCGCTGCGCCAGGATCGAGTAGAGGGTCCACAGCACGATGCTGAGCATCACCAGCGGCTCGCCGCCTTCCAGGTGCAGCCCGCCGGCACCGGCCCGGCCATAGATGGCGATGGCGCTGCCGGCCACCGTCAACGCCAGCGCCACGCCCAGGCCGCGCTCGGGCGGCGCCCGCGTCACCAGCCACAAAGTGATCACGGCGTAGATCGGCGCGCCGGCCATCACGGCGGCTGCCGTGATGGTGTTGGTGAAGCGCAGCGCCAGATTGTAGTCGATGAAGAAGGCGCTGAGCGACAGGCCGAGCAGAACGAAGCGCAGCCGCGAGATGCCGACGCGCAGAGCCGCCCGTCCCTCGGTCGCCCAGACCACCGCCGCGAGCGCGGTCGTGGCCAGCACCAGACGCCACAGCGTCAGCCAGAAGGGATCGAACGCGCGCAGCAGGATCGCCGTCAGCGGCAGGTTGGCGCCCCAGAACATGGTGGTCACCAGAAATGCCGCCAACCCTGTCCAGAGGTTGCGCCGCTGCGCTGCATCCAGCGCCGTGGTCTGGGCCGTCATCCCGGCCTCGCGCGCCGCATCTGCAGCAGCTGCATGTAGACGATGCCGCCCAGGACCAGCAGGCCGCCGGCGATCTGCAGCCCGGTGGGCGGCAGCCCGATCGCGGCAGCCGTCAACACCGCGAACACGGGCGAGGCGTTCATGTGCAGCGCCGCCACCGGCAGGCCGACCCGGCTGACGCCGACATTCCACAGCAGGATGGCCACGGCGACTCCGAAGACGCAGATCCAGACCAGGTACAGCACATGATGCCATGCCAGCGCCGGCGGCGCGCCGCCGGCCACGCCGGCGCCCCATAACGCGGCATAGGCCACCACCATCCACAGCGCCGCGACCGCCGACGTGATGGTGCTCAACCCGATCTGGCCACGATCGCCCAGCCATTGCTGGGCCCGGATCGAATACCATTGCCAGCAGATCTGGCCGACAACCAGCAGCGGCTCGCCGCCCTGCAGCGCCAGTCCGCGCTCATGCGTGCCCGGCGTGCCGTAGAGCACCAGCAAGCCACCCAGCAGCGCCAATCCCAGCGCCAGGGGAAAGCCCGGGGCCATGCGCGTCCCCAGCATCACGCGCGCCATCACGGCAGAGATCACCGGCCCGAAATTCAATACGACGACGGCCGTCACGGGATGCGAGTAGCGCACGCCGACGGTGTAGAGGATCGAGAAGGCCGTCATCGCGAGCCCCAGGATCGCGAGCTGCGCCGCCTTCAGCTTCGCCGGCGACCGCGCCGGCGGGGCTACCAGCAGCATGCACGCCAGCAGGAACGGCAAGCCCAGCACGTAGCGCAGTGCCGCCAGCAGCCAGATGTCCATGACCTCGGTCAGCACCTTCAGCAGCGGCGTCATCGTCCCCCAGATCAGGGCAGTCGCCAGCAAGCCGGCCGACGCCCACAGGACCGCCGATCGCGACGCGCGCTCAGTCACGGCGATCGGCCCACGGCAGCGCCAGCATCCGATGCCGCACCGTCACGTCCGCTGCGCGATCTCGTCGAGGACGGGCAGGATGAAGCTTCGAAACAGCGGTGGATTCTCGCTCATCGGGAAATGGCCCAGGCCCTTCATGATCGTGATGCGGGCGCCGGGCACCGCCTTGCCGACTTCCAGCGTGTACTCGGGCTTGCACGAATAGTCGTACTCGCCGGTCAGCAGATAGAGCGGGCATGTCGACGTGTCGATACGATGCAGGCGGTCCTGCAGGTCGCCGTCGACGGTATAGAAATGCAGGTCGCCATGGAACACGCCCGGGCCGCCCTGCATATAGTGCCACAACGTCTCCCACCGGTCGGCGTCCGGGCTCATCGGCGCCATCAGGCCGGAGACGGCGCCCACCGCCGCCTCGCTGTGATCGACGCCGGGCCGGTCGAGCCAGGAGATATCATAGTAGGCGCTCGGGCTTGCCGAGGATTGCAGGCCGATGATGGCGCGGAACGACGCGGCGTGGTCGGCCGCCAGCCCGAGCACGACGCGGCCGCCGATGGAGCAGCCCATCACCACCGGCTTGTCCAGCGCCAGCGCCTGTGCCACCGCGACGATGATCTCGATGTAGAAATCACGCGTGAGCCTGTAGGCGTCGTTCTGCCAGCCGGCCGGAGGCGACGATTTTCCATGCCACGGCAGATCGAAGGCGATGACCCGGAACCGCTGGGTGATCGCCGGGTCGTTCATCAGCGCCCGGTACTGCCGCGAGTCGGCGCCGGCCGTGTGCAGGCAGAGAAGCGGGATCCCCTGCCCGGCCTCCTCGACATAGAGCCGGTAGTGCTGGCCCTGGAACGCCAAGCGCAGGTAGCGGCCGGTGATGGGCTCGAAGTCGACGCTCATGACGCCCCCCGGCTGCCGCGCAGCATGCCCATCACGCCTTTGACATAGAGCATGTTGGCCCAGAGCGGCAGCAGATCGCCCTCGAAGCGCAGCTCGTTCTGGCGCAACAGCCCGAACAGATCCTGATAGTAGGGTGGCGGCACCGGCTGCCAGAACTTCGCCCAGCCTTCCGCCGTGCCGCGCAAGGCAAACGACCACGACGCCATGCGGAACGGTCCCTGCTCGACGCCCGCGATGCGCCCGTCGCGCACATGCACCAGCCATGCCTGCGGCCCGACCTCGACCAGGAAGGTGGTGCTGAGATGCCGGCCGCGTCGCACCAGCGCCGCGTTGCCATTCACGAGATCGGGCAGCCGATCGAGCATGTTCCCTCCGCCACGCCGGATTGTGGTCGCCAGCTGCGGCCGGGCCAGTATCAGGATGCCGCCGCGGATCACAAGTCCGCCGGTTGCAGGGCTGGACCGCGTCGCCCCGCCGATGGGCGACAGGCGGTTCGGACCGAAGAACGGGTGGCTGGGAACCCCTGCCGCGGCGCCGTCGTTGCCCTCGAAGGAACGTGCCGGCAATGCGCCTCTCGATTCACGGAGCCACCGCCATGGCCAGATGCGATCAGTGCGGCAACGACTACGACAAATCCTTCCAGGTGATGTGCCAGGGACGCTCCTGGACCTTCGACAGCTTCGAATGCGCGATCCAGGCCATCGCACCGCGTTGCGCGCACTGCGATTGTCCGATCATCGGACATGGGCTGGAGAAAGGCGCCAAGATGTACTGCTGCGCGCACTGCGCATCGCACGACGGCGTGCGGGAGCTGCGCGACCGGGTCTGACCGCAGGTGCACGATGCCGACCATCACCGGCGTGCTGGAAAGCGCGCTCTATGTCGACGACCTCGATCGCGCGCGCGGCTTCTACGAGGCCGTCCTCGGCCTGCGCGCCATGTTCGGCGACGACAAGATGAGCGCCTACGACGTCGGCGGGCGCAGCGTGCTCCTCCTCTTCCAGCGCGGCGCCTCGCTCGAGACCGCGCACCTGCCCGGCGGCACCATCCCGCCCCATGACGGCAACGGTCCGCTGCATCTGGCGCTGGCGATACCGGCATCGGCGCTGGCGGCGTGGGAAGAGCGCCTGTCGCAGGCCGATGTCGCCATCGAAGGGCGGACCGACTGGCCACGCGGCGGACACAGCCTCTTTTTCCGCGACCCCGACGGCCACCTGCTGGAGCTGGCAACGCCGGGGCTCTGGCCGATATACTGACAGCACCGGCACCTGCGGAGCCGGTCATCGAGATGCTACCGGCCCGCCGTCGACGAACGACAGGCAGACAGCCATGGCAGAGCGCCAAGTCAATGCTCTCCAACACCGACGGCCGCGGATCACCATCTTCGGCGGCACGGGCTTCCTCGGACAGCGCATCGTGCGCCATTTGCTGCGCCGCGGATTCCCGGTCCGTGTCGCGGTGCGCCGGGCTCAGCGCGTGCACGAGATTTTCGGCACGGCCGGAGGTGCCCTTGAAGGCATGGACGTCGATGTCCACAATGAGCGCCGCATCGACGCGGCGCTTGCTGGCGCCGGCGGAGTCGTCAATGCCGTCAGCCTCTACCGTGAACGCGGCCAGCACACATTTGCGTCCGTGCACGTCGATGCCGCTGAACGCATTGCGCTAAGGGCGCGCGAGCAAGGGATCAGCCGCCTGGTGCACATATCCGGAATCGGCGCCGATCCGGACTCAGGGTCGGCCTATATCCGAGCCCGCGGCGTTGGCGAGATCGTGGTCAGCGAGACGTTGGCCAGCGCCACCGTGCTGCGCCCGGCCGTGATGTTCGCACCCGACGATGCGTTTCTGACCACGATCGTCGGCCTGCTCAAGATCCTGCCGGTCTACCCCTTGTTCGGGCGCGGCAGGACCCGGCTGCAGCCGGTCCATGTCGAGAACATCGGCGAGGCCGTTGCCGCAATGCTCGAGGATCCAGCCAGCGCCGGCCGCACCTACGACGTCGGCGGACCGGAGGTGTTCACTTATGCCGCGCTTGTGCGCACGATCGCGGCCGAGATCGGCAGGCGACCGCTGCTATTGCCGCTGTCTTACCGGCTCTGGTTCGGGCTGGCACGCGTGTCGATCCTCCTGCCGAACCCGCCTCTGAGCCGCAGCCAGGTCGAGCTCGTGCAGATCGATACGGTTGCCGCATCCGGCATGCCGACCCTGGAAGCCTTCGACATCGCACCGCTCGGCATCCGCGAGACCGTGCGCGAGATCGTCCGGCACGTGCCACGAGCAGGTGGCCTGAAACGTGCATGACGCAAGGCAGGCCTGGCTATGCCATCCTTGTGGAGCAATGTGTGCAGCCCATCTCAGCCGGCGCGCTCGATCAGGGTCTCAAGCAAGCGCTTGAGCTCCATCGTCGCCTTGCCGCCGTAGCTGTTGACGATATGGGCCTCCTGGCTCAGCGCCAGGGAGTTCAGCCGCCGGCTCAGCGCCTTGCCGCGGTCGGAGCTGAAGATCAGCACCTTGCGCCGATCGGCAGGGTCGGAGATGCGATAGACGAGGGAGTCGGAGACCATGCGGTCGATCGTCTTGGTCAACGTCGGGTGGTTGAGCAACGCCGCCTCGGCCAGATCGCCCATCGAACGACCATTGCCGTCCGACAGCACCTTCAGGATGCGCCACTGCTCGACTGGCACCCCTTCGGACCGCAACCGGGCGTCGAGTTGACGGTTGATCTCACGATTGGCCTGGGCGAGCAGATACGCCAGATGATCCGTGATCGGCGAATCGGGAGATGACGGGTCGGACACGGCGGAGCCCTGCACTGCGGACAGCACAAATAGGTGCAACTGCCGTCTATATGTCCTTCAAATATTGAAATTTCAAGATTCTTTCCCTAGGGTCCGGGCGCTTGCGTCCATCAAGATGGCGGCGGCGCGCGCCCAGCCCCTGGGACGGCTTGTGAGGTGAAGCGGAGGTCATATGCCGCACGCTCTTCCAACTACCCGCCGGCGGAGCTGACTGTCCCATGCTGACAGAAGGCAGCGTGCGCGAGGCGTTCCGGCTTCCACGACCCGCCCTCCTGCCCCCGGTCATCGGCTCGTGCGTGCCCGGCCTGCGCCGCCGACGTGATCATCGCAAGCTGCGCGTGGCGCACTTCATCAGCCTGTCCGGCCCGGCGGGCATCTGGGGTCCCTGCTCCATCAACAGCGCCGTGCTGGCGATGGCGGAGATCAACGCCCGCGGCGGCATCCTGGGCCGGGAGATCGAGCTTTCCATCCACGACGCCGGCGGGGCGACCGACGACGTCGCCGCCACAGCCAGCGATATCGTCGATTCGGACTCAGCCGACATCGTGCTCGGCTCGCATATGAGCGTCGTGCGCCTGGTGCTGCGCAAGGTGTTCGCCGGGCGCCTCCCCTACGTCTACACGCCGATCTACGAAGGCGGCGAGCGCATGCCCGGCGTGCTCGCGATCGGCGAGACGCCGCCACGCCAGGCGCGGCCCGCCATCATGTGGCTGGCCGAGCGCAAGCGTGCGGCGCGCTGGTATCTCATCGGCAGCGACTATGTCTGGCCCTGGCAGTCGCATCGTGCCGTCAAGCGCTACATCGCCGAAGCCGGCGGGCAGGTAGTGGGCGAGGATTTCGTCGCCCTGGGCGAGGACGACCACACGCCCTACCTCGAGCGCATCCAGGCGGCACGGCCCGACGTGGTGTTCATCTCCCTCATCGGCCAGGACGGCATCCTGTTCAACCGCGCCTTCGCCGCGCATGGCCTGGCGGCCCGGATGCTGCGGCTGGCCAACTGCATGGACGAAACCGTCGCGCTGGGGATCGGTGCCGACAGCACCGAGAACCTCTTCGCCGCTTCGGGCTACTTCGTGAATGCGCCGACGGCCGGCAACGAGGCGTTCCGTGCCCGATACCACGGCGCCTTCGGCCGCTGCGCGCCGGTGCCGGGCTCCACCGCGCAATCGAACTACGAAGGGCTCTACTTCCTTGAAGCGCTCTCGCGGCGGGCCGGCACGCTGGACCTCCACGGCCTCGTGGCCGCCGCCGAAGGCGCCGTCTATCAAGGCGCCCGCGGCGCCATCGGCATGCGCCGGCGCCGCGCCGAGATGCCGATCTACCTCGCCGAGGCGGACGGCTTCGACTTCCATCTGCGCGCGACCTTCTGACAGCGAACAAATCGCGTCTGAAAATTCATACTTGAATACAGAAAGATTTCTCATTCAAATATATCCGCCACGTTCGATAAGGCCGACAAGGGTCGCGCGCTGGCAATCGGTCGGTTGGTGATCATGGACTTCGCAGTCAAGCTCGCGTTCGACCTCCTCGCCTTCACCTCGGTGATGGTCCTGATCGTGCTCGGCCTTGGTGTCGTCGCCAGCATGATGGGGATCTTCAACTTCGCGCACGGCGAGTTCGTGCTGCTGGGCGCCTACACCGTCTACATCTTCCATGAGGGCGGCCTGCCGATCTGGGCCGGCATCGTCGCGGCCCCGTTCGTGCTGGCCATATTCGGGGCGCTGCTGGAACGGTCGGTGATCAGACGCTTCTATGCCGCGCCCATCATCGCCATGCTCGGGACCTACGCCATCGGGCTGGTGATCCGCGAGACGGTGCGCGGCCTGCTGGGCGGGCACTACAAGTCGATCCCGGAGCCGCTGCCCGGCGTCTTCACGATCGGCGACCTTGATTTCTCGGTATGGCGCACGGTGATCATCGCGATCACGCTGCTCGTCATCCTGGCGAGCTGGCTGCTGCTGGCCCGCACCTCCATCGGGCTGCAGATCCGGGGCGCGCTCGAGAACCCGGCGCTGGCGCGCAGCTGCGGCATCGCCACCCCGCGGCTGTACACCCTCACCTTCGCCTTCGGCTCGGCGCTGGCCGGGCTGGCCGGCGCGCTGATCGTGCCGCTTTATCAGCTGTCGGCCGATATCGGGCTGCGCTTCCTGGTGCAGGCCTTCCTGTCGGTCATGCTGGGTGGTGTCGGCACCTTCGAAGGTCCGGTGCTGGGCGCCGCGGCCGTGGGCGCCACCGCGGCCGGACTGCCGTGGCTGGTGATCCCGGTGCTGGCCGATCCGTTGGTGTTCGTCATCGCATTGGTGATCGTCAAGTTCAGGCCACAGGGCTTCATCACTCAGGGGAGGCTTTGACATGACACAGCGCAAGGAGGAGGCGCCGGCCCGCGGGCTGAGCCGCCGTCGTTTGTTGAGCGGCGCCGGCGCGCTCTCGGCCGCCGGATGGATTGCAGGCACGTCGGGAGGCTGGCTGCTGCGCCCGAAATGGGCCAATGCCGCCGGGTCCATCAAGATGGGCATCGCCACCGACATCACGGGCGCCATCGCGGCCTCTGGCAACGCCAACTGGCAGGTGGCGCAGTTGGCGATCGAGCAGATCAACCAGGCCGGCGGCGTCGCCGGCAAGTCGATCGAGCTCTATCTCGAGGACACGGCGACCGACGAGAAAAAAGCGGTCGGCAATGTCCGCAAGCTGATCCAGGAGCACAAGGTCAACGTCGTGCTGGGCGGCATCACCTCGTCGATGCGACAGGCGATCAAGGACCCCGTCGTCAACCGTGGCCGCACGCTCTACATCTATCCGCAGCTCTACGAAGGCCAGGAGTGCACCAAGCACCTATACTGCACGGGACCGACGCCGGCCCAGCAATGCGACGAGCTGATCCCCTACATCATCAACAAGCTGGGCAAGAAGCGCTTCGCGCTGCCGTCGGCGAACTATGTCTGGCCGCAGCTGCTGAACAAGTATGCCCGCAAGGTGATCCAGGCCAACGGCGGCGAGGTGGTGTTCGAGGAGTACTACCCGCTCGACCAGCCGGAGTACTCGGCCACCATCGGCAAGATCCGCGACGGCAAGGTCGATTGCGTCTTCAACACGGTGATCCCACCCGGCCTGCAGCCGTTCGTGAAGCAGCTCTACGAGTCGGGCTTCCAGCGCAACGGCGGCGTGCTGTCCTGCGTCTACTACGACGAGAACCTGCTGAACTACCATCCGGCGCACGAGATGGAGGGCCTCTACAGCTGCCTCGACTACTTCCAGTCGGTGGACGATCCCTTCAGCAAGAAGCTGCAGGAGGCGTATTCGAAGAAGTTCCCCGACACGAAGTACCTGTTCACCGCAGGCTCCGCCTCCACGGGCATGTATCGCGGCATCAAGTTCTATGAAGCTGCGGTCAAGGAGACCAAGGGCGACCTCGCCCGCGAGGCGGTGTCGGCGGCGATGGACAAGGGCAAGATCGCCGAGGGCCCCGGCGGCGGCGCCGAGATGGTGCCGGGCAAGATGCATTGCAAGATGAACATGTACATTGCCCAGTGCAAGGTCGATGCCGGCAAGACACGCTACGATGTCATCAACAAGTACAATATGGTTGATCCCAAGGAGTGCTGAGGCGCATGGAGAGAGTCTGGTGCGCCATTTCCTTCTCCCGGAGGGGGAAGGTGGCGCGGAGCGCCGGATGGGGGATCTTGGTGCGGAATCGATCTCGGGCTGACAGACCGAATATGATTGAACATCCCCCTTCCGCCCCTCCGGGGGAAGGAATCTTGCCATGACGGCGATCCTGAGCCTGCCCGCGCGTCGCGGTGCCAAGGGGCTGCGGGTGCTGCCGATTGTCGAGATCGCGACGCTCGTCGTCGCGATTGCGGCTCCCTTTGTCCTCTCGGACCGCATCGATCTTGTCACGCTGGCGACAAACGTCCTCATCCTGTCGATGCTGGCGATCAGCTTCGACCTGTGCTGGGGACTGTCGGGCATCATGAGCTTCGGCCAAGCGCTGTTCTTCGGCGTCGGCGGATACGTCATCGCGCTGGTCGGGCGCGACCTCGGCTTCAGTCACATCTGGGGCACCCTGCCGCTGGCTTTGCTGACCGGCTTCCTGCTGTCCGCCCTGCTGGGCGCGTTCCTGCTGCTGGGCCGCAAGACACCAACCGTCATCTTCGTGGCGCTGGGCACGCTCACCGGCTCCTACGCTGCCGAGCGGCTGGTCTCGGGCTGGCAGTATGTCGGCGCCGGCAACGGGCTGTCCTCGATCAAGCTGCTGCAGGCAGGCAGCTACGAGTTCGTGGAAGGCACGGCCTTCTACTTCCTGGCGCTGGCCACCCTGCTGGTGGTCTATGTCGCGGCCCGCATCCTGATGCGCTCGCAGCTGGGTCTGGTGCTGGCCGGCATGCGCCAGAACGAGGAGCGGCTGGCCTTCGTCGGCTACCGCGTGCAGCTGTTCAAGGCCCTGGTCTTCTCGGTGGCTGGTGCGATCGCCGGCGTCGCCGGCGCGCTCTACAGCTACCACCAGGGCTTCATCGGGCCGGGCAACATGGGGCCGGGCCTGTCGACCACGGCCGTGCTCTACTGCCTGTTCGGCGGCAGCGGCACCCTGATCGGGCCGATCCTGGGCACGATCGCGGTCGAGGTCATCACCTACGCCCTGGCCGATATCGACGCGATCAAGAGCATCTGGCCGGTCGTGCTGGGCCTGGTGCTGCTGGGCGTCGTGATGTTCCAGCCCAAAGGCATACTCGGCTTCTTCGTGTCGGATCGCGAGCGCATCGGATCCTACGGCGAGCGGCCGCAGCGCGGGGCGTAGGCGCCATGGCATTGCTCGAGGTCCGCAACGTCGGCAAATCCTTCGGCACGCTGCGTGCGCTGGACGGCATCGACATCGCCGTGCAGGCCGGGACGTTCCACGGGCTGATCGGGCCCAACGGCTCGGGCAAGAGCACCCTGCTCAAGGCCATCGCGGGCGCCCATTTCCCCAACAGCGGCAGCATCACCTTCGACGGCCGCGACATCACGACCGCGACCCCGTACGAGCGGGCGCGGGCCGGCCTGAGCCTCAAGTTCCAGATCACCGCCGTGCTGCCGGAGCTGTCCGCCTACGACAACGTGCTGCTGGCGCTGCAGTCCGATCAGAGCCTGTGGTCGCTGCTGTCCTCGCGCACGCGACGGCGCCTGAACGGCGAGGTGATGACGGCGCTGGAGCGCTTCCGGCTGGCCGACCGCGCCGACGACCTGGCCGGCGAGCTCAGCCATGGCCAGCAGCAATGGCTGGAGATCGCCATGGCCCTGGCGCCGCGGCCGAAGCTGCTGCTGCTCGACGAGCCGACCGGCGGCATGAGCCCGGAGGAGCGGCGTGTCACCGGCGAGCTGCTGCAGCCGATCCGCAGCCATTGCGCCCTGGTGATCGTCGAGCACGACCTGGATTTCATCAAGGACATCTGCGACCACCTCACCGTGCTCGACCAGGGCAAGGTGCTGGATGACGGCACCGTCGCCGAGATCGAGCGCTCCACACGCGTGCAGGAGGTCTACACCTCCCGTGTCTGACACCGCCCCCATCCTGCAGGTCGACAAGCTCAGCTCCGGCTATGGCCGCAGCCGCGTGCTCTTCGACCTGTCGCTGACGGTCGGCCGCCATGGCGCGGTCGCGATCCTGGGCCGCAACGGCGTCGGCAAGTCGACGCTGTTGAAGACCCTGGCCGGCGAGATCCGGCCGATGGGCGGCGTCATCCGCTTCGACGGGATCGAGGCGCAGGACGAGTCGACCGAGCGGCGCGCCCGCCGCGGCCTGGGCTATGTGCCGCAGGAGCAGGCCGTCTTCGGCAAGATGACGGTGCGCGAGAACCTGCTGCTGGGCGCCATCGGCCAGCGCGACAAGTCGGGCATCGACTACGTGCTCGACTTCTTCCCCAAGCTGGCGCAGCGGCTGGGCCAGGCCGCGGGCACGCTCTCGGGTGGCGAGCGCAAGATGCTGGCCATCGGCCGCGCGCTGCTGGGACGCCCGAAGCTGCTGATGCTGGACGAGCCCACCGAAGGCGTGTGGATCGGCGTCATCGGCGAGATCGCCGACCGGCTGCGCCAGCTCAGCACGGAAATGTCGGTGATCCTGGTCGAGCAGCATATCGAGCTGGCGCTGGACGTGGCGCGCTACGCCTACGTCATGGACCGCGGCCAGATCGGACTGGAAGGTGCCGCCGCCGACGTCAGGAACGATCCGCGCCTGCTGAAATACCTGTCGCCCTGAGCCGGCGCTGCCGGCCTTCTTTCACGAACAGCAAAAGCTGAAGGAGGAAACCATGGCCGTCCAAGTCCCTACGCCCGCCCAGGTCAAGGAAGTCGCTGCCGAGATGGGCCTGTCGCTCACAGACGCCGACGTCGAATCCTACATCGGGCTGCTGCGCCCCAACGTCGCCGCCTACAACGTCGTCGACGCGATGCCCGACAATTTGCCGCCCGTGAAATATCCGCGCACGCCGGGCTACCGGCCGGGGCCTGAGGAGAACAAGCACAACGCGTGGTACGTGAAGACCACCGTCAACGGCGCCGCGCGCGGCAGGCTCAAGGGCAAGACGGTGGTGCTCAAGGACAACATCATGCTGGCCGGCGTGCCGATGATGAACGGTGCCGCGACGCTCGAGGGCTACGTGCCCGATATCGACGCCACTGTCGTGCAGCGCATCCTCGATGCCGGCGGCACCATCCTCGGCAAGGCGCATTGCGAATTCTACTGCCTCTCCGGCGGCAGCCACACCAACGCAACCGGGCCGGTGCACAACCCGCACAAGATGGGCTACTCGGCCGGCGGCTCCTCCTCCGGCAGCGCCGTGCTGGTGGCGCTGGGCGAGGCTGACATGGCGCTGGGCGGCGACCAGGGCGGCTCGATCCGCATGCCGTCCTCGTTCTGCGGCACCTACGGGATGAAGCCGACGCATGGCCTGGTGCCCTATACCGGCATCATGCCGATCGAGATCTATGTCGACCACACCGGGCCGATGACGGCCAACGTCGCCGACAACGCCTTGCTGCTCGAGGTGATCGCCGGCACCGACGGCTACGATCCGCGCCAGTACAACGTCAAGACCCATCCCTACACCAAGATGCTGGAGGGCGGCGTCAAGGGCATGAAGATCGGCGTGGTCAAGGAAGGCTTCGAGCAGGCCAACGCCGAGGCCGACGTCAACGACAAGGTCAAGGCGGCAGCCAAGAAGCTGGAGGCGCTGGGCGCCACGGTCAGCGAGGTGTCGATTCCCTGGCACCTGCTGGCGCCGGCGATCTGGATGCCCATCGGCATCGAGGGCCTGACCCAGACCATGATGTATGGCGACGGCTATGGCGTCAGCCGCCCCGATCTCTATGTCACCAGCCTGATGGATTTCCAGCGCAACTGGCGCAACCGGGCCAATGAGCTGTCCGAGACGACCAAGCTCTTCACCCTGTTCGGCACCTATGTCCGCAAGTATTACGGCAGCCGCTACTACGGCAAGGCGATGAACATCTGCCGCCGCCTGACCGCGGCCTACGATGCGGCACTGTCCGAGCACGACCTGCTGCTGATGCCGACCACGCCGATCAAGGCGACGCCGCTGCCGCCAGCGGATGCCCCGCGCGAGCTCTATGTCGAGCGGGCGCTGAACATGATCTCCAACACCGCGCCGTTCGACATCACGCACCACCCGGCGATGGCCGTCCCCTGCGGCATGTCGGACGGGCTGCCGGTGTCCGTGATGCTGGTCGGCAAGCATTTCGACGAGCCGACCATCTACAAGGCCGCCTTCGCCTTCGAGCAGGCCGGCGACTGGAAGAAGATGTAGCGGCGTCGGAGCAAGAGTTCCCGGGAGCAACGGGAATAGCCGCCCTCCTCACACCAGGAGGGCGTAGTCGATGTCGCCAGCAACGGTCAGGCCGTGTGCGATGCGCGGCAGCTCGCGCATCCGTCGCTCGGAGTCGAGCATAAGCCGGCTCTTCGCGCCGCGGTGCCACTGGCGTGGCGCTGCCGCACCGGCCGGACTTCGCTCACGCAGCCCGCCGTTCCCCTGGCAGATTGAGCACGGCTTCCATCCGTGCGCGTGGCAGCGCCTGCGGATGGTGCTCACGGATCCAGGTGACGAGTTCTTCGCGTACCAGGCACCGCAGGTCCCATGCCTTGCCGGAATCGGCGGCGCTGACCAAGGCCCGCAGCTGCATGGCGTGCTCCCCCAGGTCCGTCACCTGCAGGTTGGCGACCCGTTGATCCCACAACGGCGTGCGCTCCAGGACACGATTGAGCTGCTCGCGCAAGGCGCTTACCGGCAGCGAATAGTCGACATGGAGAAACACCGGCTGGAGGATCTGGGTCGATTGACGGGTCCAGTTCTGGAACGGCTTCTGCAGGAAGTACGAGAGCGGCAGGATCAGCCGCCGCTGGTCCCAGATCGCCACCACGACATAGGTCGAAGAGATTTCCTCGATGCGCCCCCACTCTCCCTCCACGACGACCACGTCACCAATGCGGATCGGTTGCGTCATCGCGATCTGGATGCCGGCGATGAGGTTGGAGATCGTTGGCTGGGCTGCGAGACCGATGACGATGCCGGCGACACCGGCCGACGCGAACAGACTGATGCCCATGGCGCGCACCGCTGGCATCGTCGTCAGGCAGAAGGCAATGGTCAAGCCGGCAACACCCGTCAGGCTCGCGCGCCGGAAGAAATCCAGCTGGGTGCGCCGCGCACGGGAGGCCGCATCGTCGCGCGCGGCATATGGCATGATGGCCCGGTCGAACGCCAAACCCACGATCCGCGCCACCGCGAATCCGGCCACGCCGATGATGCCGATCGTCAACCCGAACCGCAGGACGTCTCCGACTGCCGGCGGCAATTCCATCGACACAAGGCTTGCCTGCAGTCCAATCCCCGCGACAATGATCCGGCCCGGACGGCGGATTTCGTCAATGACGGGCCGCAGGTGCAAGCTGCGGCGACACAGCACCATCGCCGCGTCGTAGACGAATACCGCGATGGCCAAGGCTACGGCGATGAGCGCCATCCGCACGGGCCAGGGATTGCCGGACAGGTTCTCAAAGTAATCCATTGTTGAGACTCGCAACTGGAGCGTGTTTGGAGGCTGGCATCATGCTCCTTGGAACAAGATACCGACCGAATGAACCCGCTCTAGCAACGGAATGCAACGCTGATCGATCCAAGCTGCTGCCATCAGCTGGAGACGTTACATGCCGTGTGCGCGATGGTTCCGTGCCTACCGCATGCGCGTCGCTTCGTAGCCCACGGCGTCGCAGTCGGGGTAGACGTCCGGCTTCTCGCTGGAGACGCGCGCCAGCACCACCGCGTCGCGTGACAAGCACAGCTCAAGGATGGCGTGCACCAGCGTTTCCTGTAGATTGAAGTGGCGCGACGCCACGAGGCTTGCGATGCCCTGCCGCAGGAAGTCGTAGTCGAGCGTGTTGGCGATGTCGTCGTTCAGCGCCGCCTGTGGCGGCTGCAGGTAGAGCTCGACATTGATCAGCAGCGCCTGCGGGCCCTGCCTCTCGAAATCGTGGATGCCGATATTCGCCATCACGCGATAATTGCGCAGGAAGACGCGCCGAGTCTCGCCGTGCCGCGCCAGCAGGTCAGCCACGCTTGGCCGTTCTCCCGTCATCGGCGTCCTGCCTTTCTTGCAGCCCGGTCGAAGGCGATGTCGCGCGGCCGGCCGGTCAGATGCTCGCCGCTGTCGATCACGAGCGTGTCGCCGGTGTAGCTCGGGGTCGCCAGGATGAACCGCAAAGCCGCCACGAGATGGCCCGGCGTGACACCGACCTGCAGCGGGTTGGCGGTATGCTGGGCCCGGAAGCGTTCGTCGGTCTGGCTGCCGCTGCGCAGGGTGAGGCCCGGCGCGATGCCGGCGACGCGGATGCGCGGCGCCAGCGCCTGCGCCAGCAGCGTCGTCAACCCCTCGAGCCCTATCTTGCTCAGCGTATACGTCAGGAAGTCGGGATTGAGATTCCACAGCTTCTGATCCAGCAGGTTCACCACCACGCCTTCCTGGCCCTCGGGCAGCTGGCGCGCGAAGGCCTGGGCGATCAGCATCGGCGCCCGCAGGTTGACGGCCATGTGGCGGTCGAACAATGCAGCCGTGGCTGTCGGCGCGCGGTCGAGCTCGAAGAGCGAGGCGCTGTTGACGACGCAGGCCAGGACCCGCCCGGGCGCGACACATCTGCCGACCAGCGCCTCCGCCGCCCGGGCGGAAGATAGATCGGCACGCACGGCCGTCGCGGCCCCGCCGGCGGCCCTGATACGCCGCACCGTCTCGCGCGCCTCGGCGGCCGAGTGGTTGTGATGGACGAAGACGAACCAGCCATCGGCCGCCAGCGCCTCGGCGAACGCCTGTCCGATGCGCTTTCCGGCGCCGGTGACCAGAGCGGCCCTGTGTGAGGAAGCATCCTTTTTCATCGCCTCGGATCATAGGCGTAGTCGGCGTGCGCGCGCCACCACGGTGGCATGCGACGGGCATCCCCACTAGAGTGCGGGGCCATGAGCGTGGAAAACGTTGATTGTGTGGTCGTGGGCGCCGGCGTGGTCGGCATCGCCGTGGCCCGCGCCCTGGCGCTGGCCGGGCGCGAGGTCATCGTCGTCGAGGCGCTGGAGGCAATCGGCACGGAGACCTCCTCGCGCAACAGCGAGGTGATCCATGCCGGGATCTACTATCCCAAGGACAGCAACATGGCGCGCCTGTGCGTCGCGGGGCGGCGGGCGCTCTACCGCTACTGCGACGAGCACGGGGTGCCCTACAACAATTGCGGCAAGCTGATCGTCGCCACCACCGAGTCCGAGCGCGAGACGCTGGCCAGCATCAAGGGCCGCGCCGAGGCCAACGGCGTGGAGGGCATGCGCTTCCTGACCGCCGCCGAGGCGATGGCGATGGAGCCCAACCTGCAATGCACCGGCGCCCTGCTGTCACCGACCACCGGCATCCTCGACAGCCACGCCTTCATGCTGGCCCTCCAGGGCGATGCCGAGACAGCCGGCGCCGTGCTCGCCTTCCACAGCCCGGTGGAACGCGGCCGGGTGCGCGAGGACGGCATCGAGCTCGATATCGGCGGCGCCGACCCCATGACCTTGCGCGCCCGCCTGGTCGTGACCAGCGCCGGCCTGCACGCGCCGGACCTGGCGCGCCGCTTCGAAGGCGCCCTCTACAACACCATCCCGCAGGCCTACTACGCCAAGGGCAACTATTTCCGCTTGATGGGCAGAGCGCCGTTCTCGCGGCTGATCTATCCCGTGCCGGTGCCGGGCGGCCTGGGCGTGCATATCACGCTGGACCTGGGCAACCAGGCGCGGTTCGGTCCGGATGTC
Source organism: Vineibacter terrae (assembly GCF_008039615.1). Classification (GTDB taxonomy): domain Bacteria; phylum Pseudomonadota; class Alphaproteobacteria; order Reyranellales; family Reyranellaceae; genus Vineibacter; species Vineibacter terrae. Next base: position 69,685 of record NZ_VDUZ01000027.1, on the reverse strand, counting down.
GAGTGGATCGACAGGATCGACTACACCATCGACCACAGCCGCGGCGACAAGTTCTACGCCGCCGTGCGCCGCTACTGGCCCGGCCTCAAGGACGGCGCGCTGCAGCCCGACTATGCCGGCCTGCGCCCCAAGATCGTGCCGCCCGGCGCGCCGGCGCAGGACTTCACCTTCCACGGCCGCGAGACCCACGGCATCGACAGTCTCATCCACCTGTTCGGCATCGAATCGCCCGGACTGACCGCGGCGCTGGCCATCGCCGATCATGTCGCGGCGATGGCGCGGGCATAGATACGTTCCGGTCACCGGAATGCAACGCGGATCTTTCGGTGCGGCACGCACCGAGCAGGTGCGCGTCGCCCGCATGGTCGGCTCGGCCAACAACACCCTGTTCAGCGGCAAGATCCTGAAGGAGCGCAACGGCTGCGTGCACGTTGAGATCAGGTAGAGGCCGCGCTAGTTTCGACCCGCCGGGCAAGCAGAGGCCCGGCGGGAAGGGTCCCATCGATCTCGATCTTCACGGCAAGACGGCGCTGGTCACCGGCGCCCATCGCGGCACCGGCGCCGGCATCGCCTGGGCGCTGGCGCGCGAAGGCGCGCATGTGGTGGTGAACGGCCCCAGCGAGGAAGCCGCCGCCCGGACCACGCGCATTCTTGTGGCTGCCGGTCACGCAGCCAGCATCGCGCCAGGCGATGTCGCCACGCAAGACGGCGCCAACGCCGTGGTGGCGCGGCTGGTCGAGGCCAAGCGCGACATCGACATCCTCGTCGCCAATTACGGCACGGCGGAGCGCCGCCATTGGGTCGACGCCGACGATGCGGCCTGGCTTGCCATGTACGAGAAGAACGTTCTCTCCGCCGTGCGCATGATCCGGGCGCTGACGCCGGGCATGAAGGCGCGCGGCTTCGGCCGCGTGATCCTGGTCGGCACGATCGGCACCACCCGGCCGGCGGCGCGCATGCCGCACTACTATGCCGCCAAATCGGCGCTGCCTGCCATCACGGTGAGCCTCGCCAAGGAGCTGGGCGGCAGCGGCGTGACGGTGAACCTGGTGAGCCCGGGCCTGATCGCCACGGCCGAGGTGATCGAGATGGCGCGCAAGCGCGGCGCCCGCGACAGCTGGCCCGAGGTGGCCGACCCGAACCCCACCGCCCTGATGCGCCGCCTGGCCGCGAACGACATGCCCAACCCGGTCGGCCGCGTCGCCACGGTCGACGAGGTCGGCGACCTGGTCGCCTTCCTGGCCGGCAGCCGCGCCGGCTTCATCAACGGCCAGAACATCCGCATCGACGGCGGCGCCGTCGACGTGACGGTGTGATCAGAGCCCTCTCCCGCGAGCGGGAGAGGGAGGGGCCCATGGCGCGCAGCGCCATGGGAGGGTGAGGGACCGCAGACGAGGTGCCGTGCGTGAGGCCCTCACCCGCCGCGCGCGGTGCGCGCGTCGACCTCTCCCGCTTGCGGGAGAGGTAGGCCAGTGCCACCATGGCGGCCACCGTTTCACCGGGAGGTCCCTCATGGACACCACCATGACGACGCTGGGCGGCGCCGGCCGCGAGACCGGCCATGCGGCACGGCTGAAGATCCGCGGCGGCGCGCACCGGCTGCCGACCGCCGGCCTGGCGCCGGGCTATGTGCAGGGCAATCTTGCCGTGCTGCCGGCGAGCCTGGCGGCCGACTTCCACCGCTTCTGCCACCAGAATCCCAAGCCGTGCCCGCTGCTGGCCGCCTCCGAGCCGGGCGATCCGCGCCTGCCGACGCTCGGGGCCGACCTCGATATCCGCACCGACGTCCCGCGCTACCGGGTGTGGCGCCACGGCGAGCTGGTCGAGGAGGTCGATGACCTCAAGAAGGTCTGGCGCGACGATCTCGTGGCATTCGTGCTGGGCTGCTCGTTCTCGTTCGAGGAGGCGCTGATCGAGAACGGGCTGGAGCTGCGCCACATCAGCTGCGGCAGCAACGTGCCGATGTATCGCACCTCGATCCAGACGGCGCCGGCGGGTCCCTTCCACGGTCCGATGGTGGTGTCGATGCGGCCGTTCAAGCCGGCGGACGCGATCCGGGCCGTGCAGGTCACGTCGCGCTTCCCCTCGGTGCACGGCGCGCCGGTGCATCTGGGCAAGCCCGAGATGATCGGCATCGAGGACATCGCCAAGCCCGACTATGGCGATGCCGTGCCGGTGCGCGACGACGAGCTGCCGGTGTTCTGGGCGTGCGGCGTGACGCCGCAATCCGTGATCGCCACCGTCAAGCCGGAGTTCAGCATCACGCACGCGCCCGGCTACATGCTGGTGACTGACCTGCTGAACGCGCGGCTGGCGGTGCTGTAGGCTGCCCCTGACCTATCCCGAGCAAGGCAGCTCCCACGACCGGCTCTCGTAGCCGGCCGCGAAGGCGTTGTTGGTCTGGTACGGGTTGCGGTTGACCAGCGGCCGCGCATAGAGCGGGTGCGTCATGCTGCGCACCTCATGCTCTATCGTGAACAGCACCTTGCCCGTGTCCAGGTCGGTGATGTCGAGGAAGCGGTACTGCCACTGGCTGCTTTCCTGCGACACCAGCCCGCGCTCGCGCAGCCGGCGATACGGCCCGGAGAAATCGGCCAGGTAGACCTGGATATGATGGCCGTCATAAGCCGGCAGCGGCCCATCGGCCTCGACGAAAAGCAGCCGCTGGTCGCGGCCGACAACCACTTCCGCGCATGGCCGGCCGCCCTCCGCCGTCGCCTGCGCCGGCGCCGCGAAGATGTCGCGGTAGAAGCGGCTGATGGCGGCGGCCGTCCCGGCCGGCACGTCGAAGGCGAGATAGGCCATCCCCAGCGCGACGCGGCCGAAGCGCGGATCCGGCTCATGGATGCGCAGCCGGTTGCCCCACGGGCAGACGGCCTCGATGCAGCCCGCCTGCTCGATGACCTCGAAGCGGCTCTCCTTCAGGTCGTCGCGCACCAGGTCGAGACGCTTGAGCAGCCACATCCGGTCGGGGATGACCAGGCCGGTGTGGCCGCGCAGAACCTGGGGCCGGCCGGTCGGCAGGTGGAACTGGCTGCGCCCGACATTCACCCACATGTTGTCGACGCTGGCCATGAGGTAGGGGTCGCGCGTCAGGCCCAGGCCGCTGACGTAGAACAGCGTCGCCAGGCGCTGGTCCGGCACCGTGACGTTCACGTGCTCCAGGTGGACGATGTTGCTCGTATCCTCGCGGCTGCGGTCGAACTGCTGCGCGGTCATGGCTATCGCCTCGCGGGTTGGCTCCGGCCTCAGCCTTTGACGGCACCGGCCGACAGGCCCTCCACGATATACTTCTGCAGCAGCGCGACAAGGATCACCGTGGGCGCCAGCGCCAGCAGGCAGATCGCCATCATCAGGTTGAAGAAGACGTGCACGTCCCCCACCAGGCTCGCGATCACGACCGGCAGGGTCATCACGTCGGGCCGCGCATTCAGGATCAGCGGGATCAGAAGCTCGTGCCAGGAGATGATGAACATGATGACGCCGCAGGCCGCCAGCGCCGGCGTCGACAGCGGCAGGATCACGAACACGAAAGCCCGCAGGCGGGTGCAGCCGTCGATGCGCGCCGCCTCCTCCAGCTCGCGCGGGATCGAGTCGAAATACGGCGCCAGGATCAGGATCGCATATGGCAGCAGGAAGCCGGTCTCGGCGATGATGACGCCCGAGAGCGTGTTGAGCTGGCCGAGCGAGCGCATCACGATGTAGAGCGGGATCATCAGCACGATCACCGGCACGAAGCGCGCCACGACATTGGCCTGCATCAGGAACAGGGTCCAGCGGAAGCGCAGGTGCGCGATGGTGTAGGCCGAGAGCGAGCCGAACAGCAGGGTCAGGAACGTCACCGACACCGCCACGATCGCCGAGTTCAGGAACGCAGTGTAGAAGTGCTTGATGTTGTCCGGCAGGTAGGTGACCTGCTCGAAGATGCGGCCCTTCTGCTCACCTTTGCTGAGGATGACGGTGAAGTTGTCGAGGGTGAATTCCAGCGGCAGCAGGCGCCTTGTGTCGGCCTGCAGCGCCTTCTCCGACTGGATGCTGCCGACGAACACCGCCACCAGCGGCAGCAGGATGAAGAGGATCACCGTCGCGTTGGCGACGTGCAGCAGCAGGCGGGCGGTGCGCGACGTGGCGAACATCACAGCGTCACCCGGCGATAGACGGCGCGCAGATAGACCAGCGCCATCACGCCGATCATGAGCGCCAGGATGAAGGCCGACGCCGAGCCCATGCCGAAATTGTTGGGCGGCGAGAAGGTGATCTTGTAGCTGTACCAGGCGGCCACCCAGGTCGCGTCGCCGGGCCCGCCCTGCGTGATCGCCAGGATCTCCTCGAAGACGGCGAAGGCGAAGGCGGTGCGCAGGATCAGGATCACCGCGATCACCGGCCGCAGCAGCGGCAGCGTGACATGCCAGAAGCGGCGCCACGCCCGGGCGCCGTCGACGGCGGCCTGCTCGTAGAGCTCGCGCGGGATGCCCTGCAGGGCCGCGTGCACCAGGATGATGGCGAACGGCAGCGTGCGCCAGATATAGGGCACCGTGACGGCGAAGAGCGCCGTCTCGGGATTGCCGGCCCAGTTGACGGGATCCTGGGTCAGCCCGAGCGTGAACAGGATCCGGTTCAGGAAGCCGAACTGGAAGCTGTACATGAACGCCCAGATCAGGCCGTTGGCGATCGGCGGGATGGCATAGGGCAGCAGGATCAGCAGGCGCGTCAGCCGCGACGTCCAGACGCCGGTCTGATTGATCAGCAGCGCGATCATCACCGCCAGCACGACCTCGGTGCTGACGGTGACGGCGGTGAAGATCACGGTGTTCTGCAGCGCCGTCCAGAACAGCGGATCCTCGAGCACGCGGCCGTAGTTCTCCCAGCCGGTGAAGGGAAACTCGCCGCGCCGCAGCTGCGCCAGGCCGACCCGGTGCACCGACAGGTAGCCGGCATAGATGACCGGCCAGGCCAGCACCAGGACGAGGAACAGCAGGGTCGGCACGTTCATGAAGAACGCGAACCAGCCCGCCGACATCTCCCGACCGAACCCGCGGCGGCGCTTGTGGCGCGCGACAGCCATCTGCGGAGCGACGACGGTCATGCGGCTGTATCCGGCCGGACCGCGGCGCTGCAGCAGTCATCACCTCTCCCGCTGGCGGGAGAGGTCGGCGGGCGCAGCGCGCCGGGTGAGGGCCCAAGGACGTGGTGCCTCATCGACGGCCTCTCATGCTCAGCACCTCGTCCTTAGGCCCTCACCTTCCCATCGCTTCGCGATGGGCCCCTTCCTCTCCCGCAAGGCGGGAGAGGAAGCGATGACTCAAACCTTGCGCTTGGCGTCGGCGATGCCCTTGATCAGGTTGTCGCAGCACTGGTCGGCCGTGATCTGGCCGGTGAGGCATTTCTGGACCTCGATGTTGAGCTGATCGGTCCAGGGGAAATGCCAGGGCTGATAGACCGACGAGCACGCCTCGCCGATATAGGCCGCCTGGTCCCAGATCTTCAGGATGGCGGACACGTCGCCCCAGGGCGCCCAGCCCTGCTTGATCGCATCGCTGTTCATCACCGAGCTGTAGCCGGACCCCAGCATCGCATCCTTCGCGAGCCCGATGGCCTGGGTGTAGTTGCCGTCCTTGGTGCGGCCGCCGAGATACTGCAGCAGCTTCCAGGCCCACTCCTTGTCGCGGTTGGCCGACGACAGGAAGTAGACATGCGTGACGCCGATCGTCTTGCCGTCGCCCGGCGAGCCATGGACCTTCACCTTGCCCGCGATCGGCGACTGGGCCGGATCGTTGGCGACGTTCAGCCCATAGTGATGGTTGGGGCCGCGGTAGAGGTTCTTGCCGGCGCCGAACGCCTTGGCCGAGGTGGTGAACTGCACCTTCAGCGACTCGGGGTCGGAGATGTCCAGCCCCTTCTCGAAGGTGTTGGCCCACCATTTCAGGGTCTCGCGCGCGATCGAGCCGGCGCCCAGCATGTGGTTGCCCTGCTTGTCGAAGAACGTGCCGCCACGGTTCCAGGTCATCTGGTACCAGGTGCCCGGCAGCTGCTCGAGGCCGACACCCGCCACCCACAGCACGGGATAGCGCGATACGCCGTCCTTCTTGGCCTTCACGCAGTGCTCGATGAACTCGTCGTAGGTGGAGAACGGCTTGTCGATCTTCAGCTTCTCCATCATGTCGGCGTAGTAGTTCCACACCCACACGGCCGAGAAGTACGGCAGCCCCATGGTCTTGCCCTTCACCACCGCGACCTGCTTGGTGAAGGCGGTGAAATCCTTGGTGTACTCGGCCGCGCCCGGCAGGTCGTCGATCGGCTCGACGAGGCCCTGGCCGATGAAGTTCGGAAACGAGAACGGCGAGGACTGCGAGACGTCGATCTTCTCGCCGGCCGCGAACATCGTCGCCAGCTTCGTCGGATGATCGTTGAAGGACGATATGGTCGAGTCGACCTTGACGCCCCAATCGGCCTCGAACTGCTTGGCGATGCGGGTGTAGATGTCGCCATAGGTCCAGACGACGAAGTTGAGGCGGTCCACCTTGCTGCGCGGCGCCTGGCTCCACGGCCCGCCGGCCTGGCCGAAAGCGGCGCCCGGCCCGAGCACGCCCAATCCGGCGGCTGCACCCAGGACCCGGCGCCGGCTGAGCGCCCATTTGCGGATGACGTCGTCGCTCATGTCATGATCCCCCTCACCTTGGCCAGCTCTCGGGGCCGGTTTCGGACTTTGTCACAACGCATGGGACGTCAAACTCTACGCGACTGCTTCACCTCGATACCCATGTCCATGCACAGATCCTGCCATGGCCGGCGTCATTCCGCCGCCCGGGTCTGGCGCGCCTCGGCCAGCGACAGCGGCCGCTCGCCGGCATTGGTCGTGCGGTGCAGCTCGCGCCGGAAGCCGTCGTAGTCGTTGACCGCAAAATGCTGCACGGCGCGGTTGTCCCACATGGTGAGCGCGTGCGGCGCCCAGCGGATGCGGCAGGTGAACTCGGGCCGCACCGAGTGATCGTAGAGATAGTCGAGCAGCGGTGCGCTCTCGCGCTCGGTCATGTCCTCGAAGCGGATGGTGTAGACGCGGTTGACATAGAGCGCCGCGCGGCCGGTCTCGCCGTGCACGCGCGCCACGGGATGGACCATCTCGGCAAGCGCTGCCTCGCCCGCCTGGATCTTCATGCTGCGTGCCTTGCGGCGATCGGCGTAGGTGCCCTGCGGCCCGTAGGGACGCCGGGCGCTGTGCACCGCGCGCAGGGACTCGAGCGTGCGCCGCATGCCCGACGACAGCGCCTCCCAGGCGAGATACTGGTTGGCGAACATCGTGTCGCCGCCGACCGGCGGCAGGTCGCGCGCATGCAGCAGCGTGAAGCTGGGTGGCCGCTCCTGGAAGCTCCAGTCGGAATGCCAGTTGCCGCCGAAATTGGCCGTGCGCCGTTCGTCGGCCTCCTTGATCACCGAGATCACATGCGGATGCGTCTCCTCGCCTTCGACGAAGGGCTCGATGCCGAACGGGCCGAAATAGGCGGTGAAGCGCTCCAGGCCGGCATCGTCGATCGATTGGCCGGGAAAAGTAAGGACCTGGTGCTCGAGGATCGCAGCGCGGATCTGGGCCACGATCCCAGCATCGAGCGGCTGGGCCAGGTCGACTCCCGTGACCTGCGCGCCGCAGGCGCCCGCGATCCGCTCAACCTTGAGACGCTGGTCCACCATGCGCATCGTCCTCCACGATGACCCTGTTCAAGGGCCCATCATCCGTTAAGTTACCGCGCGATGGCGGAGGATGCACGCCTTTCGCCGAGCGGAAATAGACTTGAAGGATCTTCCATGCTCAAGACGCGCTTCACCGAGATGTTCGGCGTTCAGTACCCGATCGTACAAGGCGGCATGCAGTGGGTCGGCCGCGCCGAGCTGACCGCGGCGGTGGCCAATGCGGGCGCGCTGGGCTTCCTCACCGGCCTGACGCAGCCGACCCCCGAGGATCTCGTGAAGGAGGTCAAGCGCTGCCGCGACATGACCGACAAGCCCTTCGGCGTGAACCTCACGATCCTGCCGACCCTGGTGCCGCGGCCCTACGGCGAATACATCGACGCCATCATCCAGTCGGGCGTGAAGATCGTCGAGACCGCCGGCAACAACCCCAAGCCCTTCCTGCCCAAGTTCAAGGAAGCCGGCATCAAGGTGATCCACAAATGCACCTCGGTGCGCCACGGCGTGACCGCCGAGCGCATCGGCGTCGACGCTATCAGCATGGACGGCTTCGAGTGCGCCGGCCATCCGGGCGAGGATGACGTGCCGAACCTCGTGCTGCTGCCGGCGGCCGCCAACGTCATCAACATCCCGATGATCGCCTCGGGCGGCTTCGCCGACGCGCGCGGCCTGGTGGCGGCGCTGGCGCTGGGCTGCGACGGCGTGAACATGGGCACGCGCTTCATGGCGACCAAGGAAGCGCCGATCCACCAGAAGGTGAAGGAGGCCATCGTCGGCGCCGACGAGCGCAGCACGGCGCTGATCTTCCGCACCATGCGCAATACCTCGCGCGTGTTCAACAACTCGGTGGCCAAGAAGGCGATCGAGATGGAGCACGAGGGCAAGACCATCGCCGAGATCGGCCCGATCGTGTCGGGCCAGAAGGGCAAGGTGGTGTACGAGACCGGCGATCTCGAGCACGGCATCTGGTCGGCCGGCACCTGCATGGGCCTGATCCAGGACATCCCGACCTGCAAGGAGCTGGTCGACCGCATGGTGCGCGAGGCCAAGGACATCATCGCCAAGCGGCTGGCCGCGATGGCGGCGTGAAGCCAGGCGGGGCATCGGCTGGCCGATGCCCCGCTGGCCCGACCGCCGCGCCACGATGGCACACAACTTCCTCTTGCCTTCACCCATGCCGACACCGCAAATGTCGTTGACAGCGCGCGGACGCGCATTTCGGCGTCGCGGCTGATCGGAGTGCAAGACCCGGTGGCAGATCAAGGTCGTGACCTCGACTGGGATGCGGTGATGCCGCGGCCGCGGCGGCGGTATCCGCTGCGCCGCAGCAGCGAGGCACGGCGGGAGCAGATCCTCACTGCGGCGATCCTGCTGTTCGGCCGCGACGGCTTCCACCGCACCACCGTCCAGGACGTGGCCGATGAGGCCAAGATCAGCGCCGGTCTGATCTACCAGTATTTCCGCGACAAGGAAGACCTGCTGTTCGCCGCCATCGGCGAGATCTTCGACGTCTACAACCGCGAGATTCCGCTCGCCGTGCAGCAGCACACCGAGCCGTTCGCGCAGTTCAAGGCCGCAATCCAAACCTATTGCCGCGTGGTCGACGAGCATCGCGGCGCCGCCCTGCTCGGCTATCGCGAATCGCGGTCGCTGTCGCGCGCCAAGATCAAGGCGACGATGAAGAAGGAGCTGCAGTCGACATCGCTGCTCGCCGGCTGCGTCGAGCGCTGCGTGACGGCCAAGATCTTCCGCCCCATCAACGTCGACGTGCTGACCTATCATCTCGTCGTGCTGGCGCATTCCTGGGCGCTGAACGCCTGGCGCCTGCCGCGGCTGACGCGCGAGCAGTATGTCGAGGACTGCCTCGACATCATCCTGAAGCCCGTCCTCGCCGGCTGATCGCCGGCGCCTGCCCGTCCCTCCACCACAGCGACATCCCGCACGCCAACAAACTTCTTGACTGGCGATTGGAGGCAATGCCAAGTTTTGAATTGAATGAACATTCAGATACTCGAGTCTTTCGGTGGAAATCCGCCACTTCTCGAGACGGGGTGGATGTTCGGGGGCAGCGCGGCAGCGGCACAAGCCGCGCCATAGATGGACGGAGGGAACGTCGTGAAGGTGATACAGAAAGCCTATGGCCGGCGCGCCGTGACGCGCGCCATGCTGGGCGCGATGGCGCTTGGTCCCTCGATGGCCGGTGCCGCGCGGGCGCAGTCGGACATCAAGATCGGGCTCACGACCGACCTCACCGGCATCGCCGCCAGCTACACCCGATCGACGGTGAATGGCGTCGAGCTGGGCATCGACGAGGTCAACGCCGCTGGCGGGCTGCTCGGCCGCAAGGTGGCGCTGCTGGTCCGAGACTCGCAGCTCAAGCCGGATCTCGGCACCACGCACACGCGCGACCTGATCACGCGCGAGAAGGTCGACGTCCTGATCGGGCCGAACTCCAGCGCCGTCGGCCTCACCGTGTCGGCGGTGGCCAGGCAGTACCAGAAGCCCGTGATCATGACGACGCCGAACACGCCGCGTCTGCCCATGGAGCTCTTCCATCCGCACTTCTTCACGCTGGTCCCCAGCGGCCTGATGGAAGCACGCGCGATGGCCGAGGTGATGGGCCCCAAGGGCAAGAAGTTCGCCTTCATCGGCGGCGACTACGAGGCGTCGCACCAGGGGCTGAAATTCTTCAAGGAGCGGCTGGCCAAGGTCAATCCCGGCGCCGAGTTCATCACCGAGGCATGGCCCAAGCTGGGCGAGCCCGACTATACGAGCTACATCACCAAGCTCGCCTCGGCCAAGCCCGATGTCTTGTTCTCCTATCTCTGGGGCGCCGATCTGGTCGGCTTCATCAAGCAGGCCAAGCCCTACGGGCTGTTCAACCGCACGGCCGTCGGCACGCTGCTGTTCATGGACGACCTCAAGGCGCTGGGCCAGGAAATGCCCGACGGCATCTGGGGGCAGATGCGGGCACCCTTCTTCGCCATGCCGGGCGACACGGCGAGCCGCTTCGTCGAGCGCTACCGGGCGAAGTACAACGACTATCCCGCTGATTTCGCGATCATGGGCTACGAGGCGGTGATGGCCTATGCCGGCGCGATCAAGGACGCGCAGAGCGTCGAATCCGCCGCCCTGGTCAAGGCGCTGGAGGCCGGCACGTTCGACCTGCTGCGCGGCAGGACCAGGTTCCGGCAGCTCGACCACCAGGGCGACGTGCCCTCATTCATCGGCAAGACCGCGGCCGGCGACAAGGTGCCGTTCAAGGTGCTGGCCGAGGTCGAGCGCGTCCCGGCCGACAAGATCTGGCCGAGCGAGGCCGAAGTGCTGGAAGCCCGCAAGGCGAAGTGACGCCGAGCAGCGCCAGCGTTCCCCCGGCAAGGCTGTCTTCACATGATGGATGAGATCCTCATCCAGGCCCTGAGCGGTCTCAGCCGGGGCATGGTTCTCTTTGTCGTCGCCTCAGGGCTGACGCTGATCTTCGGCACCATGCGCATCGCCAACTTCGCGCATGGCTCCTTCTACATGCTGGCGGCCTTCCTGACCTATTCAGTCGCGACGATGGTCGGCGACAGGACATGGGGCTTCCTCGCCGCCCTGTGCCTGGCGCCGCCGATCGTCGCCGGCGTCGGCGCCCTCATCGAATGGGGGCTGCTCAAGCGCATCGCGACGCGGCCGCACCAGTACCAGCTCATCCTCACCTATGCCATCACGCTGATCGTCGCCGACGGCATCAAGATGCTGTGGGGGAGCGACTATCGCACCGTGGCGCGTCCCGCCGGCCTCGACGGCGCGATCACGATCCTCGACATGCCGTTCCCGACCTACAACGCCATGCTCATCCTGGTCGGCGTGTTGATCGCGGTCGGACTGCATCTGCTGCTGACCCGCACCCGTTTCGGCAAGACCATCCGCGCCGCCGTCGCCGACGGCGAGATGATCGGCGCCCTGGGTGTCAACGTGCAGCGCCTCTTCACCGGGGTCTTCGCGCTGGGCGCCGGCCTGGCCGGGCTGGGCGGCGTGCTCGCGGCGCCGGTCGGCTCGGTCTCGCTGGGCATCGACTCCTCGATCATCATCGAGTCCTTCGCGGTGATCATCATCGGCGGTGTCGGCAACGTCATGGGGGCTCTGATCGGTGCCGTGCTGATCGGCGTCGTGCATGCCGTCGGCATCCTGTTCGTGCCCAAGCTGGCGATCGCCTTCGTCTTCATCGCCCTGTGCGCGGTCCTGCTGATCCGCCCGCAAGGCCTGCTGGGCCGCAACACATGACCGCCCAGCCCCTGCCCCCTCTCCAGCCGGCAGCCGGCAGCGCTGCGCTGTCGATGCGGACCAAGACTGTCATCGTCGGCGGCCTGATCATCGGGCTCTACCTGCTACCCTTCGTGCTGGGCGAGAGCTACCTGTTCCTGTCCATCGACTTCCTGATCATGGCGCTCTTCGCCGTGAGCTATAATCTGCTGCTGGGCCAGGCCGGCATGCTGTCCTTCGGCCACGCCGCCTACTACGGGCTCGGCGCCTATACCGTCGCCATTCTGTTCAACAAGCTCGCCGTGCCGGTCTATATCGGCCTGCTGGCCAGCCCCTTCATCGCCGGCGCGATCGCGCTGGCGGTCGGCTGGTTCGCGGTGCGCGTGACCGGCATGTATTTCGCCATGCTCACGCTGGCCTTCGGCCAGCTCCTGCACACGGTGGTGATGGGCTGGTACGGCTTCACCGGCGGCGACGACGGCCTGCCGGTGATGCCGCCCGATTGGCTGCTGCCGGCGCGGAACTATTACCTCTTCGTGCTCACCGTGACGCTGGTGTCGCTGGCCGCGCTGCGCCTGATCACGCTGTCGGCGTTCGGGACGGCCCTCAACGCCATCCGCGAGAACCGCCAGCGCGCGATCTTCGTCGGGCTGGGCGTGCGCAACTACGAGCTGGGCGCCTTCGTCATCGCCGGCGCCTTCGCCGGGATCGCCGGCGCCATGCGCGCGCCGCTGCAGCAGATGGCGTTCCCGTCCCTGCTTCACTGGAGCCAGTCGGCCGAGCCGGTGCTGATGGCCCTGGCCGGCGGCATCTACACGTTCGCCGGCCCCATCGTCGGCGCTGCCATCTTCGTCTTCACCAACTTCGTGATCACGACCTACTCCGAATACCCGCTGCTGGTGTTCGGGGTGATCGTGCTGCTCGTCGTGCTCTACCTGCCCGGCGGCGTGGCCGGCGCCGTCATCGCCGCCTGGGAGCGCCTGCGGCGCCGCGCCCGATGACCGCGCCGTCCCCGAGCCCCTCTCCGGCCATCGTGTCGGTCACGTCCGTGAGCATGCATTTCGGCGGCTTCCGGGCGCTGGACGATGTGTCCATCGACCTGCAGCGCGGCGAGATCCACGCCATCATCGGGCCCAACGGCGCCGGCAAGAGCACGCTGCTCAACGTGATCTCCGGCCTGCTGCGGCCGACACGCGGCGACGTGCATTATGGCGACCAGCGGATCACGCATGTGCCGCCGCATCGGCGGGCCCGCCTGGGCATCGCCCGCTCGTTCCAGATCACCAGCATCTTCACCGGCTTCACCGTCCACCAGAACGTGCAGCTGGCGCTGCTGGCCCAGCGTGGCGACTGCCGCCACCCGTTCCGCCTCACCGGCGAGCGCTACCGCGACGAGGCGCATGAGCTGCTGGCCCGCGTGCAGATCGCCGGCATGGGCGCGCGCATGGGCGGCGAGCTGGCGGCCGGTGACCGCAAGCGCCTGGAGTTCGCCATCGCGCTGGCCGGCGATCCGCAGGTGCTGCTGCTCGACGAGCCCACAGCCGGCATGAGCGGCGCCGAGCGCGAGATCGTCGTCGGCATCATCCGTTCCCTGAGCGCCGAGCGGCAGATCTCGGTGCTCTTCACCGAGCACGACATCGACATGGTGTTCGACAACGCCCATCGCATCACCGTCATGCACCAGGGCCGCCGCCTGGTGCAGGGCACGCCCGCCGCGGTGCGCAGCGATCCGCGCGTGCGCGACGTCTACCTGGGTGAGGGCGACGATGCTCACGTGTGAGGCGATCAACACGTTCTACGGGCCTGCCCATGTGCTGTTCGACGTCGACGTCAAGGTCGGCGAAGGCGACATGGTCTGCCTGATCGGCCGCAACGGCGTCGGCAAGTCGACCTGCCTGAAGTCGATCATGGGCATTGCGCCGGTCACGACCGGCCAGATCCGCCTCGACGGCACCGAGATCTCGGCGCTGCCGCCCTACAGAATCGCACGCGCCGGCATCGGCTATGTTCCCGAGGACCGGCGCGTCTTCGCCGACCTCACCGTCGAGGAGAACCTCGAGGTCGCCGAGCGGCATGACGGGCCGTGGAACCGCAAGGCGGTCTACGAGCTCTTCCCGGCCCTGCAGGAATTCCGCGCCCGCCGTGGCGGACTGCTGAGCGGTGGCCAGCAGCAGATGCTGACGATCGCGCGCACCCTGGTGGGCAATCCCCGGCTGCTGCTGATCGACGAGCCGACCGAAGGCCTCTCGCCGCTGGTCGTGCGCACGCTCGAGGACATGATCCGGGGCCTGAAGGCCAAGGGCCAGACCATGCTGCTCGCGGCGCAGGACCTGCGGTTCAGCCTCTCGGTTGCCGACGTGATCTACGTCCTGGACCGCGGCCGCGTCGCCTATTGCGGCGATCGCGCCCAGGCCAGCGCCGACATCGAGCGCATCCGTCCCATTCTTTCGGTCTAGGCCGGCCGGCAATGACGCGTCCCGTGGACGAGCCCGTGAGCGTCGATATCGTCGTGGTCGGCGGCGGCGGCTCGGGCCTCGCGGCGGCGATCGAGGCCGCTTCGCGCGGCGCCTCGGTGGTCCTGCTGGAGAAGAACGAGGCGACCGGCGGCAGCACGGGATGGTCCGTCGGGTCGATCACGGCCACGCGCACGCCCGATCAGAAGCGGCGCGGAATCGACGACAACGCGGACGATCATTTCACCGACCTGGGATTGCTGGCAGGCCGCCTGGTCGACAAGGACAACCTGGCGCTACGCCGCCTGTTGACGCAGAACGTGACCGAGACCGTCGCCTGGCTGCGCCGGCACGGCGTCGAGTTCTTTGGCCCGATGCCCGAGCAGCCGCATCGCCAGCCGCGCATGCACAACGTCCTGCCGACATCGCGCGCCTATATCTATCACCTCACGCGTGCGGCACGGCGCGCCGGCGTCGACATCCGCCTCAACACGCGCGCCCGGCGCATCCTGCTCGACGGCCCGGCGGCGACCGGCATCGACGCCGACACGCCCGCCGGCTGCCGGCGCTTCCTGGCCCGCCAGGCCGTGATCCTGGCCGGCGGCGACTACAGCGGCAGCAGCCACTTCAAGGCGCTGTACGGCAACCCAGCCCTGGCCGCCGTTCCGGCGATCAATCGCACGAACACCGGCGATTGCCAGCAGATGGTGCTCGACATCGGCGGCGAGGTCCTCAACGGCGACCTGATCCTGGGACCGGTGCTGCGCTTCGTCACGCCCAGGCGCCGGCGCCTCTTCCAGGTCGTGCCGCCCTGGCGCAGCCTCACCTTCCTGATGCGGATGGCCTTGCACCATCTTCCCGCGGCCGCGATCCGGCCGCTGATCATGCGCTTCATGACGACGGTGATGGCGCCGGAGGCGTCATTGCTGCGCGACGGCGCGCTGCTCGTCGGCACGACCGGCGCCGGCATCGACATCGGCGGCGGGCCTCCCGGCCTGGCGGTGGCCGCCCAGCCCGACAACACGGCCTATCTCGTCTTCGATCAGGCCATCGCCGAGCGCTATTCGCGCTGGCCTCATCCGGTCTCGACCGCGCCCGGCGTGGCCTACGCCTATTTCCCGGATTATCGCCGCACCCGCCCCGACCTCGTCCACAGCGCGCAGTCGCTCGCCGCCCTGGCGGCGCGGACCGGCATGAACGGCGACGTGCTGGAGGCCGCGGCCGGCGCCCATCGGCTGGCCCGCGCGTCGGGCGGCAGCGATCTGCCGCCACCTCTGGCACGCCCGCCCTTCCATGCGCTGGGCCCGATCCAGAGCTTCATCGTGCTGACGGATGGCGGCGTGAAGGTGAGCGATGACCTGCGCGTGGTTGTCCACGGGGAGCGACCCGTGGAACGCTTGTTCGCGGCCGGCTCGACGGGACAGGGTGGCGTCCTGCTGGAGGGACATGGGCATCACCTCGGATGGGCTTTCACCTCGGGACGCATCGCTGCCCGCAATGCCACCGCGCTCGCGCGGCGCGTCCCGGCGGACGCCTGAGGCTTGAGGAGGGACGCAGATGATGATTCCCGACATCTCGGCGCAGACGACGCCGGCGGTCCTTGCGATGCAGGCCGACAGGCGCGCCGATCGGCCGTTCGTGCGCATGATGGGGGAGCCGTTCATCTCCTTCGGCGAGATGGAGCTGCGCACGCGCCGGCTTGCCAATGCGCTCGCCGAGCTGGGCGTGGGCCATGGCGACCGCGTCCTGGTCATGATGCGCAACAGCACCGCCTTCGTCGAGACCTGGCTCGCGGTCAATCGGCTGGGCGCGGTGCTGGTCACCGTCAACACCGCCTATAGCGGCGTGTTCCTGGTGCATGTCGCCAACAATTCGGCCGCACGCGTGATGATCATCGACGCGTCGTTCCTGCCGCGACTGCAGGAGGTCGAGGAAAAATGCGGCCATCTGCACACGGTCATCGTGGCACCCCAGGTATCAGGGAGGCACGACAGCCGCCTGACCTTGCTGGCGTTCGACGACGTGCGCCATGGGCGCGAGACCAGCATCGACGTCAAGGTCACCGGCAGCGACATCGGCGCGATCATCTACACGTCGGGCACGACGGGCCCCTCGAAGGGCGTGCTGATCCCCCACGCGCAGATCTACTTCAATCCCCTGATCTATATCGAACAGCTCGGACTGACCGCCGACGATCGCGTGTACACCTGCCTGCCGCTGTTCCATACCAATGCCCTGATCGTGCAGGTGTTCGGCGCCCTCCTGCTGGGCGCGCCGGTCAGCATGGCGGAAACCTTCAGCGCCAGCGGCTGGGTCGATGACATCCGCGCCAGCGACGCCACCGTGACCAACCTGCTGGGGGTGATGACCGAGTTCATCTTCAAGCAGCCCGAGACAACGCGCGACCGCGAGCACAATCTGCAGATCGCGACGGCCGTACCGATATCGCCTATCTTCGGCGAGGCTTTCGAGCAGCGCTTCGGGGTGCAGCTGATCGAGCTCTACGGATCGACCGAGGCCAACTGTCCGCTTTACATGCCGCGCGACATCCCTCGCCGCGACGGCAGCTGCGGCAAGATCGTGGGCGACTGGTTCGAGTGCCGCATCGCCGATCCCGAGACCGATGTCGAGCTGCCGGCCGACTGCGTCGGTGAGCTGCAGATCCGGCCGCGCGCGCCGCACGCCTTCATGGCCGGCTACAACGCCATGCCCGAGGAGACGGTCAAGGCGTGGCGCAACCTCTGGTTCCACACCGGCGACGCCATGAAGCGCGACGCGGACGGGTTCTACTACTTCATCGACCGCCTGAAGGACTGCATCCGCCGCCGCAGCGAGAACATCTCGTCGTACGAGATCGAGCAGGTCATCCTCACCCATCCGGCCGTGCTGGAGGCGGCGGTGGTCGGCATCGCGTCGCCGACCGAGGCCGGCGAGCAGGAGGTGAAGGCCTGCGTCGTGCTGCGGCCCGACAGCGTGCTGTCGCCGCAGGCGCTATTCGCGTTCTGCGAGCCGCTCGTGCCGCGCTTTGCCGTTCCCCGCTTCATCGAGATCTACGGCGAGCTGCCCAAGACCCCGACCCAGAAGGTGCGCAAGCAGGAGCTGCGCGCGCACGGCGTGCGCCAGCAGACATGGCAGGCCCCCGCGCCGCAGCGATCGCGGCCGGACAGCCGGCCGCCGCAAGCAGGAGAGAGGCGATGAACCCGAAACCCATGGCCGCGATCGCCGGCATCGGCTGGACCGAGTACTCGCGCAAGTCAGGGCGCACGGTGGAGGCCCTGGCGCTGGAGGCGTGCTGGAACGCGATCAACGATGCCGGCCTGGATGCGGCGGATATCGACGGGCTGGTAAGCTACAGCCTGGGTGATTCGGTCACCACGGCCGTCATCGCGACCGACCTGGCGCTGCCGCAGCTCAATCACTTCGCGGACTTCGCCGCCGGCGGCAACATGGCGTGCGGCGCCGTGCTGCAAGCGGCCATGGCGGTGGCCACCGGGCAAGCCAGCCACGTCCTCGTCTACCGCGCGCTCAACGGCGCCTCGGGCGTGCGCTACGGCGGCGCCGAGTTCAGCCGGCTGCTGGCCGAGCACGGCGTTCATTCCGACAGCGAGCCGCAGTTCCTGGACACCGCCGGCATCACCATGCCGGCGCAGCATTTCGCGCTGCTCTGCCGGCGCCACATGATCAAGCACGGCACGACCAACCGCGACCTCGCGGCTGTCGCCATGACCTGCCGCCAGCACGCCATCGACAATCCGCGCGCCATGATGCGCAAGCCGATGACCGAGAGCGACTATGACAAGTCGCCCTGGATCGCCGAGCCGTTCCATGTCGTCGATTGCTGCCTGCAGTCGGACGGCGCCTGCGCGCTGTTGATCACCAGTCCCGAACGCGCCCGCGACCTTGCCAAGCCGCCGGTATCGATCCTCGCCGGCATCCTCGGCGCCAGTCCCAGCAACCGCGGCGCGATGTGGGGGAACTTCTCGCCCGACCACGCCGAATGCTACGGCCGGTATCTCGGCGACCGCCTGTTCCGGCAGGCCGGCATCGAGCGCGCCGACCTGAGCTTCGCCCAGATCTACGACTGCTTCACCTACAGCGTGATCGGGCAGATGGAAGGCTTCGGCCTGATTGAGCCGGGCGAGGCCGGCGATTTCTTCCGCTCCGGCCATGGCAGCATCGGCGGCCGGCTGCCGATCAACACCGCCGGCGGCCTGCTTTCCGAGGCCTATATCCACGGCCTGAACCATGTCGTGGAGGCCACAAGCCAGCTGCGCGGCGAAGCCGGCAAGCGCCAGATCCGCGACGCCGAGCTGGGCCTGGTCACGGCGGGCGGCGCGACGTCGACCGGCAGCGCCCTCATCCTGGGACGATAAGCCATGCAGCACGCCACCCTGCCCCACCCTGTCCCGACGCCGCTGAGCCAACCCTTCTGGGACGGCTGCCGGCGCCGGCAGATCACGCTGCAGCGCTGCGACGACTGCGGCCGCTTCCGCTTCTATCCCTGCGAGGCCTGCCCCTATTGCCGGTCGCGCGACTGCACCTGGACCGAAATCGACGCCCGCGGCACGGTCTACAGCTGGATCATCGTGCGCCGCTCGGTCGATGCCGTCTGGCAGGCGCGGGCGCCCTATATCGCCGGCATCATCGAGCTCGATATCCAGAAGGGCCTGCTGATACCGGCCATCGTGATCGACTGCCCGGTCGACAGCGTCCGTGCCGGCATGCCGGTCGAGGTCACCTTCGAGCAGACGGATGCATCGACGGTCGTGCCGCGCTGGCGGCCGGTATCGTGAGCGACACCGGCACCGCGGAGCCATTGACCGGCCGTGTCGCGCTGGTGACCGGCGCGACCAGCGGCATCGGCCGGGCGATCGCAACCGGACTGCTCGCGTACGGCGCGCGGGTGGTGGCGATCGGCCGCCGCCCCGACCGCCTGGCCGCGCTCGCGCAGGTCGGCGGCGGCGACGTGCTCGGCCTGGCGGTCGATCTCGCCGCGCCGGACGCCGCGTCGCAGATCGGCGCGGCGCTGGCCGGCCCGTTCGCCGACGTCGATATCCTGATCAACAATGCCGGTCACGACAGCGGCGGCAATGTCCCTTTCCACGACAGCGATGCCGCGAAGTGGGAAGCGGTCGTGCAGGTGAACTTCCTGGCCTTGATGCGGCTGACCCGGGCCCTGTTGCCCGCCATGGTGCGGCGCGGCCGGGGCGACATCGTCAACATCTCCTCGATCACGACACGGCGCGCGGCCGCGGGCCTGGCCGCCTACGGCGCCACCAAGCACGCGGTCCACGGCTTCTCCGAAGCGCTGCGCGCCGAGTGCGGGCCGCTGGGCATCCGCGTCGTCGAGATCGTTCCCGGCGTGGTGCGCACGGAGTTCGCGGCCACGCGGTGGGCCGGCGACGACGCGCGAGCCGAGGCGTTCTACCGGTCCTTTCCCAGCCACCTCACGGCCGAGGACGTAGCGCGTGCCGTCATCTATGCCCTGCAGCAGCCGGCCGGGGTCACCGTCGCCGAGCTGACCCTGGTGCCGACAAAGGGAGCCTGAGCAGCATGGCCTCCGCCAAGGTCGCCCTCGTGGCCGGCGCACGCGGCATCGTCGGCAGCAATCTCGTCGAGGCGCTCCTGAGCCGCGGCGACTGGAGCGTGATCGGCATCGCCCGCACGGCCGGCTCCGGATCGAGCGGCGGCTACCGTCACCTCGCGGTGGACCTGCTCGATGCCGGGCAATGCCGCGACGCCGCCGATGCCTGCCGCGACGTCACGCATCTCTTCTACGCGGCACGGGCCGGCCGCGCCGACCCGGCCGACGAGGCGCACGTCAACGTCGCCATGCTGCGCAATGTGCTGGAAGGCACCTTGTCGCGCGCGACCGGTCTGATGCATGTCTCGCTGGTCCATGGCACCAAATGGTACGGCAGCCATCTCGGGCGCTATCGCACACCCGCGCGGGAAGACGATCCCCGCCTGCCCCAGGTCAATTTCTACTACGACCAGCATGACTACATCGTGCAGCGACAGCAGGGCCACGCATGGCGCTGGTCCACGGTGCGCCCGCATATCGTCTGCGGCATATCCGTGGGCTATCCCTTCAACTTCATCACGTCGCTGGCCGCCTATGGCAGCCTCTGCCGCGCCCTGGGCAAGCCGTTCGACTTCCCCGGCACCGATGCTTGCTTCAACTCGGTATCGCAGGCCACGGATGCCGGCCTGCTGGCGGATGCCCTGATCTGGACGGCCGAGGACCCGCGTTGCGACGATCAGGACTTCAACATCATCAACGGCGACTATTTCCGCTGGTGCAATGTCTGGCCGCTTCTTGCCGCGTTCTTCGATGTGCCGGCGGGAGGCCCGACCGGCACACCGATCGCCACCGCGATGCCGGATGCGGACGCGACCTGGTCGGCGCTGGTGCGCCGGCACGCGCTGCAGGACCTGCCGCTGGGCGCGCTCGCCAACTGGCCGTTCCTCGACTTCCTGTTCCGCGCCGGCTGGGACGATATGTCCTCGACCGTGAAATCACGCCAGGCCGGCTTCCACGCCGCCCTCGACACCGAGGCCGTGTTTCTGGGCTACCTGCGCCGGCTGCGGGACCAGCGCTTCATTCCCTGACCGTACGCATGACGGCGTTCACCCCTCTCCCCGCGGCAGCGGGGAGAGGGAGGGGCCCATCGCGAAGCGATGGGAAGGTGAGGGGTACGAGCGATCAGTCCCTATTTTTGCTGCATGGCTTGATCGTTCCTACCCCTCACCTTCCCATGCCTTCGGCATGGGCCCCTTCCTCTCCCCGCTCCGCGGGGAGAGGAGATGGCATCGTGGCGTCCGTATGCGATCGCCCTCCCGCTCGCGGGAGAGGGAACACTCAATCGAACACCACGACGCCGCGTGCCACCTCGCCGGCCATCATCGCCTTGAAGCCGTCGTTGATCTCGCCGAGCTTGTAGGTGCGGCTGATCAGGCCGTCGAGGTTGAGCCGCTTGTTCATGTAGTGGTCGACCAGGACGGGGAAATCGACGCTGGGCCGCACCGAGCCGTAGAACGTGCCGCTCACCACCTTCTCGCCGAACACCATGGCGAACGGCGAATAGGTGGCCCGCATGGTGATCGGCGGCACGCCCACCGTCACGGCATGGCCGCCCGGGCAGATCGCATCGATCGCCAGCGCCTGGGTCTTGTCGATGCTGACCGCGTCGAAGGCGTAGTCGACGCCCAGGCCGCCGGTCAGCGCCTTGATCTGGTCGACCACCTTCTCGGTCGTGGTGTTGATGGTGTCGGTGGCGCCGAACTTGCGCGCGATCTCCAGCTTCCGGTCGAGCAGGTCGCAGGCGATGATCTTGCGCGCGCCCGACAGCGCCGCGCCCTGCACGATGTTCAGCCCGACGCCGCCGCAGCCGATCACCAGCACGGTCGAGCCGGCCTCGATCTTGGCGTGCCGGGTGACGGCGCCGACGCCGGTCGCCACGCAGCAGCCGACCAGCGCCGCCTGCGGCCACGGCATGTCCTTGCGGATCGGCACCACCATCTCGGCGGGCACCACGACCTGCTCCGAGAAGGTGCCGATGCGCGCCATCTGGTACAGGCCGGTGCCCTGGTGCTTGAGCCGCAGCGTGCCGTCGAACAATGTCGCGCCCGGCGAATTGTTGCGGCCGATGCACAGCACCGGCCGGCCGGCCGAGCAGTAGCGGCACTGGCCGCACTGCGGCCGGAACGAGAAGATCACGTGATCGCCCGCCTTCACGGACGTGACCCCGGCGCCGACCTCCTCGACGATGCCGGCCGCCTCGTGGCCCGGCACCAGCGGCAGCTGCGTGGGCCAGTCGCCGTTGATCATGTGCCAGTCGCTCTGGCACACGCCGGCCGCCTTCATCTTCACCCGCACCTCGCCCGCCTTGGGCGGATCGAGCTCGACGTCCACGACCTGCAGCGGCTCGTTGACCTTGAACAGAACAGCGGCCTTCATCGGGGCTTCCTCCTTGGGATCGGCATGCACCAGCCATGATACCGCGTGGCGAGTTGGTGTTCACGCCGCGTGGTGCCGCAGTTCCGGCAGCCGGCATTGCTGCCGTGGTGGCGTGTCAGGTCTCGGCGATGGCGCCGGCGGCTTCCGCCAGCTGACGGGCCTTGTCGACGGGAAAGACCGCGGCCAGGGCGTCGTGGGCTGCCCGCCACGTGCCCATCGCCTGCTCCAGCCGACGTGCCCCGCTCTCCGTCAACCACACCATGCGACGGCGCAAATCACCGTTTACGACGGCGATTTCCACCAGGCCGCTGTCGCTCAAGGTCCTGAGATTGCGCGACAGGGTCGATGGATCCAGGTCCATGCGTGCCGCCAGGCCGCTCAACGTGTCGTCCGTCGTCACCGCGATCTGCGCCATCAGACCGAACTGCGCCAGGGTCAGCCCGGTGCCGGCCATCCGGGCCTCGAGAAACTGCGAGATGCGCCGCGCCGCCAGCCGACTGGTCCAGCCGGCACAGGACGCCAGCATGATGCCCGCGTCCGTGCGCAGCGTCTTTTTCATCGCTCGCTTGCTTTCCACCATTTCATGTATATACAATATTTGTAGATACACGAAAAGATCGCTGATCCAGGCGAGAGAGACGGCTGGGCCCACGACAACGCGGTCGCCCTCTCGAGGCCTGACTGGAGAGAGCCCCGTCGCCGCGACCCAATAGATCCCGACTTCGCTCATGGGAGACTCGACGATGCCCGACCTGACGCTGCCCTCCGGGGCTACGGTAGCCTACAGCGAGACCGGTCGCGGCACGCCGGTGATCCTGGTGCACGGCTCGCCGGGAGAGGGTCGATCGTGGAGCCGCGTCATGCGTCACCTCGGCGATGGCCTGCGCGTCGTGACCATCGATCTGCCGGGATACGGCCGCTCGACGCCGCTGCGGCACGCGACGGAGCCGGCAGCGCACACCAGGGCGATGGCCGATGCCGTCGGTGCGGTGATGCAGGCCTATGGCGAGCCCGGCTTCATCTGCGGTCATTCCTACGGCGGCAACGTCGCGCTGCATGCCGCTGCCGCCCATGCCGATCGGATACGGGGCTGCCTGCTGCTCGAACCGGTTTTCTTCCGGGCGCTCGCGCTGAACGGAGACACGGCCACGTTGCAATCAGCAACAGCCTATTTCAGCGGCTACGTGGCCCGAGTCCGCGCCGGCGAACCGGAGGTCATCCGTCACATGGTCGATTTCTGGTTCGGTGATGGCGCCTACGCGCGCCTGCCGCCGCCGGTGCAGCAGTTCCTCGCCGCGGCTGCCGGCAGCAACGCCCGTGATGTCGCGGGCTCCATGGCGGAAACTGTGTCACGCGAGGCGCTGGCCGCGCTCACGGCACCGGTCGTCATCGGCTACGGCAGCGCCAGCCCGGCCGTGGTGCCGGCGATCGCCCGCGCCCTGGCCGCCATCGTGCCCAACGGCCGAATCGAGGCGATCGACCGGGCGACACACGGCATGCTCGATAGTCACCCCGAGCAGGTTGCCGGCCTGATCCGGCAGCTCTGCGCCTGAGCTGCCTCGGGGGTGCCTAGACGAGGTTGATGCGGCAGCCGCACACCTCGACCTGGGTATCCGAGCGCCGCTTGCCATGCTTCTCCGCCGCCGCCAGCACGCGCGCCCTGTCGGCCGCCTTCACATCGTAGGCTGACACACCCGGTCCACGGCCATCCGCGATCGCGACAAACCGGATCTCGCCGCCGTCGATCGCCAAGCGGTGGGCGCCGCCTGACGTGGTGACCGGACGCGCCAGGATGCGTCCCCACAGCGCGGCCGCCTCGACGGGATCGTTGGCCTGGATCTCGACCGCGGCCAGTCCCGAGGTCACGTCGCTGCGGCGGTGCTCGATCCAGCCGGTGCTGGCCGGCGGCCAGAAGAGGGCCGCGTCGGCGTCGGCCGGCGCCACCACCGAGTCGATCGACAGCAGCACACCGGCCGTGTCGCTGGGATGGAAGTGCGTATAGCGGTACTCCGGCATGTTCTTCTGCTCGACGGCGCGGATGCCGAGCCCCGTCACGCGCTCGCGCTCGGCAATGGCATCGGGCACCTGCAGGATCACCATGTAGCCGCCGTCGCCGCCGCGACGATCGATGTAGCGGCCGGCCGACGTGCCCGGCTTCTCGGGCGCCACGATCTCCAGGAAGTCGTTGCCGACAGGGCACACGACGTTGGCCAGGCCCCACTTGCCCACGGCCGGGTCGCGATACGCCACCTCGATGCCCAGGATGTCGCAAAGCTCGGCGCGCGACGCCTCGAGATCGCGCGCCACGAAGACGCATTGCCGCAGCCGCATGGTTTCCTCCTGTCTTCACCTCTCCCGCAAGCGGGAGAGGTCGACGCGCGCACAGCGCGCAGCGGGTGAGGGCCCCAGGACTCGGCCTCGTCCTTGGCCCCTCACCCTCTCATTGCGCTTCGCGCAATGGGCCCCTCCCTCTCCCGCCTGGCGGGAGAGGGCCGCTACCGTCCCACGAACACCGGGGCGCGCTTCTCCACGAAGGCACGCGCCGCTTCCTTGTGGTCCTCGGTCTCGCCGGTGCGGATCATGCGCGCCGCCTCGCTGTCCAGCGCCGCCGACAGGGTGCCCTCTTCCGCCACCTTCATGTTGTGCTTCACATGCCACCATGCCACGCGCGGACCGGCCGCCAGCTTCTTGGCAAGGGCCATGGCCTCGGCCTGCAGCTTGTCGTCATCGACGATCCAGTTGGCCAGCCCCAGCTTCTCGATTTTCTCGGCGTTCAGGATCTCGGCGGTGAAATAGAGCTCGCGCGCCTTGGCTGTGCCGACCAGCTTGTGCAGGAAGAAGTGCGAGCCGAAATCGCCGGAGAAGCCGACCTTCGCGAAGGCCGTCGTCATGCGCGCGCTGCGGGCGGCGAAGCGCATGTCCGCGGCCAGCGCCAGCGACAGGCCGGCGCCGGCAGCCACGCCGTTGACGACCGCGATGGTCGGCTTGGGCATGTCGTGCAGCACTTCCGACACCCGCATGCGGGCGCGCAGGTCGGCGATCTTGGTCTCGTGCGAGGCGCCCTGCATGCGGCCGCCGGCCGCCATCGCCTTCACGTCGCCGCCGGCGCAGAACGCCTTGTCGCCGGCGCCGCGCAGCACGACGCAGCCGACCTCGGGATCCTCGGCGCCGCGGCGCAGGCCCTTCAGCAGGCCATCCATCATGTTCGACGACAGCGCGTTCATCGCTTCCGGCCGGTTCATCACCAGCAGCAGCACGCCGTCTTCCAGCGTCTCGATCAGCTCGGACATCGCCTCTCCTCCAGGGCATCCAAAAGGTGGCCGGCATGGTGCGCCGAAGCAGCATGCAGGCGCAACCCGAGACCGGCGTCGCGCTGCGAAACACCACCTCAGCGGCGCCGCAGTGCGCGCACCAGCGCGCGGGCGATGTCGGCCGGCGTGGCCCCGCCGGGACGATACCAGGTCGGCGTCCAGTTCAGCGCGCCCAGCACATGCAGGCGCAGCAGGCGCCGGTCGGCGCCGTCCGGCAGCTTCAGGTCGGCGATGAGCGCCACGAAAAGCTGCTCATAGGCGTCGCGCTGCGCCACCAGCCGCCGGCGCAGCCGGGCCGGCAGATGCGACAGGTCGGCCGTCATCACCCGCGCGAACGGGCTATGGGCCAGCAGCGCCTCGAGGTGCCCGACACAGGCCGCCTCCAGCCGCGGCCAGGGGCCGCGTGCGTCCTGCAGCGCCCGTTCGACCGAAGCCGTCACCTGGCCGACGCCAAGCGCGTACAGCTCCTCGATCAGCGCGTCCTTGGATGCGAAGTGATAGTACATCGAGCCGGCCAGCATGCCGACCTCCTGCGCGATGTCGCGCATCGATGCCGCCACGAACCCGCCCTGCGCAAACCGTCGCGCCGCCGCCGCCAGCAGGGCGGTGCGGCGGTTGTCGGGACGACGGCCGTTGCTGGCGGCCGCGGCGGCGCGGTGGGAGCGGGAGCCGGACATGGCGCCTGTGTAGCAAACAAACACTTGTTTGGTAAGTGGCATGACGGTAGCCTTTTCCATCCCACTGCGAGCGGTCATGGCCATGTCCTACGTGTTCGACCTCGGCAATCCGGCCACCAACGCCGATCCCTTCCCCGAATTCGCGCGGCTGCGCGAGGTAGATCCCGTGCACTGGTCGCCGGCGATGAAGGCCTGGATCATCACGCGCTACGACGACGTGCGGCGTATCACGCTCAACAACCGCGAGATCTCGGCCGACCGCCTGACGCCTTTCTTCAAGGCCAACGCCGAGTTCCAGCGTGGCGGCATCGAGAACCTCGTGCGCTACCTGAACCACTGGATGGTGTTCCGCGATCCGCCCGACCACACGAGGCTGCGGCGGCTGTTCAACAAGGTGTTCACGCCCACGGCGGTCGAGAACCTGCGCCCCAATATCGAAAGCATCGTGGGCATGCTGTTGGACGGCATGGCGGACAAGGCGGCGCGCGGCGAGGCCGTCGACTATATCGCCGACTTCGCCTACCCGCTGCCGGCGACGGTGATCATGGACATGCTGGGTGTGCCGCGCGCCGATTTGCGCGACGTCAAGGTCTGGTCCGACGACATCGCGCTGTTCATCGGCACTGCCCAGGTCGCCGGCAACAAGTACCTGCGCGCCGAGCAGGGGGCGCGGTCGATGTCCGCCTATTTCCGCGGCCTGGTCGAGGCGCGCACGGCGGTGCCGGCCGACGACATGATCAGCCGGCTGGTGCTGGCCCGCGACGAGAACGATGCGCTCACGACCGACGAGATCATCGGCACCTGCATCCTGCTGCTGTTCGCCGGCCACGAGACGACCACGAACCTGATCGGCAACGGCTTCCTGTATTGCATGCGCAACCGCGACCAGTGGGAGCGGCTGTGCGCGGCGCCGTCGCTGGCGCCGTCCGCGGTCGAGGAGTGGCTGCGCTACGATGGCCCTTCCGGCGCGGTGGCGCGGGTCGCGGCAGCCGATGTCGCGATGCATGGCCATACGATCCGGGCCGGCCAGCGGGTCTTTGCCTTCGTCAACGCCGCCAACCGCGATCCCGACGCCTTCGCCGACGCCGAGGCGTTCGACCTGGCGCGCGATCCCAACCCGCATCTCACCTTCGGGCACGGCATCCATTTCTGCCTCGGCGCGCCGCTGGCGCGGCTGGAGGCGCAGATCGCGGCGGTACGCCTGACGGAACGCTTCCCCAACATTCGCGTGACAAGCGCCGTGCCGGACTGGCACGACTCCCTCATCCTGCGTGGCGTGAAGGCTCTGCCGGTGGCGCTGGCATCATAGGGAAGACAAGACATGCGTGCGATGATCTGCCGCCAGTGGGGCCCACCGGAGTCGCTGCGGCTCGAGGACATGGAGCGGCCGCCGCTGAAGCCGGGCCAGGTGCGCATCGCCGTGCGCGCGGCCGGCGTCAGCTTCGGCACCTCGCTGGTGATCGCCGGCAAGTATCAGCGCAAGCCGCCCTTTCCCTTCGCGCCCGGGACGGAGATCAGCGGCACCGTGATCGAGGCCGCCGCCGATGCCAAGGCCTTCAAGGTGGGCGATGCCGTCTATGCCGTGCTCGACTGGGGCGGCTTCGCCGAGGAGGCCGTGGCGCATGAGGTGAACGTCTTCCCCAAGCCGCCGTCGCTCGACTGGGCGCACGCCGTGCCGCTGTCGACCTCCTATCCGACCGCCGGCGCCGCCCTGCTCTGGCCCCGGTTCATGGACCTGCAGGCCGGCGAATGGCTGCTGGTGCATGCCGCGGCCGGCGGTGTCGGGATGGCAGCGGTCGAGATCGGCAAGATGATGGGTGCCCGGGTCATCGCCACCGCCGGCGGCCCCGACAAATGTGCCTTCGCGCGTGCCCATGGCGCCGACCACGTCATCGACTACCGCGCCGGCGATTTCCGCGACCAGGTGCTGCAGATCACCGGCGGAAGCGGCGCCGACGTGGTCTTCGACCCTGTCGGCGGCGACGTCTTCAACCAGTCGCTGCGCTGCATGGCGCCGGAGGCACGCATCTGTCCGATCGGCTTCGCCGGCGGCACCATCCCGTCGATCCCGGCCAACATCCTGCTGGTCAAGAACCTCACCGTCGTCGGACTGAACCTCGGCTACTATCTCGGCTGGAGTCCGCACGATGCCCGCTTCGAGCAGGCGGCCCGCATGGCCGACCTGCACCGGCGCCTGCATGACGCCGTCGAGGCCGGTGCGCTGCGCCCGCATGTCGACCGCACCTTCGCGCTCGAGGATGTGGCGTCCGCCTTCCGCGCCCTGCTCGACCGCCAGGTGATGGGCCGGATCGTGCTCGCGATGTGATCGCCGGCCATCCGCTATGATCCCGCTGTCATCCCGAGCGCAGCGAGGGATCTCCCGCGTGAGACGCACAGTGCGCCACTCGCAGGAGATCCCTCGCTGCGCTCGGGATGACAGGTGATGCTACAGCACCATCGCACGCCATATCCGAATCCTCCGCCGCGAGCGGGGAGCCTCAGGGCAGGCGCTTCTTCCACATCGCGTCGAACAGGCGGCAGAAGCGTTCCGCCGTGCGCGACAGCGGCCGCGCCGCGTGACGCAGCACGAGCACCTCGATCGCCGGGCTGGGCTGGAACGGCCGCGCCACCAGGCTGGCGTCGCTCTCACCGGCCATGGTGGCGGCATCGACCAGCGCCACGCCGACACCGGCCTGCACGAACCAGCACGCGATCGGCCCCGAGCGCAGCTCCATGCTGACCTCCAGGCCGGCGAAGGCCTGCTCCAGGACGCCCGACGTACGCTCGATCGTGATCAGGCGGTGGCTGTCGAGGTCCGCCTTGCGCACCACGCGACGGCGCGCCAGCTTGTGCCCCGCCGGCATCACGCACACCAGTCCGCACTGGTAGCGCGCCACCTCGATCAGCCCGGGATGCGCCGGTGGCGCCAGCGCGATGCCGATATCGGTGCCGCCCTCGGCGACTTCGGCCACCAGCTCGGACGGCGCCGTCACGGTGACGCGGCAGTTCAATGCCGGGATCTGCGCGTACAGCTCGTTCACGACCGGCGGCACCAGCCGCACGAGGCTGGGCGACACGCTGAGCGACAGGCTGGAAGATGTCGGGTTGGCCAGCGCCTGCAGCGTGTCGCGCACACGCTCCACGCGCTGCCACAGGAAGCCGACCTCCCGGTGCAGGGCACGCGCCTCGGGCGTCGGCACCAGCCGCCCTTTCACGCGGTCGAACAGCCGGATGCCGGCCCGCCGCTCGGCCAGCGCCAGCAGCTTGCTGACCGCCGGCTCAGAGATGCGCAGCAGCTCGGCGGCGCCGCGCACGGTGCCGGCCGTCATCACGGCCCGGAACGCCTCGATCTGACGCAGGTTCATGGCCAAGGATTAACCAAAGGTTAATCCCGGCCCAAGCCTTTTCCGTTGCCGTACCGACGCCGCGGCGCGAAGGCTGGCAACCGCAACAGAGGAGGCGTCCATGTCCGTCATGCACAGACCATCTGCGCCCTTGCTGGCGACGTCGCCAGCCGCCGACCGCCCCGCGGTGGGTCCGCAGCGCCTGCACCACCTGGCCTATGTCACCTGCGACACCGAGGCCACGGCAGACTTCTACACCCGGGTGCTGGGCCTGCCCCTGGTCAATGCCATCCTCGATGGCGAGGTGCCGTCCACCGGCGAGAAGCTCCCGTACTTCCACAGCTTCTTCCGGCTGGGCAGCGGTGAGACCATCGCGTTCTTCGAGTGTCCCGGCACGCCGCCGCCGGCCGCCAAGCCGCATCCCGCCTACCGCACCTTCGAGCACCTGGCCCTGGAGGTGCCGACCCGCAACGACGTCGAGGCCTGGCGCACCTGGCTCACGGCCAACGGCCTGGACGTGAAGAGCGCCGAGCACGGCATCATCTACAGCATCTACTTCTTCGATCCGGTGAACGACATCAGGCTGGAGATCACCACCACGCTCGAGCCTGACTGGAACGCCCGCACGACAGCCGCGCGCGCCGCGCTCGAGGAATGGGCAGCGACCAAGCGCGCCGTCCATGCCACCGGCGGCGACGTGCTGCTGGCGCTTCGCACGCTCGCCGCCCGCCGCAGCCGCAGCGCGCAGGCGCGCGATGCCCAGCCGACGCCCGCGGCGACCTCCTGACAGATATGCGGGACGGGGTTTGCCGGATCGGACTTCACAAGCTGCCATGCCCTGCGTCAAGGAAACGTGCACCGCTTCGCCTGTCGATGATCGCGCGGTGCGTGGCCCAAACGCGAAGGAGATGACGCATGGCCATTCCGACTCCCGTCAACGGGCAGATCACGGATGCGGTGACCCAGGCCAATGTCAAGGTTCTCGGCGACGCGCCGGCGATGGCGATGGGCGCCATCTATCAGTCGCTCGCGCATTCGACCGGCATCCTCTACGAGAACGCCGCCAGCGCCCAGCAGCAGCTCGCCATCGCGGCGCAGGCTGCGACCAACCAGGGCGTCATCCAGATCTACAGCGTCGATACCATGGCGGGCGCGGTCTCGACGGCGAAGCTGGCGCAGAGCGACGTGCCGGACAACATGCTGGCGCTGCTCAGCGCGCTGCGCGCCAGCACCGGGCCGATCCCTTCCTGACGCGGCCCGCACCTCTGCTCCATCAGACAGGCATCCCATCGGATGCCTGTTTTTTCTTGTCGATATGGCGCCCGCGAATGCTCACAACCGGCCTCCGTTCGGCGTCATAGAAGGCGACGGCGATCCGCGATCGGCCGGAGCCGTCGAAAGATCCTGCAAGAGGAGATGACGCATGGCCATTCCAACTCCCGTCAACGGGCAGATCACGGATGCGGTGACCCAGGCCAATGTGAAGGTTCTCGGCGACGCGCCGGCGATGGCGATGGGCGCCATCTACCAGTCGCTCGCGCATTCGACCGGCATCCTCTACGAGAACGCCGCCAGCGCCCAGCAGCAGCTCGCCATCGCGGCGCAGGCTGCGACCAACCAGGGCGTCATCCAGATCTACAGCGTCGATACCATGGCGGGCGCGGTCTCGGCCGCAAAGCTGGCGCAGAGCGACGTGCCGGACAACATGCTGGCGCTGCTCAGCGCGCTGCGCGCCAGCACCGGGCCGATACCGAGTTGATGACGTCTCGCCGGCAACCGCCAGCGGCCGGATATCTCCGACATCGGGTATCCGGCCCGGTCGCCGCCCAACAGCGTGGTCATCAAGGGAGGTCCCATGGGCAAGGAGCCGCAGCCGGAGAATGGCAAGCGACGCACCGGTGGCACCCGGGACGAGCCGCGTGGCCGGGAGCCGCCCGGCGCCGCCTCTTACGACGTGACGTTCCGCGAGCTGCTCAAGCTTTACCGCGAGCTGGCGGCCGACGGCGCCGCGCCGCAGGTTACCGACGCGATCACACAGGCGCTGCTGACCGTGATCGGCTCCGGCCCCTCCTTCGCAGCGCTGGAAAGCCTCGTGTCCGCCAACCAGGCCAACGGACTCATGTATCACAACTCGGTGGCGACCCAGCAAAGGACCAACATCCTCAGCATGGTCGCGACGACGAAATGCGTGAACGCCCTGCTGGGCAATCACGGGCGCTGGCCGGCCACGGAGCTGGACGACGATGACGACGCCCCATGACGGGCGGCGCATGCGCCGGTGAGCCGGATCGAGGAGGATGACATGACCGACCCGACGTCCATGCACGAGGTTGATGAGGCGGTTCGTTTGGCGGCAGCGTCTGCGGCAGCCTTGTCGGCGCTGAGCTTGATGCTGTCTTCCGCCAACGCGGCCGGCGATGCGTTCCGATCGGCCGTGCGCCACAGCGACCTGGCCGCCGCGACCGAGCTTGCCCTGGTCGCGGCCGGCATCATCAAGATCCTCAACGACGAGCCCCGGCCGGCGCCGGCCTCCGTGTCGAAGCGCAGCGAGGCTTATCGATCCGTGAACCTCTATGGCATGGAGTCCGACGGGCGCCCGGTCGTGACGTGAGCAGCCTTCGGCGACAGACAGTGGAGAAAAGCCATGGCGGCGCCGACCGTCAATGCGCAGATCACCGACGCCGTCACTCAGACCAACGTCAAGGTCCTGGGTGAGGCGCCCGCCGAGGCGCTGGCCGCAGCGTCGCAGGCGATGGCCCATGCCATGGGCCTGGCGATGGAGAACGCGACCCAGACGCAAGGCGGCATGCAGCAGATCAACAATACCGCAACGGGTGCGATGATCGCCCTGATCACCCAGGCGGGGGGTGCGTAGGTGGGCACGGAGATGGCCACGCTTCTCACGACCACGCCCACCTCGCGTGTCGGGCAAGGTGCAGCTGGCCAGGCCGGGTACCTGAGCGACAGATGGCGGAGGCGCTGATATGGCATACCCGACCCTCGTCAACAGCCGGATCACCGACGCGGTCACGCAGCAGAACGTCTCGGTCCTGGCGTCCGCCCCGGCCATCGCCATGGGGACGATCTACCAGAGCGCGGCCCATTCCATCGGCGTGCTGTACCAGAATGCGACTTTGGCGCAGCAGCAGGGCGCCATCTGCGGTCAGGCGGCGACCAACCAGGGTGTGATCCAGATCTACGCCGTGAACACGATGGCAAGCGCCGTCGCCGCCAGCAAGCTGGCCCGGTCGAGCAAGGCCAACGAGCTGCTCACGCTGCTGGTGCTGGCTCGGCTGCTGAGGTGAAGCGTGAGGTGCGGAATCGGCGCGACATGGGCACGGCAGAAATGCCAAGGAGCATGCAGCCATGGCTGACCACACACCCGTAAACTCGCAAATCACGGATGCCGTGACGCAATCCAACGTCAAGGTGCTGGGTGAGGCGCCGGCTCAATCCATGGCGCTCATCTACCAGACCATGGCACACTCGATCTCCCTGGCCATGGAAAACGCACAGCAGGCCCAAGGCGGCCTGCAGCAGATCGGCAACGCCGTGACGTCGAGCGCGATAACGATGATCATGAATGCAGCCAAGCAGTTCGAGAAGGGCTGACCGCGCCCACGCCTGCGTGACGATGCCTCTCCACAAGGATCCGAGCTGAAGGGTGATCAACATGACCGATGAGCCCGCCGGAGGAACCAACGCCAGCAACGGCGACGCGACACCGCCCGCCGGCGATCCGCCGCCCTCCTCCTTGCAGGTCAACAGCCAGATCATCGATGCCGTCAGAAAATCCACCGCCTTCGCCTTCGGGCTCGAGAACAAGCTGCAGGCGCCGGTGGACGGCAGCGGCACCCGGCTGTCGAGCGGCGCGGCGATCGCCTATGAAAAGGCCGCCCAGGCCGCGGCGATCGCGATACAGGACGCCGTCGACTATCAACGCAATGTCCTCTCCATCAGCAATGTCGCCCAGGGCAAGGCCCTGGCCACGATGTTCGCCGACGAATCGAAGATACCGCAATGCGCGATCATCCTGGCGCTGGCGCTGGCAAGCTCGCTGGCAGCGGCCATCACGGTTGGCGAGATCGGCACGCAGGTGAACAAGATGATTGACGGCTTCCCGCGCTCCTGACCGACCCGGGATGGCCGACGGCCGAGCGCCTATCCCTGCAGCCGCCGCCTCAGCCAGTCGCGCGCCATTTGCCGGCGCTTGCGGATCACTTCCTTTGTCACGTTCAGATTGCCTGCGATCTCGGCGTCGGGCCGGTTGTCGAGATAGAGCCGCAGCGGTTCAGCCAGCGACCGTGGCAGCTCGTCGAGAGCCCGCTGCAGCTGCGTTGCGAACTGCAGCGCCGACAGCAGCTCCTCCGGCGACCGGTCGGGCTGTGGCGCGACGGCCGGAAACAGATAATCCCCGTCATGCGCCGCGTCCTTGACGATGCGATTCTGCCTCTGATAGCCGCGATGGCGATCCATGCAGGCATTGTGGACCAGGCGCAGCAACCAGGCTCTTTGATTGCGCACCACTGTCGTTCGAAATGCGGCCGCCGCCTTCAGCATCGCATCGCTCAGCGCATCCTCGGCATCCGCGGCGTTGCCGCTGGAGAACCGCAGGCTGCAGCGAAGCAGATAGTCCCGGTTCGACATCCAGATCTGCCAGAACTGCACATCCGAAAAGGCCGGTGGCGGATCCGGCTCGAGCTGCTCTGGCGCGCTTGGGCAACGCTCCGGCCGGGATTGGAGTCCCTTGGGAAACCGTGCAACGCCGTGGTCCAGCGCACGCGCCAGCACCTGCGCCGGGGTCGTCGACACGGAGGATGAGCCGTTGAATCGCCTGCCGGGCTCGATGGCCCGGGCCAGCACATCGGCCGGCGACAGCACCCGCCGAGCTCTTTTCCTCCGCTTGCCCGGCTTGGCCGGCTGCGAGCCTGCTTCCTCCGGTTCCTCTCCGGGCTCGGGCTCGCCGCGATCGCTCCTGGAGGCGAGGAGGCCGTCGCGGCCGTTTGACAGCGCGCACCTCGATCCGGGCGCATAATGTCGAGCAGCTTCGCCGTGGCTTGAGGGCCTGGCTGCGGGTCGTGGAAATAGCGGTACGACCTTCACAACCGCAGCGTACAGGAGCACCTGGTCGACAGACGGCTGCTCCAATCGAGACCACCGCAAGTGCCGCCGGCGCGACAGCAACGAAATCGACTAAAACAGCTCACCTCCATCTCCCATGAACGATCGGCTGGAAGGCTGTCGCGGTCTTGATCGATCGAACGCCCTCCAGGCGCTTTATGAACTTTGTGATATAATTGGTATGACGGATGTCATTGAAGGTTGTGAACGCTCTCTTACCAAAAGTTGTGCGACCATCCGCAGGGCGAACACACGAGGCCGCCGCGATTTCATCGCCCCGGCAGGATGGAGCGGCTCACTCGGGCTGAGGGACCTTGAGGTTGGATGCCGCGTTGGATGGCACGTCGGCGGACGCCTCCGGCACGCGGCTGTCGTGAGGCGGCGTCAGCAGGATCAGAAGCTGTCGGCCGACCTCCTCGGCAATCAGCACCTTCAGGTCGGCGATGATCTGCGCCGCCACGATGGCGCGCTGATCCATGCCCGCCGGCGCGGCGGCGCGCCCGTCACCGGGAAGAATCCCCCGCAGGCTCGGAGGCACCTGCGCCATGCGCGTCCGCACGGCCTGGATCGGTGCGAGCGCCGCCGTGCGCTGATCCGCGACCGCCTTCAGGATCGCCTCGCGTTGCGAGTCGAACGACGACAGGACCCGCGCGCGTTGGCTCTCCGCGGCATCGAACAGATGCACGCGGCGTTCGGGCGGCGGTGATGCCGGCGCCTGCTCCGCGGACGGCCCCGACGAGGTGCCCGGCGGGCTCGGCGGCGGCGCGCCCGATTGCGTCGTCATCGCCCGCTGCCCTCGCCTCCGGATGCCGGCGGCCCTGGATCGGCCGGGTCGGATCCGGCCTTGCCGACTGGCGCGCAGATCCCGTCGACGCGCGCGCGCAGCACCTTGATCATGTCAGTGGTCAGCGCCTGGACGGCATCGTTCAGCGCCGTCGGCGTCTGGTTGGTCTTCATGATCGTTTCGATGTTCTGGCTGAGCGCATCGAAGACCGACGCAAACAGCTTGCCGACGGCCTGGCTGGCCTGCGAGACGATCGGCCCGCCGGACATGATCTGCTGTGCCAGCTCCTCGGGGGTGGGCTTGCTGTCGCTCATCGGGAGGCTCCTTCGCCGGTCGATCGGTAGCGGTCAGCGGCGCATCCGATGCCGGCCCTGCGCCGCCGATGAGCCGCTATTTTCGGGCCCTTCCACCGGCGGGAGCAGCCGGCTCCGCCGGGGTGCTCTGGTCCTCGATCTCCTGGAGGATCCGGCGCACGATCGCCCTCGCCTGCTGATGGATCGTGTCGAGGAAGGCACGCCGTGGCGAATCCGGTGGCAGGTCGACCATCATGCGCTCGCTCAAGGTGACCGGCGCCTGGGCGGCCACGAGCAGTTCTCCCATCGTCGGCGGCTCGGGCGGCATGACCGCGCCGGCCTCGCGCTCGACCGCCAGCGCTTCGCGCTCGACGGCAAAAGCCTCGCGTTCCTCGGCAAGGACCTGCGGGCTGACGCCGCGCGCGTCGATGATCTTCACGTCATGCTGGGTGGTCTTGCTGCTGGCGTCTGCATCCATGGCTGCTGTCTCCTCTCCGTCAGCCGGCGGATTGCGGCAGGGTGTGCCGATCTCAGCGCCGGAGTCCTGCACTGCGATGAAGCGAGCCGAACCGGCCCACGGCGCGATGCCACGACCGCAGGCGGCGCCGGCGCCACGCGGCGAGGATGGCGCAGCTGACCGCCAGCGACAGCGGATCGGGGCGACGCATGCGCACGGCCCTGCAGCGCGCCGCTGTGGCTGCCTCAGGGGACTGCCGAGAGGTCGAGCTGGGCATAGCGAATACCCTTCAAGCCATCGGTCCCGAAATCGAAAAAGGCGATATGGAACACCTTGCCGGTGCCTGCTGCCGCCAGGACCGTGGGATAGGCGATCCATGTGCCGGCCGGTGGATAGCCGCTTGGCCAGGCAACCGGCGTCGTTTGCCCGCTGATCGAATTGCACGCCAGCAGCTGCGGACCGCGATTGGTCGCGGCCAGGACCAGGATCAGGTCGGACCGGATGTCCGCGTCGAAGGCATATGTGACGCCAGGACCAAAGAGCGTCCCTGGCCTTGCCGTGGCCCGGCCGGTGGCAAGATTGATCAGCGACAACGTCCCGAGGAAGTCGCCTGCCGGTGATGGCGGCCCGGCACTGCCGGACTTGGCGAGCAACGCCGCGCCCTGCAGGTGGCCGTTCGGTGGCGTGGTGGCGATCGCCAGGCCGGCCGTGGCGTCCGCGAGCTTCACGAATGGATCGCCTTTGTGCCCGACATCCGCCGGCGCGAGCGGCGCGCCGCTCATGACCACCAAGGCGGCGCCGTTGGCGATCGCGGTCACCATCCGTCCGGGCGCCGCATCACCACGCACAAAGCGTGAGAAGCGATAGTCGTTGAAATCGCTATAGGTCGCGCGCACCACGACCCTCCCTTGGTCGATCGATCCTATGACCAGGGCATTGACCGCCCCTCCGAAGTCTTCGATCGCGAGGGCCAGTTCGCCATCGGCAGCCGCCGCGAGGTCGAAGGACGCAGAGGTCGCAAGGTGCTGCGGCACCACGATGTCCGGCAGTTGCGGGCCAGAGACCGTGATGGGTGTCAGCGTTGTCTGGAAGGGATAGGCGGCGCTCCCGGCCATCGCCGGGGCAACCTTGCCGCAATAGATCGCAACGCTGTCCGCGACGGCGACGAGGCGGATCGGAGCGACGTTCGATGCGGGCAGTGGCGGATCTTTCCAGACGGTGAACGTCATCGTGAGCTCCCTGGCCACCTGTCAGTTCAGGAACACGCCAGCAACCTGATCGTACAGCCTCACCAAGGGGCCTGCCGGCGGCGGCACGCCTGCCGGCGCGAAGCCGGCGCTGTTGGGCGGCACGGGCGGCGCATAGGTCCTGAGCCCACCCACGGCAGCGGCGGTCCAGCCTGCCCACGCCCCATGCGGGCCGCTGCCATAGGACGGGTCGTAGAGGATCCCGGTCGCGGTGTCGCGAACGATGAAATGGTTGCCGAAGGACGGGGGCGGATTGGCGTTGTTCTGGCCAACCAATCCGGGTCCCCACGTCGCGTTGCCGGCATTCAGGGGGCCACCGGGGGCATAGGCGTGCGTGTAGGCATTGCCGGCGGCGGCGGGAGGCGCATGGAAGGTCCAGTTGCGGACAAGGAACTCGTTCGCGATCGGCGAGACGGTCCACGTGTTGGGCACGACGATAACGTTGTTGAGGGTGGCAATGCCGTGAAGGGCGCCCATGCAGATGAAAGCCTCCGCCCAGGCCCGGCAGGTGCCGCTGTCCTGGACGTTGGCCAGCATCGTCTGCAGATCCTGGCCGGCGCCGATGACCGGATTCCAATAGGTCAACGGCGCCCCCGGCAGTGGACGTTTGCGCCGAACGCTGTTGTTGGCGCCGTTGCCGGCGTTGAGCGCAGCGAACGCATCAAAGATGTGACCGACGACCGGGCCAGCGGCGTTATCGCCATTGGCCTGCCGGCAGGAGATGGCGAGCAACGTGAAGTACGGAACGGACGGTGCCGCCGGAACCACCGCCTGCATCGTGTAGGGGACCGGATTGCCGAGGGTCACGTAGAGCATGTGCGACGTGATGTCGAATAGGATCCAATTGCCGCCTGCCACTTGCATCTCCCAGAACATGAACATCGGGTCGGCGTGGACCACCTCGTTCGGGAGCAGCACGTTCGCTGCGATGGTGCCAAGGGCCATGGTCGGCGGCGGTGCGGCGGCAACGGCGTTGCCGGGCCAGCTCCACGCCATCGGGTAGAGCGGGTTGTTGTGGCGCGGCACGAACGCGGTGGCGCGGATGGTGACGTTCACCGGTACGTTGGGCGGCGTCACGATGCCGATCACCGCCGATTCGTTGACATTGGTGTTGCGCGTGTAGGTCAAGGGCGACTGCAGGTCGTGCACGATGCCCGCAACCCAGTCCTGGTTGAAGGCGACGCCGACATTGGCGGGATCGTCATCCACGATCTGCCGGCCGCCCGGCCCGTCGAAAGTGATCTGATTCACCGCCAGCTGCAGTCCGCTTGGCGGCCATAGCTGTGGCGCGCGAATGTCCAGCGTCAGTTGCTGAAGCGGCGCCTGGCCGACCCGCGCGCCGACCTGGATGACCCGAGGGACGTTCAAAGCGATGCGCCGATCGGCCAAGGTCGGCCCGGCGCCGCTGGTATTCTGCCATGCCAGGTGTGCCCACGCCTGGGGCGTGTTCGGCGCGGTCTGGGCGGTCACGAGCATCGCGAGGGCGGCCGGCAGATTGAACAAGCCGGCGACGGCATAGCTATGCCAGCTTCCGCCGCCGTCATCAAAGGCATAGCCGGAGAAGTCGATGCTGGTGATGGTGGGCTGAACCAGCACGTTGATCGTGAGGCTGCGCAGCGTGACACCCTGACGCTGCACGCGGACCGAATAGGCCGTCGGCATGCCCGGATTGTCGATCGGCGAGCGATT
This sequence comes from Vineibacter terrae, assembly GCF_008039615.1. Classification (GTDB taxonomy): domain Bacteria; phylum Pseudomonadota; class Alphaproteobacteria; order Reyranellales; family Reyranellaceae; genus Vineibacter; species Vineibacter terrae. Next base: position 30,421 of record NZ_VDUZ01000027.1, on the reverse strand, counting down.
GATCTGAATCTGCTGTCCGGGGGGTGCTCCCGTGCTCCAGCTCACGGCCTGGTAGGCAAGCGGAATGTCCGGGAAGGTCGTGGCCCTGATCGTGTAGGTCCCTGCCGGATGGTAGTCGACCTCGTAGTGCCCGCCTCCCAGATTGTAGATGCCCGGACCGGCCACGACGTCCAGCTGGCTCAGCCGCGGCAGGACATAGAGAATGAAATCCCACCATGGATTGACGGCGGCGCGCACGCGAACCGGATCCTCGGCGCCTGCAAGGCGATCGCGCGGGACGACGCGGCAGTTCCGTCGGCCTTCCGGATCGGGAGAGCCGCCGGTCCATTGCAGGTGCTCATGGGCCTCCGCGGTGTCCGGCGTGGTGGTGATGGCGATGCGGATCGGCGCCTCGTCCTCGCTGTACTCGGCCACCCAGACGCCGCCGCTTGGCCCCACGTCCGGACTGCGTTCGGCGTTGGCGACCTGGAAGCGCTCCAGCAGCGGCCGGATGATCAGACTCATGCCCCGGCTGCTTGTCCCGATTGCCGCGGAAACCGCAATCGGATGCCCGAACCTGGAGACCTGGCCGAGAGGAACGACCCGGCTGTCGGCGCGCCCCGACGGGTCGGGCTCGCCACCCTCCCACGCGATGCTCGCTGCCGCGTTCTTCGGCTCGACAATGGCGCGGATGGTGACGACGGCGCCGGGGTGATAGTTCGCCGCGTAAAGATTCTTGGCGTCGTCGACGCTCTGCGCGTTCTCCACCTCCAGTCCCACCACCCGCGGGACGACGGGCCGTGCGCCTCCTGGCAGATTCTGCAAGGCAATACGATAGAGATCGTCCGAGGCGCGGCTGCGCTTGGCGATCTGCTGCACCAATTTCGGATAGACCGTATCGAGCGCGCCGGGTGCCTGGGTGCCGTAGTAGTTCCTCAGGATGAAAGCAGACCATCCGTCTTGTGGTGCCGGAATCGGTCCAATCTGGACCAGTGCTTGCGAGAGCCGGACGACCTGCGCATCCGAATAGACTCCGTCGACCAGCCGGGATGGCTCGTCGAGGTTCGCTTCGACCTGGCCGGCGAGCGCGTCGAGGCCTTCCGGCGTGGCGCGGACATAGTAGACGGTCAAAGGCGTGTACTTTGGGTCCTGCAGCTTTTCGATCTTGGGCTCCGACAGGCTGTACCGATCCCTGATGTCCGGATCTGCCAGGTCGATTCCCGTGCGCTCGCGAAAAAGTGTGCATGCGACGCTTTCGGCGCTCGCCGACGCAGAAGCCGCGCCTTCCACCAGGGTCCACTGGCCGGCATGCTTGGGGATCTGGCCGCGGATCTTCTTGCTGCGCACCCGCGTCTGAATCAGTTGCACCTTGGTGAGAAGAACCCGAGGCGCGACATCAGCCAGGGCGTACGGAACGACCAGGTATCTGACTTCCATCGCAGCGTCCTTGATGCGGGAAACTTCCGCTTTAGGACGCACGGCGATCAACGCTGTGAAGGCCTGCGCGTGCGATTGCCGGTCACGCCGTCGCGAGCCGCGCGAAGCAGCGCAAGCGCACGACATGACAAAGCGGCAGGCAGCTGTCCATCCGGCGACAGCCCTTCCGACAGGCACGCGTGGATCTGCCGCGCCGGGAACTTTCCGCCACCGGCAAGTTCCGCGCGCCGGTTGTCCCGACGCGCCGTCGAGCCCTTCACGACCGCGCGTCGAGCGCCTGCAGCATCTGCGCACGCAGCCATCGATTGGCCGGATCCTCCTCGGCATGCCGATGCCAATAAAGGAATGTATCGAACGTCGGCATCTTCAGCGGGAACGGCAGGATCTGCACCGGTGCGAGCCGCACGAGGATGCGCGCCAGCGGTTCGGTCATCGTGCACAGCAGGTCGGTCTCGCCCACCACGCGCGCTGCCGCGAAATAGTGCTGGCAGCGCAGCCTTACGTGCCGATGCTGTCCCCGACGACTCAGCTCATGGTCTTCCACGGGCTGCCCGCGCCGGCGCGAGCTGACCACGATGTGCTCCTGCGCCAGGTAGGTCTTGAGGTCGAGCTTGCCGCGCAGCCTTGGATGGCCCTTGCGGGCCAGCACCGCCAGCGGCTGGGCCGGGATCCGAGCGCGATGCACGACATCCGGCAGCGGCAGCAGCACGTCGACCGCGACGTCGACGGTGCCCGCCGCCAGCTCCACCTCCAGCCCGCGCCGGCTGTTCTTGACGACGGCAATGTCGACGAACGGCGCCTGCCGCGTGATGCTCCGCATCAGGGCCGGCAGCACCACCGATTCGAGCACGTCGCGCATGCCGATCGTGAATCGCATCCGGGCCGTGGCCGGGTCGAAGCCGCTGACCTGCGTGAGGGTCGCCTTGAGGCCCTGCAGCGACTGGCGCACGGGGCCGATCATCTGCCGCGCCACGGGGGTGGGTATGATCGACTGGCCCTGGCGCACGAACAGCGGATCGTTGACGGCGTGGCGCAGGCGGCCCAGCGCATGGCTGATCGCCGGCTGGGTCAGGTTGAGGCGGCGGCCGGCCTGGGTGACGCCGCCCTCGGCATAGATCGCTTCGAACACCACCAGCAGGTTGAGGTCGATCCGTGATGGATGCATCGGATTCATCTCCGGGCATTCGATCAATTCATTATTTTTATGCTAGTCGCCTTCCTATGATCCGACAACCACGCTCGCTTGAAAGGATCAGTCATGGATTTCCGGCCCTCCGACCGCGTCGCCGACCTGCAGGGCAGGATCGAGCGCTTCATGACGGAGCACATCTACCCTAGCGAAGAGGCGCTGTTCCGCGACGCCTTCAGCCAGCCCGACGATTTCCGGCAGTGGCGGCCGCTGGCGCTGCTCGAGGACCTGAAGGCGCAGGCGCGCCGGCAAGGCCTCTGGAATTTATTTCTGCCGGAAAGCGCCAGCGGCGCCGGGCTCACGAACCTCGAATACGCGCCGCTGGCCGAGATCATGGGGCGCTCGTGGTGGGCGCCCGAAGTGTTCAACTGCGACGCGCCCAACACCGGCAACATGGAGGTGCTGGAGCGCTACGGCACCGAGGCACAGAAGCAGCAGTGGCTGGAGCCCCTGCTCGACGGCCGCATCCGGTCGGCCTTCGCCATGACCGAGCCGGCGGTGGCGTCCTCGGACGCCACCAACATCGCGACCGAAATCCGCCGCGACGGCACGGACTACGTCATCAACGGCCGGAAGTGGTGGACCTCGGGGGCCGGCGATCCGCGCTGCAAGCTGCTGATCACGATGGGTGTCAGCAACCGGGACGCGACCGCCCGCCACGGCCGGCAGTCGATGATCCTGGTGCCCGCCGACGCACCCGGCGTACGCATCCGTCGCTACCTGCCGATCCTGGGCGTCAGCGATGCGCCGCACGGGCACATGGAGACGATCTTTGACAACGTGCGCGTGCCCGCCGAGAACATGCTGCTGGGTGAAGGCCGCGGCTTCGAGATCGCGCAGGGCCGCCTGGGCCCCGGCCGCATCCATCATTGCATGCGCATGATCGGCATCGCCGAGCGCGCGCTGGAACGCGTCTGCCGGCGCCTCGGCAACCGGGTGGCGTTCGGGCGCCCGATCGCGGAGCAATCGGTCTGGCGCCAGCGCATCGCCCGGGCGCGGTGTGATCTCGAGCAGGCCCGGCTGCTGACCTTGAAGGCGGCATGGATGATGGACACCGCGGGCAACCGTGTCGCCAAGGCCGAGATCGCGATGATCAAGATCGTGGCGCCGCGCGTGGCCAGCGAGATCATCGACATGGCGATCCAGGCCTTCGGCGGCGGCGGCTTTGCCGACACGGTGATGACCATGGCCTACGTCTATGCCCGCACCACGCGCGTCGCGGACGGCCCCGACGAGGTGCATGCCGACCAGCTGGCGCGGTTCGAGCTGGCACGTCACGCCGGGCGCGACCCGGCCCACACCGGCGGCACCCCCGCCGTGATGGTGGCCCAGGGCAAGGACTACGAGCGGTCCTTCCCGATGGCCGCGGAATGACCTTCTACGCAGGCGCAGGGCGATCGCATGTGGGTTTTCGACTACCTTCCCCCGCTCGCGGGGGAAGGTGGCGCGAAGCGCCGGATGGGGGATGCTTCAACGCAAATGGTGTATCCCATCGAGCACCCGCGTCGTTGCAACGCCCCCCATCCCCGACGTTTCGACGCTTCGCGTCGAAACGTCGTATTCGGGCACCTTCCCCCACAAGCGGGGGAAGGTAGAGGACATCGTTGAAATCACGACACCGCCGGCTTGCCCCGATCGATCGCGTCGCTGACGCCATTCTCCTCTCCCGACCGCAGGCGCGTGTCGGCGAGCTCGCCGGCAGCCTCGAGGATCGGATAGGCCACGGAGGCGAGATGGCCGTTGATGCGCTTGAGGTCGCGCACGACGTCCATGTGGACCGAGCTGGTCTCGATCGATTCGGGCCGCCCCTCGCGCAGGCGCGCGAAATGGCTTTCGGCGGCGCGATGCTCGGCCTCGCGCAACGCCGTCTTGCCGGCCATCAGGCGGCGCGCCAGCGCCAGATCGCGGGTGGCGAAGACGTTGAAGGCGAGCCTGAGGTTGTCCAGCACCAGGCCGTGGAAGGCGCGCAGCTCGGCCATGCCCTCGCTGGAGAACGTCCAGCGGTTCTTGATCTTCTTGGCCGCCAGCTCCATCAGGTTCTTGTCGATGATGTCGCCGACATGCTCCAGGTTGGTGACGAAGGTCAGGATCTCGGCCGCGCGGCTGCTTTCCTCCATCGACAGCTCGGCGCGCGAGGTGCCGATCAGGTACAGCTTGATCGCCTCGTACAGCCGGTCGACCGCATCGTCGGCGCGCTCCACCTCCTTCATCATCCGTGCGTCGTCGCGCTCGAAGACGTCGATGCTCTGGCGCAGCATGACCTCGATGTGATCGCCCAGGCGCAATGTCTCGCGCATGGCGCAGGCCAGCGCTTCGCCCGGCGTGTCGAGCGCGTGCGGATCGAGGTAGCGCGGCAGGCCGGGATCGGCGGCAACCGGCGCGTCGGGCAGCAGGCGCATGCAGGCCCATGACACGACCCCGATCAGCGGCAAACCGACGATCGACGCGGCGATGTTGAACACCAGGTGGAAATTCACGATGAGGCGCGCCGGCGACGGCTCCACCATCGCCAGCAGCGGCACCAGGAGCGGCGTCACGAACAGCACGGCCAGCGCCGACAGGAAACGCATGGCGAGATTTCCCAGCGCGACGCGTCGCGCCGCCGGCTGGCCGCCGGCCTGATCGATATAGGGGCCCACCGCGCCGCCGACATTGGCGCCCAGCACCATGGCCAGGGCCACCGGCAAGGCGATCACCCCGGCAGCGGCCAGCGACATCACCAGCAGGATCATCGACAGGCTGGAATGGACCAGCCAGGTCACCGCCGCCGCGATCAGGAATGCCAGGACCGGCTGGTCGTGCAGCGCCCCCAGCACCGACAGGAACACTGGCGACTGCTGGATCGGGGCGATGGCGGCGCCGAGAAGCTGCAGCGACAGCAGCATCAGCCCCAGGCCGATCGCGATGCGGCCCAGATGCCTCACACGATCGCCGCTGCCCGCCATGAAGGCGAAGACACCGACCGCGAGCGCCGCTGAGGCCAGCCAGTAGACGTCGAACGAGAACACCTGCGCCGTCACCGCGGTGCCGACATTGGCGCCCAGCATCACCGCCAGCGCCACCGGCAGCGCCACCAGCCCGCGGCCGGCGAACGACGACAGCAGCAGCGCCGTGGCCGTGCTGCTCTGCAACAGGCCGGTGATGAACACGCCGGCGCCGAATGCCGTGAACCGGTTGCGCGAGCAGGCCGTGAGCGCGCGCCGCAGCACGGCGCCGAAGGCGCGCGTCATGCCGGTGCGCACCATGCGCACGCCCCACAGCAGCAGCGCCACGGCGCCGACGAACTCGACAATCAGATGGAAGCCACTCATCGCTAGCCCGGATTTCTCAAAGGTCAACGCGTGAAGCTGACGTTGTGCGCCCAGTGCGGGCAGGAAGCAGACGTCGACTGGCGGCCTGGGCCGGCGGCTGACAGATGCCGGCCACAGAACACGTACAGCGGCATGTAGCAGTGGCAGTCATAGTAGCCGTGGAAGAAGCGCCCCTCCAGCTCGCCGTCATGTATATTCTGACGGCAGCGAGGTCGTGATCGCAAGCCTGGCAGCACGAGAGCGACAGATGGTCGGAATGGTCGAGATGGGCATGCGTGCGCACGACGGCGTGGATGCCCGCCGGATCGATCGGAAAACGTCCCAGTTTCGCAGCCGAAGCTGCTTGAAGCCCTGGAACAGACCACAATCGATCAGGATACGACGGCCCTGCGCCCCGACGAGATGCTTGGAGCCGGTAACGGTCCCGACTCCCCCAAGGAAGGAAATATGAGTCACATTGGCTTCGTGGTCGTCTCCGCAGGTGTCATAGCGATTTCCTCATCCCCACCGGCTCACAAGAAAATTGTACAGCGGTGCGAACACCAGGGCGACGTACCAGCCGTATCCGAAGCTCTCTGCCAGCCCGAGAAGGAAGCTCGGCCAACTCAGGAGATTGAAGCCCGGCAAGAAGAGCGCCAGCACGGCATGATTCAGAACAGCCTGTGGGAAAAGCAGATAGAACAGCACGCAGCCGACATAGGAGATGACGAGGAACAGACCCAGGGCGATGCCGAGCGGCACGACGGGGATTAGGAGAGCGCCGGCGCCGGCCGGCGCCATGCCGGAGCGGTCCCCGGCCGCGCGCGGTTCAGTGGTGCGAGCCATGTTGTTGCTCCATCGCTTCGAATGGCGGGTCGGGTACTGCCAGACTTCGCTTCCGTCACGCATAGGCCGTCGGCAGCCAGCGGATCAATGGTGTAGTCCCTGCTGATGTGCCACAGGCTGCGGTGGCGCATTTCGTGCCTTCACGTAGGCACCCGGAGACGCCTCGAACTTGTCGCGGCAGTCGGCTGAGCAGAAGTAATGAATGTTGCCGTCGTAGACTGTGGCCTTTGCCTTGGCCGTCTCCACGGTCATTCCGCACACTGGATCGGTATCCTTCTCCGGCGGTGTCCAGCGGAGGTTACTCGCCGGGGAGGTCCCGGTTCGTTGCGCGTCGAGCGTCCGTGGCCGTGACCATGACCTGCTACATGCGCGCCGCAGCCAAATCGCATCATGAGGAAGATCACAACGCCCCAAAGCAGGAAGTAGAGAAGAGACTCCATGGGCGGCTCCTCCGATGAACCCTCGTTGCTCCAACCTGGCCGCCAGCATCCACGCCGATTGTCCTGTCCGCATCGCCCTCTGAAGAGGAGTACTGTGCGGGTCAGAAGGTCATGCTGGCTTCGCTGCGATCCAGAATCCCACGAGCCCGCGCCACGATGACCTCCGCGCGACGGCCGAGAAGCCGGCGGCACGCAGCAGGTCGATCGTCCGCCCTTCAAGATGCATCGCCATGTAGGGATGGCGCAGGCACAGACGCGCAAGGAACCGGGGCAGAAGGCCGACGGGCTGGTCCAGATCAACAACAACCAGGCGGCCGCCGGGCCGAAGCACCCGGCGGATTTCGCGCAAGCCGGCTTCCTTCAGGTCAGGCGGCAGGCAATGCAGCACAAAGCTGAGAAAGACAACGTCAAAACTCGAAGCCTCGAAGGCAAGTTCCTCCACCACGCCGAGACTGAAGCGAACTGGGTTCACACCTGCCTGCTTGCTCTGTTGCGCCATTCGGACCATATCGGGCGCCACGTCAATGCCGCAGCAGCTTCCTGTGACACCAACCATGTCAGCGGCTCGACGCGCGAGCACACCCGTGCCACAGCCAACATCCAGGACATGCTCACCAGGCCGCAGCGCCGCGAGCTGAAGGGTGAGGTCGCGAAAGCGCTTGTTGACGCCGACGGCGCGACACACGACATCATACCAAGGCGCGAGCCAGTCGAGCGACACTCCCCGGGTCTGCGGCACGGGGCCCAGGGGCACCGGCAGCGGCCGGCGACCTAGGGCATAGATCCATAGGGCGACAACTGGACATGCTAGGGCAATCGCCATGACGACGATCGACCACAGCGACACATCCAGCCACAGCGCGACACCGGCGATGAAGGCCAATGCAACGGCAGCGCACAGCCATGCCAACACATGGCGCGTGGTGCTGGGATGGTCAGCCGCGGTCGCGGTCATGAGACGGCCAACCGCACGCGCTTGAGCAACGCCGAGTTGGTGATTACCGACAGCGAGCTCAGCGCCATCGCAGCGGCGGCGATGATCGGGTTCAGCAGACCCAGCGCTGCGACCGGGATGCCAATACCATTATAGACGAAGGCCCAGAACAGATTCTGCTTGATCTTGCGCAGGGTCGCGCGCGACAGGCGGATCGCCAGCACCACCTCGCGCACATCGTCCTTGATCAGAATGATGCCGCCGGTCTCCTTGGCGACATCCGAGCCCGAGCCAATGGCGATGCCGATGTCCGCTGTGGCCAGCGCCGGCGCATCGTTTACGCCGTCTCCCACCATCGCCACGATACGGCCCTGTTCCTGGAACTGCCGAATGACCTTGGCCTTGTCGCCGGGCAGCACCTCAGCCGTAATGTGGTCGATGCCAAGTTCTCGGCCGATGGCGTTGGCTGTGCGCTCGTTGTCACCCGTCAGCATCACGACGTCTATTCCCTCGCTGCGCAATGCCGCGATCGCCTCCTTCGACTCCGGCTTCAGCGTGTCGGCGACCGCGATGATGCCGATCGCCTCGGCGCCGGCTCCCAACAACATCGCTGTCTTGCCTTCGCGCTCGAGCCGAATCATCGTTTCTTCAGCCCCCGCTGTATCGATGCCCTCGCGCCGGAACAGGCGGCGGTTGCCTAGCAGCACGCGTGTTCCCTCGACAGTGCCGACGATGCCGTGACCGGCGATGGCCTCAAAGCCGGTCACCGGCGGTAAGGCCAGATCGCGGTGGCGCGCACCGCGGACGATCGCCTCACCCAACGGATGCTCCGAGCCCACCTCGACCGCTGCGGCCAGCCGCAGGACCTCAGCGTCACTTACCGGTCCCAGCGATACGACATCGGTGACGTTCGGTTCGCCACGTGTCAGGGTCCCGGTCTTGTCGAACACCACGACGTTGAGCTTGCGCGCGCGTTCCAGCACCTCGGCGCCACGGATAAGAATGCCGGCCTCGGCGCCCTTGCCGACACCGACCATCAGTGCTGCCGGCGTCGCGATTCCCAGCGCGCAGGGGCAAGAGATGATCAGCACGGCGATGAAGGCGAGCAGCGCCTGCGGGAAATTGCCGGCGACCCACCAGCCGGCGAAAGCCAGGACTGCGACGCCGATCACCGCCGGTACGAAATAGCGCGTCACCTCGTCGGCCAAACGCTGGACCTGGGCCGTGCTGGCCTGTGCTTCCTCCACCAGCTTGATGATCTGGGACAGGGCGGTGTCCTTGCCGACTCGTGTGGCGCGGCAACGCAGTAGGCCGCTGCGGTTCAGTGTGCCGCCGATCACGCGTGCGCCGGGCGCCTTGCCGACCGGCATGGACTCGCCGGTCAGCATCGACTCATCGACAGATGACTCACCCTCGAGCACCTCGCCGTCCGTGGGGATGCGTTCGCCGGGCCGCACCACGACAATCTCGCCCGCCATGACCGCTTCGGCGGGAATCTCGGTCTCGCTGCCATCGCGCAGGACGTGGGCCACCGCCGGCCGCAGATCCATCAGCTTGCGTACCGCCGCCGACGAGCGCTTCTTGATGATCTCCTCCATGTAGCGGCCGAGGAGCACAAAGGCGATGATGACGGCAGAGACTTCGAAATAGACGTCGCGCTCATCGATCTTTACCGGGAGCAGGCCGGGCGCAAACACCACGGCGACGCTATAGAGATAGGCGACGGTCGTCCCGAGCGCGATCAGGAAGTCCATGTTGATCGTGCGCGTGCCGATCGCGGTCCAGGCGCCCTTGTAGAAGCCCCAGCCACCGATGAACTGCACGGGCGTTACCAGGATGAACAGCCAGACGCCCCAGGTGAACCATGGCAGTGCCGGGATCGGCACCCAGGTCACAATCGTGGCGCCGGCGGCCAGCGCAATGAAGGCGCCGGCGCGCAGGATCGCCAGCGCCAGCACGCCGGTGAGCGCGATCGTGACCCGCGTGCGCATCGACTTCAGCTCGCGTTCGGGATCGTCGAAGGTGCTCTTGCAGGCGGGGCTGCAGAAATAGAACGTACGGCCGCTACGCTGCGACGTTAGCGCCGTCGTCTTGTCGACCATCATGCCGCAGACGGGATCCTTGGCCATGTCGCGACCAAGGGCGCTTGTCGCCGCGGCCATGTGGTGGTGGACCATCGTCATATCCCTGTGTCTCTCGGCGCGCCTGGACCAGGAAACTCCGGCCAGATCCTCATAGCCGGTTCGCGTGACAACGGCCTTGACCTGAATCAACAGCACCGTAGGCACGCAAGGCCAGCCCCCTCGTCCCGCACGCAGAATCCCGCTTGAGCCGGCCCGGGGATGATCCATGTCAAGCTGCGCTCGGGCCGTTGGGCGTATTTTTGTAGCGCCTTCGTTTCCGCTCCGAGGGGGCGCCATCGCGTTCAAGCCTGACCTGAGGCGGCGCATGGGAGGTCATGATGAACCATGAAGAGCACGCGCGGCGTCCGTTCCTGAAATCCCCATTCGGGGTTGTCTTGATCGGGTTCCTGGTCGTGGGCGCTTTTCTCATGCTCGCTGAGCACCGGGCACACATCTTCACAGGCAACTGGTTCATCTGGTTGCTGCCCCTCGGATGTCTCGTCATGCACTTGTTCCACGGTCATGGCGGTCACGGCGGTGGCTCGAGGGACCACGATCACGGCGGCCCGCACCACAAGGATGGCCGAGGAGACGTCGCATGACCCACAACGATGCGCCGGCCTACGGGCTGTGGACCTTGGTGGCGATCAATTCGGCTGTCTTCCTGCTGTTCGCATTCAGCTTCTTCAAGCCGCAGACAGGGCGCGACTGGCGCTCGTTCGGCGCCTTCAGCGCCTTCGTGGTGGCGTTGTTCGCCGAAATGTACGGCTTCCCGCTCACCATCTATTTCCTGTCGGGATGGCTGCAGAGCCGCTACCCGGGGGTGGACTGGTTCTCGCATGACGCCGGTCATCTGCCCGAGATGCTGTTCGGCTGGAAGACCAATCCGCACTTCGGCCCCTTCCATGTGCTGAGCTTCATCTTCATCGGCGGCGGCTTTTGGCTGATCGCCGCCGCGTGGCGCATGCTCTATGAAGCGCAGAAGCGGCAGCAGCTGGCGACGAGCGGCGCCTATGCACATGTCCGTCATCCGCAGTATGTCGGCTTCGTGCTGGTGATGTTCGGATTCCTGCTGCAATGGCCGACCCTGCTGACCCTGGCGATGTTCCCGGTCCTGGTGGTGATGTACGCGTTCCTGGCGCGACAGGAGGAGCGTGAGGCCGTGCGGCAATTCGGTGATGACTACCGCCGGTACATGGATCGGGTGCCTGCTTTCATCCCCCGCATCAGCAGCTTGTTCTCGGGCCGGGGGAATCTGACCGAACGACAGTGACGAAAGGGCCAATCTTGGGAGCAATCGGCGGGAGGGGTCCGTGATCCGAGCTGTCGGCGTGGAAGTCGCGCGGTCCGCATCGCTTCGGGTGATCGCGCGTCCGCCGCCGCAATGTATCCTGAGCGGCGCCATGATCGCCCCCGTGCCTCTGTCCGTGGCGCCAGGCCCATGACCGACCAGAAGATTTTCTCGGCGCAAGGCTTGACGAAGGTCTACACCGCGGGCGAGGTGCAGGTGCACGCGCTGCGCGGGCTGGATCTCGACGTCTACGCGGGTGAGGTGGTTGTTCTGCTGGGGCCGTCGGGAAGCGGCAAGTCGACGCTGCTCAACATCATGGGCGGCCTCGATCATGCGAGCGGCGGCCGACTGTTCTTCAAGGATCTTGAGCTCACGGCGCTCGATGATCGAGCGCTCACCGCGTATCGCCGGCAGCATGTCGGGTTTGTCTTCCAGTTCTACAACCTCGTGCCCAGCCTCACGGCCTACGAGAACGTCGCCCTGGTGACGGAGATCGCCGAGCGCCCCATGCGCCCTGACGAGGCACTGGCGCTCGTCGGCCTGGAGGCGCGGATGGACCATTTTCCGGCCCAGCTCTCCGGTGGCGAGCAACAGAGGGTGGCCATCGCGCGCGCCATCGCCAAGCGACCGGAAGTGCTGCTCTGTGACGAGCCGACCGGCGCCCTGGATTCCAGGACGGGTGTGCGGGTGATCGAGGCACTGACGGGCATCAACACTCAGCTGGGCACGACGACGCTCATCATCACCCACAATGCCACCATCCGGGACGTCGCCGACCGGGTGCTCTACTTCGCCGACGGGCGGATTTCGCGGATCCAAAAGAACGAAACCCGCCGCGCCGCGGCCGAACTCGCGTGGTGATGCCGTGCGGGCCCTCGACATCAAGCTCTTCCGCGACCTGCGGCGCCTGTGGGCCCAGGCGCTCGCCATCGCTCTCGTGATCGCCGGTGGCGTGGCCACGCTCGTGCTGGCGGTCGGCTCGCACCGCTCCCTCGACGAGACGCGCATCGCCTACTACGAGCGCTACCGGTTTGCCGACGTCTTTGCCGTGCTGCGGCGGGCGCCCATGACCCTTGTCGATCGCATCGCGGAGATCCCCGGCGTCGCGACCGTGGATGCCCGGATCGCGAAACTCGCCTTGCTCGACCTGGCGGACTTTCGCGAGCCTGCCACCGGGCAGCTCATCTCGTTGCCGCAGAGCGGACAACCGGCGCTGAACCGGCTGCACCTCCGGGTGGGTCGCCTGCCCGAGCCCGGCCGAACCGACGAGGTCGTCGTCAACGACAGCTTTGCCCAGGCGCATGGGCTCACCCCCGGCGCCCGCTTCTCGGCGATCCTGAACGGTCGCAAGCGCGAGCTGGTGGTCGTCGGCACCGCGCTCTCCCCCGAATTCATCTACGCGCGCGGGCCGGGCGATATCATGCCTGACGACCGCCGGTTCGGCATCGTCTGGATGCCCGAAAAGGCCCTGGCCAGCGCCTACGATCTCGATGGCGCCTTTTCGTCGGTCAATCTCAAGCTCCTGCCGGGCGCGTCCGAACGCGAGGTGACTCAGCGTCTCGACGCACTCCTCGAGCGGTATGGCGGACGCGCCGCATACGGGCGAAGGGACCAGGGCTCGCACGCTTTCCTCGACCACGAGCTCGACATGCTCAGCAACATGAGCCGGACGCTGCCGCCGATCTTCCTGCTGGTGGCGGCATTCCTGGTCAACCTGACGCTCAGCCGGCTCGTTGCGCTCGAACGCGAGCAGGTCGGCCTGCTCAAGGCGCTCGGCTACCGCAATCACACGATCGCCCTGCACTACGTGAAGCTCGTGGTCATCATCGCGGTGGTCGGCATCGTGATCGGCAGTGTCGCCGGGACATGGCTCGGCATGTACGTGACCAGGCTGTTCGGCGACTATTTCCGGTTCCCGTTCCTCGTCTTCATCAAAACTCCGGATCTCTATGTTGCGGCCGCAGCCGTCAGCGTGGTTGCCGCCGTCGTCGGCGGCCTGCGCGCGGCGCGCGACGTTGTCATGCTGCCGCCGGCGGTCGCGATGCAGCCACTGGCGCCGCCGCGCTTCCGCCGCCTGCTGCCAGCGCGCTTCGCCATCGAGAGGGTCGTCTCGCAACCGACCATGATGATGCTGCGCAACATCACGCGCCATTCGTTGCGGACGGGGTTCACGACGCTGGGCATGGCGCTGGCGACGGCGATCCTGGTCGTGTCGCTGTTCACCAGCGGCACCATGGAGCACCTGATCGATGTGACGTATTTCATGGCCGACCGACAGGATGTCCGGATCGTCTTCACCGAGAAGCGCCCACGGGATGTCGTCAATCAGGTCGCAAGATTGCCCGGTGTTCTGACGGTCGAGCCGTTGCGCGAGGTTTCCGCCCGCATTCGCAACGGGAGCGTCGAACGGCGGTTCATGATCACCGGCCGGCCGCGTGATGCCGATCTCAGCCGGATCATCGACGTCGACCTGCGCCCGGTCACGCTGCCCGAGAGCGGGCTGGCGATCTCGGACATGCTGGCCCAGATCCTGGGTGTGCAGGTCGGCGATATTGTCGAGGTCGACCTCCTGGAGGACGAGCACAGGACAGCAACCCTGCCTGTCACAGCGCGCATCGAGGATTATTTCGGCATCAAGGGGATGATGGATGCCGAGGCGCTGTCGCGGCTGATGCGCGAGGCGCCTGCCGTCAACAACATCAACATCAGTGTCGACCCAAACGACCTCGACCTTCTCTACGAGGCCATCAAGCGCATGCCGACCGTCGCCGGGATGGCGCTGCAACGCGCGTCGCTGGCGAACTTCCGCCACACGCTGGCCGTGTTCGTGACGGCGATGGGCGGCATCTACACCGGCCTGGCCGCCATCATCGCTTTCGGGGTGGTCTACAACAGCGCCCGGATCTCGCTGTCAGAGCGTGCGCGGGAACTGGCGAGCCTGCGGGTCCTCGGTTTCACCCGGGGCGAAGTGCTGCGCATCCTGCTCCTCGAGCTGGCGCTGTTGACCCTGCTGGCGCAGCCCCCGGGATGGGTGATCGGCTATGGCCTGGCCTGGATCATGAGGACGAACCTGGCTGGCGAGCTGATGCGCGTGCGTCTGATTGTCGACAATGCCACCTACGTTGTTGCCAGCCTGATCGTGCTCGCCGCGGCCATGGCCTCGGCTTTCGCCGTGCGCCAACGCGTTGGGCGCCTGGACCTTGTCGCCGTACTCAAGACCCGGGATTGAGCCATGCGCGGAATCTGGCTGAAGAGGGCTGCAGGCCTGCCGATCCTGGGCGCAGCCGTCGCCGGCGGGGTCTGGTTCGCCTGGCCGCCGCCGGTTCCGGTGGACATCGCGACGGCGAAGCTCGGCCCCATGGAAGTGACCGTCGACGACGAGGCCAAGACTCGCGTGCGCCATATCTACACCGTCTCAGCGCCGGTCGTCGGAAAGGTCCTGCGAACGCCGCGCCACGTCGGCGATCCGGTCACGGCGGATGAAACGATCGTCGCCATCATGCAGCCGACGGCACCCAGCTTCATCGATGTTCGTTCGCGCGGCGAACTCGAGTCGGCGGTTGCCGCCGCAGAGGCCGCCGTCAAGCTCGCGGGAGCCGAGATACGGCGTTCCGAGGCTGCTCTCGAATTCTCGCTAGGCGAGCTTCGCCGGGCCCAGGCGCTCGCCCGCACCGACACGATCGCCGCCAAGGCGCTCGACAAGGCCAAGCTCGATGTCCAGACCAATGAAGCCGCCCTGGCAAGCGCCAAGGCCCAGCTCGACGTAAGGCGGAGCGAACGCGCCGCCATCGCTGCCCGCCTGATTGACCCGTCAAGCCCAGGTTCCTCGCCAGGTCCGACCTGTTGCATCCAGATCCGCGCGCCCGTGACGGGCCGCGTTCTCCGGATCATCCAGGAAAGCGAAGCGTCGGTGCCGGCGGGAGCGCCCCTGATCGAGATTGGCGACCCCGTCGATCTCGAGATCGCGGCCGAGTTGCTGTCAACCGAGGCGGTCCTGATCCCGGCCGGCGCCAGCGTACGGATCGACGGCTGGGGCGGGCCGGCCCTTCGGGGCCGTGTGGCGCGGGTCGATCCCGCTGGCTTTACCAAGGTGTCGGCACTCGGCATTGAGGAGCAGCGGGTGCGCACCGTCATCGATTTCGTCGATCCGTCAGACGCCTGGGCGCGGCTTGGACACGAATACCGCGTGCTGGTGCATGTCACGATCTGGAGTGCCGACAATGCACTTTCGGTCCCGGTGAGTGCGCTGTTCCGCAAGGAAGAGAGCTGGGCGGTTTTCGCGGTCGTTGAGGGTCGCGCGCGGACGACCTTCGTCCAGGTCGGCCGGCGAAACAACAGGATGGCGGAGATCCTCGCAGGTCTCTCGGCGGGTGAAAACGTTGTGCTGCATCCCAGCGACAGAATCAGGGAGGGCGTACGTGTAGCGAGGCGCGAAGAGCAATGAGTGCGGCGAAGGGCCCGGCCAACCCGATCGCACGGTCCGTCGCTCCCAGCAGCAGGCCGCCACGTCCGAGCTGATCATCCCGCCGTCAAACGACGCCGCAACCTCTTGCTTCTCCACACGTGCAAAGCCGAACAAATCTCCGCTACACTCTGCCGGCATTGGGAGTTCCTCTGTTTCTTCGAAAGTCGTTGCCACACAACAACTTTCTCGGAGCCGGCGCTCCGATGCGCCCATCATGCTTGAGAAATTCGGGCTGGAAAATCACCGCCTCTCGCTACAAATTTTCGCTGCCTCGTTGCCACGATTACGTCCACGCAGCATCGACGACAAGCAGTTGTCGCCGTCCGCCGCCATGGTTGCCGCCTTCGGAGGAGAACACCGCGCATGACAGCCTTGCCGTTCCGCACCGCCCAGCAGCTTGCCGCCGCCGTGCGGTCGAAAAAGATCGGCTGCCTTGAGCTGCTCGACCTATATCTGAAGCGCGTCGAGCGCCACAACCCGCGTCTCAACGCCATCATCGCGCTCGATATCGCCGGCGCCCGCAAGCGCGCCAAGGCCGCCGACAAGGCGCTGGCCAAGGGCGATGTGTGGGGTCCGCTGCACGGCGTGCCGATGACGATCAAGGAGAGCTACGACGTCGCCGGCATGCCCACGACCTGGGGCGACCCGGCGCTGCGCGCCAACATCGCGACCCGCGATGCGCTGTCGGTGGCGCGCCTGAAGGCTGCCGGCGTGACCCTGTTCGGCAAGACCAACGTGCCGCTCATGCTCGCGGACTGGCAGAGCTACAACGCCGTCTACGGCACGACCAACAATCCCTGGGACGTCACCCGCTCTCCCGGCGGCTCCTCGGGCGGCTCGGCCGCGGCGCTCGCAGCCGGCCTGACCGGGATCGAAGCGGGCAGCGATATCGGCGCCTCGATCCGCAACCCGGCCCATTACTGCGGCGTCTACGGCCACAAGCCGACCTGGGGCATCGTGAGCCCGCGTGGCCATGCCCTGCCCGGCCGGGTCGCGCAGGGCGACATCTCGGTCATCGGTCCGCTGGCGCGCGGCGCCGAGGACCTCGAGATCGCGTTCGAGGCGATGGCCGGGCCGGATGACATCGATGGCGACGGCCTGCGGCTCAAGCTGCCCAAGCCGGCGCACAAGAAGCTGCGCGATTTCAAGGTCGCGGTGATGCTCGAGGATCCGAACTCGGCCGTCGACGACACGGTGAAGACCCTGCTGCAGGAGCTGGCCCACTTCCTCGGCCGGCGCAAGGTGACGGTCAGCGACACGGCCCGTCCGGACATCGACACCGGCGAGCTGCACCGCCTCTACATCAAGCTCCTGCGCTCGGCCACGTCGGGCCGCCAGAGCGACGCGGCCTTCGCGCACAACCAGGCCGAGGCCGGCCGCCTGCCAGCAGAAGACCAGAGCTACTATGCCCAGATGACGCGGGCCAACGTCCTCAGCCATCGCGACTGGCTGGCCGTCAACGAGCGCCGCCACCAGCTGCGGCTGCGCTGGGCCGAGTTCTTCAGGGAGTACGACCTTCTTCTGTGCCCGGTTGCCGCCTCGGCCGCCTTCCCGCACGACCACGCCGGCGAGCGCCACGAGCGCACAATCGAGGTCAACGGCAAGCGCGTGCCGACGACCGACCAGCTGTTCTGGGCCGGCATCAACGGCGTCTGCTACCTGCCGGGCACCGTGGCGCCGATCGGACGCACGCCGGACGGCCTGCCGGTCGGCGTGCAGATCATCGGCCCGCAATATGGCGACCGCACCTGCCTGCGCTTCGCCCGCCTGCTCGAGCGGGAGCACTATGCTTTCGAGCCGCCGCCGGGCTACGATTGACCTGTTCCACCAGCCGCCGTTCCGATCAGCGTTGGGAGCGGTGGCCTGAGCTTTGGGGGAAATGGCAGCACATGACATCCCGGCCGCTTGGCATCTGGCCGATGCTCTATGCCTTCTTCGACCAGGCCGGCGCGCTCGACCGGCCGGCCATGCGCCGCCAGGTCGAAGCCTGCGTCCGTGAAGGCGCGCATGGCCTGGCGGTGCTGGGCCTGGCCACCGAGGTCAACAAGCTCAGCGACGCCGAGAAGCGCACGCTGGTGTCCTGGGTGGCCGAGGATCTCGATGGCCGGCGTCCCTTCGCGGTGACCGTCACCGGCAGCACGCCCGACGAGCAGATCACCTTCGCCCGCCTCGCGGCCGATGCCGGGGCCGCCTATGTCATCCTGCAGCCGCCGCGCGGCGAGACACCCGACGAGCCGACGCTGACGCGGTTCTTCGGCGCGGTCGCCGATGCCAGCCCGATCCCGGTCGGCATCCAGAACGCACCGGAGTATCTCGGTGTCGGCCTCGGCCCGACAGCGATCAGGACACTGCACCGCAACCACCCCAACGTCGTGATGGTGAAGGGCGAGGCCTCGGTCACCGCCATCCGCCAGATCGTCGAGGCGACCGACGGCGGCATTGCCGTGTTCAACGGCCGCGGCGGGCTGGAGCTGCCGGACAATCTGCGCGCCGGCTGTGACGGCATGATCCCGGCGCCCGACTTCTTCGACCGCCAGGTGCGCATCTTCGGGTTGATGCGCACCCGCGACGATGCCGAGAACGAGGAGGTCGCGGAGAACCTCTACCGCGAGATCCTGCCCGGCATCGTGTTCGTGATGCAGTCGCTCGACGCGCTGGTGTGCTACGGCAAGCGCATCGCCGCCTGGCGCCTGGGGCTGCGCGGCGAGATCCACGACCGCGCCCCGGGTCTCGCCCCGACCGCCTTCGGCCTCGAATGCGCCCGCCGCTTCGCCACGGCGCTGGGACCGCTGGCATAGGGCTCACACCGGCGCGCTCGAGGCGTCGACTTTGACCCTGGCGCGTCGGGTCGCATACGGGCGGAAGTGCCGATTTTCGACTACCTTCCCCCGCAAGCGTAGGGCAATCGCATGTGGGCGGGAGCGTCGGCTTTCGATTACCTTCCCTCGCTTGCGGGGGAAGGTGGCGCGAAGCGCCGGATGGGGGGCGCTTCAACGCAAATGGTGCATCCCATCGAGCACCTCCGTTGCTGCAGCATCCCCCATCCGCCCTTCGGGCACCTTCCCCCGCAAGCGGGGGAAGGTAGAAGACGTCGCTGAGCTTCGGCAGACTGACCTCATATGCGATCGCCCTGCCGAGCGAGCAGAAAGGCGAGCGCCTGTTTTCGTTCCGCTTGTCGTGCGGTTGACAGCCCCCAATATCCCCCGACCAGGATCGCCACCGTCGAGGTCGCCCAATGATGGGGATCGCACCGAAGGAGTCAGGCGGTCGTGCCGCAACGCAGCGTCCCGGCACGACCGGGACTTGTTGTCGTTGTTGTCGTTGTTGTCACGCGTTTCGCCGAGGGCGGCGTGCCCCCGGGGAGACCGCACAGCCCTTCACGCGCCTCGCGCGGCAGCGCTCACGCCCCGTACGACGCTTCCATCAGGCCGATATACTCCGCCTTCGTCGGCTGGCGCGGCGTCGTCAGGTGGCAGTGGTCACCCAGCGCGCCTTCGGCGACCGTCAGGAAAGCCGACTCCGGCACGCCCATCGCCTTCAGGCCGGCGGGGATGCCGATGCGCTCGTTCATGGCCGCGACGGCATCGGCGAGCCCCTCCGCGGTCGCCTCGCGCTCGGGCAGGCCGATCACCTGCGCCATGCGCGCGATCTTGTCGCCCACCGCCGGCGCGTTGTAGCGGATCACCGCCGGCATGTAGACGGCGTTCAGGGTGCCATGATGCAGGCGCAGGCCTTTCAGGGCGCCGCTGGGGTGCGACAGCGCATGCACGGCGCCAAGGCCCTTCTGGAAGCACATCGCGCCTTCCATCGCCGCCATTGCCAGGTTCCAGCGGGCCTCGCGATCGCCGCCGGTCCTCACGGCGCGCTCGAGATGGCGCCAGGCCTTGTCGAGGCCGTCCAGCGCGATCGCCTCGGCCGGCGGATTGACCGACGGCGCCATGAAC
This sequence comes from Vineibacter terrae, assembly GCF_008039615.1. GTDB lineage: Bacteria > Pseudomonadota > Alphaproteobacteria > Reyranellales > Reyranellaceae > Vineibacter > Vineibacter terrae. The sequence continues at coordinate 10,483 of NZ_VDUZ01000027.1, read as the reverse complement.
GTCTCCATGCAGTGGGCGATGGCGTCCATGCCGGTGCCGGCGGTGAGATGCGGCGGCAGGCCCAAGGTCAGCTCGGGATCGACCAGCGCCAGGCGCGGAATGAGGTTGGGGCTGCCGATCGCCAGCTTGCGGCCGCTGTCCATGATGATCACGCCGCCGCGGCTGACCTCGCTGCCGGTGCCCGATGTGGTCGGGATGGCGACGATCGGCGCCACCTTGGGCGTGATCTTCGCCGTGCCGCCCTCGACCATGGCATAAGGCTGCAGCGAGTCGCCGGGATGGGTCGCCATCAGGCCGACGGCCTTGGCGAGATCCATCGGCGAGCCGCCGCCGATGGCGATGATGCCGTCGCAGCCCTCGCTCATGTACAGCGCCAGCGCATCGCGCATGGCCGGCTCGGTCGGGTTTTCCGGCGTGCCGTCATAGACCGTCACCGGCATGTTGCCGGGCAGGCTGGCCTTGACCTTGTCCCAGATGCCGGCGGCGATCACACCCTTGTCCGTGATCACCAGCGGTCGGCGCATGCCCAGCAGCTGCAGCTCGGCGTCGAGCAGCTTCAGCGCGCCGAAGTCGAACTGGATGCGGGTCAGGTACGTGATCAATGCCATGGCTTCCTCCCGAAGCTTGGCAGCATAGCGGCCACGGCACGCCATACAACATTCATGGCACGGGCATCGCCGCGGCCGTTGCTGCTGGCCATTGCTGCCGGCATCCCGCTTCGCCCATAGTGCGCGACTGGCGTGGCAGGAGGCGCCGACGCGATGTCGACCAGAAGCCTGATCGTGGTGTTTGACGGCTTGCGGCCGGACATGGTGACGCCCGCGTTGATGCCGAACCTGCATGCGTTCCAATTGGCGCATTGCCGTTTCCCGCGCAGCCGCTGTGTCTTTCCCAGCGAGACGCGGGTGAACGCCGCTTCCCTGGTGACCGGCTGCCACGCCGGCCGGCACGGTGTGGTCGGCAACCAGTTCCATGCTGCCGCCGTGTTCGCCGACCGCTGGATCCGAACCTCGGAGCGTGCCGATCTGCAGGCTGCCGATGCCGTCTTCGCCGGCGGGCTGATTTCGGTGCCGTCCCTGGGCGAACGCCTGTCGGCTGCCGGGCGGACGCTCGCCGTCGTCTCGACCGGCTCGACCGGCTCGGGCTGGCTGCTGCATCACCGCGCCGAAGCGCTGCGACAGCTCCGCTGGTCGGCGCACGGACCGGCGCACAGCACGCCCGTCGATGCCTGGACAGAGATCGCGCAGCGTTTCGGCCTGCCGCCCGCGGCCGGCACGCCGCAGACCGCACGCATCGATCACGCCACCACGGTGCTGCTCGAGCATGTCCTGCCTGTCGTCGACCCCGATGTCGCCATCATCTGGTTCACCGACCCGGACTACACGTACCACTACCGCGGCATCGGGTCGGTCGAGGCCATGGCCGCGTTGCAAGGGGTCGATGCCGCGTTCGGACGCGTGGTCGATGCCTGGCGCCGCGCGCCCAACCATGACCGGCGCGCCATCTTCGTGGTGTCCGACCACGGGCACATCACCAACCGCGAGCGGATCGACCTGCTGGGGGCGATGACGGCGGGCGGCTTCTCCGTCGACAAGCGCGCTTCAGGCGATGCCGATCTGGGCCTGGTGCCCGGCTCCGCGTCGGCGGTGCTGCTGCGCCGGCGCGATGACGGGCTGGGGCGCGCGGTCGTCGACTGGCTGGCCGGGCAGCCCTGGTGTGGCGCCCTGTTCAGCAACGGACCGGACGAGACCGCCGGCGCGATACCCGGAACTTTCAACCGGACGCTGCTGGGCCTCGACAGCGCCCGCGCCGCCGACCTGCTGTTCACCCTGGCCCATGACGACGCGCCCGGGAACGGCGGCTGGCCGGGCGGCGGCCTGCATGACAGCGATCTGCCGCCGGCCGGCGGCAACCATGGCGGCCTGCATCCGCGCGAGATGAGCAACATGCTGGTGGCGGGCGGCGCCGGCCTGCGCACGCAATTCGTCTCGCCCGGCCCCGCCGGCATCATCGATGTCATGCCCACCGTCCTGCACTTGCTGGGCCTGCCCGCGGCAGGATGCGATGGCCGCGTGCTCGGCGAGGCCCTTGTCGACGGCGCCATGGCGCCGCACGACACCAGGCGGCTCGCCATGACGGCCGGCCGTCATGCGCATCACATCGTGGTCTCGCATGCGGGCGCGACCCGCTATGTCGACGGAGGCGGCCGTGGCTGACACCAGCAGCACGCTCGTGGTGCGCCGTGCGACCGAAGCCGACGCAGCACGCGTCGCCGCCATGATCAATACGGCTTTCGCCGAGTACCATGGCAAGCTGGCGCCGCCGCCCAGCGCGCTGGCCGAGACGGCGCAGTCGATCGCGCCGCAGCTTGCATCGCCGGCCGGTGGCGCCGTCGCGGCACGGCTCGGCGCCCCGGCCGTGATCGTGGGCGCCGTCCTGTTCAGGCCGGAAGACCACGACCTCTATTTCGGCCGCCTGTCCGTGCCGCTTGACCAGCGCCGGCACGGCGTGGCCGGCGCGCTGATCCGCTTCGTCGAGGATGAGGCCCGGCGCCGGGAATGTGCCGGTATCGTCCTGGGCGTGCGGCTCGCCCTGCCGGAGAACCAGCGCCTCTTCGCGCGCCACGGCTTTGCCGAGGTGTCGCGCCACGCCCATGACGGCTATGCTGAGCCGACCTGGATCAAGATGCGCAAGCATTTGCACTGGCAGCGTCCCTAGCCGCGCCGCTTCTGGCGTGGGGCTTGTCGCGGCGCGGAGCTTGCGCCATGTCAAAGACCTGTCGTGCAAATGCGCTTTAATGGGCATGTGTGGTTCCAGGCAACAAGCCAACGGGAGGACACCATGGCAGACAGCACGATCAGTCCAGCCGGTACGCCGCTCGATCGCCAGGCCGAGCAGCTACGCGGCCAGCTCCGAACGCAAAGCGAAGCCTTCTGGGAGTTCCAGGATCGACTACTGGATCACATGGAAGGCATCAGCCGCGCCTGGTTCCTGCGCCGCCATGAGGGCACCCACGCCGCGCTGAAGACCGCCAGCCGCATGTGGGCGAGCGCCTCGCCGGCCGATGCGATGCAGGAATATGCCGGCTGGGCGAATGGCAGCATCGAGCGGCTGACCCGCGACGCGCTCGACGCGCAGACGCACGTCGCCATTGTCGCGGACCTGCTCCTGAACGCGACCCACAAGGTGATGGGCGGCCCTTCCGAAGCAGGACAGGCCGATATCATGACGCCGACCGACGCCGATCCGCCGGTGGCCATGAGGAACGCCGCATAGCGGCCTGCCAGGACCGCGCCTGCGCGTCGTGATGCGCGCGGCCCGAAGGCACGCAAATACGGCCTTGCGTCCATCGCCGATTCACGCGTCAATCCGCGCGGGCTGGCGGAGGGAGATCATATGGCCGAAGTGACCGTGCGCGTGCTGCGCGAGGACCATCGCGGGGCGCTGGCGGCGTTTCTCGACAGCCGCCCCGACACGCACCTCTTCCTGCGCGCCAACCTTGCCCATGGCCGCATGGAGGATGACGGCAAGCGCCATGACGGGACCTGGGTGGGCACCATCCGCGACGACGGCACGATCACATCGATCGCGGCGCTGTTCTGGAACGGTGTCTGCATGCTGCAGACGCCGGCTCATATCGACGAGATCCTCGACATGCTGGCGGCCGCCGCGCCGCGCGAGCTCATCGAGATGAGCGGTCCCACGGCCCAGGTCGAGCGGGCGCTGCTGCACGGCCTGGTTCGCGACCGCTCGCTCAAGGGCCGGCACGATTCCAGTGTCATGACCCTGGCCCTGGCGCAGCTTGGCGTGCCGCAACCGCTCGATTCGGGCGCGGTCGCCGTCCGGCCGCCGATGGGCGAGGAGCTGGGCCTGGTGAGCGAGTGGCATGCCGCCTTCAACGAGGAGGTGTTCGGCGATCCACGGTCGGCCGAATCAGACCTCAAGGCCCGGCAATGGATCCGTTCCATCCATGACGCGCGCCGCGGCGGCGTCGCCACGGTCGACGACAAGCCGGTGTCCTATGGCGCCATCACCGGCAGCCTCGACGACACGGTCAACATCGGCGCCGTCTACACACCGCCCGAGCTGCGCGGCCGCAAATACGCGCAATGCGTCGTTGCCGGCCTGCTGCGCGACGCAGCCGGCGACGGCGCCAGGCAAGCCTGCCTGGCCGTCTCGAAGGAGGACGCCATGGCCCAGCGGGTCTACACGGCGCTGGGCTTCAGGCCAGCCTTCGACTGGACCATCGCCCGCTTCTTCCCCGGCTGATCCCTCTCCCGCCTGCGCTACGGAGTTCACACACAGGCACTGTCATCCCGAGCGCAGCGAGGGATCTCCTGCGAATGGCGTACCGCGCGTCTTTCGCAGGAGATCCCTCGCTGCGCTCGGGATGACAGTGAAAATGTACGAAACCGCAACCCGCAGGCTGGAGAGGTAGGGCCCCCTTGAACCCTCCGGAAGTGATCCCATCTCAGAGTTGTCGCCGATGCCCATCCGGGGCGGCGACGATCGGCCCGCCACAAGGGGCTACACCAGATGCATCGCTCACAGGAGGGTGTCACTATGCGTACGTTCGATTTTTCGCCGTTGTTCCGTTCGACCGTCGGCTTTGACCGGGTCTTCCAGCTCCTGGACACCGTGTCCAACGAGAGCGGCGGCAACGGCTATCCGCCCTACAACATCGAGAAGTCAGGCGAGAGCGGCTACCGCATCACGCTGGCCGTGGCCGGCTTCACGGACAAGGACATCGAGATCGTCCAGCAGGAGAACGCCTTGCGCATCGTCGGCAAGATCGCCGAGCGTGAAGTCAATGGCAGCTACCTGCATCGCGGCATCGCCACCCGCGCCTTCGAGCGCCGTTTCGAGCTTGCCGACCATGTCCGCGTGAGCGGCGCGTCGCTGGAGAACGGCCTGCTCCATGTCGACCTCGTGCGCGAGGTGCCGGAGGAGAAGAAGCCGCGCGTCGTGCCCATCGCCAGCGCCGCGGCCAGCCGGCCGCAGCTCCAGGCGGCCGAGTAGCCGCGACAGCCGGCCGGCGTCAGGCCAGATCAGCCACCGCATCGAGGCCCTGCCTGCGCCGTTGCAGGCAGGGCGCGCATGACGCCGGGCCCGGCCTTTCACAGGGCAGCCCGGGTCCCCTCCCCCACCGCTCGGGCCGCCCCAGGGGGCGTCGCGATCATCGCGACGCCCTCGCTTGCTTTTCCGTGTCTTTCCGCGCCGGCCACACCGTTCGCGCCGCGATGCGAGCGAAACAACAGGGTGGCGCGCGGCGCCGTGCATCTCCTACACTTCGCGGCAATCGAACGCGCGTTGCGAGGAGGCACGTCCATGAAGAGCTACAAGGTCGTCGAGTTCGGTCAGCCGCTGCAGCGGATCGAGGAGCCGACGCCAACCCCGACCGGCACGCAGGTCCTCGTGCGCATCACCGCAGCCGGCGTCTGCCACAGCGACGTGCACCTGTGGGAAGGCTACTTCGACATGGGGGGCGGCAACAAATACTCCACCCAGAAGACGATGAACCCGCCGCGCACGATGGGCCACGAAATCGTGGGCGAGGTGGTGGCGCTGGGTCCTGACGCCAAAGGCGCCACGGTCGGCCAGAAGGCGGTCGTCTATCCCTGGATCGGCTGCGGCTCCTGCTGGTACTGCAACAGCGGCATCGAGCATCTCTGCCCGTCGCCGCGGGCGCTGGGTGTCAACGCCGATGGCGGCTATGCCGACCATGTGCTGGTGCCGCATGCCAAGTACCTGTTCGACTACACCGGCGTGCCGACCGAGCTTGCCTGCCTCTACGCCTGCTCGGGCATCACCGCCTTCGGCGCGGTGAAGAAGGCGCAGGGCAATGACGGCGGCAAGCCGGTGCTGGTGATCGGCGCCGGTGGCGTCGGCCTGATGGGCGTGCAGTTCGCCCGCGTCGTGCTGGGCCGCGATCCCATCGTCGCCGACATCGACCCCAGGAAGCGCGAGCTCGCCCTGCAGCAGGGCGCCTGCGCCGCGATCGATCCGCGCGATGCCAATGCCCGCAAGCAGGTCATGGAGCTGACCGGCGGGACCGGCGTCGGCGCCGCCCTCGACTTCGTGGGCGCCGAGTCGACGGCGCAGTTCGGCCAGCGCGTGCTGGCGCGCGGCGGACGGTTGATCATCGTCGGCCTGTTCGGCGGCACCTTCTCGACACCGCTGCCGATGTTCGCCTTCACCGGCGCCCAGTTCATCGGCTCCGTGACCGGCAGTCCGGCGGAGATGGCCGAGATGATGGCGCTGGTGCGCGCCGGCAAGGTCACCCCCGTTCCGCTCACCACGCGCAAGCTCGATGATGCCGACGCCGCCCTTCAGGACCTGCGCAAGGGCGTGATCATGGGCCGCGCGGTGCTCGTGCCGTAGGAGGCGGTCCGCCCCCGCGCGCAGCGCCGGTCGGATCCGCGCATCCGGCGCTGCGCCCGGGTCGAGCCCCGTGCGTCATCCCTGTTTCGGGAGCAGCACCAGCTGGGTCTGCAGTGTCTGGCTGAGCAGCTTGCCGGCCTCGTCATAGAGACGCGTCTGCCAGACGCTGGTGCGGCCGCCGACATGCAGCGGCGTCGCCTCGGCCCGCACCTTGCCGGCCTTGCAGCCGGCGAAGAAATTGGTCTTCGACTCGAGCGTGGTGGTGCCGGCGCCGGCCGGCAGGTTCAGGAACGCCGCAGTGGCGCCGACCTGGTCGGCGACCGCCATCAGCGCGCCGCCATGCAGCGTGCCGCCGACCGTGCACAGGTCGGGGCGCCAGTCGAACTCGGCCACGACCTTGTCCTTGCGCGCCTCGACCACCTTCAGGCCGAGCAGCGTGCCGAGCAGGCCCTGCATGCGCTCGTTGATCGAGTCGGCGGCATTGTCGGTCATCTCATTCCCTCCACGTCTGCTTGCTGCCGTTCCTCGGTAGCGGTCGGCAGCGCTGCCGGCAATTACGTCAGACGTCATTTCTGTGGACGCGCCGGAGTCCAGAATCAGAAACGGGGCCGTGGCGGCCCCGTCTCCCGTCGCCTGCAGAGAGAGGCTGCTCAGCCCTCGAGATTGGCGTTCACGAAATCCCAGTTCACGAGATGCTCCATGAAGGTCTCGATGTACTTGGGCCGGGCATTGCGATAGTCGATGTAATAGGCGTGCTCCCACACATCGATCGTCAGCAGCGCCTTCAGGCCGCGCGCCAGGGGCAGGTCGGCGTTGCCGGTCTTGATGACGGAGAGCTTGCCGTTGTCGAGCACCAGCCAGGCCCAGCCGGAGCCGAACTGGGTGGTGGCCGCATCCTTGAAGGCGGCGAGGAACTTGTCGTAGCCGCCGAGGTCGCTGGCGATCTTGCGCGAGACCGCGCCGGTGGGCTTGCCGCCGCCGCCGGGCTTCATCCCGTTCCAATAGAAGGTGTGGTTCCAGACCTGCGCGGCGTTGTTGAAGATGCCGGCCTTGGCCGCATCCTTCGATGCCGCCATGATGACGTCCTCGAGCGACATCGAGGCCATCGGCGTGTCGGCAACCAGGCGGTTCAGGTTGTCGACATAGGTCTTGTGGTGCTTCCCGTGGTGGAACTCGAGCGTCTCGGCCGAGATATGCGGCGCAAGGGCATCCTGGGCGTATGGCAGGGGCGGCAACTCGAATGGCATCTTGAACTCCGTTATCGCTGAATGGGTGTCCGTCATCGCTGAATGCGTGGAAGCGTCGATCCCACGGCACCAACGCCCCATTCCCCATGAGGCTGCATGGGGGCAACAGGAAACCGACGATGCGGAAGGCCTGCAATGCGAATGCCGCAGATGCGGCAAAACGCGCATGACCAATGAAACGAAGCCTCCGCAGCGTCTCGCTTCCAGCTGTGGCGGCTACCTTACAGACCACCGTTCTGCTGCGCCACCATGCAGAACAGCATGGGGATCGACAGCATGGTGTTGATGCGCGACGTCATGCCGGCAAGCCGCGCTGCCGGCGCCTTCTGGTCAGCCGGCACATCGACCAGGCCCAGCGCCTTCTGCTGGTTCGGCCAGATGATGAACCAGACGTTGAAGGCCATGATCAGGGCCAGCCACATGCCGATGCCGATGACATGCGCGCCCTTCTGGAACGTGAGCGCCTGCACGATGTAGCCGTTCATCGCCGCCAGCAGCAGGCCGGTGAGCACCGTGGCCGCGGCGCCCCAACGGAACCAGAACAGCGTCGCCGGCGCGATCACCTTGGTGACCGCCGGCTTCTGGTCGTCAGGAATCTTGGGCATTGACGGGGTCTGCACGAAGTTGAAGTACCAGAGCAGGCCGACCCACATCACGCCGCTCAGCACGTGCAGCCAGCGCATGAAGAACGCGAACCAGGCATGATCGGGCTTGATCATCTGGCCGGAGAGGATACCGACGATGATCACGATCACGATCAGCAGCACGATGCCGGCAATGATCGTGCGCTGGAGAGACTGGAAGAACGCAGCCATGGGATTTCCCCCTTTTGTTATGCCATCAGGCCGCGACAAACTACCACACCCGCATCGCCCTGAATAGCCTTGCACGGGAAATTGCGTTCCTGATCAACGATCTATCGGTCAGTGCTCATAGAATCCCGGGCGGCAGTGAAGACGGCACAATATGACTTTACAAACCCCTCCTGACTCGCTCGCCGAGGCGCGGCTTGCCTGCAGCGACCAGGTCCGCGCGGGCGATCGTGAACGTTTCCTGTGCAGCCTGTTCGCTCCCGAGCCCGCGCGCGGCGACCTCTGGGCCCTGCTGGCCTTCAACCTCGAGATCGCCCGCACGCGCGAGACGGTGAGCGAGCCGACCCTCGGTGAAATCCGCCTGCAGTGGTGGCGCGAGGCCATCGACGCCGCCTATGACGGCAGCGCCCGGCCGCACCCGGTGGTGCGGGCGCTGACCGCCGCCATCACCCGGGCGCAGCCGTCGCGCGCCCGTTTCGAGCGCCTCCTGCATGTCCGCACCCATGACCTCTACGACGACCCGATGCCCGATATGGCGGCGCTCGAGGACTACGCCGATGCGACCTCGGGCGAGGTGTCGGTGCTGGAGCTGGAGCTGCTGGGCATCAAGGACGCGCCGGCGCAGCAGGCCGCACGCCAGGTCGGGACCGCCTGGGCCTTGATCGGCCTGATCCGCGCCACGCCGTTCCTGGCCGCCCACCGGCGCCTGAAGCTGCCGGCCGACCTGCTGGAAGCCGAGGCCGTCAGTGCCGAGGCTGTCTTCGCCGGCAAGCCCGAAGCCGGCCTGCGTCCAGTGCTGCGGGCCGTTGCCGATCGCGCCCGGCAGCTTCTGGCGGAGGCCCGTGCCGCTCGCGCCGGCATCACGCGCCCGGCCCTGCCGGCGCTGCTGCCGGCAGCCCTCGCGCAACGGCATCTTGCGCGGCTCGAGGCCATCGACTTCGACGTCTTCACCGGCGTTCCGGCACCCAATCCCGGCGTCACGCCGCTGCTTCTGTGGTGGTCCCATGCCTGGGGACGGTATTAGACATGGTCCTGCGTCCGCCGCTAGCATGGCCCGTTCTGCAGCGGAGAGATTGATGCCCATCGCCCATGTCAATGGAATCGATATCGCCTACGAGACCACCGGCAACCCCGATCACCCCACGATCCTGCTGGTGATGGGGCTGGGCGCGCAGCTGACCCTGTGGAATGAGCGCTTCGTGACGGCATTGGCCGGCCATGGCCTGCGCGTCGTGACCTACGACAACCGCGACACGGGGCTGTCGACCGATTTCGGATCGTGGGGTCCCGCCGACCTCCCCGGCGCGATCGCCACCGCCGCCGCCGGCAAGCCGGTCACCGCGCCCTACACCCTGACAGACATGGCGCGCGACGGCATCGGCCTGCTCGATGCCCTGGGCGTCGCCAAGGCGCATATCCTGGGCCTGTCGATGGGCGGCATGATCGTGCAGCTGATCGCAGGCTGGCACCACGCCCGTGTCACGTCGATGACCGTGGTGATGTCGACCAGCTCGCGTCGCGGCCTGCCGCCCGGCAAGCCCGAGGCGATGAAGGCGTTGCTGACGCGCCCGCAGAGCGGCGACCGCGCGGAGATCGTGCGCCACGCGATGGCGTTGCGCCGCATCATCGGCAGCCCGGCCTACCCGCCCGGCGATGCCAGCCTGAGGGCCTTCGTCGAGAAGAACGTCGATCGGCGCTACTACCCCGAAGGCATCGGCCGCCAGTACCTGGCGATCATGGCCAGCGGCGATCGCGTCGACCTGCTCAAGACGATCACCGCGCCGACCCTGGTCATCCACGGCGCCGAGGATCCGCTGCTGCCACCCGACTGCGGCCGCGATGTCGCCGCTCTGGTCCCGGGCGCGCGCTTCGACCTGATCCCGGGCATGGGCCACGATCTGCCGGACGAGCTCTGCGACGACCTCGCCGCCCGCGTGGCCGCGCATTGCCATGCCGCCATTCCGCCGCTGGAGCAGCCCAGGGCGGCGGGTTGACCGGCCGGGCCGCGGCGCTCCAGCGCCGCTCATGATGCGGCGCTGGAGC
>NZ_VDUZ01000026.1 GCF_008039615.1 Vineibacter terrae | reverse complement strand
GCATGGCCACGACATTGTCGGCGGTGTGCGCCGGCTGCGCGGCGGCGGTGGCCGGCGGGGGCGCGCCCGTGGCCTCGCGCGGCGTCGCTGCAACCTCGCCGGCGTCGTCGGCGGCGCCCGCCACCTCCAGCCGCACCAGCTCGGCGCCGACGGCGATCACGCCGCCGACCTCGGCGCCCAGCGCCAGAACGGTGCCGGCGACCGGCGAGGGGATCTCCACCGTCGCCTTGTCGGTCATCACCGCGGCCAGCATCTGGTCTTCCAGCACGGCGTCGCCGACCTTGACGTGCCACTCGACCAGCTCGGCCTCGGCCACGCCCTCGCCGACATCGGGCAGCTTGATGATGCGGATCGCCATCTCAGGACTCCTGCTCCTCTCCCGCATGCGGGAGAGGAAGGGCCCCATCGCGCGTCGGCGCGATGGGAAGGTGAGGGGACACGAACGAGGCGCCGTGCGTGAGGCCCTCACCCGTCGCGCTTCGCGCACCGACCTCTCCCGCTTGCGGGAGAGGTGAAAACGTGGCCCTCATCTCACGCCTCCATCACGGCCTTGAGCGTGCGGCCGACGCGGTCGGGGCCGGGGAAGTAGTCCCACTCCTGGGCGTGCGGGTAGGGCGTGTCCCAGCCGGTGACGCGCATGACGGGCGCTTCCAGGTGATAGAAGCAATGCTCCTGCACCAGCGCCGCCAGCTCGGCGCCGAAGCCCGAGGTCAGGGTCGCCTCGTGCACCACCACGCAGCGGCCCGTCTTGCGCACCGACTCCACGATGGTCTCCAGGTCCAGCGGCAGCAGCGTGCGCAGGTCGATGATCTCGGCGTCGACGCCGCTTTCCTCGGCGGCGGCCTCGGCGACATAGACCATGGTGCCGTAGGCCAGCACCGTGACGCCTGTGCCGGCGCGGCGCACCGCGGCCTTGCCCAGCGGCAGCGTGTAATGGCCGTCCGGCACCTCGCCCTGCGGATGGCGCGACCACGGCGTCACGGGCCGGTCGTGGTGGCCGTCGAAGGGCCCGTTGTAGAGCCGCTTGGGCTCGAGGAAGATGACCGGGTCGTCGTCCTCGATGGCGGCGATCAGCAGTCCCTTGGCATCATGCGGGTTGGACGGCACCACCGTCTTGAGGCCGCAGACATGCGTGAACAGCGCCTCCGGGCTCTGGCTGTGCGTCTGGCCGCCGAAGATGCCGCCGCCGGTGGGCATGCGGATCACCATCGGCGCGGTGAACTGGCCGTTGGAGCGGTAGCGCAGGCGGGCCGCCTCCGATACGATCTGGTCGTAGGCGGGATACACGTAGTCGGCGAACTGGATCTCGACACAGGGCCGCAGCCCGTAGGCGGCCATGCCGACGGCGGCGCCGACGATGCCCGATTCGCTGATCGGGGCATCGAAGCAGCGGTTGGCGCCGTATTTCTGCTGCAGCCCCTGGGTGCAGCGGAACACGCCGCCGAAGTAGCCGACGTCCTCGCCGAACACGACGACGTTGTCGTCGCGCCCCATGGCGACGTCCATCGCGTCGCGGATCGCCTCGACCATGTTGCGGCGTGGCATCGGGTCAACTCCGTTGGGTTGCCGTCGTCCTGGGCGAAGCGAAGGACCTTGCGGTGCGTCGACGGCACAGGCGGAGCGGTTGATGTATGAAGGCTTCACCACAGAGGCACAGAGGACGAAGAGGAACACAGAGATGAAAGGCTTGCGCGCCCTCGGCGCGCCAAAGATCATTCTCTGTGCTACTGACCTCAAGAATCTTCGCGAGCCGCGGTGATTTGGTAGCCTTCATGGTGAGCTTGTCGAACCATGAAGGCGTCGCACGAGCAGTGGTGCGGCGCTTCATGGTTCGACAAAGCTCACCATGAAGCACTTTCTCCACCGTTTGGGTTGCGGCCAACGGCTGCGCTGTGCCTCTGTGGTGACTCTTCTCGCGATGCTCAGCAACGCGGTTGCCGGGTGAACGACGCCCCGCAGGGCCCTTCGCGTCACCTGGGACGACGGGGCGCATATCAATACCCCGCCTGCTGGCGCTGGCGGCGCAGGTGCGGCGGCATCTCGGCGTAGACGCCCTCGAACATGTCGCGCGCCGAGGGATGCGGGCCGCTGTGCAGGGTGCCGTGGGCCTCGGCCTCCTTCTGGGCGGCGATCACCTCGGCCATGATCTCGGCCTCGCGCTGCTTGTGGCGCTCCTCCGACCAGGCGCCGCGCGCGATCAGGTGGTTCTTCAGGCGGATCACCGGATCGCCCAGGGGCCAGGCGTCCGATTCGGTCTTGGGCCGGTAGGCGGATGGGTCGTCCGACGTCGAATGCGCGCCCACGCGGTAGGTCACGTACTCGATGACGGTCGGGCCCAGCCCGCGATGGGCGCGCTCGACGGCCCATTTCGCAACGGCGTGGACCGCGAGGTAGTCGTTGCCGTCGACGCGCAGCGCCGGCATGCCGAAGCCCAGGCCGCGGGCGGCGAAGGTGCCGGAGCCGCCGCGCGCGATGCCCTGGAAGGTCGAGATCGCCCACTGGTTGTTGACGATGTTCAGCACCACCGGCGCCTTGTAGGTGGAGGCGAACACCAGCGCGGCATGGAAGTCGGACTCCGCGGTCGAGCCGTCGCCGATCCACGCCGCCGCGATCTTGGTGTCGCCCTTCATGGCCGAGGCCATCGCCCAGCCCACCGCCTGGATGTATTGCGTGGCGAGGTTGCCCGACACGGTGAAGAAGCCGTGGTCGCGCACCGAGTAGAGCACCGGCAGCTGGCGGCCCTTCAGCGGGTCGTTCTCGTTGGAATAGATCTGGTTCATCATCTCGACCATGGGATAGCCGCCGGCGATCAGCAGGCCGGCCTGGCGATAGGTCGGGAAGTTCATGTCGCCGGGCTCGAGCGCCTTGCGGAAGGCGCAGCTCACCGCCTCCTCGCCCATGTGCTGCATGTAGAAGGACGTCTTGCCCTGGCGCTGCGCCATCTGCATGCGCGCGTCGAAGGCGCGCAGGGTCATCATGTGGCGCAGGCCTTCCAGCAGCTCGGCGTCGCTCAGCAGGCCGGCCCACGGGCCCACCGCCTCGCTCTCGCGGTTGAGCACGCGGATGATGGAGAAGGCGAGGTCGCGGATGTCCTCGGCCCTGGCGTCGACCGGTGGCCGGCGCACCGAGCCGGCCTTGGGGATCGTGACATCGCTGAAGTCGGGCGTGCCGCCCGGCCGCACCGCCGGCGCCGGGACATGGAAGGAGAGGGGCTGGCGCTCGGACATGACGACTCCTGGCGGCGGCTTCACATTTTCGCAGCTGCAAGCCTATTGCGGCCGCGGGCCGGATAGAAGGGGCGATATGAACCGCGGTTCACCGCCGCCGCGACTCTGTCTGCGCCGATTGCGCTAATTGCGCGATTTCGATTCTCCCAGCAACGGCAAGGACTTCCGTGATCGCCGGGTCGGCTGTCGCAGATTGCGGCATTGGCGCGATACCGAGAACCGGGCCGATGGTCGGCGGGGTTCGTTCCCTTTCCCTGGCCGATGCCGTTGCCAAGGATCCGTGCGCGGCGCGGCGTGATCCGGTGCGTGACGGCAGCATGGACGGAAACGCCTGTCGCTTCCTGGAAGAGATCGTCATGGGCTGTCTCCCGCGCGTGTGCACGACCGTCCGGCACATATGGGTGATGGCGCCATCGATTCCATCGGAATGAAAAGAGGCCAATGCGCGCCGCGGCGTGGAACCTTCCGGTGCGGCAGGGGATTGTCACCCTATGCGCGCTCGTCCGGACGAGCCGATCTTTATGCCGACCCAGCGCAAGGAGCATGCCCCATGGCCCTGAACAGAAGCTTTCTTCCTCTCGCGACGATGGGCCTCGCCCTCTCCTGCCTGCTGGTGCCGGCGGCTGTGGCGCAGCAGGCGAACCCGCCGCAGGGAGGGCCGCCGATGCAGCAGCCTCCGGCGGCAGCGGTCAGCGACCAGGAGATCGAGACGTTCGTGGCCGCGGCCACCGAGGTCAGGAACCTCAACAAGCAATGGACGCCCAAGGTGCAGGAGGCCGCCAAGCAGGGGCCGCAGGCGGAGCAGCAGACGCGGGCGCAGGCGCTGCGGGAGATGGCCCTTGCCGTGGAGAAGAAGGGCATGTCGGTCGACCGCTACCAGCAGATCTTCGAGGTCGCCCGCAACGACCGCGAGATGCAGCGCAAGATCGTGGAGAAGATGCCGAAGGACGAGTAGGCCGGCGCGCACCGCTGTTATCCGCGGTCACCCCGACCACGCTGTCATCCCGAGCGCAGCGAGGGATCTCCTGCGGGAGAACGCACGGTGCGCCCTTCGCAGGAGATCCCTCGCTGCGCTCGGGATGACGGGGAGGGGTTTGCGATGACGAGGAGGGGGACAGCCAGCACTTACAGCGGCTTGCCGGCGCTGGCGGCCCAGGCCCTGGCCATCAGCGTGTTGCTGGGCGCGGTCTTGTCCTGCAGCTTGCGGGCCGTCTCGGCACCGGCGACGGGCAGGCCGGCGGGGTCGAGCTTGCCGATCTGCACCAGCACGGATGCCTGATCCCAGTAGATATGCTCGTGCGCCACCTTGCCGTCGAGGAAGTGCACGATGGCGATCAGGGGGATCTCCACGGTACGGCCGGTCGGCGGCACGCCTGGCAGCATCCAGTCGATCTCGCGCGTGTGGGTGAAGCAGAACAGCATCTCGTCGACCAGTGTGTCGGCGCCGACCGTGCGGCTGATCGGCACGAGCCGCGTGTCCTCGGGATTGGCGCCCACGAAATGGTACTTGTAGAAGCGCTTGAGCTCGTCATGCCCGACGCCGCCGGTCATCGTCGGGATGTGGTTGACGTAGGGCTGCGGCACCATGGTGGCCATGGTGGCGTCGACGTCGCGGGTCTCGAACTCGCAACGGCAATGCGCCTCCCACAGGGCGGCGAGGTCGTGCTGGGGCATGGCTTCCTCCCGTATCTGGCCGCGATGGTAGCCGGCTTTGCCCGGCGGGCGCCAATCGACTTGATCCCCATCGGGCCACGGCGGCACCTGCAAGGCCGGCGGCTAGACTGGAAATATCGTAGCGGTAGCGGAGACAGCCGGCTATCGCCGAACGTCCTCCAATCTCACGCGTTGAAGGCGCGTTTCCTGACACGTCAATCCATAGTCCGCTGCGAGTTCCGCGATTCGCCAATCATTGTCTGGACCGACGCCTTCAAGGCGAAGCACCCAGACATTCATCGACGGGACGCGCGTCGACGTGAGGGCCGCAATTGGGGCCGGAGAATTGCGGCCTTATCGACGTGATGTACACGGACACGTGCGACACACCCAGGACACCGAACCGGAGCAGCGGTCACTGCTCCTTGGCAAACAGGTTGGCGTATCGCTGCAAGTAGAGCGGCCAACCCTGTTCTCCGGCTACGCCCTCGCGGACGCCTTGCCAGCCCTCGCCGTGGCGGTCGAGGTGACGGTGCTCGATCTCGACCCGCGTGCGTTGCGAACTTTCGGCGATGAAGCGTACTTCCCACTCGCTCGTTCTCTTGGGATCGTCCTCGATCTGCCACTGCGGGCTGATGTTCCAGCTCAGCAGAACGCGATTGGGCGGGTCGTAGGCGAGCACCCGCGCCCAGCGGCAAACGCTCCCATCAACCCCGCGGTCATAGAGAAAGCCGCCGACCCTAGGCTCGAACACGGTCTCGGCGATCTCGACGCCCAGCATGTTGTGCTCGGCGGGTTTGAAGCTGCTGAAGTCCTCGGTGAAAACCTTGAAGGCGCGCGCGATCGGCGCCTCGACGACGATTGACGCCCGCACAGATGTGTCTGCTCCCTGGGTGCTCATCGGATCTCCCTATGTCGGTTGCTCGACGACCGTCTTGTAGGTCGCGAGCGTCTTGCTCCAGAAGCGGTCGAGTTCGGCTCGAAACGCAGCCAGCCCTTCGGGGTCGACCTGGTAGATGCGCTGCTTGCCGGCCGGTCTGTCGATGACGAGACCGGCGTCCTTCAGCACTTTCAGATGCTGCGAGACCGCGGGCCGGCTGACGGGCAGCCCTCTGGCCAACTCGCTGACCGCGCTGGGATGCTCGATCAGTCGCTCAAAGATCGTCCGGCGAGTCGGATCCGCCAGCACCGCCCAGCAATTGGTCGCGTAAGCCATCATTTACGCGTTACTAAACACTTACGTGTTGTCGAGTCAATGGGTCTGAAAAACCGTATCGTAAGCAGAGGAGTTGGAGCGCGTGGTGGGCCACGACAACACCGTGACTGGGGACGGCGGAAGCCGCAGCTGCCCGACAGCCCGCTGCGGCATCACCGGGTGAAGGCGCGGGTCCGGGTCCATGAATAACCCTGATGGCACGTTGGCGGTCTTCCACGGCCCGCGCTGCATCGGGCGCTACAGCGCAGCGGGGGAGCACACTGCCGCGGTCCCGACCCACCGCAGCCTGACGCCGTGCTCGGCACCGTCAAGGCGTGGCCTAGCCAAGGCGGCGTTCGGGGTAGGCACCCAGCGGCGGCCATCCTTGATGCTGCTTGCGCGCGGCGTCCCTCAGCCAGGGCAGGTCGGGACGAAGAAACGGCCCTCGGATCGAACAAAGAAACAGGCTGGCAAGTCGCAGGCGCACGCCGCCACGGCAACCACCTGACCCACATCGCGCCGGCCCGTCCGCCGCTTCCGGGCCAGCCCGCGCCTTACCTCTGAAGCGGACAAGTGATGTGCTACCAAAACCGGACAACTTGATTTGCGACCGACATACGAAAGCTGGCTCAAGGATAGGCATTACCCTTCAGCAATATCACGGCGACTGACTGCGCCGGTGCTGACGATGAGGGCAAGGATGCCATCGTGGCCAGAGCCAATCAGTTGGCGGACCGCTTCTCGAAGACTGAGCGCGCCACAGGAGCTGCGGAAAAGGCACTCGGCCATCCGGCGTAGTAGGCGAGGTGACTGATGACCTCGGATGCCTCGGCGCGCGTCAGGCCGTTATCCATCGCGCGGTTGAGGTGATAGGGAATTTGCTCGACATGGCCGGCGGAGATCAGGGCGCTGACCGTCACCAGGCTGCGATCGCGCGGGGCAAGATCGGGCCGCAGCCACAGATCGCGAAACAGCACGTTGGCCGTGTCGCGCACCAGTCCTGGCGATGCCGGCCCCGTGCCTTGCTCGACGCGGGCGGCGCGATCCGCCTCGGTCTTTTCGTCGAGCGGCAGGAAATCAACGGCGGACCTGGGAAGCTGGTCCGCGCCGATGCCGCGCGCAGCGAACACTTCCTTGGCGATCGCGGTCGCAGCCATCGCGTTGCCCCAGCCGGCGTAGAAGGCGAGGTGCGCGATGATTTCCGAGATTTCAGCCGGCTTGACGCCATTGTCGAGCGCGAGATTCAACTGCTCCGGCAGCAGGACGCCCTGATTGCGCGTGATGACCGCGGCGAGGGTGACGACGCTGCGATCACGCGGCGACAGGCCCGGCCGCTTCCAGAGGCCATTTGC
This sequence comes from Vineibacter terrae, assembly GCF_008039615.1. Lineage (GTDB taxonomy): Bacteria > Pseudomonadota > Alphaproteobacteria > Reyranellales > Reyranellaceae > Vineibacter > Vineibacter terrae. The sequence continues at coordinate 112,939 of NZ_VDUZ01000026.1, read as the reverse complement.
AAGCTTCTCGTCGGCGTAGCGCTCGAGCGCGGGCGACACGGCGCGCACGTCCTGGCGGGACAGGCTGCCGGTCTGCGATCCGGTTTGCGCGGCAGCATCAACCGCCCCCATCGAAAGAGCGAGGGCCAGGAAGGTCGAGGTCTTCATGATGAGGCCTTTCATTGCGCTGTCCCGTCAGCGGTATTGCGCGTCGGCGACGGGCTCGAGCCAATCGACGTTCTTGCCGTCCCGCATGTAGGTCACGGCGATGTGCGCCATCGGGCTGGCCGCGGTCGCCCCGTGCCAATGCTTCACGCCGGTGGCGATCCAAACCACATCGCCAGGGTTGATGACGCGCCGCTCCCTGCCTTCTTCCTGCACCCAGCCCTGGCCGGACGTCACGATGAGCATTTAGCCGGCCGGATGGGTGTGCCAGACCGTCCGCGCGCCGGGCGCGAAATTCACGAGGCCGGTCGTCGCGCGCGTGATGTCGGTCGGCGGATAGAGCGGGCTGATGACAGCTTGCCCGGTGAAGTTGTCCGCCCTTCCGATCACGGCCGGCGTGCTGCCGTTGGCGCGGATTTCGATGGTCTCGGCCTGCGCCGGAATGGCGCTGGCCGCGCCGATGGCAGCCGCCGCAACGGTCTTTTTCATCGCAATCTCCTTCGCGCTCACAGCCTTCGCTGCTCGAGATAGTGCGCTGTGCAATGTGCGACTAGGTGCTAGATTGCGCATAGACCAATAAGGAACTCTTCTGAATGGCCGGCGACAGCCTGAACGATTTGGCCGCCTTCCTCGTTGTGGCGCAGGAGCGGAATTTCACGCGGGCAGCGAAGCGTCTGGGCGTCTCGCAATCGGCCTTGAGCCAGACCGTTCGTGGGCTCGAAGCGCGCCTCGGCTTGCGCCTGCTTACGCGCACAACGCGGCGGGTCGCGCCGACCGAGGCAGGTGAGCGCCTCGTTCAGTCGATCGGCCCGCGCATCGAGGAAATCCGCAGGGAACTGGACGGCTTGAACGATCTGCGCGAGAAGCCGTCCGGCACGATCCGCCTGACGGCATCGGAGCATGCGGCCGACACGATCCTGTGGCCGGCCATTGCCAAGCTCGTAGACCAATATCCCGACATCAAGGTCGAGATCGTCATCGACTATGGCCTGACCGACATCGTGGGCGAGCGCTTTGACGCGGGCGTGCGACCGGGCGAGACCATAGCGAAGGACATGATCGCGGTCCCCATCGGACCGGAGATGCGCATGGCCGTCACGGGCGCGCCATCCTATTTCGTGTCACGCCCGCGACCGAAGCGGCCGCAGGACCTCACCGGCCACAACTGCATCAATCTGCGCCTGCCGCCCCATGGCGGCCTCTATGCCTGGGAGTTCGAGAAGAAGGGACGCGCGCTCAATGTCCGTGTGGACGGCCAGCTGGTGTTCAACACCTCCAGCCTCATGCTCCGGGCGGCGCTGGAAGGACACGGGCTGGTCTATCTGACCGAAGGTCAGGTCGCGCCCTATCTTGCCGATGGACGGCTCGTCCGTGTGCTCGCCGACTGGTGCGAGCCTTTCTCCGGCTATCACCTCTACTATCCAAGCCGCCGCCAGCCGCCGCCGGCTTTCGCCTTGCTGGTCGAGGCGTTGAGATATCGTCGCTAGGCATACCCTGCCACCCTTTCCGGAACGCGCGCATGTTCGCCTCCGTGAGGTTCAGGGAAAGATCTCGACGCGCAATGGATGCTCGCCGCGCACCAGCAACGGCTTGGCCCCCTGGTCCAGGCGGCCGAGCCGGATCAGGCCGCCCGACCAGCGATAGGGCCCATGGAACATCGCCAGGTTGCCCCAGGGGGCGTAGTAGCAAAGGTCGCCGACCGCTTCGTTGTCGAAGCGTCCGCTCCCTTGCTCGGTGAGCTTGCGCGGCAGATAGGTGATCTTTTCGTTTGTGGAATAGTCGGCGATCTTCAGTTCCAGCGGCAGCATGGAAACCAGATCGCGTGCGGTGGGATTGTCCTCCAGCGTCGCCGTGAAATCCTCATCCGCGAAAATGAATCTGAGGCGCATCACGGCTCCTTTCCGGTTGGGCTGGGCTCGCGCCAAAGAGGGGAGCGCGAGACCGGCAACCGCAGCCAGCAGGGCGCGGCGTGACGACGGAACTGGCCGGTACGTCATTTCAAGGTTCCCTTCTTGTGCGGTCCCGCGGTCATTCAGGCTTGAGCAGACGCGAGCCATTGCCGATGAGCGCTATCGCGAGGCAGGCCAGCACCACGCTGCCGATGAAGGTCGCGGAGATTGTCATGCCGTCCAGCAGCAGACCGCCGACCACAGCGCCCAGCAGGATCGACGTCTGGATCGCCGCCACCATCAGGCTGCCGGCGGCTTCGGGCGCATCGTCCACGTTCTGCGACATCCACGTCATCCAGATCACCAACATCGCGGTGTTCATCGCGCCCCAGAGCGCGAGGAACAGGCTCGTGGCGATCACGGAGCCGCCGAGGAGCAGAAGGCCGAGCGTGCAAGCGCCCATCAACAGCGCAGGCAGTCGCAGCAGAGGCGCGACGTTGCCGCTCAGAAAGCGGCCCGAAGCCCAGGTGCCGGCGAAGCCGGCGCAACCCAGCACGAGCAGCAGGATGGACAGGGTCGTCACATCCGCACCCGTCACCTGTTCCAGGAACGGGCGCAGATACGTGAACATCGCGAAGGCGGAGCCCCACGACAGCATCGCTGCGATCAGGCCACGCCGGAAGTAAGGGCGCCTGAGCAAACCGAACATCGTGCGGAAGTCCTGGCGCTGGCGGGCCGGCAACGACGGCAGGGCGATGAGATGCCAGACGAGGTTGATGGCGACGATGGGCGTCAGCGCCCAGAACACGGCGCGCCAGCCGAACATGCCGCCCAGAGAACTGCCGATCGGTGCGGCAAAGGCCGCCGCGATGGCTTGCCCGCCATACATCAGGGCGAGCGCGCGCGGCACATCGCCTTCAGGAACCAGGCGCATGATGACCGCGGTGGCCAAAGACCAGAAGCCGCCGATGCAGATGCCGAGCAGCGCGCGGCCGGTCATGAGCACCGCGAAATTTGGCGCTGCCGCCACCAGGACCAGCGACAAGAGCATGAAGGCCGTCATGGCGACCAGAACCCATTTCCGATTCAACGTCCCGGCGACGGTGGTGACGACCACGCTGGCTGCCACTGCGAAGAGGCCGCTGATCGAAATCGCCTGTCCGGTCTGCCCTTCGGTCGCGTGCAGCCCAGCGGCCATCGGCGTGAGCAGGCTGACCGGCATGAACTCGGAAGCGATCAGCATGGCCACGCAGAGCGCCATCGAGAGGACCGCGCCCCAGGCTGCGGCGGGTTTGTTTGCTGCTTCTGATGTGGCGGCGCCCACTTGGTTCGCTCCGGCATTGTTGCAGCGCAAACCTAGGGGTTGTGGCATAAAGCGATTATCCGTCAGAATCGGCAAGGACTTATCGAATGAATCGAATAATCTATCCCTGAGGCAGGTGAAGACGCTTCATGAGCAGGACCGACCTCAACCAACTGACGTGGTTTCAGGCCGTCGCCGAAGAACGCAGCTTCACCAAGGCGGCGGCAAGGCTCGGGGTGGCGCAATCGACGCTCAGCTACACGATCAAGCAGCTCGAAGCCCGGATGGGCATCCGCCTTCTGACGCGCACCACGCGGAACGTCGCGGCGACCGCCGCAGGCGAAAGGTTGCTGCAGACCATAACGCCGCGCATCGCCGAGATAGAGGACGAGATCGCGGCGCTGATGGCGTTGCGCGAGAAGCCATCGGGCTCGATCCGGCTGACCCTGTCCGACCATGCGCAGGAGAGCGTGGTCTGGCCCAGGCTGAAGCCGGTCCTCGGCGCCTATCCCGACATCCACGTAGAACTGATCCTGGACAGCACCTTCCGCAACATTGTCGAGGAAGGCTTCGACGCCGGCGTCCGGCTTGGAAAAAGCGTCGAGAAAGACATGATCGCGGTCCGGATCGGACCGGACTGGCGCCTGGTCGCCGTGGCTTCACCTGACTATCTTGCGGCGCGCGGCAGGCCTGAACATCCGCAGGATCTGGTCCGGCATGTCTGCATCAACATGCGCCACGAGACCGCCGGCGGCCTTTACGCATGGGAGTTCGAGAAGGATGGACAGGCGCTACGCGTTCGCGTGGACGGCCAACTGACGTTCAACAACTCCTACGCCATGATCGACGCGGCGGTGAGCGGTCTTGGCATCGCCTATGTCCCGGAAGACATCGTCGAGCGGCACATCGCATCCGGATCGCTGGTGCAGGCTCTCGACGATTGGTCACCCTTCTTCGAGGGTTATTTCCTCTATTATCCGAGCCGACGTCAGAACCTTCTTGCATTCAAGGTCATCGTCGACGCGCTTCGCTATCGGGATTGACCGGGAAGTGACGTGATGAGCTGAAGGCCGTGCGTTCGAGCGCCTCGTGTGCGCTCGGGATGACAGGTGTGTCAGGGACTAGCGATCCGGATACGGGCCAGCTCGATCCCAGGCGCAGCGCGATTTCGCGTGTCTTTCGCTTGGCGGCCTCCACTGACCGATAGTGCCTGTCATCCTTGAATTCCTGATACTCGATGGCGACTGTTTCGATCGTTCGGGCGTCGACGCCGAAGTAATGGGCGCAAGCGGCAATTGCGGGGTCGAGCGCGTTCATGTGGCCCCTCTGACCGCCGGCCTCGAAGCCAAACTCGCCGCGTGAAGACAGGACGACGAGCTTCTTGCCGGAGAGGATCGGCTCGATCGGGAAATCCCCGCGTGACGGGTCGAAGGAGAAAGTCCGGCCAATCCGGGCGACGTGGTCGATCCAGCCCTTGAGAGCCGTGGGCAGGCCGTAATTGTACATCGGTGCGCCCATGACGATGATGTCCGCCTCTTCCACTTCGTCGACGAGGCGGTCGGACAGCGCCAGCCGCTCCCTCATCCACCTTTCCCGGGCATGCGGCGGTGTGAAAGCGGCATGAATAAAGCGATGGTCGATCGCCGGGATGGGCTCATATCCCACATCGCGAACGATGATTTCGGTGTCGGGGGCGGCCTTCAAAAATTCCTCGGTGAATATGCCGGTCAGCTTACGGGTCAGGGAGCGATCCTCCAGCTGTGCGCTGGCATCGATCCGCAGCAACGTGGCCATGTGTCTTTCCTCGCATGATGCAAAGTTTCTGTCTGTCCGGAGGTAGCAGGCTTGGAAAAGCTTGGCCAAAGCGCATATCTCAAGGTCACGATGAGCAAGATTCATCGTGGGTTGTTTCGGTCCCGGAGGTCGTATTCTTGCGAAAGCTCCCGCCGCTTCACGCCTTGCGCGCCTTTGAAGCTGCCGCGCGCCATCTGCATTTCACGCATGCAGCCGAGGAACTGCATCTCACGCCTACGGCGATCAGCCATCAGGTGCGGCAGCTGGAGGAAATCCTGGGCGTAGAACTGTTTCGTCGCTATCCGCGACCGCTGCGGCTTTCATCCGCGGGGGAAAAGTTGTTTCCAGTCCTGAGGGATTCTCTTGACCGGATCGCGGGCGCGATCGAACAGCTCTCCGTCGATGGTCGGGGCGATCCGTTGCGGCTGTCCGTCACGATGGCCTTCGCCAGCAGATGGTTGATGCCCCGGCTGCCGGACCTGCGTCGACAGACGGGACTTACCGTTGTCGTCGAGGCGGAGGACCGTGTCGCGGACCTGCATGCGTCGGACATCGACATGGCGATCCGCTACGCTGAACGGCCGAACTCGGATGCCGAGTGGCACCGGCTGTTTCCGGACCGCATAGTACCTGCATGCGCGCCGAGCCTGATCGAAAATCGAGGACAGCTTTCGCCTGACCAGATTCTGGCATTGCCATTGCTGCACTATCGCTGGAAGTCCGGGTCGGCCAACGCGCCGAGCTGGGAGCGTTGGCACGCACTGACCCGGGCCGAGGCTGCACTGCCACGCACGATCCAAACGTTCTCTGAGGAAATCCACGCGATCGAGGCGGCGGTCGCGGGTCACGGCGCAGTGCTGGCCTCCCAGCACCTCATCACAGACCTGTTGAATGCGGGTTCGCTGATACTGCTTTCAGATATTTCCCTGCCTGGCCCGACATACTGGGCTGTGCTCCTGTCCAGCCACCCACGCAGAGATAGGCTGGAGAGCTTGCTGAACTGGTTCCGGCAGCAGGCATGAAAGCCGGCTCCGGTTCCTTTGAGTATCAGCTCGCCGTCAGCACTGTCACCGTGAGGCTGCGCAGCGGCGCGTCTTCATCATCGATCGGCATTGGTGACGGAAATGTCCAGGATGTCCATCAGCGCTGCGATCAGCCGCCGGGTGTCGTCCTCCGTCCCGACGGTGATGCGCAGATAGGGCGCCGTGCGCGGCTTGTTGAAATGCCGCACCAGCACCGCACGCTCACGCAACGCCGCCGCCAGGTCCGGCCCGCCTCTGGCGGGATGCCTGGCGAAGACGAAGTTCGCGCTCGACGGCAGGACAACCATGCCGAGCCCGGCCAGCGCCTGCGTCATCGCTTGCCGTGCCGTGACGACCCTGGCGCAGGTGTCGCGGAAATAGGCTTCGTCGCGGACCGAGGCCGTCGCGCCGGCCTGCGCGATGCGGCCGAGCGGGTAGGAGTTGAAGCTGTCCTTCACGCGGCGCAGCGCCTCGATCAGCCCCACGTCGCCCAGCGCATAGCCGACGCGCAGGCCGGCCAGGGCCCGCGATTTCGACATCGTCTGCACGACCAGCAGGTTCGGATGATCGGCGATCAGCGGAACGGCGCTTTCGCCGCCGAAATCGACATAGGCCTCGTCGATCAGCACCGGGATGTCGGGATGCTCCTGGAGCAGCCGGGCGATCTCGGCGCGCGGCAATGCGATGCCGGTCGGCGCGTTGGGGTTGGCGATCACGATCGATCCTGCCGTGCGGCGATAGTCGTCGACCCTGACATGCATGGTGTCGTCCAGCGGCACGGCTTCGCAGGCGATGCCGAACAACTGGGCCCACACGGCGTAGAAGCTGTAGGTGACGTCCGGAAACAGCAGCTTCCTTGACTGCTTCAGAAGCGCGACGAAGGCATGCGCCAGCACCTCGTCCGAGCCGTTGCCGACGAACACCTGCCCGGGCTTCAGGCCGTGGCGGTCGGCGAGCGCCGCGCGCAGCTCGGTCGCCTCGGGATCCGGATAGAGCCGCAAGGCATCGCTGGCGGCGGACCGCATCGCTTCCAGCGCGAGCGGCGACGGACCAAACGGGCTTTCGTTGGTGTTGAGCTTCACCAGATCGGCGATACGCGGCTGCTCGCCCGGCACATAGGGCGAAAGCTCACGCGCGGTCTGGCTCCATAACAGGGTCATCGGGGCGTCCGGGTCGGGGAGGGCGGCAGCGCCGGAAGCGTGCGCCGCCTGCGCCGTCAGTGTGGCAGGCCGAGCGTCTTCGTTCCAGCAGCTCCTCGCGCCGGTTCGCCGACCCGGGTGCTCCCGGCGCATCCGGGCTCCTGCGCGGCCGAACGCTGGGATGCGTGCATGCAGCACCTGGCTGCACGCACCCGTGCGCCGCGTCGCTCGACCGGCCTTCACTTGTTCGACCAGACGGCCAGCTCGTAGCCGTCCGGATCAGAGAAGTGAAAGCGTCGCCCGCCGGGGAAAGAGTAGGCGGGCTTCACGATGCTCCCGCCCGCCTCTTCAATTCGGCGCTGAGCTTCAGCGAGATCGCTTGCGTAGAGAATGACCAGGGGTCCGCCTCCTTTGATGCCGCCCCCTGGATCGCCATCGGCGCGGAGCGCGAAACCGCCGGTCAGCCGACCATCGCTGAATTCGCAATAGCCCGGACCATAGTCCTTGAAAGACCAGCCGAATGCCTTGCCGTAGAAGCGCCCTGAGCGGCTTATGTCACCAACTGAAAACTCGACATAGTCAATGCGATGATTGTTGCCGGACATGGCCATGGATCATCTCCTTTGTGATCGCAGGGCATATGGGAGCACCGGTGCTGTCTCCTCGCCCCGTGGCAGCGCTACGGTGTCCACGCATCTTCACTGTCATCCCTCGCTGGCGCTCGGGATGACGGTCCTATTGTGAATGCCGCGGGGCGAGGGGTGAACGGCGCCATATGCGATCACCCTGCTTGATCGGGTCAGGGTTCGAGCAGCGTCTTGAGCGCCTTGAGATCGCGTTCCACGGCGGCGGCATCCGCGGCGAAAGCTTCCTCTGTCATTCGAGGGGTCCTCAGGAGCGTGAACATGACTTCGGCGCCAGTGCCGTTCGGCACCACGCGCATGGCATTGCGGGTTTCCCCGTCCACGCCCCAAACCGTATGGTCAAGCACATTGAATTCGTTTGGCCGAGAGAAGCGAATCCGAATGAGGCGGCCCTGCGGATCTTCCGCGGTCCATTCCTCGCCTGACTTTTCAAAGCGCCTGCCGAGGCCGGCTGCCCACCGCGGAAAGTTCTCCGGCATGGAAGCGAAGCCATAGACTTCGCGATAGTCGCGATCGATCGAGACGGAGATCGTGCGGGATGGATGGATGGTCATGTTCGCCTCCTTGAACGGCAAAGGATCGATAAGGCGGCGGAAAGCCGGACGTATTGAACAAAACGGCCAGTCAGGCGCGGATTTGCGAGAGAACCGCTGCCGGCGAGAATCCGGACAAGCGCCGGACCTCGCGCGTGAGGTGGGCTTGGTCGGCGTATCCGGCCGCGGCGGCAAGGCCGGCGAGTCGCGGGCGGCCGGAGGCCTGGGCGAGCCTTAGAAATCGCTGGAAACGCAGGATGCGATCGAGCGTCTTCGGTCCATAGCCGAAGGCTTCTTCGCAACGGCGGCGGAGCGTTCGCGGGCTCATGTCGAGGCGGTCAAGAACAATGGCCATTCCCTTGCCGCCGGACCCGGTTCCAAGCACGTTGAAGACAAAGCCCATGTCCGGTGCCGGAGCATCCACATCCGGCGCGATCCGGACGAGCGCCTCCTGTAGCACGCGCATGCGCGTGGCGATGGTTTCCTGGTCGCCAATTCTTGCTGCGATCTCGCGTGCCCGCGCACCCCAGAACGCGGCGAGCGCGATCCGGCTGTCCACAAGCTCCGACATTGGCAGGCCAAGCCACTTCGCGGCAGCGCCGGGACGGAAGCGGATCCCGACGACGGTGCCAGCCGCGGCGATCGGCGACACGGCGACGCCGACATCAGGTCCGGCCACGATCAGCTCGCCGGCGATCCACGTGAGGTCAATGCAGCCATCAGGCACGACCGCCAGGCTGGCGCCGTGGCCGTGGACAAGTGCATTGGACCAGATGCACTGGAAATGCCGCTCGAGGGCAGCGGCCGGACGGAACTCCCGGTAACCTCCCGTCGCACCTGAAAGGACAAGGGCTTCTTCATCCGATCTCACTGCGGCCCTCCCGTGACGCCCGGCGGCATGGATCCGGAACTGACACAGGATATAGGCGTGACGCGACGCTGGGTCGCGACAAACCACCCGCCGCCGTCGCTACACGGCTCCCCAGGGCGCCCAGGGCGACCGCATATCGCCATATGCAATCTCATCCCGAGCAGGCCGCATAGCGGCCGTCCCCCGAAGGATGGGCTCCAGATCCGGTCGATTGCTTCAGCCATTTGTCGCACCGTTCGTGCAGCGGCCCACCCTTGGGTTGGGCGATCGCATATGGCGCGACGCCGCGCTGGTGCCCCCGTCATCCCGAGCGCAGCGAGGGATCTCCTGCGAATAGCGCACCGTGCGTCTTGCCGCAGGAGATCCCTCGCTACGCTCGGGATGACAGGACGGCCATATGCGATCGCCCTGCACCCTTGGGCATCCTTGCAAATCACCTCGTTTGGTGTACGCTGTATATATGAGACGTACACAAAACGAAAGCTCCGGCATGTTCCTGGCGCTCTCCGTGTTGGCTCTGCTGCTGGTGGCCGTGACAATGGGCCTGTCGCTGGCCCATGCGCTGGAGTTCCCGGGAAAGCTGCGGCTCGATGAGCCGACCTACCGGTCCGTCCAGGCGATCTACTATCCCGGCTTCACGGTTGGCGGGCTCGTCGGGGAGTTCGGCGGCATGCTCGTTCTCGCCGTGCTGCTCTTTCTGACATCGACGAATACCGACCGGTTCTGGTGGACCGCCGCGGCGCTTTCTCTGTTGATTGTCGGTCACGCGACATACTGGCTTGTCACGCATCCCGTGAACAGCGCATGGCTAAAGGATACCCAGCTCGGCGGCGCGAGCCAGTTCTTCTTCGGGCTCCTTTCCGCTCCCGACGCGGACTGGCGTCACATGCGCAACGTTTGGGAGTGGTCCCATGTCGCGCGCGCCGGCTTCGCGACACTTGGCTTTCTATCGATGACGATGGCGGTGGCCCGTTAGAGAGCCATGGCGAAGCAGACGGCAACCGGGAAGCGAAGACCTCGTTCCGGCATGAAGCGGGGAGTTCTTTCGCGCGACAAGCTCATTGCGGCCGCCATCGAGCTTGTCGACGATGAGGGCGCGGACGCCCTGACGATACGGGCCCTCGCAGACGCGGTCGGTGTGACCCCGATGGCGCTCTACAATCACTTCAGCAGCAAGCGCGATCTTCTCGCCGCCGTTGCCGAGCACATCATCAGCGGCGCGCAATTCGACGGCCAGCATGCGGATTGGCGAGAGCAGATTCACCACTGCTTCGGCGTCGTTCGGAATTTGTGCCTTCGACATCCGGGCTTGCCTGGCCTGCTCGAGCAGGATGGTGCGGCGCCCGGAACGGCGTTCGGTCCGATGGAGGTGACGCTGCGAGCACTGCAATCGCAAGGAATGAACGAGCTCGACAGCGTCAGAACCTTCTTCCTCCTCATCGGGTACACGCTGAGCCAGGCGGCATATCAGGCTCGCCCTGTTCCCGCGCTCGAGCCGTCCGAAAAGATTCGGACCGAACGCATCGCCGGCCGGGGCTATGGCGCCGTCGAGCGCATCGAGATGCCGCCGACCTGGGACTTCGACGCGAGCTTTGCCTTCGGCATCTCGCTCATTCTGAACGGCGTTGAGGCCACTGCGCAAAAGTCTTCTCCCGGCGGCGATCAACGGCCGTCCCGACGACGTAGCGCGCGAAAGGAAGGGAATTGATGCTGGTACCGACCATCACCACAGGGTGAGTCGCGACCGGGCAGGACGATCGCATATGGCGTTGGCAACGGTCTTGGGCGACGCGAGCGATTCATTGAACCACTGGTTCGCACGGAACCATCAATGACGCAAAATCCGGGCTCTCGGCCCGTGCGTATCGACGGTTCAAGAGATCCTTCGCTTCGCTCGGGAGTGACAGATGCGATCGCCCGACCCTCCGGGGCGAGAAGCCGGCGGTCCGGGCAATGAGCTTGCGGGATGGATGGGCAAGCGCGTCGAGCAGCAGAAAAGGTGCTGAGCGAGCGGGCGGCCTGGCCTCCATCATTCGGGCACCGGCGGCCCGAGCCGGGAATCTGCAATTCGCCGGCACCGTTGACGGATCGGAGATCCCGCTCGCCGCCTCGACAAGGCGGTGGGCGGTAGCTGCGATCAACCGGCCGACGAGACCAGGCGCGGCCGCGGGTAGTGACGGGGCGCCGGCGCGGCCGGCTGCTGGGCGGCAGCGGCCTGCTGCACGCGCCGTGCGCCCCGGATGGCGCCGCTGCGGTCGGGCGTGACCGCCGACCTCAGGCCGCCATCAATCACTTCGGCCGCCAGGCGATCGGCCTCGGCCTCGCAGGTATCCTCGTCGTCGCCCAGGGCCACCGTCTCGGACGACCCGGACGACCAGGAGGCGCGCCAGCTGAGCACGGGGCTGTCGGCCGCCCGCTGCTGCAGGACGTGCACCAGCTCGTGCGCCACCAGCCACCGCCCCTCGGCGGAGTAGGGCTCGTATTCGCCGTCGGCGAACAGGATGTCGTTGCCCAGCGTCAGCGCGCGCGCCTTGAGCGTGTCGCACAGGTGGGAGGCGACGGCGCCGGTGTGCACGCGCACGTCGCTGAGGTCGGTGCCGAAGCGCGCCTCCATGAAGCGGCGCAGCGACGGCGTCAAAGCCATTTCATTGCCGAACGCCAGCCAGATCTTCAGCAGGTCACGCGGGATAAGGATCTCGGCGGTGCTCATGGTCAGGTCCCCGTCTGAGAACCGTGTCGCCAGCGGCGGGTCGGGCCTGTGCCCGGTCCGGCATCGCCGGCGCCAACGTCTCACTCTGAAAAGTGAGTGATCGCTTCTATATGTGAGTGGATACTCACCGTCAAGCGGGTTCAGGGGCTGTGCAGTAAGGCCTGTGGATAACTTTGCGCCGGGGGAGATATTGCCAGACCGAACAACCGCCGGGGCATCGAGCGGACAACCTGCAGCGCCGGAGCGGGAGCATATCTTTCAAGAGCCGATGCGACGCCGATTGTGCCTACGCAGGGTATTGAGTAAAAATACTCAATGTAATGAGTAAATCGTCAAACACCTTTCAGCGTTCGCAGGTCGCCGAGCTCGCCCGGCGGCTGGTGGAGCCGCGACGGTTCATTCAGGTCGTGGCGGGTGCGCGGCAAGTGGGCAAGACCACCCTGGTCCAGCAGGTCATCGAAAATCTACGGCAGCCGGCTCATTACGCCAGCGCCGACGAACCGACCTTGCGCGGCAGCATGTGGATCGCCCAGCAATGGGAGACCGCACGCCTGGCAATGGGCAATGGCAGCGAAGCAGAGGCCGTGCTGGTGCTCGACGAGATCCAAAAGATCCCGGGCTGGTCCGAGTCGGTGAAGCGACTATGGGACGAGGATAGCCGCATGCGGCGGCGGCTCAAGGTGGTGGTGCTGGGCTCGGCGCCGCTGCTCGTCGCGCGCGGGCTGACGGAGAGCCTGGCCGGACGCTTCGAAGTGCTGCATGTGCCGCATTGGTCGTTTGCCGAGATGCGCGATGCCTTCGGCTGGTCGCTGGACGAGTACCTGTTCTTCGGGGATATCCGGGTGCCGCGCCGCTGATCGGCGATCCTCAGCGCTGGTCCCGCTACATCACCGAAAGCCTGATCGAAACCTCGATCTCGCGTGATGTGCTGCTGCTGTCGCGCGTGGACAAGCCGGCGCTGCTGCGGCGCCTCTTCGAGCTCGCATGCCGTTATTCTGGGCAGGTGCTGTCCTACACCAAGATGCTGGGACAGCTGCAAGATGCCGGCAACACCACCACGCTGGCCCACTACCTCGACCTGCTGGCCGGCGCCGGCATGGTGCGCAGCCTGCACAAGTATGCAGGCGACGCCGCGCGCACGCGCGCGTCGAGCCCCAAGCTCCAGGTCCTCAACACGGCCCTGATCACGGCGATCTCGGGCCTGACGCCGACGGAAGCACGTGCGGATCGCGAGTTCTGGGGGCACCTCGTCGAGTCGGCCGTAGGCGCACATCTGGCCAATGCGGCCGCTTGCGGCTTGGGCACGGTCCACTATTGGCGCGAGCGGAACCAGGAAGTCGATTTCGTCATGACGGCGGGGCGCCGCCTGACCGCGATCGAGGTCAAGAGTGGGCGCGCGCCCCAGATGCATCGCGGCATGGCTCCCTTCGCGGCCGCGTTCAAGCCGCAACGAAGCCTCCTCGTTGGTGGTGACGGCATTGCGCTCGGCGCGTTCCTCGAGCGGCCGGCCGAGCACTGGGTCTGCCGCTGAGCGGAAGTTCCCGCGCCGCGCTCGCGAGACGGTCCCGATTTTCGGGCACAATCATCCGGGAAGGTGCGCGAGCACGATGGACGACCGATCGAGGAGAGGGACATGGCAGGACGTCTCGAGGGCAAGGTGGCGGTGGTGACGGGGGCGGCGCCGCGGGGCGAGGGCGTCGGCAACGGCATGGCGACAGCGATCCTGTTCGCGCGCGAAGGCGCCAAGGTGGTGCTGGTGAACCGCAGCGCCGAGCGCGCCGAGAAGCTGGCGCGGCAGATCCGGGACGAAGGCGGTGAGGCCGCGGTGTTCGCGGGCGATGTCGCCAGGCCGGAGGTCGCCGAGGCGATGGCCGCGTTCGCCGTCGACACCTACGGCCGCCTCGACGTGCTGCACAACAATGTCGGCATCGGCGCCGTGGGAACGCCCGAGACGGTCACGCTGGAGGACTGGCACAAGGTGCTGGAGGCCAACCTCACCACCACCATGCTGTGCACGCGCTACTGCCTGCCCCGGATGAAGGCGGGCGGCGGCGGCTCGATCATCATGGTGTCGTCGATCGCCGGTGTGCTCGGCCTGATGGGCAGCGCCGGCACGGTGGCCTACGCCACGGCCAAGGCCGGGCTGCACGGCTTCACCCTATCGGTGGCCGCCGACCACGCGACCCAGAACATCCGCGCCAACTGCATCATCGTGGGATCGGTGTACACGCCGATGGTGGCGCATATGGGCGAGGAAGCGCGCGAGCGGCGCAAGAACATGGTGCCGATGAAGACCGAGGGCACGGCCTGGGACGTCGCCCACGGCGCGGTCTATCTCGCCTCGGACGAGTCGCGCTGGGTGACCGGCATCCTGCTGCCGATCGACGGCGGGCTCGTGGCGCTGCGGCAGTGGCCGCGGTAGCGCAAGCTTCCTGCAGCGGCCTGTCGCCCTGAGCGCAGCGATCGGCCCCTCCTGTCGTCCTGAGCGAAGCGAAGGACCCTGCGGTGGTGCATCAAACACGATAGGCGCTGGTGATCGCCAGCACCTACGCTCTTTGGACCACCCACCGCAAGGTCCTTCGCTTCGCTCAGGACGACAGCGGATGCAGCTGGTCTAATCCGCGACGCCGTTCGCCGTGCGCGCCGCCTCGCGGATGCGCCGGCGCTCGCGGAAGGAGCCCCATTGCTGGTCGACCAGCACGCCGACCAGGATCACCGTGCCCATCACGGCGAAATTGAGCGACGAGGGGATGCCCAGCAGGTTGACGAGGTTCTGCAGCACCTGCAGCAGGATCGTGCCGAGGATGACGCCGACGATCGAGCCCTCGCCGCCGCGCAGCGAGAAGCCGCCCAGGACCGCGGCCGCGATGGCATAGAGCTCGTAGAAATTCGCGTGCGAGGAGGGCGACACCGAGCGCGTGTACATGGCGAAGAATATGGCGGCGATGGCCGTCAGCCCGGCGCAGATCGTGTAGGCCGCGATGATCACCGCGCCGGTGCGGATGCCCGAGAACCTGGCGGCCTCCTCGTTCTTGCCGACGGCGAAGAGGTAGCGGCCGAACACCGAGCGGTGGAGCACGATCCAGGCGATCACGGCCACCACCGCCAGCACGAACACCGATGTCGGGATGCCCCAGGGCCGCGCCACGAAGAAATCGAGGCCGGGATAGGTGGTGCCGAACGGAAAGCCGGCCGTGGCGTCCGCCGTGTAGCCGCGCGACGCGCCGCGGTAGATCAGCAGGCCGCAGAGCGTCACCACGAAGGGCTGGATGTGCAGCCTGGCGATCAGCAGCCCGTGGGCGAGGCCGAGCAGCAGGCCGATGCCCATGACGATCGCCGCCGCGAGCGGCCAGGGCACGCCCAGCCGGCCCACCATGTCGACGAAGAGCACGCCCAGCAGCGCGATCATGGAGCCGACCGAGAGGTCGATGCCGCCGGTGATGATGACGAAGCCCTGGGCGATCGAGAACAGGCCGAACAGGGCGATGAGGTTGGCCGTGTTGGCGAGATTGTTGGGCGACAGGAACAGCGGGTTGACCAGGTAGACGCCCAGGCCGACGACGAGGATGAGGATCAGCAGGCCCAGATCTTTCTTGGTCACGCCGTTGCTCCCGCGTTGTCGATGCCGTAGCCTACCGCGAGCATGAGCACATTCTCCTCGCTGAACCGGTCGCGATCCAGCATCCCGGAAATGCGTCCCTCGTGCATGACCGCGATGCGGTCGGAAACGCCGATCACCTCTTCCATGTCGGACGAGATCATCAGCACCGCGACGCCGGCGTCCGCCAGGCCGCGCATCAGGCGGTAGATCTCGAACTTCGCCCCGACATCGATGCCGCGGGTCGGCTCGTCGAGAATGATCACCCGCGGGTTCATCGCCAGCCATTTGGCCAGCGCGACCTTCTGCTGGTTGCCGCCCGACAAGGCGCCGGTGCGCGCCGCCACGCCGGGCGCGCGGATGTCGAGGTCGGCCTTGCTCTTCTCGGCGCGCCGGGCCTCGGCGGCCGGCAAGACGATGCCGCCGCGCGCGTAGGCTTCGAGGTTGGGCAGGGTGATGTTCTGGGCGATCGACATGTCGAGCAGGATGCCGGCCTCCTTGCGGTTTTCCGGCACGAGGAAGATGCCGCGCCCGGTGGCGCTGCGGGTGCTGGTGATGGCGAGCGGAGCGCCGCCGAGGACGACGGACCCGCCATAGATCGGATCGATGCCGAAGAGCGCCCGGGCCAGCTCGCTGCGGCCGGAGCCGACGAGCCCCGCCAGGCCCAGGATCTCGCCGCGGTGCAGGTCGAGGTCCACCGGATGGTGCGGATAGGCGGCAGTGCGGATGGCGCGCGCCGACAGCACGACCTCGCCGCGCGGCGCGCCGGGGGCGGTGTAGACCACCTTCAGATCGCGGCCGATCATCAACCGGACAAGCTTCTGGTAGGTGATCTCAGAGCGCTCGAGGCGGCCGGCGAGCTGGCCGTCGCGCAGCACGACCACGCGATCGCAGGCGCGTTCGATCTCGTGCAGCCGGTGCGAGATGAAGATGGTGGCGATGCCGTCCGCCTTCAGGCTGCCGATGACCTCGAGCAGCTTCTCGGTCTCGCGCAGCGGCAGGCTGGAGGTCGGCTCGTCGAGGATGATCAGGCGCGCATCGTAGCTCAGCGCCTTGGCGATCTCGACAATCTGCTGCTGCGCCAGCGACAGCCGGCGCACCGGCACGTCGGGGCCGAAATTCGCGCCCAGCCGCTTGAGCAGCGGCGCCACCGCCTGCCGCTGCCGCCGGGTGTCGACAAGATTGAGCAGCCCGTACCTGCGCGGCTCACGGCCGATGAACACGTTGGCCGCGACATCGAGATTGTCGAAGAGATTGAGCTCCTGGTGGACGAAGGCGATGCCGGCGCCGATCGACTGGCCGACCGTCAGGGCCGCGCGCGGCGCGCCGTCGACCTCGATCGTGCCGCGGTCCGGCGCGATGACGCCGCCCAGGATGTTCATCAAGGTCGACTTGCCGGCGCCGTTCTCGCCGACCAGGCCGATGACCTCGCCGCTTCCGACCTCGAGGTCCAGGCCGGCCAGCGCGACGACGCCGGGATAGGATTTCCGCACGCCGCGCAGCCGCAGGAACGGCTGCACGGCACGCGGCGACGGCGCGGGAGCGGTGGCGGTCATGGCATTTGACGTCGGGGATTGGCTATCGCCATGGCGGAGCTGCTGAAGCGAACGGCTTCACCACAGAGGCACAGAGGACACAGAGAAAAACACAGAGGAACGCGGGGGCGCACGCTGGGCGTGCGCAACGACTGCTCTCTGTGTGCCACTGTGCCCTCAAGAATCTTCGCAAGCCGCGATGATTTTTGTAGCCTTCATGGTGAGCACAGGTGAATGCGAAGCATTCACCTGTGCTCACCATGAAGCGCTTTCCCCGCATTTGGTTGCGGCCAGAGGCTGCGCTGTGCCTCTGTGGTGAAATCTTCCAACGGAACGCACTCGTTGCCTCGAGCGGGGAACGACTCACCGCAGGATCCTTCGCTTCGCTCAGGATGACAGGAGCCATTTGCGATGGCCCGGAAGCGCAAGGGGACGCCCTGCGCTTCCGGACGCGCCTTAGCGGGCGCTCGCGAGCTTTGCCTTCAGGTCGGCCTCGAACGCCTCGACATTGGCCTTGCTGATCACCTTGGTGGGCACGATGATCAGCTTGTCCTTCGGCACGCCCGATTTGTCGCCCTCGAGATACTTCGCCATCAGCTTCATGCCCTGATAGCCCCACTCGAAGGGCTGCTGCACGACGGTGGCGGCGAACGCGCCCTGCTTCACGGCGCCCAGCGTGACCGGATCCTCGTCGAACGCCACCACGGTGATCTTGCCGAGCTTGCCCGCGACCTGCAGCGCCTCGTAGATCTTGGGCGGGTTGTAGGAATAGAATCCGACCATGCAGTTGATCTCGGGCTTGGCCACCAGGACGTCGTCGACGTTGGTGCGCGCCTTGGTGAAGTCGACGTCGTCGCCGCGCACGTCCACCAGCTCGATGCCCTTGCCCGCGATCGCCTTCTTGAAGCCGGCGATGCGCTCCCTGGCGTTGTCGGCGCCGAGGAAGCCGACGAAGCCCATGCACTTGCCGGGCTTGCCGGCCATGGCCTTGACCATCTCCTCGCCGGCCTGGACGCCGGCATCGGTGTTGGACGAGCCGAGATAGGCGATGCGCTTGGAGTCGGGCGCGTCCGAATCCGTGGTGAACAGCGGCACCTGGGCGGCGATGCGGTTGAAGGCGTCGATGGAGTTCTTCGGGTCGGATGACGAGATCATGATGGCGGCGACGCCCGACGTGACGAGATCGTCCATCAGCGAGTTCTGCGCCGCGGCCGTGCCCTGGGCAGGATAGCGGAACTGCAATTGAAGTTGGGCAGCTCGCCTTGCGCCTTCTTCACGCCGGCTTCGGCGAGCTTCCAGAAGTCGGAGGACGCATTCACGACAAATGCCAGCTTCTTCTTGTCCTGCACCAGGGCCGGTCCGCCGAGGACCAGGCCGGCCATCGCCGCCGCAGCCAGCAGAAATCTGTAGCGCATGTTTCCGTCTGATTGTGTCTGACAGCCGGTGAACGAACTCCATCAGGTTGCACGGAAACCCGAACTGGCCAGCCAGGGATGCTTCAATGCCGGTCCCGCCAGCCGCCGAATCTGCCTCAAAAGAGGAGGGTCTTGCCACTTCTTTCCGATGAGCGGCTCGCGAGGTTGCAGGATCTGGAACCCTGCTCGTCTCGCCGCTTTCTGCGCGTGGAGCGCTTCTGGCGGTGAGCCCGGCGCGGCTCCCGGGCTAATGAAGGCTTGCCGCCGTCACGAATTGATGACCGATCCACCATGTGGGTTCGCGCGGGTTCAGCGCCTCACGCAGCATGGCGTGGCCGCAGGCTTTGATCACGACCTCGCTGAGCGTCGCGGTGAGAAGGTCGCGGCGGTCCTTGTGCATGTCGACAAGCCTCCTGGACGTCGCCTGCATCAATTCCATCTGCTCGGGGCCGCTGTGTTGTGGCCATTGATCAAACTGCGTCCAGCGCTGAATGATGTCCGAACCGAAATAGCCGTCGGTGAGCTCGATCAACGCATCAACAGTGTGCTCCGGTCTCAACAGACGGGTGCACTGCGCCATCAGCTTCCGGGTGACGGCATGATCGGGAGCCTCTTTCCTGAAAGCGCCCAGCAGCGGGTAGAGCGCGATTTCAACACCTTGGAATATCGAGCTCGAGTTGGTCAAAATCTCCGGCGCATTGAAGACACAGACCCTGATGCCATCGCTGGTCGCGCGGCGGGCGATATTTTCGAGCTCAAGCTTTGCGAAACCCTGCAGGTAAGGTGAATAGCTCTGCCATTGATATCCACCCGAAACATAGATCTCGGCGCCATGATAGCCGTAGGCCACGTAAGAAACCTGACCGCCCTGCTTGGCGACCCGGTCGCGTAGTCCGGCGCTCAGCTCGATCAGATCGCCAAGACTGTTCGCGGTGACGTCCATGAAGCTCATTTCGCAGAAGCGGCCCACGTCACCGCTCCAGAATTCCTTCGAGGAGACATCGCTGCCCTTGAATACCCGACTCATGATGGGCGCGATGATTTTCGCGCGCGGAACGCCGCCGGCCATGGTGTGGGCGATCAGAACGTTGGCGCCCGCGGGAATCTGCTTCTCGAGCTCGGCCAGATACTGCTTCACACGCGCCCGAAAACCGTCACGGCCGACCGCGCGAGCCTCTTCCACTTGCGCAAGATCAAGCGTGGCCTTGTTCCACTCGCTCAGCTTCAAGCCTTTGAGCTGATCGCACGGACTGACGCCCTGGCTCGATCGTGCCAGGTCGAAGCCGCACTCCAGCGGGACATTCACCAAGGGCTGGTCTTTCGTAGCCAGCTCATCCGCCGTCAACGGACGCAGCTGGTCGTTCTCATCGCGGCGTCCCACCGTGCCGTGGATGACTTTCATCCCGGCTTTTCTGGCCTCTTCGATCAGGCCGTTGACGTAGCCGCGCGCAAACACCTCGCCGAAAACGACCAGGACGTCTTTCGCGCCATAGCCTGAAACGGCATCGACGTGACGAAGCGGCTTGAGCTGATGCACGCCCATATCCTTGGTTGGAGTCGCCTGAGCTGCTTCCAATTGAAGTGGAGACGGGACGAAAAGACAAGTGAGCGGCGTGCCTACGCCACGGGATCGGCGAAGCAAGGCTGAGAGGTTGCTGGCACGGCGGATAAACCGCAGCCGGCGCTGCCGCGGCCGCCAGGACTAGAAGTTCCCGGTCACCATCAGGCCGATCTTCACGGCGGTGCGGTCGTTGTCGCGCGACGGCAGGTCGACGGCCAGCCAGGGATGCAGGGTGGCCTGGAAGATGGGGCGGTTGTTGCGGCCCAGGTAGGCGACCGACCCCAGCACCCAGGGCAGCTTGTCGCCGGCGAGGTCGAGGGTCAGGTGGCGCAGCACGTTGTTCAGGTCCCAATGCGGGTAGCCGTCCTTGGTGACGGCGAAGCCGCTGCGATCGACATGCACGTCGCACAGTGTGCTGTTAAAGGCGATATGCACGCTGGTATCGGTTCCCTGCTCGCGGAAGCTGGCGCCGATGGCAGCACCGGCGGCGAGCTTGCGCCACCAGGCGTCGCGATGCCCGGGGCCGGGGTTGTCCGGGATCATGATGGACGGCACGAGCTTCTCGCGCAGGGCCTCGCTCAGCGTCTTGGGCGGGAACGCGCGGTTGTCGACAAGCCGGGCGAAGCGGTCCCGCTCCCCGGGGCCGAACTCGAACAGCAGCCCGATCGACTGGGGCGGCGAGAACACCTTCACCACCCGGCCGACAAAGCCCAGCAGGCTCTGATTGAAAAGGCGGTGAAAGGCTGCGCTGGCGGTGGTGACCTCCCAGCTCATCCGCATCTCATACTGCGATGCGTTGGAGTTCAGCTTGCTGTTGTTGCCCCAGCCGAATCTCAGATCGCCCATGGTGATGATCCCTCGATGAGCATCGTCGTCCCGAGCGGCGACACAACGGCCACCATTGCACTATAAGGCCAAACGGCTTTCGCGATTCATTGCCGATTCTTATATGTCGATAAGCGAATCTTCGGGCCGCGCTGCGCCCGGCTGTCAGTTCATGGCCTTTCTGGACCGGGCCGGCGCGGCATGATTACCGTCGGCCAGGTCATCGAGGATCGGGCATTCCGGCCGCGCGTCGCCGTGGCAGTGGTCGGCCAGGTGCCGCAGGGTGCGGCTCATGGCCATGAGCTGGGCGGCGCGCGCCTCGAGCTCGGTGATATGCGCGCGGGCCAGCTGCTTGACGTCGGCGCTGGCGCGGCCGTGATCGCGCCACAGCGTCAGCAGGGCGGTGATCTGCTCCATCGAGAAGCCGAGATCGCGGGCGCGGCGGATGAAGCGCAGCGTGTGCACGTCGGCGTCGCGATAGACGCGATAGCCCGACTCGGTGCGCTGCGCGCGCGGCAGCAGGCCGACGCTCTCGTAGTAGCGGATCATCTTGGCGGACACGCCCGATTCGCGGGCAGCTTCGCCGATGTTCATGACGGACTCCGTGCGTGTTGCAGGTTGCGGCCCGACCGGAAGCATGGTCATCGTCCCGGCCGCCAGCGGCGCAGGAGCAGGGCGTTGGAGACGACGCTGACGCTGGACAGCGCCATGGCGGCGCCGGCGATCACCGGGCTCAGCAGGCCCAGCGCCGCCAGCGGCAGGCCCAGCACGTTGTAGATGAAGGCCCAGAACAGGTTCTGCCAGATCTTGGCCCGGCTGCGGCGCGAGATCGCGATGGCATCGGCCACCAGGGCCGGATCGCCGCGCATCAGCGTGATGCCGGCGGCGTGCATGGCCACATCGGTGCCGGTCGACATCGCGATGCCGACATCGGCTGCGGCCAGCGCCGGCGCGTCGTTGACGCCATCGCCGACCATCGCCACCACCTTGCCGCCTTCCTTCAGGCGCGCCAGCACCGCCGCCTTGTCCTGCGGCAGGATCTCGGCCACGACCTCGTCGATGCCCAGGCGCCGGGCGGCGACCCTGGCGCTGCCGGCGTTGTCGCCGGTCAGCATCACGGTGCGCACGCCCATGTCGCGCAGGCGCTGGATGGCGGCCGGTGCCGACGCCTTCAGCGCATCGCCGAAGGCGATCAGGGCGAGGAGCCGCCACTGGGAGCCGGCGCTGCCGGCCAGGTACGACACCGTGCGGCCCTCGTCGCGCAGCTGCTCGGCCGGGGCGGCGAGCGGCGCGAGGTCGACGTCCAGCTCGGCCATCAGGCGGGCGCTGCCCAGGCGCAGGGCGCGGCCCTCGACCGTGGCGGCAACGCCGCGGCCGGGCAGGGCGGTGACGTCGCTCGCCGCCGGCAGCGCCACGCCTTCGGCCGACGCGGCCTCGATGACGGCGCGGGCCAGCGGATGCTCGCTGCCGGCCTGGATGGCGCCGGCCAGCCGCAGCGCCTCGGCATGCGGCAGGCCGTGCGGCTCGAAGGCCACGACCGAGGGCTTGCCTTCGGTGAGCGTGCCGGTCTTGTCGAAGGCCACGACGTCGATGTGATGGGCGCGCTCGAGCGCCTCGGCGTCCTTGATGAGGATGCCGTGCCGCGCCGCCACGCCGGTGCCGGCCATGATCGCGGTCGGCGTCGCCAGGCCCAGCGCGCAGGGGCAGGCGATCACCAGCACCGCCACGGCGGTGATCACGGCATGCTCGAGGTCGCCGGTATGCAGCCACCAGCCGGCCAGCGTCAGCAGCGCAATGCCGATCACCACCGGCACGAACACGGCGCTGACGCGGTCGACCAGGCGCTGGATCGGCGCCTTGGCGGCCTGGGCGTTCTCGACCAGGCGCACGATGCGTGCGAGCGTCGACTCGGCGCCCACCGCGGTGGTGCGCACCACGATCAGGCCGTCGCCGTTGATGGCGCCGCCGGTGACCGCGTCGCCGACATGCTTGGGTACCGGGACGCTCTCGCCCGTGATCAGCGACTCGTCGGCATGGGTGGCGCCCTCGGTGACGACGCCGTCGACCGCAATGCGCTCGCCCGGGCGCACCACCACGAGCTCGCCCACGCGCACGTCGGCTGACGGCACCTCCAGCTCGGCGCCGTCGCGGCGCACGCGCGCGGTCTCGGGCCGCAGCGCCATCAGGGCACGGATCGCGGCCGTGGTCTGGCGCTTGGCGCGGGCCTCGAAATACTTGCCCAGCAGGATCAGCGCGATCACCACCGCCGAGGCCTCGTAGTAGAGGTGCGGCATGGCCTCGGCGGGCGTGCGCAGCAGCAGCCATGTGCTCAGCCCCCAGCCGGCCGACGTGCCCAGCGCCACCAGCAGATCCATGTTGCCGGTGCCGGCGCGCAGCGCCTTGGCGGCGCCGACGTAGAAGCGCCAGCCGAGGATGAACTGCACCGGCGTCGCCAGCACAAACTGCCACCAGCCCGGCAGCATGGCGTGGATGCCGAAAGGCTGCAGCACCATCGGCGCGACCAGCGGCAGCGACAGCAGGATCGCGGCGCTCACCTGCAGCAGCTCGCGGCGGTCGGTGCGCGCCTTGGCGGCATCCTCGGCGCCGGCGGCCGGCGCCAGGGTCCGGGCGCGGTAGCCGGCGGCCTCGACCGCGGCCAGCAGGGCGGGCAGGGTGTGGTCGGCGCTGCCGGCGACCTCGATGCGGGCCCGCTCGGTCGCGAGGTTCACGCTCGCACCAGTGACGCCCGGCACCTGCTGCAGCGCGCGCTCGACCCGGCCGACGCATGAGGCGCAGGTCATGCCCTCGACCGTGAGATCGATGGTGGATGTCCCGACCTTGTAGCCGGCGGCCTCGACCGCCGCGGCGAGACGCGCCGGGGCCAGCGCGGCCGGCGCCGTGACGGTGGCGGTCTCCGACGCCAGGTTGACGCTCGCGCGTTCAACCCCCGGCACGGCTTCCAGCGCGCGCTCGACGCGGCTGACACACGAGGCGCAGGTCATGCCCACGATCGGCAGCCGCAAATCATGCAGCTCTTGTGCAGTGAGAGTCTGGTTCATGCCCCCTAGATGGACCTTCCAATCATGGGAAGGTCAAGCGGTCGTCTTCTGTCTCCCCGCGGCGGCGGGGAGACGGAAGATTCAGAAGCCTACGGCGGCGCCGTCGCGGCGGCTTTCGGAGGCGCCGAGATAGGGGCCGCCGTCGGGGTAGCGCCAGATGATCTGGCTGGAGCCGAACTCGAAGCTCGGCGCCTGCGTCATCACCACGGTGTGGCCCATCGCCTGCAGCGCGCCGGCGGTGGCGGCCGGCATATGCGGCTCCAGCCACAGGTCGCCCGACTCATGCACGCGCCAGCGCGGCGCGTCGATGGCGGCCTGCGGGTTCTGGCCGAAATCGACGATGCGCGAGAGCACCTGCATGTGGCCCTGCGGCTGCATGCCGCCGCCCATCAGGCCGAAGGTGGCCAGCGGCCGCCCATCCTTGGTGACGAAGCCGGGGATGATGGTGTGGAAGGGCCGCTTGCCCGGCGCCACCTCGTTGGGGTGGCCGGGCTGCAGCGAGAAGCCGGCGGCGCGGTTCTGCAGGGCAATGCCGGTCTCCGGCACCACCACGCCCGAGCCGAAGCCGGCGTAGTTCGACTGGATCAGCGACACCATCATGCCGCCCTCGTCGGCGGCGCCGAGATAGACCGTGCCCGAGAGCCTGGGAATGGTGCCGGGCTCGAAGCGTCCGGCCTTGCGCGGATTGATCAGCCGGGCGCGCGACTTCAGGTAGGCCTTGTCGAGCAGCTGCGCCGATGTCACCTCCATGTGCCGGGGGTCGGCGACATGGCGGTGCACGTCGGCGAAGGCGAGCTTCATCGCCTCGATGCGCAGATGCGCCACCTCGGGGCCGTCGGGGGCGAAGCCGCTGAGCTCGAAGTTCTCCAGGATGCCCAGCGCCATGCAGGCGGCGATGCCCTGGCCATTGGGCGGGATCTCGTGCAGCGAGGTGCCGTGATAGGCCAGCCCGATCGGGTCGACCCAGTCGGCCTGGTGGGCGGCGAGGTCGGCGGCCCGCAGTGCGCCGCCGCCGTCCACGGCGCAGCGTTCCATCTTCTGGG
Source organism: Vineibacter terrae (assembly GCF_008039615.1). GTDB lineage: Bacteria > Pseudomonadota > Alphaproteobacteria > Reyranellales > Reyranellaceae > Vineibacter > Vineibacter terrae. Next base: position 87,854 of record NZ_VDUZ01000026.1, on the reverse strand, counting down.
CCAGGGCGCCGCGATAGAAGGCCTCGCCGCCCGATTCGGCGATCTGGCGCAGGGTCTCGGCCTGGGCCGGGAAACGCCATAGCTCGCCCGGCAGCGGCGCGCGGCCCTTGGGGATGAAGGCCGCGGCCCAGCCCGGCTGGTCCTTCAGGCGCGCGATGGCGCGCTGCCACTGCTGCGCCACCATCCAGGAGACGCGGAAGCCGTCACGGGCGTAGCGGATGGCCGGCTCGAACAGGTCGGCGAAGGGCAGGGTGCCGTATTTGCGGTGCAGCTCGACCCACAGCGACACGCAGCCGGGCACGCTGACGGCGCCCCAACCCTCGCCCGGCATCTTGTCGAGGCCGGCGTAGCGGTCGCGGGTCATCAGCGCCGGGGCGCGGCCCGAGGCGTTCAGGCCGACCAGGCGGCTGCCGTCCCACAGGATGCAGAAGGCATCGCCGCCGATGCCGTTCATCGTCGGCTCGACCACGGTCAGCGCGATGGCGGTGGCGATGGCCGCGTCGGCGGCGGTGCCGCCCTTGGCCAGCATGCGCAGGCCGGCCGTCGCCGCCAAGTGCTGCGACGTGGCCACGACATTGCGGGCGAAGATGGGCAGCCGGCGGGAATCGTAGGGGAAATCGAAGCTGAAAGGAGGTGTATCCACGTCAAGGTCCTTGCGGTCCGGTAGCCTTGAGATTACCGGGCGGGCCGCGGCAGGGGAAGCCGCAGCCGGATGCGGCCTCGGATGAGCAGATGTGACCGGGCGGCACACCGGCAGGCAGGCAGGCGGGCTGCGGCGGCGGTGGGCGCCGCGCGGCCGCCTGTGCTATGACCCCGACCGGAAGTGGGAGCGTCATCGATGGACAACACGGTCTTGATCGCGATCACCGCTGGCGCCACGCTGGGCGTGATCGGGTTGCTGCTGTTGTTGCTGTTGCGCGGCCGGTCGCGCACCCGGGTGATCGCAAGCGCCGGCGGCCCGGCGGCGCCGGCGGCCGAGCCGTCGCCGGCTGCCAGCATGACCATGGCGGCGGCCGATTCGGTGGTGCGCGCTATGGCGGCGCGCGGCGAGAAAATCGAGGCCATCAAGATGGTGCGCGAGATGACGGGCCTGGGCCTGAAGGAGGCCAAGGACTATGTCGAGGCGCTGCCCAACGCGCCGTCGATGATGGTGGTGGCGCGCCAGATGGTGATGGCATCCAGCGCCCAGGCCGGCAGCAGCGCCAGCGTGCGCACCGAGGCGGCCGCCCTGGTGGCGCGCGGCGAGGCCATCGCCGCCATCAAGCTGGTGCACGAGCGCACCGGCATGGCGCTGAAGGAGGCCAAGGAGTACGTCGACGCCCTGGCCGAGAGCCAGCGCAGCGGCGGCGCCGACCCGCGCCGCCCGCTGGAGGACCCGCGGCTGCGGCTGGCGGTGACGGCGCTGCTGGCGCGCGGCCATACCGACGAGGCCATGAAGACGGTCCAGCGCGCCAGCGGCTGCAGCATCGAGCTCGCAAGGCACTACATCGACCAGATAAGGCGGGGTTGAAAATCCGCCTCCCCAGCTTTGCTGGGGAGGTGCCCCGGAAGGGGCGGAGGGGAGGCGACGTGGTCTTGGCAATTAAGACCGCGTCGGGTCCCCCTCCGGCCTTCGGCCACCTCCCCCAACTGCGTTGGGGGAGGGAATACCCTACTGCGCCGCGACCTGCTTGGTGGCGTCGCGCTTGGCGGCTTCCTCGGCCTTGAGCTCCTTCTTAGACAGCTTGCCGACCGGGGTCTTGGGCAGCTCGCTGCGGATCTCGAAGGCGACCGGGAATTCGTGCTTGCCGATCTTGCCTTGCAGGTGCTTCTTCAGCTCGTCGAAGGTGAGCGACATCCCGGGCTTCAGCTTCACGAACACCTTGGGCGCCTCGCCGCGGTACTCGTCGTGGATGCCGATCACGATGCACTCGTCGACGGCGGGATGCTCGTAGGTCGCCTCCTCGATCATGCGCGGATAGACGTTGTAGCCCGACGAGATGATCAGGTCCTTTGAGCGGTCGACCAGGTAGACCCAGCCGTCGGCGTCCATGTAGCCCATGTCGCCGGTGCGCAGGCCCTTCCAGTTGCTGTCGGGGTGGGTGAACAGCACCTTGTCGGTCTCGTCGGGCTTCTTCCAGTAGCCCTTCATCACCTGCGGGCCGATGATGCAGACCTCGCCGACATTCTCCTTGCCCGGCGGCAGCACCTTGTCGATGTCCTCCAGGTCGCGGATCTCGACGATGGTGCCGGGCATCGGCACGCCGCACGAGCCGACCCGGCGCGCCGTCTTGTCGACCGGGCAGATGCAACCGGTGGGCGAGGTCTCGGTGAGGCCGTAGCCCTCGATCAGGGTGGCGCCGGTCAGCTTCTCGAACTCGTTCTGCACCTCGACCGGCAGCGGTGCGCCGCCCGACATGCAGATCTTGAGCGACTTCAGGTCGAGCTGCCGGGCCAGCGGATGCTTGTTGATGGCGGTGTACAGCGTCGGCACGCCGGGCAGGAAGGTGGGCTTCTTGGTGCCCAGGTCCTTCACGATCATGTCGATATCGGGCCGCGGATAGAGGATGAGCTGGTTGCCGTTGCGCACCGCCCCCAGCATGATCCCCGACAGCGCGTAGATGTGGAACAGAGGCAGCACGCAGACCACCTTCTCGGTGCCCGGCGTCGTGTAGGGCGTGGTCCAGGCCTGGCCCTGGCTCATCGCCGCCATGATGCAGCCATGCGTCAGCATCGCCGCCTTGGGCAGGCCTGTGGTGCCGCCGGTGTATTGCAGCAGCGCGACCTCGTCCCACAGGTTGTCGCCCAGCTTGTGCTGCTGGTAGCGGCCGTCGTTGTTCAGCAGGTCCTTGAACGACATGTGCCAGTCGTCGCGCGGCCACCTGGCGATGTCGGCCTTCTTGGCGATCGGGTAGAGCCAGTTCTTGGGCCAGGGCAGGAAGTCGGCGATGCTGCCCACGATCAGCTTCTTCAGGCGCGTCTTGCCGCGCATCCCGGCCATCTTGGGGTAGAGCGCCTTGACGTCCAGGGTGACCAGGAAATCGGTCTCGCTGTCGCTGATCTTGTGCTCCAGCTCGCGCTCGGCATCGAGCGGGCTGTAGTTCACGACCCGGCCGCCGGCCTTCAGGATGCCGAAGAAGGCGATCAGGTAGTGCGGCGTGTTGGGCAGATACAGGCCGACATGCACGCCGGGCTTCACGCCCAGCTTCTGGAATCCGGTGGCGGCACGGTCGGTGGCTTCCTTGTAGTCGCGGAAGCTCATGACCTTGTCGAGGAAGTCGGTGAACGGCTTGTCACCGTAGGTGGCGCAGCTCTCCTCGAACACCTCGTGAATGGCCTTGCGCGGCACCTCGAGCGCCCAGCTCACGCCCGGCGGGTAGCTCTTCTCCCAGACATGCATTGTGTCCTCCCGTCACCCTTGCGGCGCCACTATGTCGTTTCGCATCGCGCGCGTCCACGCGCGGCTCAAGTCAAAGGGTCAGTCTCGTGTAGTATATCCAAACCTCTCTTTAAACCTATGGTGAATAAGACGAAAATCATGATAGAGTGATCCCTCGATCGGTTCCCCTTCCCGATCGCGCGAGGACGATGGAACAGCAACGACGACGGCCGGGCCTGGCCGCGGCGCTGCGGTGGGCCCTGCTGGGGCTCACGACGGCGCTCTCGCTCTCCGCCTGCGGCAGCACGCGGGAATCACCGCCGAGCGACCCGGTGGCCGCGGTCGCCTGGCACGAATGGCGCCGGGCCGGCGGCGAGGTGCTGGTCTATGGCGGGCCGGGCAGCCACAACGGCGGCGTCAACGAGACGCGCGAGCCGCTGGCCTCGCGCATCGGCGACTACTGGGCGCTGGTTGGCCGGCCGGAATGGAACGGCCGCAGCGACAAGCCGTGGTCGGGCATCTTCGTGGCCTGGGTGGTGCACGAGGCAGGCGTGCCGTCGCGCGACTTTCCGCCCAGCGGCCGCCATGCCGGCTACCTGATGTCGCTGCTGGATGCCCAGCTCGGCGGCGGCGGCGGCCGCCGCTTCGTGGTCCATGACTGGCGCCGCTACGCCCCCAAGCCCGGCGATCTGGTCTGCACCGGCACGCGCTGGGCCGGCCCGCGCGACGCCGCCGCGCTGCGTGCCGCGGTCGATCGCGAAGCGGCGCATTGCGACGTGGTGGTGGTCGTCAACGGCGCGCAGGTGCGGGCGATCGGCGGCAATGTCCGCGACACCATCACGATGAGCATCTATCCCCGCAACGGCAGCGGCACGCTCGCCGAGGTCCGCGGCCGGCCCTGGTTCGCGGTCGTGGAGAAGCGGGGGTGATCTTCACCTCTCCCGCTTGGCGGGAGAGGTGATCACGGCACGAGGCGGCAGGTGCTGACACGCTGCAGCTCGGTGGGGGTGTGGGCCATCAGGAAGGCGCGCTCGCTCTGCGGCGTGCCCGCGATGCGCGGCGGGCCCATGTTCGGAAACTCGATCGCCACGCCGTGCGCGCCGGCCAGCGCCGTCAGCCGCGCCCGGGCGCCGGCGGAATCGGCGACCAGCAGCTCATAGCCGTCATTGCCCTGCCGACGCGCAAAGAGGTGATAGGCCCGGCGGTAGTCGTCGCGGCCTTCGAGCAGGAACAGGCCGTCGGCCATGGCGGCGATGCGCACGAGGTAGCGGCTTTTCTCCATCGTGGCGACGTAGACCACGTCGTCGGGGGCGAGCTGGGCTGCGGCCGATATCGACGCGATCGACACCTGGCTGTCCTTGTCGTTCTCGCAGCGATAGATGCCGGACGACAGCGCGACATCGGCGCCGCGGCCCAGCACGCCGGGCGCCGTCTCGTAGCAGGCAGCCAGCGTCAGGCACGCCAGCACCAGGCCAGCCCAGATCCGTGCTCCCTTTCCCATGCTGGCCTCTCCCTGAAGATGGCCGTGCGTCAGCCGCGTTGCACCGGACCGGAACCGCCGCCACTGTCGCTGCGCCGGCGGTCCAGCAGGTGCGCGCAGAGCAGGACGCCGATGCCGCCGGCCGCCAGCACCGCACCGACGATCCACCACAGGCGCAGGCCGGGCGCGACCTCGCCCAGCGGCAGGATCGACTCGCCGCCCAGCGCGGCGAGCACGCCCAGCGCGATGTCGCCGATGCCGGCGAGCCGCAGGATCGTGGCCGTGGCGCGGCTGCGCTGGACGGAGGGGCCCATGGTCAAGCCGCCTGCCGGGCCGGTACGGCCTCGCCCAGCATCAGGTCGGCGGCGCGCTCGGCGATCATGATGGTGGGCGCGTTGGTGTTGCCGCCGACCAGCGTCGGCATGATCGAGGCATCGACCACGCGCAGGCCGGCAACGCCGCGCACGCGCAGCGCCGTGTCGACCACGGCGGATGAATCGGTTTCGGGGCCCATGCGGCAGCTGCCGACCGGGTGATAGATCGTCTCGCACCGCGCGCGCACCCAGTCGGCCAGGTCGGCATCGGATTGCTTGCCGGCGCCGGGCTCCAGCTCGCTGCCGCGAAAGGGGGCAAGCGCGGCCTGGGCGAAGATCTCGCGTGCGATGCGGGTGCCGCGCACCAGCCCCTGCAGGTCCCTGGGCTCGGCCAGGTAGTTGGCGTCGATTGCGGCGTCGGCCATCGGGTCGGCGCTCTTCAGCCGGATGCTGCCGCGGCTTTCGGGCCGCAGCAGGCAGACATGCAGGGTCATGCCGTTGCGCTTCATGCGGGTGCGGCCGTGGTCGATCACGAAGGCAGGGATGAAGTGCAGCTGGATGTCGGGCGCGGCAAGCCCCTCGCCGGTGCGCAGGAAGCCGCCGCTTTCGGCGATGCAGGACGTGCCCGGGCCTGTCTTGGCGAACACGTACCTGGCGAAGGTCGCCAGCTTGCTGGCGGTGTCGTAGGTGTCGCGGGTCGTGCAGTAGTAGAGCGTCGCGGCGTCGAGGTGGTCCTGCAGGTTGGCGCCGACCCCAGGCACGTCGGCGACGACGGCGATGCCATGTGCCTTGAGGTGGTCGGCTGGTCCGACGCCCGACAGCATCAGCAGCTGCGGCGAGTTGACGGCGCCGCCCGACAGCACGACCTCGCGCGCGGCATGCGCCACCGTGTCCTTGCCGTCCTTGCGATAGGCGACGCCGGTGGCGCGACCGTTCTCGATGATCACGCGCGCCACGTGCGCCTGGGTGAGCACGGTCACGTTGCCGCGCGCCAGCGCCGGCCGCAGATAGGCCTGCGCCGCGCTCCAGCGCTTGCCGCCCTTCTGAGTCACCTGGAAGAAGCCGACGCCGTCCTGCACGGCGCCGTTGAAGTCCGCGTTGCGCCGGTGGCCGGCCTGCACGCAGGCCTCGACGAAGGCGTTGTTGATCGGTGCCGGCGAGACCTGGTCGGCGACGTTCAACGGCCCGCCGGCGCCATGGTGCTCGGAGGCGCCGCGTTCGTTGTGCTGCGCTTTGATGAAATAGGGCAGCACGTCGGCGTAGCTCCAGCCTGGATTGCCCAGCTGCCGCCAATGGTCGTAGTCCCAGGCATGGCCGCGGACATACAGCATGGCGTTGATCGACGACGAGCCGCCCAGCGTCTTGCCGCGCGGCCAGTACATGCGGCGGTCTTTGCAGTGCGCCTGCGGTTCGGTCCAGTAGCCCCAATCGTAGCGCCCGGAGCCGGCCATGCTCACCACGCCGGCCGGCATGTGGATCAGAAAATGCGTATCGGGCCTGCCGGCTTCCAGCACCAGCACGCGGACGGACGGATCGATAGCCAGGCGATAGGCCAGCGTGCAGCCGGCCGAGCCGGCGCCCACGATAATGTAGTCATAGCCGCTGCCCGCCATGATCGCTCCCGTTGCCTCTCCGTCGTTGACCGATGGTGGCGCTGCATTCCACAATCCGCAAGCACCGTTGAGTTGCCTGGTTGACAGGGTAACTTTGGCGCCGCTACGAAACTTGCGTGGATGTAACGCCGTCAGGGGACATCCGGTTTGACGCCGGCCGGGTCGACCGATTTCTGGTGTTTCGGGGGGCATGAGGTGTCCAACACAGCGAGTGAACCTTCCCGTCAGCTGCTCGACACGCTGCCGTTCCTGCGCCGCTATGCGCGCGCCCTGACCGGTAGCCAGGACAAGGGCGACCAGTGGGTGCGCCTGTGCGTGGAGGTGCTTCTGCAGCAGCCGGAGCTGATGCGCGACGGCACGTCGACCAAGGTCGACGTCTTCGCGCTGTTCCACCGGCTGCAGCGGCCGTTCGGCGGCCTGGATTCCGATGGCGGCGGCGATCCAGGCACCGCGCCCGGCCGCCTCAAGGTGCAGATCGGGGAGATCCCCGACATGCAGCGCAAGGTGCTGTTGCTGACGGTGCTCGAAGGCTTCGCCATCGAGGACGCCGCGCGCATCCTCGCCATCACCCCGGCGGAGGCCGAGGAGGCGCTGCGCACGGCGCGCGAGGAGCTGCGCCGCGTCGCGTCGGTGCGGGTGCTGGTGATCGAGGACGAGGCCGTGATCGCGCTCGATGTCGCCAAGATCGTGCGCGGCGCCGGCCATCAGGTCGTCGGCATCGCGGCCACCGAGGACGCAGCCGTGTCGCTGGCCGCCAAGCACACGCCCGACCTGGTGATCGCCGATATCCAGCTGCGCGGCGACGACAACGGCATGGCGGCGGTACGCCAGATCCTGAAATCGATGTCGGTGCCGATCATCTTCGTGACCGGCTACCCCGAGCGCCTGCTGACCGGCGAGGGCATCGAGCCTGCCTTCGTGATCACCAAGCCGTTCGACCCGGACCTGCTGAAGACGGCGATGGCCCAGGCGCTCAACATCGTGGCGATCTGATCGCCCGGCATGACGCTGCGGGCCAGGCTATTCCTGCTCACGGCCGCGGCTTTGGCGCCGGGGTTGGTGCTGGCGCTGCTGACAGTCGTGGCATCCTGGCCTGGAGCGATCCTGGCGGTGCTTGTCTACGCTGCGGCGCTGGCGGTCTTCTGCATCGTGATCGACCGGTGGTGCCGGACGGCGCCCGCGGCCGCCGCGCCGGCAGCGCCGGCGCCATCCGCGCCACCCGAGGCGGCACCATCACCGCCTGCGCCGGTCGCGATGCAGGCGCTGCAGGCCGATCTGGCGCAGCGCGACGCGCTGCTGCGCGAGCTGCACCACCGGGTGAAGAACAACCTGCAGATGATCTCCAGCCTGCTCAGCCTGCAGGCCGGCCGCATCCGCAGCCCGCGCATTAGGCGCGTCTTCGCCGGCGCGCAGAACCGGGTGCTGACCATGTCGCTGCTGCACCGGCATCTGTACGAGCGCACGAACTGGACGCAGGTGGATTTTCAGGCCTTCCTCAACGACCTCGTGCGCCACCTGTCGGTGGGCGACAGCGCGCCGGCCGGCCCAGGCGTGCGCTTCACTGTCAGCGCCCCCGTCATGGCCGTTGGTCCGGACGTGGCGATCCCCGTCGGGCTGATTGTCACCGAGGCCGTCTCCAACGCCCTGGCCCATGCCTTCGCCGATGTGGCGGAGCCGCGGGTCACGATCCAGGTGATCGACCGTGACGGCCAGTTCGAGCTGCTGATCGAGGACGACGGAGTGGGGATCGCGGACGGAGATGACGACCTGGCCGATGGCGGCCTGGGCTTCACCCTGCTGCGCGGCCTCTCGGCGCAGCTCGGCGGCGAGGCGAGCGTGTCACGTCGCGCCGAGGGCGGCACCAGCGTGCGGGTGCGCTTCCCCAACCCGGTCCCGGCGCCCGATGTCAGCGCCGCCGCGGATCGGTGAGGTCGTCGAACTCCTCGAGGTGGCGCGGCGCCCAGCGGTGGTTGCGCGCGCGCGTGATCCATTCCGACATCCACGGCCAGCGCCGGCGCGCCTTGGTCACCCAGCGCCGGCCGGTGCGGAACTCGGTCGCCAGCAGGTAGATCGCCAGCACGAAAAAGATCCAGCCCGGCATGACCGGCAGCAGGCCGCCCAGCAGCGACAGGGCCAAGCACCCGGCCACGGCCAGGGCCATCAGCACCTTGCGCCACGGCCGGCGCGGCGGCGGCTCGGGCCGCAGCCAATCGGGAACGATCAGTGCGGTCTTGCCGCCGGGCTCATCCGTCATGCGTCGTCAGATGGGAAGGGCCCGCGGCAAAACCAAGGCAGGCGAGGGCCGGAGAAAAAAGCCCCGCCTGGCGGCGGGGCGAGTGTGTCGTCATGGGGAACAATCGGCGGGAAGACCCGCCGTTTCACCAACGCTGGCCGGCCGGTCGAGGTTGCGCCGGGCCGGCACTTTTTTTCGGTGGATTGACGTTTACGTAAACGTCAACTACGGTAGGCTCATGTCGCAGGCCACACTCGATGCCGAGCGCGGCGCAGCGAAGGCGCCGGGGCGAACATGGACTATCGCGGAACTCGCCAAGGAGTTCGGCGTCACGGCGCGCGCGATTCGCTTCTACGAGGACGAGGGGCTGATCGCGCCCGAGCGTCAGGGCACTACCCGTGTCTACAGCGCCGGCGACCGGGCGCGGCTGGGCTGGGTGCTGCGCGGCAAGCGCCTGGGCTTCAGCCTTGGCGAGATCCGCGATCTGCTCAATCTGTACCATTCCGATCATTCGGGCGTGCAGCAGATCAGGGGTGTGCTGCACAAGAGCCGCGAGCACATCGCCGAGCTGGAGAAACGGCTGCGCGACCTGCGTGCGCAGCTGGCCGAGTTCCGCGAGGTCGAGGCCCAGGCCGAGGCGTTCCTGCGCGGCAAGGGTGTCGACCCCGATTCAGAAGACAGGTGACAGAAGCCAAGGATCGGAATGCGTTGTTCTGGTTTCCGATTCTGATTTTCCGACAGGGAGATAGGTGATGGCCACGTACAAGGCGCCGCTGAAGGACATGCGGTTCGTGCTGCGCGAGGTGATCGATTTCAAGGAGGTCACGGCGCTGCCGCCGTTCGGCGAGGTCACGCCCGACCTGGTGGACGCCATCCTCGAGGAGGCAGCCAAGCTGTGCGAGAACGTGCTGTTCCCGCTCAACCGCTCCGGCGACGAGGAGGGCTGCCACTACGAGAACGGCGTGGTGCGCACGCCCAAGGGCTTCAAGGAAGCCTACACGCAGTTCATCGACGGCGGCTGGACCAACATCACCACGGATCCGAAGTTCGGCGGCCAGGGCCTGCCCGCCACCCTTGGCTTCGTCGTGCAGGAGATGATCACCTCGGCCAACCTGTCGTTCGGCATGTATCCCGGGCTGTCGCACGGTGCCTACGAGGCGCTGCGCGCGCACGGCAAGCCCGAGCTGCAGCAGCGCTATCTGCCCAAGCTGGGCGACGGCACGTGGTCGGGCACGATGTGCCTCACCGAGCCGCATTGCGGCACCGACCTGGGCATGCTGCGCACGCGCGCCGAGCCGCAGGCCGACGGCAGCTACGCCATCACCGGCACCAAGATCTTCATCTCGGCCGGCGAGCATGACCTGACCGAGAACATCATCCATCTGTGCCTGGCGCGCCTGCCGGATGCGCCGGGCGGCACCAAGGGCATCTCGCTGTTCATCGTGCCCAAGTTCCTGCCCACCGACGACGGCAAGCCCGGCGCCGCCAACGGCGTGCGCTGCGGCGCCATCGAGCACAAGATGGGCATCAAGGCCTCGGCGACCTGCGTCATGAACTTCGACGGCGCCAAGGGCTGGATGGTGGGCGAGCCCAACAAGGGCCTGAACGCCATGTTCGTGATGATGAACGCCGCCCGCCTGGGCGTGGGCATGCAGGGGCTGGGCATCGCCGAGACCGCCTACCAGAGCGCCGCGGCCTACGCCAAGGACCGCCTGCAGGGCCGCTCGCTGACGGGTCCCAAGAACGCCAACGGTCCGGCCGACCCGATCATCGTGCATCCCGACGTGCGGCGCATGCTTCTGATCCAGAAGTCGTTCGCCGAGGGCGCGCGGGCGCTGGCCTACTGGGTGGGCTCGCTGATCGACAAGGCGCATCACAGCGACAATGCCGAGGCGCGCGAGGCGGCCGACGATCTGCTGCAGCTTCTGACGCCGATCGTGAAAGCCTATTTCACCGACATGGGGTCCGAGTCGGCGAACCTTGCGGTGCAGACCTATGGCGGCCACGGCTTCATCCGCGAGCACGGCGTGGAGCAGCTCGTGCGCGACGCGCGCATCACCCAGCTCTACGAGGGCGCCAACGGCATCCAGGCGCTCGACCTGGTGGGCCGCAAGCTGATGATGAAGGGCGGCAAGCCGGCGCAGCGCCTGCTGGGCGAGATCAACGGCTTCATCGCCGCCAACAAGGCCGACCCGAAGATGGCCGAGTTCGTCGAGCCGCTGGAGAAGGCGATCGGCCGCGTCCAGGAAAGCGTGATGTATCTGATGCAGAACGCGATGAAGAACCCGGACGAGGCCGGCGCCGCCGCCACCGACCTGCTGCGGCTGATGGCGCTGACCGCCATGGCCTATATGTGGGGCCGCATCGCCAAGGCGGCGCATGCCGGCCTGCAGGCCGGCACCGACAACGACTTCTACGAGACCAAGCTCGCCACCGGCCGGTTCTTCGCCAGGCGCGTGCTGCCGCAGACCACGGCCCTGGCGCACCAGATCAAGGCCGGCAGCGAGACGCTGATGGCCCTGAAGGCTGAGGCGTTCTGAGACGCCGGCGCCCTCCTGCGAACGGCGCAGGAGGGCGTGTCGCCGATGACCGATGCGGCCAGCCTGACGTTGCAGGTCGCCCGCGCCCTCACCCGGCGCCTGGCGGGAGCGCCGGCGGTTGGTCCGTGTCCGATGCCCGAGCTCGAGGCTTTGGTGCGTCCGCTCCTGACCCGGGCGAGATGGCGCAGCGATGCCGGCGACGGTCGTTTCGCGCCGATCGCGGCGCGGGCGCAGGCATGGGGCACCGACGGCTGCCGCCACGATGCCCTTATCCGCCTGGCGCTCGACTATGTGTCGCTGCTCGATGCCGGCGGCGCGCGGACCAAGTATGGCATGCGCGTCGCGGCCGAGCTCGACGATGCGCTGGCGCTGGCGCCGTCCATCGTGATGCTGCCCAGCTTCGAGACGCTTGATATGGTCGACCTGCTGCGGCTGCGGGCGACATCAGCGCGCGTGGTCGGGCTGCGCGACAGCACAACCATGGCCGACGGCGACGCCTGCACGCCGTCCGAGTTCTTCTGGCACGACGTCGACCATCTGCGCTTCATGGTGCGCGAGGACCTGGCGGTGCTGGGCGTCGCGATCCCCGATGCCTACGGCGCGCCCGACCGCGACGGGCGGCGCACCACCTTCGATGCGGCGACCGGTGGCCATCGCCGTGTCCTGGCGGCGGCGGTGGCGCCGCTGGTGGCGCGGCGCGGCGAGCATGCGCGCCTGATGCAGCGCGCTGCCGCGACGGTCGATGGCCTGCTGTCCGGCCTGGCGCGTTGCGGGGGTGGCCAGACGCCTGACGTGGCCGCGGCATGCGTGCTGCTGTTCGAGATCTGTCACGAGAAGTCGCTCACGCCGGTGCCCGAGATCCTGCGCCGCGAGCTGGCCGGCGAGCCGCACATCGTCAAGGTGCGCTCGAAGCTGGCCAGACGCTTCTGGGGGGAGGCGGTCGACCCGGGGCTGGCCGATCATCTCGTGGCCGGACGCGCCTTGCTGCTGCGGCTGCTCGCCGAGGAGGGCGCTGCATGACGATGGCAGCGCTGCCGGTCATCGATGCCGCCGCGCTGGTGGCGGGCGATCCGTCGGCGCGGCGTGCGCTTCATGCGGCGAGCCGCGATGTCGGCACGTTCCGGCTGGCCGGCATGCCCTTCCGTCGCGACGCGGTGTCCCTGGCGCGTCGGCTCTTCGCGCTCGACGCGGCCGCCCGCCAGCAGCTCGACATCGCGCGCTCGGCGCATTTCCGCGGCTTCAGCGTCATGCACAACGAACGCGACTGGCGCGAGCAGATCCACTTCGCGCGCGAGCGGCCGGCCCGCGCGGCCGGGCAGCCATGGCACCGGCTGGAAGGCCCGAACCTGTGGCCGCCGGATCCGGCGCTGCGCTGCGACGTGCAGGCGCTCCTGCGCGGCGCCGAGGACATCGGCCGTTTGCTGCTGGCGTCGCTGGCGCAGGCCATCGGCGCATCGCCGGACGCGTTCGGCGCGGCATCGGACGATGCCTACACGCTGCTCAAGCTCATCCGCTATCACGCGCAGCCGGACGGTGGCGAAAGGCGCCGGGGCGTGGCGGCGCATTGCGACTTCTCGTGGCTGACCCTGCTGTTCCAGGATGACATCGGCGGCCTGCAGGTGTTGGACCGCGGCGTGCGGTGGATCGACGTGCCGGCGGCGCCCGAGCTCGTGGTGGTCAATATCGGCGAGCTGCTGCAGTTCGCGACCTGGGGCGACCTGTTCGCGGCGCCGCATCGCGTGGTCAACCCGTCACGGTCGCGGGAGCGGCTGTCGGTGCCGGTATTCATCAACCCGCCGCTGGCGCATACGATCCGGCGCGTCGGACGCCAGCCGGCGGCGCCGTCATGGCCGGATCCGGCGCATATCCATCGTGTCCTGCCGCTGGCGCAGGTGGCCGACGCCGGGGTCGAGCACCTGCATTTCGGCGCCTCGGAGTGGCGGCGCAAGGGTGAGAACATCTGGTGCGCCGAATGCTGCGCGGCGGCTCCGGGGTAGTACCAGCAATCACGGGTCGCTAACCACCTGTCATCCCGAGCGCAGCGAGGGATCTCCCGTGAAAGACGCACGGTGCGCCATTCGCGGGAGATCCCTCGCTGCGCTCGGGATGACAGTCATTTACCGATAGCCGCTGGTCTACGCGACCACCATCTGGTGCCCACCGTTGTCGGGGCAGGGCTGCTCGGCATAGGTGGCCAGCGCCTGCATCACCGGCAGATCGTTGAACGTGAACAGGCAGGCGTCGACTCGGTCGTCGAGATTGGCGTGCTCGTGCACCGACCAGGACGGGACCACGAAGATGTCGCGCTCCTGCCAGTCGAAGCGCCGCCCGTCGATGACGCTGAAGCCGCGCCCCTTGGCGACGTGATAGACGAAGGAGCCGGTATGGCGATGCGCCTTGGTGTGCTCGCCGGGGCGCAGCAGCTGCATGGAGGCGCCGATTGTCGGCATCACCGGTCCGCCGGTGAGCGGGTTGACGTACTCCATGATGATGCCGTCATAGGGCGACCCGTCGGAGACCTGCGCCGCGCGAGTCAGCGCCTCGTAGGTTGGCGCCCAGTCGAACTTCAGCAGCGGCGAGTAGGGCTTCGTCCAGGCCTGGCGCAGCCAGGCCGGCTGCACGAAGCCGGCGCCGTGCAGGCGGACCGAGGAGTCGGTCGGCTGGTTGGTGCGCTGCCGCAGATCGGGATGCACGGTGTAGAAATTGGCGTCGAGCGCGTTCATCAGCGGGATGTCGAGGCCATCCTGCCAGATGCAGGTGGTGCCGGACGCATCGACCCCGTGCTCGTGCCAGGTGCCGTTGGGCGTCAGCACGAAGTCGTTGACGCCCAGGGTCATGCGCTCGCCGTCGACGATGGTGTAGGCACCCTGGCCTTCCATGATGAAGCGCAGGGCGCTGGCCATGTGCCGGTGGGCAGTGGCTGCTTCGCCCGCCTTCATGATCTGGATGCCGCTGTAGAGCAGCCCCACCGCGGCCGAGACCTCGCGCCGCCCGGGATTGACCAGCATGATCACGCGGCGTCCGGCGTCCTCGGGACTGACAAGGTCGGGCGCCTGCAGGATGGCGGGGCGCACGTCGGCCCAGCGCCAGATCGTCGGCACCGACTGCGGCCGCGGCTGCCAGGGCTCGATCTTGTTGGCCACGGTCCAGAGCGCGCCCATCTCCTTGCGCTCCAGGGCATCGTAGTAGGCGTCAAGCGCCGGCGTGTCGGCGACGTTGGCGCGGCCGGCCACCGCCTCGCGATGGTTCTCTCTCCGGGACGTCCGCATGCCGCCTCCTAGTGTCGGTCAACCTTGGCCAGCATAGAACGGAGCGCGCGGCCAAAGAAGGCTATGGATCACTGACCTCGAAGTGCTCGACGAAGAAAAAAAGATGGCGTGCAGACATAGCGGCCGATTTCGCCAACATACGTCACCGTCACGTCGATGCCGTACAAGCGTTTGAGCATCGTGGCGGTCAACGTCTCTTGTGGCGGGCCCAGCGCGATCAATTGTCCGCCGCGCAGCAGGGCGACCTGGTCGGCGCAGGCGAAGGCATGGTCCGGGTCGTGCGTCGACAGCACGATGGCCAGCCCGCCGGCGGCCAGGGCCGCGACCCGGCCGATGACCTGGGTCTGGTTGCCGAAATCGAGGCTGGCCGTGGGCTCGTCCATGACCAGGATCTGCGGCTCCTGGGCCAGCGCCCGGGCGATGAGCGTCATCTGCCGCTCGCCGCCGCTGATCGTGGTGTAGGTGCGGTGCGCCAGGTGCGCGATGCCCAGCGCCTCGAGCGCGCGCTGGGCCGCCTCGCGGTCGTGCGCCGAGGGGGCCGAGAACAGCCCGACCCGCGCGGCGCGGCCCATCAGCACCACCTCGCTCACCGTGAACGGCAAGAACGCCGTGTGCGCCTGCGGCACGTAGCCGATCCGGCGGGCGAGCTCGGTTCGCGAGTGGCGCGCCAGGTCGCGGCCGTCGAGGGTGATGCTGCCGCCCTGGGCGGGGATCAGCCCCAGCAGCGTCTTCAGCAGCGTCGTCTTGCCGCTGCCGTTGGGGCCCAGCAGGCACAGCACCTCGCCGGCGCCGATCGACCAGCTCACGCCGTGTCCGATCGGTGCGCCGCGATAGCCGAAGGCAAGATTGGCGACGGCGAGCGTCATTGCCAGCCCCGCCGCGTCGTGGCCAGCAGGTAGAGGAAGAAGGGCGCGCCCAGGGCCGCGGTCAGGATGCCCAGCGGCGTTTCGGTCATGGCGATGCTGCGGGCCAGCGCATCGACGCCCACGAGGTAGCCGCCGCCCAGCATGATCGAGGCCAGCAGCAGGCGCCCGAAATCCGGGCCCACGAGCATGCGGGCGATATGCGGGATCAGCAGGCCGATCCAGCCGATCACGCCGGCGATCGCCACGGCGGCGGCGGTGATCAGGGTGGCGGCGGCGATGAAGACGCAGCGCAGCCGTGTCGTGTCGATGCCCAGCGCGCGCGCCTCCTCGTCACCCAGCGACATCAGGTTCATGCGCCAGCGCAGCAGGATCAGCGGCACGAAGCCGATGAGCAGCGCCGGCATGACCGAGAGCAGATCATCGCGTGTCACCGCCGCCAGGCTTCCCAGCAGCCAGTAGGTGATGGCCGGGAGCTGGTTGTAGGGATCGGCCAGCACCTTCAGGAGCGAGACGCAGGCGGCCAGCAGGGCGCCGACCGCGACACCGGCCAGGACCAGCACCAGGACCGGATCGCGTGTCTGGATCGATGCGCCCACGGCGTAGACCAGCGCGACCGCCATCAGGCCGCCGGCGAAGGCCATGAGCTGGATGGCGACCACCGGCAGCGACAGGAAGATGCCGAGCACCGCCCCGAGGCTGGCGCCCGACGAGACGCCCAGGATATCGGGCGAGACCAGGGGATTGCGGAACAGACCCTGGTAGGTGGCGCCGGCCGCCGCCAGCGCCGCGCCGACCGCGAGGCCGGCCAGCACGCGCGGCAGGCGCACCTGCCACAGCACGGTCTGCAATGTCGGGTCGACGGCCTGCGGCTGGCCAGTGATGCGCGCGAGGACGGCGGCGACGAAATCGCCGGGCGAGACCGGATACTTGCCGATGCCGAAGGACAGGATGACGACGGCGACGAGAGCCAGCAGCGCCAGCCATAGCCCGGCGCGTGCCCTCAGCGTCGGGGCTGCGATCTGCGGTGCGATCCTGTCATCCGTCGTCATGGCGGCGGCGTGGCATCGCGCAGCAGCGCGTCGAGCAGATCGTCGGTGAGCTGCACGTGGTAGAACTGATCATAGAAGGCGCGCGTCGCCGGACGCAGCGACGGGGCGCCGATCTCGGGGTAGAGCACGGCGGCAAGCCACTGGATGGCGATCAACCGGTTCACGCCCGGCGGCGAGTCGAACCAGCCATAGGGCAGGGACGGCACGCGGTAGATCCGGCGATCGCGCACGGCCTTGATCCCGGACCACAGCGGGTTCTGTGCCACGTCGCGATAGAACTGCGGCTCGAGCGCCAGGATGACGTCGGGGTTCCAGGCCAGGATCTGCTCCGGGGACACCGTCGTCAGGCCGCCCCGACCGGCGGCCGCGGCGACGTTGCGGGCGCCGATCGCCTCCAGCACCTCCATGTTGATCGAGCCGGCCAGGCCGGTCTCGAGCCCGCGCGGGCCGCGGCCGTAGTAGACGCCGGGATGCCGTGCGGCTGGGACCGCGTCGATGCGGCGGCGCATGTCCTGCATCGTGGTCTCGGCGTAGCGGGCGAGGGTCTCGGCACGGTCCTCGCGGCCGAGGATCCTGCCGAGCGTGCGATAGGTCGTGGCCGTCCTGGCGAACAACCCGTCGAGCAGAAGGTAGGGGATGCCGGTCTGCTGCTGCACCCGATCGGCGAGCGAGACATAGGTGGCATCGGTGCCGCCGACGTCGAGGATGAGGTCGGGCTTCTGCGCCAGGATGGCTTCGATGCTGGCCGTGTTGCCGCGTCCCGTCAGGCGTCCATGCGCTGGCATGTCGCGATAGGGCGCCGCAAGATAGGCCTTCTCCTCGGGCGACGGCGCGTGGACCCAGCCCGCCATCAGATCGGGTGCCAGCGTGTAGAGCAGCACCGAGGCCGGCGGCCCGGCCGCAAGAACCCGCGTGATGCGTGCCGGCACCTCGACCGTGCGCCCGGCGCCGTCGGTGACCGCACGTCTCTGGGCCGCGGCGTCCAGCGTCGCGGCTGCCAGCAGGCAGAGCGACGCAAGCAGCGGTGCGAGGCGAAACCATCGCCATGGGCGCCGATCGAAATCTGTCGACATCGCCGATCCTGCGGATGCACCTCTCGGCGTTATATCGGATACGACATAGCGAGCGCAAATGCGCCGACCATCGCTGCCATCCCGAGCGCAGCGAGGACGACGGGGCTATGCGTGCTGGCCTGCCCCTGGCGCGCTCCCAGTTGGCCGGCCTAACGTAGCACGCCGGCTGCGCGGCGGCTTGGGCCGGCGGTTATGATCCAACGCCGCGGGCGAGGGACTCACAATGATCTACGAGCTTCGGACCTACACGCTGCACCCGGGCACGATGCCGAAATACCTGGAGCTGGCCGAAAAGGTGGGACGGCCGGCGCGCGGCGACAACTACGGCCTCAACCATGGCTACTGGACATCCGAGTTCGGCCAGCTCAACCAGATATGGCATCTGTGGAGCTACCCCAGCGCCGACGAGCGCGCCCGCCTGCGTGCCGAGCTGCAGAAGAACGAGCAATGGACGAAGGCCTACGTGCCGGCCATCCGGCCGCTGCTGCAGCGCCAGGACCTGCGGCTGCTCAACGCGGTGGTCGATCCCAGGCTGCCGGGCGGCGGCGCGCATCTCTACGAGGTCCGCATCTATCGCACCCAGGTGGGCATGGCGCAGCCCTGGGCCGAGCTGATCAAGTCCTACCTGCCGGTGCGCGAGAAATATTCGCCCCTGGTCGGCCTGTGGTATGGCGAGTTCCCGCAGCCCAACGAGGCCGTGCATCTGTGGGCCTACACCGACCTCAATGCGCGCATGGCGGCACGCGCGGCCGTCGGCAAGGATCCCGGCTGGCAGGAGTTCATCGGCAAGTCGAGCCCTCAGCTGGTCGAGATGCAGTCGGTGCTGCTGATCCCGACGTCGTACTCGCCGATGAAGTGAGAGTGGCCCTTCTTTACTGTCATCCCGAGCGTCAGCGAGGGATCCCCTGCGAAAGACGCACGGTGCGCTATTCGCGGGAGATCCCTCGCTGACGCTCGGGATGACAGTCCTGGCTTTCCGGGCGCAGGCCCTCGCCGTATTCGGGTGAATATACCGCTTGGCCGACCGGCGCGAAGCGATATAGTCGGCCGGGCATAGCGATCCGTGGGGTGAGGAGAAGCAATAATGATGTGGCGCAAGCGGGATCTGTTGCGCGGCCTGGCCGCCACCCTGGCCGCTGTCGCGGCCGTGCTGCCCCTGGCCGTCCGTCCGGCGGCAGCGCAGCAGCAGCCGGTGGTGGTCTTCGCCGCCGCCAGCCTGAAGAACGCGCTCGACGAGATCGCCGGCCAGTGGAGCAAGGAGACCGGCAAGCAGACCAAGATCTCCTATGCCGCCAGCTCGGCGCTGGCCAAGCAGATCGAGGCCGCGGCGCCGGCCGATGTCTTCATCTCGGCCGACCTCGACTGGATGGACTATGTCGCGCAGCGCAAGCTGATCAAGCCGGACAGCCGGGCCAACCTGCTGGGCAACCGCATCGTGCTGGTCGCGGGCAGGGACTCCAAGGTGCATGCCAAGATCGAGCCGGGCTTCGTGCTCAAGACGCTGCTGGGCGACGGCCGCCTGGCGATGGCCAATGTCGATTCGGTGCCGGCCGGCAAGTACGGCAGGGCGTCGCTGGAGGCGCTGGGTGTCTGGTCGTCGGTGCAGGATCGCATCGCCCAGGCGGAAAACGTGCGCGCCGCCCTGCTGCTGGTGTCGCGCGGCGAGGCGCCACTGGGCATCGTCTACCAGACCGATGCCGCTGCCGATCCCAACGTCCGCATCGTCGGGGCTTTTCCCGAGAACACGCATCCGGCTATCGTGTATCCTGTCGCCCTGGTCGCCAGTTCGACCAATCCGGATGCCGCGGCGTTCGTCACCTACCTGAGGTCGGCGGCGGCGCGGCCGCTGTTCGAGAAGCAGGGCTTCACGGTCCTGACGAAGTAGGGAATCCGTGCTGGGACTGACCGAGGAAGAGCTCACCGCCGTTCGTCTCAGCCTCAGGGTCGCGCTGTGGGCCACCGCCGCCAGCCTGCCATTCGGCGTGCTGGTGGCGCTGCTGTTGGCGCGTGGCCGCTTCTGGGGCAAGACGCTGCTCAACGGCGTCGTGCACCTGCCGCTGATCCTGCCGCCTGTGGTGACCGGCTACGTGCTGCTGCTGCTGTTCGGCCGCAAGGGGCCGATCGGCGCCTTTCTGGCCGAGCAGTTCGACATCGTCTTCGCCTTTCGCTGGACCGGGGCGGCGCTGGCCTGCGCGGTGATGGGCTTTCCCCTGATGGTGCGCGCCATGCGCCTGTCGATCGAGGCTGTCGACCAGCGCCTGGAGCAGGCCGCCGGCACCCTGGGCGCGCATCCGGCATGGGTGTTCCTCACCATCACCCTGCCGCTGGCGGTGCCGGGCATCATCGCCGGCATGATCCTGAGCTTCGCCAAGGCGATGGGCGAGTTCGGCGCCACCATCACATTCGTCTCCAATATCCCGGGCGAGACCCAGACCCTGCCGTCGGCAATATACACCTTTACCCAGGTGCCGGGCGGCGATGCCGGCGCGCTGCGGCTGACCTTGATCTCCGTGGTGGTGTCGATGGGCGCGCTGCTGGTCTCCGAGCTGATGGCACGCCAGGCCGAGCGGCGGCTGGCGGCGACGTGATGCTGACGGTCGACCTGCGGCACCGTCTGGGGGCCTTCACGCTCGATGTGCGGTTCCAGAGCGAGGGCCGGCTGACGGCGCTGTTCGGCCGCTCCGGCTCGGGCAAGACGTCGATCGTCAATCTCGTGGCCGGGCTGACGCGGCCGGACGAGGGCGTGATCGCCGTGGACGGCGCGACGCTGGTCGATACCCGCAACCGCATCTTCGTGCCCAAGCACCGCCGGCGCGTGGGCTATGTCTTCCAGGAAGGCCGCCTGTTCCCGCATCTGTCCGTGCGGCGCAACCTGCTCTATGGCCGCTGGTTCTCGTCGGTGCGCGAGAAGCGCATCGCCGTCGACCAGGTCGTCGAGCTGCTCGGCCTGGGTCACCTGCTGGCCCGCGGTCCGGCGTCGCTGTCCGGCGGCGAGAAGCAGCGCGTGGCGATCGGGCGCGCGCTGCTCAGCGACCCGCGGCTGCTGCTGATGGACGAGCCGCTGGCCTCGCTGGACGAGCTGCGCAAGGCCGAGATCCTGCCCTATATCGAGCGCCTGCGTGACGAGATGGGCATCCCCGTCCTCTATGTCAGCCACGCCATCGCGGAGGTGACCCGGCTGGCCACCACGGTGGTGCTGCTGTCGGAAGGCCGCGTGCTGGCGGTCGGGGCGCCGGCCGACGTGCTGAGCGGCAGCGAGATGGTGCCGATCGTCGGTGCCGGCGAGGCCGGCACCCTGCTGGAGGCACGGGTGGCGGCGCTGGATGCCACCTTCGGGCTGTCGACGCTGCAGACCCAGGCCGGGAAGCTTATCGTGCCGCGCGTGGCCGCCGGCATCGGCAGCACGATGCGCGTCTTCATCCGGGCGTCCGACGTGATGCTGTCGCAGTCCCGCCCCGACGGCATCAGCGCGCTGAACGTGCTTGCCGGGCGGATCGTGGACCTGGCCGAGGAGAGCCGCACCGTGGTCGATGCGACGCTGGATTGCGGCGGCCAGCGCCTGCTGGCACGGATCACGCGCAAATCCGCGATCGCCCTGAAGCTGGCGCCAGACACGCCGATCTTCGCCATCATCAAGAGCGTGGCGCTCGAGCAGGGCGAGCGCCGCTGATTACTTCACTGTCTCCTGCGAAAGACGCATGGTACGCCATTCGCGGGAGATCCCTCGCTGCGCTCGGGATGACAGGAGCTGCTACGGGGCAGTCAACGCCCCGGGGTGCGCATGCGCTGCAGCGACTGCAGATGGCCCATGGTCGCCTGGGTGGCGTCGGCGCCGATGGCGCGGTAGAGGCGGACGACCTCGTTGCCGAAGGGCGTGAGCTGCGCGCCGCCGCCGCCGCCGCCGCCCTTCTGGGTCTCGACGAGGGGCTTGCGGAACGTGCGGTTCAGCTCGTCGATCAGCAGCCAGGCGCGGCGATAGGACATGTCCATGGCGCGGCCGGCCGAGGAGATCGACCCCAGGTCGCGCACCAGCTCCAGCAGCCGGACCTTGCCGGGGCCCAGTGCGTCGTCCTCATCCAGATCGATCCGGATGCTGAGCTCGGGTTCCGAAGGACGCGGCGACTTGGGCCTGGAAGAGAGGCGCGACATGACCACACTATGAACGTGGTCGGCGGCGAGCGCCAGCGCCGGCTTTTTTTCGGACCGCGGGCGTGGATGCCCGCGGTCCGAAAAAAAGGGGGCTTAACGCAGCTCGGCCATGACCTGCTTCTTGGCAGCGTCGAGGAACTCGAGCATGCGGGCGCGCACGGTGTGGTCGGCGATCGGCCGGCCGGCGGCGCGCAGGTCGCTGCCGACCTTCTCGAGGACCTCGCCATCCCCCGGCTTGTCGACGTCGATCGAGACCAGCTCGCTGGCATAGGCGTCGGCATCGGCGCCCGACTTGCCCATCTGCTGCGCCGCCCACAGGCCGAGGAGCCGGTCGCGGCGCGCGGTCACCTTGAACCGCAGCGCCTCGTCGCTCATGAACTTGTTCTCGAAAGCCCGCTCGCGCTCGTCGAAGGTCGTCATCTCCCGCTCTCCCTGTCTGAGAGACCGCCTACATGCTCAGCGAAATCAGCCGGGGGACATGGATGTGATTCTCGACACCCTTCACATCCGGCACGCTTTCAGCCGCCACCCGGCAGGCGTCGCGCACCGCCTCGCTGCCGGCCCAGCCCCACAGATGCACCACGCCGTCGTGCACGATCACGTTGCTTGACCACAGCCCGGCCCAGGGCTCGGTGCGGAACGCATCGACCACGCGCTGGCGGATCGCAGCATCATCGTTCTGCACCGGGGCAGTGCTCGATGCGCGGCTGACCAGCAGCTGCAGCAGCGTGGCGCGGTTGATCAGGCCGACAGGCTGGTTGTCGCGCACCACCGGGATGGTCCAGGCGCCGCGCGTCTCCATCAGATCCACGACCGAAGCGAGCTCGGCGTCTTCCGTGACGCAGACGACGTCCAGCGACATCACGTCCCGGATCTGGCGCGCGTGCGTCTTCACGTACTCCCGGGCCAGCACCTCACCCGGCGTGATGGCGCGCAGCCACCAGGAGCGCTCATGCAGCGTTCCGGTCTCGGCGCGGTGGAGAAGATCGGCCTCGCTCACCAGCCCGGCGAGCCGGCCATCGGCGTCGATGACAGGCACGGCGCCGATCCGATGAGTCAAGAGAAGTCTGGCCGCGTCCACGACCGGTGTTTCCGGCCTGACAGTCGGCACATCACGGGACATCACATCCCTGGCCTTCATGGCCACCTCCATGCCAACACTCTTGACATGGGTGCTCGCGAGGACGCGTCAAGGTGCAGCAGCAGGCGTGAGCGGTCAGTCGCTCTGCCTGCCCGCGTGCGGGCCGGGTGCGCTACGACACGGCCTGCGCGGTGATCCTGTAGCCGGCGGCCTCGGGATCCATGCCGTCAAGCTGGCCCTGGGCGGTCTCGCCCTCCGGATACATGAAGTAGTTCACCACCGTGTCGCTGGGCACCAGGCGCACATCGCGCGTGTGATTGAAGGCGACCCAGTTGCCTTCCCAGGCGCCGAACAGGAAGCGCCGCAGCACCGGCATCCTGGGGTCGTTCAGCGCCAGCTTGTCGTCGAGCACCACCTTGCGGATGTCGGCCGGGTCGGCCGGGATCCAGCCGATGCCGGCGATCCAGAACTCGGCACGGCAATGCTGGGCCTTGCTGATGTCCGCGTTGCGCGTGCCCATGGCGCCGGAGAACGCCGACGGCGCCACGCGCACGCCGTAGACGCCGCGGGCCGGCACGCCTGCGGCGCGTGCCAGGCCGACGAACAGGGCGTTGAGATCGGCGCACTTGCCGCCGAGATTGCCGCTGACCAGCATGGAGCGGATATCGCCGATGCCGCAGCCTTTGACCTTGGGGTCGCGGAACGTGTTCTCGACGATCCAGTCGTAGATCGCCTGTGCCTTGGCGAGCGGCTCGCGCTTGCCCTCGACGATCTTGTCGGCGGTTTCCTTGACGATGCCGTCCGTCGTGATCATCGCGTTGGGCTTGAGGAACTTCGCGACGTCGTCGGGCATGGCGCCGGCGGACGCCGCACGCAGGTCGCTGCGGCGGTCGAGCGTGCTTACCCGCGTCGTCAGCGCGACCGTGCGCGGCACGCCGCCGTCATCCCAGGCGGCGTGGAAAGCGTGGGTCCCGGAAGCAACGTCGGTGTAGATTCCCAGCTTCGGCGCATTGCCGGTCCAGGTGACCGCCTCCAGACGCTGATAGGCGCTGTCATGCGGTAGCGGCAGCCAGATCCGCGTGCGGCCCGCATCGGCGCCGAGGGTGACCGTCGTGGTGAGCTCGTAGCTCCGCCAGCTGCCGGTCGTCGCAGTGTCCGGAGCGGCCCATCCCAGTGACGCGGGCATCGCCGATGCCAGCGGTGAGGCGGCGGCGGCCATGAACAAACGGCGCTTCATGCTCGTCTCCTCCATCGCGCGCAAAGGCGCACCATCGCGTGGGGAGTGGAGGTCGCTTCGGCCCGGTTGTCCCGGAGTGCTTGCGAGCCTGGCGGCCCGCCGGCGCCCGAACCGGGCAGCGCCTCGACCTCGACCTCGACTGCGCAGGCACATCTAAGAATGGCGCCGGGAGGGTGTCAATCTGCCTTACCTTCCCGCGAGCGGGAGAGGTCGCCGAGCGCGCAGCAGCCTGCCCTGAGCTTGCCGAAGGGCTCGGCGGGTGAGGGGCTGCACACGAGGCATCTCGTCCTTGAGCCCTCACCGCTGCGCACGATGGGCCCCTCCCTCTCGCGCTTGCGGGAGAGGGCTGTCATTCCGAGGCGCGAACAGGAAATGCGCAGCCTCTGGCCCCGGATCATGGCGCGTGCTGGATTGGGCGCTGAACACCAAACCACAGGAGACCGCGATGACCGAGGCGCATGTATTGACCGAGGTGAAGGACGGTATCGGCTGGATCACCTTGAACCGGCCGGCCGTGCTCAATGCGCTGTCGGCACAGATGACCGACGGATTGATCACCGCGACACGCGAGCTCGAGCGCGATGCGGCGGTGCGCTGCGTGGTGATCCGCGGTGCCGGCACGCATTTCATGGCCGGCGGCGACATCAAGGGCTTCCACAAGTCGCTGACCCAGGAGCGCGAGGCGCACCTCGCCAATTTCGAGATGCGTGTGGTGCGGGCGCACCAGCTCATCTACCAGCTTCGCCGCATGCCCAAGCCGGTCGTGGCCTCGGTGCAGGGCGCCGCGGCAGGTTTCGGGCTGAGCCTGATCCTGGCCTGCGACCTGGCGATGGCGACGGACGATTCGTTCTTCACCCTGGCCTATCGCCATATCGGCCTGTCAGCCGACGGTGGCGCGACCTACTTCCTGCCGCGCATCGTGGGCGAACGCCGGGCGCTGGAGATCGCGCTGCTGGGCGAGCGCTTCACGGCCCAGAAGGCGCACGAGATCGGCATCCTCAACTGGCTGGTGCCGAAGGACAAGCTTGCCGACGAGACGCTGAAGCTGGCGCGCAAGCTGGCCGATGGGCCCACCTTCGCCCTGGCCAAGGCCAAGCAGCTGATCCGCACGTCGTTCGACAATTCCTGGGACGAGCACTCACATCGCGAGGCCGAGCTCCTCCCCGCCTGCGCCGCCACCGAGGATCACCTGGAAGGGCTCAACGCCTTTCTCGAGAAGCGTCCCGCCGCCTTCAAGGGAAGGTAGAGGGGCCCAACAACGAGTGCTGCTGGTGACGGCTGGGACCGCGCCGCTCCAGCGGCGCTCATGACCCGGCGCTTCGCGCCGGTGCGTCGCTGGAGCGACGCGGTCCGACCCGTCATCCCTCGCGTCGTCGACTGAACTAGGCGATCGTCTCGCGCTCGACTGATTCTTTGGCCACGGTTTCCAGCCGCTCGACCAGCACCTCGGGCATCGACAGGAAAGGCGAGTGGCCGGCGTCGAGCGTCAGCACCTTGCAGGGCGTCTGCTGCAGCACCCAGCGCTGCATCGACAGCGTGATGGCGTTGTCGCGCAGGCACTCGATGTACCAGCGCGGCACCGAGCCGAAGCGTTCCTCGGTGTAGACCATCGGCGTGGTGGCGATCGCGGCAGCCTGCGGCCGCAGCCGTGCCATGGCGCGATAGACGTCGTCCGGATCGCAGTCGTTGTAGAACAGCGCCGGCACGTTGGTGCGCTTGAAGCTGTAGGCCCGGCCATCCGACCCGTATTCCAGCGAGCGGCGGAGCAGGGCGTCAACCTCGCGGCTGGTGATGTCGCGGCCGCTCATGCCGGGCGGCGGCAGCAAGGCGGTGAGGTAGACAAGGGCCCGCACCTTGCGACGCCGTGCCTCGGCGGCATGAGTGATGGTGAGTCCGCCAAGGCTGTGGCCGACCAGGATCGGCGGCTCGGTTTCCTTGTCGAGGATCTTGGAGACGAAGTCGACATAGCCCGCCAGGCTGACGGCCGACAGCGGCGTGTCGTGGTCCTCGCCGCTGCCCGGCAGGTCGGGCGCCAGCGCGCGATGGCCGCGCTTCTCGAGCAGCGGCACGACCTTTTCCCAGCACCAGCCACCATGGCTGGCGCCGTGAATCAGCAGGAACGTCGCCATGGGCCAGCCCTTCGTCAGATATCGCCGACGAGCGTCTTCGATCCCGGCGCGGGAACGAAGAAGTCGGGCGCGAGCTCGCCGCCGGGCGTGACGGCGTATTTGTCCAGGTCGGTGATGCCTGATGCGGTCAGCACCTCATCGTCGATGAAGAACCGGCCGGTGCAGGTGCGGCTGGGCTGGGTGAGGATCCAGTGCGCGGCATCGGCCATGATGTCGGGCGTGCGGCTGCGCTTCATCAGCGCGTCGCCGCCCAGCAGGTTCTTCACCGCTGCGGTCGCGATCGTGGTGCGCGGCCACAGGCAGTTGAAGGCGATGCCGTCGTCCTTGAACTCGGCGGCCATCGCCCAGCCGTAGATGCTCATGCTGAACTTGGCGAGGGTGTAGGCGGGGTGGCTCTTGAACCACTTCACGTCGAAGTCGAGCGGCGGCGACAGCGTCAGCACGTGCGGGTTGGCCGCCTTCTTCAAGTGTGGGATGCACTTCTGCGACACCAGGAACGTGCCGCGGCCGTTGATCTGATGCATCAGATCGTAGCGCTTCATGGGCGTGTCGAGCGTGCCCGCCAGGTGGATGGCGCTGGCGTTGTTCACCAGGATATCCAGCCCGCCGAAGGTCTCGACGGTCTTGGCCACGGCCGCCTCCACACCCTGCTCGTCGCGGATGTCGACGGCCAGCGGCAGCGCCTTGCCGCCGGCTTTCTCGATGTCCTCGGCGGCGGTGAAGATGGTGCCGGGCAGGCGGGGGTCGGGCGCCGCCGTCTTGGCGGCGACGGCGATGTTGGCGCCGTCGCGCGCAGCGCGCAGGGCGATCGCCAGACCGATGCCGCGGCTGGCGCCGGTGATGAACAGCGTCTTGCCTTTCAGGCTCATGCGATCCCCTGTCGATGGCTGGGCTTGTCCTCTGCGCTGCTTAGACCCGCGCCGACCGGCCGGCAAGACTCGTGCCATGCGACACGGACGCAGGTGCCGTGCGCGGTCCGAGTCCCTGCCGCTCAGGCGGGGGCTCAGCGCAGCGGCCGCAGGTCGTAGCCCAGCCGCGGGAAATGCACGACTGTCGCGCCGGTCTGCTTGTCGTCGCGGCGCACGGCGATCTCGCCGGCATCGATGAGTACCAGCGTGCCTTCGACCGGATCGCGACCGTAGTCGTCGGCGCGGATGCGCACGGCGCTGCCCAGCGGCGGGTCCTCGGCGAATGGCTGCGATGCGCGCGCGGCACTGGGCGTCGTCTCGGCCGCGATCCGCAGCGCCTCGGACGCCTCAAGCGGCGTCGACGTGCCATGGCCGAAGCCGCGGACGCGGCCCATCCACGCCGCGATGCGCGGGTAGGGCGCCAGCTCGTGCGCCAGCAGCGCCGTGCGCGCGGTGATGAACCACAGCGCATGATACACGGCGAGATCGGCCACGGTCGGCGCCGGTCCCGCGATCCAGGCACGGCCGTCTGCCAGCATGGCCTCGATCTGCGGTATCTGCGCCCGCACCAGGGGCGCGTTGCGCCTGGCCGCACGCTGCACGGTGGCGGCATCGGGCGGCGGCAGACCGCGCATCAGGGCGCGGTCGGTCTGCAGGCCCTGCGGCAGATGGTCGATGTTGCTGCCCGAGACGTAGAGCGAGACCGGCCGGAAAAGCCGGTTCTCGGCCCAGTAGACGATGGCGTCGGCGGAAGCGCTCAGCGCGGCGGGGAACAAGGTTGGCGCCGGGAAGCGCCGCTCCAGCTCGCGCACGATCAGGCTGGTGTCGCAGTAGATGTCGGCGCCGACCTGCAGCACCGGCGTGCGGCGGTAGCCGCCGGTCAGCGGCGTCAGGTCGGGCTTGGGCGCCACCGGCGGGATGGTGACCGAGCGCCACGCCAGGCCCTTGTAGCCCAGGGCCAAGCGCACCTTCTCCGAGTAGTTCGAGAAGTCGTAGTGATGCAGGATCAGGTCGGGCACGCTCACTCCACCTTGATACCGGCCGTCTTGATCAGCGGCCACCAGAGATCGATCTCGGCCTTGTGATAGGCATGCAGCGCCTCGGGCGTGAGCTGGGCCGGCGGCGGGATCTCCTGGCCCAGGGCGGCGAACTTCTCACGCACCACCGGGTCGGACACGGCTTCCACGACCGCGGCGTTGAGCCTGGCGACGATGTCCCTGGAGACGCCCTTGGGCAGCCACAGCCCGTGCCACACCGAGATATAGAGGCCGGGCAGGCCGGCCTCGTCGACAGTCGGGATCTCGGGCGCCGCCGCCAGCCGCTTTCTGGCGGTCACGGCATAGGCCTTGATCTTGTCGGCGCGCACCTGCGGGATCGAGTTCGCCGCCTGGTCGAACATGATGTCGATCTGGCCGGCGATGAGGTCCTGCATCGCCGGCGCGGCGCCGCGATAGGGGACGAACTGAACCTTGCCGCCGATCTTCTGCTCGAAATAGACGCCGCTGACATGCGAGGCGGCGCCGACGCCGGCGGTGCCGACCGTCACCTTGTCCGGGTTGTCCTTGACCCAGGCCACCAGCTCCTTGAGGTTCTTGGCGGCCACGGCCTTCTTGCCGACCAGCAGCTGCGGGTTGCTGGCGACCAAGGCCACCGGCTCGAAGTCGTTGAGCAGGTCGTAGGGCAGCTTGTAGACGGCGCCGTTGACGACATGCGTGCTCCAGTGGCCGATGCCGAGCGTGTAGCCATCCGGCGCCGCCCGTGCGACGCGGCCGACGCCGACGCTGCCGGCAGCGCCGGTGGTGTTGTCGACGACCACCGTTTGACCCAGGGTGCGGCCCAGGCGGTCGGCCAGGATGCGCGCCAGCGTGTCCGTCGGTCCGCCGGCCGAGAAAGGCACCACCAGCGTGATGGGCCTGGTTGGATAGGATTGCGCGCTGGCGCTGGTTGACGCCAGCGCCAGCGCCGCAGCCCAGGCGACCGCAGCCAATAGACGATGCATGGGACTCTCCGTGGCGGCCGGGCAGTGGTGTCGCGCGGATCGTAGGGCCGCTTCCAGCCGGACCGCAAGCGGCGAAGCCTCTTGTCATGCTGGTCCTGGCCGGCTGTCGGGATCAGACTTGGCAGCCGGCGGAAGAGTACGCCAGAGGGAGATGACCATGCGGCTGATCCAGCACGCCCTTGTTCTCTTCGTTGCGGCCTGGCTTTCGCCGGCCAGCGGCACGGCGCAGACAGCCGTGCCCGATGCCGGACTGGTCGAGGATCTCGTTGCCGCCAACCGCATCCTGTTCGACCAGGGTGTGGTCGACGGGTTCGGGCATATCAGCGTGCGCCACGACAAGGATCCCAACCGCTACCTGATGGCGCGCAACATCGCGCCGGCTCTGGTCAAGGCCGAGGACATCATGGAGTTCGACCTCGACAGCAATGCCGTCGACCTGCGCGGCCGGCGCATCTATCTCGAGCGCTTCATCCACGGCGAGATCTACAAACTGCGGCCGGACGTGAAAGCGGTGATCCACAGCCATTCGCCGTCGGTGATCCCCTTCGGGGTGGCCCGTGCCAGGCTGCAACCGATCTACCACATGAGCGCGTTCCTCGGCACCGACGTGCCGGTGTTCGAGATCCGCGACGTGGCCGGCGCGGGCACCGACCTGCTGGTGCGCAATGCCGCGCTGGGTCGGGCGCTGGCCCAGGTGCTGGGCAGTCACACGGTGGCGCTGATGCGTGGCCATGGATCGGTGACCGTGGGCAATTCGATCCCGCAAGTGGTCTTTCGCGCCGTCTACACAGAGATGAACGCCCGGCTGCAAGCCGAGGCGATGCGGCTCGGCACGGTGACGTTCCTGACTCCTGAAGAGGCGGAGAAAGCCGCCGAGACCATCGACGGGCAGGTCATGCGGCCATGGGAGTTGTGGAAGCGCAAGGCGATGAAAGCGGAATAAGTCGCTCGCCCTCGAACGTCTGCGTCGGGGCGTGGCAGGCGACGCAGGAAATAAACTACCGGGCACACTTGCGATGCCACAGAAAAGCACCGCCCTGCGGAAATACTGATTTCAAGACCGGGTGAGTTGTACTATACTGCCATGCGCAATCGCTGATAGAGCTGGCCGTGCGATCAAGACAACGGCCTATCGCGATTGTTTGTCCTCCGGGGATGAGCAGCACCGTCCTGAGTTGTAGGACCCGACCGTTCAGTCGGGCCGATCCACGTCATATGGAGGTGCGTCATGCCAGAATTTGAAGACTACGACGTCGCGAAGGGCGAAGATGGAAAGTTCGAGGAATTCGACGTCATGCAGGAGCCGGCGGCCGAGGCTGCCGCGGGGATCGAAGCGCTTGGGGGGCTTTCCGCCAGCGAGGACCAGCTGAAATCGCTCCTGCAGGCGCGCGACGAGCTGGAACAACGGCTCATGCCCGATCTTGCCGTGCAGACCGCCGCCGTCGCGGCGGATGAGGCGTCAGGGGTGGGCAACATCGTCGGTGTCGGAATCGGCGAGAAGGAGGTGGGTGGATTTTCGACCGGTCAACTGGTTGTCAAAGTCCTGGTCAAGGAAAAGCTCAATCCGGGAGAAGTAGCCTCGGAAGCTCTCGTGCCGCAGTCGCTGGGCGGCGTCGCCACGGACGTGGACGAGAGCGGCGAGATCCGTGCCCAGCTGTTCACGGCGCGGCGGCGCCCGGCCCCGTGCGGCGTTTCCATCGGCAACTGCACGCGTATCATGGCAGGCACGCTCGGCTGCCTGGTCACGCGCGCCGGTCAGCTGTTCATCTTGTCCAACAACCACGTGATGGCATTGGTCAACACGTCGCCGCTCAACGCCGGCATTCCACAGCCGGGCCGCCTCGACGGCGGCGTCTGCCCCAACGACATCATTGCCCGGCTGACTCAGTTCGTGCCGATCAATTTCGCCGCCGGCGCCATCAATGTCGTGGACACCGCCATTGCGCGCACGAGCCCGGCCCTGGTCAACCGGCGTGTCCTGCGGCCCGGCGGGGTGCTGCAGCCCTTTGCGCCGCCGCTCGCTCTGCCGGCGCTCAACATGCTCGTGCAGAAGAGCGGTCGCACCACGCAGTATCGACGCGGCATCATCGACCTCGTCAACACCACGGTCAACGTGAGCTATGCTCCGCTGGGCGGCGTCGCGCGCTTCGCGCGCCAGTTCAGGGTACGCGGACTTGGCGGCATCTTCAGCGATCGCGGCGACTCCGGATCGCTGGTGACCACCTTGCCGCAGAACCAGCCGGTGGGGCTGCTGTTTGCCGGCAACGCGGCCAGCAACACGACGTTCTGCAACATGATCCAGCCGGTTCTGGGCGCCTTCGGCGTCACCATCGTGTTCTGACCGCCGCAGCGGCGTTCGCGCGCGCCGACTGCGTGAGCGGCGGCCAGGTTGGCGTGCGCGGACCATCGGGCGAGCGCCAGTGAACGGTCGATCGCGGCCCTTGCCCTGTTCATCGCCCAGCGGCCGGACTATATGATGGTGCGCTCGTGCGGAAGGACCGCCGGTCAGGCGGAGGCGCAGCGATGACGATCGAAGAAGTGCTCGACAAGCATCAGGACCGGCTGCTTGCGGTTCCCGGTGTCACAGGCATGGGCGTCGGCGAGCGAGCCGGTCAACCGGTCCTGGTCGTGATGGTGGCAGCGATCACACCGGAGCTGAGGGCTGGGATACCCGCGTCCCTCGAAGGGTACCCGGTCGAGATCGAGGCAAGCGGCGAGATCCATGCGCTCTGATGAGCTGCTCGAAGAGCGGTCGCGAACTTGATCGGGCCGGCAGCTCCGGATTTGCGTCGATCGCTTCACGGATGAAGACGACGGTGCAAACGCCCGGGGTCTTCTTCATCAAGTGACGGCAAGGATCCTGGCGCCGGCGTTCCAGCAGTGCTCGTCTTCCCGTCTGGATTGCCTGTGCTTCTCAAGGGCGCAGGCAGCGTCCGGAGTGAGATCGTTACGCGACGGTTCATGTCTTTCGCAGCATCCGATCGATCACCCGGCATCGATTCAATCATCTGACGCAGGCGCGGAATACGCGGCGCAATCGTGTGTTCAGATCGCACGCATAGGCGCAACTGCTCCGATCGATGAGGAGGCCGATGAATGACATCACGCAAATCTTTTGCGCATCGATCGGAATGCAGCGCATCGAAATGCCGTTTACGACGTCGTCACCGGACATAGGCCGTTCATTCGATGCGACGGCACTCCGGAGATCGTTCTCGAAGATCTGTCGCGGTTGGCGCGCGCACTGCGTCAGCGATGACACAGCGATGAGTGGCCTGCGGGCCGTGGCTCGATGACTCCCTGACCCCCGAGGAGATGGATCGACATGGGTATCTTCATTGGCACCAACGCAGGCGAGACCATCATGCCGGGCTTTGTCTCGGCGAGCGTGATCACGATCGGCGCGCCGCTTCCGTCGGCCGAATCGGACCTGATTCTCGCAGGCAACGGCAACGACACGATCGATGCCGGCGACGGGGCCGATCTCATCTTCGCCGGTGGCGGCAATGACGTCGTCACCGGTGGCCGCGGCAATGATGTTGCGTTCCTCGGCAGCGGCAACGACCGTTTCATCTGGTCGCCGGGCGATGGCAGCGACTTCGTCGATGGCGGCAGCGGCAACGACACGCTGGCGTTCAACGGCGCGAACGTCAGTGAGACCATCGACATCTCGGCCAATGGCGGGCAGGCCCGCTTCACCCGCGATGTCGCCAGCGTCACGATGGACCTCACCAACGTCGAGCGCATCGAGTTCACGGCGCTGGGCGGCGCGGACCGCATCACGGTCGGCAACCTCGCCGCCACCGATGTGCGCGAGGTTGTGATCGATCTGGCGGGCGTGCCGGGCGGCGCGGCGGGTGACGGGCAGGTCGACACCGTCACGGTCAACGGCAGCGGTGGCAGCGATCAGATCACGGTGGCCGCATCCGGATCGGTCATCACGGTGAGCGGCCTTGCGGCGGTCGTGAACATTGATCACGCCGACTCGACCGACCAGCTCGTGATCAACGGCCTGGGCGGCAACGATACCATCAATGCCAGCGCGCTGCCCGCCGGGACGATGCAGCTGACGCTCGACGGCGGCGCCGGCAACGACACGCTGGTCGGCAGCGCCGGGGCCGACCTGCTGATCGGCGGCGACGGCAACGACGTCGTGACCGGCGGCCGCGGCGACGACACGGCCTTGCTGGGCGCCGGTGACGACCGCTTCATCTGGGCGCCGGGTGACGGCAGCGACGTGGTCGAAGGCGGAACCGGCACCGACACGCTGGATTTCCTGGGCGCCAATGTCAGCGAGAATATCGACATCTCGGCCAACGGCGAGCGTGCGCGCTTCTTCCGCGACATCGCCAATGTGACCATGGACCTCAATGACGTCGAGCGCATTGCCTTCGATGCGCTGGGCGGCGCCGATACCATCACCGTCAACGATCTCAGCGGCACCGACGTGCGGACCGTGGCGATCGACCTCGCCGGCGTGCCGAACGGGACCATCGGCGACGGCCAGGTCGACACCGTCAGGGTCAATGCCACGGCTGGCGATGACATGATCAGTGTCACGACCAGCGGCGGCACGGTCGTCGTGAGCGGCCTCACCGCCCAGGTGACGATCGATCACGCCGATGCCACTGACCAGCTTGTGATCAACGGCGGCCTGGGTGCCGACACCATCGACGCCAGCGGCCTGGCGGCGGGCCGGATCGGCCTGCAGCTGCTGGGTGGCGACGGCGATGATTGCCTCATCGGCAGCGCCGGCGACGACCTCGTCGTCGGCGGCCGCGGTAACGACGTGGCGCTCATGGGCGCCGGCAACGACCGCTTCACCTGGGCGCCGGGAGACGGCAGCGACATTGTCGAGGGCCAGGGCGGGTTCGACACGCTCGGCTTCGACGGCGCGAACATCAACGAGCGCATCGACATCTCGGCCAACGGTGAGCGCGCCCGGTTCACCCGGGACATCGCCAACATCACCATGGACCTCAACGACGTCGAGCGCATCGAGTTCGAGGCGCGAGGCGGCGCGGACAGCATCACCGTCAACGACCTCGGCGGCACCGACGTCACGCAGGTCGCGATCGATCTCGCCGGCGTGCCCGGCGGCACGACAGGCGACGGGCAGGTGGACAGCATCACCATCAACGGCAGCGGTGCCGGCGATCAGATCGCGGTGAGCGCTGCCGGATCGGTCGTCACGGTGAGCGGTCTGGCGGCGCAGGTCACCATCGACCATGCCGACGCGACCGATGCGCTGGTGATCAACGGGCAGGGCGGCGACGATACCATCAACGCCAGCGTGCTGCAGGCCGGGCTGCTCGGCCTTACGCTCGATGGCGGCGCCGGCAACGACACGCTGGTCGGCAGCGCCGGGGCCGACCTGCTGATCGGCGGCGACGGCAACGACGTTGTGACCGGCGGCCGCGGCGACGACACGGCTCTGCTGGGCGCCGGTGACGACCGCTTCATCTGGGCGCCGGGTGACGGCAGCGACGTGGTCGAAGGCGGAACCGGCACCGACACGCTGGATTTCGTGGGCGCCAATGTCAGCGAGAACATCGACATCTCGGCCAACGGCGAGCGTGCGCGCTTCTTCCGCGATGTCGCCAACATCACCATGGATCTCAACGACGTCGAGCGCATCGCGTTCGACGCCCTGGGCGGTGCCGACACCGTCACGGTCAATGACCTGACGGGCACCAACGTGACGCACGTGTCGATCGACCTCGCGGGCACGCCAGGCGGCACGGCAGGCGACGGCCAGGTCGACCGGGTGGTGGTCAACGCCACCGCCGGCAGCGACACGATCGCGGTGGCCGTGAGCGGTGGCATCGTGAGCGTGGCCGGCCTTGCCGCGCAGGTGACGATCGATCACGCCGAGGCAACGGACCAGCTCGTCGTCAACGGGCTCGCCAGCGATGACGTCATTGACGCCAGCGGTGTGACCGCCGGCAGCATCGGCCTGCAGCTGCTGGGCGGCGACGGCAACGATCTCATCATCGGCGGTGCCGGCGACGACCTGATCGTCGGCGGTCGCGGCAACGATGTGGCATTGATGGGAGCCGGCAACGACCGGTTCACCTGGGCGCCGGGCGACGGCAGCGACATTGTCGAGGGCCAGGGCGGGTTCGACACGCTCGACTTCGATGGCGCGAACATCAACGAGCGCATCGACATCTCGGCCAATGGTGGGCGCGCCCTGTTCACCCGTGACGTCGCCAACATCACCATGGACCTCAACGACGTCGAGCGCATCGAGTTCGAGGCGCGTGGCGGGGCCGACAGCATCACCGTCAATGACCTCAGCGGCACCGACGTCACGCAGGTTGCGATCGATCTCGCCGGCGTGCCCGGCGGCACGACAGGCGACGGCCAGCAGGACACCGTCACGGTCAACGCCACCAGCGGCGCCGATGTGGCCGTCGTGTCCCAGAGCGGCGACAGCGTGCAAGTGAACGGCCTTGCCGCGCAGGTCTCGATCGCGCATGCCGATGCAGGTGTCGACCGGCTGGTGATCAATGCCGGCAATGGCGACGATGTCATCGACGCGTCGACGATGCCGGCGACGATCGGGCTGACGCTCGACGGTGGTGCCGGCAATGACATCCTGATCGGCGGCGCCGGCAACGATACCCTGATCGGCGGTGCCGGTGACGACGTGCTGATCGGCGGCGGCGGCCAGGACGTTTTCATCGGCGGCGAGGTCGTCATCCAGGACTTCCAGGCCGGTGGCGGCGATCGGCTCGACCTGAGCCACATCGCCGGCGCCACCGACTTCAGCGCCGTGCTGGCGCACGCCCAGGACGTCAACGGCAATGTCGTGATCGATTTCGGCCACGGCGGCGATCGCATCACGCTGAACCATCTTTCGGTCAGCGCGCTGCACGCCGGCGATTTCATGCTGGCCTGATCGCTTTAGGTGCTTCGCGGCCCAGATCCCCCCGACACGCGAAGCCCCGGAAGGGGGAGGCTCACCGGACGCCCGCTCTGCCGACGGTGATGTTTCTCCCCCTTCCGCCCTTTTTTCCAGGACGTGACAGCCGATCGCGCAGGATCCCCACCGTGTCGCATCCTTCTGAACAGACCCTGAGCCGGTTGCGGCGCGCGACGCATATGGTCCTGTTCTGGACCTTCGTCGTCAGCGCCGGCCTCAACCTGCTGATGCTGACCAGCCCGCTCTACATGCTGCAGGTCTACGATCGCGTCATTGCCGCGCGGCATGTCGACACCCTGATCTATCTCACGGTCATGGCCGTGGGGGCGCTGGTCGTTCTGGGCCTGCTCGACCACGTGCGCGCCACTGTGGGGCTGCGCCTGGGCGCGTGGCTCGAACGCGAGCTTGCCGGCGCGCTGATCCAGGCGACGGTGACTGCGCCCCAGGCGTCGGGCATCAACGCCGGCCGCGGCGTGCCGGCGCTGCGCGACCTTGCCGTCGTGCGCGGCCTGTTCGCAGGTGGCGGCATCTGGCCGCTGCTTGATGCGCCTTGGAGCATCCTGTTCTATGCCGTCGTCTTCCTCATCCATCCCTGGCTGGGCTGGTGCGGCGTCGCCGGCGGCGCGCTGCTGGTGATGATAGCGGTGGCCAACGAGCTGGCGATCCGTGCCCAGGTCAGGGAGGCCGGCCAGAGCGCGCTGCGCGCCATGGGCGAAGCCGACGCCGCCGTGCGCAATGCCGATGCGCTGCTGGCGATGGGCATGCTGCCGCAATTCGTGGCGCGCTGGCAGCGCCTCAACGAGGCCGCCCTGGTGCCGCAGGCGCGCGCCGGCGGCCGCACGGCGGCGCTGGCGGCGCTGGCGCGGCTCGTGCGCATGAGCTTGCAGGTCGCGTCGCTGGCGCTGGGCGCCTATCTCACCATCCGCGGCGAGCTGACCGGCGGCACGATGGTGGCGGCATCCATCATCGTGGCGCGTGCCGTGGCGCCGCCGGAGCAGGCGATCGGCGCATGGCGTTCGATCGTCGCCGCGCAGATGGCGTGGCAGCGGGTGAAGGCCCTGCTGCGCAGCGGCGCCGGCGCGGTCGAGCGCATCCACCTGCCGCGGCCCGCCGGCACCCTGGTCGCGGACAAGGTGAGCTATGCCGGCGGCGCGGCGCGCGATCCGATCATCCGCCAGGCATCGTTCACATTGGCGGCCGGCGAAAGCCTGGCGATCGTCGGCCCGTCCGGCGCCGGCAAGACGACCTTGCTGCGCCTGCTGGTGGGCAGCCTGGCGCCGCAGCTGGGCGCGGTGCGCCTGGACGGGGCGGCAATCGACAGCTGGGCGCTGGCCGACAAGGCACACCATGTCGGCTACCTGCCGCAGGATGTCGAGCTGTTCAATGCCACGGTGCGTGACAACATCGCGCGCTTCGGCGATGCGTCCGATGGGGCCGTGGTCGAGGCCGCGATCCTGGCTGGCGCGCACGAGACCATCCTGAGGCTGCCGCAGGGCTACGCCACGATGCTGGGCCCGGATGGCGTCGCGCTGTCCGGCGGACAGCGCCAGCGCATCGGGTTGGCGCGGGCGCTGTTCGGCGATCCACGCCTGGTCGTGCTCGACGAGCCCAATGCCAACCTCGACCCCGACGGCGAGCAGGCGCTGATCGCGGCGCTGCGCGCTTTGCGGCAGCGTCGGGTGAGCGTGGTGCTGGTGACGCACCGGCTGTCGCTCACGGCCGGGATCGACAAGGTGCTGAACCTGCGCGAGGGGCGGGTGGAGGCGTTCGGCCCGCGCGACGAGCTGCTGCCGGCCCTGGTGCCGGCGACGGCGCGGGGACGGCTGCAGAGCGTCGCCACGGCGGCGGGGAGCGATTGATGGCACGCAGCGGTACATGGTGGCCCAGCCGGACCATGCGTGAGCCGGCGCCCATGGCTACGAACCCCGAGGTGACGACGCACGCCATGGGCGTGCGCGGGCCGCTGCGCTTCGCGCTGGCGCTGGGCATCCTGTTCGCAGGCGGCCTCATCGGCTGGTCGGCGCTGGTGCCGCTGCAGAGCGCGGCGATCGCGCCCGGCATCGTCGTCGTCGACACCAACCGCAAGGCGGTGCAGCATCTCGAAGGCGGGGTCGTGGCGCGGCTGCTGGTGCGGGACGGCGACACGGTCGCGGCCGGCCAGCTTGTGGTGCAGCTCGACCAGACGCAGGCACGATCCGTCGTCGAGCGGCTGCGCGGCCAGCTCCTGGCCTCGCTGGCGCTGCAGGCACGGCTGAAGGCGGAGCGCGACCTGCTGGCCAGCATCGCGTTTCCGCCCGAGCTGGCGGACGACAATGCCACGACAGCCGACATGGTGCGGGCCGAGCGGCGGATCTTCGAGGCCCGCCGCGAGCAGCTCGAGGGTCAGATCCGCATCCTGCGGCAGCGCACCGGCCAGGTCGAGGAGGAGCTGCGCGGCGTCGCCGACGAGATCCGGGCCGAGGACCTGCAGCTGCGGCTGATCCGCGAGGAGATGGCCGATGTCCAGGCGCTGGTCGCCAAGGGCCTGGAGCGCAAGCCGCGGCTGCTGGCGCTGCAGCGGCAGGCCGCCAGCATCGAAGGCCAGCGGGCGCAGAACGTCGCGCATATCGCCCGTGGCCAGCAATCGATCGGCGAGAACGAGATGCGGGTGCTGGACCTGAGGGCGCAGTTCCTGTCAGACGCCGTCCAGAAGCTGCGCGACGAGGAGACGCGCATCTTCGACCTGCGCGAGAAGCTGCGCGCCGCCGAGGACGTGCTGCAGCGTACCGAGATCCGCGCCGCCGTCGCCGGCCGCGTGCAGGGGCTGAAGGTGTTCACCATCGGCGGCGTCGTGCCGCCGCGCGAGACGATCATGGAGATCGTGCCGGGTGAGGAAGCCCTTGTCGTCGAGGCGCGCATGCCGATCAACGACATCGACGTGGTGCAGGCGGGGCTGTCGGTGCAGCTGCGCTTCACCGCGTTCAATCAGCGCTCCACGCCGGCGCTCGCGGGCAGTGTCGTCAACGTCTCGGCCGACCGCATGAACGATCCGCAGACCAACGCGGCTTTCTACCTGCTGCGCATCGTGGTCGATCCGGGCTCGCCGCTGCCCGAGGGCATGAGCCTCTATCCCGGCATGCCGGTCGAGGCCACGATCCGGACCGGCAGCCAGACCCTGCTGGCCTATCTGACCAAGCCGCTACGGGATTCGATGCATCGCGCGCTGCGCGAGCATTGAACGTAGTCCCGAAGGGGCGACAGAAAAAGGGCAGGACCCTGCGGTCCCGCCCTCCGTACCTGTTGCCCGCAGGCCGTGCCTCAGTTTACCACCTCGAACAGGCCGGCCGCGCCCATGCCGCCGCCGATGCACATGGTGACGACCACGTTCTTGGCCTTGCGGCGGCGGCCCTCGATCAGGGCATGGCCGACACAACGGGCGCCGGTCATGCCGAAGGGATGGCCGATCGAGATCGAGCCGCCGTTGACGTTGAGCTTGTCATTGGGGATGCCGAGCTTGTCGCGGCAATAGAGCACCTGCACCGCGAAGGCTTCGTTCAGCTCCCACAGGTCGATGTCGTCCATGGTGAGGCCGAAGCGCTTCAGCAGCGGCGGCACAGCGTAGACCGGCCCGATGCCCATCTCGTCCGGCTCGCAGCCGGCGACGACCAGGCCCTTGTAGATGCCCAGCGGCGTGAGCCCGCGCTTGGCCGCCTCGGCATCGCTCATGACCACGGCGGCAGAGGCGCCATCGGACAGCTGGCTGGCGTTGCCGGCGGTGATCCACTTGTCCGGACCCATCACCGGCTGCAGCTTGCTGAGACCTTCCAGGTTGGTATCGGGCCGGTTGCCTTCATCCTTGGCCAGTTTCACCGTCTTCTTAGAGGTCTCGCCGGTGTTCTTGTCGGTGACGACCATGACCGATTCCATGGCAACGATCTCGTCATCGAACTTGCCGGCCTGCTGGCCGGCGGCAGTGCGCATCTGGCTCTGCAGCCCATACTCGTCCTGCGCTTCGCGGCTGATCTTGTAGCGGCCCGCCACGGTGTCGGCGGTCTGGATCATCGAGTGGTAGATGCCCGGCCGCTTCTCCATCACCCAATCGTTGACCAGGCGGTGGCGGTTGCTCTGGCCCTGCGTCAGCGAGATCGACTCCAGCCCACCGGCGACCATCACCGGCACCTTGTCGATCAGCACGCGCTGGGCGGCCATCGAGATGGTCTGCAAGCCCGACGAGCAGAACCGGTTGACGGTGACGCCCGAGACGCTGACCGGCGCGCCGGCCCGCATTGCCGCCACGCGGGCCACGTTCATGCCGGTGGTGCCTTCCGGTGCGCCGCAGCCGAGGATCACGTCCTCGATCTCGCCCAGCTCGACCTTGGCGCGCTCGGCGGCGTGCTTGATGACATGGGCGCCGAGGTCAGCGCCGTGCGTGTCATTGAAAGCGCCGCGGAAAGCCCTGCCAATCGGGGTGCGTGCGGTCGATACGATAACGGCGTCCATAAGATTCCCTCCTGACTGTGATGGTCGACTGTAGCCTACTTCCTTCGACCCGCGAAGGCGGGGAGAACGGACAATGCTCAAAGGCTGGAGAACTTCCGGTTCTCCTGCACCAGCTTCTTCAGCAGCGGCGCCGGCTCCCAGAACGGGTCGCCCGACATGTCGCGGTACTTCAGCAGCGCATCGTGCACCGCCTTCAGGCCCACGACGTTGTCGGCCCACCACATCGGCCCGCCGCGGTACACCGGCCAGCCGTAGCCGTTGACCCAGATCACGTCGATGTCGAGCGCCCGCTGCGCCATGCCTTCCTCGAGGATCTTGGCGCCCTCGTTCACCATCGGATAGAGGCAGCGCTCGAGGATCTCCTGGTCGGAGAAGGCGCGCCGGGTGATGCCCAGCTTCTTCGAGGTCTCCTCGATGAGCTTCTCGACCTCGGGATCGGGGATCGGGCTGCGGTCGGGCAGGTTGTATTTGTAGTAGCCGGCGCCGGTCTTCTGGCCGAAGCGGCCGAGCTCGCAGATCGCGTCGGCGACATAGCCGGTGTAGCGGACGTTGCGCTGCTCCTTCTCCTTCTTGCCCTGGCGGATGCGCCAGCCGACATCGTTGCCCGCCAGGTCGCTCATCTGGAACGGGCCCATCGGAAAGCCGAAGTCGAAGATCACCTTGTCGACCTGCTGCGGCAGGGCGCCTTCCTCCAGCATGTAGGCCGACTGCACGCCGCGCTGGCGCAGCATGCGGTTGCCGACGAAGCCCTCGCAGACGCCGACCAGGGTCGGGATCTTGCCGATCTTCTTGCTGAGCGACATGACCGTGGCGATGACGTCCTTGGACGTCGCCTTGCCGCGCACGTTCTCCAGCAGCTTCATCACGTTGGCCGGCGAGAAGAAGTGCATGCCGATCACGTCACTCGGCCGCTTGGTGTAGTTGGCGATCTGGTTGACGTCGAGGCCCGAGGTGTTGGTGGCGAGGATGGCGCCCGGCTTGGCAATCGCGTCCAGCTTCGTGAACACGCCCTCCTTGACCTCCATGGTCTCGAACACCGCCTCGATGATGACGTCGGCGTCCTTGAGGTCGTCATAGGAAAGCGTCGGCTTGATCAGCGCCATGCGCTGCTCGACCTGGTCCGCCGTCAGCCCGCCGCGCTTGGCGGTGTTCTCGTAGTTGGTGCGGATCACCTTCATGCCGCGGTCCAGCGCCTCCTGGCTGGTCTCCAGCACGGTGACCGGGATGCCGGCATTGGCGAAGTTCATGGCGATGCCGCCACCCATCGTGCCGCAGCCGATGATGCCACCCGCCTTGATCTCGCGCTGCGGCGTGTCGGCCGGCACGTCGAGCACCTTGGCGGCCTCGCGCTCGGCGAAGAAGTAGTGGCGCTGCGCCGCCGATTCGCTCGACGTGAGCAGCTCCGCGAACAGCTCGCGCTCGCGCTTCATGCCCTCGTCGAACGGCAGGTCGACAGCGGCCTGCACCGTCTTGATGATGTTCCACGGCGCCTTGAAGCCGCGGGCCTTGCGCGCGATTGACTTGGCGAAGTCCTCAATCGCCGTCGGGCTGCCGAGCTTCACCGGCAGGTCGCGGATGCGGCGCAGCGGCGCACCCTGGGCCACCAGCTCACGGGCATAGGCGACGGCGGCGGCCAGCAGGTCGCCGTCGGCGACCTTGTCGACGATGTTCCTGCTCAGCGCTTCCTTGGCCGGGATGTGCCGGCCCGACACCATCGCTTCGAGCGCAAACTCGGCGCCGGCCAAGCGCGGCAGGCGCTGCGTGCCGCCGGCGCCCGGCAGCAGCCCGAGATGCACCTCCGGCAGGCCGACGCGCGCCTGCGGCACGGCGATGCGGTAATGGGCGCCGAACGCCGTCTCCAGGCCGCCACCCAGAGCGGTGCCGTGCAGCGCCGCCACGACCGGCTTGGGGCAGTCCTCCATCGCCGCGATCACGTCATGCAGCGACGTGCCGGACGGCGGCTTGCCGAACTCGCGGATGTCGGCGCCGGCGATGAAGGTGCGGCCGCCGCCGATCACGACGATGGCCTTGATCGCAGGATCGCCCGCGAACGCCTTGATGCCGTCGCCGAGCCCGGTGCGCACCGCAGCGCTGAGCGCGTTCACCGGCGGGTTGTTGACGGTCAGGATTCCGACCTCGCCATCGGTCGAACGAAGAATGGCTGCATCGCTCATGGCTCGCATTCCCTCGTATTGTTTCGCGCCGCGAAAAGCGCTTATGTGCATATGCAAGCCCGCTTAGCACGGCCAGCCGGGC
Source organism: Vineibacter terrae (assembly GCF_008039615.1). Lineage (GTDB taxonomy): Bacteria > Pseudomonadota > Alphaproteobacteria > Reyranellales > Reyranellaceae > Vineibacter > Vineibacter terrae. Next base: position 44,893 of record NZ_VDUZ01000026.1, on the reverse strand, counting down.
GGCGCGATAGCGGGCGGCGCTGCAGAAGGAGTTTCTCGGTGTCGCCCTGACTTGAATTCTGGCTACCAGTGCGTCTGCGTGCGGTACAAGCACGGGCGAAAGCCCTGCAATCGGGGAAGTGAGATTGAGTCGATGCCGATCAAGATACCTGATGATCTGCCCGCCCGTGCCACGCTGGACGCGGAAGGGGTCATGGTGATGCGTGAGACGGATGCGGTGCGCCAGGACATTCGTCCCATGCGCATCGGCCTGCTCAACCTGATGCCCAACAAGATCAGGACGGAGACGCAGATCGCGCGGCTGCTGGGCGCGACGCCGCTGCAGGTGGAGCTTACCCTGGTTAAGATGACCAACCATGTCGCGCGCAATACGCCCAGCGAGCATATCATTTCATTCTATCGCGACTGGGAGGACGTCCGGTCCGAGAAGTTCGACGGCTTCATCGTCACCGGCGCTCCCGTGGAGACCATGCCGTTCGAGCAGGTGACCTACTGGGACGAGCTGCGGCGGGTCTTCGACTGGACGCAGACCCACGTGCATGGCTGCTTCAATATCTGCTGGGGCGCGCAGGCGGCGATCAACCACTTCCACGGCATTCCCAAGCACCAACTGGTCCAAAAGGCGTTCGGAGTCTTCCGCCACCGCAATCTCGCCCCGACCTCGCCCTATCTGCGCGGCTTCTCCGACGATTTCTCGATCCCGGTGTCCCGCTGGACCGAGATTCGCCGCGAGGACATCCCGGCGGACACCGCAATGAGCGTGCTGATGGAGTCGGACGAGGCGGGGCTGTGCTTGCTTGACGATCCCGCGCACAGATCGCTGCACATGTTCAATCACATCGAATACGACTCCAGCTCGCTCGGCGAGGAGTACTTCCGCGACGTTGCGGTCAACAAGCAGATCACCCCGCCGAAGAACTACTTCCCCAACGACGATCCCAGTTGCCAGCCGGAGAACCGCTGGCGCAGCCAGGCTCACCTGTTGTTCGGCAACTGGATCAACCAGCTCTACCAGACGACACCGTTTGACGTGTCGGCGATCGGAAACCGATAGGGCAGGTGGATGGCTCTGGCCCGCCGACAGGCGGCGTCGGGCGTCGGGCTGGCTGACGCCTAGGGGATGACCTGGTGGACGGCGCCGGCGTCGATGAGCTCGGCCGGCGACGGAATCCACAGGGACTCGGCCGGTGTATTGGTGGCGCGTTCGGCGAAGTCGACATCGACGCCGGCCGAGACCAGGAAGCGCAGCATGCCGCGATTGGTCTTGTCGAGCTCCGACTGCGGCAGGCCGGGAAAGGCGGCGCCGTGGAACCCGAGCCTGGCGCCCTGGCGCATGCGGCGCGTGCTGCCGCCGAGATAGGCGATGGTGCACGCCGACAGGCAGAAGGTATCAACGACGGTGTCGAGCCGGCGGGCGCGGATGGCGGCATAGATCTCGACGGCCTCGCCCAGGCGGCCGCCCGGGCTTTGCAGGTGGACCGTCGTGACCTTGGCGGCCGAGCGCAGCAGACGCTTGAACTCATCGGCCGTCCCCACTGAAAAGGTGCGGGAGAAGAAGAGCTGCGTGCCGTCGTCCGACACGGCCATGACGCCGTCGCGCAACGCCGTGTCGCCATGCGCGATGTGCCAGAGCTCGACGACGGACGGCACGGTCTTCTCGTAGGTGACGAGCCCGCTGGCGGCTAGCACGACGGCTGCCAGCCCGGTGCTGAGCCAGCGCGTCGACGCCGGCTCCCGTTGCGCGTTGCGGGCGCTGGCCAGCCACACCAGGCCGACCTGGACGGCGCTGAACACCATCGCGGCCGCGATCGCCGCTGCAAGGATGACGACCTCGGCCGTGGACGGATCAGGGAGCTTGGTGACGCTGATCCAGATGGCGCCCAGCGCCACCAGCTGGGCCACCAGCACCCAGCCGGCCCGGGTGTAGGCCTGGTACAGCAGGGGCGCCGCGCCGATCCGCCACAACCCCACATCCGCCCAGGCCGGGATGCGGGGGCGGTCATCCATCGCCGCTACGCCGTCGGCAGGGTGTAGTCCTTGAACGTACGGCGCAGCTCGGTCTTCAGCACCTTGCCGGTGGCGCCGTGCGGGATGGCGTCGACGAACGCGACGTCGTCGGGCAGCCACCACTTGGCGACCTTGTCCTTGACGAAGTCGAGGATCTCCTGCTTGCCGGCATCGACGCCCGATTTGAGCTGCACGATCAGCAGCGGCCGCTCATCCCACTTGGGATGATGCACGCCGATCACGGCGGCCTCGGCCACGGCCGGATGGCCCATGGCGGCATTCTCCAGGTCGATGGTGCTGATCCATTCGCCGCCCGACTTGATGACGTCCTTGGAGCGGTCGGTGATCACCATGGAGCCGTCCGGCTCCAGCTTCGACACGTCGCCGGTGTGGAACCAGCCGTCCTTGGTGAAGGCGCCGGTGCCTTCGCTTTTCATGTAGCCGCTGACGATCCACGGGCCGCGCACCATCAGGTTGCCGCTGGCCTTGCCGTCGTTGGGCAGGGTGGTGCCCTCGTCGTCGACGATCTTCATCTCGACGCCGAACACCGGCCGGCCCTGCTTGGCGATGATGTCGAAGCGCGCATCGTCGGGCAGCGACCGCTCGCCTCGGTTGAAGCGCGTGAGCGTGCCTACGGGGCTCATCTCGGTCATGCCCCAGCCCTGCGCCACCTCGACCTGGTGATCGTTCCAGAAGCGGGCGATCATGGCGCGCGGCACGGCCGAGCCGCCGATCAGCGTGCGCTTCATCCTGGTGAGCTTCTTGCCGTTCTGGTCGCAGTAGTTCAGCAGCCCCAGCCATACCGTCGGCACGCCGGCGCTGAGATCGACGTCCTCCTTGTCCAGCAGCTCATAGACGCTGGCGCCGTCGAGCTGGTGGCCGGGGAAGACGAGCTTGCAGCCGCTCATCGGGCAGCCATAGACGAGGCCCCAGGCGTTGGCATGGAACATCGGCACCACGGGCAGGACCGTGTTGTCGGGGTTGAGCCCCAGCACCGCGCCGCTGGTCATCATGATCGAGTGCAGCAGCGTCGAGCGGTGGCTGTAGAGCACGCCCTTGGGATTGCCGGTGGTGCCCGAGGTGTAGCAGAGTGAGGAGGCGGTGCGCTCGTCGAACAGCGGCCACTCCAGAGTCCCGGGCTTGTCGGCGATCAGCTCCTCGTAGCACAGCAGGTTCGCGATCTTGCTCTGCGCCGGCATGTGCGCGCGGTCGGTCATCACCACGACATGGCGCACGGTCTTGAGCTGGCCGATCACGTTCTCGACCACCGGCAGCAGGTTCAGGTCGACGAAGATCACCTGGTCTTCGGCATGGTTGGCGATATAGGCGACATGGTCCGGCGCAAGTCGCGGATTGAGCGTGTGCAGCACGGCGCCGATGCCCGACACGGCGAAGTACAGCTCGAAATGCCGGTAGCCGTTCCAGGCCACGGTGCCGACCCGGTCGCCGAGCTTGATGCCCAGCCCCTGCAGGGCCTCGGCCAGCTGCCTGGCGCGCCGGTTGGCGTCGCGATAGGTGTAGCGATGGATCGGACCTTCGATCGTGCGCGACACGATCTCGACGTCGCCGTAGTAGTCGGCGGCGAAGTCGATGATCTGCGAGATCAACAGCGGACGATCCTGCATCAGGCCAAGCATGGTCTCTCCCTGGCGTTTGTGATTGGAAGGCGCACGTAGCCGTCGTCCCGAGCGGAGCCGCGCGGAGCGCGGTGCAGTCGAGGGACCTTGTTTGCACAATCTAGGACGTTGTTGTTGAAGCAAGGTCCCTCCACGCGGCCCTTCGGGCCCTGGTCGGGATGACGAAAGCGCAGTGGACCCATCCGGGTAATGAGCACCAAGTAGGCGCTCACCCGGCGACGCAGTCGAGGGACCTTGCCACCACGATCGAGGTGTTCGAAGCTACGACCTCGATGTTCGACGGGAAGCGCCAACCGGCAGTCTACATTCTGGCTAGCCCTAACCGGCGAGCCATCTACGTCGGCGTGACGACCAACCTGGAAAGGCGGCTCATCGAGCATCGTCTGGGACGGGTCGAGCACACGGCTCAGTACAACATCCGCTGCCTTGTATACGTCGAAGCTCACGAGACGGCTCCGGACGCGATTGCAAGGGAAAAGCAGATCAAACGCTGGCGCCGCGAGAAGAAGGTCGCATTGATTGACTCCGTCAACCCCGAATGGGAAGACTTGGCGCCCGAAGCCAGCATGTGATCCACGTTTCAGCAGCCGTTCGGCTTCTCGAAGGTCCCTCGACTACGCCGCGCTGCGCACGGCTTCGCTCGGGACGACGGAAATCGCATTGATCAATCCCCTTTCACGCCGTCGGCAATTTGTAGTCCTTGAAGTCCTCGCGCAGGCGCGTCTTGAGGATCTTGCCGGTGGCCGTGTGCGGGATCGAGTCGACGAAGGTGACGTCATCGGGCAGCCACCACTTGGCGACCTTGTCCTTGAGGAAGCCCAGCAAGGCATCCTTGTCGACGTCGGCCCCGGCCTTCTTTTGGATGATCAGCAGCGGGCGCTCGTCCCACTTGGGATGGTGGATGCCGATCACGGCCGCCTCGGCCACGGCGGGGTGCGCCATGGCGGCGTTCTCCAGGTCGATCGAGCTGATCCATTCGCCGCCCGACTTGATCACGTCCTTGGACCGGTCGGTGATCTGCATGTAGCCGTCGGCATCGAGGGTGGCCACGTCGCCGGTGGGGAACCAGCCGCCGTCGCGCAGCGGGTTGCCGCCCTCGTCCTTGAAATAGCCCGACGTGATCCAGGGGCCGCGCACCAGCAGGTCGCCGAAGGCCTTGCCGTCGCGCGGCAGCGCCTTCCCGCTGTCGTCCACGATCTTCATCTCGACGCCGAACAGCACGCGACCCTGCTTGGCCTTGACCGCGTTCTGCTCGGCCTCGGACATCTTCCGGTGCTTGGCCTTGGGCGTGTTGACCGTCCCCAGCGGGCTCATCTCGGTCATGCCCCAGGCATGCAGGACGTCCACGCCGTAGTCGCGCTTGAATGTCTCGATCATGGCCGGCGGGCAGGCCGAGCCGCCGATCACCGACTTGCGCAGGGTCGAGAGCTTGAGCTTCTTGGCCTGCAGGTGCTGCAGCAGCAGCAGCCAGACCGTGGGCACGCCGGCGGTGATGGTCACGCCCTCGGCCTCGAACAGCTCGTAGAGGCTGGCGCCGTCCAGGGCAGCGCCGGGGAACACCAGCTTGGCGCCCGACAGGCAGCCGGAATAAGGCAGGCCCCAGGCGTTGACATGGAACATCGGCACCACCGGCAGCACCGAGTCGCGCGCCGAGATGCCGATGCCGTCCGGCAGGGCGCTGGCGTAGGCGTGCAGGATGGTCGAGCGGTGGTGGTAGAGCACGCCCTTGGGGTTGCCCGTGGTGCCCGAGGTGTAGCACAGCGACGAGGCGGTGCGCTCGTCGAAGACCGGCCACTCGAAGGTGCCGGGCTGGCCGCCGATCAGCTCCTCATAGACCAGCAGGTTGGGGATATCGATGTCGGCCGGCAGGTGGGCGCGGTCGGTCATGGCCACGATGTGGCGCACCGTCTTGAGCTGCGGCGCCAGGCTCTCGACCAGCGGCAGGATGTTGATGTCCACGAAGAGGAGCTGGTCCTCGGCGTGGTTGACGATATAGGCGATCTGCTCGGGAAACAGGCGCGGGTTGATGGTGTGGCATACCGCGCCCATGCCAGAGATGCCGTAATAGAGCTCGAAATGCCGGTAGCCGTTCCAGGCCAGGGTTCCGATCCGGTCGCCCTGGCGGATGCCCAGCCCGGCCAGGGCCTCGGACACCTGCTTGGCGCGCCGGTGGGCGTCGCTGTAGGTGTAGCGGTGGATCGGCCCTTCGACGGTCCGCGAGACGATCTCGGTGTCGCCGTGGAAATCGGCGGCGAAGTCGATGAGCTGCGAGATCAGAAGCGGGCGGTCCTGCATCAGGCCGAGCATCGGGTGTTCTCCTCCGGAAGGGCGGACGTTGATTATATCAGTAGGCCGCAATTAAGCCGTGGTCGGCGAGCCGTCAATGCTGCGGCGCAAGCAGCGCGCGCAAGGCTCGTGCCACCGCGTGATACCGTGAACACGCCGTCGATCCCAGAGCGGCGAGCCGCCAGACGAACGGTCCTGGCCGGCAGGCTTGCGCCGGGTATGCGTGCAGGCCAGGGTGCGCGAAACGCCATCCAAGACGGAGCAGCATCCATGGCATCGCCGCTTTTCGACCTCACCGGCAAGGTCGCCATCGTCACCGGCTCGAGCAAGGGCATCGGCCAGTCGATCGCCGAGCAGCTCGCGCTGCAGGGCGCCAAGGTGGTGATCTCCAGCCGCAAGCTGCCCAACTGCGAGGTGGTGGCCGAGGGGATCCGCAAGCGGGGCGGCGAGGCGATTGCCGTCGGCTGCAACATTTCCGAGAAAGCCCAGCTCGAGAGGCTGGTGGCCGAGACCCGCAAGGCGTTCGGGCCCATCGACATCGTGGTCTGCAACGCCGCGTCCAACCCCTATTACGGGCCGACCGAGAAGATGCCGGACGAGGCCTTCACCAAGATCATGCGGAACAACATCCTGTCCAATGTCTGGCTGATCACGATGTGCCTGCCGGACATGCGCGCCAAGAAGGACGGGGCCGTGATCATCGTATCGTCGATCGGCGGCCTGCGCGGCACCGCCGTGCTGGGCGCCTACGGCATCTCCAAGGCTGCCGACATGGCGCTCACCCGCAACCTCGCCATCGAGCTGGGGCCCGACAATATCCGGGTCAACACCATCGCGCCGGGGCTGGTGAAGACGGATTTCGCTCGCGCGCTGTGGGAGAATCCCGAGTACCTCAACAAGCGGTTGCAGACGGCGCCGCTGCGGCGAATCGGTGAGCCCGACGATATTGGCGGCATCGCCGTGATGCTGGCGTCCAAGGCCGGCGCCTTCATCACCGGCCAGACGATTGTCGCTGACGCAGGTGTGACCATAGCCTGACGGCGCCAGTCAGTCGAAGATCTGGCACCCGGCCAATTCGGCCGGGTTTTCGTGAGTTTTTATATTGATTTAATAGTGTTTTCTCATCTGATATTTCAGGTGAAGTTATTGGGGGTGAGCGTGTGGCCGTCAAGAAGTGGCGGAGCTTTCGTCAAAGGAGTGTCAATTTACGATTGGCTTGAGGTGTTTTTGTCAAGTTGTTAGTAAAAAGAGTATTTTTGAGGACCCTTAACGCGATTCCGTTTGAGGGAACAGGACGAGCCCAGTAGCTTTGTGATGTCGAGGGAGCGGTCGGACCGGTTTGGCGGGCGCGCCAGAAGACGGATTGACGGGTGCCCACCCATATTCCCTTCCCCCATACTCGGGCATTTGTTGATCAATCTTCGACCGTAAGGTCGTCTCCCTCAACGCCATAGTGAGAAGTCATGGTTGCACAAGGATTGCCCGTGGCGGACCTGCGCGGCCCGCGTCGATAGCGTCGAACGTGCCGGCAGCAGGGGCCTCGTCACCGATGTCGTGGCGTCCAGCATCTGGACGTGATGTCGCGGCCCTTGCGGTCCCTGACCTGATTTCTCACCTCAACAGCGTTGCGTAGTGGTCCTGAAGCGTTCGGTTGAGCTGCGTACCCCTCTCATCGAACCAGCGCGCTGAACGCACGCGGCGCGCCGGCGAAGGTAGTCTGGATCTGGTTCCCCGGCCGGATTCAGGCGCCGGTGGCCCTCAGGGCCCCAGTAATATTGTCCTGCGGCGCACCGAACGCACGCGGTGCGTGATGGCGGTTGGTCCGGTTCCCCGGCTGGGCCGACCGTCAATGGCCTCTCCCCGGAGGTCCCGCAGTGTAGAGGCGCCACCGCGCTGGCGGCGCTCCTATCGAGGCGGCGCACCCGTTCCCCGGCGGGTCGCCGCCTCATCTTTGTCCGGCATCAGGCCGTGAGGCCGCCATCGGCCACGAACTCGGCGCCGGTCGAGAACGACGATTCATCCGACAGCAGGAACAGGACCAGCCGCGCGATCTCCTCCGGCTGGCCCAGTCGCCCCATCGGATGCAGGTTTTCCAGATGCTGGCGCCCCGTCATGTTGTCGACCGAGCGGGTCAGCCGCGACGCGATCATCGGGGTCTCGATATAGCCGGGGTGCACCGAGTTGCACCGGATATTGTAGCCATGCCGGGCGCAGTGCACGGCCACGTTCTTGGTGAGCAGCCGCACGGCGCCCTTGCTGGCGGCGTAGGCGGGCGTGCCGGCCGTGCCCCGCAGTCCGAGCACGGAGGAGATGTTCACGATCGACCCGCCGCCGCTGGCGCGCATGACCCGCACCGCATGCTTGCAGCCAAGGAAGACGCCCAGGCCGTTGACGCGATAGACACGATGGAAGTCGTCCAGCGAGCAGGACTCGATGTCCTGGGCCATGCCGATGCCGGCGCCGTTGAGCAGGCCGTCGAGCCGGCCGAACCGGGCCACGGTGTCGTCGACCAGCTGTTCCCAATCGGCTTCCACGGTGACGTCCAGGGGCATGAAGACGGCATGCCGGCCGCTGTCGGCAACCACCTGACGGGCATGGTCGGCCTGCGTTGCCAGGTCGGCCACGACCACGGTGGCGCCCGCCGCCGCGGCCAGCCGGCAGGTGGCGGCGCCGATGCCGGAGGCGCCGCCGGTGATGATCAGCGTCTTGGCGTCAAGGCGCGGCAAGGGGCGTTCTCCTCTGGAAGCCGGACGTGATGCCGCCGTCGACGATCAATTCGGCGCCGGTCATGAAGCGGGAGCGGTCGGAGGCGAGATAGAGCACTGCTTCGGCGATGTCGTCCGGCGCGCCCATATGGCCGACCGGATGCAGCGCGCCGACCAGCGCCTTGCCGGCTTCGCGGCCGACCGCCTGCCACAGCGGATTGAAGATGGGGGTGTCGATGCCGCCGGGATGCACCGAATTGCAGCGGATGTCGTAGCGCTTCTCGGCGCAATGCTGGGCCACGCTCTTGGTCAGCAGCCGCACCGCGCCCTTGCTGGCGGTGTAGGCGCAGGGACCGGCGCCGCCGACCATGCCTGCGATCGAGGAAACATTGACGATGGCGCCCTTGGCCGCCGGCTTGCCGCGCCCGGTGCGCTTCATGGCGGCGATCCCGTGCTTGCAGCCCAGGAACACGCCGTCGAGATTGACCGCGTGGGTGCGCTCCCAGGCCTCGACCGTGGTGTCCTCGATCGAGCCCGACCCGGCGATGCCGGCATTGTTGACCAGGATGTCCAGCCGGCCGAGACGGGCCAGCGTGTCGTCGATCAGGGCCAGCCAGGCGCCCTCGCTGGCGACATCGAGGTGGCGGAAGGAGGCGCGCGCGCCGATGTCGCGGGCGACGGCCGCGCCCGGCCCGTCCTGCACGTCGCCGATCACCACGTCGGCGCCGCAGGCGGCCAGAAGACGGGCGCAGGCGGCGCCGATGCCGGAGGCGCCGCCGGTGACGATCGCCACGCGGCCGGCCAACTCGTCGGAAGATGTCATCGCGGCCTCAGATCGCCGTGCAACCGCCGTCGACCACCATCTCGGCGCCGGTGGTGAACTTCGATTCGTCGGAGGCGAGGTAGAGGATCATGTAGCCGATGTCGTTGGGTTCGCCGATGCGGCCCATCGGGACCATGCGCGTCAGCCGCTTGCGTGCCTTGTCCGGATCCGCATCGGCATCGATGCCGCCTTGCACCATGGGCGTGTCGATGAAGGCGGGATGCACGGAATTGCAGCGGATCGGATAGCCGGCGCGCGCGCAGTGCAAGGCCACGCTCTTGGTCAACAGGCGCACGGCGGCCTTCGACGGGCTGTAGCACGCCATCTGCCAGCCGCTCACCAGGCCGGCGACCGACGATATGTTGACGATGGAGTTCAGCTCGCCGTTGCCTTTCATGACGCGCACGGCGTTCTGGCAGCCCAGGAAGGTGCCTTCGGCGTTGACCGCCATCATGCGCTGGAACTGGCGCAGCGACACCTGCTCGATGGAACCGTCGGGTCCGGCGATGCCGGCGGAGTTCACCAGCACGTTGATCTTGCCGAAGTGTTCCAGGGTGCGGTCGATGGCCACGGTCCAGCTCGATTCGCTGGCGACATTGTGCTCGAGAAAGAGGGCGTCGCCGCCGATCTCGCGCGCCGCCTGCTGGCCCTTGTCCTGCTGGATGTCGGTGATCACCACCCGGGCGCCCTCGGCCGCCATCAGCTTCGCCGCGGCCAGGCCCAGGCCCGATGCGCCACCCGTGATCACCGCCACCTTGCCCGCGACTCGCCCAGCCATCCTGCTCCTCCGCTGCTGCCAAGCGGAGCTTACCCAAGCCATGACCGGGCTGTCATCCCGCGCACGGGCAACAGGCGCTGCATCGCCGCCCTGCGGCGAGGCCCTGTCTCAGTAGGTGAGCGCTGGGGTGATGCGCGACCAGCGGCCGTCCTTCACGACCGCCAGGAAGGAGGCGTTCGCACCCTGGCGGATGTCGGGGCCGAAGCTGATCGCCGGTCCATTGAAGATGTCCTTGTAGCCCTTGATCGCCTCCATGCCCTTGATGAAGCTGTCCGAGGTCAGGTCGGCGCCGGCATTCTTGAGCCCGGTGGCGGTGAGGTCGGCGGCGACATAGCCGTAGACGGCGCCCATGTTGGGGTCGACATTGAACTTCTTCTTGTAGGTCTCGGCGAAGGCGCGGATCTCGGGCGAGGCGCTGTCGGCATAGGGGATGTTGGTGACGCTCATGGCATAGAACCCGTCCATGCCCTGGGCGGTGGCGGCCACGACCTCGTAGGCGGCGCTGGAGGCCACGAAGTCGACGTCGGTCCAGCCCATCTTGCGTGCGGTGGTGTAGGGCACGATCGAGTCACGGGTGATGCTGCCCAGCAGGACGAGATCGCAGCCCGCCTGGCGCAGCTTCAGCAGAGGCGCCGAGAAGTCCTGGTCGGTCGGCTTGTGGGTCGTGATCTCCTTCAGGCTGATACCGAGCTTCGCGGCCTGCAGCGTGCCGCCATCCAGGATCTCCTTGCCGAAATCGGTGTCCTGGTACATCACGCAGACAGCCTTCTTGCCCTTTTCCTTCACGAAGTAGCTCACGGCCGCCCGCATCTGGTCGGTGTACGAGGCGCTGTTGGCGAACTTCAGGCGGTCGAGCGGCTCGTACATCGAGCGCGCGGCCGAGAACGGGAACAGGTTCGGTACGCCGGCAGCGAGCTGGTCCTTGAAGCAGGCGTTGTTCATCGGCGTGCCGCCGGCCGCCACGATGGCGAACACCTTGTCGCGGTTGATCAGCTTGTTGCAGGCCTGCACCGCCTTGGGCACCTGGTAGCCGTGGTCCTCGACGATGAGGCGCACCTTGCGGCCGTTGATGCCGCCCTGGTCGTTGATGGCGCCGAACCGCAGGTTCATGCCGTTGACCGACGCCGAGCCCGACACGGAGCCGACCCCGGACAGGTCGGTGTGCGAGCCCAGGACAATCTCGGTCTTGGTCACGCCGCGGGTCTGCGCCGAGGCCCCTGTGGCCATGGCCACAAGCGCGCAGGCCGCCAGCATCGTCAGCCGGTGGGACATCGTTTCCTCCGTTTGGATTTCTTCTGCCGGGCCGTCATCCCGAGCATCCTTCGACAGGCTCGGGACGAAGAGAGGAATCTTTCGAGGATCGAGAAGGCAGCGATCAGAATCCGAGCGGCTGCGTGACGCGGGTCCAGCGGCCGCCCTTGACCTCGGCCAGGAACGACGAGTTGGCGCCCTGACGGATCTGCGGGCCGAAATTCTGCTCGGCGCCGTTGAAGATGTCCTTGTAGCCTTTGATCGCTTCCATGCCCTTGATGAAGCTGTCCAGCGTCAGGTCGGGGCCGGCGTTCTTCAGGCCGAGCACCGTGAGGTCGGCGGCGACATGGCCGTAGACCGCGCCGATGTTGGGATCAATGTTGAACTTCTTCTTGTAGCGTTCCACGAACTCGCGGATGGCGGGGACGGGGCTGTCGGCGTAGGGCATCTCGGTCAGGCCCATGGCGTAGAAGCCGTCCATGCCCTGGGCGGCGCCGACCACCGAGTCGTAGGTTGCCGCCGAGCCCACGAAATCGACATCGGTCCAGCCCATCTTGCGTGCCGTCACGTAGGGGATGATCGAGTCGCGCACGATGGTGCCCATCAGGACTAGGTCGCAGCCGGCCTGGCGCAGCTTGGTGATGGGGGCGGTGAAGTCCTGGTCGGTGGGCTTATGGGCCGTGGCCTCGACCAGCTTGATGCCAAGCTTCTTGGCCTGGGTCTCGGCGCCGTCCAGGATCTCCTTGCCGTAGTCGGTATCCTGGTACATCACGCAGACGGCCTTCTTGCCCTTCTCCTTCACGAAGTAGTTCACGGCCGACCGGATCTGGTCGAAGTAGGACGCCGCGAAATAGAACTTCAGGCGATGGAACGGCTCGAACATCATGCGCGAGGCGGTGAGCGGGAAGAGGTTGGGCACCTCGGCGGCGAGCTGATCCTTGAAGCAGGCGTTGTTCATCGGCGTGCCGGCGGCCTGCACGAAGGCGAACACCTTGTCGCGGTTGATGAGCTTGTTGCAGGCCTGCACGGCCTTGGGCACCTGGTAGCCCTGGTCCTCGACGATGAGGCGGATCTTGCGGCCGTTGATGCCACCTGCATCGTTGGCCTCATCGAAGCGCATCTTCACGGCATTGGACGACGAGACGCCGTAGGTCGCCCCGACTCCCGACAGGTCGGTATGCATGCCCAGCAGGATCTCGGTCTTGGTCACGCCACGTGTCTGCGCGGCGGCGCCCGTTGCCACGGCCGCCACGACCGAAGCTGCCATCATCGCCCATTTCAAGCCCATTGCGATCGTCTCCTCCATCGAAACTCCTCTCCCGCGGCGCGGGAGAGGAAGGGACCCATTGCGCAGCGCAATGGAAGATGATCAGAAGCCGAGCGGCTGGGTGACGCGGGTCCAGCGGCCGCCCTTGACCTCGGCCAGGAACGATGAGTTGGCGCCCTGGCGGGTCTGCGGGCCGAAGTTGATCTCGGGACCGTGGAAGATGTCCTTGTAGCCCTTGATCGCTTCCATGCCCTTGATGAAGCTGTCCAGCGTCAGATCGGCGCCGGCATTCTTGAGCCCTGTCACCGTGAGGTCGGCGCCGACATAGCCGTAGACGGCGCCGATGTTGGGATCGATGTTGAACTTCTTCTTGTAGCGCTCCACGAACTCGCGCACTGAAGCGACATCGCTGTCGGGATAGGGCATCTCGGTCAGGCCCATGGCGTAGAAGCCGTCCATGCCCTGCGCGGCGCCGACCACGGAATCATAGGCCGCCGCCGAGCCCACGAACACGACGTCGGTCCAGCCCATCTTGCGTGCCGTCACGTAAGGCACGATCGTGTCACGCACGATGGTGCCCATCATGATCAGGTCGCAGCCGGCCTGGCGCAGCTTGGTGATGGGGGCGGTGAAGTCCTGGTCGGTGGGCTTGTGGGCCGTGGTCTCGACCAGCTTGATGCCGAGCTTCTTGGCCTGCAGCTCGGCGCCTTCCAGGATCTCCTTGCCGAAATCGGTGTCCTGGTACATCACGCAGACCGCCTTCTTGCCCTTCTCCTTCACGAAGTGGTTTATGCCGGAGCGGATCTGGTCGACATAGGTCGCCGCGTTGTAGAACTTCAGCCGGTTGAAGGGCTCGAACATCGAGCGCGCGGCAGTGAGCGGGAAGAGGTTGGGCACCTCGGCGGCGAACTGGTCCTTGAAGCAGGCGTTGTTCATCGGAGTGCCCAGCGCCGCCACGAAGGCGAAGACCTTGTCGCGGTTGATCAGCTTGTTGCAGGCCTGCACGGCCTTGGGCACCTGGTAGCCGTTGTCCTCGACGATGAAGCGGATCTTGCGGTCGAAGATGCCGCCCGTGTCGTTGATCTCGTCGAAGCGCATCTTGGCGGCATTGGTCGACGACACGCCGTAGGTGGCGGCGACGCCCGACAGGTCGCTGTGCGAGCCCAGCAGGATTTCGGTCTTGGTCACACCACGCGTCTGCGCCGACGCACCCGTTGCCACGACCGCCATCAGTCCGGCCGCCGCGACCATCACTAGCCTCGGTTTCATTCCTCTGATCCTCCCGTTTGACACAGCCCTTCGTGGGTCTTGCCAACCCCTATCGAGGGCTGATGCGGGCATGATAGCGCAGCCTGCGACCAAACGTCTCGTGTCCCATCCAGGGTGGTGCTCGGCGGTTCGCGCAGCGAAAATGACCGCAGCGTCGTTCGGGATCAGAATCCGAGCGGCTGAGTGACACGGGTCCAGCGGCCACCCTTGACCTCGGCCAGGAACGATGAGTCGGCGCCCTTGCGGATCTGTGGACCGAAGCTGATCTCGGGACTGTTGAAGATATCCTTGTAGCCCTTGATGGCTTCCAGGCCGCCGATGAAGCTGTCGAGCGTGAGGTCGGGGCCAGCGTTCTTCAGTCCCGTCGCCGCCAGGTCGGCGATGATGTAGCCATAGACGGCGCCGATATTGGGATCGACGTTGAACCGCTGCTTGTAGCGCTCCGCGAACGCGCGGATGGCCGGCACCGGGCTGTCGGGATAGGGCATCTCGGTGATGCCCATGGCGTAGAAGCCGTCCATGCCCTGGGCGGCGCCGACCACGCCGTCATAGGCCGCGGAGGAGCCCACGAAGTCGACATCGGTCCATCCCAGCTTGCGGGCCGTGACATAGGGCACGATCGAGTCGCGCACGATGGTGCCCATCAGGATCAGGTCGCAGCCGGCCTGGCGCAGCCTGGTGATCGGAGCGGTGAAGTCCTGGTCGGTGGGCTTGTGGGCTGCGGCCTCGACCAGCTTGATGTTGAGCTTCTTCGCCTGCAGCTCGGCGCCGTCGATGATCTCCTTGCCGAAGTCGGTGTCCTGGTACATCACGCAGACGGCCTTCTTGCCTCTTTCCGTCACGAAGTAGTTCACGGCCGACCGGATCTGGTCGGTGTAGGTCGCGGCGCTGTAGAACTTCAGGCGGTTGAAGGGCTCGTACATCGAACGCGCGGCCGAAAGTGGGAAGAGGTTGGGCACCTCGGCGGCGAACTGGTCCTTGAAGCAGGCGTTGTTCATCGGCGTGCCCAGGGCGCCCAGGAACGCGAAGACCTTGTCGCGATTGATCAGCTTGTTGCAGGCCTGCACGGCCTTGGGCACCTGGTAGCCGTTGTCCTCGACGATGAGGCGGACCTTGCGGCCGTTGATGCCGTCCGCCTCGTTGATCTCGTCGAAGCGCATCCGGGCGGCATTGGACGACGTCACGCCGTAGGTGGCGGCGACGCCCGACAGGTCGGTGTGCATGCCCAGCACGATCTCGGCCTTGGTCACGCCGCGCGTCTGCGCCGAGGCGTCGGCCGCCATGGCCATCGCTGCAGCGACGGCGATCATTGCGATTCTGCGATGCATGTCTCGCGTCCTCCCAGGCTGAAGCGGGGAGGGTAGTCCGCCGGGCGCAAAAAGGCGACGGCCCGGGCGGTTGCCCGCCCGGGCCGTGCCGGATGCCGTGCGTGCGGCGGGATCAGAAACCGAGCGGTTCGGTCACGCGGGTCCAGCGGCCGCCCTTCACGACGGCGAGGAAGGAGGAGTTCGCGCCCTGCCGGATCTGCGGTCCGAAACTCACCTCGGGGCCGTTGAAGATGTCCTTGTATCCCTTGATCGCCTCCATGCCCTTGACGAAGCTGTCGAGCGTCAGGTCGGCGCCGGCATTCTTCAGCCCGGCCACGGTGAGGTCGGCACCGACGTAGCCGTAGACCGCGCCGATGTTGGGATCGACATTGAACTTCTTCTTGTAGCGCTCGACGAAGTCGCGGACTGCGGGGACGGTGCTGTCGGGATAGGGCATCTCGGTCAGGCCCATGGCGTGGAAGCCATCCATGCCCTGGGCGGCGCCGACGACCGAATCATAGGCCGCCGCCGAGCCGACGAAATCGACATCGGTCCAGCCCGTCTTGCGGGCGGTGATGTAGGGCACGATCGAGTCGCGCACGATGGTGCCCATGACGATGAGATCGCAGCCGGCCTGGCGCAGCTTGGTGATGGGGGCGGTGAAATCCTGGTCGGTGGGCTTGTGGGACGTCGTCTCGACCAGCTTGATGCCCAGCTTCTTGGCTTGCAGCTCGGCGCCCTCCAGGAACTCCTTGCCGGCGTCGGTGTCCTGGTACATGACGCAGACCGCCTTCTTGCCCTTCTCCTTCACGAAATAGTTGACGGCCGAACGAAGCTGATCGACGTAGGTCGCCGCGTTATAGAACTTCAGGCGATGAAAGGGCTCGAACATCGAGCGCGCGGCGGTGAGCGGGAAGAGGTTGGGCACCTCGGCGGCGAGCTGGTCCTTGAAGCAGGCGTTGTTCATGGGCGTGCCCAGGGCACCCACGAAGGCGAATACCTTGTCGCGGTTGATGAGCTTGTTGCAGGCCTGCACGGCCTTGGGCACCTGGTAGCCCTGGTCCTCGATGAGGAAGCGCAGCTTGCGGCCGTGGATGCCACCAGCCTCGTTGATCTCGTCGAAGCGCATCTTGACCGCGTTGGACGACGACACGCCGTAGGTCGCCGCCACGCCCGACAGGTCGGTGTGCGTGCCGAGCGTCACCTCGGTCTTGGTCACGCCACGCGTCTGCGCCGCGGCGCTCGTCGCGACGACCATCACGGTAGCCGCGGCGATCATGGACAGTCTGCAATGCATGTTTCTCTTTCCTCCCCAACGTTGAACCCGGGACGATAATGCACTCGCTGGACAAAAGCGACGGCCCGGGCGGTTGCCCGCTCGGGCCGTGCCGGATGCCGTGCGTGAGGCGGTCAGAAGCCGAGCGGCTGGGTGGCGCGAGTCCAGCGGCCGCCCTTGACCTCGGCCAGGAACGACGAGTTGGCGCCCTGGCGGCTCTGCGGGGTGAAGCTGACCTCGGGGCCGTTGAAGATGTCCTTGTAGCCCTTGATCGCTTCCATGCCCTTGATGAAGCTGTCCAGCGTCAGGTCGGCGCCGGCATTCTTGAGCCCGGTGACGGTGAGGTCGGCGGCGACGTAGCCGTAGACGGCGCCGATGTTGGGATCGATGTTGAACTTCTTCTTGTAGCGTTCCACGAACTCGCGCACTGCCGGGACCTCGCTGTCGGCGTAGGCCATCTCGGTCAGGCCCATGGCGTAGAAGCCGTCCATGCCCTGCGCGGCGCCGACCACGGAATCATAGGCCGCCGCCGAGCCCACGAACACGACGTCGGTCCAGCCCATCTTGCGCGCCGTCACGTAGGGGATGATCGAGTCGCGCACGATGGTGCCCATCAGGACCAGGTCGCAGCCGGCCTGGCGCAGCTTGGTGATGGGGGCGGTGAAGTCCTGGTCGGTGGGCTTGTGGGCCGTGGTCTCGACCAGCTTGATGCCGAGCTTCTTGGCCTGCAGCTCGGCGCCTTCCAGGATCTCCTTGCCGTAGTCGGTATCCTGGTACATCACGCAGACCGCCTTCTTGCCCTTCTCCTTCACGAAGTAGTTCATGCCGGAGCGGATCTGGTCGACGTAGGAGGCCGCGCCGTAGAACTTCAGGCGATGGAACGGCTCGTACATCGAGCGCGCCGCGGTGAGCGGGAAGAGGTTGGGCACCTCGGCGGCGAACTGGTCCTTGAAGCAGGCGTTGTTCATCGGAGTGCCGACTGCCGCCACGAAGGCGAAGACCTTGTCGCGGTTGATCAGCTTGTTGCAGGCCTGCACGGCCTTGGGCACCTGGTAGCCGTTGTCCTCGATGAGGAAGCGGATCTTGCGGCCGTTGATGCCGCCCGCCTCGTTGATCTCGTCGAAACGCATCTTGGCTGCGTTGGACGACGACACGCCGTACGTGGCGGCGACGCCCGACAGGTCGCTATGCGTGCCCAGCACGATCTCGGTCTTGCTCACGCCACGCGTCTGCGCCGACGCACCCGTTGCCACGGCCGCCAGCGCCGCAGCCACCACCCATACTACCTTCTGACCCATCACCCGTTTCCTTCCTTCCACCATCGGCCCCTCGCGGGCCTTTCACGTCAATTCCGAGCCTTGCTGTCATCGCGGGCCTTGCGTCATCCCGAGCGCAGCGAGGGATCTCCCGCGAGCCCAGTCTTCGTCTTCGGGAGATCCCTCGCTGCGCTCGGGATGACGGAGGGGGATCGAGAACGATCTACGCCGCCTCGGCGTACATGCCGTCGATCATCGTCTTGTACTTCTCGTTCACGAACTTGCGCTTGAGCTTCATGGTCGGCGTGACCTCGTCGTCCTCGGCTGTGAGCTGCTGCTCGATCAGGCGGAACTTCTTGATCGTCTCGACGCGCGCGAAGTTGGCGTTGACCCTCTCGATCTCGGCCCAGATCAGGTCCTGCACCGACCGGGTGCGGCACAGCGAGGTGAAATCCGTGAACGGCACGTTGTTGTCCTGGGCGTACTTGGCCACGTTGTCGTAGTCGATCATGACCAGGCAGGTCAGGAACTTGCGGCGGTCGCCCACGACGACGGCGTCGGAGATATAGGGCGAGAACTTGAGCTGGTTCTCGATCTCCGAGGGCGTGATGTTCTTGCCACCGGCCGTGATGATGATGTCCTTCATCCGGTCGGTGATCTTCAGGTAGCCCTCGTTGTCGAGGAAGCCGACGTCGCCGGTATGCAGCCAGCCGTCGCGCAGGGTCTCGGCCGTCTTCTCCGGCTGGTTGAGGTAGCCCATGAACACATGCGGCCCGCGCAGCAGGATCTCGCCTTCGGGTGAGATCCTGACCTCGGTGTTGGGCGCCGTGGTGCCCACCGTGCCCGGCTTGATCTGCGCCGGCATGCCGGTGGCCAGGCCGCAATTCTCGGTCTGACCGTAGCCCTCGCGCAAGTCGATGCCCAGCGCCCGGTACCATTTGATGAGGTCGGGCGCGATCGGCGCCGCGCCGGTGACGGCGAAGGCCACGCGGTGCATGCCCATGCTGCGCTTGATGTTGTCCAGCACCAGGAAGTCGGCGAGCCGGAACATCAGCTTCTGGCCGGAGGAGGGCTGGCGCCCGTCGAGCTCCGCTTCCGCCACCTTCAGGCCGACGCCGACAGCCCAGGCATAGGCCTTGCGCCCGATCCAGGTCGCTTCCCGCATGCGGATGGTGATGCCGGAGTAGAAGCGCTCCCAGATGCGCGGCACGGCGAAGAACGTGGTCGGCGACACCTCGCGCAGGTTCTCCGGCACCGTGTCGGGGCTTTCGGCGAAGTTCGCGATGGCGCCGGTGCGCAGCGGCAGGAACGCCGTGAAGGTGCGCTCCGCGACGTGGCACAGCGGCAGGAAGGCCAGCTGCTCCTCGTTGTCGCGCACCGGGAAGAACGCATCGGCGTTGCGCAGCTGGAAGATCACGTTGCGGTGAGACAGCATGGCGCCCTTGGGCGGGCCCGTGGTGCCGGACGTGTAGACCAGCAGCGCCAGCGTCTCGGGCCGGGAGCCGGCGATGCGCTCCTCCCACAGGCCGGGCCGGGCTGCATCGTGCTCGCGGCCCAGCGCCAGCAGCTCGTCGAACGGCATCACGTCCGGATCGCTGAACGTCGACAGGCCTTCCATGTCGAAGATGAAGGCCTTGCGCACCAGCGGGCAGCGCGCCCGCACCTCCAGCCACTTGTCGAGCTGCTCCTCGTTCTCGACGAACAGGAAGCGCGAGCGGCTGTCGTTGATGATGTACTCGACCTGCTTGGCGGCATCGGTGGGATAGATGCCGTTGGCGACACCGCCGGCACCCATGGTGCCCATATCGGCATAGAGCCATTCGGGGATCGTCTCGGCCAGGATCGACACGACCTCGCCGGGCTCCAGCCCGAGCTTGGCCAGGCCGATGCCGGTCCAGCGCGCACGCTGCCCGTAGTCGCGCCAGCTCGTCGCGCGCCAGATGCCGAGGTCCTTCTCGCGGAAGGCGACCCGGCTGTCGCGCGCCTTCACCTGGTGCCAGAACAGCTTGGGGATGGTGTCGCAGCCCTCGACCTCGATGCGCTCGAGCGAACCCGCACTGACTTCGCCATCCATGGCTTGCGGCCTCCCTATATCTGTTGCTTCTTCTCTTGCCTGACGCACCTAGGTACACCGGGGCAGGCTCCGATACCACCCTTCCTCCCGTGACGGCGGGGGGAAGGTTCCCGAAAACCATATGAGGGGCTTTCTGGCCTGCCGACCATGCTCACGCGCAAACCGCAGGTGGCCGGAGCGCCACGGAGCAGCGCCTTCACCTCGCGAAGCCCCTCATCGCCGGTGTTTCGACGCCAGCGCAGACACCGTGTTCGTGCCACCTTCTTCCCGTCTTGGCGTGGAGAGGGGCCCGAAAGGTGCGGTTCGATCCGCTGGGGGCGGCTAGCGCCATGTCTTGCGCTTCTTCCAACGCCGCTGGCCGCGCGCGCCCTGGTCCTTGATGCCGAGATAGAACTCCTTGATGTCGTCCTTCTCCATCAGCCGGGCACAGGTGTCGGCCATCACGATGCGGCCGACCTCCAGCACGTAGCCGTAGTCGGCCACCTTCAGCGCCATGTTGGCGTTCTGCTCGACCAGCAGGATGGTCACGCCGCGCTCGCGGTTGATGCGCGTGACGATGTCGAAGATCTCCAGCACCAGCTTGGGCGACAGGCCCAGCGACGGCTCGTCCAGCAGCATGACCTTGGGCCGCGCCATCAGCGCCCGGCTGATGGCCAGCATCTGCTGCTCGCCGCCCGACAGCGAGCCCGCCCGCTGGTCGGCGCGCTCCTTCAGCACCGGGAAGTAGCCGAAGACGGTGCTCATGTCCTGGGCGACGCCGTCGGGGTCCCGGCGCGTGTAGGCGCCCATGCGCAGGTTCTCGCGCACGGTCAGGAACGGGAAAACCTCGCGGCCCTCCGGCACGTGGCTGATGCCCAGCCGCATGACCTTGTCGGGGTCCGTGCGCTGGATCTCGCGGCCTTCGAAGGCGACGCTGCCCTTCTGCGGGTCCATCACGCCGCAGATGGTCTTCAGCACTGTCGTCTTGCCGGCGCCGTTGGCGCCCAGGATGGTGACGATGCCGCCTTGCGGCACGTCGAAGGAGACCCCGCGGATGGCCATGATCGGCCCGTAGTAGGTCTCGATGTTGCTGACCTTCAGGATCGGCTCGGCCATGACGCTCCTAGCCTCCGAGATAGGCGCGCACCACCTCGGGGTGGGACTGCACCTCCTGTGGCGAGCCCTGGGCCAGCGGCCGGCCGTAGTTCAGCGCCAGCACCCGGTCGGACACCGCCGAGACCAGCTTCATGTCGTGCTCGACCATGAGCACCGTGATGCCCAGCAGGTTCTTGATGTCCTGGATCCAGAACGCCATGTCCTCGGTCTCCTCGACGTTGAGGCCGGAGGAGGGCTCGTCCAGCAGCAGCAGCTTGGGGTTGGTGCAGAGCGCGCGCGCCAGCTCGGTCACCTTGCGCACGCCGTACGGCAGGTTGACGATCAGGCTCTCGCGGTATTGCTGCAGATCGAGGAAATCGATCACCTTCTCCACGGCCTCGCGGTGCTCGACCTCCATGCGCCGCACCGAGGGCAGGAAGAGGAGCTCGGAGAAGAAGCTCGACTGCTTGTGGGCATGGCGTGCCAGCAGCAGGTTCTGCAGCAGGCTGGCGTGCTCGAACAGCTCGATGTTCTGGAACGTGCGCGCAATGCCGAGCTTGGCGACGCGGTGCGGCGGCACGTGGGTGATGTCGTTGCCCTCGAACACGAGGCGGCCGCCGCTGGGCTCGTAGATGCGGCTGACGAGGTTGAAGATCGTCGTCTTGCCGGCGCCGTTGGGGCCGATGATGGTGAAGACCGAGCCTTTGTCGACGTCGAAGCTGACCCCGTCGACGGCCTTGATGCCGCCGAAGTTGATGGAGAGCTGGTCGACCTTGAAGAAGCTCACCGCAGCCGCTCCGATCGCATGTAGGTCTTCTGGCGCTTGAAGGTGGCGCGCTTATACATCGGGAAGGTCGAGAAATAGACCCGGATCTTCATCCAGCGGCCATACATCCCCAGCGGCTCCAGCAGGATCACCAGCACCAGGATCAGCCCGAAGATGCCGGCCTCGACACCGGGCTTGCGCAGGAAGGCGCCGACGCCCTCGCCGATGGCGCCGAACAGCGACAGGCCGGTGGCGCCGGCGACGCTCGACAGGGTGGCCGGGATCGAGTCGCGCAGGATGGCGATCACCGGCGGCAGCAGGGCCACGAAGATGGCGCCGAAGACGGCGCCATGCAGCGAGCCCAGGCCGCCCACGATCACCAGCAGCAGCAGCTGGATCGACAGCAGTATGGTGAAGATGTCCGGCGCCAGGTAGGCGATCTTGTGCGCGAACAGAGCGCCGGCCAGGCCCATCAGCGCCGCCGAGTAGGCGAAGGCCATGGACTTGTAGATGGCGATGTTGACGCCCATCGACTGGGCCGCGATCTCGCTGTCGCGGATCGCCACCCAGGCCCGCCCGGTGGGCGCGCGCAGCAGGTTGCGCGTCAGCCACAGGCTCACCACCAGGAAGAACAGGCAGAGATAGTAGAACGCGGTGTCGTGGGCGAACGAGACGCCGAAGATCACCGGCTTCTCGACCGGCATGCCGGCGAAGCCGTGCGTCACCGACTCCCAGCGGCTGAAGACTTCCTGGATGATGGTCGCGAAGGCGAGCGTCGCGATGGCGAGGTAGATGCCCGACATGCGCAGCGCCGGCAGGCCGACGATGATGCCGCAGGCCGTGGTGATCACCACCGCCAGCGCCACGGCCGCGACCCAGGGCACGCCGTGCTTGATGAAGAAGGCATGGGCATAGGCGCCGATGCCCAGGAAGGCTGCATGTCCCAGCGAGATCAGCCCGGTGTAGCCCACCAGCACCATCAGCGAGACGCCGCAGATGGCGTAGATGAAGACCCAGGTCGTCTCGCCGACATAGTACTCGGACATCACCACCGGCAGCAGCGCCACCGCGGCCGCCAGCAGGACGTACCAGAAGGCGTCCATGCGGTCGCGGAAGAGCTGGATGTCCTGCGCGTAGGACGTCTTGAACACGAACCGCATCGTGGGCGCCCCTACACTTTCTTGCGGCCGAGCGTGCCGAACAGGCCCTGCGGCCGCACCGCCAGCATCAGCAGCAGCACGATATAGGGAGCCGTGTCCTTGAAGCCCTCCGGCAGGGTGGCGCCGGCGTAGAGCTCGATCAGGCCGATGATGATGCCGCCGACCAGGGCGCCGGGGATCGAGCCGAAGCCGCCCAGCACCGCCGCGGCGAAGGCCTTGAGCGCGACCGCGAGCCCCATGTTGATGTCGATCAGCGTCACCGGCGCCAGCAGGATGCCCGCCACGGTCGCGACACCGGCCGAGATCGCCCAGATCAGCGAGAAGATCAGCTTGACCGGGATGCCCATATAGTAGGCAGCCAGCTGGTTCTGCGACGTCGCCTGCATGGCGACGCCGATGCGGGTATGGGTGAAGAAGCCGTACAGCGCGCCGCACAGCACCAGTGTGCCGGCGACGATCGACAGGTACTGGTGGCTCAGCGTGACGCCGCCCACGGTCCACACGCCGGAGAACGGCGTCGGTAGGGTGTAGATCTCCGAGCCCCAGGTGACGCTGGCGAAGGTGCGGAACATCGCGCCCAGGCCGATCGTGAGCATCACCACGGCGAATTGCGGCTGGCCGATCACCCGGCGCAGCACGGTGGCGTCGAGCAGGGCGCCGAAGACCGCGATCACCACCACCGCGATCGCGAAGCCCACCCAATAGTCGAGCCCCCACCACACGACCGCCATGTAGGCGACGAAGGCGCCCAGCATCAGCAGGTCGCCCTGGGCGAAGTTGACCAGCTCGGTGGCCTTGTAGATCAGCACGAACCCGAGCGCGACCAAGCCGTAGATGCAGCCGACCGCGAGCCCGTTCAGCGTCAATTGCAGGAAGGTAGCCAGCGTACGCCCCCCGTTTCCATCCCATGTCCTGCGGATCTTGCGTCCGCTGCGTTCTTATGAACGTGGGTTCATAAACCAAGAAGCCACGTGTGCTGTCAATACGTAATACTGCGTATGACTGAACTGTCATCGCGATCGTCGGGCGCAGCGAGCGCGAGACCAGCGTGATGTCGATCGGCGGCCGTGCGCGGCCGACCGTGAAAGACCTTGCGACCCGGCGGACGGGGCTGTAAACGCCCCGCTCTCGCGGACGGGCCGGCCATGCCGGCCCGTTGTGTTTTCCACGGGACCCACGCGACTTCGCACCGGTCCTGTCGTAGAGTGCCGTTGCGGCGCAAGGGTGGGGCCAGTCACCGCATGGGCGATGAAAGCAGACACAAGACCATCTTCGAGGTCGTGCCGGGCGACAAGCTCGAGCTCTTCCAGAAGTGGTTCTCCGACACCATTCCGCACAACAAGGCGCTGGGGCTGGTGGTGACGGCGGTCCGCAAGGGCGGCGCCACCATGCGGCTCGACTGGCAACCGCACCTGGTCGGCAATCCCGAGACCGGCGTGCTGCATGGCGGCGCCATCACGGCAATGCTGGATTCCTGCAGCGGCATGGCGGTGGCCACCGTGCTGACCAAGGCGCAGCCTTTCGCGACCCTGGACCTGCGCATCGACTATGTGCATCCCGCCACGCCGGGCCAGCCGGTGCTGGCCGAGGCCGAGTGCTACCGCCTGACCAGCAACGTCGCCTTCACCCGGGCCGTGGCGCATCACGGCGATCCCAAGGATCCCATCGCCGCGTCGGCCGGCACCTTCATGCTGGGCACCAAGGGCAAGGCCGCCGTGGGCCCGCATGCCGTGCGCGTCGCCGCCGAGAAGGGGAGGGGGGCGTGAACCTGCTCGACCGCCTGCATGCGGCGCGCAAGGCCGGCGACGTGTCGCGCCTGGGCGAGGCCATCCCCTACGCTCGCTGGATGAACATGGCGCCCGAGAACACCACCGGCGAGCTGCTGACGCGCATGCGCTATCACCCGCAGCTGATCGGCAACACGCACCTGCCGGCGCTGCACGGCGGCACCATCGGCGCCCTGCTCGAGACGGCCGCCATCTTCCACCTGCTGTGGGAAATGGACAACGCCGCTCTGCCGCGCATCATCA
This sequence comes from Vineibacter terrae, assembly GCF_008039615.1. Classification (GTDB taxonomy): domain Bacteria; phylum Pseudomonadota; class Alphaproteobacteria; order Reyranellales; family Reyranellaceae; genus Vineibacter; species Vineibacter terrae. Next base: position 19,928 of record NZ_VDUZ01000026.1, on the reverse strand, counting down.
ACATCACCGTCGACTACCTGCGCTCGGGCCGCCCCGTCGACACCCTGGCGCGCGCCGCCTTCACCAAGCTGGGCCGCCGGGTGGCCAGCGTCGCGGTCGAGGCCTGGCAGGAGGACCGCTCCAAGCCGGTGGGCGCCGCCCAGATCCATTTCCTGGTCACGCCGGTGAAGTGATGCCGGGACGCGCCGCACCGCAAGGCGGCCGCGCGCGGCGGCTTGCTTGACGGGCGCGCCGCTGCTTGCCATGTGCTGTCCATGACTGCTCCCGATCTACGCACCTTCGAGACCGACGGCACCGTGATGGACGGCGCCGCGTTCGAGGACTACCGCCGTCCCGGCGCGCTGGTCGACAGCGACCACCCCGCGGTCGTGGCCTTCGCGCGCGACGCGGCCGGCGCGGCCACCGACCCCGTCGATGTCGCGGTGCGGATCTATTTCGCCGTGCGCGACGGCCTGCGCTACGACCCGTACGGCACGCCGCTGCGCCGCGATGCCTATGTCGCCAGCACCTGCCTGCAGGCGCGCCACGGCTACTGCGTCAACAAGGCCGGCCTGATGGCGGCCGCCTGCCGCGCCCGCGGCATCCCCGCCCGCCTGGGCTACGCCGACGTACGCAACCACATGACGACCAGGCGGCTGTCGGAATGGATGGGCTCGGACGTCTTCTACTTCCACGGCTACACCGACGTCTGGCTGAACGGGCGCTGGGTGAAGGCGACCCCGGCCTTCAACAAGGAGCTCACCGACAAGTTCCGCCTCAAGCCGCTCGACTGGGACGGCAGCGCGGACTCGATCTACCATCCCTTCGATCTCGAAGGCCGCCGGCATATGGAGTATCTGGCGTATCGCGGGGTCTATGCCGACATCCCGTTCGACACCCTGAACGCCGCGTTCCGGCAATACTATCCCAAGATGTACCGCCACGACGGCGGCGCCGCGCTGGGCGGCGATTTCGCAGCCGAAGGTGCCGCCGAGGCTGCCAGCCGGTGAGCGCGAGCGACGCCGCTGACCTTCTCCCCGCCTCGGCGGGGAGAAGGAAACCCGCCTGAGGCGATCGCGTGCAGATCGCTCCCCGTTCGGTCGGCTATGTCGTGCTGCTGGTGGCGCTGAGCTCATTCGGCCCGCTCACCATGAGCATCTACACGCCGGTGATGCCGCTGATCGGCGGCGCGCTGGGCGCCAGCCCCGATGCTGTCAAGCTGACCCTGACCAGCTACATGCTGGGCTTTGCCATCGGCCAGCTGTTCTATGGGCCGCTCAGCGACCGCTTCGGCCGCCGGCCCGTGCTGCTGGGCGGGCTGCTGTTCTTCGTTGCCACCACGATCGGCTGCATCTATGCCCACAGCATCGCGAACCTGATCGCGCAGCGCTTCTTCCAGGGCGTCGGCGCCTGCGCCGGCGTGGTGATCGGCCGGGCGCTGGCGCGCGACGTCTACGAGTACCGCGACATGCCGCGGGTCATGGGCTGGATCTCGCTGGCGCTCAATATCGCGCCCGCGATCGCGCCCTCGGTCGGCGGCTATCTCGGCGAGCGCTTCGGCTGGAGCGCCACGTTCTGGGTGCTGGCCGTGTTCTCGTCGGTGCTGTTCGTGGTGACGACGCTGGGCCTGCCCGAGACCAACAAGCACCGCAGCGCCGCCATCGACCTGGTGTCGCTGCTGCGCGGCAGCGGCGCGATGCTGCGCGACCGGCTGTTCCTGGGCTACGTGCTGACCATGGGTTTCTCGTTCGCGATCAATTTCGGGATGATCGCCGGCACGCCCTTCATCCTGCAGGACAGCCTGGGCTTCACGCCGCGCGAGTTCGGCCTGCTGGTGCTGATATCCGTCAGTGGCTTCACGGCCGGCGGCATCTGCAACCAGATGCTGATCGGCCGCGTGGCGCCGCCGCACATCCTGCAGGGCGCCACGACCTGCCATCTCGTGGCGCTGACCGTCATGGCGGTGCCGGCCTATTTCAGCACGCTGGCCTGGTGGTCGATCGTCGTGCCGCATGCGCTGCTGTCGTTCGGCTCGGGCATGGTGGTGCCCACCGCCAGCGCCGGCGCCATCGGCCTGCATCCCAAGCTGGCGGGCACGGCCTCGTCGCTGTTCGGCCTGGCGCAGATGGGCATCGGCGCCTTCGGCACCGTCGTGGTGGCGGTGCTCACGGGCTGGGCCGGGCACAGCGCCGGCATCCCGATGGTGGGCGAATGGGCCGGCTGCCGCACCGTCGCCTGCGGCGTGCCCATGCCGCTGGTGATCGGGCTGGCGCCGTTCGCGATCAGCGGCGCGCTCAGCGCCTGGATGCTGCGCCGGGTTTCGCGCCGCGAAGCCGCGGGGCCGTGACGTCGCGCCACCGTCCCGCTTCGAGGAACGTATGCCGAAATGGCAATGCTGCCGGGCCGGCCATGGGCTAGAACGCAGGGGATACCCACGACCCCGACACGGAGGACGCGATGGCGAACATGCTGAAGGACAAGGTGGTTCTGGTGACCGGCGCCGGCGGCGGCATCGGCCGCGAGATGGCGCTGCTGTGCGCCCAGGAGGGCGCCAAGGTCGTGGTCAACGATCTCGGCGGCGCGGTCGACGGCGAGGGCACGGGCAGCCAGACGCCGGCGGCCAAGGTCTGCGACGAGATCAAGGCGGCGGGCGGCATCGCCATCCCCAACTACGGCAGCGTCGCCGATCCGGCGGCGGCCGAGGCGATGATCAAGCAGGCGGTGGAGAATTTCGGCCGCATCGACGGCGTGATCAACAACGCCGGCATCCTGCGCGACCGCATCTTCCACCGCATGAGCCACCTCGACTGGAAGCAGGTGATCGACGTGCATCTGCACGGCGCGTTCAACACCTCGCGGGCGGCGGCGAACTACTTCAAGGAGCAGAAGTCGGGCGCCTTCGTGCACTTCACGTCGACATCGGGCCTGGTGGGCAATTTCGGGCAGGCGAACTACGCGGCGGCGAAGATGGGCATCATCGGCCTGTCGCGGTCGATCGCGCTGGACATGAAGGCGTTCAACGTGCGCTCGAACTGCATCTCGCCGTTCGCCTGGACGCGCATGATCGGCACCATCCCCTCGGATACGCCCGAGCAGCAGGCGCGCCTGGACAAGATCAAGCGCATGACGCCGGCCAAGATCGCGCCGCTGGCGGCCTATCTGCTGTCGGATGCGGCCGACGGCGTGACGTCGCAGATCTTCGGCGTGCGCATGAACGAGATCATGCTGTTCAGCGCCAACCGTCCGGTGCGTTCGGTGCACATGTCGGACGGCTGGACGCCGCAGAGCATCGCCGAGACGGCGATCCCGGCGATGAAGCCGCATTTCATCAGCCTCGACCGCTCGGGCGAGTACTTCTCCTGGGATCCGGTCTGATCGCGGGCGTATCGACGGCAACGGCAGTGTCTTCCTTCTCCCCGCTGCCTGCGGGGAGAAGGGTGGAAAATCACCGCAGTGGGGGAGTTCTCGAGGTCGTAGCGCAGGGAGGGTTCGATGGCAGGGATGCTGAAGGACAAGGTGGTGCTGGTGACCGGCGCCGGCGGTGGCATCGGCCGCGAGATGGCGCTGCTGTGTGCCCGGGAAGGCGCCAAGGTCGTGGTCAACGATCTCGGCGGCGCGGTCGACGGCGAGGGCGGCGGCAGCCAGGCGCCGGCGCAGAAGGTCTGTGACGAGATCAAGGCCGCGGGTGGCATCGCCATCCCCGACTACGGCAGCGTCGCCGATCCGGCGGCGGCCGAGGCGATGATCAAGCAGGCGGTGGAGAATTTCGGCCGCATCGACGGCGTGATCAACAACGCCGGCATCCTGCGCGACCGCATCTTCCACCGCATGAGCCATCTCGACTGGAAGCAGGTGATCGACGTGCATCTGCACGGCGCGTTCAACACCTCGCGGGCGGCGGCGAACTACTTCAAGGAGCAGAAGTCGGGCGCCTTCGTGCACTTCACGTCGACGTCGGGCCTGGTGGGCAATTTCGGGCAGGCGAACTATGCGGCGGCGAAGATGGGCATCGTCGGCCTGTCGCGGTCGATCGCGCTGGACATGAAGGCGTTCAACGTGCGCTCGAACTGCGTCTCGCCGTTCGCCTGGACGCGCATGATCGGCACCATCCCGGCCGACACGCCGCAGCAGGTGGCGCGGCTGGAGCGGTCCAAGCGCATGACACCGGCCAAGATCGCGCCGATGGCGGTGTACCTGCTGTCCGACGCGGCCGACGGCGTGACGTCGCAGATCTTCGGCGTGCGCATGAACGAGATCCTGCTGTTCAGCGCCAATCGTCCGGTGCGTTCGGTGCACATGTCGGACGGCTGGACGCCGCAGAGCATCGCCGAGACGGCGATCCCGGCGATGCGGCCGCACTTCATCAGCCTCGACCGTTCGCCTGAATACTTCACCTGGGATCCGATCTGAGGCCGGCCATCGGCTTGCTACCGGCCGATCTCCGACAGGGCGCGGCGCAGCTCGGCGGCCAGCGGACCCAGCCCGTCCTGGCCGCGCGCGCGGTCGCCGGCCTTGCCGGCGCGCTCCAGCCCCGCCGCGGCCTCGCCAACGCCGCCGGCGCCGACGGCCAGCGCCGCACCCTTCAGCCGGTGCGCCGCCAATGCCATGGTCGCGAAGTCGCCTGTGCGCAAGGCGGCGCTGATCTCGCGTTCGGCCCCGAGAGCGGTGTCCCGGAACTTCGACAGCAGCGCCGCGATGGCGGCGCGGTCGTCACCCAGCCAAGCCTCCAGCACGGCGCGATCGATCGCCGGCGTGGCAATGCGCGCAGACTGCCCTTGGGCATCGCTCTGCGTGTCGAGGGCATCCATCGGCAGCCAGCGTTCCAGCGCCGCCCGCAGCCGGTCGATGGTCACGGGCTTGGCCAGGTAGGCGTCCATGCCCGCCGCCATGCAGCGCTCCTCCTCGCCGCGCAACGCGTTGGCGGTGACCGCCACCAGCGGCGTGCGTGCGATCCCGCCGTCGCGCTCGGCAGCGCGGATGCGGCCTGCCAGCTCGTAGCCGTCCATCTGCGGCATGTGGATGTCGGCCAGCACCGCAGCGTAGCGGCCGGGCTGCCAGGCGGCCAGCGCCTCGGCCCCGTCCGCGGCCCTGTCGGCATCGATGCCCAGCAGGTCGAGCTGCCGCGCCAGCACCTCGCGGTTGATCGGATGGTCGTCGACCACCAGGACCTTGGAGCGCTGGCGCACCGCGGCGCCAGGGCGCGCTGCGGCCGGGCCTGTATCGGCCTGGCGCAGGGCTCTGAAAGGTGATTCCGCCGGCGCGATCCCGAGATTCAGGCTGACCGCGAAGGTCGAGCCGGCGCCCGGCGCGCTCTGGACGGTCACGTCGCCGTGCATGAGCTGCGCCAGCCGACGCACGATGGACAGGCCCAGGCCGGTGCCGCCGAAGCGCCGGGTCGTCGAGCTGTCCGCCTGGGCGAAGGGCTGGAACAGGCCGGCGCGCTGGACGTCGTCCAGGCCGATGCCGGTATCGATGACCGCCAGCGTCACGCGGGCACGGCCGCCACCGGCCGGAACCGTTGCGGCGCGCACCCTGATCCCGCCGCGCTCGGTGAACTTCACGGCATTGCCCATCAGGTTGAACAGGATCTGCCGCACGCGTGTGGGATCGCCGATCAGCGCATCGGCGGAGCCGGGGTCGATGTCGAGGTCGAGCGACAGGCTCTTGGCGGCGGTCTGCGGCCGGAACGTGCTGCCTACGCTCTCGATCATGCCCGATAAGGAGAAGGCCGTCGCCTCCAGCTCGAGTCGGCCGGCTTCGATCTTGGAGAAATCGAGCACGTCGTCGATGATGCGCAGCAGCGACTGCGCCGAATCGCGCATCGTGGCGACGGTGGCGCGCTGTGCCGCGTTCAGGCCCTGCCGTTCGAGCACCTCCATCATGCCCATCACGCCGTTCATCGGCGTCCTGATCTCATGACTCATGGTGGCCAGGAACGTCGACTTCGCCTGGTTGGCGGCCTCGGCCTCCCTGCGCGCCGATTCGGCGGCATCGCGTTCGCGTGCCAGCTCGTCCTCGCGCCGCTTCAGCTCGGTGATGTCGCGGTGCATGGTCACCCAGCCTCCGGGCGTCGGCCGGTAGATGATCTCGATATACTGGCCTTTGGACGTGCGGCGTGTGTCCTGCGCGCCTGCCGGGGAGAAGGATCTCGCGACCCTCTCCTCGATGAGGCGATCCAGGTCTTGTGGCGTCGTGGCGCCGAAATCACCGCGCTCGGCCTGGAACCGCAGGATGTCGCGCAGATGCGGCTGGCCTGCCATGAGCGAATGAGGAAAGTCATGGAACGATGCCATGCGGTCGTTGATATAGACGCACCGCCCGTCGTGGTCGAACAGGGCGACGCCATCGGTCATGTTGGTGAGGATCGTCTCGAGCATGCCGCGCGTCCGCTCGGCCTCGGCGCGCGCCGCCTCGGCCGCTTCCTCGCTCTGTTTCAGCTCCGTCAGGTCGCGGTGCAGCGACAGGATCCTGCCGTCGCGCAGCCGCAGGCCGCGGATCTCGAGATAGCGGCCATGCGGCGTGCGATGATAGTGGGGCTCGCCTGACGTCCGCATCCAGGTCGTCCAGCGCCGTACGTCCGCTTCAATATCCGTTACCGGCCCCAGATCGCCGCGCGTGATCAGGAACCGCATGATGTCGTCGATGGTCCGGCTGGCTTCGGCGACCTCGGGCGGGATGTCGTGCACTGCCGCCATCGCACGGTTGGCGAACAGGAAGCGGCCTTCGGGGCTGTACAGAGCGACACCGTCGAGCATGCTGGCGAACACCTTGCGCATCAGGTCGCGCGCGCTCTCGACCTCGGCCTTGGCGGCCGCCAGCTCGCGCTCGCGGTGCTTCAGCTCGGAAACGGCGGCGAGCAGCTCGTGATCAGCGGCTGTGGTCGGCGCCAGGGTGTCGGCCTGCGGGTTCGTTTCTGACATCTCTGCAGATTTCCCCTCGCGATCGTTCCGCCACAGCGCGATTTTGTATCGTCTGTATCGCGGCAGCCCCCGCGCCTGCCTAGCGCCGCAGGCGTGCCTGCAGGCCTGCCAGGGTCACGCTCTGGTCCCAGGTGAAGACGAAAGGCGCGTCCCTACGGGTGGCGAGGCCGAAGACGTCGCCGGCGACGCTCTCGTGCGGATGGTTGACGGGATCTCCCCCCAGATAAAAGAAAGCCTCTCCGCACAGCCATTCATCGCCGTGTCGCGGCGAGCCCGGGTGGGTGGCGGCGCCGGGGTATCGGAAGCATAGCTGTGTGGATCGCGATGCCTTCTCCAGCTTCCATTCGCCGATGAACAGACGCTTCTCGCCCGCGTACCAGAGAAACGCGCGCCCGTCGGCCGGCGTGTAGAACACATACTTGCTGTAGTACAGCCACGTCCGGTCCACCAGGCGCTGGCGCCACGCCTGCAGCGGCTTGTCGGGCGGCACGAATGGCTCCGTCGGTGCCGTCCAGCCGTGGCCGCGCGACGATATCGGTGACGAATACCAGCAGCCGCCCAGCGCCAGCGCGGCAAGAGCCCATATGAATCGCAGCATGGTCGTCACATCCAACAGCCGGCGGGCCGCTCAGTCCAGATGAACATTCGAGATCCGGAAGCTGGTGATGCCCCGATAGTAGGCGGCTTCCATGCCGACGCCGCCGATGGGGATGTCCATCGCGGCGAAGCTGGGCTTTGTCGGCCCGTTCCAGTCCTCCGACTCGTCGCCCATGCCCTTCACGCCGGCCATCGACTTGAAGACGCTTGCCGCCTTGCTGACGGTTTCGAGGTCGGCGTATTTCTCGGCCCGCGCCGAGGTCGCAAGGGCCTTCAGGACCGGCGCCTTGGCTGCCAATTTCAGCGCGCCCGACAGCTTGCCGGCGACGGCGAGGCTCCAGTCCCATTCGTCGAACGCGACCTCGTTGAGATCCTTGGGCGAATAGATGCCGGTGACGAACGCGACGATGGCGCCGGCGCCGCCGCCGGCGCCCCAGCCGTTGACGCGTCTTGTGTATGCCCTGAGGATGAATTTGTTGGAGGGCGCCTTGAGATTGTACATCGTGGCGATCACCCAGTCGTAGCCGGCCGGTCCGACCATGCCGCCGACCTTTACCCCCGCGCCGAACCAGAGCATCCCGCGCTTTTCCCAGTAGGGCTTGTCCTCCTCGACCGGCATATCGACACCCGGGAACGGCGGCTTGTAGGGAGTCGTGGCCTGCGCCCTCAGCCATGCCTCGTATGCAGCCCGGCTGGCCTGCGGCGAGATCAGCGACTGGAACAGCGTGTCCAGCGTCCTGCCGCCCGGATCCACGCGGCAGTCCGGGTTGTTCATGCCGATATAGAGCTTCTGGAAGGCGCCGATGGCCTTGTGGGTCTGGGCGCCGCAATGGCCGTCGACCGCCAGCATCGGCACCTCGGGCAGCTTGCTCTCCATGATCCAGCGGTTGAGCCGGATTTGGATCGACATCACGTCCTCCCTGACGTTCCTGCCGTTCTTGCCGACCGATTGATTGATGAAGGCGTAGGACATTGGCGTGCACCTCGCTGGGACTGCGTTGCGCGGCACTTTAGCGGCGGTGCGTATCGCGCCCGTGTCGTGCAGCCGTCGGCTTTGTATCGTCCATGTCGCAGCGTGAAAGCGGTCAGGGTGAATTGACCTGCGTTTCGCTGCTGGGCAAGGTTCGTCCGGGCTGGTGGATCAACTACAGCCAGCACCGGGAAGATCGAGTAGTGATCCAGGAAAAGAGCACGCGTCCGCATATCGCAGTCGTCGAGGATGAGCCGGCCCAGCGCCAGCTTCTGCTCGACCACCTTGGCCGCAACGGTTTTCGTGTGTCGGGTGTCGATGGCGGTACAGCCTTGCGCCGGCTGGTCGAGCGCGATGCTCCGGACCTGGTCCTGCTCGATGTCGGCCTGCCCGGCGAGGACGGCTTCACGCTGGCGCGCTGGCTGCGCGAGCGCAACGGCCGGATCGGCATCATCATGGTCACGGCGGCTGGCGACACGATCGACCGGGTCGTCGGCCTGGAGACCGGTGCCGACGACTACATCCCCAAGCCGTTTGACCCGCGCGAGCTGCTGGCGCGGGTCAAGAGCGTGCTGCGCCGCACCGGCGCGGCCGTGCCGACGCTCGGGCCGCGTGTGCGCATGGGGCGCTGGGTGCTCGACCTCGAGAAACGGGTTCTGGTCGATCCTGCCGACGGTGCCGAGCAGGGCCTGGCGGCCAGCGAGTTCGACCTGCTCAGGGTGTTCGCGGAGAATCCCAACCGGCCGCTGGCGCGCGACTGGCTGCTGGAGGTCACCGCGCATCGCGAGATGGAGGTGTTCGACCGCGCCATCGACCTGCGCATCACGCGCCTGCGCCGCAAGATCGAGGTCGACCCGGCGCATCCCGACGCGATCCGCACGGTGCGCGGTGTCGGCTACATGTTCGTGCCGCCCCGGGACTGATTTCCTTCTCCCCGCCTGCGCGGCAGGGCATTCGCATATGACCTCGCTGTCATCCCGAGCGCCAGCGAGGGATCTCCTGCGGCAGGGCGCACGGTGCGCAATTCGCGGGAGATCCCTCGCTACGCTCGGGATGACGGTAGGGGCATATGCGAATGTCCTGGCCTGCGCGGGGAGAAGGGAAGAATCCCCGAACAGCCTTGCACGCGTCCAGGAGTCATGCTGCGCTCGGCAGCAGGGAACCGCCGAGGATCATCAGGACATGTCGACTGCCGCCCTGAAGAACGAGCCCAGGATTGATCCCGACGAGGTGCTTGACGGCATCCTCGAATGGGTGAGCATCGAGAGCCCGACGCATGACGCGTCCGCCGTCAATGTCGTCGTGGACAAGGTCGAAGGCCAGTTCCGCGATCTCGGCCTGCAGGTCGAGCGCACGCCCGGCCGTGACGGCTTCGGCGACATCCTGGAATGCCGCACGCCCTGGGGCGGCGACGGGCCGGGCATCCTGGTGCTGGCCCATCTCGACACGGTGCATCCCATCGGCACCATCGGCAGGGAGCTGAAGATCCGCCGCGAAGGCGACAGCGTCTTCGGGCCCGGCATCTACGACATGAAGGCGGGCGGCTACATCGCCTACTATGCGCTGCGCCATCTCATCCGGCAGGGCAGGAAGAGCCGGCTGCCCGTGACCTTCCTGTTCATCCCCGAGGAGGAGGTCGGCAGCCCGACCTCGCGCGAGCGCATCGAGCGCGTCGCCCGCGGCCACAAATACTGCCTGGTGATGGAGCCCGGCCGCGACGGCGACAAGGTGGTGACGTCGCGCAAGGGCGTCGGCCGCTTCGTGCTCACGGTGACGGGCAAGGCGGCGCATGCCGGCGCCAAGCACGAGGACGGCCGCAGCGCCATCCTGGAGATGGCGCGGCAGATCGTGCGCATCGAGGCGATGACCGACTACGGCCGCGGCATCACCGTCAATGTCGGCCTGGTGCAGGGCGGCACCGGCGTCAATGTCGTGCCGGCGCAGGCCACGGCGGAGATCGACCTGCGGGTGCCCGACACAGCGCTGGCCGAGGAGATGACCGCCACCCTGCTGGGGCTCAAGGCGATCGGCGAGGATGTCGAGGTCGCCGTCGAGGGCGGCATGAACCGGCCGCCCTATCGCAAGGACGCCGGTATCGGCGCGCTGTTCGAGAAGGCGCAGGCGATCTACCGTGAGATCGGCAAGGAGCTGAAGGATGTGCCGCTCACCGGCGGCGGCAGCGACGGCAACTTCACCGCCGCGCTGGGCATTCCCACCCTCGACGGCCTGGGCGCCGACGGCAAGGGCGCGCATGCCGCCTACGAGCAGATCTACTTCTCGTCGCTGATGCCCCGCACCTATCTCTGCGCCCGCCTGCTGGAGACCCTGGAGTAGTCTCTCCTCTCCCGTTGTGCGGGAGAGGAAGGGGCCCATTGCGCTGCGCGCAATGGGAAGGTGAGGGGCCAAGGACGAGGTGCCGTGCGTGAAGCCCTCACCCGGCTCGCTTCGCTCGCCGACCTCTCCCGCTTGCGGGAGAGGTGAAGACATTTCACCCCGCCACAGGCAGCGCCCGCAGTGCCGCCACGACGGCGTCCGGCGCTTCCTGCGGCAGGTTGTGGCCGATGCCCGGCAGGACGCGGCGCACGTACGGACCGGTGAAGTAGCGGTCGTGCCGCTGCGACTGCTCGGCCGGGCCGACGCCGTCATGCCCGCCATGCAGCACGATGCTGGGCACGGCGATCAGAGGCCGTGCCGCCAGTCTTGCTTCGATCGGCTCCAGCGCCAGGTCGCCGGGCGCATAGCCGAAGCGGTGGCGGTAGGACTGGATCACCACGTCGACGAAGTCGGGGTTGTCGAACGAGGCGGCGCTGCGGTCGAACGTCGCGTCATCGAAGCGCCATTCGGGCGACCACAGGCGCCACAGCAGCCGGCAGATGTCGCGCCGGTTGGCGGTCAGTCCGGCGCGGCCGCGTTCGGTGTGGAAGTAGTACTGGTACCAGAAGCGGTGCTCCTGCTCGGCCGCGGCCGGCGCCGCCGATGCGGCGATGTCCTGGATGTTGTAGCCGCTGACGCTGACCAGGGCGCTGGCGCGCTCGGGCCACAGGGCGGCCACGATGCAGGCGGCGCGGCCGCCCCAGTCGTAGCCCGCCAGCGCCGCGCGCCTGATGCCCAGCGCGTCCATGAAGCGCAGCAGGTCATGGCCCAGCGCCGCCTGTTGCCCCGATCGCGGTGTGTCGGGCGACAGGAACCGCGTCGGCCCGTAGCCGCGCAGATACGGCACCAGCACGCGCCGTCCGTCGGCAGCCAGCGGCGGCGCCACGTGGTCATAGGCGCGCGGGTCGTACGGAAAGCCGTGCAGCAGGATCACCGTGGCGCCGTCAGGCGGGCCGTGCTCCTCGTAGGCGATGTCCAGCACGTCGGTGCGGATGGTGCGATGGGCCATGCCGGCGAGCATAGCGGCGCCCGATCGCCGCTGTCACGCCGGGCGCGAGCGCCCGGCGTCCTCCTTCTCGACCGCCGCCAGGGCGATGCAGAGCGCGATGCCTTCGGCGGCCGCACGCACCTCCTCCAGCGAGGGAAAAGTCGGGGCGATGCGCAGCGTGCGGTCATGCGGGTCCTGGCCCAGCGGCCAGGTCGCGCCGGCCGGCGTGAGCGCAAGGCCAGCCTCCTTTGCCAGCGCTACGACGCGCCTTGCGGTGCCGTCGGCGGCGTCGACGGTGATGAAATAGCCGCCCTCGGGCCTGGTCCAGCGCGCCGCGCCCAGGCCGGCGAGATGGCGCTCCAGGGCTTCCGCCACGGCGTCGAACTTCGGCGCCAGCAGGGCGCGATGGCCGTCCATGTGGCGATGCACGCCCTCGATGTTGCGCAGGAAGCGCAGGTGCCGCAGCTGGTTCAGCTTGTCCGGTCCGATCGTGCGCTTGCTGGCCCGCGCCAGGTACCAGCGCACATTGGCGGCCGAGGAGGCGAACAGCGCCAGACCGGCGCCGGCCAGCGTCACCTTGGAGGTCGAGGCGAAGATGAACGGCCGGTCGGCATGCCCGGCGGCGGCGCAGGCCTCCATCACGTTGAGGATGTCGTGCCGCCGCGCGGTCAGATGATGGACCGCGTAGGCGTTGTCCCAGAACAGCCGGAAGTCGGGCGCACCGGCGCGCATCGCCGCCAGGCGGCGGATCGTCGCGTCGTCATAGACCTCACCCGAGGGGTTGGAATATTTCGGCACGCACCACATGCCCTTTACGGCCGGATCGGCCGCGAGCGCCTCGACGGCGTCCATATCGGGGCCGTGTCCGGTCATCGGCACCGGCAGCATGCGGATGCCGTACTCCTCGCACAAGGCGAAGTGCCGGTCGTAGCCCGGCACCGGGCAGATGAAGGCCGGCGCCGCTTCCTTCGACCACGGCTCGGCGCTGCCGGGCACGCCCTTCAGCAGCGCCCAGGCCAGGCAGTCATGCATCAGCGCCAGGCTCGAATTGTCGCCGACCACGACCTGGTCGGCCGGCACGCCCATGATCGGCGCGAACAGGGCCCGCACCTCCGCGATGCCCTGGACGCCGCCATAGTTGCGGGCATCGTCTCCCGCCTCGGTGAAGTGGTCGCCGTTGCCGGGCAGGGAGAACATCGGGTTGGCCAGGTCGAGCTGCGCCGCGGACGGCTTGCCGCGCGTCATGTCGAGCTTGAGCCCGCGGGCGCGGAACGCGTCATAGGCGTTCCTCACGCGCGTGCGCAGGGCGCCGAGGTCGGCAGTCGAAAGGTCGGCGATCGCGTTCATCGTGGGTCCAGTCCGCGCCAGGGGAGGCGAGGGGGTGATACAATCGCGCGGGCCCGGATGCCAAGGGGCGAAACAGGCAGGCTTGGTTGACAGCACGACGCACCCATGACCACCCTGGGGTGTGGAGCGGATGCATGCTGGCCAAGCCGACCGACTATTTGACTGCCGACGAGATGCGCACGCTGCGCCGCAAGTCCGATATCGTCGGCGCGCTGCTGGTTCTGCATGCCTGGGGGCTGATCCTCGGCGCCATGGCGCTGTTCGCCTGGTGGCCCAATCCGCTGACCTTCGTGCTGGCGGTGATGGTGATCGGCACGCGCCAGCTCGGCATCGCGATCCTGATGCATGACGCGGCACATGGCCTGCTGTTCGACAACCGCCGCCTCAACGACTGGGCGGGCGTGTGGCTGTGCGGCGCGCCGGTCGGGGCCAGCATGGCGTTGTACCGGCCCTATCATCTCACCCACCACCGCCGCACGCAGCAGCCGGACGATCCCGATATCGGCCTGTCGGCGCCGTTTCCCATCACGCGCGTCAGCCTGCGGCGCAAGATCGTGCGCGACCTGGTCGGCAGCACCGCCTACCAGCGCCGCGGCGAGCAGGTGCGCCGCGCCATGGGGCCGCGCAGCCGGACGCTGCCGGCGCGGCTCGCCAGCCTGCTGCGCGGCGAGCGCGACTTCTTCATCACCAATGTGGTGCTGCTCGCCGGCCTGGCGCTGGCCGGCTCCTGGTGGCTCTACCCGCTGCTGTGGCTGCTGCCGCTGGCGACCTGGTATCAGCTGGTGAGCCGCATCCGCAACATCGCCGAGCACGCCGTCGTGCCCGACAACGACGATCCGCTGCGCAACACGCGCACGACCTATGCCAACCTGCTGGAGCGGCTGTTCGTGGCGCCGTACTGGGTGAACTATCACCTGGAGCACCACCTGTTCCTGTTCGTGCCGTGCTGGCGCCTGCCGGCCGCGCACCGGCTGCTGCTGGCCAAAGGCCATGGTCCGAAGATGGAGCTGCGGCGCGGCTATATCGAGGTGCTGCGGCTGGCCACGTCGAAGCTGGTCGACGGCCCGCGCGATCCATCGCGTCAGCGCGGGATCCAGCACATCTGATTTCCCTCTCCCGCGAGCGGGAGAGGGAGGGGCCCGTGGCGCGCAGCGCCATGGGAGGGTGAGGGGCCAGGGACGAGGCGCTGCGTGTGCAGCCCCTCATCCGGCCGCCGCTGCGCGGCGTCCACCTTCTCCCGCAAGCGGGAGAAGGATTGCGCCGCGTCTGTCGATATGATCGGCTCGCGCCAACCTCACCTTGATGGAAAGCATCGATGATCCGCTCCTACCTCTTCGTGCCCGGCGACGACCACCGCAAGCTCGACCGCTCGACGCAGTCGCCGGCCGACGCCCTGATCTACGACCTGGAGGACGCGGTCGGGCCGGACCGGAAGGAAGCGGCGCGCGCCATCGTGCGCGACCACGTCAAGGCGCGCGGCGCCGGCGGCCACCACAGGGTCGTGCGCGTGAACAGCTTCGCGACCGGGCTCACGGCCGGCGACCTGGCGGTGGTGATGCAGGCGGCACCCGACGCGATCCTGCTGCCCAAGTGCGAGGGCCAGGCGGAGATCGACCGGCTGGCGGCCATGCTGGAGGTGACGGAGGCGCGCGAGGGCATAGACGCCGGGCGCACGAAGATCCTGGCGCTGGTCACCGAGACCGCGTCGGCGGTGCTCACCGCATCATCGGTGCGCCTGTCGCATCCGCGCCTGGCGGCCCTGACCTGGGGCGGCGAGGATCTGTCGGCCGATGTCGGCGCGCTGGGCAAGTACGGCCCCGACGGATCGCTGGACGACACCTTCCGCTACGCCCGCGCCGTCTGCCTGCTGGCGGCCAGTGCCGCCGGCGTCACGCCGCTGGATACAGTCTATCCCGACTTCCGCGACGCGGCCGGCTTCGAGGCCGACTGCGTCACCGCCAAGCGCATGGGCTTCCTGGCCAAGACCGCGATCCACCCCAGCCAGGTCGAGGTGATCAACCGCGTCTTCAGCCCATCGGATGCCGAGCTGGAATGGGCCCACAAGGTGGTGGCGGCGTTCGCGGCCGCGGGCACCGGCGGCGTCACACAGCTCGACGGCAAGATGCTCGACAAGCCGCACCTGCGCCTGGCGCATCGGCTGCTGGGGAACTGATCCTCCCCCAACTGCGTTGGGGGAGGTGGCCGAAGGCCGGAGGGGGAGCCGACGTGGTCTCAGTCACGAGGACCACGTTGTCTCCCCTCCGCCCCTTCGGGGCACCTCCCCAGCTTCGCTGGGGAGGAAGTCACAAGCTACCGCGCCTGCATACGCGCGCCGGCGTCGACGCTGATGGTGGTGGCGTTCAGGTACGTGTTCTCGGCGATGTGGCGCACCAGGGCGGCGAACTCGTCGGGCCGGCCCATGCGGTTGGGGTAGAGGATCATGCGGTCGACGATGGACTGAGAGACCTTGGGCGGCAGGCCGGCCACCATCGCCGTGTCGAACAGGCCCGGCGCGATCGACACCACGCGGATGCCATGCTCGGCGAGGTCGCGCGCCACCGGCAGGGTGAGGCCCATCACGCCTGCCTTGCTGGCAGCATAGGCGGCCTGGCCGACCTGGCCCTGCCAGGCGGCGCCCGACGAGGTGTTGATGATCACGCCGCGCTCGCCGGTATCGCCGTCGGGCGCGTTGCGCATCATCGCCACCGCCGCGAAGCGGATGATGTTGAACGTGCCGGTCAGGTTGACCGCGATCACCTTGTTCCAGGTCGTGAGCGGAAAGGGCTCGCCCTTCGACACCGTCTTCGCCGAATCGGCGACGCCGGCGCAGTTCACCGCCACATGCACGGCGCCGAACGCCGCCATTGCCTGGTCGATGCCGGCCTTGACGCTGGCCTCGTCGGCGACGTCGACGACAGCCGTCATCGCCTGCTCGCCCAGGGCATCGCGCAGTGCCGCCAGCCGGTCGGCGTCGCGATCGAAGCCCACGATGCGTGCGCCGGCCGCGGCCAGCGCCCGGCACGACCCCAAGCCCAACCCCGATGCCGCGCCGGTGACGACAGCGACCTTGTCCTGCAGCTGCATTGAAATCCTCTCGATCAAAAAGAAGTCATCCCGAGCGCAGCGAGGGATCTCCCGCGATGGCGCACCGTGCCTCATGCGCAGGAGATCCCTCGCTGCGCTCGGGATGACAGTATTTCACCGGCCCAGGATGGTGACGCAGGCCACGGCTTCCTCGATGCCGTGCAGGCCGCCGCCGTTCTCCGCCAGCGCCAGGCGCGCGCCTTCGACCTGGCGGGCGCCGGCCTCGCCGCGCAATTGCGTGACCAGCTCATGGATCTGGCCGATGCCGGTGGCGCCCACGGGGTGGCCCTTCGATTCGAGGCCGCCCGACGGGTTGACGGGGATGCGGCCGCCGATCGTGGTCTCGCCGCGCTCGGAGATCGCGCCGCCGTCGCCGAAGGCGCAGAAGCCGAGATTCTCGATCTGGATGACCTCGCCCATGGCCGTGGCGTCGTGCACCTCGGCGACCGAGATGTCGGCGGGGCCGACACCGGCCTTGTCGTAGGCGCGCTTGGCGGCCAGCGCCGTGCAGTGCTTCTCGACCTGCGACGGATCGCGGTCGCTGCCGGTCTGCACGACGCAGGCCAGCACCCGGATGGCGCGGCTTTCGTCGATGCCCAGCCGCTTCAGCCCGCTCCTGGTGGCGACGACCGCGGCGGCGGCGCCGTCCGAGATCGGCGAGCACATCGGCAGGGTCAGCGGGTAGGTGATGGGAGGCGCCTTGAGCACCTCCTCGACGCTGTAGGCGTCGCGGAACTGCGACAGCGGGTTCTCGACCGAGTGCCTGTGGTTCTTGGCGGCGACCGCCGCCAGCTGGCGCTGGGTGGTGCCGAAGCGCTTCATGTGCTGGCGCGAGAACGCGGCATAGACGTCCATGAAGACGCTGTAGGGCTTGTCCGACGTGGTGCCGTCGGGCACCGCGACGCCCTCGCCGAGCTTCAGCAGGCGCTCGCGGATCTCGCTCTCGCGGCTGACGTCCCAGGCGCTGTCGAAGGAGGCGAACATCAGCTTGCGGTCGGTGGAGAACATCTTCTCCGCGCCCAGCGCCAGCGCGACATCGCCTTCACCGGCCTTCAGGAAGGTGACCGCCAGGTTGAAGGCCGAGGAGCCGCTGGCGCAGGCGTTCTCGACGTTGACCACCGGGATGCCGCCGATGCCCATCGAGCGCAGCGCGATCTCGCCGCGGATCATGTGCTGGCGCTCCATGTGGCCCTGCGAGGCATTGCCGAAGTAGGCGGCCTCGACCTCGCTTTTGTCGACGCCGGCATCTGCCAGCGCCGCCGCGACCGCGTTCTTCGACAGCGTCTTCATGTCGGTGTCGAGCATGCGTCCGAAGGGCGTCATGCCGACGCCCACCACGTAGATGTCCTCCATCATGTCCTCCGTTCAGCCGTTCGTGCTTGTCCCGGCAAGCGGCGCCAGGATCTCCTCGGTATGCTCGCCCAGCCGCGGCGCGTCGCGTTGCGGTCCCGGCCGCTCGCCGGAGAAGACCAGCGGCTGCGCGACGTGCCAGCGCGTGCCGCCGTCACTGCCGTCAACGCGGCGGAACAGGCCGCGGGCGCGGAAGTGCGGATCGTCGGCGGCCTCGGCCAGTCCGTTCACCGGTCCCCAGGGGATGCCGGCCGCGTCGAGCGCCGCGCCCCAGGCATCACGGTCGCGCGTCGCCATGATGTCGGCGATGCGCCGGGTGAGCGCCTGGGTCTGCGCCACCCGCTCGCCGCGCGTCAGCGCCGCGGCGTCATCCATGCCGATCAGGCTGCAGAAGGGCCGCCAGAACCAGTCCTCGTGCGCGATCGACAGCGACAGCAGCTTGCCGTCGGCGCAGCGGAACAACCCGTAGGCGGGCTCGGCGCCGATATCGGCGATCGGCACGCCGTTCAGCGCCGGGCCGATCATCACCGACATCCAGGAGACCAGGCCGTCGGTCATCGAGACATCGACATGCTTGCCGCGGCCGGTGCGCGTGCGCTCGAACAGGGCGGCGAGCGTCCCCAGCGCCGCGAACATGCCCGACGACAGGTCGCCGACCGCGACCTCGCCGGGGTTCGCGGTGCTGCCGGTCTCGGCATGGCGGAACAGGAAGCCGGCCACCGCCTGGTAGGAGATGTCGTGCGCCGGCCGGTCGCGGTACGGACCGGTCTGGCCGAAGCCGGAGATCGAGACATAGACCAGCCGCGGGTTCAGCGCCGCCATGGCGTCATAGCCGAAGCCCAGACGTTCCATGGTGCCGGGGCGGAAGCCCTCCATCAGAACGTCGGCGCCGCCGACGAGGTCGCGCAGCGCCTGCCGGCCAGCCTCCGTCTTCAGGTCCAGCGCCACCGAGCGCTTGTTGCGGTTCAGCGCCGCGTGGAATGCCGGGAACTGGCGGGCGGGATCGCCGCCGCCCGGCCGCTCGACCAGAATGACGTCGGCGCCCATGTCGGCGAGCAGCAGCGTGGCATAGGGGCCGGGATACTGCTCGGCCAGGCTGACGATCCTGATGCCGTCGAGGGATAGGCTCATCCCGGATACTCCTTGCGCGGCCTCACGGGCCGCCTAGAATATGACTCATAGAACAATCTAGTTACCCGAAAGTCAATTCCTGCAAAGCGAAGGAGCGCACGATGGCGGCTGCCGTTCTGTCCGAGATCCGTGGTGGGGCGATGTGGATCACGCTCAACCGTCCCGACGCGTTGAACGCGATCACGCCCGACGTGGTCAGCCGCATCAACGCCGCCGTCGCGCAGGCCGCGTCCGATGACGGCGTCAAGGCCGTGGTGCTGACCGGCACGGGCCGTGCGTTCTGCGCCGGCGCCGACCTGAAATACGTGCGCAGCCAGGTCGGTGGCGGGGCGGCGGTGTCGGGCTTCCTCGACAGCGTGCTGGCGATGATGGAGCGGCTGGAGACCTGCCCGCGGCCGGTGGTGGCGGCGCTGAACGGCATGGCGCTGGCCGGCGGGCTGGAGCTGGTCCTGTGCTGCGACCTCGTGATCGCGGCGCGGTCGGCCAAGATCGGCGATGCGCACGCCAACTACGGCCTGCTGCCGGGCGGCGGCAGCTCGGTGCGCCTGCCGCGCAAGATCGGCCCGACCCGCGCCAAGTACCTGCTCTACACCGGCGAGTTCGTGCCGGCCGCGGACCTGGTGGCCGCCGGTCTGGTCAACGAGGTGGTCGACGATGCCGAGCTGACGGCGGCAGTCGAGCGGCTGATCGCCAAGCTGGCGCCCAAGAGCCCGCTGGTGCTGCGGCGGATGAAGGCGCTGGTCGACGACGGCCTGCAGCAGCCCAGCGCCACGGCGCTGCGGCTGGAGCTGCTGGCCAGCGAAGTCCACGCCCAGAGCCACGACATGAAGGAAGGCCTGGCCGCCTTCGAGGAGAAGCGCAAGCCGAAGTTCCTGGGGCGCTGACCCTTCAAACCCAAACCCTCTCCCCGCGGGAGCGGGGAGAGGGAGGGGCCCGCGCGCAGCGCGGGAGGGTGAGGGGTACGATCGGTCAGCCTCACCGTTTTGATGCATGGCTTGAATGTTCCTACCCCTCACCTTCCCATGCCTGCGGCATGGGCCCCTTCCTCTCCCCGCTCCCGCACTAGGGCCTGTTTTCAAACCCCGATCCAGATGAGGATACAGGCGATCAGCGCCATGGCGAGGTAGTTGCGGGCGGTCTTTTCGTAGCGAGTAGCGAACCGACGGAACCGCTTGAGGCGATTGATGCA
>NZ_VDUZ01000025.1 GCF_008039615.1 Vineibacter terrae | reverse complement strand
GCAAAAAATCGGTCTGACGATCAACTTGGCGGAAATTACTCATCACAACCACGCTGGCTCGAGCCAATATCAACCCTCGATAATGAATCTCATTCCAGCTCTCGGCTCAAGTCCGACAGGCTGCTAGCCCGCCAGCTCCTTGGAGCGGCGCGCCGCGGCCGCGATGGCCGAATCGAACAACGGCTGAATGCCGATATCGGACATCAGGATCTTCAGCGCCTCGGCCGTGGTGCCGCCGGGCGAGGTGACGTTGACGCGCAGCTGCGCCGCCGACTCGCTGGAGCGGCGCAGCAGCTCGCCCGATCCCGCCACCGTGGCCCGCGCCAGGGTCATCGCCATGTCGGCCGGCAGGCCGGCCTTGATGCCGGCCTCCGCCATCGCCTCGACCAGCAGGAAGACGTAGGCCGGACCGCTGCCCGACACGGCCGTCACCGCGTCCATCACGCCTTCGTCCGGCGTCCACAGCACATCGCCCACGGCCGATAGCAGCTCGGTGCAGCGTGCCTTGGCCAGCTCGCTGACCCCCGGCCCCGCCACGCATACGGTCACGCCGCGGCGCACCGCCGCCGGCGTGTTGGGCATGGCGCGCACGATGCGGGCGTCCTCGCCCAGCCCGGCACGGAAATAGCCGATGGTCTTGCCGGCCGCGATCGAGAGGAAGGTCGTGGCGTCGCCGGCCAGCCGGCGCAAGCCGGGCAGCACGTCGTTCATGGTCTGCGGCTTGACCGCCAGCACGGCGATATCGGGCACGAAGCCGGCGGGAAGCGCATCGACGGCGGCGACGACGGCGGCGCCGTCGATCTTGGGCCGGCTGGCCTCGCCGGGCTCGATGACGGCAAGGTCGGCCGGCTTCAGGCCCTGCTCCAGCCAGCCTTCCAGCATCGCCCCGCCCATCTTGCCGCATCCCACCAGCAGCAGCTTCCCGCGCCCCGCCATCCTGTCCTCCGCACCGACAACCGCGTGACACTACAACGGCCGTGCCCGGGCTCGAAAGCGCCGCGATGGCTTGCGGCGGCGGCCTGCCGTCGCGTCTACTGCCCGAACCGGACGACAGGGAGCAGCGCCGTGGCCTACGAGACCATCACCGTCGAGCGCGACGCGGCCGTCGCGATCGTCACGTTCAACCGGCCGCAGGTGCTCAATGCCTTCAACAACACGTTGATGCACGAGAGTCTTGAGGCGATGGCCGCCCTCAACGGCGACGACGCGGTGCAGGTCATCGTGGTGCGCGGCGCCGGACGGGCGTTCTCATCGGGCTTCGACCTCAAGGCGGCGGCCGAGCGCAAGATGGATGACGTCGCCGACTGGGAGCGCCAGATGCGCCTGCAGTTCGACTTCATCATGCAGTTCTGGGACAGCCCCAAGCCGACCGTGGCCTGCGTGCACGGCTTCTGCCTCGCCGGCGCCTTCGAGGCGATGCTGGCGTGCGACGTGACGGTGGCGGCCGAAGGCACGCGCTTCGGCGAGCCTGAGGTGCGCTTCGGCACCGGCATCGTCGCCATGCTCCTGCCATGGATCACCGGCCCCAAGCAGGCCAAGGAGCTGCTGCTCACCGGCGACGACAGGATCGACGCCGCCGACGCGCTGCGGCTGGGTATCGTGAACCACGTCATGCCGGCGGGCCAGGAAACCGACAAGGCCATGTCGCTGGCCCGCACCATGGCACGCGCGTCGGCGCGGTCGGTGCGCCTCACCAAGCGAGCCATCAACCAGACCTACGAGACCATGGGGCTGCGCGCGGCGTTGCAGGCGTCGCTCGATATCGACGTGATCCTCAATGCCGGCGGCTCGCCAGAGAAGGCCGAGTTCGCCCGCATCCGCGACACACAGGGCGTGAAGGCGGCGATCGCCTGGCGCGATGCGCGGTTCAGGTCATGACCGGCGCGGCGGCAGCCGATCGCCCAGCAGCAGCGCTAAGCCCTTCTCGACATAATCCTCGCGGCTGACCGGCGCCTCGAAACGCCAGGTGTTGAGCACCCATGAGTGCACGTAGATCACCAGGTGATAGGTGAGCTGCTCGGCGTCGATGTCCTGCAGCAGGCGCGCACGCTGGCAGTCGACGATGCTCTGCATGATCAGCTCGGTGGCGCGCATCTCCTTGTCCATCACCGCCTTGAGCCGGGCCCGCGACAGCGAGCGCGACTCGCGATAGCCCAGCAGCGTGGCGGCGCGGTGGTCGTCCACGACCTTGCAGAAGGCGTGAATGCCGGCGCGGAACCGCTCCAGCGGCCCGTCGCCGTTGTCCTGGCCCTTGGGTATCTCGCGCAGATAGGCATCGAGGATGTCGTTGATGACCTCGAACAGCAGCTCGTCCTTGTCCTCGAAATACTGGTAGATCAGGCCGACGCTCATGCCGGCCTTGGTGGCAATGGCCTGCATCGTGGCGCCGTGGAAGCCATGGCTGCCGAACACGTCGATCGCCGCCGTCAGGATCTGATGGCGACGTTCGCGGACCATGGCGGGCGGCTGGGGCGGCCGGCCGCGGGCCGGCCTCACGGGCTTCTTCGTCATCAGGGACGCCCTACGCCTGTCGGCCGCCGCCATGCGGCGGCGGCTCCAGCTCGGCCATGTCGTCGGCGAAGATCGGCGCCGAGAACGCCTGCCCCAGCGGCATGGCCTCGACCATGTTGATGTTCACCCGCCGCGGCAGGCGCAGGCAGAAGGCGACGATCTCGGCGACATCCTCGGGATACATGAGATTGGGATGGCCGTAGAACGCATCGGCCGACGCCGACGAGCCGGTGCGCACGGCGGCGAACTCGGTGCGCACCGTGCCCGGCTCGACGCAGATCGCGCGCACGTTGCGCCCCAGCAGGTCGGCCCGCAGGTTCAGCGTGAACTGGCGGATGAAGGCCTTGGTGGCGCCGTAAACATTGCCCGTGGGATAGGGCCAGCTCCCGGCCACCGAGCCGATATTGACGATGTCGCCGCGGTCGCGCGCGACCATGCCGGGCAGCAGCAGGCGCGTCAGCGCCAGCACGCCGCCGATATTCGTGTCCACCATCGCCTGCCATTTCGCGGCATCGGCGTCCTGCGCCTTGTCGTTGCCCAGCGCCACGCCGGCGTTGTTGATCAGCACGTCGACCGTGGCGAACGCCGGCGGCAGCGCGGCGAACATGCGCGCAAGCGCGGCACCGTCCGCGACATCCACCGCCATCACATGGCACGCGGGACCGAGCTCCTCGCGCAGCCGCTCGAGCCGCTTGGCACGACGCCCCAGCGCCACGATCCGCGCGCCGTCGCGCGCCAGATGCCGCGCCGTCGCCGCACCGATACCCGACGTGGCACCGCTGACCACAACCGTCCGCCCGCTCAGCTCGTTCGCCATCGCTGTCCCCTCGTGCTTGACTCAGATTAAATTGAATATATATTCAACAAAATAGAAAAGAGAGGATCGGCGCGATACGTCGCTGAAGCGATCCGACGGCGAGGGAGAGGCTTGGTGCCAGCATGGCCGGACGCGGCACGTCATGAGTGAGCGGATGACATCGGGCGCGCATGCGCCGGACGTTGCCGCGCGCAACGTGCGCGACGGCTTGTGGCTGGACAAGACCATCTACCAGCTGCTGGCGGAGCGCTCGGCGCGCACACCGGACAAGACGTTGATCGTCGACCGCTTCGGCCGGATGAGCTACGGCGAAGCCCTCGCCGCTGCCGATTGCATCGCCGCCAATCTGCACGCGCTGGGGATCGGGCGCGGCGATGTCGTGGCCGTGCAGCTGCCGAACTGGCGGCAGTTCCCGCTGATGGCGTATGCGCTGGACCGCCTCGGCGCGATCTGCACGCCGCTGCCATCGATCTACCGCCATCGCGAGCTGCGCCTGATGCTGGGGCTGGTGCGGCCGAAGGTGGCAATCATCCCGCGCCTGTTCCGCGGCTTCGATCACCTGCAGATGATGCGCGAGCTGGCGGACGATCTGCCCGATTGCCGGCATGTCTTCGTCGCCGAAGGCAATCCCGGCGGGGCACGGCGTTTCGAGGATCTGCTGGTGCCGGCACCGCCGGCGCCGCCGCATCGGCCGGACGCCGACGCGATCAGCGAGATCGTCTTCACGTCGGGCACGACCGGCGAGCCCAAGGGCGTGATGCACACGGCCAACACCAATCTCTGCCCCCTGCTGGGGGTGATCGAGGACCAGGGTCTGGACCACCGCGACGTCGTGCTGATGGCCTCGACCTTCGGCCATCAGACCGGGTTCGTCTATGGCGGACACCTTCCGGTGCTGATCGGCGGCTCCGCCGTGCTGATGGAGCGCTGGGATCCCGCCCTGGCACTGGAGCTGATCGAACGTGAGGGCGTCACCTGGACGATGGGCGCGACGCCCTTCCTGCAGGACCTGCTGGCGGCGCCCGACGCCAAGCGCGCGACGCGCTCGCTGCGCGCCTTCCTGTGCTCAGGCGCGCCGATCCCGCGCGTATACCTCGACCGCGCCCGCGATACGCTGGGCTGCAAGGTGATGTCAGGCTGGGGCATGACCGAGGTCGGGCTCGTGACGCTCAGCCGCATGGACGATCCGGCCGACATGGTGGCCGGCTCCGACGGCCGGCCGCTGCGCGGCAGCGCGGTGCGCATCGTCGACGACAGCGGCGCGGCGGTGGCGCCGGGCACCGACGGCGACCTGCTCTGCCGCGGCGCCTCGCTGTTCGCCGGCTACTACCAGCGGCCCGAGATCACCCGCGCCAGCTACAGCGAAGGCGGCTGGTTCCATACCGGCGACCGGGCCCGCGACGTCGGCGGCGGCTATATCCGCATCACCGGCCGCAGCAAGGACATCATCATCCGCGGTGGCGAGAACATCCCGGTCGTCGAGGTGGAGGAGCTGCTGCACAAGCACCCGGCCGTGGCGACCGCAGCCGTGGTCGCGGTGCCCGATCCGCGCCTGCAGGAGCGTGCCTGCGCTGCCGTGCTGCTCAAGCCGGGCATGCAGCTCGACCTGGCCGAGATGCGCCGCCACCTCGCAGCGCATCAGCTGGCGCAGCAGTACTTCCCCGAGCACGTCGTTGCGTTCGACAGCTTTCCGATGACGCCCAGCGGCAAGGTGCAGAAATTCCTGCTGCGCACGCAGGTGATCGCCGCGCTGGAGGCGAACGGCACCTTGAAGGGAGCGGACCGGCATGGACGGTAAATTCCTCCAGGCAGTGAGCGGACCCGCCGGCATCCTGGGCGGGATCGCGCTGGTGCTGCTGGCGCTCGTGGTGACAGCCGACGTCGTCGCGCGCGGCATGGGGTTCGCGCTGATCGGCGCGGCCGAGATCGGCGGCGTGCTGCTGGCGCTGCTGGTGTTCCTGCCGCTGGCGTACACCCAGCACCTGCGCGGCCACGTCGCCATCGAGGTGCTGGTGTCGGCCCTCCCGCGCCGGCTGCGGCGCTGGGCCGACGTGGCCTCGCTGCTGATCTGCGCCGCCTTCTCCATCGTTCTCGTGGTCGGCTGCGGCGAGACCGCCTGGGACAGCTACGCGCAGCAGGAGTTCCAGGTCGGCACCATGTCCTTCCCGCTGTGGCCCGTGAAGGCGGTGGTCGCCATCGGCTTCCTGCTGCTGAGCATCCAGCTCGTGATCCAGCTCATCGGCGCGCTGCTGGTCGCGACCGGCCGCCGACGCGACGACCAGGACGAGCCCTCGCTTCCTCAGACGACGTTGTGACCATGGAATCGCACCTGATCGTCGTCGCGATCTTCGCGCTCGGCATCGCCGTCGGCCTGCCCATCGGCTTCGTTCTGCTGGCGTCGGCCTTCTGCGGCATCATGTTCCTGCGCGGCCTGCCGGTGGCGATGACGGCGCTGGGCACCATGCCGTTCGCCAAGGTGACCGACATCGCCCTGATGACGATCCCGCTCTTCATCCTGATGGGTGCGTTCGCCACGCACGCAGGCGTCAGCGAGAAGGCCTTCCAGATGGCCAATCGCTTCGTCGGGCATATGCGTGCCGGCCTGGCGATGGCGACCGTCGTGGCCTGCGCCGCCTTCGCCGCCACGTCCGGCTCCAGCGTCGCGACCTCGGCCGCCGTCGGCAAGATCGCGCTACACGAGATGCGCCGCTTCGGCTACGACCGGGCCGTGGCCGCCGGCACGATCGCATCGGCCGGCCTGCTGGGCATCATGATCCCGCCCAGCATCATGCTGGTAGTCTACGGCATCATCACCCAGACCGATATCGGCCAGCTCCTGGTGGCCGGGATCCTGCCGGGCATCCTGACGGCAGGCGTGTTCTGCCTCGGCCTCTTCCTGCTGGCGCTCGTGCGGCCCAACCTGATGCCGTCGGTGCAGGCGCCCGTGCCGTGGCGCGAGCGGCTGGCCGGCCTGCGCGACGGCTGGGGTGTGGCGCTGCTGTTCGGCGTCATCATCGGCGGCATCTATTCGGGCGCGTTCACCGCCACCGAGGCCGCGGCCGTGGGTGCCGTGACGGCCTTCCTGCTGCTCCTGCTCAAGCGCGGCCTGGACCTGCGCCCCCTGCTGCACAGCAGCCGCGAGGCCGCCGGCAGCTGCGCGATGCTGTTCCTGATCCTGATCGGCGCCGGGCTGTTCAGCCAGTACATCGCCCTGTCGGGTCTGGCCCGCGCCGCCGCCGAGCTGATCCAGGGGTCGGACTGGCCGCGCTGGCTGATCCTGTGGTGCATCCTGCTGGCCTACATCCCGCTGGGCATGTTCCTCGAGCCCATCTCGATGTGCCTGATCACGCTGCCGATCGTGTTCCCGACCGTCACGGCGCTGGGCTACGACCCGGTGTGGTTCGGGATCATCGTCGTGAAGATGAGCGAGCTCGCCAACATCACGCCGCCCCTGGGAGTCAACGTCTTCGTCATCAAGGCGATCGATCCGGGCATCCAGATCTCGTCCGTCTTCCGCGGCGCCACGTTCTTCGTGCTGCTCGAGCTGGTCACGCTGGTGCTGCTGGTGAGCATCCCCGAGATCTCGCTCCTGCTGCCCCGGTTGATGCAGTAGGCACGGCAAACAAAAGACCCGAGGAGGATCTAATGGCAAAGGCACAGACGAAATTGTGGACGACGGCGGCGCTTCTGGCGGTGGCCGTCGGCGCGGCGGCGACCACGCCGGCGGCGGCCAAGGTCGAGGTGATCTACTCGACCTACGTGGCCCAGGGCTCGAGCTCCAACCTGCAGTACGAGGCCTATCTCGACGAGCTCAGCCGCCGCACCCAGGGCGAGATCAAGGTCAAGGACAAGATGTTCATGGCCGCGCTGATGAAGGCCGGCGAGCATCTGACCGGCATCGGCAAGGGCCTCGCCGACGTCGGCTATTTCTGCACCGGCTACACCCCGGCGCTGCTGCCACTCACGTCGATGGCGGAGCTGCCCTTCGTCACCGAGAAGGGCGATGCGGTTTCGGCTACGCTCGCCGAGCTCTATGACAGCTACGCGCCGCTGCGCAAGGAGTACCAGAAGCAGAACGTCGAGGTGCTGGCCTTCGACGCGCCGTCCGCCACGATCCTGGGCGTCAACAAGGCGGTCACGTCGTCGGCGCAGCTCAAGGGCCTGAAGGTGCGCGCCTATGGCGACCTGGGCAAGATCGTCGGCAAGACCGCCGGCATGATCCCGGTGCCGATGGCCACGACCGATATCTACACCGGCATGCAGACCGGCGCGATCGACGGCTATATCGGCGTGCCGCTGTGGATGCCGGGACCGGAGAACTGGCTGCAGCACACCAAGACCCTGATCGCGCCCGGCATCGGCACGTACTACACGTGCGGCTTGGCCATGAACCTCGATGTCTTCAAGCGTCTGCCGCAGAGCGCGAAGGACGAGATCGCGAAGATGCGGCGCGAGTTCCCGGCCAAGTCGATCGATTTCGTCCTCAAGGGCGATGCCGCGACGGTGAAGAAGGCGCAGGAGCTCAAGGTCGGCTTCTACCGCTTCACCGCCGCCGAGGTGGAGGCGTGGAAGAAGGCTTCCGACTACGACGCCCTGAAGGCCGACTGGATCAAGAGCCGGCAGGCCCGCACCGACGCCAACGTCGCGGAGTTCCTCAAGGTGTACGAGGAGACCCTTGCCAAGCACCTGCCGCGCTCGACCTATGAGCAGAAGTTTCCCTGAGACGGCGCCAGCACCGGAGCTGCGGACAGAATGACCAAGCAAGCCTTCATCGTCGGCGTCGGCGAGACGCCACCGACCCGCCGGTCGAGCAAGGACATCCGCGCGCTGGCGATCGACGCCATCGACGCCGCCCTGGCCGATGCCGGCCTGCCGCCGACCGCGATCGACGGCATCGTCACGGACGGCCTGATCATGCCCAACACCGTGCCGCACGAGTACGTCACTGCCCAGTACGGCATGGACAAGCGCCGCTTCGACGGCAGCATCTCCTACGGCGGCACCGGCATCGTCTGCGCCCCGATGATCGCCAAGGCCGCCATCGACGCCGGACTGGCCGAGACGGTCCTGTGCTATTTCGGCGTGGATTGGGGAACGCGGGCATCGGGCCCATACGGCTTCCACGACCTCTATCCCGCCAAGCTCGCCTTCGAGAAGCCCGTCGGCTTCAACGGGCAGCCGTCCTACTTCGCCCTGTGGGCCCGGCGCTATATGCACGAGTTCGGCGCGACGGAAGAGGATCTGGCGGCCATCGCCATCGCGCAGCGCAGCAACGCGCTGCGCAATCCGCGCAGCCAGGTCAAGAAGCCGCTCGACCTCGAGGCCTACCGCGCATCCCGGATGATCTCCGACCCGCTGCGCGCGGCCGATTGCTGCGTGATCTCCGACGGGGTCTGCGCCTTCATCGTCACGACCGGCGAACGCGCGCGTGATCTGCGCCAGAAACCCGTGAAGATCATGGGGTGCGGCTTCGGAACCGAGCCGGTGAGCGGCGACGACATCTTCACCCAGCGCGCCGATCTGCTGCGCATCCCCGGCGCGGCCGCGGCCGCGCAGCAGGCGCTGCGGCAGGCCGACCTGACGCTGGGCGACGTCGACTTCGCGGAGATCTACGACTGCTTCACGATCTCATGCCTGATGCAGATCGAAAGCATGGGGTTCTGCGGCCCCGGCGAGGCCGGGCCGTTCGTGCGCGAGCGCGGAACGACCGTGGACGGCCGGTTGCCGATCAACACGCATGGCGGGTTGCTGTCCTACAGCTACCTGCTGGGGGCTGAGCATGTGATCGAAGCCGTGCGCCAGCTGCGCGGCGAAGCCGGCGCGGCGCAGGTCGCCGATGCGCAGGTCGGCCTTGTCAGCGGGCTTTCCGTGCCCGACTACGGTGTTCTCCTGCTGGGGCGACCGACATGAGCGACGCACCATCGACCATCGCGCCGGAATTCGCCGGCTTCTTCGCTGCGCTGCAGGAACGGGCCCTCGCCTTCCCGTGCTGCGACACCTGCGCCCGCTTCCATTGGTACCCGATGAAGGCCTGCCCGCATTGCCGCAGCAGCGTCATCAGCTGGCGCCGGATCGCGGGCACGGGCAGCCTCTACTCCTGGACCACGGTGCGGCATGCTTTCGACCCGGCCTGGCGCGACCGCCTGCCCTATATCGTGGCCCTGGTCGAGTTCCCGGACGCGCCCGGCGTGCGTCTGATCGCGAACGTCGCCGCCGATCCCGAATCGCTGGCGATCGGCATGGCCGTGACGCCGTGCTTCGATGACGGCGTGGCGATCGGCAAGAGCGGCGTCACGTTCGTGCCCGCCGGCAACGCCTAGGAGGACGGCCATGCGGACGCTGTGCGAAGCCCTCGAGACCGGCGCCGCGCAGTCGGGCCGGTCACCCTGCCTGGTCATCCCTGCCCGGCCGGAACGCGACTACGATCCGGCCGGGCTGGAGTGGACATATGACGACGTGGCCGGCCGCGTGCAGCGCCTGGTCGACCGCTACGCCGCGGCGGGCTATGGCCATGGCCATCGCGTGGCGCTGCTGCTGGAGAATCGTCCGGCCTTCATGCTGCACTTCCTGGCGCTCAACCGGCTGGGCGCCTGCGTGGTGCCGGTCAACCCCGACTACCGCCATGACGACCTGACGTTCCTGCTGCGGCATTCCGAGTGCGATCTGGCGATCGGGCTGGCGCATCGGCTGGGCGACCTGCAGGGCGCCGTCACCGCGATCGCATCGGGCGCGCAGGTCGTCGACGTGGCGCAATTCGACGACGCGCTGCCGACGGCGCGGCGCCCGGCGCTGGCCAGCCGCCCCGACCACGACAGCCTGGGCACCATCCTTTATACGTCCGGCACGACCGGATTGCCCAAGGGCTGCCTGCTGACGAACGCCTACTTCTTCTTCGCCGCGCAGCGCTATCTCGCCGCCGGCGGCGTGATGCGCATCGGCACCGCGTGCGAGCGTCTCTACAACCCGCTGCCGCTGTTCTACGCCAACAGCCTCGCCATCTCGAACCCGGCCATGATCCTGTCGCGCAACGCGATGATCTTCCCGGACCGCTTCCATCCCAAGAGCTGGTGGCAGGAGGTGAGCCAGACCCGCGCCACCATGGTCCATTACCTCGGTATCGTGGCGCCGGTCCTGCTGAGCCAGCCGCCATCCGGACTGGACCGCGCGCACGCGGTGAAGTTCGGCGTCGGCGCTGGCATCGATCCGGCGGACCATGCCGCGTTCGAGAGCCGCTTCGGCTTCCCGCTGGTCGAGGTCTGGGGCATGTCCGAGGTGGGCATCGCCTGCGCCGCCAACGCCGAGCCGCGCCGGATCGACACGCGCACCTTCGGCAGGCCGCTGCCGGAGGTCGAGCTGAAGGTCGTGGACGAGGAGGATGCCGAGGTGCCGGCCGGCACCGAGGGCGAGCTGGTGCTGCGCCGCAGCGGCAGCGACCCGCGGCGCGGCCTGTTTGCCGGCTACTGGAAGGACGCGGCGACCACGGAAGAGGCGTGGCGTCACGGATGGTTCCATACCGGCGACATCGTGCGCCGCGACGATGACGGCCTCTACCACTTCGTCGACCGCAAGAAGCACATGATCCGGCGCAGCGGCCAGAACATCGCCGCCGCCGAGGTCGAAGCCTGCCTGCACCAGCACCCGGATATCGCGCGCGTGGCGGTGACGCCGATCGCGGATGATCTGCGCGAGGAGGAGGTGCTGGCCTGTGTCGTCCTGCGCGACAGCGTGGCCGGCAACGCCGAGCTGGCGCAAGCCATCACCGCGTTCGCGCTGCAGCGCCTGGCCTATTTCAAGGCGCCGGCCTGGGTCCTGTTCCTGGACGAGCTGCCGGTGACCGCGACGCAGAAGCTCCAGAAGTCTCGCATCTTCGCACCCGGCGAGGATCCGACCCGGCGGCCCGGGATGTTCGATTGCCGCCCGCTCAAGCAGGCGCGGCGGGCGCGGTGACACGTACGGCGCTCGTGGTCGGCGATGGCGGTGTCGTCGGCCATCGCCTGGCGTCATACCTCGCTGCCACCGGCGCCTGGCGCGTGATCGGCATCGGGCGCCGGCCGCAGGGCCCGCCCGGGGTGACGCATCTGGCGCTGGACATGCTTGACCGCGATGCCCTGCTGGGGCGACCGCAGGCCGTGGCGGGCGTCACCCATGCCTTCCTGACCGCGAAGGCACCGGCCGCGGATGCCGCAGCCGAGGCGGAGCTCAACGCCCGGCTGCTGCACAACATGATCGACATGCTGGAGGCCGGCGCTGCGGGACTGCAGCACGTCGCGCTGGTCCATGGCACGAAATGGTACGGCTGCCATGCCGGCCCCTATGCCGTGCCGGCCCGGGAGGACGATCCGCGCGGCCCGGCACCGCTGTTCTATTTCGACCAGCACGATGCCCTGGCGGCACGCCAGCGTGGACGCGCCTGGGGCTGGTCGACCCTGCGCCCGCACACCGTGTGGGGCTACTCCCGCGGCACGGGGAACAATCTGGTGACGCTGATCGGCGTCTACGCCGCCCTGCTGCGCGAGGCCGGCGAGAAGCTTGCCTTCCCCGGCACGCCGCAGAACTACGAGAAGCAATCCCAGGCCACGACCGCCGATCTGCTCGGCCAGGCGCTTGCGTGGGCGGCGACGGCGCCGTCCTGCCGCAACCAGGATCTCAACCTCACCAATGGCGCGACGTTCCGCTGGCGCGACCTGTGGCCGGCGGTCGCAGCCTTCTTCGGCATGGAGCCTGCAGGGCCGGCACCGGAGCCCCTGACGCAGCTTATGCCGCGCTACGAGCCGCTCTGGCCCCGCATTCAGCGAAAATATGGCTTGGCGGAGGGACACCTCGAGGAGCTGGTCAACTGGCAGTACGGCCAGGGCCTGTTCTCGGTCGCCTGGGACGACGGCTCGTCGAACGACAAGGCGCGGCGGCTGGGCTTCGCCGCGCAGGAGGACAACCGTACGGCACTGCTGCGGATCCTGGGCGCGCTGCGCCGCGACCACATCGTGCCGTGAGAAACCCTGAGCACGGGCCGGGGCCCGCGCTCAGGGTATTTGCCTCAGGCCGCCAGGCCTTCGTCCGCGAGCGTCTTCTGCACGGCCGGACGCGCCTTCATGCGCTCGAAATGCGCCGCGACGTTGGCCGGCATCGCGATCTTCATGCGCGTCGCCCACAGCTCGACATAGAACAGCGCGCAATCGGCGATCGAGAACGTGCCGGTGACGTAGTCCTTGCCCTTGAGCTTCTCGTCGATGATGGCGAAGGCCTTTGAGGCCATCTCGCGGCCGCGCGCCTTGACCGCGTCGTGGTCGGACTCGCTGGGCGCGTAGTTCGCCGGCCGGAACAGGCGCGAGAAGCCCTGCATGTGCACCGAGGCGACGACGTAGTCGAGCATCTCGAACGTGCGCGCCATGCCCTCGGCGTCGTCGGCCAGCAGCTTCTTGTCCGGGTTGGTGCGCGCGAGCCAGGTGGCGATGGCCGGGAACTCGGTCAGCACCGAGCCGTCGTCGCGCACCAGGGTCGGCACCTTCGACTTGGGATTAACATTGGTGAATTCCGGCTGGTACTGCTTGCCGCCGGCGAGGTCGACCTTCTCGGCCTCGAACGGCTTGCCGATCTCGTTGAGCAGCACGTGAATGCCGATCGAGCAGGCACCGGGTGCATAGTAGAGCTTCATGATCTTCCCTCCGTCCACAAGCCGGCGGCGGCCGGCATGCCAAGATCGCGATTCTTACCCTTTCCCGGCCCAGGCCGGGAAAGGCGTATGCGCGCACCGCCGCTCACGTTTGCGCAACACGGTCCTGCGGCGGGAGCAGCACCCGCGTTGCGGTCACGCCGCGGCAGCGCGGTCGAGCGCCGCGGCGCCGTCGCGCAATAGCGGGATCAGCTCCTGTCCGAACGCGCTCACGTCGTTGAACGGATCGAAGCCGCGGATCAGGAACGAGTGCACGCCCAGCTTGTAGTATTCCAGCAGCGCCTGCGCGACCTGCTCGGGCGTGCCCACCAGGCACGACGTGTTGCCCACCGCGCCGGTGGCCTCGGCGATCGGCATCCACAGCCGCGCGTCATGCACGTCTCCCTGCGCGGCGAAATCGAGCAGGCGCCGCGCCGAGTGGTCGAGCGGCGTCTTGCGGTTGTCGAAGCCGGTGGCGTTCTGCTGCGTCGTGACGGAGGCCAGGATGCGCCGCGCCTTGTCCCAGGCGGCATCCTCGGTCGATGCCAGGATGGGACGGAACGACATGTTGAAGGTGGGCGTGCGGCCGAACGCGGCGGCGCGGGCGCGGAACTCGGCGATACGCGTGCGCGTGGCCGCCAGCGGCTCGCCGAACATCGCGAACACGTCGCAGTGCTGCGCGCCCATCGCCAGCGCACCCTCCGACGAGCCGCCGAAGAACAGCGGCGGGTGCGGCGACTGCAGCGGCCGCACGTCGGACTGCGCGCCCTTCACCCGGTAGAATTCGCCCTCGAAGTCGAAGCGCCGCTGCGATGACCAGGCGCGCTTCATCACCTCGATATACTCGCCGGCGCGGCGGTAGCGCACCTCCTTGGGCTGGAAGTCGCCGTCGCCCTCCTGCTCGGCATCGCTGGCGCCGGAGATGATGTGCAGCGCCAGCCGGCCGCTGGTCAGGTGGTCGAAGGTCGCGATCTTGCGCGCCGCCAGGGTCGGCGCCACGAAGCCCGGTCGATGCGCGATGAGATAGCCCAGACGCGAGGTGTGGGCCGCCGCATACTGCGCGACCAGGAAGCCTTCGGCCGAGGACGCCGTGTAGCCCACCAGCACGAGGTCGAAGCCGGCCTGCTCGTGCGCCTGCGCGAAAGCGCGCAGGTAGTCGGTCGAAATGCCGCCCTTGATGACATGCACCGAGGCGGCGCCAGCCGGTGGCGTCACACCGATCATGCCGATGACGCGTACGGGCATCATACCCTCCCTTGCTCGGCCCTACGCTAGGACCGCGCCCGGCGATGGTCAACGCACGGCGCGCACGCGGGGCCCCGGCGGCCCGCTCGCATGAACCCACGGCCGGTACCCATGACGACGTTTCATGCGCTCAGGCGGCTGCCTGCCTTGACCGGCCGGCTGCTTGCGTCCACTTCGTGAGTGTCCCACGGAGGTGGCGATGGTCGACAACGATTCACCCGGCGCGGCACCGTTTCATGCGGGCGAACGCGAGGCGCAGCTTCGAGCCGGCGTGCGCGAGCGCGCCGAGCAAGCCGGCCGGCGCGCCATTCGCGATCACATGCCCGAGCAGCACCGCACATTCTTCGCCCAGCTGCCGATGCTGCTGGCCGGCACGGTCGACAGCGACGGGCAGCCCTGGGCTTCGGTGCTGACCGGACGGCCGGGCTTCGTCTCGACGCCGGACGCGCGCACCTTGCGGATCGCGACCCAGCCGCTGTTCGGCGATCCGCTGGGTTGCACGCTGCGGCCGGGCATCGATATCGGCCTGCTCGGCATCGAGCTGCATACGCGCCGCCGCAACCGCGCCAACGGCAAGGTGGTTGCCGTGGACGATGCCGGCATCGAGATCCGCGTCACCGAAAGCTTCGGCAACTGTCCGCAATATATCCAGACGCGCACCTCCGACCTCACCGCCGACATTGACCATCCCGACACGGCGCGGCCCCTGTCGCAGTTCGATTCGCTGGACTGCGCGACACGCGACCTGATCGCGACGGCCGACACGCTGTTCATCGCATCTTCGTTCCATGACGGGACTGCCGGCAGCATCGATGTCTCGCACCGCGGCGGCAAGCCCGGCTTCGTGCGCGTCGACGACGAGCGCACGCTGGTGGTGCCGGACTTCGCCGGCAACTCCTACTTCAACACCTACGGCAACCTGCTGATCAATCCACGCGCCGGCCTGCTGTTCGTCGACTTCGACGACGGCGATCTCGTCTACCTCACCGGCACGACAGAGATCGTCTGGGAGGGCGAGGAGGTGCGCCGCTTCACGGGCGCCCAGCGGCTGCTGCGCTTCCGCCTGACCGAAGGACGCCGCGTCGCCGGCGCCCTGCCGCTGCGCTGGACGTTCGGCGACTATTCACCGGTGCTGGCGCGCACGGGCAGCTGGCCGGCGGCCGCGTCGTGATTCCTGTCCGCTGGCCCACACCTGTTATCCCGAGCGCAGCGAGGGATCTCCTGCGGGGGACGCACGGTGCGCCATTCACAGGAGATCCCTCGCCGCGCTCGGGATGACAGCATTGACCGGCTAGTTCTGCGGATAGCTGGCGACCAGGGCGGTGGCGCGTTCGCGGTACAGGCGCAGGGATTGGCGCGCGCCGTCGGCGTCGCCGGCCCGGGCCAGAGCACCGATGCTGATCATGTGGGCGGCGAGGTCCTCGGCGATGCGCGCCACGTCGGGTCGGTCCGGCCGGCGGATGCGGCCGGTGCGCGGATCGCGGTTGTCGAAGCGCCGCGCGATGAAGCGCAGGTCGTACACCACGGTGTCGACCACCAGATCGATGGCCGGCTGGTCGCCGCGGCCGATGGCGTCGTCGATCACGGCGACATAGGACGCCAGCTCGCTCATCTCGCTCTGGCGAGTCATGGGCTCGAACGGCTGGTCGGCATCGCCGACCGCCTCGAGATAGGCCACCAGGTCAGCTTGCTGCGCCGCCGTCAGCCCGAGCGTGAATGCCTTGTCGAAATGCGCCACCACGTCGGCAAAGCCGGCATAGCGCCCGTCATGGAAATAGGGCGCGGTGAAGCGCGCATTGAGCAGGGTCGGCGTCCTGAAGATGCCGTCGGAGCCGACGTCGTGACGCCGCCCGTCGGCGAACTGGGCGTCGGGCACGTGGCAGGTGGCGCAGCTGCGTCCGCCCATGCCGGCCATCGGCTGCTTGAACAGCGCCTCGCCGCGCTTGGCGGCCGGGCTGGCGGCCGCCGTGAGCTGGCCCAGCCGGTCGATCTGCGGGTTGGGCAGGAACTCGATCTGCTCCATGTAGGCAACCAGCGCGTCGAGGATGATCGGCGCCGGCTCCGGGCCGCCGAACTCCTGCACGATCACATTGCGCGCGAAATCGCGCAGCGAGGCGACGCGCCCGTCGCGGCCGTAAGGCGCAGTGAAGCGCACGCCGCGCAGGCTGGGGATGTCGACATGGTTGGCGACGCCGTCATCCTGCGTCGGGTTGAACATCGACGTCGTCGTGTCGAGGCCGCCATGCCGGGCCGAGACCCCGGGGATGAAGAAGCGCGGGTTGGCGTCGCCCTGACGATGGCAGGTATCGCAGGACAGCCCGGCCTCGCGCGCCTTGGGACCGAACAGGCTGGGAGCGCTGAAGGCCGTGTTGCCCAGCGCGACCAGCCACGATTGCTTGCCGCCCGCCGCCTCGGCCCTGAGGATCTGGCGCGGCCGTTCCGGTCCATCGAGGCCGAACTGGGTGCCCTCGGGCAAGCCCGGCACCAGACCTGCCCCCATCCTGGGGGCCGCGATGGCCATCACGAAGGTCAACCCGCCGCCCAGCAGGCCGGCTGCCAGCGTCAATCCCACCGTACGAAGCGACCACATGCTTACCTGCTCTCGATCCGGACCGGCAGGCGGCTGCCGGTCTTCCGTCATATCAGAAACGACGCTCGTAGTTCAGCGAAACACCGACCGTGTTGAGGCTGTCGCGCGCGATCCGCTCGTGCTTGTAGCCGGCCTCGATGCCCAGGCCGTTGAGCCACCGCACCTCGCGCTTGAGCAACGTGCCAAGGTCATAGGCGACAGAGAAACCGATGAGATGGTCGGTGTAGCTGTCGGGTATCGTCTTGTCCTTCACCGGCCGCAGCGTGCCATACAGCGACGTGGTCCAGCCCATGCCCAGCTCGAAGGCAAGGCCGGCGGTCAGCCATTTGGTGTGCCCCGCCACGCCGCCGGGGTTGTGCTGGTAGGTGAATTCCAGCAGCGGCGTCATGGTTATGCGGCGGGTGATCAGGAACTCCCAGTTGATGCCGGCAACGAACCCGCGCTCCGTCGGCTCGCCGCCGACCTTGGAGCCGCGCCGCTGCTCGTAGCCGATATTGTATGAAAAGCCGCGCAGATCGGCGATCCGGCCGCCGTCCAGGGTGACGGTGAAATTGTCGAACAGCGTGCCGGTGTTGCCGACGCCGCCGTCGCTGCGGCGCAGACGCCTGGGCCGGATCACATCGGGATCGGTGATGCGCGGCCGCGAGAAGAGCGAGTTGCTGAGGGGAGTCGTATCCTCGAAGAACGTCTCGAACGCCAGGGTGTGGCGGCCCAGCAGCGGATCACGGAAGTCGAAGGCGGCGCCGATGCCGATCTTCTCCTCGAGCTCGTAGTCCTCGGCGAAGTCGGCGCCGTAGAGGCCGGGCATGATATCCCACGCCTTGCCGAAGCGCGGGTGGATCTTGCCGCCATAGAAGCGGAAGGGGTCGAGATAGACGGTGGCATAGAACTCGTCGACCCGCAGGCCTTCGGCCCGGAAGGCGCTGGACTTCGAGACCGTCCGCACCTGGTCCATCTTGATGCCGCCGTTGAGCGAGAAGTACTGGCCGATATTGAGGTACCAGTTCAGGTCGTCGAGCTCGAAGAACAGGTTGGAGAACGGCCGCACGCCGGCGCTCTTGTTGAGGGTGCGGTCGAGCTGCAGGTTGAGGAAGTAGCTGCCGCCGAACACGACGTCACCGCCATCGCCGCTGGGCGCCGGCGACGCTTCGCTGCGCGGGATCGACCGCGTTTGCGCCTGCGCCAAACCCGCCACGCCGAAGGCAAGCACCACCCCCGTCGCGCCGGCCATGATCCGCCGGCACGTTGCCCCAAATACACCCATGATGCTTCAGGTCCCCCCGATGTGGCGCGGCATGCCGGCCGCGGTTGCTAGGCCTACTTCGCCATATCCCTCACCCGGCTGGCGGCACCCATCAGGTCGGACACGCTGCGCGTCGGACGCGACGGCGGTGCCAGGGACGGGAAGGCAGCCAGGGTCGTCTTCATCTCGGCCGCGATGCGGCCGGCATTGGCCGACAGCAGGGCCGCGTTGGCTGCGAGCACCTTGTCGGCGTAGCGGGCGAAGCCCATGGCGTCGTGGTACTCGACCGTATTGGTGATGCGCCCGCGCTCCAGCGACTCGCCGAGATCGCCGCCGGCCGCTTCCATCATCAGCGCGATGCCTTGGGTCATGAACCGCGCCGAGCCGCTGAAGCTGGCGGGAATGGTGCGGCGCAGCCCGTCGATCTTGGCCAGCACGTCATTGTAGGCCGCCGTCGTCGCCGGATCCTCGGGCGTGCGCTTGACGCGCTGCTCGAGGTCGGCCAGCTCGCGCTCGAATTCCGGATAATGGCGCGCCTTGAACATCGGCTTGAGGTAGTCGTAGAGCTCGCGCACGGGATGGCCGAAATGCGGCAGCGCATCGCGCTGCATCCTGGCGTCCACCAGCGCCTTGCCGATCATCAGGTGGCCTTCCATCAGGCCCAGCTTCTCGAACAGGTCGAGATTGTCCTCGGCATCGATGTTGCCCGTGGTCGCATCGGCCAGCTGCACGGCGCCGTCATCGACAAGGCCCGCGGCCGGGCGGCGCAGCGCTTCGCTGCGCCCGACCTTGCCGTTCATGCCCTTGCAGATCAGCGCCGGATCGCGCGGATCGAAAGGCAGCGGCGCGGGCGGACTGCCTGCGGCCTGCGTCGCCGCCAACAGAAGCCCGGCGCCGACGCTCGCCGTCAGCGCCAGGACATGCCTGGAAAAGCGTGAGTGTGCTGCCATGGCCGGCTTCCCCCTCGCCCGCGCAACTGCAAGCGATTCGCACTGGCAGAGTAGCCGGCACAATCATCAAGACGCAAGTGCAAGTCATTCGCATTTACGTCAGATTTACGTCAGCTTTCTGACATCAGAGCGCCTGCTCTATTCGAAGAAATGTTCAGATATTATTTGGATCACTAATAGTGATGCTTAGAAATATGAATTCACACGCGGTAGTTATTCAAATAACGTGCGGCACGCCATCGCAAATGCTGCGAACTCGACTTGCATGTCTACAAAGAATTTGGGCCAAAGAATCAGAACAGTCATCCCGAGCGCAGCGAGGAATCTCCTGCGAAAAACGCACGGTGCGCCACTCGCAGGAGATCCTCGCTGCGCTCGGGATCACAGTGGTGCTCGGAACGACAGTGACGCTCGGGATGACGGTGACGATGCGTGAATACCGCAGCCTCGGAGCAGGACGGATAGGCGCTACTTCGCCAGCTCCTTCACGCGTTCGGCGGCTGTCTTGAGATCGGCCGGGGCATGGGGCGGCTTCGCCGGCGGTGCCAGCGACGGGAAAGCCGACAGCGCGAACCGGAGCTCACCGGCGATCTTGCCGGCGGCATCACCGAGCAGCGCCCGGTTGGCCGTCAGCACGCGGTCAGCATACTGCGCGAAGCCCATGGCATCGTGGTACTCGACCTTGTTGGCGATCCGGCCTTTCTCGAACGACTCGCCGAGATCGTCGGCCGAGGCCTCCATCATCAGCGCAATGCCGCGGATGACGAAGCCCCGCGAGTTGATGAGGCTGGCCGGGATCGTGCGGCGCAGGCCGTCGATCTTGGCGAGCACATCGGCGTAGGCCGCTTCCGTGGCCGGCGCACCGGGCGCGCTCTTGGCGCGCGCCTCCAGGTCGCGCAGCTCGCGATCGAACTGCGGGTAGTTGCGCGCCAGGAAGAGCGGCTTGATGTAGTCGTAGATTTCGCTGATCGGATGGCCGAAGTGCGGCAGAGCGTCGCTCTGCATCTTGGCATCCAGCAGGGCCTTGCCGATCATCAGGTGGCCTTCCATCAGGCCCAGCTTCTCGAACAGGTCGAGCTCGTCCTCGACGTCGACCTTGCCGGCCTGGGCCAAATGCACGTCGGCGGCAAAGCCCGCCGCCAGCGCGCGCAGCGCGGCGCTGCGGCCGATCTTCCCGTCAAAGCCGCGGCAGAGCAGCGCCGGATCCTTCGGGTCGAACGGCGCCGGCGGCGCTCCGCCCGCGGCCTGGGCGGTGGCGACCAGCACCAGGGCCGCGGCGGCCAGCGGCAGCGCCCGCTTCCACCCCAAGCCTGCCCCCACTCCCGGATTGGCTATCGACATGGCCCAGTACCTCACATTTACGCAACTGCGAGTGACTTGCAATTATGCCCAGGATAGGCCAAATAGGTGGCAGCACAAGTGCGATTGAGTCGCGTTTGCTGGCGATTGGTCACCGGATGATGTCCGTTTTGAAGAGACTGCGCCTGATCATGGGCCTCCTGCTGCTGGCGGTGGGATTCGGCGCCCTGGTGAACGACGTCATCCCCGCGGCGCGGGCCGATGACACGCCCTTCGAGGTGCGCATCACCATCCGCGACCACAAGTTCGAGCCGGCGATGATCGAGGTGCCGCCCAACCGGGCGCTGAAGCTGATCGTGACCAACGCCGACTCGACGGCCGAGGAGTTCGAGAGCGTCGGCCTGAAGATCGAGCGCGTGATCCCGCCCGGCAAGACGGCGGAGTTCGTGGTCAAGCCGTTGCGCGCCAACCGCAACTACAAATTCTTCGGCGAGTTCCATCCCGACACGGCCCAGGGCCAGGTGGTGGTGAAGAACGACGTGGTGGCCAAATGAGCCAGGTCGCCGTCATGGTCTTCCGCGAGGCGCTGGAAATCGTGGTCGTGGCGGCGCTCCTGCTGGCGGCCACCCGCGGCGTGCCCGGACGGTGGCTGTGGGCAGCCCTGGGCGCCGGCGCCGGCATCCTCGGCGCCAGCATCATCGCCTTCTTCGCCGAGCAGCTGGCCGATGCCATGGCCGGCTCCGGACAGGACATCTTCCAGGCCTTCATCCTGCTGGCGACGGCCGGCCTGGTGGCCTGGACCATCGCCTGGATGCGCTCGCACGGACGGGAGATCGCGACCCAGGCGCGCGACACCGGCCGCCGCATCGCCGCCGGCACGGCGCCGCGCTACCTGATGGCCACCGCGATCGGCGTGTCGATCCTGCGCGACGGCACTGAGCTCGCCGTGTTCCTGGTCGGCGCCGGGGTGGCCGGCCAGCAGAGCATGGCCAGCGTGATCGCCGGCTTCGCGATCGGCATCGCCGGCGGCGTGGCCGTCGGCATCCTTCTCTATCGCGGCGTCATGGCGGCGTCGCTGGGCCGCGTGTTCAATGCCGTGGCCGCGCTGCTGGCATTCCTGGGTGCCGGCCTGGCGTCGCAGGCGATCGGCATCCTGTGCGGCGCCGGCTGGCTGCCGTCGGGCCTCGATCCGGTCTGGGATACCGAGGACTTCCTGTCGCAAGGCAGCGACCTGGGCCGCTTCCTCCACACGCTGCTGGGCTACATGTCGCAGCCATCGGCAACCCAGCTGCTCACCTACGGCGCCACCCTGGCGCTTGTGCTCTGGCTCGGCTTCCGCCGTCTGCCGCCCCCTGCCATATCGAGGTGACCGTGTACGTCTGCATCTGCAATGCCGTGAACGAGCGGACTGTGCGCGAGGCCGTCGGCCGGGGTTGCCGCACCGTGGGCGAGGTCTACCGCAGCTGCGGCGCACGACCGCAATGCGGCAAATGCAGCCTCGACATCGCGCGCATCATCCGCCAGCCGCGCGACACCTCCGCCGAGGGGCTATGGCCGCTGGCCGCCGAGTAATCACTCTCATTCTCAAAAACCATACACTAAGCGCGGGGATTGCAATCTGACAGGGAACCGACGACTCTCCCCCTGAGGCGGACGCGACCGGCGCGACCGGGAGCACAGGAGAGTGAGCGTGAAAGGCGATCCCACCATCATCCAGCATCTCAACGCGGTGCTGAAGAA
Source organism: Vineibacter terrae (assembly GCF_008039615.1). GTDB lineage: Bacteria > Pseudomonadota > Alphaproteobacteria > Reyranellales > Reyranellaceae > Vineibacter > Vineibacter terrae. The sequence goes on along the minus strand of NZ_VDUZ01000025.1, from coordinate 98,785 downwards.
CGAGCTCACGGCGATCAATCAGTATTTCCTTCACGCGCGCATGTGGAAGAACTGGGGCTATGAGAGCCTCGCCAAGAAGGAATACGAGGAATCGATCGGCGAGATGAAGCACGCCGACAAGCTGATCGAGCGCATCCTCTTCCTCGAAGGCCTGCCCAACCTGCAGGATCTCGGCCGGCTGCGCATCGGCGAGGACGTGCCCGAGGGGCTGAAGGCCGACCTCGAGATGGAGCGCCAGGGCCGGGCCGACCTGATCACGGCCATCGGCGCCAGCGAGACGGCCACCGACTATGTCTCCCGCCATCTGCTGCGCGAGATCCTCGACGACACCGAGGAGCACATCGACTGGCTCGAAACCCAGCTCGACCTGATCAAGGCCGTCGGCTTGCAGAACTACCTGCAAAGCGCGATGTGAGATGCGGCTGCTCCCGACGGGCGCAGCCGAGCTTCGATCCTCTTTCGACTGGCGAGCGTCAGGAGGGGAATCCGACAGGGGAGGTATGCACGCGCGGACGTGCATACCCTGACAGCAGGCGTAGGATAAGGGCGCTGAATATTTCAACGGAGTAAGGCGCCATGTCCACCGACCCCAGTCTCGTGATCCGCGGCGGCACGATTGTCGACGGCAGCGGCGCAGCGCCATTCGAGGGCGACGTCGCAGTGGCAGGCGGCCGCATCGTCGCCGTCGAGCGCCGCATCGCGGCGAAGGGCGCCGAGGAGATCGACGCGCGCGGCAAGGTCGTGGCGCCCGGCTTTGTCGACATCCACACGCACTACGACGGCCAGGTGACCTGGTCGAACCGCATCACTCCCTCCTCGCTGCATGGCGTCAGCACGGTGGTGATGGGCAATTGCGGCGTCGGGTTCGCGCCCTGCAAGCGCACCGACCATGAGCTGCTGATCCGCCTCATGGAAGGCGTCGAGGACATCCCCGAGCCCGTCCTGACCGCGGGCCTGCCGTGGACCTGGGAGAGCTTCGCCGACTACCTGGGGTCGCTCGAGGCCCGCAGCTACGACATCGACATCGCCGCCCAGCTGCCGCATGCCGCGCTGCGCGTCTACGTGATGGGCGAGCGCGGCGCCAACCGCGAGCCGGCCACCGCCGACGACCGGCAGGCCATGCGCCGGCTGGCGGCGCAGGCGATGCGTGACGGCGCGCTGGGCTTCGCCACGTCGCGCACGATCAACCATCGCGCCAGCGACGGCCGGCATATCCCGACCCTGACCGCCGAGGAAGCCGAGCTCACCGACATCGCGCTGGGCCTGAAGGACGCCGGCCGCGGCGTGCTGCAGGTGGTCAGCGACCTGCGCGACCTCGAGGGCGAGTTCGCCATGCTGCGCCGGCTGGTCCAGCAGTCGGGCCGGCCGCTGTCGATCTCGCTGGCGCAGACCGACCGCGCGCCGCATCGTTGGCGCAAGACGCTCGACCTGATCGAGCGGGCCTCCAACGACGGGCTGCCGATCAAGGCCCAGGTCTGCGGCCGTCCCGTCGGCCTGCTGCTGGGCTTCGAGCTGTCACGCAACCCGTTCTTCACGCACCCGACCTACCGCAAGCTGGCGCACCTGCCGCTGAAGGAGCGCGTGGTCGAGCTGGGCAAGCCGGAGGTGCGGGCCGCGATCCTGGCCGAGCAGCCGGCGGATGATCGCGACGTGCTGATGCGCATCGGCAACTACGACAAGATCTTCCTGCTCGGCGATCCGCCCGACTACGAGCAGCCGCCGGAGAACAGCCTCGCCGGCATCGCCCAGCGCACCGGCCGGCGGCCGGAGGAGATCGCCTATGACGCGCTGCTGGAGCGCGACGGCACCGGCATGCTCTACGTGCCGTTCCTGAACTACAGCGACGGCGATCTCGAGGCGGCGCGCGCGATGCTGACGCACCGCGACACCATCCCCGGCCTGGGCGACGGCGGCGCGCATTGCGGCATCATCTGCGATGCCAGCTTCTCGACCTACATGCTGACCCATTGGGCGCGCGACCGCCGGCGCGGCGAGCGCCTGCCGATCGAATGGGTGGTCTCCGCCCAGGCGCGCGAGACCGCCGAGGCCGTCGGCCTGCGCGATCGCGGCGTGCTCAAGCCGGGCTACAAGGCCGACATCAACGTGATCGACTTCGACCGCCTGACCCTGCACGCGCCAGAAGTGGTCTACGACCTGCCGACCGGCGGCCGCCGGCTGACGCAGCGCGCCGAAGGCTACGAGGCTGCGATCATCTCCGGTGTGATCACCCAGCGCGGCGGCGTCGCCACAGGCGCCCTGCCCGGCCGCCTCGTGCGCGGCGCGCAGACGGCGTAACATCAAAGACTGTCATCTCGAGCGTAGCGAGGGATCTCCCGCGGAAAGACGCACCGTGCGTCGTCCGCGGGAGATTCCTCGCTGCGCTCGGGATGACAGCGCGTGAAACTTACCGCCCCAGCCCCATGATGCGCCGCGCGATCACCATGCGGTGCACCTCGGTCGGACCTTCGTAGACGCGCATCGTGCGCACCTTAGCGGCCATGAGCTGCAGCGGCAGCTCCTTTGTCACGCCCATGGCGCCGAAGGTCTGCATGGCATGGTCGATCACGTCGGTCGCCATCTCCGTGGCGAAGACCTTGATCATCGATGCCTCGGTGCGCACGTCGCGGCCCTCGTCCTGCTTGGCGGCGGCATCCATCACCATCAGGCGGCAGGCATGGATCCGGGTGGCGGCATCGGCCACCCACCACTGGATCGCCTGGCGGTCGGCCAGCCTGGCCCCGAACGTGACGCGCTGCTTGGCGTGCTCGCACATCATGTCGAGCGCGCGGCGCGCCATGCCGATGCACCAGGCCCCCATCTGCAGGCGGCGCACGGTGAGCCGCAGCTGCATGGGCGCGAAACCCTGGCCGATGCGGCCCAGCATCTGCTCGCCCGACACGCGGCAGTCGTCGAACACGACCTCGTAGGTGCGCTGGCCGCCCAGCATCGGGATCTCGCGCGCGATCTCGAAGCCCTTGGTGCCCTTGTCGATGATGAAGGCCGTGATGCCCGAATGGCGGCCGGCCGACCCCTCGACGCGCGCCATCGCGATGGTGAAGTCGGCCGAGGGCACGCGGCTGATCCAGATCTTGCGGCCGTTGATCACCCAGTCGTCACCGTCCTGGGTGGCGCGGGTGATCATGCCGGCCGGGTCGCCGCCGGCGCCGGGCTCGGAGATGGCGATCGCCGAAACGGCCTCGCCGCGGGCATAGGGCTCCAGGTATTTCTGGCGCTGCACCGGGCTGGCGGTCGCCATCAGCATGTGAAGGTTGGGCGAGTCGGGTGGAAAGGTGAACGGCACCACCGTGCGGCCGATCTCCTCGTTGACAGCCATCAACGCCACCGCCGGCAGGTTGGCGCCGCCGAACTCCTCCGGCGCGTCCAGCCCCCACAGGCCGAGCTCCTTGCACTTCTTCAGGATCGGCGCCTCCTCGGCTGCGGTGAGGCCGACCTTGCCGCCCGACATCTCGCGGTCCAGCACCGCCTTCTCCAGCGGCATCAGCTCGTTGTCGACGAACTTCGCCACCACGTCCCGCAGCATCCGATGCTCTTCAGCCAGATCGAACGGCATGTCTTCCTCCCGCTGCGCAAGATCCCGCATCGGGTATATCCGGCCGGCGGCGCACCGGCCAGCGCCGGCCCGCAAGGCAGCCCGGCGCAGCCATGCGCCGCCTAGCCATTGATGAAGGCCGGCATTGACGCGCTCGGCGTGAGTCGGGAACAGGCCACCAAAGTCAAAATTATTCCCAAAGTCCAAGCTGAGGAAGTTAGGCTAAGGTTAGGATAGTCGTCGTCGAAATCCGGAACCAGAACAAGGATCGGAGGCCAACATGCCGACAAAAGGTATATTTTGCATAGAAACATCCCACTGGGATGACACAAGAAAACAGCAGCCTTCTGTCGAAGCACGTACTCGCACTTCTCCGAAGTGCAACAGGTACACCTTACATTCATCGCGATTTTTCTACTGCAGATGAACTCTCTTTTCTTTTGCGAGAGTGTACTCAGAAAAAATACTCCTCCTATCCCTACATATATTTAGCGATGCACGGCGGGGGCGCGGAGGTTTGCGTCAAGAGTTTCGCCAAAACTAACCTAATGAATGGTACCAGGAATTTGGATTGGATTGCCGATCAACTCGAAGGGCGTGCACGTGGCAAAGTCATCATATTCTCTGCCTGCGCCGTTATGAATGGACATGGAGCTTTACTCAGGAAATTCAGGGACAAAACACAAGCCAAGGCAATTATGGGATACAAAGAAAATGTTAACTGGCTGGAATCAGCGCAGTTCGAGTTAGCGTTGCTATCGGGTCTCCCGAGCAAGAAGCGGGTCAGCGAGTCCTCGATCAGAGGGACCTTGAAAAGGTTGAATCAAACCAGCAAAAAGCTGCGCGGGAAACTACAGTTTCGAGTATACTCGGAACTTGGTTGATATTGCTGGCGACTACGTCATCGCTATTCATTCCGCCGCCAGACGCCGGCCCGCCCGCGGGTCGCGGGTGAGGATGCCGTCCTCCAGGTCGCGGTCGATCAGGGCGTCACTGCGCTGGGTGGGGTGGCCGTAGCCGCCGCCACCGCCGACCGACATCTCGACAATGTCACCCTTGTGCAGGTCGACGGCGGCCTTGGAGCGCAACGCGGCGTGGCCGCCGTCGGCGCGGATCACGCTGCAGTCGGCGGTCTTGCCGGGCTCGCCGCCGAACAGACCCTGGGGCGCCAGCCGGAAGCGGTCGGAGTAGATCGCCAGCTGCACGTCGTCGCTCAGGATCTCGTAGCGCCGGCGCAGGCCGGCGCCGCCGCGCTGCGCACCCAGGCCGAAGGAGTCCGGCTCCAGCGTGTAGCCGGCGACGCGGAACCAGTCATAGTCGAGGTCGAGCGACTCGACCGGCGCGTTGGAGCAGTTGCTGAGCGGGCCGTCGACGGCATCGCAGCCATCGGCCGATCTCGAGCCGCCATAGCCGCCGCCGAAGATCTCGAGATAGACCGAGTAGCCGGCCTCGTTCAGCCGCGACAGGCAGAGCGCGGTGGTGGTGTCGAAGCCGCAGGCGATCACCTTCTCTGGCAGCGCCTGCGCCAGCGCCTTCATCACAGCATTGAAGGCGCGGAAGGCCGGCACCATGCGTGCCCGCACCGGCGCCGGCGGCCGCGGGTTCATCAGGCTGCCATACGGCACCTTGACCTTGATCGGCCGCGCCATGCCCTCGTTGTAGGGAATGTCGGGGCTGGTCAGCACCGACTTCACGCACGACAGCACGGCGCTCAAGGTCGAGGAGTAGGGACAGTTGAGGTTGCGCTTCACCTGCGCGCAGGTGCCCTCGAAGTCGACCTCGACGCCGTCGTCGGCGATCGTGACCTTGGTCCGGATCACCAGCGGCGTGTCGCTCAGCCCGTCGTCGTCGACCGCGTCCTCGCCGTAGTAGACGCCCTTGGGCGCCTGCGCGATGGCGGCACGCACGCGGCGCTCGCTGTAGTCCTGCATCTCGCGCATCACGTCCATCACGGCCGCGGCGCCGTAGCGCGCGCAGAGCTGCTTCACGCGTGCCGCGCCGATATGGTTGGCCGCGAACTGGGCGTTGAAGTCGCCGATGGTGAGGTCGGGCACGCGCACATTGGCCGTCACCAGCCGCTCGAAGGCGCCGCCATTCCAGTCGCGCTCGAAATTGTACCTCGAGGGCGGGATGCGCAGGCCCTCCTGGTAGACGTCGCTGGCATGGATGTTCAGCCCCGGCGCGCCGCCGCCAAGATCGAGATGGTGCGCCACGCTGGCGCCGAAGCCTACGACCTGGCCGTCGACGAAGATCGGCGTGAAGATGAAGACGTCGGGGATGTGCTGGCCACCCTCGAACGGATCGTTGTTGATCAGGAAATCGCCATCCTGCAGCGTCTCGACCGGGTAGCGCCGCAGGCAGGCGCGCAAGGTCTCACCGATCGGGCCGAGCTGCATGGGGATCAGCTCGGCCTGCGCCACGGTGTTGCCGTGCCGATCCATCAGCCCGGCGGAGCCGTCGCGCGCCTCGCGCAGGATGGTGGAGTAGGCCGAACGGATCAGCTTGACGCCCATCTCGCGTGCGCCGGCCACCAGCGCCTGGCTGATCACCGCGTAGTCGATCGGGTTCATGGTCATAGGCGCACTCCGTTCAAACCGTCATCCCGAGCGCAGCGAGGGATCTCCTGATGCAAGCGCACGGTGCGCCATTCGCCGAAGATCCTCGCTGCGCTCGGGATGACAGTGTGTTCATTGCGGGGAACGACATGTCTTCGTCACCACCATGTTGTCGGCGGCGTCGACCGTGGCCGACCAGCCGGATGGCACATAGGTTGTCGCGGTATAGCCTTCGATCACGGCCGGGCCGGCGATCGCCTGGCCGGCCACCATCGCCTCGGCGGCATAGCGCGTGCAATCGACCCAGCCATCGCCCTCGAAGACGCGTGTCGTCTGCGGCGCGCGCGGCGGCTGGCGCTCGCGCTCCAGGGTGGGCAGCGATTCGATCGGCAGGGTGGCGCCGACGCGCAGGGCCACGATCTCGATCGGCCGGTCGAGCCCGGCGCCATGCATGAAGACGCGATGATGGGCGTCGGCGAAACGCTCGGCGAGGTAGGCGACGTCCAGCGACTCCACGCGCGCCGCCTCGATCTCGACCGGCACCTCGAAGGCCTGGCCGACGAAGCGCATCTCCAGCATGTGCGTGAAGGCGAGATCGCCGGCCAGCCCCATGTCGCGGAACTGGGCGGCGAGCCGGATGCGCATCTCGCAGAAGCGGTCGCTGACATCCTCGGCCGCGGCGTCGTCCAGCTTCATCTTGCGCGTGACGGTATCGAACTTGGTGTAGTCGGACGCCACCAGCCCATAGGCCGAGATCACGCCGGGATTGGGCGGCACGACGATGGTGGTGATGCCCAGGTCCTCAGCCACCTTGGCGGCATGCAAGGGGCCGGCACCGCCGAACGGCACCAGCACGTAGTCGCGCGGATCGCGGCCGCGCTCGGTCGAGACGAGCTGGATGGCACGCACGATGTTGGCGTCGGCCAGGCGCAGCACGCTGGACGCCGCCTGCTCGATGCTCATGTCGTACTTGGCGCCGATCGGCTCGAACACTTGGTGCGCCGCTGTGGCGTCGAGCATCATGCGCCCACCCAGGAACGAGCCCGGCCGTATGGTGCCGATCACGACATGGGCGTCGGTGGTGGTGGCATCGCCGCCGCCCTTGCCGTAGCAGGCCGGTCCGGGATCGGCGCCGGCGCTCTGCGGGCCGACCCGCAGCATGCCGCCGTCATCGACCCAGGCGATGCTGCCGCCGCCGGCCCCCACCGAGACGATGTCGAGCACCGGCGTGCGGATCGGCAGGCCGTCGATCTCGGTCTCCGAGGCCAGCGACGGGCGGCCGTTCTCGACCAGGCACACATCGGTGCTGGTGCCGCCCATGTCGAAGGTAACGAGGTTGCGGAAGCCCGAGCGCTCGACCTGGCGCGTAGCGCCCACGACGCCGGCCGCCGGGCCGGAATAGAGCGCGGTGATGGCGCTGCGGCGCATGGCGTCGGCCGGCAGGCGGCCGCCGTTGGACTGCATCACGGTGAAGCGGCCGGCGAAGCCGTCGTCCGCCAGCGTGCGCGCGAACCGATCGAGGTAGCCGTCGATCACCGGCTGCACGTAGGCCGACAGCAAGGTGGTCGAGGCGCGCTCGTACTCGCGGAACTCGCGTACGATCTCGTGCGAGCACGTCACCAGGATCTCGGGCAACTCGGCGCGGATCAGCTCGGCGACACGCAGCTCATGCGCCGGGTTGGCATAGGCGTTGAGCAGGCAGATCGCGACGGCGCGATAGCCGCCAGCTTTCAGGGCCGGCACCAGCCGGGACTGCACCGCGCCCTCGTCGAGCGGCGCCTGGGCCGTGCCGTCGGCCAGCATGCGCTCCGGCACCTCGAAGCAGTCGCGCCGCCGCAAAGGCGGTGACGGCTTCTGGTAGGCGAGGTCGTAGATGTTGCGCCGGTCATGGCGCTGCAGGAACAGCAGGTCGCGGAACCCCGCCGTGGCGACAAAGGCCACCTTGGCGCCCTTGCGCTCCAGCACAGCGTTGGTGGCCACGGTCGAGCCATGCCCCAGGTCGGCGATCGCCTTGAGGTCCAGCCCCGAGGCGCGCAGCGCATCGAGCGCGCCGATATCGGGACTGCGCGGCGTGCTGGGCACCTTGGTGACCACGACCCGGCCGCCACTGACCGCGACCAGGTCGGTGAAAGTGCCGCCCACTTCGACGCCCACACGCATGCTGCTTGCCCTCATCGCCCATTTCATGTGAACCGTGGTTCAGTCTGACCAAGAGCGGCCAGCGTTGCAAACGGTATCGGGGGGGCGAAAACGTGAGCGACGACATCGTCTTGCCGGCACAGGCCCGGGTGGTGATCGTGGGCGGCGGCATCGCCGGGCTGAGCGTTGCCTACCACCTCACGCAGCTCGGCTGGCGTGACGTCCTGCTGCTGGAGCGCCACAAGCTCACCAGCGGCACGACATGGCATGCGGCCGGGCTGGTCGGCCAGCTGCGGGCGACCCACAACCTGACCCGGCTGGCAAAGTACACCGCCGAGCTGTTCGCGCGCCTGGAGGCCGAGACCGGGGTCGCCACCGGCTTCCGGCAGCGTGGATCGCTGGCGGTGGCGGCGACCGACGGCCGCTGGACCGAGCTGAAGCGCGGCGCTTCCATGGCCCGTCACTTCGGGCTGGAGGCGTATCTGCTGACGCCAGCCGAGTCGAAGACGGCGTGGCCGCTGCTGCATGTCGACGACCTCGTCGGCGGCCTGTTCATCCCCAAGGACGGGCAGACCAATCCGGTCGACACCGCGATGGCCCTGGCGCGCGGCGCGCGCGCCGGGGGCGCCCGCATCGTCGAAGGCGTGAGCGTACGCGGCATCGCGACCCGCAATGGGACCGTCGCCAGCGTACGCACCAGCCACGGCGATATCACGGCCGAGATCGTCGTCAACTGTGCCGGCCTGTGGGGCCACGCCGTGGGCCGCATGGCCGGCGTCGCGGTGCCGCTGCATGCGGCCGAGCATTTCTACGTCGTCACCGAGCCGATCGCGGGCCTGTCGCCCGACACGCCGGTCCTGCGCGACCCCGACAGCGCCAACTACTTCAAGGAGGATGCCGGCAAGCTGCTGGTGGGCTGGTTCGAGCCGGTGGCGCGCCCCTGGGACGAACGGCGCGCACCCGACGATTTCGCCTTCGGCACGCTGCCCGTCGACATGGATCACATCCAGCCACAGCTCGAGAAGGCAGCGACACGCGTGCCGCGCTTCGGCGAAGCCGGCATCCGCACCTTCTTCAACGGGCCAGAGAGCTTCACGCCCGACGACCGCTATCTGCTGGGCGAAGCGCCGGAGCTGCGCAACTTTTTCGTTGCCTGCGGCTTCAACTCCATCGGCATCCAGAGCTCGGGCGGCGCCGGCATGGTGCTGGCGCAATGGATCGTCGACGGCCATCCGCCGATGGACCTGTGGGATGTCGACGTCAGGCGCGCGATGCCGTTCCAGGCCAACCGTGCCTATTTGCGTGAGCGCACCACGGAGACCCTGGGCCTGCTCTACGCCATGCACTGGCCGCACCGGCAGGTCGAGAGCGCCCGCGGCGTGCGGCGCTCGCCGCTCTACGACCGGCTGGCGGTGCTGGGCGCCTGCTTCGGCGAGACGGCGGGCTGGGAGCGCGCCAACTGGTTCGCGGCGCCGGACCAGGCGGCGGAGTACGCGTATAGCTACGGTCGCCAGAACTGGCATGAGGCCTCAGGCGCCGAACACCGGGCCGCACGTCAGGCCGTGGCGCTGTTCGATCAGACCTCGTTCGGCAAGTTCCTGGTGCAGGGGCGCGATGCCGAGAGCGTGCTAGGCTGGATCTGCGCCAACGACATCGCCGTGGCGCCCGGCAGGGTCGTCTACACCCAGTGGCTCAACCCGCGCGGCGGCATCGAGGCCGACGTCACGGTCACCCGCATCGACGCCACCAGCTTCCTCGTCGTCACCTCGGCGGTCTGCCAGACCCGAGACCTCGCCTGGCTGCGGCGGCACACGCCTGACGACGCACACTGCACGGTGACGGACGTCACGTCGGGCCATGCCGTCCTGGGGGTCATGGGGCCGCGGTCGCGCCAGCTCCTGGCTGATCTCTCGCCGGACGATTTCGCCGACAGCGCCTTCCCGTTCATGACATCGCGCGAGGTCGACATCGGCCATGCCCGCGTGCGGGCGTCGCGCGTCACCTATGTCGGCACGCTGGGCTGGGAGCTGTACATCCCGATCGAGTTCGCAGCCCAGGTCTTCGACACGCTGTTCGAAGCCGGTGACGCGCACGGACTGACCTTGGCCGGCTATCATGCGCTCAACTCGCTGCGCCTGGAGTGCGGCTACCGCCATTTCGGCCATGACATCACCGACGAGACCACGCCCCTGGAAGCGGGCCTCGGCTTCGCCGTCGCCTTCGACAAGCCTGGTGGCTTCATCGGCCACGCGGCGCTGCAGGCGCAGCGCGGCCGACCGTTGTCGCGCCGGCTGGTGTCCATCGTCGTCGACGATCCGGAGGCTGTCCTGCTGCACGACGAGCCGATCTGGCGGGACGGCAGCCGTGTCGGCATGACCACGTCGGGCATGTTCGGCCATACGCTGGGCCGCAGCGTCGGGCTGGGCTACGTCCACCACGAGGCAGGGGTCGATGCAGCGTGGCTGGCCGCCGGAAGCTGGGAGGTCGAGATCGCCTGCGAGCGCTTTCCGTGCCGGGTGTCGCTGCGCTCGCCGGTCGACACCAAGGCGGTGCGATATTGACGCTCCCCTTCCCCGTTTGCGGAGAGGGTGCCCGAAGGGGCAGATAACAGGGCCATCGCAAATGGTCCGGCTGTCATCCCGAGCGCAGCGAGGGATCTCCTGCGAATGGCGCACCATGCGTCTTGCCGCAGGAGATCCCTCGCTGCGCTCGGGATGACATAAAGGGCACCAGCGCGGCATTCCCACGGCCACGGAGTTCCCCTCAAGCGCTTGCGGGGCACCTCCCCAACTGCGTGGGGGGGGGACGACTCACAATCACAGATCCAGCACCAGCACCTCGCTGCGGCTGCCCGAGCAGCAGATCATCATGCTGCGGCCGCCGGCCTTCTCGTCGTCCGAGAGGATCATGTCGCGATGGTCGGGCGTGCCCTCCAGCACCTGGGTCTCGCAGGTGCCGCAGACGCCCTGCTCGCAGGCGGCCTGCACGCGCAAACCGGCTGCGCGCAGCACCTCCAGGATCGAGGTGCCCGGCGGCACGACGATGCGCCGGCCGCTGCGCGCCAGCGCTACGACGAAGCCGCCTTGCACGGCCGGCGCGGTATCGCTGGTGAAGTATTCGAGATGCGTGCGCTCGGCCGGAACAGCGCCGGCTGCGGCGGCCTTGAAGGTAGCCATCATCGGTGCCGGGCCGCAGCAATAAAGATGGGCGCCGGCCGGCGCCGCGGCGACCACTGCAGGAAGATCGAGCAGCCGGCCGTCGTTCTCATCGTCGACATGCAAGTGCACGCGATCGCCTAGCGACAGCAATTCGGCCGCGAACACCGCTTCCGGTCGCCGGCGGACGGCATAGTGCAGCCGCCAGTCCTGGCCGATGGCCTGGGCGCGATGCACCATGCTGCGGATCGGCGTGATGCCGATCCCGCCGGCCACGAAGACCGATGACGCGGCTGCCTCGACCAGCGGGAAGTTGTTGCGGGGAAGGCCGACCTTCAGGATCGCGCCCACCTTCACCGTGTCGTGCACGAAGCGCGAGCCGCCGCGCCCCTGCGCCTCGCGCTTGATGCCCAGCAGGTAGCGATCGCGCTCGGCCGGCGCATTGGCGATCGAGTATTGCCGTACCAGCCCGTCCGCCAGGTGCAGGTCGACATGCGCGCCGGCGGTGAAGGGCGGCACGACGCCGCCGTCCGGGCGACGCAGCTCGAACAGGTTGCTGCCCTCGCCGCCAAAGATGATGGTGGCGAGGCGCATGTCGATCAGGTGGTCCACGGGCAGCTTGGTGCCCCCGAGCCCGTCTACTCGGCCGCCTGCGGCATCGGCGCCGGCCGTTCGGCGGTGCCGACCTGCTGGGCATAGGCGTCGCGCCAGTCGACACCGTCCTTCAGGATGAAGTAGCCGCTGCGCGATTGCATGAAGACATTCGGATCATCGACGCCCGGCGGCGCCGCGCCGGTGTCGCGGAACGCCCGTGCCGCCTGCAGCGCCCGGCGGCGGGTGCGGGCGATCATGCGGTCGGACGGGCCGAGATGCTCGAAGGCGTGATCGGTGATCGGCCCCATGCTCTCGGTGACGGCCTGGTCCTGCAGATGGATATTGTTGATGCCGGTGAAGATTCGGCCGTCGCGCTGCGCCTCGCGGTCGATGCCCCAGTCGTTGGCCTCGTTGCGCTTCAGCCGCCAGCGTCCGTACCAGTCCGTGGTGTTGGGCTGGTAGTCGTGGACACGATTGACGTGCAGCAGCACGGTGCCGTCCTTCTTGATCGGCTTCACGCTGGGCTTGGCCGACGCCCAGTGCAGGTGCACGAACATGGTGTTGTTGTCGTCCATCGGCACCCAGGCGCGCGCGCCGACATGGGTGGCGAACTCGCCTTGCGGCGTCTGCGTCCAGAACGGAAACATGTAGTTGGCGAAGCGCCAGTACGTGCCGCCTTCCTCGGCCGGGCGGTAGGCGGCATAGGTGGTTCCCCACGGCGAGTCGGCGACATGATACTCCGGCGCGCGGTTGAGCACCGTGTAGCGCAGCATGTCGTCAGGATCGAAATCCTCGACCTTCTTCTCGCCGACATGCAGGAAGCCGAAATGCGACGTGTCGATGTCGCCTTCCAGCCCCTGCAGCCAGTTGCACGACCGCTGGACGAAGTTGACCGTCATGTCGTGCGCCGGCAGCAGCGACGGCTCGATCAGCGGCAGCGGCGGCGCTGCCTTGCGATCGCCCATGTAGACCCAGATCAGGCCGTTGCGCTCGGCGGCCTTGTAGGCCTTGGCCTTGACCTTGTCCTTGAAGTCCTGGTGCGTCGGCACGCTCGGCATGTCGACGCAGTTGCCGTCGGCGTCGAACTTCCAGCCGTGATAGACGCAGCGCAGGCCGTTCTCCTCGTTGCGGCCCAGGAACAGCGACGCGCAGCGATGCGGGCAGCGATGATCCATCACGCCCACCCGGCCGCTGCTGTCGCGGAAGGCGATCAGCTTCTCGCCCAGCAGCATCAGCCGCATCGGATCACCGTCGGCCTTCAGCTCCGACGACATCGCCGCCGGCAGCCAGTATTGGCGCATGAAGTCGCCCATCACCGTGCCAGGACCCACGCGGGTCAGGTCTTCGCTGTCGCGCGCAATGCTCACGGCTTCTCTCCCTATCGGCGATGACGATGCCGACATCGTGCCGGCTGGTCCGCTGCATTCATGTCTATAATTTCGAAACGATATTCCATATTTTTCAAGCGGTCAATTGAACGGCCTCCAGCATGCGCACATATGACCTTTAATGAAACTTAATTCCAAATCAAATTGACCACCCCAAAGCGGCTGCGTATCGTCGCCGCCAACGAAGCCACAGACGACGTGACTCGCCGATCGGCACGGTCGCGAACGAGTGCTGGCCAGGAGGAAATACCCGATGGCAAAGCTTGTCCTCGGTATTGGCACATCGCACACACCGATGCTGAATGCGTCGCTGCAGGATTGGCCGCGTTTCGTCGAACGCGACAAGGATCGGCCGCATCTCGACAAGGAGGGCCGCAGCATCACCTATGACGGGCTGGTCGCCGCGGCCGGTCCGCACATCGCGGCCTATCTCGCGCCGGAGCGGATGGCCGAAAGCCATGCCACGGCGACGCGGTGCATGGCCGACATCACACACCTGCTCGAGGGCTCTGCGCTGGATGCGTTGATCGTCGTCGGCGACGACCAGAAGGAGCTCTACTTCGAGAACAACCTGCCCAGCGTCCTGATCTACTACGGCGAGACCATCCGCAACGCGCCGCGCCGGCAGAGCCAGCCGGACGACCCGTGGTTCATGCGCGCCTCGGCCCGCTACTATGAAGAGCGTGAACCACGCGATTTCCCGGTCGACTCGCGCCTCTCCCGTCACCTGATCCAGTCGCTGATCGACGACGATTTCGACATCGCCACCGCCAATGCGCTGCCCGACGGCACGAGCGAGGGCCATGCGTTCGGCTTCGTGCACAAGCGGCTAATGAACGGGTCGGTCCTGCCCGTCGTGCCGGTTTTCCTCAACACCTACTACCCGCCCAACCAGCCGACGCCACGCCGCTGCTACCGCTTGGGCCAGGCGATCCGGCGCGCCGTCGAAGCGTTCCCCGGCGACACCCGCATCGGCATCATCGCATCCGGCGGCCTGAGCCATTTCACAGTCGACGAGGAGCTCGACGGCACGGTGGTCAGGGCGCTGCGCGAGAAGAACGCCGAAAGCCTGCACGCGCTGCCGCGCAACAAGCTCAATTCCGGCAGCTCGGAGATCCGCAACTGGATCTGCGTCGCCGGCGCCGTCGAGACGCTCGACCTCGATTGGATCGTCTACCGGCCCGGCTATCGCACGCCGGCCGGCACCGGCACGGGCCTCTGCTTCGCCGCCTGGCGTTGAGGTCATGGCCATGCCCGACGCAGCGAGGCAAGACGACGGGAACGGGCGCACGCGCACGGCCCCGGTGCGGATCGACAGCGGGTCCGTGATCGGCAGCGACGGGCCGGTGCGCTGCTTCAAGGGCATCCCGTTCGCTGCGCCGCCGGTCGGCGAGCGGCGCTGGCGGCCGCCGCAACCCGCCGTGCCATGGAAGGGAGACCGGCTCGCCACTGCCTTCGGCCCCGATTGCCCGCAAGCGCCCAGCGCCGCCTCGCGCGGCGCCGGGCAGGACGAGGACTGCCTGCATCTGAGCGTATGGACGCCGGCGCGCCGTGCCGACGAGAAGCTGCCGGTGATGGTGTGGCTGCATGGCGGCGGCTTCACGGCAGGGAGCTCGGCCGACGCCCGCTCGGACGGGGAGAAGCTGGCGCGAAGCGGCGTCGTGGTGGTTGCCGCCAATTATCGCGTCGGCCTGTTCGGCTTCCTCGCCCATCCCGAGCTGAGCCGCGAATCGCCGCAGGGCGTTTCCGGCAACTACGGCCTGCTCGATCAGATCGCTGCCTTGCAATGGGTACAGCGCAACATCGCCGCGTTCGGCGGCGATCCCGGGCGCGTCACGACCTTCGGCGTGTCGGCGGGCTCGGCATCGCTGGCATTGCTGGCGACGTCGCCCCTGACGGACGGGCTGATGCACCAGGTCATCCTGCAAAGCCCCGGCAGCTTCCGCCCGCTGGCACGCCTGGCCGAGGCGGAGGCGCTGGGAAGCAGCCTGGCGCCGTCGCTCGCGGCGCTGCGCCAGCTCAGCGCCGCCGAGCTCTTCGCCAAAACCGCGCAGGCCGTGCCGGCGATGCGCGGCCTGACCAGCCCGCGGCTGCTGCGGCCGATCTGGGACGGTTGCGTGCTGCCGCAGGACGAGCGGCCAGCCTATCGCGACGGCCATTTCCAGGCCGTGCCGATGATCATCGGCAACAACAGCGACGAAGGCTCGATGCTGACCGCGCAATGGACAGTGCGCACGCGCGCCGACTACAGAACGCTGCTGGCGGAAAGCTTCGGTGCCATGGCCGAGGAGGCCCTCGCGCTCTATCCGGCGGAGACCGACAGCGACGTGCGTGCCGCCGTGGCTTGCGTGTTCGCCGACACGCAGTTCAATTTCGGCGTCCGCGGCGTGGCACGCGCCTCGATCCGTCAGCAACCCCGCACCTGGCGCTATGCCTTCACACGCCATCGCGCCGGCGGCCCGACGCCACCCAACCACGGCGACGAGGTGGGTTACGTGTTCGGCAACCTCGCGGCATCGCGCACCGGCGCAGCGCTGCCGTTCGATGCCCGCGACACGCACGTGTCCGACGCAATGATCGGCGCCTGGGCGCGGTTCGCAACGACTGGCGACCCCAATGGCGGCGCCCTGCCCGCCTGGCCCGTCTACGACACCGCCAACGATCCCTACCTCGAGCTCGGCGGCGCGATTGGCGCCGGCCATGGCTGGCGCACGCGCCACATGGATTTCCTCGACCGCTTCTACGACAGCCGCGCCGGCGGCGAGCGTGCATGATCGCGTATGGGTAGGATCAGGCCGCCACCGTCGACCATCGTGAGGGCATGGCCATGAGACAGACCGGCATTCGTTGCATGCTGATGCGCGGCGGCACCTCCAAGGGCGCCTACTTCCTGGCTGACGACCTGCCCCGCGAACCTGATGCGCGCGATCGCGTCCTGCTGGCCGCCATGGGCTCGCCCGATCCGCGGCAGGTCGACGGCGTCGGCGGGGCGCATCCTCTGACCAGCAAAGTGGCGGTCGTGAGCCGCTCGCAGCAGCCTGACGCCGACATCGACTTCCTGTTCGCCCAGGTCAGCATCGATCAGCCGGTCGTGGACACCACGCCGAACTGCGGCAATCTGCTGGCCGGCATCGGCCCCTTCGCCATTGAGCGCGGCCTGATCGCGGCACGCCATCCGGAAACCCGCGTGCGCGTGCGCACGGTCAACACCGGCACCCTGGCCGAGCTGGTGGTCCGGACGCCCGACGGCGACATCGCCTATGACGGCGACGCTCACATCGACGGCGTGCCCGGCACCAGCGCGCCGATCAGCATCAATTTCCTCGATGCCGCCGGCTCGGTCTGCGGCAGCCTGCTGCCGACTGGCCGTATCGTCGACATCGTCGATGGCGTGGCGCTGACCTGCATCGACAACGGCATGCCGGTAGTCGTGCTGCAGGCGCAAGCTGTCGGCATCTCCGGCTACGAGGACCGCGCCGCGCTCGACAAGGACACGGCGCTCAAGGCGCGAATCGAGACCCTGCGTCTGGCCGCCGGCCGGCTCATGGGCCTGGGCGACGTCAGCCGCAAGGTGGTGCCGAAGATGGCGCTGCTGGCGCCGCCGCGTGCCGGCGGCCATGTCTGCACGCGCAGCTTCATCCCGCACGAGTGCCATGCCGCGATCGGCGTGTTCGCAGCCGTGTCGGTGGCGACCGCCTGCGTGCTGCCCGGCGCGCCGGCGCACGCCGTGGCGCGCATGCCGGAAGGCCGCGTCAAGCACCTGTCTGTCGAGCACCCGACCGGTGAGTTCACCGTCTCGCTCGAGGTCGGCGGCAGCGAAGATGCGCCGATCGTCGAGCGTGCCGGCCTGCTGCGGACGGCTCGCGCCCTATTCGACGGGACGGTTTATGTGCGGCCGGGCCTGATCCAGGCGGCACGCGACGCGGCATGAGTGATCAATCCAAAAATGGAAATCAATTCCATATTCCATTGACAAGCAGTTTTCGACTGTCTTGAATGTCCTCGTTCGGAGCCGATCGAGGGCATCGCCCGACCGGCGAGAGGGAGCCGCGGATTCCCGTCTCGCACCCCACAACAAAAAGCCGCCGGCGCGCGGCACAGGGTGGAACGATGACGGGCCAGGCGGACGCGCCGCATATTTCGGTTGACCATGTCAACAAGCGCTTCCAGACGGCAAGCCGTGCCCAGCTCCAGGCGCTGAAGGACGTATCGTTCGCGGCCACGCGCGGCGAGTTCATCAGCATCGTGGGCCCCAGCGGCTGTGGCAAGTCCACGCTGCTCTACATCGTGGCCGGCCTGCTCGATGCCAGCGACGGCACCGTGACCGTCGATGACGAGCGCGTCACGGGGCCATCGCCCGAGCGCGGCGTGGTGCTGCAGAACTTCAGCATCTTCCCGTGGCGCCGCGTGATCGACAATGTCGCCTACGGTCCGGAGATGCGCGGCGCATCCAGGCAGGAGCGCCGGCGGATCGCGCGGCAGTATCTTGAGACCGTCGGACTGGGCGAGTTCGCCGAGTACTTCCCGCGCGAGCTGTCCGGCGGCATGAAGCAGCGCATCGCCATCGCCCAGATGCTGGCGTGCAATCCCAGCATCTTCCTGATGGACGAGCCTTTCGGCGCGCTCGACGCGCTGACGCGGGAGGTGCTGCAGGAGCAGCTGCTGCGCCTGTGGGAGCGCGATCGCAAGACGGTGCTGTTCGTGACCCACAGCATCGACGAGGCCGTGCTGCTGTCGGATCGCGTCATCGTGATGGCCACGCGGCCCGGACGCATCAAGGAGATCGTGCCCATCGACCTGCCGCGGCCGCGGCGGGCGGAGGAGATCCGTGCGCTGCCGCAGTTCGGCACGCTGCGCAGGCACATCTGGGCGTCGATCCGGGCCGAAACGCTGGAGATGATGCAATGAAGCCCGATAGCGCCGCGCAGGCGGCGCCCCTGCCGCGGCCGTCCAGCCGCCCGACCCTGCCCGCCGGCCTCGTGCGCTGGCTCCATGCCGTGGCGCGCTACTATCCGGTCGCGCTGATCCTGCTGCTGTGGGAGCTGTGCTCGCGCATCGGCCTGTTCGACCCGCTGTTCGTGCCGGCGCTGAGCGACGTGCTGCAAACCTGGTACGTCGAGATGTTCGTCACGCACGACCTGCTGGTGCATATCGCCTACAGCTTCGGCCGCGCCTCCATCGGCTTCGCGATGGGCGCCACCGTCGGCATCATGGTCGGCATCCTGATGGGCCGCGTGCGCGCGATCGAAAGCTTCGTCGATCCGCTGATCTCGGCCATCTTCCCGACGCCCAAGCTCGCGATCTTCCCGCTGATGATGGTGTTCCTGGGCATCGGCGACGCCTCGAAGATCGCGCTGATCTTCCTGGGCTGCTTCTTTCCCATCGTGATCGCCACCTATGCCGGCGTGAAGAACGTCGACAAGTATTTCATCTGGAACGCCCGCACCAAGGGCGCCAACAGCCGCCAGGTGATGTGGACCGTGGTCTTCCCGGCGGCGATGCCGTTCGTCTTCGCCGGCCTCAGGACCGCCATGCTCACGGCCTTCCTGCTGATCGTGGCCTCGGAGCTGATCGCCGCCAACGAAGGGCTCGGCTACCTCATCATCTTCGCCCAGCGCACGTTCAACCCGACCCTGATGTTCGCCGGCGTGCTCACGGTCTCGACCATGGGCTTCATCGCCGACCGGCTGCTGCAGGCGCTGGGCCGCCGCCTGTTCCGCTGGCAGGAGCAGGCCGAGCGGTGACGCAGGATTTGCCGGCTGCGGCCCTCGCCCGCCGCGCCCTGCTGCTGGCGGCACCCCTGGTCATGCTCGGGACGGTGCCGGCCGCGCTGGCGCAGGCGGAAGCCGTACCCGTGAGGTTCGCCTACAACCCGTCGGCGCCGATCGGCACCTACATCGCCGCCACCGGCACGGATGCCTTCGCGCGCGAAGGCATCCGGCTGGACACGCAGCGCTTCTCCGAGCCGGCGGCGGCGCTCGATGCCATCGCCTCGCGCCAGGTGCAGCTCGGCGGCATCGGCTTCGCAGGCGCCCTGCAGGCGATCTCGCTGGGGCAGAAGCTGCGCATGATCGCCGCCTTCGAATACACCTTCACCGACACGTCCGGCCATCCCTGGGAGGCGGTCTTCATGATCGCGCGCAAGGATGCCGCCGTCCGCTCGGTGAAGGACCTGAAGGGCAAGAAGGTGGCGATCCTCGGCGTGTCGTCGACCTGGTACCTCGCCCTGCGCGACGCCGGCGTGGACGTGCGCGATATCACCTTCCTGTCGATGCCCTACACCCAGATGGCCGGCGCGCTGACCCTGGGCCAGGTGGACGTCGCCACCATCACCTCGACCGAATACGTGCGCCTGGGCCAGCGCCTGCCGGTCGACGTCGTCATGACCGGATCGCAGCTCACCGGGCTGAAGCTCGACCTCACGCAGGTGATCGTGGCGCGCCACGACTGGCTGCGGGAGAACCAGCCCCTAGCCGTGAGCTTCCTGAAGGCGATGCTACGCACGCGCGCCTTCATGCGCCAGGACATCGCCGCCAACGAAGGCGCCACGATCAAGCGCTTCATCCGCGAGCAGCTCAAGTTCGATGATCTGCTGACCGATACGTTCTATCGCTATCGCGCCGGCTACGCCGGTCGCGAGCTGGCGTTCGTGAACGATCTCGACGTGCCGCGCCACGTCGTCGACGTCTATGCCCGCACCTTGGAGGGCGCCGGCCTGCTGCGCGGCGCCAAGCCTGCCGGCTTCGACCTGGCCGTCGACCTCACCTACCTCAAGCGCGCCCATGCCGAGCTCGGCCTGCGCTGGGACGACGCCAAGACGCTGGACTGAACCGCAGCGTCAGGAACACGGGAGGAACGATGATCGCACGTATCGCAGGGGTGCTGCTGGCGCTGGCCGCCGGACTGGGCGTCCTGCCGGTCGCGGCGCAGCCGGGACCGTTGCCGCTGCGCCTGGGATACAACGTCTCGGCCCCGATCGGCACGTTCATCGCGGCGGTCGGCACCGATGCCTTTGCGAAGGAAGGCGTCAAGCTCGAGGTGCAGCGGTTCCAGGACACGGCCGGGCTGCGCGATGCGCTGATCGCCCGGCATGTCGACATGGGCGGGGTGGGCATCACCACGATGCAGCAGGCGATCGCCGCCGGCGCAGCGATGAAGGCGATCTCGGCCTTCGAGTACATGTTCACGGACAAGTCGGGACACCCGTGGGAGGCCGTGTTCCTGATCACGCGCAAGGACCGCAACATCAAGTCGCTGCAGGATCTCAGGGGGCGGCGGGTCGCCGTCGACAGCTACGTGTCGTGGTACCTGATGCTGCGCGACCGGCTGCGAGAGGCCAATGTCGACGTCAAGGACATCACGTTCCTCACCATGCCGTACCCGCAGATGGGCGGCGCCATCGTGCTCGACCAGGTCGACGCGGCCATCATCACCTCGACCGAGTACGTGCGCACCGCGCAGCGCCTGGGCGTCGACATCCTGATGACCGGATCGCAGCTCAGCAACCTCAAGGTCGACCTGACCCAGGCCATGTTCGCACGCGCCGAATGGCTGCAGCAGAACGAGGAGGTCACCGTGCGCTTCCTGCGGGCGCTGCTGAAGACGCGGCTCTACATGCAGAACGACGTGGAGAAGAACGACGGCGCCAACATCAAGCGCTTCATCCGCGATCAGCTCAAGTTCGACGACTTCCTGACCGACACCTTCTATCGCTTCCGCGGCGGCTATGCCGGCCGCGAGCTCGACTTCATCAACATGCTGGAAATACCGCGGGCCGTGATCGACACCAACGCCCGCACCCTTGTCGGGTCGGGCCTGCTGCAAGGCCGCACGCCACCCAGCTTCGACCAGACCGTCGACTACCGCTACCTGCTGCGCGCCTATCGCGAGCTGGGCCTGACCTGGGACGACAAGAGGGGCTGACCACCGCAAGCGCACAAGCGGCCACAGCCGATCCCCTGCAAGGAGGCAAGAATGGACAGACGCACACTGCTCACCATGCTCGCGGCGATGCCTTCGCTGGCATTCGCGCCGGCCCGGGCGCAGCCGGCCGAGCCCACGACGATCAAGTTCGGCTACAGCCCGGCATCGCCGATCGCCTCGTTCGTCGCCGCCAACGGCATCAACGCCTTTGCGGCGCAGCAGCTCAAGATCGACGTCGTCAACGCCAGCGAGAGCGCCGTGATGCTGCAGCTGGTGTCGTCGGGGCAGATCCAGATGGCGGGGGTCGGCATTCCATCGTTCCTGCAGCTCATGGCGCTGGGCGGCAAGCTGAAGATCGTCTCGTGCTTCGAGTACACCTTCACCGACAGCACGGGCCACCCGTGGGAGGCAGCCTTCCTCGCCGCACCGAAGGACCGCGGCATCAAGACGCTGGCCGACCTCAAGGGCAAGCGGGTTGCGACTCCGGGCTTCTCGGCCGCCTGGTACCTGGCGCTGCGCCCCCTGCTGACCGCCACCGGCGTCAACCCGAAGGATGTCACCTTCCTCACGATCCCGTTCACCCAGATGCGCGGCGCGATCATGAGCCGGGAGGTCGATGCCGCGATCATCACCTCGACCGAGCTGGTGCGGCTGCGGCAGCAGACGCCGGTCGAGACCCTGATGACCGGCACCCAGATGACCGGCGTCAAGGTCGACATGAGCCAAGTGATCGTCGGCCGCGATGACTGGCTGCAGCAGAACGAGGCGACGGTGGTGCGCTTCGTCAAGGCCCTGCTGAAGACCCGGCAGTACATGCAGGCGGATATCGAGAAGAACAACGGCGCCAACATCAAGCGCTTCATCAGCGAGCAGCTGAAGTTCGACGACTTCCTGACCGAGACGTATTACGGCTTCCGGGCCGGCTATGTCGGCCGCGAGCTGGAATACGTCAACGCGCTGGACGTGCCGCGGTCGACCGTGGAGCGCTACCGCAAGATTCTGGCGGACGGCGGGCTGCTGCCGGGCAAGGGCGATCTCGCCTTCGAAGGCCTGTTCGACCGCCGCTACCTCAAGAAGGCCCACCAGGAGCTCGGCATGAGCTGGGACGAGCGCAAGGTCGAGGCGTAGGCCGGCCCGGCCCCGCCGCCGCCTGGGAACGTTGACGGTGCGCGGTCAGGCCGGCTATCGAGGATCGACTGTCCACTGAACAGGGAGCCTTGCCTGTGCGCAGGCGTCACAAGGCCAAGGCCGCGGGTGGCGGCAGCGCCGCTTCGGGCAAGACCGGCAGGAAGAAGACCGACCCGCGCTTCAACACCGCCTTGGCGCGGGGGCTGGATATCCTGCGCTCGTTCCGTCAGAGCGAGACCTATCTCGGCAATGCCGAGCTCGCCCAGCGGACCGGCGTGCCCAAGGCGACGGTATCGCGCCTGACCTTCACCCTGTCGGAGCTGGGCTACCTCAAATATCTCGAGGACATCGGCAAGTACGAGCTCGCCCCCGGCGTCCTGTCGCTGGGCTTCGCGGTGCTGGCCAACACCGAGATCCACGTGCTGGCCCGCCCCCTGCTGCAGGAGCTTGCGCGCGAGAGCGGCGGCACCGCGGCGTTGGGCTCACGCGACGGGCTGAGCATGGTCTACATGGAATATGCCCGCGGCGAAGCCGCCGTCTATCGCAACGTGTCGATCGGCATGCGCATCCCGATCATCTCGACCAGCATGGGCTGGGCCTGCCTTCACGGCCTGCCGGCGGTCGAGCGCGCCGCCGTGCTCGATCAGATCCGCCAGGCCAATCCGGTCGACTGGCCGCGCATCCAGCGCCGCATCCAGAGGGCGTCCCGCGACGTGCACGAGCAGGGCTTCTGCCTCGGGCTGGGCGAGTACACGCAGGGCATTAATTCCGCCGGCGTGCCGCTGCTGCACCCCAACGGCGCGACGACGCTGGCGCTCAACCTCACCGGGCCGATGTTCGTGCTCACCAAGGAAAAGCTGGAGCAGACCTGGGGCCCGCGCCTGGTCGACATCGCCCGGCGCCTGCGCGGCGAGCTGCCGCACGGCAGCCGCCCGGCGAGCGGCTGAGCCCAAAACGAAACCGCGCCGGGAGGGAGCCGGCGCGGAGTCGAGAGCTGACATTCGTTCTTGTACTTATCTACTACGCGCACCACGCGATACACCACGCGTACTACGCGACCGACGTGAGGGGGCGTCGGACCTTGTGAACCCCTAGGCTTCACCCACGGTGTGCAGGATCGACGCCGTCAGCGCCTCACCTGGGGTCTTGCCGGCCCATACCACGTACTGGAAGGCCGGATAAAAGCGCTCGCACTCGCCGATCGCGATGTCGACGAGATCCTCGAGCTGTTCAATGGAAAGCCCCGTGGTGCCGCGCAGCGGGATGGAATGACGGAACATCGGCAGGTTCTCCTCCGACCACAGGTCGAAGTGCCCCAGCCATAGCTTCTCGTTCACCATCGCCAGCAGCGCATGGACATCACGGTGCCGCTCGGGTGGGACACGCACGTCGAAGGCGCACGTGAAATGCAGCGCATGCACATCATCGCGCCAGGCGAAGAACAGCCGGTAGTCGCACCACTTGCCGGCGACCTCGGCGGCAATCTCGCGTTCGCTGGTCCGGTCGAACGGCCAGTCATTGGCCTGCACGACCTGTTCGATCAGCTCCAGCGGATTGACCGGCCTGGGTCGGGTACGCTCCCGCTGCGATAACGCCATGCAGCCGATCTCCCGGAATCCCGATGGCGACCACCACCCGCCCCATCGGACGGTCCGGCGGTCAAGGTGACCATCAGGACAGTTAGAATTTCCCCGTATCTTGTGGATGACCGTATCGGCCCCACTCGATATAGCGGCAGCCTGCCATGCAGGGAATCCAGGCGCAAGAATCTATGCTGTGGATTCTGTCGATTTGGGATGGGGAAAAATACAGGTCACGAGTCCTGACCGAACACCGGATCTGGCCTGCGCACGGTCATGACGTCCAAGCATGGCCCACCATCATCCCGGATGACAGCGGTGCCTGCGTTGCGGGCGCCGTCCGATCAGGGCTCCGCGTCGCTACCGGCCTGGGCGAGCCTGGCCTCCAGCGCCGCGATGCGGGCCCGCAGCTCGTCGTTCTCCTCGCGCGCCTTGGCGGCCATGGCCTTGACCACCTCGAACTCCTCGCGGCTGGGCAGGTGCATGCCATCCAGCAGCTTCGCCATCTGATCGCGCACGCGCGCCTCGATCTCGCCCCGCAGGCCGCTGAAGGCGCTGGCTGCGCCGGTGGCCACCTTGGCGATGTCGTCCAGGATCGGGTTTCGGGTCTGCATGGCCGGCGCTCCGGGCTCGTGATCTGACGCTATATGGAGCGTCGGCCGCCCCGCGTCCATCCTACAATGCCGCCGCCCCTGCCACCGATGCGGCAGCCCGCCGCCGCAGCTCCTTGTATGCGGCGGCCAGCAGCAGCGTCGCCGCAAGCGCCAGGAAGGATGCCGCGATCGGCCGCTCCAGGAAGACCACGGGGCTGCCCTGGCGCATCAGCAGGGATTGCCGCAACGACTGCTCCAGCAGCTGGCCGAGCGCAAAGGCGAGCACCAGCGGCGCCGGATCGAAGCGGGCCAGCCGCAGGCCCAGGCCGAGCAGCCCGAAGACACCCAGCATGTAGACGTCGGCGACGTTGTTGTTGAGGCTGTAGGCGCCGACGATGCAGAACATCAGGATGAGCGGCGCCAGGATCGCATAGGGCAACCGCAGCATGCTGACGAAGACGGCGATCAGCGGCACGTTGAGCACCAGCAGCAGGACATTGCCGACATACATGCTGGCCACGACTCCCCAGAACAGCTCGGGGTGGTCCGTCACCAGCCGCGGTCCCGGGGTGATCCCGTGCACGAGCAGCGCGCCCATCATGATGGCCAGCACGACGTTCGCCGGCAGGCCCAGGGTCAGCAGCGGCAGGAAGGTCGCCTGCACGCCGGCGTTGTTCGCCGACTCGGGCCCCGCCACGCCCTCGATGGCCCCCTTGCCGAACTCCTCCGGCCGGCGCGAGAGCCGCTTCTCCAGGACGTAGGATGCGAATGACGCGATGATGCCGCCACCGCCGGGGATCAGGCCGAGGATGAAGCCGATCACCGTCCCGCGCCCGATCGGGCCGGCGCTGCGACGCCAATCGGCGCGGCTGGGCAGCAGCGCGCGCAGGCGCGTGGGCTGGCGCAGGAATTCAGCCTGCTCCGGCGGTCGTGTCGCGATCATCAGCAGCTCAGCGACGCCGAACAGCCCCATCGCCAGCACCGCGAGGTTGATGCCGTCGGCCAGGCTGGTGCTGCCGAATGTGAACCGCTCCGAGCCCAGGATCGGGTCGAGGCCGATGGTGCTGAGCAGCAAGCCCAGCGCCACCATGGTCAGGCCGCGCACCATGTCGGCCTCGCTCATGAAGCAGATCAGCACCAGGCCGAGCACGACCAGCGCTGCGTACTCGGGCGGACCGAAGCGCAGCGCCATGCCGGCGACCGCCGGCCCGACCACGGAGATCGCCACCACCGCGATGGTGCCGGCGATGAACGATCCGAAGGCCGCGATGCCCAGCGCCGGACCCGCCCGGCCGCGGCGCGCCATCTCGTGGCCATCGATGCAGGTCACCACCGACGATGCCTCGCCGGGGATGTTGAGCAGGATCGAGGTGATCGAGCCGCCATAGGCGGTGCCGTAGTAGATGCCCGCCAGCATGATGACGGCCGAGGTCGGCGGCATCCCGAAGGTGATCGGCAGCAGCAGCGACAGCGTCGCCGCCGGCCCGAGGCCCGGCAGCACGCCGACGGCCGTGCCCAGGAACACGCCGATCAGACAGTACAGGAGGTTGTGCGCCGACAGCGCGACGGAGAAGCCCAGCTCCAGATTGGACAGGAAGTCCACGGCGGCCTCGCGGTGCCGATTTCAGCCGAAGGGTCCGGCCGGCAGCGGCACGCCCAGGAGCCACTGCAGGACGATGTAGCTCGTGGCCAGGGCGCCGGCGAGCACCGCCGCCGCCCTGACCGGGGTCACCCGTTCGCCCACCAGCATGAGAAGGCCGAACGCCAGGATGGAGCTGATCAGGAAGCCCAGCACGCCGAAGGTGGCGACATACAACGTCAGCGCGCCGGCATAGGCAGCGAAGCGGCGCGATCGCAGGATCGGCGCATCGGCGCCGCCCGCGACGGACCAGATGCGATCCTTCAGGTGGCGCAGCAGGTGCAGCACCGACAGGCCTGCCAGCATGCCGGCGAAGAGCAGCGGAAAGAGGCCGGCGCCCGGCTCGCCCAGGCTCCACACGCCGAGCCGCGTGGCGGCAATGGCGGCGTAGACGCCGACCCCGAGCAGCAGCGCTGTGACCAGCAGCGTCACTTCGGGGCCGTCATGCCGAGATCGTTCATCATCGCGGCCATGCGCTCGTCATCGGCCGCGACCTGGGCGCGGAAGGCGGCGCTGCCGGCCGTTTTGTCGCCCAGCAGCAGCTGCTTCAGCAGATCCTTGTAGGACGGGTCCTCGGTGGCTTCGAGGATCGCGGCCGAGAGCTTGTCCACGATCGCCTGCGGCATGCCGGCCGGGCCGGCCAGCCCCAGCCACAGCGCCGCGTCGATGGTGTAGCCGAGCTCCTTGAAGGTCGGCACGTCCGGCAGCGCCGGATGCCGGGCGCTGCCCACGGACGCAAGCGCGCGGCATTCGCCGGTGGCGGCGTGCTTGGCCAGGGCTGCATCGAGCGCGCCCTGCACATGGCCGCCGAGCAATGCCGCGATGCCGCCGGCGCCGCCGGAGAACGGCACATGCGCCAGCTTCACCTTCTCGGCCTTGGCCAGCGCCTCCATGAAGATATGCTGACCGCTGCCCGTGCCGACCGTGCTGTAGGTGACGGCGCCGGGATTGGCTCGGGCGTGGGCCATCAGGTCGGCGACCGATTTCCACGGCCGGGTCGGCAGCACGCATAGCGGCATCGCATACTCCGCGATCTGCGCCACCGGCGTGAAATCCTTGCGGGCATTGTAGGGCACGGTCCGCAGGCGGGGCGCGATGACGGTCGGGCTGGCGGAGAACGTGCCCAGCGTGTAGCCATCGGGCGCCGCGCGCGCCACCGCCGACAGCCCGACCACGCCCGCGCCGCCCGTGCGGTTCTCGACCACGACCGGCTGCTTGAACTTCTTCTCCAGGTACGCCGCGATCCGCCGCGGCGGCAGATCCGTCGGGCCGCCGGCGCCGAAATTGACGATGATGGTGATCGGCTTCGACGGGAACGTGTCAGCCGACTCGGCGCGCGCCGCCGCCATGGACAAGGTGGCGCCGACTGCAAGAAGCATCGACGCCACCAGGGGGCGCCTCAGTGTCCTGGCCATGATTCTTGCTCCCTCTTTCTTGCGTCACGCAAATATCCTCGTCGCCAATACGAAGCAATGCGTGTGCCAGATTTGTGTATCAGGCTGCCGACGGCAAAAGATCCCGCAACAGGCGATTGTTCGACTTGATGACCTCGCCCTTGCGCACGACCATGTCGGGCACGAAGCGCAGCGTCGTCGGCAAGGCCTCGCCCTCGGCGTCGGCGTAGGTCCACGCTTCCGTCAACGGCCGCAGGACCGTGACGTCGGCGCGGGAGCCGGCGCGCAGCGTGCCGATCTCGGCTTCCATGCCCAGGATCCGGGCCGGCGTGACCGTCGCGGCGGCGACGATGTGCTCCAGCTCGAGCCCCAGCGCGTGCAGCTTCGAGAAAGTGCCGCAGAAGCTGTAGTCGAGGGTGGCATCATTGCGATGGGAGAAGAAATCGCCGTGAACATCGCTGCCGATGGTGTCGGGGTAGACGCCGGCCGCCATCATCGCGCGGGCGACACGGAAGCTGAAGTTCACGCCATGGCCGATATCGGTGAGGACGCCGCTGGACAGCGCCGCGAGGAACCGGGCCGATGGCTCGGCGCGTCGCCCCAGGATGCCATCGGGCTTGGCGCTATAGACATGCGCCAGGATATCGCCCGGCCGCACCAGCGCGAGCACGTCGTCCAGCACGGAGTCGGGATCCGGCCGGTTGCGCTCGTCCACCGGCCAGAGCTCGCCGGTATGCACGTACAGCGGCAGGCCCGTCAGATCGCCGGCCTCGCGCGCCATGCGCAGCATGCGGTCGCCCCAGCGCGACCAGCTGCCGGACTCGCCGTGCGCCTTGATGCCCCTGATCAAGGTCGGGAAGCGCTCGACGAAATCGGCCAGCACCCGGACGTCGACGAAATCAGGTGTCTGGATGGCCGGGCCGCCCTTGCAGCCGCGCAGCGTGCCGGACAGGTTCGTCGAGATGAAGCACAGCACCTCCGTGCGGGCGCGGTCGATGATGAAGGCCTTGAAGGGGTCGAACGTCCAGCCGCCGGCGCTGCCCTGGTCGACCAGGGTCGTGCATCCGGCGTTGATCCCGACCGCGTCGGGATCAAGCCCGAAATCGGTCCCGTGGTCGAACACATGCGCATGCATGTCGATGAAGCCGGCCGTCACGATGCGGCCCGACACGTCCACGACGCGACGCGCCCGGGCCGCGGCGATATCGGGTGCGACCGCGGCGATGCGGTCGCCGACGATCGCCACGTCATAGGCGCCGCGCCGGTCGCTGCCGGGATCGACCACCTCGCCGCCTTTCAGCAGCACATCGAAGCGTTGCGGACTGGTCGCGATCTCGCGGACGGAGTTGGGCATCTCAGGCCTCCGCCTTCCGCGCGTGGTGATGCGCCAGGCAGGCCGCGGCGACCTCGCTGCCGGTGGCGAACCAGACATTGGGGAAGCCGCGCACATACTCGATGAACTCGCGCAGCAGCGCCAGCCGCGACGGCCGGCCGATCGCCTGCGGATGGTTGATGAGATCGAACAGGCCGCCCCAGCGATAGATCTCGCGGAACTCCGCCTTCCATATCGACAGGATGTGCTCGTTCGTCTGGATCGGACGCTGGTTGCGCAGCGAGTAGACCGTGAACGGCACGTCGTCGAGCGACCAGCTCCACGGCAGCTCGACCGGGCCGTCGCTGCCATCGGGCATGCGGTGCACGTAGGGAAAGACGTCATCCATGTAGGAGCTGTCGTACTGCAGCCCATATTTCATCAGCAGCGGCAGCAGACGGTCGGTGGTCTCGCCGGCCGGACAGCGGTAGCCCTTGGGCCGGATGCCCGCGACGCGGTCGAGCGCCTCGAGGCCGCGCACGAACTCCGCTTCCTCTTCCTCGGGCTTGTCGAGGTCGGGCCAGACATGGTCGTAGCCGTGATGCCCAACCTCGTGCCCGGCCTCAACGATCGCGAGCAGCTTGTCGGGATGACGGTCGGCGGTCCAGCCGGGCACGAAGAACGTCGCCGGCAATTCCTGCTCGCGCAGCAGCTCGAGGATCCGCGGCACGCCGACCTTGGCGCCGTAGGTGCCCTGGGACAGCAGCGCCGGACGTCGCGCATTCAGCGGATCGCGCGACAGCCACATCGTCTCGGCATCGAAATCGAAGGTCAGCATCACGGCGCACTGGGCGCCGTTCGGCCACAGGCAGGGCGCATCGGCCATCGCATCAAGGTCCGCTTGTCGGGTTGAACCGACCGGAAGCTAGCGCTGCATCGCCCTATTTGTAAAGTCGACCATACAAATAAGATTTTAAGCCGGCGATCGCGGCCGCGCCGGCGGCCGACGGGCCGGGCCGCGACGGTTCTGGGGCAGCTTGATGGTGTAGAAGTAGCGGTCCGCCCGATAGTGGACCTTGAAATAGGCCACCGGTGTTCTGCTCGAATCGAGAAAGCGGCGGCGCACGCTCAGCACCGGCGCGCCTTCAGGCACTTCCAGCAGGCGCGCCATCAGCCCGCTGGCCGTGATCGCCTCGATCTCCTGGTATTCCTCGGCGATGTCGGGGTCCAGCCGCGCGCGCAGCACCGGGATCAGCAGGGTCTCGCGCAGGTCGCGGCGCTCCAGGAACGCCGCCACGGAAGCCGGCACGAAGGCCTCCAGGAGATTGAGCGGCACGCCGTCGCGCAGGCGCAGGCGGCGCAGCTCCAGTACCTTGCCGCCGGGCGGCAGGTCGAGCCGCGCCGCGAGCTCGGGATCGGCGGCGGCGCGCCGCTCGCCGACCGGCCGTGTCGTCGTGACGACGCCGACCATGGCGAAATCCTCGACCGGTCCGGTGAGCCGGGCGTCCGTCGCCGGCCGCACCGCACGCGCCAGCACCGTGCCGGCCCTGGGCCGCCGCGTGATGATGCCGTCGGCTTCGAGCGTGGCGATGGCCTGGCGGATCGTCTCCCGGCTGACCGCGAACCGCTCGGCAAGCTGGGCCTCGGTCGGCAGCCTGGTCCCGACATCGAGGCCGCGCAGCTCGCGCGTGATGATGTCCCGGATCTGAAGATATTTCGGAAACGGATCGAAGTTGTGCGACATGCCCGCGGCCTGGTTGCACCGGCGCACCTTATGCAGGACAGGCGGTTGCTCCTGTCAATGACGAACCGCGCGCCGCACGGTCAGGCGGCGTCGAGCGTCGTGCGGTAGCGCTTCAGGGCGACGAAGGCGATCAGCAGCAGGAACACGCCCAGCGGCCAGACATCATGCGCGATCTCGTTCCAGCCGGTGCCCTTGAGCATGATGCCGCGCACGACGCGCAGGAAATAGGTGAGCGGAATGATCTCGCCCAGCATCTGGGCCCAGCCGGGCATGCCCCGGAACGGGAACATGAAACCCGACAGCATCAGCGAAGGCAGGAAGAAGAACACCGACATCTGCAGGGCCTGCATCTGGGTGCGGGCCACGGTCGAGAAGGTGTAGCCCAGCATGGTGAGGGCGGCGATGAACAGCAGGATCACGGCCAGCAGCAGCGCCAGCGAGCCGATCATGGGCACGTCGAACACCAGCCAGGCCATGGACAGCACGATCACGACCTGAACGAAGCCGACGCCGATATAGGGCGCGATCTTGCCGAGCATGACCTCGATCGGCTTCACCGGCATGGCCAGCAGGTTCTCCATCGTGCCGCGTTCCAGCTCGCGGGTCAGCGCCACCGCCGTCATCATCACCAGGGTCAGGGTGAGGATCACGCCCAGCAGTCCGGGCACGATGTTGTACTGGGTGATGCCTTCGGGATTGTAGCGGCGATGCACCACCGTCTCGAACGACGGCAGGCCGGCGTTCAGCGCCGCCAGCGGGCCGATCAGATCACGTGCCAGCGCGCTCTCGCCGATCTGGACGGCGGCGGCCACGGCGTTGGAGGCGGCCGCCGGATCGGTGGCGTCGGCCTCGATGAGAAGCTGCGGCCGCTGGCCACGCAGCAGGGTGCGGCCAAAGCCGTCGGGGATGGTGACGGCGAACGACACGGCGCCGGTGGCGATCAGCCGCTCGACCTCGGCACGGCTGCCCACCACATGCGTGATGCGGAAGTAGCCGGAGTTCTGCAGCGCCGTGGTCAAGGTGCGGGCGAAGCGGCTCTGGTCGGCCACGGCCAGCGCCGTCGGCAGGTCCTTGGGATCGGTGTTGATGGCGAAGCCGAACAGGAAGAGCTGCATCAGCGGCACGCCCAGCATCATGGCGAAGGTCAGCCGATCCCGCTTCATCTGGATCAGCTCCTTCACCAGCACCGCCCCGATACGGGCAAGCGAGATGCGGGTCATGGCGCGCCCTCCCTTCCCCCGGGGGGCAGGGCGATCGCATATGGCCCTCCTGTCATCCCGAGCGCAGCGAGGGATCTCCTGCGGCAAGGCGCACGGTGCGCTATTCGCAGGAGATCCCTCGCTGCGCTCGGGATGACAGAAAGGGCGCCAGCGCGGCGTCGCGCCATATGCGCTTCCCCTGCCCCGGAGGGCGAAGATGGCGCGCAGAGGGATGTGGGATCGAACTCGATCCATCCCGCCGACATCGGCTCTCGTCTGACATCCTCCTTCCGCCCTTCGGGCACCTTCCCCTTCCGGGGGAAGGAAAGGTTTGGTTCACCCGTCACGGCCGGTCCTTTCCGGCCATGAGCTGGATGAAGACGTCCTCCAGGCTGGTCTCGCCGCGGCTCCACGCGGTGGCCGGATCGGTGCGGTATGGCGCGATCGCAGCCTCCAGGCGGCCGAGATCCGAGCCCACGACGTGCAGCGTGGCGCCGAAGGGCGCCACCTGCTCGATGCCGTCGACGCCCTCCAGCCGCGTCTGCAGCGCGTGCAGGTCGCCGCCGCGCGCGACATATGTCACCAGGCCGGAGTTCGCGACCACCTCCTCGACCGTGCCGCGCGCGATCACCTTGCCGCTGGAGATATAGACGATGCGGTGACAGCGCTCGGCCTCGTCCATGTAGTGGGTCGACACCAGCACCGTCACGCCGTCGCCGGCCAGCGTGTGGATCTGGTCCCAGAACTCGCGCCGCGCCTTGGGATCGACGCCGGCCGTCGGCTCGTCGAGCAGCAGCAGCCGCGGCTGGTGCATCACGCAGGCGGCCAGCGCCAGCCGCTGCTTCCAGCCGCCCGAGAGGGCGCCGGCCAGCTGATCGCGGCGATGGGTCAGGCCGAGCGCGTCGAGCGTGCGCGCCACATGCGCCTGCCGCGGCCGCAGCGCATAGAGGCGGGCGACGAAGTCGAGATTCTCGGCGATCGTCAGGTCCTCGTAGAACGAGAAGCGCTGGGTCATGTAGCCCACCGCCTGCTTGATCTTCCACGCCTCGCTGCGCACGTCGTGGCCCAGGCACGTGCCGGTGCCGGCGTCGGGCGTGAGCAGGCCGCACAGCATGCGGATGGTGGTGGTCTTGCCCGAGCCATTGGGCCCCAGGAAGCCGACGATCTCGCCCTCCTCGACCGACAACGAGACGTTGTCCACGACAGTGCGCGTGCCGAAGCGCTTGGTGAGGCCCTCGACGGCGATGACGCTCATGGCGCGCCGACCGGAGCCAGATGCACATCGACGATCTGGCCGGGCGCCAGCCGCGCCGCCTCGCCGTCCAGCGCCGCCTCGATCAGGACCACCAGCTTCTGCCGGCTCTCGACCGAATAGATCACTGGCGGCGTGTACTCCGGCGTGCTGGCGATATAGGTGACCCGCGCCTGCAGCCCGGCTGCGCAGCTGTCGCAGCCGAACGACAGGCGGCCGCCGATCCGCACCCGTGCCAGAAGCGGCTCGGGCACGTAGAATCGGATCTTGCGTGCGCCGTCGGGCAGGAACGAGATCACGGGCGCGGTCGGGCCAGCCGTCTCGCCCATGTGGCGTACGACGTCATCGACGAGGCCATCGGACGGCGCCTTGAGCGTGCGCTCGGCAAGCCGCCATTCGGTCTGGCTCAGGGCCGCGCGGGCGGCCTCGACGGCGCGGCGCGCCGCTTCGATTTCCTGCGGCCGCGCCCCCAGCCGCGACACCACGATCTCGGCCTCGATCTGCTCGACCCGCGCCTTGGCCTGGTTGCGCCGCGAGCGCGCCTGATCGGCCACGGCTTCGGACGCCACCTTGCGGTCGACCAGCTCCATCTGGCGGCGATAGTTGGCCTCGGCCTCGACGGCGTCGGCACGCGCCGCCGCCAGCGTCGCCTCCGTGACCGCGATCTCCTGCGGGCGCTTGCCGACCAGCAGGTTCTCCAGCTTGGCTTCGGCTTCCTTCAGCCGGCCGGCCGCCTCGGCACGCGCGTTGACCACGTCGTCAGTCACCAGCTCGGCGAGGACCTCCCCTGCCCGCACGTGCTGGCCGCGACGCACCGCCACGCGCGCAATGCGGCCACTCTCGACCGGCGCGACGAACACGTAGTCACCCTCGATGTAGCCGGTGACGACGGGCGCCCTGGCGTCGTTGCACCCCGAGAACAGGCTGGCGACGATGGCCCAGCCGCACAGGAAGGACATCATGTCGTGTTCTCCGCCCGGGCCGTGAGCAGCATGGCGCGCGCCGATCGCTGGACGATGGCGGTGATCGCCTGCACCTGCGACGGACCGACCTCCTGCCACGCCATCTGGCGCAGCACGGCCGCGCGTGCGACCCGGAAGACGAGGAGCTGGCCGACGATCGTGATCGTGCGCACTCCGGCCGTCTCGCTTGCGGGATCGTCATGCGTGGCGATGGCGACCAGGTGGCGCAGCAGCGGCAGCATGACGCCCATCACCCGATCGTAGATCACGGCGAAGGCTTCGGTCGGTTCCTGCTGCTCGCGGACGATGAAGCGGGCGAAAGCCTCGGTTTGGGGCTCGGCCATCAGCGCCGTCATGCGCGCGACTGCCGCCTCCACCAGCCTGACGGCGCCATCGGCATCAACGCTGCCATTCGCCAATGCCGCCTCGATCTGGATCCGCAGCGGCGCGACGCGGCTGCCGATGAAATCGGCGATGTGCTCGGCGACGGCGATGTAAAGGCCGTGCTTGCCACCGAAATGGTAGAGGATCGCCGAGATGTTGGCCCTGGCCTGCTGCGCGATGGTGCGCGTCGAGGTGGCCTCGAACCCGCGGCGGCCGAAATGGTCCAGCGCCACTTCGATCAGCCGCTGCCGCGTCGCATCGCCGTCCGCCGCGCCACGAACGCGCGGCTCGTGCTTGCCAGCTCGGGCCGGCGCGCGCCGCGGCGGGATTTTCGCAGTTGTCACGAGCCGACATCCTGTGCCGTTGCCGCAATTTTAGACATTTGCCGTGATTTAGTCAATCATTCGATTGATTTACTCTCGCGAATTTCCATGACGCGGACACTTCGCCGTGTGGGGGCACGGAAGGGCTGGATGGCCCGGCCTAACCCATTGCCCACACACGGTTTGATGACAGCGGGCGGCGGGCTGGGTAAACCCCTGACGCATGAGTCCGCTGGTCATCCCCTATCCCGACATCGATCCGGTCCTGATCGCGATCGGGCCGTTCGCCATCCGCTGGTATGCGCTGGCCTATGTCGCCGGGCTGGTGTTCGCCTGGTGGCTGGCACGGCGCATCGTGGTGCAGCCCCCGGTCGTGATGAAGCCGCAGCAGGTCGACGACTTCCTGTTCTACGCCGCGCTGGGCGTGATCCTGGGCGGCCGGCTGGGCTACGTCCTGTTCTACAAGCCGGCATTCTATCTGGCGAACCCGGAGAAGATCTTCACCGTCTGGGAAGGCGGCATGTCGTTCCATGGCGGGCTGCTGGGCGTGACCGCGGCCGTGCTCTGGTACGCCTGGCGGCACAAGATCGAGCTGTTCGCCTTCGCCGACGTCATTGCCATCGCGACACCCATCGGCCTGATGCTGGGTCGCATCGCCAATTTCATCAACGGCGAGCTCTGGGGCCGGCCCAGCGACGTGGCCTGGGCCATGATCTTTCCGCGCGATCCGCTGCAGGTGCCGCGCCATCCCAGCCAGCTCTACCAGGCCTTCCTGGAGGGCGCGCTGCTGTTCGCGATCGTGGTGGTGCTGTGGCGCGTTTTCGGGCTGCGGCGGCGCCCTGGACTGATATGTGGCGTCATGTGGGGCGGCTACGGCCTTGCCCGCATGACCGGGGAGCTATGGCGCGAGCCGGATGCGCATCTTGGCTACCTGCTGGGTGGCTGGCTGACCATGGGCATGCTGCTGTCGCTGCCCCTGGTCGCGTTCGGCGCCTGGCTGATCGTGCGTGCCTTGCGCCGGCCACCGGCCGCCACGGCCGCATGAGCACGGCGCTGGCCACCCGCCTGCAGCGGCGCATCGCGCTGGCCGGCCCGATCACCGTCGCCGATTTCATGGTCGAAGCGCTGGCGCATCCCGCGTTCGGCTACTACCGGCGGGCGGCCGCTGTCGGGGCGGCGGGCGATTTCGTGACGGCGCCCGAGATCAGCCAGATGTTCGGCGAGCTGATCGGCGCGTGGCTTGCCGAACGCTGGATCGCGATCGGCCGTCCCGACCCGGTGCGGCTTGTCGAGCTCGGCCCCGGCCGCGGCACCTTGCTGGTCGACGCGCTGCGCGCCACGCGCAGCGTGCCCGGCTTCCATGCCGCGCTGCGCCTGCATCTGGTCGAGATCGACGCCACGCTGCGCGACCGGCAGCGCGCAGCCCTGGCGGGGGCGGTGCCGGCCTGCGCATGGCACGAGCGCCTCGAAGATGTGCCCGACGACGTCGCCATGCTGCTGGTCGCCAACGAGTTCTTCGACGCCCTGCCGATCCGGCAGCTCGTGCGCACGCACTCCGGCTGGTGCGAGCGCATGATCGGGCTGGCGCGCGATGCCGGCCAGGCCCAATCGCCGGACGGCTTCGCCTTCGCCGTGGCGCCGGGCCCGTCGCCGCTGTCAGCGCTGCTGGATGCGGCGCACCGCGCCGGAATGCCGGCCGGTGCCGTCGCCGAAGTGTCGCCGGCAGCGCTCTCTGTCATGCATGCGATCACCGACCGCCTTGTGCGTCATCGCGGCGCAGCCCTCGTCATCGACTACGGCTACGAGGCCGGCGGGCACGGCGACACCCTGCAGGCCGTGCATCGCCATGCCAAGGTCGGCGTCTTCGAGCGCATCGGCGAGAGCGACCTGACGGCCCATGTCGACTTCGCCGCCCTTGCGCGGGCGGCGCGCGAGGCCGGCGCGGCGATCGACGGCCCGACCAGCCAGGGGTACTTTCTGCAGGCGCTGGGCATCGCGCATCGAGCACAGGCGCTGCGGGCTCGCGCCACGCCGCGGCAAGCACAGGACATCGACGACGCCATGGCGCGCTTGATCGCGCCGGATCGAATGGGCACCTTGTTCCGCGTCCTTGCCCTGCGCGACCCTGCGATGCCGGCGGCGCCCGGCTTCCCGACACCCGATATGGCCTGCGACCCGAACTTCGGACCCGGACCGTGATCACGCTGCCCAACCTTGCCCGCATCCCGCACGTGCAACATGCCTTCTTCACCCGCGAGGGCGGCGTCAGCACGGGCCTGTTCGCCTCGTTGAACTGCGGCTACGGCTCGGCCGATTCGCCGGCCAATGTCGCCGAGAACCGGGCGCGTGCCGCCGGCCGGTTCGGGCTCGAGCCGGAGCGCCTGCTGACCCTGCATCAGATCCACTCCACGCAGGTTCTGACAGTGGACGGCTCGAACCTGTGGCGATCGCCGGGCGCGCCGCAGGCCGACGGCCTGGTGACCGACAAGCCCGGCATCGCCTTGGGCGTTCTGTCGGCCGACTGCGCGCCGGTTCTGCTGGCGGATCACGAGAACCGGGTGATCGGCGCGGCCCATGCCGGCTGGCGCGGGGCGCTGGCCGGTGTCGTCGATGCCACAGTCGCGGCCATGGAGGGGCTGGGCGCGCGACGCGGATCGATCCACGCCGCCGTCGGCCCTTGCATCGCGCACGCTTCCTACGAGGTCGGGCCGGAATTTCCGGCGCCGTTCACGGCCCAGGATAGGGCCAACGGCGCGTTCTTCACCCCGTCGCGCCGTGCCGGCCACCACATGTTCGACCTGCCGGGCTATCTGCTGCGCCGGCTCGCTCTTCTGGGCGTGGCGTCGGCCGAGGCCAGCGGCCATGACACGCTCCCGAACCAGGAACAGTTCTTCAGCTTCCGCTACAACACGCTCAACGGCATACGCGACTACGGCCGCGGCTTGTCGGCCATTGCCCTGGTCAAATGATCCATGTTCGTATGATTTGAAGCAGCATCGGCCCCATGCCCTATCTGGTGATCTTTGGTTTTCTCTGCCTGCTTGGCTTGGTGGCCACCTGTGCGCTGGTCTGAGCTGATCCGCTGCGCAGCGATCGCGGGCGCAATGGCGGTTGCCCTGATCGGGTGCGGTGAGACACCGCGCCCTTTCGCGCCCGACAACAGGCTCTCGGCACCATCGGCCGCGCCGCCGGGCGTCGGGCCTGAAACCGCCGAAGCGCCGGAATTCGTCATCACGCCGCCCGTCGGCCCCCGGACGGAGGTCGCCGAGAAGATCGCAACGGCGCTGGCTCTGGCCCTGCGCGATCATGGCATCGTCGCCATACCAGCCACGGCGCGCGGCCTCAAGCGAATCAGCGCCACGGTAGCGACACGCGACGCGGACGGCGCAGTGCAGATCGACATCACCTGGACCGTGCAGGACGAACGCGGCACGCGCATCGCCGGCAACGATCAGCGTGTGCTGGGCAGCCCGCAGGACTGGTTCAACGCCGAGGACCGTCTGATCTCGCGCATCGCCACGCAAGCCGCATTCCGCATCGGCCGCCAGCTCGGCCGCGGCGATCTTGCCAATGTCCCCATCGCCGCGCTGCCCGATGCGTTGCCGCCGGGCACACTGCCGCCGCCCCCCAGCAGCGAGCCCGCCGGCCCCGGCGCACCAGCGCCGGCCGCCGACCAGCCGGGCGGCCCTCCACCCGGCGCACCATCGCCCCCGGCAGCTCCTCCCGGGCCGGAAGCGCCGCCTTCTGCCGCGCCGCCTGTGTTGGCGGCTGCCAGCAACGCGCCGCGCGTGCGCGTGCTGACGGTGACCGGTGGTCCAGACACCGCCAACAAGGCGCTCGCGTCAGCCATGCGCCGGGCCATGGGCGAAAGCCAGATGGTGCTGGTCGACCGCACCGAGGCGACCGTGTTCCAGATTCAGGGTAGCGTCGCGCTCGCGGCGCCGGCGGAGGGGCGCCAACGCGTTGTCATCCGCTGGATCATCAAGCGCGGCGATGGCACCCAGATCGGCGACCTCGAGCAGGCCAACACGGTCCAGGCCGGCAGCCTCGAGGGCAATTGGGACAAGCTGGCGCCGATCGTGGCGCTGGCCGCGGCGGACGGAGTCGTCGAGCTGATCAACCGCGACCGCGCCGCCCAGGGCCAGCGCTGAGGCCGTACGAACCAGCCAGGAAGCCGCCGCGCTTCCTGCTGTCATTTGCCGCCACGCGCCAGCTTGGGCCGTTTCGAGCGGCTCAATGCGCCAGCTTGCTCTCCACCTCCTGCAGCCGCTTCTCGAGCGCGGCGCAATGCGTGGCCAGCACGCCCAGGGCGACAGCCAGCTGCTCGAGGCCCGCCCAGGCCGATTCCTGAGCGGCGGCTGCCTGCTGGCCGGTCTTGACCAGGTCAGCCACGTCGATCAGCGTCTTTTCGATGCGTTCGTCCACCGTGTCCTCCCTTGCCTTCCAGCACGAAGCATGCAGCCCGGGATCGCGCGAGTCCAGGCGGTGATCATTCCGTGTTCCGTCACTGCCCCCTGCTGACCATCGGCGGGCTGCCCCCTTACATCTGCTGACGGTCCCTCGCCTGGCGGGCGCAGGGCGGCGTTTCCACTGCACGTGAGGCGGCATGACCATGACGACAGGCATGATGGTGCGCAATCCAGCGAAGGCCGTGATCAAGCGCATGCTGAGCTACTCGACGCTGGTGCTGCATCGGGTGGTCGGCGTGGTGCCGGCATGGCCCTTCGTCCTGCGCAACCTCCGCGCCCAGGGCTTCGAGCCGCGTACCGTGTTCGATATCGGCGTCGCGCAGGGCACGCCCGAGCTCTATGCCGTCTTCCCCGACTCGCAGTACTACCTGATCGACCCGACGCGCGAATCGCTGCCTTACATGGAACGGATCGCCAAGCAGCTCGATGCCCGGATCCTCAATGTCGCGCTCGGCGACGCGGAGGGCGAGCTCGAGATCGGGGTGCGCACCAACGATATCGGCGGCTCGACCTTCTATGAGGAGGTCGGACCGCTCGGCCCGACGCGCCGGTACCCGGTGCCGGTGCAGCGCTTCGACCAGGTGATCGACGGCTTCGAGCGGCCGGCGCTATGCAAGATCGACGTCCAGGGCTCGGAAATGAGCGTGCTGCGCGGCATGGGCGAGCGCATCCATGATGTCGATGCGATCCTGATCGAGGCCAGCGTCATCGCCACCATCCACGACGGGCCGGAGATCGCCGAGGTGGTCAGCTTCCTGCGCCAGCGCGGCTTCGTCATCTACGACGTGCTGGGCGGCGGCCGCCGCCCGCTGGACAGCGCGCTGGCCCAGCTCGATCTGCTGTTCGTG
This sequence comes from Vineibacter terrae, assembly GCF_008039615.1. Lineage (GTDB taxonomy): Bacteria > Pseudomonadota > Alphaproteobacteria > Reyranellales > Reyranellaceae > Vineibacter > Vineibacter terrae. The sequence continues at coordinate 58,654 of NZ_VDUZ01000025.1, read as the reverse complement.
AAGGAAGATTCACCGCTGCGCGCCGACCATCGCTGGAGCGCGACGGCCTGAAGGCCGCCCGCTACCGCTTGCCTTTGCGGGGCGATGCGGCGCGCGGCGCCTTCTTCGTGGCGCTGGACTGCGACAGAACGTAATCCAGCGCCCGCGACAGCCAGCGATCCAGCGCAACACGATCCGACAGCAATGCCTCGGGCAGCACGATGTATTCGCGCTTGCGCCGGCCCGGCATCGGCTCGAACGCCGACGCGCCGTGCGCCGCCTGCAGCTGGCCGCAATCCTCCGGCGACAGCTTCAGGACGACGCTGTCCTCAAATAGGCTCGCGAACAGCTTGCCGTTGGCGAATGCCGCCGGATAGCCGAACATCGGCCGCCGCACGACCCGAGGATCGCGCGGTACCACGCTATCGAACAGCGACACGAGCTGCGGCGGCGCTTTGCGCCAAGCCATGGCATACGCTCCGCGGGCAACAGGTCAGCGGTACTTGAATTGCGGTGCCCAATCGCCCGCCCCGCCGGGCAGCATGTCAAAGAAGTGCCACACCGAGCAGAACGCATCCCCCGGCCCCATGTCGGTGTCGGACACGCGCATGATCCGCCCGTTGTCACGCCTGAAGACGGAGATGCCGGGCTGGTGGCTGCCATTCTCGGCGCGATAGCCCATGTCGGCCGCGAAGCTGGTGTTCTGATGGCTCACCATCGGAAAGCGCCAGCCGCGGCTGTCGGCGAAGCGCTTTTGCGCCGCCGGCGCGTCGGGGCTGCAGACCACGAATGCGGCGCGGCTCGCCAAATGATCGTAGACGCCGTTGAAGCCATCGGCCCACATCGTGCAGTAGCGGCACGAAGCGCCCATGTTATGGATGACGAACAGGTCATCCTTGTCGCCGAACAGGGCCGAGAGCCGCACCTCGCCCTGCGGCGTCGCCAGGCTGTAGTCGGCGACCTCCTGCGGCTCGATCGCGTCCTGCATCTTGCGCATCTCCTCGCGCAAGGCCGCGATACGGTCACGGTGCTCGGCGAGACGCCGGGTGGCATCGACATATTTCATGGCGCTCACTCCCTTCCATCCGTTGCCGACTGATCACGTCGCGTTGTGGCGTGAGATTCCTCACGAATAGCCGACGCATGCTTCGGGCCGTTCCCCGCGGGATGATTCCGCTCTTCACGCCAGCCTCCTCGCGCGTCGCAGCGCATCAGGGGTCCGGCAAGCGCCGTCGCGGCCGCTTCCGCAGCGTCGTGAGCCGCGCCGCGCCGGATCGCCGTTCTTCGATCTCCTCCAGCGCCGCCGCCAATGTGTCGAACTGTGCCTGCCAATACTTGCTGTAGTGGTTGATCCATACCGCCGCAGCCTGGATGGGTCCGACGACGAGGCTGCATCGGCTGATACGGCCGGTCCGCTCCTGCCGGACCAGGCCTGCGCGCACCAGGACCTGGATGTGGCGCGATACCGCCTGCAGCGAGATATCGAACGGCGCCGCAAGCTCCGAGACCAGCAACGCTTCCTCGCCCAGACGATCCAGGATTGCACGGCGCACCGGATCCGACAGCGCGAAGAACACCCGGTCGAGCAGATCCGCAGCGGGGTCCGCGCCGCCGACGACCTGAAGCATGGCCGGAACTCCCTGCATGGCGTATTTTATCAAACGCTCTGTTGATAATCAACATATACGTTGATTATTGAGCGTCACGCGGCCCCGAAATGGTCATCACACATCCGGTGAGGACGGGGCTATTGCATCATCAAACGGCAAGCTGATCCCGCCAGCGGCCGAGCGAGGCGATGCAACCAAGAGCCGATCACCAGCAAGGCCCCGCTCCTGACGTGACCTTGCATCTCCTTGACGAGGCCGGCGTGCTTTTCAATGCCGGCACACATCAGCTCTACAGCCTCAACACCACGGCGACCTACGTCTGGTGTTGCCTGGAGGAAGGGTTCGGCTTCGCGCGCATCGAGCAAGGCCTTGAGCAGACGTTCGGCTTCGATCCCGATGCTGCCAAGGCTCACCTGGGCACGATCCTGCGGCAGTGGCAGGATCTCGGCCTCCTCCGCCAAACGACTGGCGGCAGCCTCGGCGGGCCTGCCACGAGCGACACCGTCACCCTGCGATTGCTTGATACCGCATTCCGGCTGCAGGCATCGCCCGGTGATCTCCTGAGCGACCTCACGCCGCTGGTCGAACACTTGGTGACTGCCGAGATCTCCGACGCTCTGACCATTCAGATCACCGCCGATCGGGACGGCTTCATCCTCCAGGGACCGGATGGCGCCATCGAGCGGTGCCAGCGGCGCGACCAACTCGCTCCGCTCGTCAAAATCTCCCTGGTCCGCTTCGCCCTCAGACACAGCCGCGCCGCCTACGCCATCCATGCTGCAGGGGTCACCTTGGGTGAACGGTGTCTGCTGCTGCCTGGCGCCTCCGGCAGCGGCAAGAGCACGCTGACCGCGGCGCTGGTCATGGCGGGCTGCGGTCTTCTCGGCGATGACACCATCGTTCTCGCGCACGATACGCTGGCGGCGCGGCAGATGCCCTTTGCGATCTGCCTCAAGCCAGGCGCCTGGCGGCTGCTGCGCAAGCAGCTACCGCAATTGGCGCGGCAACCGATCCACAATCGTCCCGACGGGAAGCGTGTGCGCTATTTGCTGCCCGCGGAGACGGCACCTCGGATCGCGCCTGATGTGCAAACACCGGTCGAGTGGATCGTATTTCCGCGGCGTATCCGCCAATCGCCGGCCGAGCTTGTGCCGTTGAGCCGCGCCGAGGCGCTGGCCCGCCTGCTGCGTGAATGTTGTCCGCTCGACACGCTCGACCCCGAGAAAATTGCGCAACTGGTGCAGTGGATCGCCACGATCTCCTGCTTCGAGCTGCGATTCAACGGACTCGACGCGGCCGTGGAGCGGTTGCGCCTCCTGGCGCCATGATCAGATCCCTGCGCGCGCTGCATCTTGTTTGCGACTGCCTTCGGACGGATGCGGCGGGCCACCTGCAGCGGCTGCGCAAAATCGACGACACGACCTGGAGCTACGCAATCGCGCTGGCGAACGAGCACCTCGTTGGGCCTGCCCTCCATGCCGCGCTTGAAAGAACCGGGAGGTTGGCGGATATCCCCGACGCGGTGCGCGACTATCTTGCATTGCTGCATCAGAGCAATGCAGCCCGCAACGACTGCCTGCGACAACAGGCCTTGGAGCTGATCGGCGCGCTCGGCAATGCCGGGGTTGATGCTTTGCTTCTGAAGGGCGGTGCCACGCTGCTCAGCGCTCCCGCGCCAAGCGCCCGGATGATCCGCGATCTCGACCTCTTGGTGCCGCGACACGCCGCTGACCGGGTTTTCACAACTCTTGACAACCTGGGCTATCGAGCCATCGCCCGTTACCCGGCCGGACATCACGCCTATGGCGATTTTGCGCGGCCGGGCGAGCCGGGAGCGGTCGACCTCCACTTCGAGCTGATCGACACCCCGCATGTCCTTCCGGCCCAGGACGTGTGGCGGCGTGCCGACCAGATCGTCGTGCAGGGCCGCCGGTTCTTCGTTCCGTCGCCGACGGATAGGGTCCTGCACAACGTGCTGCATGCACAGGTCCACTTCCTTGCGAACTACTATCGCGGTGCGTTCGAATTGCGCCAGTTGCATGAGTTTGCGTCCTTCACCCGTGACGACGCTCCAGGAGTCGACTGGACCTTCGTCGCCGGCAGCCTGACCCGGCATCGCCTGCGGACACCACTTCACGCGTACGCGCTGCTGGCACACAGGCTGCTGGATGCTCCCTGGAAGCTGCCAGGCGCACCTGCCGTCGCAGCCCGGCTGCAGGTGCAACGTTGTCTGCTGCAACACCGCGTGCCCGCCCTGGCCGGCTGGGGAACACCTCTGGCCAACGTGCAATCAGCTTTCGCACCGCACCGCATGGCGGGACTGTACGGACAGCAAAGTCCGCTGCTGCAACGCCGCCTGCACCACGCATCACGCTTCCTGCGCAAGCGTGACGCCGGTGACTGGATAGCCCGGCTGCTCAGAAGCGAGGCCCATCCGCGCGGCTGGCGGCGGTGACGCACACGACTTGGGCCGGCAGTCGCCTGCCGGCCCAAGGACAAGATTCGACGCTCAGCGGATATGACGCTCAGCGGCTGATGTCGTCGCGCTTCCCGCCCGCGTTGGGCGATGGGTTGTTGCCCGACTGGCCTGGCACGCCATCGCCGCCGCCATTGCCGAAACCGTTGTTTCCTTGATTGTTCTGCCTGGGAACTGAGCCGCCGCCATTGCCGGAAGCAGCAACGGCGTAGTTCCGCTCGGCTGCCGACAGCATCAGGGCAACGGTGGGTGGGGTGGCCACCGCGAACTTGCCGCAGGAAGCGAGAAACCGGCGTCTGGCTTCCACGAGCGCGTCAGGGGAGTGCGCTTCTCGGCTCATGTCCTGGCCTCCTTCTGTAGTCTCCGGTCGCGGCACGACCTCATCGCGATTATCGTGACCTCTGGTTCGCGCTGAGAAGTGTTCAAACGGTGACCCGGCCGGCCCGGCCATTCAGGCAAAGGCCACGACCTGGCGGAGCCGCCGCCAGTCACGCAACTGTGCGTTTCCAGCGATTCAGTTGCGAGTCGGTGCAAAGGCCGGTATGTTCCGCCCGCCGCTTCCGGCCCGGGGGCGAAAAATCGTGTTATTTCAAGATCTTACGTGAGTCCGACGCGCCGCGTCGGGGGAAGCCGAGATGAAGATCCTGACCGGCAACAGCAATCGGCCGCTGGCCGAGGCGATTTCAGCTGCGCTGGGGCTGCCGCTGGTGCGGGCCAATATCCGCCGGTTCTCCGACCTGGAGGTGTTTGTCGAGATCCTGGAGAACGTACGTGGCGAGGACATGTTCGTCATCCAGTCCACGTCGTTCCCCACCAACGACAACCTGATGGAGCTGCTGATCACCATCGACGCGCTGCGCCGCAGCTCGGCCCGGCGCATCACGGCGGTGATCCCCTACTACGGCTACGCCCGCCAGGATCGCAAATCAGGCCCGCGCACGCCGATTTCGGCCAAGCTGGTAGCCAACCTGATCACCACGGCCGGCGCCAACCGCGTGCTGACCATGGATCTGCATGCCGGCCAGATCCAGGGCTTCTTCGATATCCCGCTCGACAACCTCTTCGCCGGCCCGACCTTCACCGACGACGTGCGCAAGCGCTACAACGGCGAGAGCCTGGTGATGGTGTCGCCGGATGTCGGCGGCGTGGTACGCACCCGGGCTCTGGCCAAGAGGCTTGACGCCGACCTGGCGATCATCGACAAGCGCCGCGAACGCGCGGGTGTTTCCGAGGTGATGAACATCATCGGCGACGTCCGCAACCGCACCTGCATGCTGGTCGACGACATCGTCGATTCGGCGGGCACGCTGTGCAATGCCGCCGTGGCGCTGAAGAATGCCGGCGCCAAGGCGGTCTCCGCCTATGTGACGCATGGCGTGCTGTCGGGCGGCGCGGTGGCCCGGGTGGCGGCGTCGCCCATCACCGAGCTCGTCACCACGGACAGCATCCCGGCGACCGAGGCGGTGCGGGTGTCGCAGAACATCCGCCAGATCAGCATCGCGCCGCTGCTGGCCGAAGCGATCCGGCGCATCAGCGAAGAGGCCTCGGTCTCGAGCCTGTTCGACTAGGTTTGCGTGGCGTAGAAGCGTAGTGACTGTGGCCGCCGGCTTGCGCCGGCGGCCTCGATTTTGGCGTACCCGCGGGCGCGGCACCCCTGGAGGCCGGCTCGCGACGGAAGGATCGGGGTCGTCCCGATCCGGCAAACGGCGCTGCGGCGCCCTGAGGAGAGACGGACGATGTCCGATTTGACCACGATTGCCGCGAAGAAGCGGGACCGGGCCGGCAAAGGGGGCGCCCGGGCCGCGCGTCGCGACGGCCTGATCCCGGCCGTGATCTATGGCGACAAGCAGCCCCCGCTGCCTATCTCGGTGGAGCCCAAGCAGCTGCTGCGCATCATGACCGGCGAGGGCTTTCTGACCCATCGCATGGCCATCGATGTCGAGGGCACCAAGGTGGAGGTGCTGCCACGCGACGTGCAGCTCGACCCGGTGACCGACCGGCCGGTTCATTTCGACTTTCTGCGCCTGGGCGCCGGGTCGATCATCACCGTCGACGTGCCGGTGCATTTCCGCAATGAGACTGCCTCGCCGGGCATCAAGCGCGGCGGCATCCTCAACGTGATCCGCCACGCCATCACGGTGCGTACGCGCGCCGACCAGATTCCGGACTTCTTCGAGGTCGACCTGACCGGCATGGAGATCGGGCATTCGGTGCACCTGTCCTCGCTGAACCTGCCGGAAGGCGTGCGCGTCGTCAGCCGCGAGAAGAACGCCACCATCGCGTCGGTGGCGCCGCCGACCGTGGGTCGCGAGGCCGAGGCTGCCCAGGCGGCTGCGGCACCGGCTGCCGGTGGCGCCGCCCCGGCCGCTGGCGCGGCGCCGGCGGCCTCAGCGGCGCCAGCCGCGAAGGCTGCTGCCCCGACCAAGAAGTAGGCGGACCGATCCGGTTCCGACGCTGCCATGCTCCTGCTCGTAGGGCTCGGCAATCCCGGGCCCAGGCACGCAGCGCAGCGCCACAATGTCGGCTTCATGGCGGTGGACCTGCTGGTCCGCCGCCATGGCTTTTCGGCATGGCGCAAGCGCTTCCAGGGTGAGGTCGCCGAGGGCACGCTCGACGGCCAGCGGGCGCTGGCGCTCAAGCCGATGACCTACATGAACGATTCAGGCCAGTCGGTCGGCGAAGCCGCGCGCTTCCACAAGATCGCGCTGAGCGATGTGGTCGTCTTCCACGATGAGCTCGACCTCGCGCCCGGCAAGGTGCGCGTCAAGACGGGCGGCGGTGCCGGCGGCCACAACGGCATCCGCGACATCGATGCGCATCTGGGCAACGACTATAGACGCGTGCGCATCGGCATCGGCCATCCCGGCCACAAGGACCTTGTCTACGGCTATGTGCTGCAGGATTTCAGCAAGGCCGAGCGCGAGAGCTGGCTGCCCAAGGTGCTGGACGCCATTGCCAGCGAGGCGCCGCTGCTGGCGAGCGGCGGCAAGGTCGACGACGAGAAGTTCATGAGCCGCGTGGCATATCTGGTGAACCCGCCGCCGGAGAAGCCTGACAAGAAAGGCTGAGCCGTCACCACGGCGTCACATAGCCCGTGAACGCCGTCGGCAGCTTGTGGATGTCCTGAAGCACATCCGGCGGCAGGTCCGACTGCATCGCCGAGTTGGCGCTGGCATAGATCGTATCGACCAGTCCCCCAAAGCGCTGCGCCACCACGCCGGCGATTTCCTGGTGCGTGCCGACGGCGGCGAACAGATGCACCACATCATCCGGGATGGCGGCGGTCATCCCGGTCCACTGGCCCTGCTTCGACATGGCGTTCAGCTTGCGCGCCAGATCACCCAGCCCATGCAGCTCCAGCACGGGCCAGTAGGCCGGGGTCGATCCGTAGAAGGCGACGCGCATGCGCACGAACTCGACCGCCTTGGCCACCGACGCCGCATCGGGTCCAGTGGCAATGAAGCCGCCGCCGGTGATCTCGAGCTGGCTGCGGCTGCGATTGTTGCGCGCCAGCCCTTCGTGCAGACGCGGCAGCACAGCCTCCTCGAGATAGCGCCGCGTGCAGAACGAGTGCAGCCGCACCCCGTCGGCCAGTTCGCCTGCCAGCCGCAGCGTGTGCTCGCCGACCGCCGCCAGGGTGATGGGCACCATCCGAAAGCCGCGCGACGGCGGCACGAAGTTGGGCGTCATCAGTGTGAAAGTGTAGTGCGTGCCGCGGTAATCCAGCTTCGTGCCCTTCTCCCAGGCGGTCCAGATGGCGCGCAGCGCGTTCACGTAGTCGCGCATGCGCGGCGCCGGCGCCGACCACGGCACGCTGAAGCGCTTCTCGTTGTGCGGCCGGATCTGCGGCCCCAGGCCCAGCACGAAGCGGCCGCGCGAGGTGACCTGCAGATCCCAGCAGGCATTGGCCACCACCATCGGGCTGCGCGGAAAGGCGATCGCGACCGCGGTCCCCAGCTCGATCCGCTCTGTCGCCAGCGCCGCCACGGCGTGTGCCAGGAACGGATCGTGGCGGTTCTCCAGGGTGATCAGACCATCGAAGCCGGCTGCCTCCGCCTGGCGGGCGACTGCGGCAGTATTACGCAGATCGTCTTGCGGCACCGTCGTCACAACACGCATCCCACACCCCTTCGCGTACGCTGGATATCCGTCGGACCTGCATTGTGGGCATGTTTACCACGTCCTGTAAGGGGCGATGGGTTGACCTCGCGCGCCGCGTCCTATATCGGCCTCGCCACCTCTCCGACCCGGATATCCTCTTCCCATGGGCTTCAACTGCGGCATCGTCGGCCTGCCCAATGTCGGCAAGTCGACGCTTTTCAACGCCCTGACCGCCACCCAGGCGGCGCAGGCGGCCAACTATCCCTTCTGCACCATCGAGCCCAATGTCGGGCGCGTGTCAGTGCCGGACCCGCGCCTGGAAATCCTGGCCAAGGTCGAAGGGTCGGCGAAGATCGTGCCGACCCAGCTGGAATTCGTCGACATCGCCGGCCTGGTGAAGGGCGCCAGCAAGGGCGAGGGCCTGGGCAACCAGTTCCTGGGCAACATCCGCGAGGTGGATGCCATCGCCCAGGTGCTGCGCTGCTTCGAGGACAGCGATGTCACGCATGTCGCGGGCCATGTCGATCCGGTGCGCGATGCCGAGATCATCGAGACCGAGCTGATGCTGGCCGATCTCGAAAGCCTGGAGAAGCGCCTGCCCAACCTGCAGAAGAAGGCCAAGAGCGGCGACAAGGAAGCCGGCGCTGAAGCTGTGATCATGGAGCGCATCGTCGCGGCGCTGCGCGAAGGCAAGCCGGCGCGCACGGTCGCGTTCTCGAACGAGGAGCTGCCGACGGTGCGCCGCATGCAGCTTCTGACGGCCAAGCCGCAGATGTTCGTGCTCAATGTCGACGAAGGCTCGGCCGCCGCCGGCAATGCGGTCAGCGCCAAGGCGGCCGAATACGCCAGATCGGTGGGCGCACCCTTCGTCATCATCTCGGCGGCCATCGAGGCCGAGGTGGCGCAGCTCCCGGCTGCCGACCAGGGCGACTACCTCGAATCGCTGGGCCTGCACGACACCGGCCTCAACCGCGTGATCGCGGCCGGCTACGAACTGCTCGATCTCGTGACCTTCTTCACGATCGGGCCCAAGGAGGCGCATGCCTGGACCGTGAAGCGCGGCAGCAAGGCGCCGCAGGCCGCGGGCGCAATTCATACCGACTTCGAGAAGGGCTTCATCCGCGCCGAGACCATCGGCTACGACGATTTCGTCGCCTGCAACGGCGAGCAGGGAGCCAAGGACGCCGGCAAGATGCGCCTGGAAGGCAAGGACTACGTCGTGAAGGACGGCGACATCTTCCACTTCCGCTTCAACGTGTAGTCCATGACGCCGACCTCGATCAGGGGGTAGTCGGCATGCGGCCACACCTGGTGAGGTCGAACGGATTGAAGCGGTAGCTGGCGGCGTCCTTCTCCGGCATCACCTGCACGCACATCCGCCAGCGCGGATAGTCGCCGCGCTCGATGGCCTCGAACAGATCGCGCTGCGCGCTCTCGCGGTCATTGCCGACCACGGCCGCTCGGATGACGACATGGCTGGCTCCTCCATTGGCTGGCTGATGTCGGATTGATGCTCAGGCTGCCGTCGGCAGGGCCGGCGCAGCTTCAGACAGGGCGTGCTCGCCCTCCAACGTCACGGCGATGGCGTGGACGGTCGCGGCGATGCGCACCGCGGCCTGGATCTGCTCGGCGCCCAAGCCGGCCTTGCGCAGCTCGTGCTCGTGCGCCTCCAGGCACATGCCGCAGCCGTTCACGGCCGAGACGGCAAGCGACCACAGCTCGAAATCGACCTTCTCGACACCGGGCTTGGCGATCGCGTTCATGCGCAGCTTGGCAGGCAGCGTCTTATAGTCGCCACCCACGAGGTGAACGAAGCGGTAGTAGATGTTGTTCATCCCCATGATCGCGGCCGCGATCTTGGCGCCGTTCAGCGCCTCGGATGAGAGCTGCGGCGCGAACTCGGCCACGATAGCGCGCAGCGTCGCGTCGTTGCGGCTGGCCAGGGCCGCCGCCACGAAGGTTCCCGCACGCTGCTGCACGGTCAGGGACGGCTCAGCCGCCAGGCTCGAGAGGTTGAGCTTCAGGTCGCGCGCGTAGTCGGGCAGCGCGTTCTTCAGGTTCTCCAGGGACATGGTGCGGCTCCGGATCGGATGATGTTGCAGGGAGGGGGAGAGGACGCCGGCCCGCGAAGGAGATCCGGAGCCGGCGTCCATGGCATCAGGCGGCGGGCTTCAGCACCGCGTCACCCTTCTGCCAGTTGCAGGGGCAGAGCTCGTCGGTCTGCAGCGCGTCGAGCACGCGCAGGACCTCCTGAGGATTGCGGCCGACGCTGAGGTCATTGACCGACACGAAGCGGATCACGCCTTCGGGGTCGACGATGAAGGTCGCACGCAGCGCCACGCCTTCCTGCTTGTCGAGGATGCCGAACGCGCTCGACAGCTCGCGCTTGATGTCGGCCAGCATCGCGAACGGCAGCGCCTTCAGGTCGGGATGGTTCTGGCGCCAGGCCAGGTGCACGAACTCGCTGTCGGTGCTGACGCCGTAGACCACTGCGTCGCGGTCGGCGAAGTCGCCGTTCAGCTTGCCGAACGCCGCGATCTCGGTCGGGCAGACGAAGGTGAAGTCCTTCGGCCAGAAGAAGATCACGCGCCACTTCCCGCCGTTGCTGCGATCGGAGATGTCGGTGAACGCCGTCTTCGGATCGGTCGAGACGACGGCCTTGAGGTCGAACGCAGGCAGCTTGTCGCCAACAGTCAGCATGGTTTGCTCCTTCGAAGGGCTGGTTTCGTGTGTCCTCCAGGGACACTTGATAATTAATCGCAATACAATGTATTATCCAATGAATTGAATTGGTCATGGTGATCGGAAATTTCGATGAAAGGATTGCCCAGCCTGCGCCAGCTGCAGTATCTCGTCGCCATCGCGGATACGGGCCATTTCGGCCGCGCGGCGCAGCGCTGCTTCGTGACCCAGTCGACCTTGAGCGCCGGGCTCAAGGAGCTTGAAACGACCTTGGGTGCGATGCTGATCGAGCGCGACCGGCGCACGGCGGCGCTGACGGTGGTCGGGGCCGAGATCGTGGTGCGCGCCCGCCGGCTGCTGGCCGAGGCCGCGGACCTGGTCGACGTCGCGCGCGGCCTGGCCGAGCCGTTGAGCGGGCCGCTGCGGATCGGGATCATCCCGACCATCGGCCCCTATCTGCTGCCGAGCCTGCTGCCGCAGCTGCGCGCGCGCTACCCGGCGCTGCAGCCGTTCCTGGTCGAGGACCAGACCGCACGCCTGATCGAGCGCCTGTCGGCCGGGGCCCTGGACGTGGCGGTGCTGGCCCTGCCCTACGACCTGCCGCGGCTCACGACACTGCCGGTGCTGGAGGATCCGTTCGTCGTCGCTGCGCCCGAGGGCCATGCCCTGCTGCGGCAGCAGACCGTGTCGCCCGACTCGCTGGCGGGCGCGACCCTGCTGCTGCTGGCCGACGGCCACTGCCTGCGCCAGCACGCGCTGTCGGCCTGCGGCCTGGGCCGCAGCGCCACCGGCCAGGCGGTCGAGGCGACCAGCCTGTCGACGCTGATCCACATGGTCGATTCAGGGCTGGGCGTGACCTTGCTGCCGATGCTGGCGGTGCGCGCCGGCGCCCTGCGCGGCACGCGCATCGCGACGCGGCCGCTGGCCGGGCCGGACGCCAGCCGCACCATCGGCCTGGCCTGGCGCGCCAGCTCGGCGCAGGCGCAGAGCTACCGGCTGCTAGGCGACGTCATCCACGCGGCGTGCCCCGCATGAGCGCAGCGATCGCGGTGTTGTCCTCGCCGCCTTGCGCCGCGAGCGCGTCGGCGGCCGAACGCTGATCGGCCGCGAGCCGGTTCTGGCCGACCTTGGCCTTGGCCTCGAGCCGCTCGATCGGCATCTCGAAAGCGACGATGCCCCGCATCTGCGCCAGCGCGTTGCCCGGCGGCAGCCTGGCCGTGCTCCAGGGCTGCGGCAGCGACGCCTCGAACCAAGCGGCGAGCTGCTCGACCACGGCCAGCGCTTGGTTGCTGTCGGCGAGGATCCGCGGCGTGCCGTAGGCGTGCACGGCCGTGTAGTTCCACGTCGGGACCAGGTTCGGGCTGGTGTACCAGTTGGGCGAGATGTAGGCGTGCGGACCGTGGAACACGGCCAGGCTGGGCGCGCCGCGATCGAACAGCCGCCAGTGCGGGTTGGGCCGCGCCACGTGGCCGATCAGCCTGCCATGCGGCGCGGCCGCATCGTCCTGCAGCAGCAGCGGCAGGTGCGTGACGAAGGGCGCGCCGTCCTCGCCCGTGCTCACGAGAGTCGCGAACGAGCGGGCGCGCATCAGGGCCTGCGCCGCGGCGAGGTCCTTGAGGTCGAAATGCGCCGGTATGTACATGGCCGCCGTTTACCGGCGCAGCCCGGCCATGCTCAAACGGATTCGTGCGGAGCGGGACAAGATAATTGTACTGTCCCGCGTCCCTTTCCAGGAGGAGCGCATGGCTGAGACCATTCGGCTGAAGGCCACGGACGGCAACGAGATCGGCGGCTATCTGGCGACGCCGGCCGGCACGCCCAAGGGCCACGTGATCGTCGTGATGGAGATTTTCGGCGTCAACCATCACATCAAGGCCGTCACCGACCGGCTGGCGGCCGACGGCTATGTCGCGCTGGCGCCGCAGTTCTTCGACCGCATCAAGCCCGGCATCGAGCTGGGCTACACCGCCGAGACCATCGCCGAGGGCCGCGGCCACGTGATGGGCCTGGGCGTCGACAAGCCGCTGGCCGACGTGCAGGCCGCGATCGACGCGCTCAAGGCGCGCGGCGCCAAGAAGGTGGGCATCACCGGCTTCTGCTGGGGCGGCACCATCACCTGGCTCAGCGCCTGCCGCCTGCCGGTCGACGTCGCGGTCGGCTACTACGGCGGCGGCATCCACGGCGCCAAGGCCGAACAGCCGAAGTGTCCCACCATGCTGCATTTCGGCGACAAGGACGCGCACATCCCGATGACCCACGTCAACGAGCTGCGCGCGCTGCACAAGGACGTGACCATCTACGACTACCCGGCCGACCACGGCTTCCACTGCGACGAGCGCGGCAGCTACGACGTCACCGCCGCCAAGACCGCCTACGGCCGCACGCTGGAATTCTTCAGCAAGCACCTGCCGTGAATTCTCGTCCTCCCCCAACATAGTTGGGGGAGGTGGCCGAAGGCCGGAGGGGGAGCCGGCGAGGTCTTCATAACTGGGACCACGTCGCCTCCCCTCCGCCCCTTCGGGGCACCTCCCCAACTGCGTTGGGGAGGAAACTACAGCGCCTCGCCGGCGCGCTCGCGCGCGCGGCGCCGCTCATAGGCCTGCAGGTGCGCATAGGCGAAGCGCAGGTTGGGAGTCGCGATACCGGCCGCCGCCGCCCGCGCCAGCAGGTCGCCCACAATGTGGTCGGCCTCGACCCGGCCGCCGCGCTCCACGTCGTGCAGCAGCGAGGCCGCGAACATCGAGCCGCGCGTCAGCATGATGCCCTCGACCATCTTCAGCGCCGCCTCCGACGGCGCGTGGCCGGCAGCCGCCGCGACCTGGCTGCATTCGGCGATGGTCTCGCGCACGATCGCCTCGCCATCCTTGGTGGCCAGGATGTCGCCCACCGGCGCGCGGAAGGCGCAGGTCAGCGACGCCAGCGTGCCCAGCATCACCCACTTGTCCCACATGTCCTGCATGATGTCGGGATGCAGGCCGCCGTCGACGCCGGCGCGCTTGAGCGCCTCGGCGAGCTCGACCAGCACCGGCCGCGGCGCGCGGCCCTTGTCGCGCTCGCCGGTGCTGATGGCCGCGAACGGGCTGCTGTGCACCACCGCGCCGTCGGGCGACAGCGTGGCGCCGATGCGCGCCACGCCGCCCACGACACGCTCGCGCCCGAAGCGCACGTCGAGCGCGTCGAGGTGCCGGATGCCGTTGAGCACCGGCACGACCACGGTGTCGACCCCGACCGCGGGCGCGATGGCGTCCATCGCCGAATCGAGGTCATAGGCCTTGCACGACAGCAGCACGATATCGTAGGGCCCGCCCAGCGCGCCGTCGCCCACGGTCTTCACGGTCAGCGCCGCATCGCCGCGCGGGCTCTGGATACGCAGGCCCTCGGCCTTGAGCTTCTCGGCCCGCGCCGCGCGCACCAGGAAGGTGACGTCGGTGCCCGCCTGATGCAGCCGTCCGCCGAAGTAGCCCCCAAGCGCGCCGGCGCCCAGACTGAGAAGTTTCATCCGCTGCCTCCGAGGTGTTGCTCTCACACTGCCGCCGGACGGCCGAGCCATTCGTCGAGCCACTCGACCAGGTCGTCGGTCTGGTGGTGGATGTGGTCCAGCTGCTGTCCGGCGACGCGCGCCTGGCTCTCGGGCGTGCGGATCCACACCGTGCCCATGCCCAGCTCATGCGCCGGCTTGAGGTTGGCCGCGATGTCGTCGAGCATCATGGCGCGCGCCGGATCGACTCCGTAGCGGCCGACCACGTCGCGATAGATCACCATCTCCGGCTTGGGCACGTAGGCGGCCGCCACGATGTCGTAGATGGCCTCGAAATGAGGCGTCACGCCCAGCCGCTCCAGCACGCGCTCGGCATGCCGCACCGTGCCGTTGGTGAACACGATCTTGCGGCCCGGCAGGCGGCCCAGCTGCGCGTCCAGCCGCGGGCTGGCCTCGACCGGCGAGTAGTCGATGTCGTGCACGTAGTCGAGGAACGCCGTGGGCTCGATCTTGTGCTCGATCATCAGGCCGCGCAGCGTCGTGCCGTGCTTGCGCCAGTAGCCCTTCTGGATGAGCTTGGCGTCGTCGTAGTGCACCTCGAGCAGGCGCGAGATGTAGTCGCCCATGCGCCGGTCGGTCTGCGCGAACAGATCGCAGCGCGTGTGGTAGAGGGTGTTGTCGAGATCGAACAGCCAGACATCGGGCTGTCGCGGTCGGGCCTGGGTCACCATGACGGCCCCTGTAGCCCTACCGGCGGACCTTGTCGAGCATCGCGGCCCGTGAAGCGGCGGAACAGGCCGGCCAGCAGCCGGATCATCCTGGGCAGCAGCCAGCCCATCACGATCAGGCCAACGGCCAGCAGCCCGAAGAAGATCAGCGCGAACTTGATCGCCACCCACAGGATGCCGACCGCGAAGATATCGTCGACGAAGGACAGCGCGATGTTGCTGAAGGGTTCCGGCGAGGTGTTGGCCAGCACCCGCATGCCTGATTTGGTGGCGTGCGCCCCGGCCGCCAGGGTGCCGCCCACCAGGCCGGCGATGACGGTGACGGTGGGATCGAGCTGGCCGGCCGCAGCGGCCGCCAGCACCGCGCCCGCCGGCACGCGCAGGAAGGTATGGATGAAGTCGTTGACCGAATCGACCGCCGGCACCTTGTCGGCGAAGAAGTTGATGGCATAGAGCACGCCCGCCGCGCCCAGCACCCAGGGCGACTGCAGCACCTGCAGGTCGGCCGGCAGGCCCACCAGGCCGCTGAGCCCGGCGAGGCCCAGCATCAGCACCGTGGCGTAGGGATTGAGGCCGCTCGCCCAGCCGGCGCCCAGGCTCAGCGCGAGGGTCGAGAGAGTGTCCATGACGCTCCTATGTAGGTGCGCTTGGTGGCGATACCAGGGCGGGCTGGCCTGAGCTCCCTCCCCCGCGCGCAGCGTGGGGGAGGTGGCCGAAGGCCGGAGGGGGAGCCCACGTGGTCTCAGTTACAAAGACCTCGTCGGCTCCCCTCCGCCCCTTCGGGGCACCTCCCCACCTGCGGTGGGGAGGATCATGACGGCCTGCAGCACCGGCGGGTCCAGCCCGGCGCCGCCGGATGCGGCATGGGCCTGGATGGCGGCGCGCATGCGCGGGTCCCAGAACTTGGCGATGTGGTCGGCGATGCCGGCCACGGCCTTGGCCTCGCCCTGGTGGGCGAAGAACTTGCCGATCTGGTTGGCCATGTAGACGAGCTTGTCAGGCGACACTGGCTTGGGCCTCCGCCCCGATCCGCGCGGGGTGCGTGAACACTTCGAACCCGTCGGCGCGCGCCACCGCCACCAGGGTGATGCCGGCGGCATCGGCCATGCGCACTGCCAGCGCGGTCGGCGCCGACACCGCCACCACGACCGCGGCGCCCATCGCAGCCGCCTTCTGCACCATCTCGACCGAGACGCGGCTGGTCAGCAGCACGATACCGCCGGCGGCGGCCCGCTGGGCCCGCGCCAGCGCGCCGGCCAGCTTGTCGAGCGCGTTATGGCGGCCGACATCCTCGCGCACGGCAATGAGCCCCTGCCCGACCGCCCACCAGCCCGCGGCGTGCACAGCGCCGGTCTGGCGGTTGAGCGCCTGGGCCGCCGGCAGCGCCGCCAGCGCCGCCGTGATCTCGGCGGCCGGCACGCCGATCCCGCCCGTCACCGGCGGCGGGCTGCGCACCGCCTCGTCCAGGCTCTCGATGCCGCACAGGCCGCAGCCGGTGGGGCCGGCGAGGTAGCGCCGCCGCTCGAGGAAGGCATCGGCCTGGCGGTCGGCCAGGGTCATGCGCAGCTCGATGCCCTTGTCGAGCGCCACCACCTCGAGCTCGCTGATCTCGGCCGGGCTGGCGATGATGCCCTCGTTGAGGCTGAAGCCGATGGCGAAATCCTCGAGGTCGGCGGGTGTCGCCATCATCACGGCATGGGCGGTGCGGTTGTAGGTGAAGGCCACCGCCGTCTCCTCCGGGATGCCGCGCTCGCCGCGGCCCGGCATGCCGGAACGCCACGCCGTGCGCTCGACGCGGTGCAGGGGCGACGGGAGAGTCATGGGTCTTCACCTCTCCCGCAAGCGGGAGAGGTCGGCGGGCGCGTAGCGGCCGACGGGTGAGGGCCCCCGCACGCGGCGCCTCGTCCCTGGGCCCTCACCTTCCCATTGCGCTTCGCGCCATGGGCCCCTTCCTCTCCCGCGCAGCGGGAGAGGAGATGAAGACGCTCATTCCGCGGCATCGGCAGCGATGCGGGTGTTCTGCACCGACAGCTCGCGGTACTCGCGCTGCCAGTCGGAGGGGCCGTTGGACGGCGTGACCTGCACCGCCGTCACCTTGTATTCGGGGCAGTCGGTCGCCCAGTCCGAATACTGCGTGGTCACGACGTTGGTCTGCGTCAGCGGGTGGTGGAACGTGGTATAGACCACGCCGGGCGCGACGCGGTCCGTCACCTTGGCGCGCAAGGTCGTGGCGCCGACGCGGCTGGCCAGCCGCACCCAGTCGCCGTCGCGCACGCCGCGCTGCTCGGCGTCGTGGGGGTGGATCTCCAGCAGGTCCTGGTCGTGCCACATCACGTTGGCGGTGCGCCGCGTCTGCGCCCCGACATTGTACTGGCTGAGGATGCGCCCCGAGGTCAGCAGCAGCGGGAAGCGCGGCCCGGTGCGCTCGTCGGTGGGCACGTATTCGGTGATGATGAACCTGCCGCGGCCGCGCACGAAGCCGCCGGCATGCATCACGGGCGTGCCTTGCGGCGCCGCCTCGTTGCACGGCCACTGGACCGAGCCCACGGCATCGAGCTTGTCGTAGGACACGCCGGTGAAGGTGGGCGTGGTGCGCGCGATCTCGTCCATGATCTGTGACGGATGAGTGTAGTCCATGCCGGCCACACCCATCGCGTGGGCGATGGCGACGGTGATCTCCCAGTCGGCCAGGCCGTTACGCGGCGGCATCACCTTGCGCACGCGGTTGATGCGCCGCTCGGCATTGGTGAAAGTGCCGTCCTTCTCCAGGAAGCTGGAGCCGGGCAGGAAGACATGGGCGAAATTCGCGGTCTCGTTCAGGAACAGGTCCTGCACGACGACGCATTCCATCGCCTTGAAGCCGGCCACGACATGCTGCGTGTCGGGATCGGACTGCACGATGTCCTCGCCCTGGATGTAGAGGCCCTTGAACGAGCCGTCGACCGCGGCGTCGAGCATGTTGGGAATGCGTAACCCCGGCTCGTGGTCGAGCGTCACGCCCCACATCGTCTCGAACACCGCGCGCGTGGCGTCGTCCGACACGTGGCGGTAGCCCGAGTACTCGTGCGGGAACGAGCCCATGTCGCACGAGCCCTGGACGTTGTTCTGGCCGCGCAGCGGGTTCACGCCCACGCCCGGCCGGCCGATATTGCCGGTCGCCATCGCGAGGTTGGCGATGGCCATGACGGCGGTCGTACCCTGGCTGTGCTCGGTGACGCCCAGGCCGTAGTAGATCGCGGCGTTGCCGCCGGTGGCGTAGAGCCGTGCGGCGCCGCGGATCAGCTCGGCCGGCACGCCCGAGATCTTCGCCACCGCCTCGGGGCTGTTGCGCTCCTCGGCCACGAAGGCGGCCCAGGCGGCGAAGTCGTCGGGCTCGCAGCGCTCGCGCACGAAAGCCTCGTCCACCAGGCCCTCGGTCACGATCACATGCGCCAGCGCCGTCAGCACCGCGACGTTGGTGCCGGGCCGCAGCGGCAGGTGATGCGACGCCTGCACGTGCGGCATGCGCACCATGTCGATGCGGCGCGGATCGATCACGATCAGCTTGGCGCCCTCGCGCAGTCGCTTTTTCATGCGCGAGGCGAAGACGGGATGGCCGTCGGTCGGGTTGGCGCCGATCACGACCATGACGTCGCAGTGCTCGACCGAATCGAAATCCTGCGTGCCGGCCGAGGTGCCGAACGTGGTCTTCAACCCATAGCCGGTGGGCGAGTGGCAGACGCGGGCGCAGGTGTCGACGTTGTTGTTGCCGAAGCCGGCGCGCACCAGCTTCTGGATCAGGAACGTCTCCTCGTTGGTGCAGCGCGAGGAGGTGATGCCGCCGATGGCGCCGCGGCCATGCTGCGCCTGGATGCGGCGGAACTCCGACACCACGCGGCCGATCGCCTCCGCCCACGACACCTCGCGCCAGGGATCGGAGATCTTCTCGCGGACCATGGGCTTGAGGATGCGTTCGCGGTGCGTGGCATAGCCCCAGGCGAAGCGCCCCTTGACGCAGGAATGGCCGTGATTGGCGTGGCCGTCCTTGTACGGCACCATGCGCACAACCTCGGTGCCGCGCATCTCGGCCTTGAAGCTGCAGCCGACGCCGCAATAGGCGCAGGTGGTGACCACCGAATGCTCGGGCTGGCCGATGTCGATGACCGACTTCTCCATCAAGGTCGCGGTCGGGCAGGCCTGCACGCAGGCGCCGCACGACACGCACTCCGAATCGAGGAAGGGCTGGTCCATGCCGGCCGCCACCTTGGACTCGAAGCCGCGGCCGTCGATGGTGAGCGCGAAGGTGCCCTGCACCTCCTCGCAGGCGCGCACGCAGCGCGAGCAGACGATGCACTTGGCCGGGTCGAAGGCGAAATACGGGTTCGACTCGTCCTTGGCCGCGTCGAGGTGGTTCTCGCCAACGTAGCCGTAGCGCACCTCGCGCAGCCCGACCGCGCCGGCCATGTCCTGCAGCTCGCAATCGCCGTTGGCGGCACAGGTCAGGCAGTCGAGCGGATGGTCGGAGATGTAGAGCTCCATCACGCCGCGGCGCAGCTTCTTCAGCCGCTCGGTCTGCGTCGACACCACCATGCCCGGCGCCACCGGCGTGGTGCACGAGGCCGGCGTGCCGGCGCGGCCCTCGATCTCGACCAGGCACAGCCGGCAGGAGCCGAACGCAGCCAGCGAATCGGTGGCACAGAGCTTGGGCACCTTGATGCCGGCATCCATCGCGGCGCGCATCACCGAGGTGCCCTCGGGCACGGTGACATCGATGCCGTCGACGCGCAGCGTGACGGATGTCGTGGCCTTCGACGGCGGCGTGCCGTGGTCGGTTTCGTGGATCAGGGACATGGCAGCATCATACCCCTTCGCCCTCTCCCGTACAGATAGGGAACGACCCCGCAATCCGCATCGCCCGCCCTTGCCGTGGGGCCATCAGTGGAATCAAGGACTTACAAAAATCACGCCTCAAAAGGGCGTGACGCAAACGTCGAAAAATACGCAAACCCAGGCTGGAACGTCTGCTTTCGTTCCGGGCAGACGCCAGCCGCGCCTCTGCCATCCGGCACGCCTCACGACAAATGTGCGCAGCACCGACACCCCCTCACAATTCGCCCTTGATCTCATATCATTTTCTTTATCTGAGGACAAGAACGGAAAGGCAACATGGTGAGGTGGGCTCGACCAGTCCGGAGAAAGCCTTGAGGGAGAGACGATCCATAACCGCCCTCACACAGCCTCGGAAGCCATGCCTCGACCCCCGTAACCGCTTGTCTATGCCTGGTTAAATGCCATACCGGACGGAGTATGCAGTTAAGGATGCGCCACCAACCGACCCTTATCCGCCACGTAAAGGACTTACATGGATAATGGAGGATCCATCATGGCTACACTCACTGTCACCGCAAAAGGCCAGGTCACCTTCAGGAAAGAGGTGTTGAAGCATCTCGGCATCCAGCCGGGCGGCAAGGTCAGGCTGGACCTGCTGCCAAACGGCCGGGCGGAATTGAAGGCTGAAAGGCCACAAGGCTCGTTTCGGGAGCTGCACGGCCTGCTGAGGCACAAGGGCAACGGCAAGCGGTTGTCGATCGATGAAATCAACGAGGCGATCACCGAAGCAGGCGCGGCAGCCGGCACCGGCAGACAATGAAGATCACGGCAGACACGAATATCTTGTTGCGCGCGATCGTCGCGGACGGTGAGGCACAGAGCAAAGTGGCGATCGAAGCGTTGGAAAACGCCGATATGGTCGCCATCTGCCTGCATTCCCTTTGCGAGCTCGCTTGGGTGCTGGCGCGGCAGTATCAAATACCGCGCGCCGATATCGCCGAGGCGATCCGCCGCTTGATAGGGCGAAACGGCCATGGTGAACCTGCCTGGGATTACCCGGCGGGCGAGGGTGACGGCGTCCACGTCGGTGACGACATGGCCGTCATCGACACTACCTCCAGCCCGCCAGCGCAACGCTGCGGGGACCCAAGGACAAGAGTGATTCTCCGAAGGCCTGGGCCTTCGTTCGAATGCGATCGAGCACTCAGGCCCTTGCTGCTTGGCGAGCGAACTGGTCCACGCCAGCGAGAATCCCACTGCGCGCGACGATAAAAAATCCAGCACGCTTTGGTATGGCAAGGCGGTCAAAGCCGAAGCGTCGATTGTTGGCAGCGAGTCGGATTATCGCCGCCCGCGATCGCCTTGCAGCTCGTCGGGTCGCAGCCAGGCAAAAATGACCAGCACCACGGCCATGAACGCGGCGACGATGGCGAAGGCCAAGCCCCAGGCGAGGCGCGACATGCCCCCCGCCAGGTCCAACGTCCACCCGATCGCCAGGGGCCCGATGAACCCGCCAGCGTAGCCCAGCATCGAATGCACAGCGAGGGTGGCGCCGCGACGCGCCGGATCGGCAGCGCCGGCCGCTCCCGCGGTGAGCGACGACGAATCGAGCCAGATGATCATGCCGTAGACCACCACCAGCACGACCGCGAGCCAGTAGCCGGTCGAGCCCAGAAAGCCGATGACCGCGCCGGCCGCGATCGAGAGCAGCATCGCCGCCGCAATCAAGCGGCGGCGTCCGAAGCGGATCGAGGCCTCGTTGCCGACGACGCTCATCACCGTGCCGAGCAGGCCCAGCACGGTGACGACCACCGTCGGCGACAGGAGCTCGCCCGTCTCGCCGGTGCTCGCCGCCACGAAGGCGAGGAAGGCCACGCCCCAGCCGCGCAATGCGCTCATCTCCAGCGTATGGACGCAATAGGCGAGCGAGTATGCGAAGGCTGATCGGTTGCGCAGCACAGGGCGGAAGTCGAACAGGCGGGAGCCTGGTCCGGCAGGCTTCGCGATCGGTGCACGGCCTGGAACCGCGACGGCGACGGCGATCCAGGCGATGGCGGCGGTCACGCCGGCGCTGGCAAAAGCGATCCGCCAGCCGAAGTGCTGTGCGATCAGATCGCCCAGCAGGTAGGAGAGCGCGCCCGAGATGCCAATGCTGGCGGCATGCCCGGTCACCGCGCGCGACATCATTTTCGCATCGACCTGGTCAGCCAGGAGCTTCAGCCCGGTCATGTATGTGCCGGCCCAGCCGATCCCGGCGAGCCCACGCAGCGCCAGCGCCGACCAGAAGCCATCCGCCAGCAGTCCAAACAGCAGATGGGCGATCACCGTGCAGCCGACGCCGATCAGATAGATGCGCCTGGCGTCGATGCGGTCGGTCAGCGTCACCAGCACCGGAACCGAGACCATGTAGGTCGCGTAGAAGGCCGAAGTTATCCAGCCCGCCTCGCTGTTGGTGAGCGACCAGCGCTGCATCATGCCCGGCAGCAACGCCGGCCAGTAGAAGGCGCCGATCTGCACGAGCACCTGGGCGGCGCAGACGATCGCGACCAGCGCCGCGCCCGAGGGCACGGCGCGTGACGGGACGGCGTGCTCACTCGGCACAGAGGGGTTCCGGCGCAGGGCGACGCAGCAGGCAGAGCGCCGCGAGGGCCGCGAGGCTGAGCCCTGCCGACACGGCCAGGATCTGCGCGCCGATATGCTCCAGCAGCACGGCGAAGCCGAGCGGTGCGAGCGCCGACAGGAAGCGCGAGGGCAAGCCGATCAGGCCCAGCCTGTAGCCGTAGTTCTCCGGCCCGAACAGGGCGAGGGGCACCGTGCCGCGCGCGATGGTCAGGATGCCGTTGCCCGATCCGTGCAGGACGGCGAAGGCGCTCGACGCAACGCCACCGCCGGCGAGCAGCAGCACGGCCGCGCCGATCGGATGCGTGAGGGCGGCGAGCCGAGCCGAAACAAGCGGATGAAAGCGTGCCATCAGTCCCGCTTCCAGGAGGCGGGCGGCAACCTGCGACGGACCGATCAGCGCACCGGCGGCAATGGCCTGCGTCTGCGTGGCGCCGGTGGCCTCGAGGATGCGCGGGAAGTGCGCCGCCATGCCAGCCGTGACGACCCATGCGGCGGCAAAGGCGAAGGCCAGCAGGACCATCGGTCGATCGATCGGCACGACCTGGTCCGCCACGCGTTTTTCGACCGCGGCGTCGATGACGGGGCGCGGCAGGAGCCAGTAGTTCGCCGGCAGCGCCACGAGCACATGCAATGCCGCCCATGCAAGGCACGTGTCACGCCAGCCGATCGTGCCGGCACCCCAGGCGGTGAGCGGCCAGCCGATCGTGCTGGCGAAGCCCGCAAGCAGGGTGATGCCGGTGATGGCGCCGCGGGCGGTGGTGCCGTAGATGCGCCCGAGCACGGCGAACGCGGCATCGTAGAGCCCGATCCCCATGCCGACGCCCAGCACGATCCAGGCGGCCTGCAGGGCGATCAGGGAGTTCGCGAATCCCAGCAGCACGAGACCAGCCGCGAACAGCAGGTTCGATGCGGCGAGCACGGAATTGCCGCTGCCGCGGTCGATCATGCGCCCGGCGCGCGGCCCCAGCAGCGCGGAGATGATCAGCGACAGCGAAAAGGTGGCGAACAGCCACGTGGTCGACACGCCGGTGTCGCGGGCGATCTCGTCCGCCAGGACGGCCGGCAGGTAATACGTCGACCCCCAGGCAAGCGTCTGGGTCGAGCCCAGCACGATGATCGTGAAGAGACGGTCCCGGTTCATTGGCAATCTGACTCTCGGCTCAGTGGATCGACAGCCAGCCAGCATAGCCGCATGCCAGCCTCATGCGCCGCAACCCGCCTTGCCTTCCTCCTTGGCTCTGACATCGGCGACGCAGCAGCCGCTCACCATTGGCCCGGCCGCCGTCGGCGGCGGGCCGCCACAGCAGCCGGCCTCCGCATCGATGGATCCGCCGAGGCCTGCCACCGGTCCCGGTCCTGAGCAGACGCCGGTCTCGGGCAGCACCAGCTCGACCCTCTCGGCAGCCTCCCGGTCGCCGGCGATGTCGGCGACGATGGAGCGCACCTGCTCGTAGCCGGTCAGCATCAGGAAGGTCGGAGCGCGGCCGTAGCTCTTGATGCCGGCGACGTAGAAGCCGGGCTCGGGGTGCGCCAGCTCGCGCGCGCCGTGCGGCCGCACGGTGCCGCAACTGTGGATGTTGGGATCGATCAGCGGTGCCAGCGCCGGCGGGCACTCCACCGCCGGATCGAGCGCCAGACGCACCTCGCGCAGGAAGCTGAAATCAGGACGCAGGCCCGTCGCCACCACCAGCGCGTCGACCGTGATGGCGCGGCAGCAGCTTGCCTTGCCGGTGGCCACCCGGATCTGCGTTCCCTCCTGCGAGAGGTGAGAGACCTTGAAGCCGGTTTCGACTGCGACCCGGCCGCTCGCGACCAGGGCCGCAAGGGCCTGCCCCAGCGCGCCGCGCGCGACGAGCTTGTCGTTGGCACCGCCGCCGAATGCCTTCCTTGGATCTTCGCCGCGCATGAGCCAGATCACGCGCGTGCCGGATGCCTGCTCGGCCAGGCGGGCGAGATCAATCAGCGTGCCGACGGCCGAATGGCCGGCGCCCAGCACCGCCACCGTCTTGCCGGCGTATCGGTTGCGCGCGGCCCCCAGCACGTCCGGCATGCCGTAGGCAATGCGCTCCCGCAGCTCCTCCTCGCCGATCGCCGGCAGCCCGTCGGCGCCGGCGGGATTGGGCGAGAACCAGGTGCCCGAAGCGTCGATCACCGCGTCGGCCTTCAAAGACTCCGGGCCCTTGCCGTTCTGGTAGCGGATGGTGAAGGCCTCGAAGGCGCGGCCGTTGCTCTTCATCTTGTCGAAGCCCCTGCGCGCCACCGCGGTCACGCGACTCGACAGCCGGATGTGATCCTTGAGCCTGGTGCGCGTCGCCAGCGGCTCGATGTAGTGCGCAAGAAGCTCGCCGCCGGTCGGATAGTCGCCGGAAGGCGGCGCATTCCAGCCCACCTCGGCGAGCAGGCGCCCGGATGCCTTGTCGATGCAGTATTCCCACGGCGAGAACAGGGGAACGTGGGCCCACTGGCGCACAGCGTGTCCCGCCTCGGGGCCGGCCTCGAGCACGATCGGTTGCATGCCGCGCTCCAGCACCTGCGCGGCAGCGGCCAACCCGACAGGGCCGGCACCCAGGATCGCCACGGTCCTTGCCTCGGTCACGGCGCTCTCCAACCGTCAGGTCCCATACGTCCGATATTTTTATAATTGTCGAATCATGGAACCGTCAAGCACCCGGCTGAAGTTTTTGTCGGCGTCCGGCATCGGCTATCGGTGAGTCGTGACTGTCAGCGACGTCTTCTATCTTCCGCCGCTTGCGCAGGGTGATCGCCTATGGGAGCACCGGTGCTGTCTCCTCGCCCCGCGGCAGCGGGGAGAGGGGGAACGACGCCATATGCGATCGCCCCCCGCAAGCGGAGAAAGGTAGTCGAAAGCCGACGCTCCCGCCCTGCTCATGTCCGGGCCGATGTCTCCCGACGCCGGGCCTTGCGTGCCGGCACGGGGGCGCAGGCCGCCGCCTGCATCGCCGCGTGGCCCCTGCAACAATTCTCGGTGAGGAAGCCGATGAGGCCGTTCATGCGCGCGTAGTCGGCGGCATAGATCAGCGAACGCCCGTCACGGCGGACCGTGACCAGGCCGGCGTGCTTGAGCTGGGCCAGGTGAAAGGACAGCGTCGCGGACACGAGGCCGAGCCTGTCGGCGATGTGGCCCGCCGCCATGCCATCGGGACCCGCCTGCACCAGCAACCGGAACACGTCGAGGCGGTTTTCCTGAGCCAGCGCCGCCAAGGCAGGGACGACTTCAGTTGCTTTCATAGTTCACTAACTATCGAATTGTCGATGACTGGTCAAAGGGCATCGGCGGGCGCAGCGTCGCGCCCGCGTCCCTGAGGTCCGCCCTCTATCCGCACCGGCAAAAGGAAAGTGACAAGCCAGCACGCGATCAGCATCGCGGCCGAGCCGAACAGGCAGGCCGACATGCCGCCGGCCTGATAGAGCGCGCCGGACAGGAGAATGCCGATCAGACGCCCGGTCGCGTTCGCTGCATAGTAGAAGCCGACATCCTCGGCCGCCTTCTTCGAGCCGGCATAGGCCAGGATCAGGTACGAGTGCAGCGAAGAGTTGATGGCGAACGGTACCCCGAACAGGGCAAGACCCGCGATCACCACGATGTCGGGATGCCACAGGCCCGGGTCGCGCAACAGCAGCGCCAATGCCAGGGGCACGACGGCGAGCAGGCCCGCCCATAGCCGGGCATTGGGCACTTCGCGGCTGAGGCCATCGGCGCTGCGCGCGACGACGGCTGGCGCCGCCGCCTGGATCACGCCATAGCCGATCGTCCAGGCGGCGAGAAAGGCGCCGACTTCGACAAACCTCCAACCGGCGGCGTACAGGAACACCGGCAGGCCAACGACGAACCAGACTTCGCGCGCGCCGAACATGAAGATGCGGGCAGCCGCCAGCAGGTTGACGCCGCGCGACTTCGACAGGAACTCACGCACTGTCGTCGACGACCTGGCCTTGCCCAATTGGCGCGGCAGGGAAAGCAGGCCCGCGACGAAGATCAGCCCGATGAGGGCGCCCATCAGCCACAGCGCCGGCTTGAAGCCGACAAGATCCAGCAGCAGGCCGCCGACGAAGAAGCCGATCCCCTTCATGGCGTTCTTCGAACCCGTGAACCACGCCACCCACTTGAAAAGCTGACCGGAGCCTTCGGCGGACGTCGCCTTGATGGCCGACTTGGAGGCGGTCTTGGTGAAATCCTTGGCCAGCCCCGCGATGCCCTGGGCTGCGACGACCCACGCCACCGACGCCGCCGCCGTCCAGCCGGGATCAAGCGCCGACAGCATGACGAGGCCGGCAATCTGCAGTCCCTGCCCGGCCGCCAGCATGCGCGGTATGCCGAAACGCGTCGCCAGCCAGCCGCCCAAGAGATTCGCGACGATGCCCGCGAGCTCGTACAGCAGGAACAGGAAGGCCAGCGTGAAAGGCGAATAGCCCAGCCTGAAGAAGTGCAGCAGCACGAGCATGCGCAACGCGCCATCGACCAGGGTGAAGCCCCAGTATGAGGCCGTCACGATCAGGTAGTGGCGTATTGCGGCGGCCATCACGCCTGCGCGTCGATCACGAGGTTGGCGAGATCGACCATGCGGCAGACATAGCCCATCTCGTTGTCGTACCAGGCGTACACCTTCAGGAGCGTGCCATCCGTCACCAGCGTGCTGGGTCCATCGACGATCGAGCTGCGCGTATCGTTGCAGTAGTCGGCTGAAACCAGCGGCCGCCCCTCGAAGCCCAGGATGCCCGCCAGCCCATCGCGTGTGGCATTGTCGAACAGCGTGTTGACCTCTTCTTCGCTGGTGGGCTGCTGCAATTCGAAGACGCAGTCGGTGAGGCTCGCATTCAGCACCGGCGCACGCACGGCGTGGCCGTTCAGCTTGCCCTTGAGTTCGGGATAGATCAGCGCGATGGCGCTGGCGCTGCCGGTGGTGGTCGGCGACAGCGAGGTCATGGCCGAACGGGCGCGGCGCAGATCCTTGTGCGGCGCATCGACCACGACATTGGTGTTGGTGGGATCGTGGATGGTGGTGATCTGGCCATGCCGGATGCCGATCGCCTCGTGCACGACCTTGACCACGGGCGCGAGGCAGTTGGTCGTGCACGACGCCGCGGTCAGCAACCGGTGGCGGGCGGGATCGTAAAGCCCATGATTGACGCCAACCACGACATTGAGCGCTGCGTCATCCTTCACCGGAGCGGCCACGATCACGCGCTTCACGCCGCGCCGGAAATAGGATTCGAGCTCGGACGGCTTGAGGAACTTGCCGGTGCATTCCAGCACCATGTCGCAGCCAAGGTCGCCCCACGGCACGTCACCCGGCTGCATTGCAGAGGTGAAGCCAAGGGATTTGTCGTCGATGCGGATGGAGCTGTCGTCCTCGACACCGAAGTCCGCGCGCCAGCGTCCATGGATGCTGTCGAACTCCAGCAGGTGTGCGGTGGCTTCAGCGCCGCCTTTGATTTCGTTCAGATGCACGACGTCGAGCCGGTTGGCCGCACGCGGATCGCCATCCGCTCGGCGCACGCCGCCCAGCGCCGCGCGCAAGGCGAGCCTGCCCATGCGTCCCATGCCATTGATGCCGACACGCATCGCTCTCTCCCTATGGCGCGGCACGAACGGTGTCGCCGATTTCGTCCAGTCGCTTCTTCAGCGCCATCCGATCGAGCGAGGCGAACGGCAGGCTCGTGAAAGCCTCCAGGCGGCGGCGCACCATCCCGTAGAGCTCGTTGAGCAAGATCGCGCGCTCGGTCGGCGACCCATTGAAGTCGGCCGGATCGGGCAGCGGCCAGGCGGCGGTCACGAACTTCTCGCCGAGGTCCGGGCATTTCTGACCCTGCGGCGTGTCGCAAAGCGCGATAACGAAATCCATGCGCGGCGCGGTGGGCCCGCTGAACTCGTTCCAGGACTTGCAGCGCAGTTTCGAGATGTCGTGGCCGAGAGTCTTCAATCGCTCCACGACTTCCCGCATCGGCCGGTCGGCCGGCTCCGACCCGGCGGAATAGGCGTTGAAGCGGCCGCCGCCGATCTTCTCAAGCAGCGCCTCGGCGATGATCGAGCGCGCGGCGTTTCGCGTGCACAGGAAAAGGACGTTGAAGGCCGGCATCATGAACGGCTCCCTGCTCTCGTCATCGCGCAGGATGACTCGTGCGATATCGCCACACAGGTCCGGTCGACCGTTGCAACAGTCGCTGGCGAGAAAGGTGACCAGCCGGCGATACGCTTTCACGTCCGCCCGGTAGTTCATCAAACGCCCGCTGCGCTCGACACTGATCAGTCCGGCGCGCATCAGCACGCCCAGATGCGTCGACATGGTGTTGTGGGGCGCATCGCAGGCACGGGCCAGCTCGCCCGCCGGCACCGAGCCGGGATGGGCAGCGAGCAGATGTCGAAACGCACTCAGCCGCGTGGGCTGCGCAAGCGATGCCAAGCGGTCGATAGCGATATCTTCCATATGTTCTGTCTATTCGTCCAGAGATATCGACATATCATAGGTCCGACCGACCGCCCAATGGATTTTTGGCGTGGACCGTTCAGCACTCGGTTGCATCAGGCTCACGGAGGCACCAGGTTGTATATCCCTAAGGGATATACAAACGGCGGCCTAACTGTGACCAGTTCGACGGTGTTCATCAGCAACCGCACTCAGGCCGTGCGCCTGCCCAAGGCCGTCGCTTTCCCCGACGACGTGCATCACGTCGACATCCTGAAGATCGGCCAAAGCCGTGTGATCGTACCCAAGGGCAGGCGGTGGGATGATCTGTTCCTCAACGGCCCCCGGGCCAGCGAGGATTTCATGACCGGGCGCCGGCAGCCGGAGCCCGAGCCGCGCGAGCGGTTCTGATGCTCGCCTACATGCTCGACACCAACATCTGTATCTACGTGCTGAAAGCTTATCCGCCGGCCTTGCGAGAAAAGTTCAACATGCTTGCCGATCAGCTGTGCATCTCGAGCATTACGTTGGGCGAGTTGCATTATGGCGCCGAGAAATCGGCCCGCCGCGCCGCGAACCTGACCGCCATCGAGTATTTTGCGGCGCGCCTGGAGGTGCTCCCGTTCGGCGAAAAGGCGGCGGCGCATTAAGGTCAGCTGCGGGCCGAGCTCGAACGCATGGGAACGCCCCGCGGCCCGCATGACATGCAGATCGGCGGCCATGCCCGCAGCGAAGGCTTGATCGTCGTCACCAACAATATGCGCGAATTCGCCCGCATGCCCGGCGTACGCGTGGAAAACTGGGTCTGAGAGATCGACGACACCTCCACGACGGTGGTTCGTCCTGGACCGCCATCGCACGCACACGCCGATCAGGCCGTGTGTCCAACGACTGACCCGCACCAGCATCGACTGATCCCGTCGCAACGGCTACACAATCGAGGCGCCGCGCCCTCTTCCCATGGAGACTGCCTTGATGGCGAGCTGCGCGCGCCGCATCGCGACGGCATCACCCGCTGTTCTGCGTCAAATGGCCTCCTTCGAGGAGAATTGCCGAGTCCAGGATGATAAGATATATTCTCTATATATCTTATTGCAGCAGCGTGACGACTGACCTGGTCGCCTGCAGGTTGCACAGGATGAAAGAATGCAAATGCGCACAGGTGGCGGGAGTTGAGTGTGAACAGAGGGCTCGGGACGGGCCGACGCTGCTCCTGCTTCCGCCATAGACCAGGTGAAACACCGTTCTCCTGCAAAACAGCATCAAATCCGCAACGCGGGACCAAGCCCGCAAACGCCTGACGCATCCAGTGTGGGAAAGTGAGAACTCGCCATGGGCCCGTATCGCAAACCCTGGTTCGCATTGATCGCTGTGCTGGTGGTCACCTTCTCGTTGCTCGGCTATTACGGCAGCGAGGTCTATCGAGAGGCTCCACCGATCCCACAGCAGGTGGTGACGGTCGATGGCGCAGAGCTGTTCACCAAGGACGACATTCTCGATGGCCAGACCGCCTGGCAGTCCGTGGGTGGCATGCAGCTGGGCTCGATCTGGGGACACGGCGCCTATCAGGCGCCCGACTGGACCGCAGACTGGCTGCACCGTGAGCTGACGGCCTGGCTCGATCTGGCGGCGCAAGAGGCATATGGCCGTCCCTATGCCGCGCTGGACACGCCCGAGCAGGCTGCGCTGCGCGAACAGCTGCGCGCCGAGTACCGCGCCAATCGCACCGACGAAGCGGGTGTGCTCAGGATCTCCAAACGGCGCGCGCAAGCAGTCACGCAGACCGGGGCCTACTACGAGCGTCTGTTCTCCGACGCGCCGGAATTGCGCCAGAGCCGCGAGCACTTTGCGATGAAGGAGAACACCCTGCCCAGCGCCGAGCGGCGCACGCAGCTGACGCGCTTCTTCTTCTGGACCGCCTGGGCCGCGGCGACGGAACGTCCCGGCCTGCATGTCACCTACACCAACAACTGGCCGCATGAGCCGTTGATCGGCAACCAGCCCAGCGGCGAGAACATCGTCTGGTCGATCGCCAGCGTCGTGGTCCTGCTCGCCGGCGTCGGCTTCCTGATCTGGGGCTGGGCATTCCTGCGCCGACACGACGAACCGCCGCCGGCCGCGGCCGCCAGCGACCCGTTGACGACCTTCGCGCTGACGCCCTCGCAGCGCGCATTGGGCAAATATCTGTTCCTTGTCGTCGCGCTGTTCGTGTTCCAGGTCTTCATCGGCGGCTTCACGGCGCACTACACGGTCGAGGGGCAGAAATTCTACGGCATCGACGTGTCGCAGTGGTTTCCGTATGCGCTGGTGCGCACCTGGCACATCCAAAGCGCCCTGTTCTGGATCGCCACCGGCTTCCTGGCCGCGGGCCTGTTCCTGGCGCCGCTGATCAACGGCGGCAAGGATCCCAGGCACCAGAAGCTCGGCGTCGACATCCTGTTCTGGGCACTGGTGATCGTGGTTGTCGGCTCCTTCGCGGGCAACTACCTGGCGATAGCCCAGGTCATGCCCAAGGAGCTGAACTTCTGGCTCGGCCACCAGGGCTACGAGTACGTCGATCTCGGCCGCCTGTGGCAGATCGGCAAGTTCGCGGGCATCGCCTTCTGGCTCGTGCTGATGCTGCGCGGTATGGTGCCTGCGCTCAAGGCGCCGGGCAGCGACAAGAACCTGCTGGCGCTGCTCACGGCTTCGGTCGTGGCCATCGGCCTGTTCTACGGCGCTGGCTTCTTCTACGGCGAACGCACGCATCTGTCGATGATGGAGTATTGGCGCTGGTGGGTGGTTCACCTGTGGGTCGAAGGCTTCTTCGAGGTGTTCGCGACCACAGCGCTGGCCTTCATCTTCTCGACCCTGGGTCTGGTGTCGCGTCCGATGGCGACGGCGGCCAGCCTGGTCTCCGCCTCCCTCTTCATGCTGGGCGGGATCCCCGGCACCTTCCACCACCTGTACTTCGCAGGCACCACGACGCCGGTGATGGCGGTGGGCGCGAGCTTCAGCGCGCTCGAGGTCGTGCCGCTGATCGTGCTCGGCTACGAGGCCTTTGAGAACTGGCGGCTGAAGGAGCGGGCGCCGTGGATGGCCAATCTCAAGTGGCCCCTATTGTGCTTCGTCGCGGTAGCGTTCTGGAACATGCTGGGCGCCGGCGTCTTCGGCTTCATGATCAACCCGCCGATCTCGCTGTACTATGTGCAGGGCCTGAACACCACGCCAGTGCACGCGCACTCCGCGCTCTTCGGGGTCTACGGCTTCCTCGCGCTGGGCTTCACGCTGCTGGTGCTGCGCTATATCCGGCCGCATGTCGTCTTCAGCGAGGGCCTGATGAGATCGGCCTTCTGGGGGCTCAATGCCGGCCTGGTGCTGATGATCTTCACCAGCCTGCTGCCGATCGGCTTCATGCAGTTCCATGCCAGCGCCACCCAGGGCCTATGGTACGCGCGCAGCGAGGCCTTCATGCAGCAGGACATCCTGCAGACCCTGCGCTGGGTGCGCACCTTCGGTGACGTGGTGTTCATCTACGGTGCGCTTGCGATGGCCCTGCAGGTCGTGCTGGGCCTTCTGGAAAAGGCGCCCCTGCGATTGCACCCCGAGGGACGCCTGCCCCTGCCCCGGACTCGCTGAGGGACCGATGCGCCACACAAAAGACAGCAATGGTGAGCCGCTCCGAAACCCGAGCATCGACTGCATCGGCTTCGCGCTCACCATGTTCTGGATTGGCCTTCTCGTGGGCGTTTCCTTTCTGGCGACGCCCGCGAAATTCCTGGCGCCGAGCCTGTCCCTCCCGGTGGCCCTCGATGTCGGCCGCCACACATTCGCGATCTTCAGCAAAGCCGAGTGGCTGCTGGCGGCATCGCTGCTCGTCATCTTGCTCGCCGGTCGCAGGAGCAGCCTCGCCATTCTTGGCGGCGGCCTCGCTGCCGTCCTCGTCGCGGTGGAGGCAGCATGGTTGCTTCCGGTGCTCGATCAGCGAGTCGGGTTGATCATCGCCGGTCAGCAGCCACCGGCATCGAACCTTCACGAGGCCTATATCGCGATCGAAGGCGTGAAGCTCCTGTCGCTCGGCCTCGTCGCGTCCGTGACGGCCCGATATCTCACGCGCCGATAAGCCGGCCCCCATGAAGCTCAGCCGACTGCTGCAGTCGTTGCTTGCCCTCGAGCTTCCCTGTCCAGCGGGCAAGAAGCAGAAGCCGCCTCGGCGATCGTCTGTCTGGCGCTTGATGCAGAGATCATGACAACGACCATGCCGATGACAATCAGCAAGAGACCGGCGATCAGCATGGGCAGGAGCGAGGACGGCGAACCAGCGGGATCCTGATCTCCTCCGTGCTGGTCCCGCTTGTCATCGTTGTCGTCAACCATGGGGCGACCTCATCTTGCCGTCCCGTGAGGCCGGCTCGGTTTCATGCCGGCTCTGCCTGCTCGTCGCATGCGGCGGAGTGCCGACGTCGTCCGTCATGGGGCTCAGCCGATGCAACAACCTGTTGAACTCGCCCCATTGCATCGGATCTTCCTTGCGCCATACGGCGCAAGCGCGTGCTGCGAGGCGGCAGGCCGTGTCGGCCTGCCCTGCCGCAGCAAGCGCTTTGAGGCTTGCCCGCAAGATCTCGCATAGTTCGGCCACCGGCGATGCGGAATTGCAATCGGACTTCGGATGCTCACCCTGCGTCACCAGCCGCCCCCATCGGCGATGCCGAGATGACGCTTCGCCTCGACGCTCATCATTTGCGGCGTCCATGGCGGTTCATAGGTGAGCGTCACATCGACGGATTCGATCCCCTGCACAGACCGCGCCGCGTCGCGGGCGCCCGCCTGGAGGTAGCTCGTCGCGGGACAACCGCGCGTCGTCGTCGTCATCGTGATGTTGGCAACACCGCTGTCCGCAATCGCAACGTCGTAGACGAGACCGAGGTCGACGATGTTGTAGCCGAGCTCCGGATCGATCACGAGGCGAAGCGCTTCCTTCACCTGCTCGTCGAGCGCGACGGTGGCCGTCGTCATTTCGCCGGCTCCCGGCCAGCCCCGACCCGGATCAGGACCTTGTAGGTCACGCCGTCCGGCTCGAAGCCACCACGCCAGGCATGACCCCGCTTGGCGAGCTCGGGAAAGAGGAAAATCGGCTCGCGGCAAAGAAGCGCCGAGAGGACATCGCCCGGTGCCATCTTCTCCGTCACAACCAGGATCCTGACCATCGGCTCCGGCGGATCGAGATCCCGGTTGTCCATGTGCTGGCGAGGCTCGGGCCACGGGGTATCATCGCCGCCGGCAAGGGTATCCGTCGCGGCATCCGGGCGCTGAGCGGTCGATGGCGAGAACAGAACCTCCCAGTCGCCACCGTCCAGCGCCCGCGCTTCGTGCTCGAAGCCCTTGGCGCCCAGGACATGCAGCAGGGGCGTGGGCTTGAATGTCGCGAACAGACGCAACCCCTCTCCCGGCTGAAGTGCGTTCACAGCCTCCATGATCTTGTCGAACGGCTCACCGCCTGCGCGCAGGATCGGACGTACGTCGACATCGACAAAACGTGTCATATGGCCGTCTCCTTTGACTTACCTCTGTTGGACCGAGCAGCGCAGCAGCTGCGGCAGCCGCGCACCCGTCGGAAGGCGCATCGTGGGGTTCACATCCAGCAGGCGGCGGATGCGCCCCAGCTGACCAATGATGCACAGGCTCGCGATCAGCATCAGACCCGTGCAAACCTGGAACGCGGTCGGGTTCTGGAAGAACAGCGCGACCGTGGCGGCCCATGTCGCGAGAAAATAGAGAACGAACCATCTGACGGCGCGGGCTTCGACCACCAGATCCTGCACGCGCGGCGTTGGCGCCTTGCCAAGCATCGGGCCGTAGCACTCCAGCCAGGTCAGGAAGGCCACGATCTTGTACAGCTTGGCGAGCCCCAATCCCGACAGCCAGCCGAAGACGACGAGAAAGACGACAGGGGCGATGTGCCGGGCCAGAGCGCCGAGGCTGACGAACACAGCGGTCGCGACCGCTGCGGCTGCGAGACTGGCCAGGGCAAACGCCGCCATCCGGCTGTTCAGCTCGATCACGCGGCGCTTCCGCGCACGATAGAGACGCAGAATGTCGGCGCCATAAAGGACGAGCGCGCACAGTCCGAGCAGTCCGGACGCGCCCAGGATCACCGGCAGGCTTGCGCCGATGCAGATTGCCGTGACGCCGCCGACGATGGCCACCGCAAGCGCCGCTGCTCCACAATAGAAGCCGATATGCGTGCGCGGGCCGTCGAGCTCAGGTGCCAGCATGAACATCGCGAGGAGACGGTAGCTCACGCCCATCGCCGTGAATGTCAGCCAGCCGCCAAGGCCGCCGATCGCGTGCAGGGGCACGCCCTCGGCGGTGATATCGACAAGATGCGGATTGACGGCCACGCCGCCGAGCACCAGGGCGAAGATGATCCCGAGCGTGACCGTGGCCGCGATGCTGCAAAGACCGATGGCCACGAAGCGCGCCGGCAGCGGCAATGGCCGGGCGGCCCACAGCGTGCGGGCGAGATTCCACAAGACGAGGGCAAAGCCGACGGCGAGCAGGACCGCGGCCACCGGAAAGCCGATCATTTCCGCGGACAGCAGGCCCCCCATCTGCAGGAAGCCAAGAACCAGCGCCGCAAGCCCAGCGACGAGGCATGCCAGCGCCGGCAGCGGCAAGACATCACTGTGCAATGGCCGCGCGACGAGCACAGGGACGAACTGGTGCAGAGCGCCGCACATCAGGAGGCTCAGCCAGCCAAGCGCGGTGAGATGCACCAGCACCAGTGATTCGGCGGATCGGATCGGCGCGTTCGGATAGCCGTAGCCGACTGTCATCAGCAATTCGGCGATGATCAGCGAGACCAGCGCCGTCGCGAAATAGGACATCGTCCAGCGGGAAAGTGTGACGCCGGGCACGGCTGCTTCCTTCCGTGTAGAACCGGTGCCGGCCGACGGGTCGGCCGGCATCGGCGCTCAGAAGACTCACGCCACCTTCTGCAGGCGTCCGATCTCCACCCGCCATACCGCCGGACCTCGTTCCAGATAGGTCCAGGAAAACTGCCGGGGGCGTTCGGCCTCGAGCTGGTAGTAGAGCGGCTTCGGATCGTGATCATTGACGAGGACGAACGAACCGCCCGGCACGAGCTGGTCCACGCGTTCGAAGATCTTCTCGTGCCGCTGCGCCGGCGGAAGGCTTCGAACGTCGATCTCGCTTGCGGCTGATGCGTGCTGGGTCTGGGGCATGATGCGATAGCTCCTTTGGGGTCGCATCTGGCGCGGTCGGCGGGACCGGGATCGCGACCGGATCCGGTCCGAGGCCGCGCACGGAGGACGCGCCTTCGCTTCACGGTCGAGCCAAAAACATATATTGTCAATATATCTTTTATAGCGGGCGTACGGATGCGACAGCTTGCGCCTGCATGCGCCGCATTCTTGCAAAAGATATCTCGACGGCGCATCTTTACGCGATTGCCGATGCGACCACAGCGCCGAGGAAGCGACCGGATGCGATTGACCAATTTCTCCGACTACGCCCTGCGCGTGCTGATGTACGCGGCGGCGCAGGGTGATCGCCTGATCACCATCGAGGAAACGGCAGACGTTTACGGGATTTCGCGCGCCCATCTGATGAAGGTTGCCAATCAGCTGACGCGCGGCGGTTTCCTGAAGGCCGTTCGCGGCCGGTCGGGCGGACTGGCGCTTGCCAAACGCCCCGAGCGCATCAAGCTCGGCGACGTGCTGCGCATGACGGAGCCGGACTTTGCGCTGGTCGAATGCTTCACGGAGGGAAATCGCTGCATCCTCTCACCGCGCTGCCGCTTGCGCGGCGCGCTTCGCGAAGCCTTGGCGGCCTTCACCGCGACGCTCGACCGCTACACGCTTGCCGACCTCATTCTCAACCCGGACGACTTTGGCCTTCGGCCGGCGGCATAGGACATCACCGCGCCACTCATATCGGAGATGCATCATGAGCGCAGAGATCTATCCGAAATCCACACGCGAGCTGGCTGACCTGCGGCGAAGCCTCGCACCGGAAACGGAGGCCGCGTTTCAAGCCTTCAGCAAGGCCGTGTTCTCGGAAGGCGCGCTATCGGCCAAGACCAAGCAGTTGATCGCAGTAGCGGTCGCGCACGTCACGCAATGTCCGTACTGCATAACCGGGCACACCAAAGCAGCCCAGCGCGCGGGAGCGTCGGCCCAGGAGTTGATGGAAGCGGTCTGGGTGGCAGCGGAGATGAGAGCGGGAGGCGCGTTCGCGCATTCGACGCTGATGCTCAACACCCTCGATGATCGGAAGTCCTGACCGCGGCTGTCACGCCGTCAGGATGATCTTGCCGGTGTGGGTGCCGGCTTCCATCAGGACGTGCGCCTTCGCTGCGTCGGCCAGGGGGAAGGTGGCCTCGATCACCGGCTTCACCTGGCCGGCCTCGATCAGGGGCCAGATCCGCGCCTCGACCGCCGAGGCGATCGCCGCCTTCTCCTCGATGCGCCGCCCGCGCAGGGTCGAGCCGGTCAGCGTCAGGCGCTTGAGCATCATGGGCGCGAGGTTGATCTCAGCCCGCGAGCCCTTGAGGAAGGCGATCCAGACGATGCGGCCCAGCGGCGCCGCCGCGGCCAGGTTGCGCTCGATATAGTCGCCGCCCACCATGTCGAGGATGACGTCGACACCGTGCCCGTCGGTGAAGGCATTGACGGCGGCCACGAAGTCCTGGGTGCGGTAGTTGATGGCGCGGTCGGCGCCCAGCTTCTCGCAGGTGGCGCATTTCTCGACGCTGCCGGCCGTGGCGAAGACCCGCGCGCCCAGCGCCCTGGCCATCTGGATCGCCGTCGTGCCGATGCCGCTGGCGCCGCCATGCACCAGCAGGGTCTCCCCCGCCTGCAGCCGGCCGGCGTCGAAGACGTTGGTCCACACCGTCATCACCGTCTCGGGCATCGACGCCGCCTCGACGGCCGAGAGCCCCTTGGGCTGCGGCAGGGTGTGGCTGGCATGCGCGAGGCAATATTCGGCATAGCCGCCGCCGGCGACCAGGGCGCAAACGCGATCGCCCGGGCGCCAGCGCGCCACGCCGGCACCCAGCGCCACGACCTCGCCCGCGACCTCCAGGCCGGGCGTGTCGGGCGCGCCGGGCGGCGGCGGATAATGCCCCTGGCGCTGCACCATGTCGCCGCGGTTGACACCCGCGGCCGCGACCTTGATCAGCACCTCGCCGGCGCCGGGCACCGGCATCGGCAACCGCCGCGGCTCGAGCATCTCCGGGCCGCCGGGCGCGCGGACCGCGATCGCCGTCATGTCGGGCGGCAAGGTGCCTGTCATGGCGTGTCTCCCCCGGCATCGTTGCGGCCGGTCGATGGTTATGTAGCAAGCCGACGGGGCGAAGTCGAAAGGCAGGGTGTCCCGGTTGTTGCGCACACAGGCGCCAACTTTGACGCACGATTGCGCAGACGGACCGCGCACCTTCCACGAGACGTTTCCTGCGGGCAGTCAAGGAATTGTCAAATGTCGTGATCGCCGGATCTGCCAAACTCCCGCCGTCTCTCGTCGCTGCGCCACATTCGAGATGGAGGGATGCCTGGAATGACCCGGAACGGGAACTGTCCTGGCGCTCGCCGCGATTGGCTATCCCATGTGGCGGCATTCCTCATTTGTGCCGCCATCCCGCTTGGTGGTTCCCTCGCCCGCGTGACCGAGGAAGGAGTGCCCGCGGTTCCGGATGTTTCTCCGGAATTCGAGGCAGTGCCGATCGCGGGCCCGTTCGAGTTTCCCTGGTCTATCGCTTTTCTTTCAGACGGCTCCCTTCTCCTCACCGAACGGCGTGGCCGGCTTCAACTGCTTGAGCCGGAGTCGAACGTTCGCGAAGTAGCCGGCGTCCCTGCCGTCCTGTTTGGCGGACAATCCGGCCTGCTCGATGTTTCCGTTGATCCAGGATTCCACGACAACGGCATTGTTTATCTGTCCTATGTGCATGGAACCGAGGCGTCCTCCACGATCCGCGTGCTGCGCGCCAAGCTCGATGAGCAGCGCCAGAGGCTCAGGAAAAAACAGGTCATCTTTGAAAGCTCGCCACCCGCTCCAAGCAACGCCCAGCTCGGAGGCCGGATCGCCGTCACGAAAGACGGGTACCTCTTCCTGACGCTAGGTGATCGCTGGGAGGGTGAGCGTGCGCAGGATCTTGCCGATCATGCCGGATCAATCATTCGCATCCGCAC
Source organism: Vineibacter terrae (assembly GCF_008039615.1). Classification (GTDB taxonomy): domain Bacteria; phylum Pseudomonadota; class Alphaproteobacteria; order Reyranellales; family Reyranellaceae; genus Vineibacter; species Vineibacter terrae. The sequence goes on along the minus strand of NZ_VDUZ01000025.1, from coordinate 19,557 downwards.
CGACGGCTCGGTGCCTGAGGACAATCCCTTTGTTTCGGTGCCGGGAGCCAGGCCGGAGATCTGGAGCTATGGTCATCGCAACCCGCAAGGGCTCGCCTATCATGCGCCCAGCGGTCAGTTGTGGTCGCACGAGCATGGACCGAAAGGCGGCGACGAGCTCAATCTGATCATCTCCCGCCGCAACTACGGATGGCCGGTCATCACGCATGGCGTCGGGTATGACGACGAGCCGATCGGCGAGGGAACCGCCAAGGATGGCATGGAGCAGCCCGTTCATCACTGGACGCCCGCGATTGCGCCGTCGGGATTGGCTCTCGAAGGGCTTGACGATGTCACAGGGCTCTGGATTGGCGCTCTTGCCGGACAGGCGCTGGTGAGACTTGAGATCGAGAATGGGCGAATCACTGCCGACCAGCGCCTGCTACAAGGCGAGCTTGGTCGCATTCGCGACGTGCGCATCGACGCCGCCGGTCTTGTCTACTTCATCACCGATGGTCCCGCTGGCGCGCTGTACCGGCTCGCGCCGGCCGCCGAACTGGCGCACCAGAGGAAGCGCAACGCGCCGGACGAGAGGAACCGGAAGCGCCTCTGAGGCGCAGCTTCTGGGACGGTCTTGCGGCTCTGGCGTCCTGAAGCGGGTCAGAACTGCTCGAGTATCCGCCATTGCAGATCAGCGAGTCACACGCTTACCGTCATCCCGAACGCAGCGAGAGATCTTCCGCGAACGGAGCCTATCCTCGGGAGATCCGTTGCTGCACCAGGGATGACGCCCAACCTAGCGGGGCGAGGTGTTGGCTACTTGTCCAGCCACACGTCCTCGAAGCGCCAGCCGTTGTAGATGCTGTTGACCATCAGGGTGACGCCCTTGACGTGCGGCTGCCAGCAGCCGGCGGCCGTGCCATGGAAGATGATCGGGCGCGCGATGTCCTCCTGCAGCTTGCGGTCGATGTCCCACACCATCTGCTGGCGCTTCCTGAAATCCGTCTCGCGCGACTGGGCCTCGAACAGCCTGGTCATCTCGGGGCTGCAGTAGTTGTTGTAGTTGCGCAGCGAGCCGCAGGCGTAGTTCTCGAACAGGTTCTGGTCGGGATCGTCGACGGCGGCGCCGCTGAGGTTCAGCGCCACGGTGTAGTCCTTCTTGAAGACGCGATTGTAGTAGACCGCGGTGTCGATGATCTCGAGCTCACCGTCGATCCAGATATGCCGCAGCTGGTCGATCAGGATCACCGCCGGATCGCGGAAGGTGGCGATGTTGCGGGTGCTGATCTTGATCTTCAGCCGCTTGTCGGGACCGTAGCCCGCCTGCGCCATCAGCGCCTGCGCTTCCTCGCGGTTCTTCGCGACGTCGCCGTAGCCGACAATGGTCTTGAGCATCTCGGGCGGCAGCCCCCAGACGCCGTCCGGCGGCGGCAGCATGGTGCCGCCCATCGCGTTCTTGCCCTCGCTCAGGATGTCGATGAAGGACTGACGATCCAGCGCCAGCGCCATGGCGCGGCGGATGCGCGGATCATCGAACGGCGCCACGTCACGGTTGACGATGAGGTTGGTGCTGACGCCGCTGGCGCGCATGGTGCACTGCGCCTGCGGCGCATCCTTGCGGATGTTGGCCAGCAGCGGCACCGTGACGTCGGTGGGGAAGGTCATGTCGAAGCGGCCGCTGATGAAGGCCAGCATGCGGGTCGAGCGGTCCGGGATGATGGTGTACTCGATGCCGTCGAGGAACGGCCGGCCCGGCTTCCAGTAGTCGGTGTTCTTCGTGAGCTTCACGCCCTCGTTCATCTTCAGCTCGACGAACCTGAAGGGCCCGGTGCCGATCGGCTTGCGCCGCATCTCGGCGGGCGAGACATGGCAGGGATAGATCGGCGTGTAGCCCGATGCGAGCAGCGCCAGCAGCGAGGGCTGCCGGTGCCTGACATGGAACGTGACGTCGAAGTCGCCGTCCGCCGTCACTTTCTCGACATTGGTGTACCAGGCCGAGCGCGGGTTGCGGCGCAGCTTCTGCTCGCCGGCGCCGAGCAGCAGCTCGAACGTGCAGCGCACGTCCTGGGCCGTGAACGGCTTGCCGTCGTGCCATTTCACGCCCTGCCGCAGCTTGAAGGCGAGCTGCGTGCCATCGGCGTTCCAGGACCAGCTGGTGGCGAGATCGGGCACGATCGATTCGAAGCTGTTGCGGGCCACGTGCTGGTCGTAGATCACCAGGTTGTTGAACACCGCCATGAACGGCACCGCCACCGAGACGGTCGCCTCCTCGTGGATCGACGGGCTGGGCGGCGTGTCCATGTGCTGGATCCTGAGAACGCCGCCGTGCTTCTCAGCCTGGGCGGGGCCAGCCATCGCGGCCACCGATGTCACCACGCTGAGCAGAGCGAGACACGCGAGTCGGCGGTTCATGGTGGTTTCTCCCTCCCGCACGGCGCGCGCATCGGCAGCGGCGTCGGGATGACGGGTGATCCGGTCTGTTCCGTTCCCTTTGCTACGCCCGCATGCATCATACACCCGTACGGGCATCGCGCTACGTGGGGCGCGCACCTGGACGATCGCACCGCGCTGCGCCACTATCCCGGCGGCCCGCCATCACGCCCGGGCGCTGCTGCCGCGAAAGGCGGCCGGTGCCGGCTATGCCCGGCAAGCCGAAAGAGATATGCTCACCGCGAGTTCCTTGTGGGCAGAAGGCAATGCGGCGGCGCGAATTCATCAGCGTGGTTGGAGGTGCGTCGCTTGTCATGCCGCTGGCGGCGCGCGCCCAGCACCGGCAGGGCATGCGCAGGTTGGGCGTGCTGATGTCGGGTGCCCAGGATGACACCGACAGCGCGGCGCGCATCGCGGCCTTCCGGCAAGGACTTCAGGACCTCGGATGGAAGGATGGCGAGAACATCCATGTCGACTATCGCTGGGGCGCCGGCCGGCGGGCGCTGATCCGCCAGCACGCACAGGCACTGGTCGCGCTGGCGCCTGATGTGATCGTCGCCAGCGGCACCCCGGCCGTCGCCGCGCTGGCGACGCTGACCCGTTCCATCCCGATCGTCTGCGCCATGGTCATCGATCCGGTTGGCCTCGAGTTCGCCGAGAGCCTGTCGCGCCCGGGCGGCAACATCACCGGATTCACCTTCGTCAATCCCGAGCTGATCGACAAATGGACGGCGCTGCTCAGAGAGGCGGCCCCGGGCGTCCATCGCGCCGCGCTGCTGTACAATCCCGAGCGCAACCCTTGGTACGAGAGCTTCCTGCGGAAGGCCATCGCCGTGCCGCGGTCGGTCGCCATGAAGCTCGTGCCGATGGTCGTTGGAACGCTCGACGATCTTGCAATACGCATACCGGTGCTGGCCAGCACGCCTGGCGCGGGCCTGATCATCGGACCCGAGGCGTTCGTGCGCGGCCATTTTCAGCAGCTCGCGGCAGTCGCCGCGGCGAACCGGCTGCCGGGCATCTCGGTCTATCGGCAATTCGCCGTCGACGGCGGGTTGATGTCGTACGGTCCGGATACGCTCGAGATCTTCCGCGGGTCGGCAGGCTATGTCGACCGCATCCTCAAGGGGGCAGACCCGGCCACGCTCCCCGTGCAGGCGCCGACCCGCTTCGAATTCGCCATCAACCAGAAGGCGGCGACGGCGCTGGGCCTCGCCCTGCCGCCGACGCTGCTGGCCGCCGCCGACGAGGTCATCAAGTAGGACAGCCGAGATCACCGGGCCGGCGGCGCGGGAGAGATGTCGGGACAGACAGGCGATTGGGGGATGAACATGACGTATGATGAAGCCGCGGTCCTGGATGCGATGCGAAGCTTCCCGCGCGGCAGGCGCGTTCCGCGCCAGGACGTCCTCAACAAGACACACCTGCCTGTCGATCGCATGAACAAGGCGCTGGCCGGACTCGAGACGAGCGGTCACGTGCTGCTGGACGGCGACATGGTGAAGCTGAGCTCGGACGGCACGACGTTCGACACCTGAGGTGGCCGGCCTCGGCTTGAGCTGGATCAAGGTCGGCCGACCACGATGCGCTAGGCTTCCGGCGCACACGGCAAGACAACCGATCGGACGGTCACCGGGCGACAGTCGAAGCATGCGGTCACGCCCCAACAGTCGCGAACAGCGCAAATACGCGGGCCGGGTTGGCCGCCTGCGGCTGATCGGCTGCGTGCTTGCCGTGCTGCTGGCCCTGCTGGAGCAGGCCGCATCGCCCCTGGCCATGGCCGCGGTCACGTCGAGCCCACCGACCGCCGGCACGGTCGCATACGCTGCCGATCACCCCTCGCCCCGCGACAGCGGGGAGAGGGAGGGGCCCGTTGCGAAGCAATGGGAGGGTGAGGGGTACGCGCGATCAGTCCCTGTTCTTGCCGCATGGCTTGATCGTTCCTACCCCTCACCTTCCCATGCCTTCGGCATGGGCCCCTTCCTCTCCCCGCTTGCGGGGAGAGGAGACAGCAGCGAAACGTGCGGGGAAGCATTGGCGCCGGTGGCAGCCGGACTCCGGCTCGATCCGCCGCACGATCGCGTCCTGGCGCACCTGCCGCCGTCGGGCCGTGACCAGACGGTCCCGCCCTTGCGCCGTCCCCCGAGAAGCCTGCAGGCTTCCTAGCGACTGCCATCACGCCCACCTGCCGTCGCATAGCCGCAGCCTGGTTCCGTGCCGGTGGCCGCCGAAATGACGCGCGCGCTCGACAGGAGCGCGTCGAGAAATCGCCTCCGCCACAGAGATACCGAGTTGATCCGCATGAGCACGCTGACGCGCACGACGCCATCGGCCACAGGCGACGAAACCCCCGAGCGGGCCTGGCACGCCGTCACCGTCGATCAACTGCTGGCCATGCTGGCGACGGTGCCTGGCGGGCTGTCCGCCGGCGAGGTCGTCGCGCGCCGCGCCGCGCACGGCCCCAATGCCCTTCCCGAGCCGCCGCGCCGGCATCCGGTCCTGCGCTTCCTGGCGCAGTTCAACAACACGCTGATCTATTTCCTCCTGGCCGCGTCCGTCGCCGCCTGGATCCTGGGCCATCGCATCGACGCGGCCGTGATCATCGCCGTGGTGACGATCAATGCGATCGTCGGCTACATCCAGGAGGACAAGGCGGAGAAGGCGCTCAGCGCCATCAGGAAGATGATCTCGCCGCGCGCCAACGTCTGGCGCGACGGCCAGCGCACGAGCATCCCGGTCGCCGATCTCGTCCCCGGCGACGTCGTCGTCATCGAGGCCGGCGACCGCGTGCCCGCCGACATGCGTCTGATCCGGGCGCGCGGCATGCTGATCGACGAGGCGATGCTGACAGGCGAGTCCGTCGCCGCCGAGAAGCAGGAGGCGCCGGCCGCCGCGGACGCGCCGCTGGGCGACAGGCTCTGCATGGCATACTCGGGCACGCTCGTGGTCGGCGGGCAGGGCACCGGCGTCGTGGTGGCGACCGGCCGCCACACCGAGATCGGCCGCATCAGCGCCCTGATCGAGGGTGTCGAGCCGCTCACCACGCCGCTGCTGCGCCAGATCAACCGGTTCGGGCAGCGCTTCACTTGGGTCGCGATCGCCGCCGCCGGCCTGCTGTTCGCGTTCGCAACCCTGGCCCGCGGCTATCCCTGGCCGGACGCGCTGATCGCGGTGGTCGCGCTGGCCGTGGGCGTCGTGCCGGAGGGGCTGCCGGCCGTGATCACCATCACGCTGGCGATCGGCGTCCAGCGCATGGCCGCCCGCAACGCCATCATCCGCCGCCTTCCCGCTGTCGAGACGCTCGGGGCGACTTCGGTGATCTGCTCCGACAAGACCGGAACGCTGACGCGCAACGAGATGACGGCGCGGCGCATCGTCACCAGCGACCACGTCGTCATGGTCAGCGGCTCCGGCTACACGCCGGTCGGCGACCTGACGGCACAGGAGGGAGACGAGGATGTTGCTGCCCTCGAAGCCGCCGCGTCGCTGATCCGGTCGGGGCTGCTGTGCAATGACGGGCATCTGCGGCAGGCGGACGGCCAGTGGCGCGTCGAGGGCGATCCGATGGAGGGCGCCCTGGTCGCGCTGGCGATGAAGGCCGGCCTCAATCCCGGGCATGTGCGCGCGGAATGGCCGCGCTGCGACGAGATCCCCTTCGACGCCCAGCACCGCTTCATGGCGACGCGTCATGCTGCCGGCGGAGGCAAGCATGCGATCTTCGTCAAGGGCGCGCCCGAACGGCTGCTGGCCATGTGCGCAACCCAGGCGGCAGTCTCGGGCGGCCGCCCGCTGTATCAGGCCTACTGGACCGAGCAGATCGCGCAGGCGGCATCGCACGGCGAGCGGGTGCTGGGGTTCGCGATGAAGTCCCTGCCTGCCGGCGACGGGCGGCTGTCGATGGCCGACCTGGACCAGGGCCTGATCTTCCTCGGCATCGTCGGCTTCATCGACCCGCCGCGCGATGAGGCCATCCAGGCCATCGCCGAATGCCGCTCCGCCGGCATCGCCGTCAAGATGATCACCGGCGACCACGGCGCGACGGCCGCGGCCATCGCGCGCCAGCTCGGCCTCATGACGGCGCCCGATGTCGTCACCGGGGCCGACCTGGACAAGACATCGGACACGGCGCTGGCGCCGCTGGCCGCGCGGGCCGACGTGTTCGCCCGCACGAACCCGGAGCACAAGCTGCGCATCGTGCGGGCGCTGCAGTCGACGGGCGCGGTCGTGGCCATGACCGGCGACGGCGTCAACGACGCCCCGGCGCTCAAGCAGGCCGATGTCGGCATCGCGATGGGTCGCAAAGGCACGGAGGCCGCCAAGGAAGCCTCCGAGATGGTGCTGCTCGACGAGAACTTCGTCTCCATCGTGGCGGCCGTGCATGAGGGGCGCACGGTCTACGACAACATCCGCAAGGTGATCGCCTGGACGGTGCCGACCAACGGCGGCGAAGCCCTCACCGTGATCGCGGCGATCCTGTTCGGCTTCACCATGCCCATGACGCCGACCCAGATCCTGTGGATCAACCTGATCCTGACGGTGACGCTGGGCCTGGTGCTGGCCTTCGAGCCGTCCGAGCCCGGCGTCATGCGCCGGCCGCCGCGCGCCGCCGACGCGCCCCTGCTCTCGCCGTTCCTGGTCTGGCGGGTCTTCTTCGTGTCGGCCCTCTTCACGGCCGGCGGCCTGGCCATCTTCTTCTATGCGCTGCAGCGCGGCCTCGGCGTCGAGACGGCCCGCACGATGGTGGTCAACGTCATCGTGGTGTTCGAGATCTTCTACCTGTTCAACGTGCGCTACCTGCACATGACCTCGATCACGCTGCGCGGCGCGCTCGGCACGCCCGCGGTGCTGATCGCGCTCGTGGCCGTCGTCGTGGCGCAATTCGCCTTCACCTACGCGCCCATCATGCACGAGCTGTTCGACACCCGGCCGGTCGCCATCGGCGACGGCATGGTGGTCGTCGCTTCAGGCGTCCTGCTGATGCTCGTCCTGGAAGTCGAGAAGATAATGCTGCGCCGCTGGCGCGTGTTCGGCGGGATCGAGCCGTGAACGACAGGGCCCGATGGGCAGGGCATTGCGGTCTGCCGGCGCACACCTGCCAGCATGTCCCGCGATTGCTCATCCGACAATCTGGGTGACGGTGCCGTTGGGATCGAGGCGAAGAAGAAAGGCCGAGCTCTGATCGAAGGGTGGAACATCCGTCTCGGCCTTGGTGCTGTTGGAGCCGAGAAAGCCCGGCCTGCCGGTGCCGGGAGTCCTGGACTGGAAATTGTCCGGAGCATCCCCCTGGAAGAAGAGACGGGTTCTTCCGTCGATGCGATCCAGCGCCAGGGGCTTCTTGTACCCGCCGACCATGACCCGCCAGTCCGCGCACAGCTGCCTGGCGATGGACATTTCAACGACAGCTTCGATCGGCAGCAGCTCGACCGCCAGGATTTTTCCGGCAAGCGCAGCGCCGATGTCGTCATATGCCTTGCGCTTGTCCCGCCGGAGCTGGGCCGGTCCGGCGCTGCCTCTGGCGATGGCGTCGTCGTCCACCTCCCTCAGCGACTTGCCTTGCTGCGGGCCAGACGCGGCGCGCGTGTTGTAGAACACGATCTCCGGGTCGAGGGTGATATTCGGGCTGCAGAGCGCAACCGTCCGGGTGACCAGGCTGACCCCCGGGACCGGCGTGCAGGACATCTGCGGGCCACCGAGGAAGCAAAGGGTGGCTGACGGGGCCAGATCGGAGATGATCCGCGTCGTCAGGGCCGAAGCAAGCCCCTGCCAGCTGCTCGAGCCGCCCACGTCGGCAGAGCCCCGCACGTCGGGAATCGCTGCGACATACTGGTCGGCCCACTCACGGGCCAGCTCGTTTCTGTTGCTTGGCGCGGGATTGCGCCTCACGGCAGCGTCGGTCGTGGGGCTGCCGCCACGCGGGACGAGGATCACATCTCTTGCCATGGAGCGTCCCTCCTGTCCGATCTTCCGTATCGGGTGAAGTCCGCCACTCTTGACCAGGCTTTCCGGACACTTCCCAAGCCGGGCGTGAGATGCTCACGTGTTCCCGGACGACACGCGGCACGCATGGGTGCCAGCATTCCCTCGCGCCTGCAGGAAGGTCGTCAGCATCGTTGCGATGGTTGGCGCATTCTAAGACCGGGAAAATCCGGTCGCGTCATCCAATCGGATGAGAGGAGCCACGGAAACGCGACCGCAGCGGCGGAACGCCAAAGCCCGGCCGCGGCCCCTCGTGGGCGGATGCGTGCACCTGAGCCGGCAATCAGTCGGGCGTGACGTTTAGGTGACTGGGGAACTGTTGCCGTATCGCCTGCGTTGACGCGGCGCTGAACGGGATCATGCCCGTTCCACCGGAGGTCGCGTATGTCCATCCCTCTGTTGACGCGGCGTACAACCATTTGCGTCCTCAGCGTCGCGCTCGTGAGCCTCGCGGCCGCAACGCCAGCTCTCGGCAGCGATCCGGCCGATGTCGTCAGGAATGGCGCCAACCGCATGCTGCAGGTGCTCAAATCAGGCGCGTCCGATGCCGAGCGCAGGGCGACCCTGAAGGAGGTGCTCAACCAGTCCTTCGACCTGCAAGCATTCGGGCGCACCGTCCTGGGCCGGCATTGGAAAGGCGCCACGCCGGAGCAGCAGCGGCGCTTCCTGGCGGCCCTGGAGAAGGCCGAGGTCGCCGCCTACGCCGATCGCTTCAAGGAGTATAGCGGCCAGACGCTCAAGGTCGGCAAGACGACGACCAATGGCGCCGTGCAGCTGGTCAACAGCGAGATCATCACGCCGAACGATCCGCAGCCGGTCCGGATCGTCTGGGAAGTGCAGAACGGCAAGATCACCGACGTGATCGTCGAAGGGGTGAGCATGGCCGCGACGCGGCGCTCGGACTTCAACGCCTACATCCAGAAGAACGGCCTCGACGGGCTGATCGCGGAGCTGGAGCGGCGCACCCACGGGTCCTGACCGCATAGATTGACCGGAAAAGCACCATCGGCGCGTCGCTGCGCGCACCTCGTCCGAACTGCGGCACGTCACTCATTCCTCGCCGGCTCGACCGGTGACGGCGGCGCTTTCGTCCGCGTGGTTGTCTTTCCGCACGCCGTGCATCGGAAGCTCACCAGCTCCCAGCCCTGATCCAGCACCGGATGCGGCTCGGCGCGCACGAGACTCGTGGGCGCGCGGCAATACATGCAAGGTGGACGGCGGTCCATGCCAGTCTTCCACGGGCTCGCTCGCCTGCAACGTGGCGCAAGCCAATAGCCCACCCGGACGGTCATCCGGGCAGGGTTGAGCTCAGGCTGCACCAATACTTGCGTCAACTTCGAGGATAACCAACACGGCAACGAACCAGCGCGGCATGAACGCCTCCCCTTCGCAATCTGCGGAACGCAGCTGCGTATCTTTCTTGACCTGGCCGCAGCGTTGTCGCCGATTATGGTCGGCGCCGGCACGGATTGGGAAAAGACAGCGGGGCTTTGTGGCGAAACCGCGGCAAGGCCACCACGGCGCTGCGATTGCCAGGGTCAGCTGCCGATCGTGAACGGCGGCAGGTTGAGCGGTTCCGGCACCGCCAGCTTGACGGTCTGGGCGGCGCACAACGCGATCGTGACCGTGGCGCCCAGCGCCCGCAGCTTCTTGGCGCAGGCCACCATATGCGCGCCCGTGGTCACGACATCGTCGACGAGAACCACGTTGCCCGCGACCTGCTGCTCGGTGCAGGCCAGCACGGTGCCGAGATAGTCGATGTCGCGCGCCTTCTTGTTCCCCTGGTGGGCCGGCTTCATGGCTTCGGTGAAGTGGAGGATGGGCCGCGCCCGGCCGCCACCGTACTGCGCCACTGCCGCCGCCATGCGGCCGGCCGTGAAGTTGCCGTCCGCGATCGTGTGCGAGGAACCGGGGACGCCGACGATGATGGCATCGGCGATACCGAGCGATCGCACGCGCCGGGCGCCCCACTTGCCGAACATGCGCAGCACGTCGGCGCGATTGCCGGAGCTGAGCTTCACCGGCAGGCCGTCGAGGTCGACCATGTCGGTGGCGCGGATCGTGGTCGTGTCCTTCTTGATGATCTTCACGACGCTGGACATCTGCAGCTCTTCACGGTTGCGGCCACCGGTCAGAACGGTGCGATAGGCGCCGAAGGCATGAACAATGAGCGTCATCGGGTCCTCACATGCTCGAGGATCTGTGAAGCGTTCTCCAGAGCGACAAAGCGCTCGTACGCGGCGTATTTGGCGGGCCAGGTCAGCGTGCGATCGTCGAGCACGGCCCGCGCCACGAACAGCCAGCGCCCGAGCCGCACGCATTCGTCGGCCTGGTGCAGCGTGCCCGATCCGTCCGCCGCCTCGACGATCACGCTGGCATCGGACAGAGCGCACATCAGCTTGTTGCGCGCCGGGAAGTTGCCGGGCCGGACCTGCGCTCCCGATGCGAACTGGCTGACCAGCAGGTGCTCGCGATAGACACGTTCCTGCAGGCGCGCATTGGCGGCGGGATAGGCCTTGTCGAGCGGCGTGCCGATGACGCCGACCGTGCGGCCGCCGGCCTCGATCGCAGCTTTCATCGCGGCGCTGTCGACGCCGTCGGCCAGGCCCGACATCACGACAATTCCGTCTGCGACAAGCGCTCGCGCCAGGGTGCGCGCCGTCTCCTCGCCGGCCGCGGAAACCCGGCGCGATCCGATCACCGAGACGCATGCGAGCCGCAACAGCGCAACATCACCGGCGACAAAGACGGTTCTTTCACCGGCTCGCGTCTTTCGTCCCGAGGCGGGCTGCAGACCACGGCCCGTGCCGTCGAGAAGGCTACCCAGCGATGTTTGCTTCCAGTCGGCCGGCGGGGCGTACCTTGCTGCCATCAAGTGCACCAATCGGATGCATGAATGAATACCGTTTCCAATGCCCCCAGGCGTAACTAGTGAAAGCGCTCACTTATGTCAAGGCGCGCCCGACAAGTGATTAAAGCAGGCAGGTCGCAGAAAGGTGCGGTGCACGTGTGCCGATGCAGAGGCACAGAGGAGCACAGAGGAAAAAATGCAGCCTCTCTGTAAGGCTCTGTACTACTGACCTCGAGAATGTTCGCTAGCCGCGGCGATTTGAGTAGCCTTCATGGTGAGCTTGTCGAACCATGAAGGCGTGGAACGGGCAGTGGTGCGGCGCTTCATGGTTCGACAAGCTCACCATGAAGCACTTTCTTCGCCATTTGGGTTGTGCAGCCAACGGCCGCTGTGTCTCTATGGTTACGACTTCATGTCGGCGCCGCACCGCTCCCTGTGCGCGACGAGCGGGCCGCTCCCGCGCGAAGCGGGCACGCTAGAACCAGAAGTCGCGAACGCAGCGTCCATCGCGCGGGAGGTCGTCGAACGTGTCGAGTCCATCGAAATGGTCGATGGGAAGATCGGCAACCGCTTCCGGCAACGCCAGACGGAGATTGACGGCGATGCGGCGGCGCCCGTCCGGCTGCAGGCGCAGGCCCCGCCAGCACAGCACGCAACCGCATGTCGGGCAGAAGCGGATCTCGAGCGACGGATCGGCACTGTCGGCGCGCGTGTAGGCCACGCTGGGCCCGGAAACGCGGATGCGCTCGTTCTCGTAGTCGTAGGCCCACAGAGCGCCATAGCGGCGGCAGAGCGTGCAGTTGCACGCCGTGACCGAACCGGGATCGCCGTCAAAGGTCCACTGGCACGCGCCGCAATGGCAGGAGCCTGTCAGCATGGAACGATCTCCCTCGATCCGAACGAACCGAGGGATCCTTCGAGGATCAAGGCTCCAGCCGCAAGGGTTCCCTCGCCACCCGCCGCCGCGGGTCATGCGTCCTTGTAGACGGGCGGGCGCTTCTCGATGAAGGCGCGCATGCCTTCGGCGAAGTCGGCGCTGCGGGCGCACAGCACCTGGTTGCGGTTCTCGATGGCCATGGCGGCCTCGAGGCCGGGCGCGTCGACGGCGAGGTTCAGCCCTTCCTTGGTCAGGCGCAGGCCCATCGGGGCGGCTGCCAGCATCTCGTCGACATAGGACTGCGCCGCCGCTTCCAGCTGCGCGTCGGGAACGACCTCGCTGACCAGCCCCGTCGCCAGCGCGCGCTGGGCGTTGATGAAGCGGCCGGTCAGCATCAGCTCCGACGCGACCGAGAGGCCCACCAGCCGCGGCAGGAAGTAGCTCACGCCCATGTCGCAGGACGACAGGCCGAGCCGGATGAAGGCGGCGTTCATGCGCGCGCTCTCGCCGGCGATGCGGATATCGGACGCCAGCGCGAAGGCGAAGCCGCCGCCGCAGGCGGCGCCATGAACCAGCGTGACGATAGGCTGCGGGCAGCGGCGCATCTTCTGGTAGACGTCCGCCAGGTAGCCCTGGAAGCCGAAGCCGCCGCCGAAAGGCTTCTCGCCCTCGCCGGCCGCCGCCTTGATGTCCAGGCCGGCGCAGAAAGCGCGGCCGGCGCCGCGCATCACCACGATGCGGCAGGAACGGTCGTGATAGAGCCCGCCGAAATAGTCGGCCAGCTCGCCGGCCATGCGCGTGTTGATGGCGTTGAGCGTCTCGGGCCGGTTCAATGTCAGCCAGTGGACGGCGCCGCGCGGCTCGACCAGGAAGGTTTCGTAGTTGTGCGGCACGTCGGGTCTCCTTCGAATGGCTGGCAAAGAGGAAAGGGCTTGCCCGATCCCGGCATGTGGCGCGCAGCTCAACATGGCACGTCAATTACACGCGCATGCTTTGGCCGTTCCTACCCCTCACCTTCCCATCGCTTCGCGATGGGCCCCTTCCTCTCCCCGCTGTCGCGGGGCGAGGGGATTTTCTACATCAGGCCGACGCCACGGCGCTCGCTGGCGTCGCCGAGCTGGGAGCCGCCGTCGCAGTCGAGGATCGCGCCGGTGACGTAGCGGGCCGACTCGCTCACCAGGAACACGGCGCTCTCGGCCACCTCGGCGATCTCGCCGTAGCGGCGCAGCGGGATGCGGCCGGCCAGCGCCTGCGCCGCCTCGTCGGTGGGCGTGAGGCGCGCCATGCCCTCGGTGCCGGCGATCGGCCCGGGCGAGATGCCGTTGACGCGCACGCCCGACGGACCCCACTCCATCGCCAGCACGCGGATCAGCTGGTTGATGCCGGCCTTGGCGGCGCAGACATGGGCCTGCAGCGGCGCCGGGTTGATCGCCTGCCCGGCGGTGATCGCGATCAGCGCCGCGCCCGGCCGGCGCAGCAGGTCGAAGCTGGCGCGGAACACGTTGAAGGTGCCGTTGAGGTCGATATCGACGACCGTGCGGAAGCCGTTGGCCGACATGCCCATCGCGGGCGCCACGAAATTGCCGGCGGCGCCCGAGATCACGATGTCGAGCGGCCCGAGCGTGCCGGCCGCCTGCTCCAGGGCGGCGCGGATGGCGCCGTAGTCGCGCACGTCGCATGACAGGCCCAGCGCGCCCGCCCCGATCGACCCGGCGGCGGCAGCGGCCTTCTGCGGATTGCGCCCGGCCACCGCCACCTTGGCGCCGAGCTCGGCATAGCGGCGCGCGATGCCGAGGTTGATGCCGCTGGTGCCGCCGGCCACGAACGCGACCTTGCCGGCCAGAAGGTTGTCCTTGAATGCGCTCATGCTGATCCTCCGTTGCCGTTCACCGGCCCTGCTGGCCGTCGTCGACGCGGACGCTGGTGCCGGTGACGGCGTCGGAGGCCGGGCTCACCAGGAACAGCAAGGTCGAGTCGAGCTGCGCCGGATCGCCCAGGCGCTTGCGCGGGAAGTGGGCGGTGATGTCGCCCATGCGGCTCAGCATGCCGTCCATCATCTCCGAAGCGAAGGCGCCCGGCGCGATGGCGTTGACGTTGATGCCGTAGGCGGCCCACTCGACCGCCAGCGCCTCGGTGATGCGCACGACGGCGGCCTTGCTCACCGAGTAGAGCGCGGCGCCGTTGCCGCGGTAGTTGTAGGCCGCCGACGAGGCAATGTTGACGATACGCCCGGGCTTGCCGGCCGCGATCAGGCGGCGCGCCACCTCGCAGGAGAGCACGTAGGGGGCGCGGATGTTGATGTCGATCACCCGGTCGATCAGCTCCAGCGGCATCTTGTGCGCGCGCTGGGCGTCGGGAATGCCGGCGTTGTTCACCAGGATGGTGACCAGGCCCAGCGCCTGCTCGGCCCTGGCCACGGCGGCCACCAGCTGGCCGGCGTCCGTGGCGTCCATCGCCACCGGCTCGGCCTGCCCGCCCGATGCGCGGATCTCCGCCGCCACCGCCTCCAGCCGCTCGACGCGCCGCGCCGCCAGCGCCACCTTGGCGCCGCAGCTTGCCAGCACCTTGGCGAAGCGCAGCCCGAGCCCCGACGACGCGCCGGTGACCAGCGCGGTCTGCCCGGTCAGGTCGACGGAATTGTTGGGCAACGGATAGCTTGCGACGCTGCTCATGACTTGGCCCCGCCGCTGGTGGGGATGTCCTTGAAGGGCACGTCCTTGTCGACGCGGATGTCGCCGGGCAGCCCCAGCACGCGCTCGCCGATGATATTGCGCAGGATCTCGTCCGAGCCGCCCTCGATGCGGGTGGCCGGCGAGCGCATCAGCAGCGCCTGGAAGCGGCCCTCCTGCGGGCTCGCCTTGTCCCACACGACGCCAGCCTGGCCCTGCAGGTCGAGCGCGAACATCGCCAGCTCCTGCATCGTGGCGCCGGCCACGAGCTTGCCGATCGAGCTTTCCGGCCCCGGCGTCTGGCCCTTGCTCAGGGCCGTGATGGCGCGCATGCCGGTGTACCTCAGCCCGCTCTGGCGCACCGCGAACTGGGCCAGCCGCGAGCGCACCGCGGCATCGTTCACCGCCGGCTCGCCGTCGACCTCGGCCTCGAGGCAGAAGCGGAACAGCTCGGGGAAATAGGTCGACATGCCGGTGCCGATCGACAGCCGCTCGTTCATCAGCGTGGTCAGCGAGACCTGCCAGCCCTGCCCGACGGCGCCCAGGCGCTGCGCATCGGGGACGCGCACGTCCTTGAAGTAGACCTCGTTGAAGCCCGACTGACCGTTGGCCTGCTTGATCGGCCGCACCTCGACGCCCGGCGTGCGCATCGACAGGAAGAACATGGTCAGCCCCTTGTGCTTGGGCACGTCGGGGGCAGTGCGGGTGATCAGCAGGCCCCAGTCGGAATGCTGGGCGCCGCTGGTCCAGATCTTCTGGCCGTTCACGATCCAGTCGCCGGAGCCGTCCTCGGCAGGCATGGCGCGCGTGCGCAGCCCGGCCAGGTCGGAGCCGCCGGCCGGCTCCGAGAACAGCTGGCACCAGATCTCCTCGCCCGAGGCCAGCGGCGGCAGCAGACGCTGCTTCTGCTCCTCGCCGGCCCAGGCCATGACCGTGGGGCCGCACATGCCGTGGCCGATCACGAAGGGTCCGGAGAGGGCGCTGTAGATCCCCTCCTCCTGGCTCCAGATCACGCGCTCGATGGGTGAGCGGCCGCCGCCGCCATATTCCTTCGGCCAGTGCAGGCAGGCCCAGCCCGCCTCGGCCTTCTTCTTCTGCCAGGCCTTGGCAGCGCGCAGCGGGTCCTCGCTCTGCACGGCGCTGGAGCCGAAGCTGGCGCGCTTCAGCTCGGGCGCCAGGTGCCTGGGCGCGTTGGCGTCGATGAAGGCGCGGGCCTGGGCGCGGAACGCGGCTTCCTCGGGGGTGTCGTCGAAATCCATGTCCGCCTCCGTCAGGCCGCGGCGTTGATGTTGCCGGCGCTCATGCGCTCGATCAGCAGGCTCTCCCAGGTCGAGAGCGAGCCCAGCGCCAGCGCCAGCGCGTTGGAGCGGCGGTAGAAGAGATGGCAGTCGAAGGCCCAGGTGAAGCCCATGCCGCCGTGCACCTGGATGTTGTTCTTGGCGCAGTGCTGGAAGGCGGTGGTGGCCGAGACCCGCGCCGTCGCCGCGGCCACGGGCAGCTCGACGGCGCCAGAGGCCAGCGCCCAGGCGGCGTAGTAGCAGTTCGAGCGCGCCAGCGTGGCCGAGACGTACATGTCGGCCAGCATGTGCTTGATCGCCTGGAACGAGCCGATGGGACGGCCGAAGGCCATGCGGTCGAGCGCGTAGTCGCGCGCCATCTCCAGCGCCCGGTCGGCGCCGCCGACCTGCTCGAAGGCCATCAGGATGGCGGCGCGGTCCATCACCTGGGTGGTGATGTGCCAGCCATCGCCCGATCCGCCCAGAGGCTCGGCCGGCGCGCCATCGAAGGTGATGCGCGCCTGGCTGCGCGTCGGGTCGATGGTGCTCAGCGTCTCGCGGCTGACACCGGGACCGGCCAGGTCGACGACGAACAGCGAGAGCGCGCCGGCGCCGCTGCCGCCGCCTGAGCGCGCCAGCACGATAGCCATGTCGGCCGCGTCACCGTCGGGCACCGGCGACTTCACGCCCGACAGGCGCCCGTCCGCCACCACCGCCTGCACCTTGTCGGGCGTCATGCGGCCCTGCCCCTCGGCGAAGGCGAAGGTCGCCACCGCCTTGCCGGCGGCAAGCCGCGGCAGCCAGGCGCGCTTCTGCGCCTCGGTGCCGGCCTGCAGCAGGAACTCGGCGGCGAGATAGATGGAGGACGCCGCCGGCACCGGCGCCAGCGCCCGGCCGAGCTCCTCGGCCACGACGCACAGCTCGAGATGGGAGAGGCCGACCCCGCCATATTCCTCGGGGATCGCGGCGCCCAGCACGCCGAGCTCGGCGAGGCCCTCGTAGAGGGCGCGGTCGAACGAAAGCGGCCCTTCCAGCACAGCGCGCACCGTGGAAGGTGTGCAGCGCGCCTCGAGAAAGCGCCGGACCTGGTCCTTCAACGCCTTCTGCTCTTCAGAAAAATCCAGGTTCATCTGCCGCTCCGCGGACGTGGTCGCAAGGCGTTCATGCGCAAAAGACCCTCCCAGGCGGAACATCACGACAGAGCTACTCCCTGCATCGATGTCGCCGTCGTCATTGTCAGCGGCTGCGCATCGGGCGCCATGGCAGTTTGCCGTCGCGCTCCGCTGTGCGCCATGTGCTCCATCGCCGGCATCCTACTGCGCCTCCTCCGCCGATCGCCATTGCCGTGTCCCGCATGGCGATCGCTGCGGCAGAATCGGCCTGATCGCCGGCCAGCCGCGCTCCGGCGCAGCGGTCGCGCCGCAACGGCGCGGCTGCTGGGCGCGGTTGTCGCCTTCCGCGCGGCAATGGAGGAGCTGACCCGCAAGCGCGTGCCGCTGGATTGGGCGATGACACAGAGCAACCTTGGCCTCGCGCTGATGCGGCTGGGCGAGCGCGAAAGCGCGACCGAACGCCTGGAAGAGGCGATCGCGGCCTACCGGGCGGCGCTGGAGGAGCTGACCCGCGAGCACGCGCCGCGGATGTGGGCGGCAACACAGACCAATCTCGGTGCCGCCCTGATGCGGCTGGCGGAACGGGAGACCGGGACGGCACGTGTGGAAGAGGCGGTTACGGCCTATCGCGCGGCACTGGAGCTGTTCAACCGCGAGCGCCTGCCGCTGGACTGGGCGAGGACGCAGACCAACCTTGCCACCGCGCTGGTACTGCAGGGGATGCGGGAGAGCGGGACCGCACGTCTGGAGGAAGCGGTTGTCGCCTTTCGCGCGGCGCTGGAGGAGCACACACGAGAGCGTGTGCCCCTGGACTGGGCGAAGACACAGAACAACCTTGGACTCGTGCTGATGATGCTGGGGTCACGCGAGAGCGGCACGGCACGCCTGGAGGAGGCGGCCGCGGCCTATCGCGCGGCGCTGGAGGAGCACAGGCGTCGGCGCGTGCCAATGCAATGGGCCACGACGAAGGCCAGCCTCGGCAATGTCCTGGTCAGGCTGGGCGAGAGGGAGCGTGGCACGGCGCGGCTGGAGGCAGCCGTCGCCGTCCACCGCGCCGCGCTCGAGGAGGTGACCCGCGAGCGGGCGCCGCTGGATTGGGCGATGACCCAGGCCAATCTGGGCCTTGCGCTGATGTTGCTGGGCGAACGGGAGCGCGAGACGACACACCTCGAGGACGCGGTGGCGGCCTACCGCGCCGCGCTGCAGGAGTACACCCGCGCGCGCGTGCCGCTGGACTGGGCGATGACCCAGGCCAGCCTCGGCCTTGCGCTGGCGCGGCTGGGCGAGCGCGAGACAGGGGTGTCGCGCCTGGAGGAAGCGGTGGCCGCCCACCGCGCGGCGCTGCAGGAGAGCAGCCGCGAGCGTGTGCCGCTGCGATGGGCGACGACGCAGGCCAGTCTCGGCCTCGCGCTGATGATGCTGGGCGAGCGGGAGCGCGACATGGCACGCCTGGAGGATGCGGCCGCGGCCTGCCGCGCGGCGCTGGAGGAAATGACCCGCGAGCGGATGCCGCTGGAGCGCGAGAAGGCACAGGAGAGTCTCGACCGGACGCTCAGGCTGCTCGCGGCACGCCGCGGGTGACACCTCACGTCACGGACAGCCGGCTGATCCCGCTCCGGCGTCGCGCTCAAGGCGGATCAGCCCCTGGATTTCGGCCTGGCCTGCAGCTTCGGCGAGTTGAGGATGCCGTACACGTCTCCGTCCTCGGCGATCTTGATGTCCTCGTATGGCGCCGTCACGCGCCGGTACAGCTCCAGCTTCGCGCACTCCAGGACGCCGACGACCTCGTTGAGGCGTGCGTAGCTGAGCTCTTGGCGGCTCAGGTATTCATCCACGAGGCGTGTGATCTTGTAGTTCAACTCGCCGGGGGTCTTGGGCGACCCGCCGGCATCCAGCCGATCTCGCGCTTCCCGATTGACGTACGGCATGTGCCGGAACTCCCAAGATGCCTTCGCCCAGCGGCAGCCCATCGGCGATCATGATCAGCGTGAGCGCCGGATGGTCCGCGAGGATGCAGCGGCTTCCAGGTGCACCAGGGCATCCCAGTCAAATCCGACCAGCTGCTCGTTGCTGCCCCGAATGCACCAGCCGCGATCAAAGGTGCAACCTTGGCTGCTGTCAACCCGCCCCGACCGGGGCTATGTCGACAACGTGAACCGCGGCTAGTACCTGTGCCCAGAGATTATGACTCTTTGGCTGCGTCTGGATAGGCGCGAGCGAGCTTTGTGCGAGCGCGTTGGGTGGTGAACATCCATTTGATGCGAGCGGCTGTCGCGTTTCGCTGGCGCTCCCAGGCGGCGATTTCGGCGTTGAGCGTGTGGCGGTCTGCGATGCGGCGGTCGAGGCACTGGCCGCGCAGCACGCCGATCTCGATCTCGACCATGTTGAG
>NZ_VDUZ01000024.1 GCF_008039615.1 Vineibacter terrae | reverse complement strand
CGTGATGCGGTTGCGCTTCGGCCACGTGCCGTTGGCCCTGCTCACCCCCGCCGGAAAATTCGAGCCGCTGCCGGGGGCGCGCCCCCGGCAGCGGCCAGCGGCGGCACCGAAAGTGTAACCGATGTATTCGGTCCAAAGTGTTACCTATGTATCCGGTCTAAAGTGTTACCGATGTATCCGGTCGTACAAGGGGCCCATCGCAAAGCGATGGGAGGGTGAGGGGTACGAGCGATCAGCCCCTGTTCCTGCCGCCTGGCTTGATCGTTCCTACCCCTCACCTTCCCATGCCTTCGGCATGGGCCCCTTCCTCTCCCCGCTGCCGCGGGGCGAGGAGACAACAGCGTTGGGCCATATGCGGTCGCCGTCATGCCGAGGCGGGGCCGTCGCCCTGCCTCAGCTTCAGGAACCGTTTGGTGAGGCGATCCCGCTTCAGGCGTGACAGGCGCTGAAGCCAGAAGATCCCGTCGAGCTGATCGATCTCGTGCTGCAGGCACACGGCGAGCAGCCCGTCGGCCTCCTCGGTGCAGGTCGCGCCGCCCAGATCCTGATAGCGCACCCGCACCCGGGCCGGACGCTCGACCTCGTCGGTGACACCCGGCATCGAGAGGCTGCCCTCCGGGTGACGGGCGGTTTCCGGCGACGCCCAGGCCACCTCGGGGTTCACATAGACGCGGGCCGCAGTGTCGGCTTCGAGCCTGATCACGACCAGCCGCGCCGGCACGTCGATGTGCGGCGCGGTGATGCCGATGCCGGCGGCTTCGCGCATGGTCTCCAGCAGGTCGTCGGCCAGCGATCGCAGGCCGGCATCGAAATGGTCGACCGGCGCGGCGATGCGGCGCAGGCGGGGATCGGGAAATCGCAGGATCGGCCGAATGGCCATCGCGGCACTCCAACAAGGCGGTCATCGATGTAGTATGCTGGCGACAGTCATGTCGACAGACAGGGAATGCCGATGGCCGCGGAAGCCCGCTCACCTCGACTTGCAGTGTTGATCGATGCCGACAACGCCTCGCCACGGATCGCCGACGGGCTGTTCGAGGAGGTGGCCAAGCTGGGCGAGGCCAGCGTCCGGCGCATCTACGGCGACTTCTCGGGCACGCGGCTCAAAGCCTGGGCCGACATCCTGTCCAAGCACGCGATCATCCCGTACCAGCAGTTCGCGTACACGACCGGCAAGAACGCCTCCGACATCGCGCTGGTGATCGACGCCATGGACCTGCTGCACAGCGGCCGCTTCGACGGCTTCTGCCTGGTGTCGTCCGACAGCGACTTCACGCGCCTGGCGTCGCGCATCCGCGAGCAGGGGTTGGATGTCTTCGGCTTCGGCGAGCAGAAGACGCCGGAAAGCTTCCGCCAGGCCTGCCGGCGCTTCGTCTACACGGAGAACCTTCTGCCGGAGGCGCCGGCAGTGAACCCGGGCGCGGGCTCCGTCGGCCGGCCGCTCGAGCCGCCGAGCGGGGCCACGCCGCTGCTGGAGCGGGCGATTGCGCAAATGGACAGCGACGACGGCTGGGTGGGCCTCGGTGCGGTCGGCTCGCGGCTGTCCACGCTGGCGCCGGATTTCGATCCGCGCACCTACGGCTTCGGCAAGCTGAGCGACCTGGTCCGCAAGACCGATGCCTTCGAGATTGATCAGACGGAAGGTCGTGGCATTCGGATCCGCATCAAGGCGCCGCCCGAGACCGGCAAGAAGAAGGCCAGGTCCTGACGTCTTCTTGGCGGCAGGAGCGGCTGAGGCTCCGCCGCGCGTCGCCTTCTGCAGTATTGCCGTGGCGGTCAGGCGTAGTCGTTGACCGGCCAGTTCAGCGGCTGTCTGCCGCGGAATATCCAGTCGACCATCTGCTGGTAGCGGGGGCTGCCCTCGGGACCGACCCAGGCCTCGGTCGCCTCGTACCAAGCCTGGTAGCTGCGGCGGCTCATGGCGACCGTGGGGCTGCACTTGCGCGTCAGGTACTCGGTGATGCCTTCGACGACGGCCGGCGCCAGGCCGGCGGTGCAGTAGTAGGTCGGATAGAAGCTGCTGTGGGAGACGGCATGGATCGTCTCGTGCACCAGCGTGCCGAAGTTGGCCGTCGTCGAGTCGAGGTTGAGGTAGATCACGCGGTTGCTGGGTGGATCGTCCGGCGTCACGAATCCGTTGATCTGGTCGGAGGTGATCTTGTCGGTGCCGAAGATGGCCAGGTTCGCCGTCCGGAACGTCTTGGTGTAGATGGAGTGGAAGACCGTGTCGAAGCCCTCGGTGAGCTTGTAGAACTTGTAGGCCGACGTGTCGGGCAGCGGGGTTGTCAGGTATCGCCGGTATTTCAGCCCGACAAGCGTCACTGCCCTTTGCGCGTTGGTTGGCGTTAGCTCGGACATGGTTCTCCCCGTACATAATGCCGGAACCCCGCGGCGATGGGACGCGCGCCGGGCAGGCGAGTCAAGGCGGGAGCGAGGACACGCCACCGCGGAGAGCGCCGGCGAGCTATGCGGCCGCGGATAGTCTCCCTTTGCGGCACGACGTGGCAACCGGGTCGCGGGCACGGCCGTCACGTGCCATCCTGTGCCGGACATCGCTCACGGGAGGCCTGCGCCCATGCGCTACGACGTCATCTCGGCTGACGGGCATATCGACCTCATCTGGCTGCCGCCGGATCTGTTCACCGCCAACGCCTCGGCCAGGCTTCGCGACCGCATGCCCTATGTCGAGGCTGGTCCCGACGGGCCGCACTGGATCAGCCGCAACGGGGCCCGGTTCGGCCTGGTCAACGGCATGGGATCGGCGGGACGCAAGTACGAGCCGGGCGTGATCCATCGCTCCGACCGCATGGCGTCGACCGGCCTCTACGAGGACGGCAGGAAAGGCATCCGCCGGCTGACCGACCCGGAGCTGCGGCTCAAGGATCAGGAGCGCGACGGCGTGCAGGCCGAGGTGCTGTACGGCGTGCTGGGCTCCAGCGGCCGGCTGAACGACGGCGAGGCGGCGGTCGAGATGCTGCGCATCTACAACGACTGGCTGCACGATTTCTGCCGCAGCCATCCCGACCGGCTGATCGGTCTTGCCAATATTCCCAGCCACGATATCGACGCTGCCGTGACCGAGGTGAAGCGGGCTGCCGACCGCGGAGTCCGCGGCATCGACGTCGCCAACCGGCCGGACATGATCCCGCTCTATGAGGAGGTCTACGAGCCGCTGTGGCGGATCGCGCACGAGACCGGCCTGCCGGTGCATTTCCACACCATCGGCGGCCGCTCGCCCGACTACAGCAAGATGACGCCCAAGGTCGCGCGCCGTGCCTTCGCCGCGCACATCACCAACTTCCAGATGCATATGGGCTACATGCTGATGTCGCTGATCTACAGCGGCGCGCTGGAGCGCCATGCCAACCTCAAGGTGGTGATCGGCGAGGCCGGCCTGGGCTGGATCCCCTATGTGCTGCAGCACATGGACATGGAATGGGAGGACCAGTTCAAGGACCTTGAGCTCAAGATGAAGCCCAGCGAATACTGGCGCCGCCAGTGCTACGCGACCTACCAGACCGATCCGATCGGCATCAAGCTGCTGGACGATTTGGGCGTCGACAACGTGATGTGGGGCTCCGATTTCCCGCATCCCGACGGCATCTGGCCCGATTCGCAGGAATACATCGCGCGCGAGCTCGGGCATCTGCCCGAGGCCACCCGCCGCAAGATCACCCGCGACAACGCCATGCGCGTGTACGGCCTGCAATAGGCGCTGACGGACCGTCATCCCGAGCGCAGCGAGGGATCTCCCGCGAATGGCGCACGGTGCGTCTTTCGCAGGAGATCCCTCGCTGCGCTCGGGATGACGGTGAACATGTGTGAATGCCGTAGCCCTGCGGTAGCGGCTGTCAGCGCCGAAGCTCCGGTCCGGAGCGGGACAGCCTCAGCGGGCTCCCCGAAGGCGCGATCGCCGTCAGGCTGAGCGCCTGGGATGATGTCTCCGGCAGCAGCTCCGCCGTCGATGGCCGGCTCGAATAGACGTCGTTGAAGAACAGCAGGCTCGAGGCTCCAAGCGCCAGGGCGGCAGCGATGACGCCGAGCATGAACAGGCGCGTCGACCGGAACATCGAAACCTCCCGTCGCCTTTCCGGCGCACGGCTTCATGGCGCCCATGATTGCTCGCAAGGTGGGCACAATTTTGTCAGCCTTTCCGACCGGCCATAGGAGGACATCGTCCGTCTTCAACTTTTTGGGATTGCCCACGGATTGCCGCAAAGCACGCGCGACGCTCCCGACAGCTAAAATTCAACAGCAGGGAGGAAGCGATGAGCGCCACCAGGCGTGCGTTTGTATTTGGCACGGCGGCAATGCCGGTGCTGGCTGTCGTCGCGCCGAGCTACGGCAAGGGCACCTACGACGACGGTGCGACGGATAGCGAGATCAAGATCGGCAACACCAATCCCTACAGCGGCCCGGCCTCGTCCTACGGCGTGATCGGCCGATGCATCGATGCCTATTGGCGGATGGTCAACGACCGCGGCGGCATCAATGGACGCAAGGTCCGCTTCATCAGCCTCGACGATGGCTACAGCCCGCCCAAGACGGTCGAGGTCATCCGGCAGCTGGTCGAGCAGGACAAGGTGCTTTGCACGTTCAACACGCTGGGCACGCCGACCAACACCGCCATCCACAAGTATATGAATGCGAAGAAGGTGCCGCAGCTCTTCGTCGCCACGGGCGCCTCGAAATGGGGCCAGCCGAAGAGGTTCCCGTGGACCATGGGGTTCCAGCCCGACTACCACACCGAGGCCGTCATCTACGCCAGGCACATCCTGGCCAACGTCAAGGATGCCCGGATCGCCGTGCTGATGCAGAACGACGACTACGGCAAGGACTACTACGACGGATTTCGGGAAGGGCTGGGCAAGGCGGTCGACAGGATCGTCAGGCACACCACCTATGAGACCACCGACCCGACGGTCGACTCGCAGATGATCCAGTTGAAGAATGCCGGTGCGAACGTCTTCTTCAACATCGCGATTCCCAAGTTCGCCGCGCAGGCGATCCGCAAGGCGGCCGAGCTTGATTGGAGGCCCGTCCAGTACCTGAACAATGTGTCATCATCCGTCGCGGCGACCCTGAAGCCGGCCGGCCTGGAGAACAGCCAGGGGATCCTCACCGGCCTCTACCTGATGGATCCCACCGACCATCAATGGGATGACAATGCCGATATGAAGACCTGGCGCGCCTTCATGGCCAAGTACATGGCGGACGCCAATACCGCCGACGGCAGCTATATATTCGCCTATGCCGTGTCGTACCTGATGGAGCAGACGCTCAGGAAATGCGGCGACACGCTGACGCGCGCCAACCTGATGAAGCAGGCGGCGAGCCATCACAATCTGCGCGTGCCGCTGCTGCTGCCGGGCATCACGGTCAGCACCAGTCCGACCGATTTCTATCCGATCCAGTCGATACGGCTGGCGCGCTTCAAGAACGAAACCTGGGAGCTGTTCGGCGAGGTCCTGTCGCACGAAAGCGTGTGAGCGCATGGGAAGCCCGGCGGTGCTCCTGCGAGCGCCGCCAGGGCAACGGCACGAGCCGCCGTGCGATGCGTTCACTGCTTGGTGATGTTGCTGACGTCGCTTGCCACAATGCTGCCTGAGTGGCGTCCATACATGATCGGTACCAAGGCAGCTTGGGTTCCTCTCACGTCGGCCGGCGCAAGGTCAGCGCCGCACGCCGCGCGATTTGTCTCGCCCCTGTGGCACCGAACGCCGATCGGATGGAGGAGCGGCAGCCGGCAAGGCGTCACGCACGTGCCTTCGACACGATCTGCGATGCTTGCGGGTAAGAAAGGATGACGGCCATGACAACGGAACTGGACAGAGCCAGGGCTGGAATGCTCGAGAGTCTGGATCGCCGCATCGAGGCCCGCCTCCGGGAGTTCCGGGAGCGCGGCGAGTTCGCCGATGTCCACGCGGCCGATTTCAGGGATGAGGACGAGAAGCAGGTCAGGATCGGGCAAAGGATGCATTCGGCATTGCAGCAAGGCAAGACGTTGCAGATTCTCGGGATCGAGGTGCAGCGTGACTTCATCGCCATGTACGAGGAGCTGAAAAAGCTCATGTACGTGCTCGACGCGGCCTCGATGAAGGCAATGAAGTAGCGGCGCGTTCGCGGCGTACCGGCGCGGGCAGGGCGAAACGTTCGGGTGCCATCTCCTCGTCCCGCGAGCGGCTACGGGATGCGCATTTTCACTGTCATCCCGAGCGCTGCGAGGGACCTCCCGCGGATGGCGCGCGGTGCGTCTTTCGCAGGAGATCCCTCGCTGCGCTCGGGATGACAGTCCTGATTTTCCGGACGCAAGCTCTCTCTTGGAGCCCCCCGCTCTGGAAGCACGGCCGCCAGCAGGATATGCGCGGCATCCTCCATCTGGGCGATCGGCACCGACTCGTTCGCCGCGTGCCCCTGGGTCTCCGAGCCCGGCCCGAAATTGATGATCTCGATGCCGTCGTCGGCGAAGTAGCGGCCGTCGCCGACGCCGGTGGCGTTGAGGAAGCAGGCCTTCTTGCCGGTGCGCGCCCGGATGGCGGCTTCCAGCGCGGCGACGCCGGCGCCGTTCTCCGGCGCGAAGAAGCCGTTGGTGCCGGTGAGGAACTCCACCTTGTATGTGCCGCGCGGCTCGCCGACACCGTCGACGACCTTCTTCAGCCGCTGCGCCGCATAGGCGCAGATCGCGACGCTCTCGCCGGGCGGGTAGGGGCTGGGTGGGCGCGGGCCAGGCCGGCCAAGGCTCCGGCACGCTGCGCGACGGTCGTGTCGAAAGCAAGGAGGCGGTCGCCGTAGTGCGCCACCAGCCCATCGAGCCACAGTGAAAGCGCCTTGTTGGGCGCCGGGCATCGTGAGAATATCGAATCATGTCTTCGACGAACTTCGCTGAGTTGCTGAAGCTGCCTGCCGACGAACGCGCCGAGCTTGCGATTGCCCTGTGGGAAAGTCTGACGGACGTAGATCGCAATGCGGAGTTAGAGATCGAGCCGGAGGATCGCACCGAACTCGATCGTCGCTGGGCGGAGCATCTGGCCGACCCCGGGTCGGCAGTTCCCTGGCATGACGTCCGCCGGAAGCTTCGCGACGGGACGTGACGCACGCCGTCATCTTTCGGCCGCACGCCGAGGAAGAAGCCCGAGCGGCTCGGCGGTGATACGAAGAGCAGAAAACGGGGCTTGGTGTCCGGTTCGCGGAAGCGATCGACGAAACCCTTCGGCGCATCGTTACCAATCCGTTGGCATTTTCCCGCGTTCATGGAGAGGTCCATCGGGCGGTCGTGCGCCGGTTCCCTTTTGGCATATATTTTCGGGTCCACGGGGATGACGTGGTCGTCCTTGCCGTGATGCATGGACGCCGGCATCCGCGTCGGTGGCAGTCACGCCGGTAGGAACTCCAAGCTGGCCTTCCCGCAGCAGCTCACTCAATCCCGAATTCGGGCGGCGATAGCGTCTTGATTGGCGATAGCGTCTTGGTTATAGCCGCACCCCGTTCAACCGCCCTACGGCCGCCAGCAGGATGTGCGCGGCATCCTCCATCTGGGCGATCGGCACCGACTCGTTCGCCGCGTGCCCCTGGGTCCCCGAGCCCGGCCCGAAATTGATGATCTCGATGCCGTCGTCGGCGAAGTAGCGGCCGTCGCCGACGCCGGTGGCGTTGAGGAAGCGGGCCTTCTTGCCGGTGCGCGCCCGGATGGCGGCTTCCAGCGCGGCGACGCCGGCGCCGTTCTCCGGCGCGAAGAAGCCGTTGGTGCCGGTGAGGAACTCCACCTTGTATGTGCCGCGCGGCTCGCCGACGCCGTCGACGACCTTCTTCAGCTCGGTGAACGCCGCCTTCACCTTCTCGCTCGGCAGCAGCCGGCGGTCGATCTCCACGGTGCAGGCGCTGGGCACCACGTTGGTGTTGTGGCCGCCATGGAACATGCCGACATTGACCGTCGATCGCATCGCGCCGGAGACGCGCTTGCGCAGCGCGCGGTCGTAGAAGGCCTGCAGGGCGCCCACCAGCCGCATCATGCGCAGGATGGCGTTGTCGCCGGCGTCCGGGTTGCCGGCATGCGCCGCCTTGCCGGATGCCGTGATGCGCGCCCACATCACGCCGCGCTCGGCGACGATCAGCTGATTCTCGGTCTGGGCTCCCAGGATCAGCACGTCGGGCTTCACCTTGCGCGCTGCGCGCAGGAATTCCATGCCGTTGGGGCCGAGATTCTCCTCGTCGGCGACGAAGGTGAAGACCACCTCGCCGGTCTGGGGGCCGCCGCGCCGCGCGATCTCCTCGGCCAGCCATAGCTGCACCGCCATGCTGCCCTTGCAGTTGCCGGCGCCCAGGCCATGGACCAGCCCACCCTTGACCGCCGCCTTGAACGGATCGGTCTTCCAGTTGGCGCGTTCGCCCACGCCCACCGTGTCGACATGGGCATTGAACACCGTGCTCGGGCCCTTGTTCGGTGCCTTCAGGCGCGCCACGACGTTGTCGACGCCCTTCACCTTGCGCGCGATCTCGACCTTGTAGCCCGCCTTCTTCAGCCGCTGCGCCGCGTAGGCGCAGATATCGACGCTCTCGCCCGGCGGATAGGGGCTGGGGATCGCGATCAGGTCGGTGAGGATGGAGACGAGCGGCTTGGCGAGCGCGGGCATGTCAGATCCTGGGTTGCGTTCCGAACACCTCTCCCCGCTCCCGCGGGGAGAGGTGAATTGCGCGTATGCGATAGCAGAGAAATTTCTTCGCTACGCCTGTTTTCGTTCCGTTGTGGGCAGCGTGGCCACGCCACATATACCGCGCCTTGATCGGCGATCGGGCGGAGGTGAAGGTGGCTCGGGCGACTTTCAGTCATTGTTGTCGTTGTTGTCACGCGTTTTGCCGGGACCGGTTCCGTTGTCCGCAAGCAGGCGGCGCGTGAATCGGGCGTCAGCGGTTGGCGAGGCGCAGCAGCGCCTCGACCAGCACGCGCGTGCCAGCCGCGAGATCGGCCGGGGTGGCGTTCTCGACCTCGTTGTGGCTGATGCCGCGCTCACAGGGCACGAAGACCATGCCGGTGGGGCAGAGCCCGGCGATATGCATGGCGTCATGGCCGGCGCCGGAGGGCATGTCCATGTGGCTGAAGCCCTGGCGCCGGGCGGCATCGCGCACCAGGCCGATCACATCGGGATCGAACACCGTCGGCGCCACCGCCATGGTGCGCTCGATGCTGGCGGTGCAGGGCGCGGCCCCGGCGGCCACGATCGCGCGCAGCTTGGCCTCGTGCGCATCCAGCACCTCGCTCGAGGGATGGCGCATGTCGATGGAGAAGCTGACGCGGCCCGGCACCGTGTTGGGCGAGCCCGGCTGCACGTCGACCCGGCCGATGGTGAAGCGCAGGGTATCGTCGGTGTCGCGCGTGGCGGCCTGCATGGCGCCGGCGATGGCGACGGCGGCCACGAACGCGTCCTTGCGCGCCGCCCGCGGCGTGGTGCCGGCATGCGCCTCCTCGCCCAGGATCTCGACCATGAAACGGCGGCTGCCCTGGATGCTGGTGACGACGCCGATCGTGGTGCCGGCGTTCTCCAGGCGCGGGCCCTGCTCGATATGCGCCTCGACATAGCCGTCGAGCGCGAAGCCCGGCGCATCGCCGCGCCGCGTTGCCGGCGCGGCGGCCAGGGTTTCGGCGAGCGCCTCGCGCAGCACGACGCCCTTCCAGTCCGTCACCGTCAGCGCCGAGGCCAGCAGGTAGTGGCCGGCGAATACCGCCGAGCCCATGGCGCCGGGCTGGAAGCGGCTGCCTTCCTCATTGGTCCAGGCCACGGCCTCGATCGGCCGCCTGGTGCGCACGCCGGCATCCTCCAGCGCCTCCAGCGCCTCGAACGCGGCCAGAACGCCGTACATGCCGTCGAAGCGGCCGCCGGTGGGCTGGCTGTCCATGTGCGAGCCGCTGAGGATGGGGCGGGCCTCATCATCGCTGCCGGCGCGGCGCACGAAGAGGTTGCCGATGGCGTCCGTGAAGACGCTGAAGCCGCGGGCCTTGGCCCAGCCCATCAGCTGGTTGCGGGCGGCGGCATCCTCGGGCGACAGGGCCTGGCGGTTGACGCCGCCCTTGGCGGTGCCGCCCAGCTTCGCCATGTCCAGGTGCCGCTGCCAGAGCCGGTCTTCGCGCACGGCGCGGGCTGCGCGGTCGATATCGTTCATGGCTCTTCACCTCTCCCGCATGCGGGAGAGGTCGGTGCGCGCAGCGCGCCGGGTGAGGGCTTCACGCGCGGTATCGCGTCTGTAGCCCCTCACGTCTCCGTCGCGCTTGTCACTGACCGCGCTCCCGGCACGGCATCGTCCCTGCTATACAAAAGTGGTCATGCATCGGCAATGCCGGGCGGAGGGAGGAAAGCATGCTGCGCGACCACATGAGCCGTGATCTGGTGGGGTACGGCGCCCATCCACCCGATCCGCAGTGGCCCGGCAACGCGCGCATCGCCGTCAGCTTCGTGCTGAACTACGAGGAGGGCGGCGAGAACACCGTGCTCAACGGCGATGCCGGCTCCGAGGTCTTTCTCAGCGAGACGCCCGGCGGCCAGCCCTTCCTCGGCATGCGCGACCTCAGCACCGAGACGGTCTACGAGTACGGCAGCCGCGCCGGCTTCTGGCGCATCCTGCGCCTGTTCGCGCAGCGCAACATCCACTTCACCTCCTGGGCGGTGGGCCGGGCGCTGGAGCTGAACCCGGCGGCCGGCAAGGCCATGGTCGAGGCCGGCCACGAGGTGGCCAGCCACGGCTGGCGCTGGATCAACTACAAGGACATGGCGGAAGCCGAGGAGCGCGACCACCTGCAGCGCGCCGTGCGCGCCATCGAGCAGAGCTGCGGCGTGCCGCCGGTCGGCTGGTACACCGGCCGGCTCAGCGCCAACACGCTGCGGCTGGTGGTCGAGCACGGCGGCTTCCTTTACTCCAGCGACTCCTATGCCGATGACCTGCCCTACTGGGTGCGCGTGGGCGAGCAGCCGCACCTGATCATTCCCTACACGCTGGAAGCCAACGATATGAAGTTCGCGGTGGCGCCGGGCTTCACCTCAGGCGAGGGCTGGTTCGCCTACATGCGCGACGCCTTCGACGTGCTCTATGCCGAGGGCGCCACGGCGCCCAAGATGATGTCGATCGGCCTGCACTGCCGGCTCGCCGGCCGGCCCGGCCGCGCCGCGGCGCTGGCGAAGTTCATGGACCACGTGCTGGCGCATGACCGCGTCTGGGTCGCGCGCCGCGAGGACATCGCCCGCCACTGGATGAAGGTGCACCCGGCGTAGTCCCTTCCCCGCTTGCGGGGAAGGTGGCCGAAGGCCGGATGGGGAGCCGACGTGATGTCTGTCACTGAGACCACGTCGGCTCCCCTCCGCCCCTTCGGGGCACCTCCCCAACTTTGTTGGGGAGGAAAACCCAGAACAAGCAGGGAGAAAGCGCCATGACGGATCCATTGTACGGCAGCCCCACCGGTGTCGACCTCACGTTGCGCGCCGTGCGGCAGCATCCGCGGCGCACGGCCTTCGCCTGGGATGGCGGCAGCCTCACCTATGCCGGCGTGGGTTCTCTGATCGGACGCATGCAGGCGGCGATGGCGGCGGCCGGACTCAGGCCCGGCATGCGCATGGCGCTCTTGAGCGTGAACCGCGCCGATGCCTGGTGCGCCGGTGTCGCGGCGCAGGCGCAGGGCCTGATCATCACCTGGCTGCATCCGATCGGCTCGCTCGAGGACCATCTGGATGTGCTGGACGATGCCGAGATCGAGGCGTTGGTGGTCGACGCGGCGCATTTCAGTGATCGCGGCGGCGAGCTGGCGGCGCGCCGCGCGGGCCTGAAATGCGTCTTCACGATCGGGCCGGCGAGCTATGGCAGCGACCTTCTGGCGGCGTCGGAGCGCGCCGGCGAGGTCAGCCCGCGCAGCCTGGCCGGGCCCGACGACTACGCGATCCTCGCCTATACCGGCGGCACCACGGGCAAGTCCAAAGGCGCGATCCGGCGCCACGTGTCGTGGACCGCGGTCACCAGCTCCATCCTGGCCAATTTCGAGCTGCCGCGCGCGCCGCGCTACCTGGCCGTAGCGCCGATCACGCATGTCGCCGGCACCAAGGTGCTGCCCACGCTCCTGCTGGGCGGCACGGTGCACCTGCTCAAGGGCTTCGATCCCGGGCAGGTGCTGGCCACCATCGAGCGCGAGCGCATCGACATGACGCTGCTGGTGCCGACGATGATCTATGTGCTGCTCGATCATCCGGCGCTGGGCAGGACCGATCTCTCGTCGCTCGAGCTGCTGATGTACGGCGCCTCGCCGATGTCGCCCAGCCGGCTGGTGGAAGGGCTCGAGCGCATCGGGCCGGTGTTCTCGCAGCTCTACGGCCAGACCGAGGGCTACCCGCTGTCGGTGCTCTGCAAGGCCGATCACGATCCGGCGCAGCCGGGGCTGTTCGCATCCTGCGGCCGGCCGGTGGCCGATGCCGATGTCCGGCTGCTCGACGATGAGCAGCGCGAGGTGCCGGTGGGCGAGGCCGGCGAGATCTGCGCCCGCGGGCCGCAGGTGATGGAGCAGTACTGGAAGCGGCCGGAGCAGACCGCCGAGGCGCTGAAGGGCGGCTGGCTGCACACCGGCGACATCGCCCGCGCCGACGAGCGCGGCTTCCTCTACATCGTCGATCGCAAGAAGGACATGATCGTGACGGGCGGCTTCAACGTCTTCCCGCGCGAGGTCGAGGACGTGCTGACCTCCCATCCCGACGTGGCGATGGCAGCGGTGATCGGGGTGCCCGATCCCAAATGGGGCGAGGCCGTGACGGCGCTGGTTGTGTGCAAGCCGGGCGCCGTGCCCGATGCCGGCGCATTGGCCCAGCTCGTGAAGGACCGCAAGGGACCGGCCCAGGCGCCCAAGCGGGTCGAGTTCGTCGAGAGCCTGCCGCTCACCGCCGTCGGCAAGGTCGACAAGAAGGTCCTGCGCGCCCGCTTCTGGGCCGGCCGGGATCGCATGGTGGGGTGAGCGAGCGCCGCTCCGTCATCCCGAGCGCAGCGAGGGATCTCCCACGAATGACGCACGGTACGCCATCCGCGGGAGATCCCTCGCTGCGCTCGGGATGACAGTGAGTCCGGCCCGCAAACGGGCTCACCGCCGCCGGTCGGTGGCCTTCAGCTCGACGATGGGTGTCGACATCACCGCCTCCTGGTCCCAGGGGAACAGGATCCAGGTGTCCTGGCTCACCTCGGTGATGAAGGTGTCGACCATCGGCTTGCCCGCCGGCTTGGCGTAGACGGTGGCGAAATGCGCCTTGGGCATCATCTCGCGCACGCGCTCGGCCGTGACGCCGGTGTCGACGAGGTCGTCGACGATCAGCCAGTCCTCGCCCGAGTCCTGCTCCGCCTGGGTGCCCTTGAGCACCTCGACCTTGCCGCCGCGCCTGGTCTTCTCATAGGTCGAGCAGCAGACCGTGTCGATCAGCCGCACATTCAGCTCGCGGGCCACGATCGCCGCCGGGACCAGGCCGCCGCGGGTGATGGCGACGAGGCCCTTGAACGGCCCGAGATCGGCCAGCCGCCACGCCAACGCCTTGGCATCGCGGTGCAGTTCCGTCCAGGACACGGGAAACATCTTGGTGTAGGTCGACTTGGCTGCCATCCAGGCTTTCTCCCCTCGTCCGGGGCCGGGGATAGCATTGGCGCCGGCCCGGGCGGAAGCGGCCCGGGCTGCGAATGGTGGGGGTATTTACAGGTCGCGGCCGGACGCTATGTTGCCGGCCGTCTTTCAACCGATAAACCGCCGTTGTGGGGGGTGTATGCATTTCGTGATGCCGGATCTGGCCAGCGCCGTCTTCTGGTTGGCGCTGGGCAAGATCATCGTGGCCAATATCATCCTGTCCGGCGACAACGCCGTCGTGATCGCGATGGCCTGCCGCAACCTCTCCGACCAGCATCGCAAGCCGGCGATCATCGGCGGCAGCCTGGGCGCCATCGTGCTGCGGGTGATCTTCGTCTTCATGATCACCTGGCTGCTGAGCATCCCCTACTTGAAGCTGCTCGGCGGCGCCCTGCTGCTGTGGATCGGCGTGAAGCTGCTGAACGAGGATGAAGGCGAGGGCGAAGGCGGCGTCAAGGCGAGCGCCAGCCTGTGGGGCGCTGTCTGGACCATCATCGTGGCCGACGCGATCATGAGCCTCGACAACGCCATCGCGATCGCGGCCGCGGCCAACAACGACGGCGTGCTGATCATGCTCGGCCTGATCATCAGCATCCCGATCATCATCTTCGGCAGCACGCTGCTCACCGCCATCCTGCAGCGCTACCCCGTGCTGGTGGTGATCGGCGGGGCGCTGCTGGGCTGGATCGGCGGCGAGGTGATGGCCACTGACGGCAAGCCGCCCAACGCCGACGTGGCGCCGCCGGGCACGATCGCGGCCTGGCTCGAGCACCATATCCCGCACGCCGAGCATGTCTGCGCCGCTGCCGGCGCGGTGTTCGTCGTCGTGCTAGGAATGTACCTGTCGCGTCGGCGCAAGCCGCACGATGCGATCGATCTGGCGGAAAGGAAGGACGACTGACCATGGCCGATACGAACTTCATCCTGGTGCCGGTCGACGGCTCGGCCAACTCCGATCGCGCCGTCAAGCATGCCATCGGCCTGGCCAAGGCCGTGCCCGGCAGCGAGCTGCACCTGCTGAACGTGCAGCCGTCCGTGGGCAGCCTGGTGACGATGTTCGTGCCCAAGGCGAACGTCGATGCCTATCACCGCGAGGAAGGCGAGAAGGCCATGGCCTCGGCCGTGAAGTTGTGCGCCGACGCCGGGGTGAAGGCCGCCACGCATATCAGCGTCGGCCGGCCCGGGCCGATCATCGGCGAGTTCACCCGCCGCCTGGGCTGCGGCTCGGTGGTGATGGGCACGCGCGGACATAGCGGCGTGGCGGGCGTGCTGCTGGGCTCGGTGGCGCAGGATGCCATCGCCCATGTCGAGGTGCCGATCTGCCTGGTGAAATAGCGCAGGAGCCAGGGCGGCGGCGCAACCCGCGGCAGCGGAGGCAGGCATGCCGGAGCAGGGCAAGGTGATCGGGTTCGACGGCCGCGCGCTGGCGGCCTATGCGACCAACCCGCATGCCTCGCGCGGCCGGCTGCATGCCGAGGCGGTGAGCACGACGCGCTCGCCCTACCAGCGCGACCGCGACCGGGTGATCCACTCGACCGCGTTCCGGCGGCTGAAGCACAAGACCCAGGTGTTCGTCTACCACGAGGGCGATCACCACCGGACGCGGCTGACGCACACCCTGGAGGTGGCGCAGATCGCGCGCTCGATCTGCCGCACGCTGGCGCTGGACGAGGATCTCGCCGAGGCGCTGGCGCTGGCGCACGACCTCGGCCACACGCCGTTCGGCCATGCCGGCGAGGACGCGCTGGATGCGGCGATGAAGCCGTTCGGCGGCTTCGACCACAATGCGCAGACCCTGCGCATCCTCACCAAGCTGGAGCACCGCTACGCCGACTTCGACGGGCTGAACCTGACCTGGGAGACGCTGGAAGGCGCGGTGAAGCACAACGGTCCGCTGCTCAAGCCGGGCGTGACGGCGGCCGACCTGCCGGCGGCGATCGTCGAGTTCAGCGGCGAGTGGGACCTGGAGCTCGACACCTGGGCCGGGCCGGAGGCGCAGGTCGCCGCCATCAGCGACGACATCGCCTACAACAACCACGACATCGACGACGGGCTGCGCGCCGGCCTGTTCCATGTCGAGGACCTGCTGCCACTGCCGCTGGTGGGCGACATCATCCGCGGCGTGCGCCAGCGCTATCCGGGGCTCGAGCAGGGACGGCTGATCCACGAGACCGTGCGCCGGCTGATCAACGTGATGGTCGAGGACGTCGTGGCCGAGACGCGGCGGCGGCTGCAGGCGGCGGCGCCGGCCAGCGTCGACGCCGTGCGCCGCCTGGGCGGGCCGGTGGTGGCGTTCTCGGCGACGCTGGCCCGCGACAACGACGCGCTGAAGGATTTCCTGTTCCAGCGCATGTACCGCCACTGGCGCGTCAATCGCATGACGTCGCGGGCGCGGCGCGTGGTGGCCGATCTGTTCAGCCTGCTGTTCCGCGAGCCCGAGTGCCTGCCCGACGAATGGGGCAGCCGCGCGCGCACGCAGGACGAGCGCGGCCGCGCCCGGGTCGTCGCCGACTACATCGCCGGCATGACCGACAACTATGCCCTCGATGAGCATCGCCGCCTGTTCGACCTGTACGCGTAGGGCACCTTCATTCAATAATCGGCCAGCCATCTTCTCCTTGGTGACGGGAGGGCCGCCATGATCAGCCGTGAAGAGAATGCGCGCATGACGCTGACCGGCGCCGCGATGCCGGCCGGCAAGCTGATGCGGCTCTACTGGCAGCCGGTGGCGCTTGCCGACGAGCTGGCCGGGCCGCGGCCGGTGAAGGCGGTACGGCTGATGGACCAGGACCTGGTGCTGTTCCGCGACGAGGCCGGGCGGCTGGGCCTGCTCGACCGCGACTGCCCGCATCGCGGCGCCGATCTGGCCTATGGCCGGCGCGAGCACGGCGGCCTGCGCTGCCCGTTCCATGGCTGGCTGTTCGACGTCGAGGGCAAGTGCCTGCAGATGCCGGCCGAGCCGCCGGACAGCCGCTACTGCGAGCGCATCCGGCAGGGTGCCTATCCGGTGCGCGAGAGGAACGGCGTGATCTTCGCCTATCTCGGTGCCGGCGCGCCGCCGGCGTTTCCGGACTTCGACTGCTTCATCGCGCCGGCCAGCCACTGCTTCGCGTTCAAGGGCCATATGGAATGCAACTGGCTGCAGGCGCTGGAGGTGGGCATCGATCCGGCGCATGCCTCGTTCCTGCACCGCTTCGAGGAGGACGAAAGCACGGAGACCGGCTACGGCCGCCAGTTCCGCGCCGCCTCGATCGATTCCAACATCCCGATGACCACGCTGCTGCGCGAGTACCCGCGGCCGAAGATCGACGTCGAGCCGGCGCCGTTCGGCCTGCGCCTGCTGACCCGGCGCCTGCTCAACGAGCGCCAGACGCATCTGCGCGTCACCAACCTGCTGTTCCCCAACGCCTTCGTCATCCCGATGAGCGCCGAGATGACGATCACCCAGTGGCATGTGCCGGTCGATGACGGCAGCAACTACTGGTACGCGATGTTCACCAGCTTCGGCCAGCCCGTCGACAAGGACGAGATGCGCCGCCAGCGCCTGGAGCTCTATGAGCTGCCCGACTACAAGCCGCGGCTGAACCGCGCCAACCACTGGGGCTATGATTCCGAGGAGCAGCGCACCAGGACCTTCACCGGCATGGGCTTCGACATCAACGTGCACGACCAGTGGGCCTGCGAGTCACAGGGCGCGATCGCCGACCGCACGCGCGAGCATCTGGGCACGTCGGACAAGGCCATCATCGCCTATCGCCGCCTGCTGCTGCGCTCGATCGCGCAGGCCGAGGCCGGCGAGACGCCGCTGATGGTGCTCGACGCTGCGGCCGCTTCCGGCATCACCGGCCCGGCGGCGATGGACGCGATCGGCCCGACCGAGGGCTGGGAGGCGTACTGGCCCGAGGTCGACCGCAAGCGCCGCAGCAACGCCAGCTGGGCGAAGTCGGCGGCATAGAACCCCTCTCCGCCCGCGCAGCGGGGGGAGAGGGTGGGGCCCATCGCGTCAGCGATGGGAGGGTGAGGTGGTGCTGGTGCAAGACGAGGCTGTCCCATGAGGTTCCGTGCGGTTCTGCGACCCACCTCACCCTCCCGCGCTGCGCGCGGGCCCCTCTCTCTCCCCCCACTTCGTGGGCGGAGAGGGGCGTGAGCTTCGTCGATCGTCACGGGCTGTGGAGCGCCGCGCAGGTCGAGGCGGCGACCGAGGCCGAGCACCGCATCCGGGCCGAGGAGCTGGAGGTCGTGCGGCTGTCGTTCGCCGACCAGCACGGGGTGCTGCGCGGCAAGTCGGTGGTGGGCGCCGACGCGCTGTCGGTGATGCGCGGCGGCTGCGCCATCACCACCACGTTGCTCGCCAAGGATACGGCGCACCGCACCGTGTTCCCGGTGTTCACGGCGGGCGGCGGCTTCGGCATGCGCGAGATGGAGGGCGCGGCCGATGCGCTGATGGTGGCCGATCCCACCACGTTCCGCATCCTGCCCTGGGCGCCCAAGACCGGCTGGGTGCTGTGCGATCTCCATTTCGCCGATGGCCGGCCGGTGCCGTTCTCGACCCGGCACCTCTACCGCAAGGTGCTGGGCCAGCTCGCCACCGCCGGCTACGACTTCATGGCCGGCCTGGAGGTCGAGTTCCACGTCTTCAAGCTGCTCGACCCGCGTCTGCGGCCATCCGATTCGGGCCAGCCGGGCGAGCCGCCCGAGGTCGCGCTGCTGACCCAGGGCTACCAGTACCTGACCGAGCAGCGCTACGACCAGCTCGACCCGGTGTTCGACATCCTGCGCCGTGACGTCATGGCACTGGGCCTCAAGCTGCGCAGCATCGAGCTGGAGTATGGCCCCAGCCAGTGCGAGCTCACCTTCCATCCCGGCCTCGGGCTGGAGCCTGCCGACGCCATGGTGCTGCTGCGCAGCGCCGTGAAGCAGGTCGCCCGCCGCCACGGCTATCACGCCAGCTTCATGTGCCGGCCGCGCATCCCCAACGTGATGTCGAGCGGCTGGCACCTGCACCAGTCGCTGCGCGATCACCGCACCGGCGCCAACGCCTTCATGTCGCAAGACGAGAGCCGCGACCTGTCGCCGGTCGCGATGCAGTGGCTGGGCGGGCTGCTGGCGCATGCGCGCGCGGCGACGGCGTTCACCACGCCGACGCTCAACGGCTACAAGCGCTACCGGCCCTATTCGCTGGCGCCGGATCGCGCGATCTGGGGCCGCGACAACCGCGGCGTGATGCTGCGGGCGCTGGGCGCGGCGGGCGATCCGGCGACACGGCTGGAGAACCGCGTCGGCGAGCCGGCGGCGAACCCGTATCTCTACATGGCCTCGCAGGTGCTGGCCGGCCTCGACGGCCTGAAGCGCAAGCTCGATCCCGGCCCGTCGGCCGACACGCCCTACGAGGCGCAGGCAGAGCCGTTGCCGAGATCGCTGGGCGAGGCCCTGGCGGCGCTGCGCGCCGATGCCTGCTTCCGCGACGGGCTGGGGGCGGGGTTCGTCGACTACTTCGCCCGCATCAAGGATGCCGAGATCGCGCGTTTCCAGGCCGAGGTCACGGAATGGGAGCAGCGCGAGTACTTTGACCTGTTCTGAAAGCGCCGCGCATGGGCATGCGGCGGTGCGGCGGTTGCAAGAAAACCATGCGCCGCGCTAAAGCCCACGCAGAGGCGCTTGCGCCGCATCGTTTTGGGCCGTCATGAACCTGTTCCGTCACATCGCCGATGAAATCACCGCTGCGCTGCGGGCCATGGAAGCGGCCGGCGAGCTGCCGGCCGGGCTGGACCTGTCCGCCGTCACGGCCGAGCCGCCGCGCGATCCCGCCCACGGCGACATCGCGACGAACGCGGCGATGGTGCTGGCCAAGGGCGCGCGCAAGAAGCCGCGCGAGATCGCCGACGCGCTGGTGGCGCGCCTGCGCCAGGTCGCGGGCGTGACCGGGGCCGCGGTGGCCGGCCCGGGCTTCATCAACCTGCGCCTGTCGGACGATTTCTGGCGCGCGCGCCTGGCGGACGTGCTGACCGCCGGCCGCGCCTATGGCGACAGCACGCTGGGCCAGGGCACGCCGGTGAATGTCGAGTATGTGTCGGCGAACCCGACCGGCCCGCTGCATGTCGCGCATGCCCGCGGCGCCGTGGTGGGCGATGCGCTGGCCAACCTGCTGGCCAAGGCGGGATTTGCCGTCACCAAGGAGTACTACATCAACGATGCCGGGGCGCAGGTCGACATCCTCGGCCGCTCGACCTACCTGCGCTACCAGGAGGCGCTGGGCCAGGCGATCGGCGAGATCCCCGAGGGCCTGTACCCGGGCGAATACCTGAAGGATGTCGGCCGCCAGCTGGCGCAGCTCGACGGGTCGAAATGGCTGAACCAGCCGGAGGACGTGTGGCTGCCCGAGCTGCGTGCCTTCGCCATCGACACGCTGATGGCCTCGATCCGCGATGATCTCGATGCCCTGGGCGTGCGCATGGATGTCTTCACCTCCGAACGCGCCCTGGTGCAGAGCGGCGCCGTCGAGGCCGCTTTCCAGGCGCTGTCCGACGCCGGCCTGATCTACCAGGGGCGTCTGGAGCCGCCCAAGGGCCAGAAGCCCGACGACTGGGAGGATCGCGAGCAGACCCTGTTCCGCTCGACGCAGTTCGGCGACGATGTCGACCGGCCGCTGAAGAAGTCGGACGGGTCATGGACCTACTTCGCCAACGACATCGCCAACCACCACGACAAGTTCTGCCGCGGCTTCGCCGAGATGATCGACGTCTGGGGCGCCGACCATGGCGGCTACGTCAAGCGCATGCAGGCGGCGGTCAAGGCGATCACGTCGGGCAAGGGCGCGCTCGACGTCAAGCTCTGCCAGCTGGTGCGCGTGCTGAAGGGCGGCGAGCTGGTGCGCATGTCCAAGCGCGCCGGCACATTCATCACGCTGCGCGACCTGCTCGACGAGGTCGGGCCCGATGTCGTGCGCTTCACGATGCTGACGCGCAAGAACGACGCGCCCTTCGACTTCGACCTGGCGAAGGCGACGGAGCAGTCGCGCGACAACCCGGTCTGGTACGTGCAGTACGCACATGCCCGCACGCGCTCGGTGCTGCGCCAGGCGGCCGCCGCCGGCTTCGGCGGCCTCGACGCCGCGACCCTGGCGGCGGCGCCGCACGCGCGGCTGACCGATCCGGGCGAGCTGGCGCTGATCAAGCTGCTGGCGCAATGGCCGCGCCAGGTCGAGGCGGCGGCCCAGGCGCACGAGCCGCACCGCATCGCGTTCTATCTCTACGAGCTCGCCTCGCAGTTCCATGCCCACTGGAACCGCGGCAAGGAGGAAAGCGGCCTGCGGTTCGTGATCGAGACTGACCGGGACCTCACTTTATCACGCATCGCGTTGGTGCAAGCCGTTGGATTTGTGATACAATCCGGCCTTGGAATATTCGGCGTCCCCCCGGCCGAGGAAATGAGATAACAAGCCATGTTCCAGCGTACCCCGCTGCCGGCCAGCGGGCCTGTTGTTTACCATCCCGGTCAGGCGGAGCCAGCACGCCAGCCTGAGCCGGCAGTCCGTACCCTCTCGCTCGACGAGCTTGCTGCCCAGCAGGCCGGCGAGGAGTCGCCCTCGCTGCTCTATCGGGTCAACCAGCGCCGCGGCACGATCGTGACCGTGATGGTGACCATCGCCGCCTTGTCCAGCTTCGGCGGCACGGTCTACTGGGCGCACAAGCAGGATATCGAGCGCGGCGGCCCGGGGTTGCCGATCCCGACCGTGCGGCCCGCGGACGGGCCCGCCAAGATCAAGCCGGACGATCCCAAGGGGCAGCAGATCCCCAACCAGGACATCGACGCCTATCGCCGCGTCGACCCCAACGCCGTGCCGCTGCAGCCCGAGCGCCTGATGCCGCCGCCGGCCACGCCGCGCATGCCGGCCACGGCCGCGCCGGCGCCCGCAGCCCCGGAAGCGGCGCCGCCCGCCGCGACGCCACCATCGACCCCGCCGGCCGCGACGACGCCACCGCCCACGGTCACCGCGACGGCGCCGACACTGCCACCGGCACAGCCGGCACCGGCCGCGACTCCGCCGGCGCCGCCACCGACGGAGGCCAGCACCACGCCCGAGCCGGCGGCGGCGCAGCCCAAGATCAGCGACACCGGCGGCGGTCCGTCGATCGCATCGATCGTCGATGGCCTGAACGGCCCGGCAGCCGGTGGCGGCTACCGCATCCAGGTCGCGTCGGAACGGTCCGAGGATGTCGCCAAGGCCACGTGGGCGCGGCTGCAGAAGGCCAACAGCGATGTGCTGGGCAATTTGCGCATGCAGCCGGCTCGCGCCGATCTCGGCGACAAGGGCACGTGGTATCGCGTGCAGGCCGGCCCGCTCGAGGAGAAGCAGGCCAAGGACACCTGCGCCAGGCTCAAGACGCGCAATGTCGGCTGCGTGCTGCTGCCGCCGCGATGAAAGAAGACGGGGCTGTCATCCCGAGCGACGCGGGGAAATTCTGAGGATTGTGTCTCCTTTCGCAGGAGATCTCGCGCTACGCTCGCGATGACGGTGAAGATGGGCACATGACCATGCCTGCTGCTGTGATCCTCGGTTGCGCCGGGCCGCGCCTGTCGGCCGACGAACGCGCCTTCTTCCGCGATGCCGATCCGCTGGGGTTCATCCTGTTCGCGCGCAATGTCGCGACGCCCCAGCAGGTGCGCGCCCTGACCGGCGATCTGCGCGACTGCGTCGGCCGCGCCGAGGCGCCAGTGCTGATTGACCAGGAAGGCGGCCGCGTCGCGCGCCTCAAGCCGCCCTATTGGCGGGTCGCGCCGCCGGCGGCGCTGTTCGGCGCGCTGCACGGGCGCGAGCCCGAGGCGGCGGTCGAGGCCACGCGCCTCAACGCCCGCCTCATCGCCGCCGACCTCGCGCCGCTGGGCATCGATGTCGACTGCGCCCCGGTGCTCGACGTGACGGTCGCCGGCGCGCATGGCGTCATCGGTGATCGCGCCTTCGGCGAGGCGCCGGCGGTGGTGGCTGCCCTGGGCCGTGCCCAGGCGGAAGGCCTGATGGCCGGCGGCGTGATCCCGGTGATGAAGCATATCCCCGGCCATGGCCGTGCCCGTGCCGACAGCCATTTCGAGCTGCCGATCGTCGAGGCCGGGCGTGCCGAGCTCGAGGCCTGCGACTTCGCGCCGTTCCGGGCGCTGGCCGATCTGCCCTGGGCGATGACCGCGCACGTGCTTTATCGCGCGCTCAGCGGCAACCAGCCGGCGACGACGTCGTCAGCCGTCGTGCGCGATATCATCCGCGGCCATATCGGCTTCGATGGCCTGCTGATCACCGACGATCTCTCGATGCAGGCGCTGGACGGCACCCATGCCGAGCGCGTCCGCGCCGGGCTGGCCGCCGGCTGCGATGTCGCGCTGCACTGCAACGGCGACATGGACCAGATGCGCGAGATCGCGGGCGTGGTTCCGGCGCTGACGCCGCTTGCCTGGGAGCGGGTCGAGCGCGGGACCAGCCAGCGCGCGGCGGCGAGGGATGGTGCCGACGCCGAGGCCCTGGAGCGTACCCGCCGGCGCCTGGCGATGCTGCTCGACCGTCCGGTGGCGTGAGGCGTGCCGGTTTGCGCCAAGGTAACTTGTTGTAATCATTACGTTTTATGGCGAGCGACTGGGGATAACGCCGTCGCGAATCTCGTGGCGGCGTAGGGGACGATAGACTACATCTAGTGGTCATGAGGCTCGATTGCCCGCATGACCGACGCTGACGACCCGCTGCCGACCGACCAGCCGACCGACGCCGCGCCTGAAGCGGCCGAGTCGCCGGCGCCGGCCGGCGATGCCGCGTTCGATTCCGGGCAGCCCGAGGTGATCGCGCCGGGCGAGGGCGAGCTGATCCTCGACCTGGAAGGCTACGAAGGCCCGCTCGACATCCTGCTGGTGCTGGCCCGCGAGCAGAAGGTCGACCTGCGGCGCATCTCGATGCTGGCGCTGGTCGACCAGTACCTGGCCTTCATCGCCAGGGCCCGCCGCCTGCGCCTGGAGATCGCCGCCGACTACCTTGTGATGGCCGCCTGGCTCGCCTACCTGAAGTCGCGTCTGCTGCTGCCCGATCCGCCCAAGGACGAGGAGCCGTCGGGCGAGCAGATGGCCGAGGCGCTGCAGCACCAGCTGCGGCTGCTCGAAGCGATGCAGGAGGCCGGCACGCGGCTGATGGCGCGACCGCGGCTGGGCGTCGATACGTTCGGCCGTGGCCAGCCCGAGGGCGTGCTGGTGGTGCGCAAGTCGCAATGGCAGGTGCAGCTCTACGAGCTGCTCAAGGCCTATGGCGAGATGCACAAGCCGAAGAAGCCTGATGCGTATCACATCGCGGCGATGCAGTTCTTCTCGCCCGACGAGGCCACGGAGCGGCTGTCGCGCATGCTGGGGATCGCCATCGACTGGGCGTCGATCGCGGCCTTCCTGCCACCGGGCCTCACCGATCCGTTGCGGCTGCGCTCGGCCATCGCCGCGACCTTCGTGGCCTCGCTGCAGCTCACCAAGGATGGCCTGGTGCAATTGCGCCAGACCGAGACCTTTGGCCCGATTTTCCTGCGCAAGCGCACAGAGGCGCGCACCGACGGCGACGACCTGCCGCAACCGGCACCGGCACCGGCACCGTAAGGGATGGATCGCATGACCGACACCGTCGACGAGAGCAAGAAGACCCGCGCCGGCGCC
Organism: Vineibacter terrae; assembly: GCF_008039615.1. Taxonomy (GTDB): domain Bacteria; phylum Pseudomonadota; class Alphaproteobacteria; order Reyranellales; family Reyranellaceae; genus Vineibacter; species Vineibacter terrae. The sequence continues at coordinate 98,970 of NZ_VDUZ01000024.1, read as the reverse complement.
ACCGAGGCCGAGGCGAACGAGGTCGAAGCAACTGAAGTTGAGACGACTGAAGTCGAAGCGACCGAGATTGAGGCGGTCGAGGCTGAAGCCACGGAGGCGGGCGCCGCCAGCGCCGACGTCGAGGCCGCCGACGCAGTCGTGAGCGACACCGACGCGCCCGACGCGCCCGGCGCGGTCGACGCCACGGCCGAGGATGCTGCCGACACGCCGGCGGAGGCTGCCGAGGCCGAGGCACTGGAGGCCGGCGCCGATGACGGGGCCGACGCCGATGCCGACGAACCTGGCGAGAGCGCCGACACCGTGGCCGAGGCCGATGCGGCCGACGACGAGACGACGGAGGACGATCAGGCCCTGGACGAGGCCGGCGACGCGGTCGCGGCCGCCGTCGAGCCCGAGCCGTCGCCGGAGGACCAGCATGCGTACAATCTGCGCCTGGTCGAGGCGCTGATCTTCGCGTCGGCGACGACGCTGGGCATCGGCGCCCTGTCCGAGCGCCTGCCGCCCGACACCGATGTCGAGGCGCTGCTGGCCGAGCTTGCCGAGCTCTATGCGGCACGGGGGGTGAACCTGGTGAAGGTCGCCGGTGGCTATGGTTTTCGCACGGCGCCCGATCTGGCGCAGAAGCTGAAGATCGAGCAGCCGGTGAACCGCAAGCTGTCGCGCGCGGCGGTGGATACGCTGGCGATCATCGCCTACCACCAGCCGGTGACGCGGGCGGAGATCGAGCAGATCCGCGGCGTGGGCCTGAGCAAGGGCACCCTGGATTTCCTGTTCGAGCAGAATTGGATCCAGCCCATGGGCCGCCGCCGTGCGCCAGGCAAGCCGGTGACCTGGGGCACGACCGAGTTCTTCCTCGAGCATTTCGGGCTGGGCGGGCTGGACGATCTGCCGGGCCACGAGGAGCTGAAGGCAGCAGGCCTGCTGGATGCGCGCGCCGAGGTGTCGATCTATCGGCCCGAGGAGCCCGACCTGCCGCTCGACGGCGACGACGAGGAGACGGCGGAGCCGCTGGATACCGGTGCCGAGGAGCCCGCCGCGCCCAAGACGCCGGAGCCGGTGGAATAGCCGCTTCAGTACGGCAGGCCGACATAGTTCTCCGCCAGCGCCGTCTGGGCGGCGCGGGACGAGGCGAGGTAGTCGAGTTCGGCCAGCTGCATCTGCGCCTCGAAGCTGCTCTCGTCGTGAAGCTTGTGCAGCATCGTGGTCATCCACCACGAAAAACGTTCCGCCTTCCACACGCGGGCCAGAGCGGATTCGGAGTAGCGCTCCAGCGCATCGGCCTGCCCCTTCTTGTAGAAGGCGATGAGCGCGCGGCTGAGGTAGTGCACGTCGGAGGCCGCGAGATTGAGGCCCTTGGCGCCGGTGGGCGGCACGATATGCGCTGCGTCGCCGGCCAGGAACAGGCGGCCGAAGCGCATCGGCGTCACCACGAAGCTGCGCAGCGGCGCCACGCTCTTTTCGATCGAGGGTCCGGTGGTCATCCCGGCCGCCGCAGCGGGGCCCAGCCGCAGCTTGAGCTCGTCCCAGATGCGGGCATCCGGCCAGGCGCTCAGGTCCTCGTCGACGGCGCATTGGATGTAGTAGCGGCTGCGCGTCGGCGAGCGCATGGATGCCAGCGAGAAACCCCGCTCGTGCCGGGCGTAGATCAGCTCGTGCGAGCATGGCGGCACCTCGGCCAGGATGCCGAGCCAGCCGAACGGGTAGACCCGCTCGAAGCTCTGCAGCGCCTGCGCGGGGATCGACTGCCGGCCGACGCCGTGGAAGCCGTCGCAGCCGGCCACGAAATCGCAGGTCAGCCGGTGGTCCTGACCGTCGCTGCGGTAGGTCAGCGTCGGCTGCTCGCCATCGATGTCATGGACCGCGACATCGGCGGCGTTCCAGATGATCGGACCATCGCCCGCCAGCCGCGCCGCGATCAGGTCCTTGGTCACCTCGGTCTGGCCGTAGACGACGACCGCCTTGCCCGTCAGGTCGCGGAAGTCGATCCGCAAGTGCCGGTCGCGAGCGACGATCTCGATGCCCTCGTGCACCAGGCCTTCGCGCTTGAGGCGCGCCGCGACGCCGGCCTCCTCGAGCAGCGATGCCGTGCCCTGCTCGAGCACGCCGGCGCGGACGCGGCCTTCGACATAGGCGCGGTCGCGCTGCTCGAGGATCACGCTGTCGATGCCGTGCATCCTGAGCAACCGGGCCAGCAGCAAGCCGGCGGGGCCGGCACCGATGATCCCGACCTGCGTCTGCGCCTGTGAAGCCATCGTTGTTTCCCCCGTTTGCGTTGTCTGGCCAGCCCGAGGCCGGCGGTGCTCCGCATCCTACGAGTTCATGCCGCTGCCGACCATCGGCGCGCCGGAAGCGGCGCGCGATGGCGGTGCGCATGCCAGCCGGCGGGCTGAGTTTGCGTAAGCATGTGCCATGTTTATCGCCTCATTTGATCTTGGACTTGCCGCAAACCGGCCGCTCCGCCGCCATGGTCGGTCACGACGTACAGGCCAGTGTTCCGTCAAAGGAGGTCTCATCATGCCGCAGCGTCATCTGCGGGGTTTCACCGTTGCCGCGGTGTCCGTCCTCATTGCCGGCGGGCTCGCCATGGGCGCGGCGCAGGCGGCCGACCCGGCACCGCTGTTGCGCGACGCCAATCCGGCCCAGACACATGATCTGGCGGGTGGCGTATCCTTGGCCCGCGAGATGCGGGCACAGCCCGCTCCTGCCGGTCAGGATATGCGTGGCGTCACGCCCGACCGCCTGGCGACGCAGCCGATCCAGCCGAGCGTTACCGATCGCAAGGCCGGGGCCGCCTCCCGGATCTCGGGCAAGGCCGGCGGCACGCTGGTGCCGATCGGCACGCTCAACATCGTTCGCGGCGAACAGCCGCGCCTGCAGGTCGACGACTCGATTGCGCACCTGCCGCCGCGCGACACGCCCGGCCTCTAGCGCTGTCATTCTCTCGCGGCGCTTGCTTGCGTGCCTATTGTCATCCCGAGCGTTGCGCTCGGGATGACAACTATGCGCAACCGCCTCGACCGCGCCGCGTCGATGAGCGTGCAGCCCGGTTGCAGAGGGTCGCGGGATTGCCGCAAGAGATCATCGCATCGCCCGATTCGCGCCGCGCTATCTCCATGCGTTGGAGCAATCTTCAGCACCGGCGTCCTGGTCGTGGTGAGGTTCTCGCGCCCCTCCCCGTCGCATGCGACCCGAGGGCTGAATGGTCATCGGCCATCCCGTGCGGCTGTCCTTCTCGCGAGAGTCGTCACCCGGCCAGGGCGTACGCCGCGCGCCATGCTACATCCGGAACACGCCGTAGCGCGGCTCGTGCCAGGGCGCGTTCAGCGCGCTTGAGATGGCGATGCCCAGCGCGTTGCGCGTGTCGATCGGGTCCAGCACACCGTCGTCCCACAGCTCCGACGTGGAGTACAAGGCGCTCGACTCGCGACGATAGTCGTCCAGCACGGGATCGCGGATGGCGGCGATCTGCTCCGCCGACAGCGTGCCGCCATGGCGCGCGAGCTGGCGGACCTTGACGTCGGTCAGCACGTTGGCGGCCTGCTCGGCGCCCATCACCGAGATCTGGCCGTGCGGCCAGAAGAACAGGAAGCGCGGGTCGTAGGCGCGGCCGGCCATGCCGTAGTTGCCGGCCCCGAAGGAGCCGCTGACGATGACCGTGAATTTCGGCACCTCGGCACCGGCCTGCGCCATGATCATCTTGGCGCCGTCCTTGGTGATGCCGCGGCGCTCGTAGTCGCGGCCGACCATGAAGCCCGTGATGTTCTGCAGGAACAGAAGCGGCGTGCGATTCTTGTCGCAGAGCTGGATGAAATGCGCCGCCTTCAGCGAGCTGTCGTTGAACAGCACGCCGTTGTTGGCCAGGATGCCGATGCGATAGCCCCACAGATGGGCGTAGCCGCACACCAGGGTGGTGCCGTAGGTCGGCTGGTATTCGTGGAAGCGGCTGCCGTCGACCAGGCGCGCGATGACCTCGCGCATGTCGAACTGCACCTTGGTGTCGGGCGGCACGATGCCGTAGAGCTCGGCCGGATCGTAGTAGGGCGGCTCGGGCGCCTGCTGCTCGATCGCCATCTTCTGCGGCCGGCGCAGGTTGGCTACGATGTCGCGCGCCATCGCCAGCGCCTCGGCCTCGCTGCCGGCGGCATAGTCGGCGGTGCCGCTCACCTGGGTGTGCATGTCGGCGCCGCCCAGCTCGTCGACCGACACGTCCTCGCCCGTGGCCGCCTTCACCAGCGGCGGCCCGCCCAGGAAGATCGCGCCGGTGCCGCGCACGATCACCGAATAGTCGCTGAGCGCCGGCACGTAGGCGCCGCCGGCCGTGCAGTGGCCCAGCACCACGGCGACCTGCGGCACGCCCAGCTTGCTGAGGATCGCCTGGTTGCGGAAGATGCGGCCGGCATAGTAGCGGTCGGCGAAGAACTGCGATTGCAGCGGCAGGAAGCCGCCGGCGCTGTCGCACAGGTGTATCACGGGCAGCCGGTTCTCGATCGCGATGTCGAGCGTGCGCACGATCTTCTTGACCGACAGGGGATACCAGGCGCCGCCTTTCACGCTGGCGTCGTCGGCATGGATGATCACCTCGCGGCCGGAAACGACGCCGATGCCGCTCACGATGCCGGCGCCCGGCACCTCGCCGTCATAGGCGCGGTTGGCGGCCAGCGTCGACAGCTCCAGGAACGGCGTGCCCGGATCCAGCAGCAGGTCCAGCCGCTCGCGGATGAAGAGCTTGTTCTGCCGCCGCAGGCGCTCCATGTCGCGCTGCGGGCGCTCGTAGCGGGCCCGGCGCTGCGCCTCGCGCAGCTCCGCGACCAGCGCCAGGTTGCGCTCGCGATTGGCGCGAAACGCTTCTGAGTGGACATCGATGCGGGTTTCGATGCGGCGCATGGGGCTGGTCCGATCAGGTGGTCAATCACGCAGGGACAGAGGCGCAGAGCAACAGCGCGGCACGCCTTCGGCGCACCTGACCGTTACCCTCTGTGTCTCTGTACCCCTGTGGCTTCATTTGCTGGTTGTCACTCCGCCGCCTCGGCCGCGAGCGAGACCAGGGGGGCGTCGCGGTCGAAGGTCTGGCCGGCCGCGAGGTGGATGGCCTCGACCGTGCCGTCGCGCCAGGCCGTGATCGCGGTCTCCAGCTTCATGCTTTCGATCACCATCATGGTCTCGCCCTTGCTGACCTGCGCGCCGACCTGGACCCGCACGGCCGCGACGGTGCCCGGCATCGGCGCGCGTGCCGTCAGGTCGGCATTGGCGGCGCCGGCATGGGCGAACACGGTCAGCGGCTCGATCGTGCGGATGCTGAAGGCGCGTCCGGCGATCTGCACGAAGGCGGTGTCGCCGTCGCGGGCGACATGCACGGCGAAGGCGCGCTCGCCGACCCGCAAGACCTGCGTGCCGTCGGCCGCAGGCGGCGACAGATCGATCGGCTGGATGTCGCCGCCGACGGCGAGCGCATAGCTCGCCGGGCGCCGCAGGAGCGCGGCGTCGATCGCCGTGCCGTCGATGTCGAAGCGCCGCCGCATGTCAGTTCCTCCAGCTGCCCATCGCGGCGTGCAGCGCCGGCACGGCGTCGGCCTCGGCGCGCAGGCCGGGATCGCTCAATGCCGTCGCCGCGATCAGCGCCATCAGGGTGTCGGGATCGGGCGGCGGCAGCGCCAGTTGGGCGGCCCGCTCGTCGAGCAGTCCGGTATGGAGCGCGCCGGCCGCGAACGGCGCATCGGCCAGCACGCGGTCGAGGAACTCGCGGTTGGTCGTCAGGCCCAGCAGCACGGTCTGCTGCAGCGCCTGGCGGGCGCGGGCGATGGCCTGGGCCCGGTCGGCGCCGTGCACGATCAGCTTGGCCAGCATGGGGTCGAAGGCGGCCGACACGCGCTGGCCCTCGCTGATGCCGCTGTCGACCCGCAGGCCTTCCACGGTCGGCCAGCGCAGGCGGGCGATGCGCCCCGTGATGGGCGCGTAGTTGCGGGCCGGGTCCTCGGCGTAGAGCCGCAGCTCGATGGCATGGCCGTCTTGCCGCACGTCGGCCTGGCCGTAGCCCAGCGCCTCGCCCTCGGCGATGCGCAGCTGCTCGGCCACCAGGTCGCGGCCCGTCACCAGCTCCGTCACCGGGTGCTCGACCTGCAGGCGCGTGTTCATCTCCAGGAAGTAGAAGGCGCCGTCGCCGTAGATGAACTCGACCGTGCCGGCATTCTGGTAGCCGACGGCGCGCGCGATGCCGGCGGCGGCATCGCAGATGTCGTGGCGCTCGGCCGGGCGCAGGGCGGGCGACGGCGTCTCCTCGATCACCTTCTGAAAGCGGCGCTGCACCGAGCATTCGCGCTCCCACAGATGCACCACGTGACCATGGGCGTCGCCCAGCACCTGCACCTCGATGTGCCGCGGCCGCTCGACATAGCGCTCGACGTAGAGCCGGCCGTCGCCGAAATAGCGCTGTCCCTCGCTGCGGGCGCGCTCGATCTCGGTGTCCAGCGCGGCCGTGTCGCGCACGATGCGCATGCCCTTGCCGCCGCCGCCGGCCGCCGGCTTGATCAGCAGGGGCGGCCCCAGCGCGCGGGCGCGGGCCGCGAAGCTGGCCGGGTCGTCGTCCTCGATCGCCGACGGCGCCACCGGAAAGCCGCGCTCGGCGACGAAGGCGCGGGCCCGGACCTTGTCGCCCATCAGCGCGATGGCATCCGGAGTCGGGCCGATGAACACGATGCCGGCGGCCGCAACCTGACGGGCGAAACCGGCGTTCTCGGAGAGGAAGCCGTAGCCGGGATGGATGGCATCGACGCCGGCGTCGCGCGCCACGGCGATGATCTGCGCCCCGTCGAGGTAGGCGGCGACCGGCGAGGCGCCGCCGATGCGCACGGCGAGGTCGGCGTCGCGCACCGCCTGCGACTGGGCGTCCAGCGCATGGAAGACCACGACGGCGCGCCGCCCGGTCGCCTGCACGGTTCGCAGGATGCGCAGCGCGATCTCGCCGCGGTTGGCGATCAGGACGGTGCCTATCCGACGGGTCATTTCATCCTCGCGACGACGCGGCGCACGGTCTCGGGCCGCGGCGCGATGCCATGCAGCACGATGCCCAGCAGCTGGTCGGTGGTCTGGTCGATGCGCAGGCGGCCGCCGCGGCTGACCGCTTTCCACGCGATGTGCTCGATCGATCCGTAAAGGATGTCGCGCACCAGCCGCGGCTTGATGTCGGGGCGCACCTCGCCGGCGGTGATGCCGCTCTCCAGGATGCGCACGACGATCGATGTGTAGCGCCGGTTCAGGTCGTGCAGCGGCGAGTCGGGATAGTCGTCGGCTGTGCGCACCTCGCGGATGAACAGCCGGCACAGATCCTCGTCCTCGATGAAGGCCTCGATCTGCCGCCGCACCAGGTAGCGCAGCCGCGCCGACAATGTCGACTGCCGCGCCATGCCGGCTTCCACGTCGGCGATCAGGCCTTCGTAGAACTGCCGCATGACGTGGAACAGCAGGTCCTGCTTGCTGGTGAAATATTTGTAGACCGTGCCGTCGGCGATGCCGCAGGCTCGCGCGATCTCGATGATCGAGGCGCCGGCGAAGCCCTTCTGCGCGAAAGCGGCACGGGCCGCAGCCAGGATCGCTGCGTGCCGGTCGAGCTTTCGCTGCTCGCGCGTGCGGCGTTGCGGGGCGGCTGCGGGCGTGGACGCCGGCAAGAGGTTTCGGGCTTGTCTCACGGCAAAAAGTGAATACCATTCACTTTTAAGAGTCAACACGCGCGCCACCCCGCGCCGGGAGGAATCGATGCCGCAGACGCCTGTCGATCTCGTGAACCGTCCGTCGCCTTCGTCCTTCGAGCTGACGGCCGAGCAGCAGGCGGTGCTGGACCAGGCCGACCGCTTCGCGCGGGCCGAGATGGCGCCGCTGCAGAAGCGCATGGACGACGAGGAGTGGTGGCCGCCCGAGGTCATGCCGGCGCTCGCCCGCATGGGCTATCTCGGCGTCACGGCGCCGGCCGAGCTGGGCGGCGCCGAAGGCGATTTCTTCACCTCCGGCCTGATCGCCCAGGCGCTGGGGCGCGCCAACCCTTCGGTGTCCTTGAGCTACGTGGCGCACGAGAACCTCTGCCTCAACAACATCCAGCGCAATGCCAATGCCGACATCCGCCGCCGCTACCTGCCGCGGCTGTGCGACGGCTCGGCGATCGGCTGCCTGGCGCTGACCGAGCCCGGCGCCGGCTCCGACGCGCTGGGCTCGATGTCGACCACGGCGCGGCGCGAGGGCGACCACTACGTGCTGAACGGCACCAAGCTCTACATCACCAACGGTCCGGTGGCCGACGTGGCCCTGGTCTACGCCAAGACCGACCGCGACAAGGGCGCCAAGGGGATCTCGGCCTTCATCGTCGAGAAGGGCTTCCCTGGCTTCCGGGTGGCGCAGAAGCTCGACAAGATGGGGTTCCGCGGCAGCGTCACGGCCGAGCTGGTGTTCGACGAATGCCGGGTGCCTGCCGCCAACCTGGTGGGCGTCGAGAACCAGGGCGTCGCCGTGGTGATGAGCGGGCTGGATCTCGAGCGCGCCATCGTGGCCATGATCAATCTCGGCATGGCCGAGCGCGCCTTCGAGCTGGCGCTGGACTATGCCCGCACGCGGCGCCAGTTCGGCCGGCCGATCGGCGAGTTCCAGATGGTGCAGTCCAAGCTCGCCGACATGTACGTGCTGGTCGAGACCATCCGCACGTTCTGCTATCGCACCATGGCGGCAGCCAATGACCTGGAGATCGGCGCCGGCGGGCGCGGCGACATCCACAAGCTGACCGCGGCCTGCATCCTGTACGCTGCCGAGGGCTGCACCAAGGTCATCACCGAGGCGGTGCAGGTCTTCGGCGGCGCCGGCTACATGCGCGAGACCGAGATCAACCGTCTGTATCGCGCCACCAAGCTGCTGGAGATCGGGGCCGGCACCAGCGAGATCCGCCGCCTGATCATCGCCGGCGAGCTGATGAAGGGCTGAGGCCCTACCGCCGCCCGCGGACGGTCTGCAGCAGGGCCTCCTCGAAGGCGGCGGCGCTGCGCGTGGTGGCGCGCGACCGCCGCTTCACGATCGAGAACGGCGCCGAGGCTTCGCCCACGCTCACGGACAGGATCCGGATCGCGTCCTGGCCGGCGAAGTGGCGGGCGACCTCGTGCGGCACCATCATCAGGCAGTCCGACGTCCGCAGAATGGCGATGCACGAGTAGAACGAGGCCGAGCGGTAGATCGGCTGCGGCGGCCGCAGGCCCCGGCGCAGGAAAGCCTCGACGAAGAAGTCGTGCAGCGCGGTGTTGTGCGGCGCCTCGATCCATTGCGACGCCTGCAGCTCCGGCCACGGGATTCGCCGCCGCGCGGCCAGGCGATGGTGCCTGCCGGCGATGATGCGGAACGACTCGGCGAACAGGAATGCGGAGTCGAGGTCATGGCTGTCGGCGAAATCCGGCAGCATGCGGCCGACCACCATGTCGAGCGCGCCGTCCGAGAGCGCGGCCAGCAGCTCCGACGCGGCGCCTTCCCGGAACTCGACCTGCACGCCGGGCACGGCGTGGCGCAGCAGCGCCAGGGCCTGGGGCACCACTTCCAGCATCACCAGCGGCAGGACGCCGACCCGCAGCAGCGACCGGCCTTCGCGCGTCGAGTCGAACTCGCTCTGCACCCGCCGGAGGTCAGCCAGGATCAGGCGGGCCTGGCGGACCAGGTACACGCCCATCTCGGTCGGCACCAGGCCGCGGCGCGTGCGCTCGAAGAGCCTGCCGCCCAGGGTGCGCTCGACCTCCTGCAGCATCACCGACAGCGCCGGCTGGGACGTGTTCATGCGCCGGGCCGCCTGATGCAGCGAGCCGGTGTCGGCAAGCATCTCCACCAAGGTCAGGGCGCGCAGGCGAAGGTGATCCACCTGATAAGGCTTCTCTATCGAGATATCCAAATCCGCTATTACCAGCTTATCATCGACGCGGATAGCGTAGGATCCATGGAAACGGAGCAAATGCCGCCGCCATGCCTGTCCGACGTGCGGGTCATCGACTTGTCGCACGTCATTGCCGGGCCGGCGGCGTCGATGTACCTGGCCGCCCTGGGCGCCGAGGTGCTCAAGGTCGAGAACCCGCGGGCGCCCGACGTCATGCGGTTCGTCGAGGGCGGACCCGAGGGCGCCATGTCGAGCACGTTCGCGACGCTGAACGCTGGCAAGAAGTCGCTGGCGATCGACCTCAAGAACCCGCGGCTGCGCGACGTGCTGTTCGGCCTGCTGCGTGATGCGGACGTGCTGATCGAGAATTTCCGGCCCGGCGTCGCCGAGCGGTTGGGCATCGGATACGAGGCGGTGCGCGCGATCAATCCACGGATCATCTACCTGTCCATTTCCGGCTACGGCCAGGCCGGCGCCTGGAGCCGCTTCGGCGCCTATGACCAGGTGGTGCAGGCTTTGACCGGCATGATGATGGCCAATGGCGAGGAGGACGGCCCGCCGACCAAGGTCGGCTTTCCCGTCGTCGACATCGCCACCGGCATGCTGGGTGCGATGTCGGTGCTGGCGGCGCTGCATCGCCGCGCGGCCACCGACGCCGGCAGCCGCATCGACACCTCGCTGGCGCAAGGCGCGCTGCAGCTCATGCGGCCGATGGCGGTCCGCGTGCTGGCGACCGAGCAGGACGGCCCGCGGCCCGGCAATCGCGGCTTCAGCGGCTCGCCGGGCGCCGCCACTTTCCGCTGCGCCGGTGGTTGGCTTGCCGTCGCCGCCAATACAAGGCGCCAGTTCGGCGTGCTGTGCGATCTGCTCGGCCTGCCGGGCGTGGCTGACGATCCGGCATTGGTCCGGCAGGTGGGCGATGGCGGCGCCACCAACGTTCTGCCAGTTGACGCCGCCGAGCTGCGGCGGCGCCTCGAAGGCGCGTTCGCGCGCCATGACGCGGCAGCTCTTGAACTCCGCCTCAATGCGGCGGGCGTGCCGGCGGCGCGGGTCCGGCGCATGGGCGAGTTCCTGCACGAGGCCCGCCATGGCCTGCATGTCGATCCGGGCCTGCAGCGCCTGCAGGGGGATGCAGGCGCGTTCCTGCAGCTGGGCCCCGGCGTGGCCGGCTTGGGCGTGGCCGGCGCGACGCCGGCCCCGATGCTGGGCGCGGGCACGGCGGACATTCTGCGCCGGGCCGGGCTCAGTCCCGAGGAGATCGGCGCCTTGGCGCAGGACGGCGCCATTCGCGTGTCGGGATGATGTTGCACGATGACCCGGTGATGGGGGGAGGAGAGACGATGAAAAGAAGATGGGTGATGGGGGCCGCGATCGCGGCGGCGCTGGGCCTGGCGCCCGGCATGGCGGCGGCGCAGGCGATCAAGGCGAACGTTGCGGTCTATACGGGTGCGCTGGTGGCGGTGCCGGCCTATGTCGCCAAGGACCTGGGCCTCTACGCGAAGCATGGGCTGGACGTGACCCTGATGGACTTCCGCGCCGCGCCGGACGCCACCGCGGCGCTGTTCAGCGGCGCTGTCGACCTGATGAGCAACAGCCCCGGCAACATGATGCTGGTGAACAGCCGCGGTCGCGATCTGGTGGCGATCGTCGACAATTTCCCGGCGCCGGTCTGGAGCATCGTGGTCTCCGCCGGCATGGCCACGCCGGGCAAGGCCACGGGCTATCCCGCCCTGATCCGCGATCTGCGCGGCAAGAAGATCGGCGTGCCGGCCATCGGCTCGGACGGCCACAATTTCGCACGCCGCTTCTTCCGCGACGCCGGTCTCGACCCCGAGAAGGACGCCACCTTCCTGGCCGTCGGGCTTGGGCCGGACGCGGTAGCGGCGTTCAAGGCCGGCCAGCTCGACGCGGTCATGGCCATCGAGCCGGTGCAGACCGTGCTCGAAAGCATCGGGGGCAAGGTGCTGCTGGACCTGCAGGCCGACAAGACCATCCCAGAGTTCGCGTCGTGGACGTCGAGCGTCTATCACTCGACCAAGGCGCATGCCGACAAGAATGCCGAGATGATGCGGCGCTTCCAGGCGGCGCAGGAGGCGGCCATCGCCATGGTGCGCGATCCGGCCAACGCGGCGCAGGTTGCGGCCGTGTGGTCCAAGTACAACAAGGCGCTGACGGCCGAGCAGATGAAGGGCGTGCTGGTGCGCCTCGGCAAGGCTTTCGACGTGCGGTTCAATTGCACCGGCACCGAAAATGTCGGCAAGTTCCAGGTCGACAACGGGCTGATCAAGGCCAACCAGGTGCAGGACTGCCGGCAGCTCGCCTGGTCGGGCGCCGGCAAGTACCTGCCGTGACAGCGCCGGAAAGGATGGACCAGATGACGCTCGACAGCGCCATGAAGTTCGGGATTTTCCTGGGGCCCTTCCATCGTCTCGGCGAGAACCCGACGCTGGCGCTGGAGCGCGACCTCGAGCTGATCGAGTGGCTCGACCGGCTGGGCTACGACGAGGTCTGGATCGGCGAGCACCATTCCGCCGGCTGGGAGCTGGTCTCCTCGCCCGAGCTGATGATCGCCGCGGCCGCCGGACGCACGCGGCGCATCATGCTGGGCTCGGGCGTCACCAGCCTGCCGTATCACAACCCCCTGATGGTCGCGAACCGCTTCGTGCAGCTCGACCATATGACGCGCGGCCGCGCGATGCTGGGCTGCGGTCCCGGCGCGCTGACCTCCGACGCCTACATGCTGAACATCCCGCCGGCGGCACAGCGATCGCGCATGGAGGAGGCGCTTGATGTCATCATGCGCCTGCTGATCGGCGGCGAGCCGGTGACGGCTGCGACCGACTGGTTCGAGCTGCGCGACGCCCGTCTGCATCTGGCGCCCTACACGCGGCCGCACTTCCCCATCGCCGTGGCCAGCACCATCACGCCGTTCGGCATGATGGCGGCCGGCAAGCATGGCCTGGGCGTGCTGTCGATCGGCGCCGGATTGCCGGGTGGCCCCGAGGCCCTGGCCAGGCAATGGCAGATCGCGGAGGACACGGCCGCCCGGCACGGCAAGACCATGAGCCGCGCCAAGTGGCGCATCGTGGTCAACGTCCACGTCGCCCAGGACGACGAAGAGGCCCTGGCGCAGGTGCGGCGCGGCGAGCGCGCCGAGACGGTCGAGTATTTCGACCTCACGCTCGGCCGGCCGGCCGGGCGGTCCGATGACCCGCTGCGCGACGGCGTGAAGATGGGCACGACCCTCGTGGGCTCGCCGGAGCTCGTTGCGCGCGGCATTCGTCGGCTCTACGACGTGAGCGGGGGTGGCTTCGGCGGCGTGCTGTTCCGCGCCCACGAATGGGCCAGCCGCGAGGACACGATGCGCAGCTACGAGCTCTTCGCGCGCTACGTGATGCCGCAGTTCCAGGACTCGCTGACATCCTTGTGCGCTTCCAATGCCTGGGCGCGCGAGAACCGCAAGGCCATCTTCACGCCGAGCGTCGAGGCCGTGAAGCGCGCGTTCACCGATGTCGGCCGCGAGGTGCCGGCGGACCTTGCCGACCGGGCGCTTGGCGGCAGGGACGTGCAATCCTGATCACGATGGACGTCATCCTCTCCGAGGCGGCGCCCCGCACCGATCTGGATCTCGCGATCCGCGTCGAGCGTGTTTCGCACGCCTTCCAGACGCCGGCTGGAACGCCGGTCCTGGCGCTCGACGATGTGTCGTTCGATGTGCCGCGCGGCCAGTTCCTGGCGCTGGTCGGCGCCAGCGGCTGCGGCAAGACCACGATCCTCAACATGGCTGCCGGGCTGGTGCAGCCGGTGGCCGGCACCGTTGTCGTGAACGGCGCGCGCGTGACGCGGCCCTCGCGGCGCACCGGCTACATGTTCGCGCGCGATGGCCTGCTGCCGTGGCGGTCGGCGCGTCGCAACATCGAGGTGGGGCTGGAGCTGCGCGGCGTGCCGGTATCGGAACGGCGTGCGACCGGCAGCCGTCTGCTCGACCTCGTCGGCTTGAAGGCATTCGGCAGCTCCTACCCCTGGCAGCTCTCGCAGGGCATGCGCCAGCGCGTGGCCCTGGCGCGAACCCTGGCCATCGACCCCGACACGCTGCTGATGGATGAGCCGTTCGCGGCCCTCGACGCGCAGACCAAGCTGATGCTGCAGACCGAGTTCCTGCGCATCTGGGAGCGCGACCGCAAGACGGTGCTGTTCGTCACCCACGATCTGGCGGAAGCGGTGGCGCTCGCCGACCGCGTGATCGTGCTGACGTGCCGCCCTGGCCGCATCCAGGCCGACATCGCCATCGACCTGCCGCGGCCGCGCGATCCCGAGCGCATTCGCTTCGACCACCATTATCTCAGGCTCAGCGAGCGGGTGTGGCAGGCGCTGAAGGCGGGGGAGGCCGCGTCGTGACGATCACCGCCCGGACGGCAGACGATGGCCGCGTGCTCGATACGCTGGCGCGCAGCGAAGCCGACCGCCGTGCTCGCCGCCGCAGGCGCACTGCCTGGGTATGGGCCGCCCGCGCCATCGTGCTGGGGCTGTTCGTCGGGCTATGGCAATGGACCGTCGACATCGGCGCCATCGATCCCTTCTTCTTCTCGCAGCCCAGCGCCATCGCCGGCTTCCTCGTCGAGGAAGTCCGTGACGGCAGCATCTGGCCGCACGTCCTGGTCACCTTGCGCGAGACCCTGGTGGGATTCGCCGTCGGCGCCGGGGGCGGGGTCGCGGCCGGGATCGTGCGCATGCAATTCCCGTTCGTGGCCGATGTCAGCAATCCCTTCCTGACCATTCTGAACGTCCTGCCGCGCGTCGCGCTGGCGCCGATGTTCATCATCTGGTTCGGCGTCGGCGAAGGCTCGAAGGTGGCGCTGGCCGTCAGCCTGGTATTCTTCATCCTCATGTTGAACACCGAGGCCGGCATCCGTTCCCTCGACCGCGAGCTGGTGCTGACCATGCGTGCGCTGGGCGCGACCGACCGGCAGCTCTTCTGGAAGGTGATGCTGCCCGGCGCCGTGCCGGCGATCTTCGGCGGGCTGCGCCTGGGCGTGGTCTATGCCCTGCTGGCGGTGGTGGTGGGCGAGATGATCTCGGCCCATATGGGGCTGGGCCAGCGCATCGCCTTCCATGCCGCGAGCTTTCGCGCCGAAGGGGTGCTGGGCACGATCCTGGTGCTGGCGGTGATCGGGCTGGGGCTCAACCTCGCCGTCGTGCGGGCCGAGCAGGTGCTGCTGCGGTGGCGCGGCGACGCGCCGTAGGCGGGAGCGCCGGCTGGAAGCCGGCGCCCCCACTCATACCTTGAAGTAGTCCGGCCGTCCGGCCGTCCACTGCTCGCCCCAGAGCTGGTGGCCGCCGTCGACGGTGATGACCTCGCCGGTGACGAACTTGCCCGCGGGGCCGGCGAGGTAGCAGCAGGCGTCGCTCACGTCCTGCACGTCGCCGAAGCGCTTCATCGGGTTGGAGCGGTCGAACTCGGCGCGCGCCTCGTCGGGATAGACGTTCATGCCCTCGGTCGCGATCACGCCGGGCGCGACGCAGTTCACGCGCACGCCGAACGGCGCCCATTCCACGGCCAGCGTCTTGCTGAGGTAGATCACGCCGGCACGGGCCGCGCAGGTATGGGCCACGCCCGGCATGCCACGCCATATCACGGCGACGATGTTGACGATGCTGCCGGCGGTGCCGGCGTCGCGCCAACGCCGCGCCGCCTGCTGCATCATGTACCAGGGGCCGTTGAGATTGGTGTCGATGACGGCGTTCCAGCCCTTGACCGAGTAGTCGATGGCGGGCTGCGGGAACTGGCCGCCGGCATTGTTGATCAGCACGTCGAGCCGGCCGTGATCCTGCCACACGGTGTCGATCAGCTGCTCGACCTGCGCGGCGTCGCGGATCGTCATCGCATGCACCGAGCAGCGCGCGCCGGTCTTGCGGATGGTGGCGGCCGTCGCCTCCAGCCGCTCGATGCGCCGGCCGCAGATCGCCAGCCGCGCGCCCAGCCGCGCGAATTGAATCGCGATGGCCTTGCCGAGGCCGCTGCCGGCGCCCGAGACCAGGACCACCTGGTCCTTGAACAGGTCCGGGTTGAAATGCAGCGGCAGGTTCAGCAGCGCCTCGTCGCTGAGCCCGAACGTCACGTCCTGCGTCATGCGCGTCTCCCTACCGTGCCGGCCAGTCGGGCCGGCGCCGCTCGTTGAAGGCGCGGAAGCCTTCGCGCGCGTCCTGGGTGCGCGCCATCTGCGCCAGGAAGCTCTGCGCGAAATCGAGGCTCTGCGGCAGGGTCATGTCCTGGACGGCATGCAGCGCATGCTTGCCCAGCCGCACCGCCGTCGGCGAGTTGTGGACGAAGCGTTCGAGGAACCAGTCGAGCTTCTCGTCCAGCTCCGCCACCGGCGCGACGTGGTTGACGATGCCCAGGGCCTTCGCTTCGTCGGCGGTCCATGGCTCGCCGGTGACGCACATCTCCAGCAGCGCCCGGCGCGGCACGACGCGCAGCATGTAGGGCAGGATCATCATCGGGAAGAGGCCGATCCGGGCCTCGGGCGTGCCCAGCCGCGCCTCCTCGGCGGCCACGGCCATGTCGCAGGCGCAGACCAGGCCGAAGCCGCCGCCGAAGGCGTGGCCGTTGACGCGCGCCACGATCGGCACGTCGCAGCGCTCCATCTCCTTGAACAGCTCGACGATGGGATTGCGCGGCTGCGCCGGATCGACATCGAACGGATTGCCGTCGGCGTCCGGCTTCACGTCGCCGCCGGCGCAGAAGACGCGGTCGCCGGCGCCGGTCAGCACCACGGCGCGGATCGAGCGGTCGGCCTGCGCCAGCCTGATGCTGTCGGCGATGCCGTGCGCCACATCCTCGTTGAGCGCGTTGCGGCGCTCCTCGCGGTCGATGATGATCCACAAAGCGGCGCCGCGCCGCTCGCACTTGACGTCCGACATGGCGCCAGCTCCGCGAAAGGGTCGTCCTGCGCCATAGTAGGAACGGCCGGCCGCCAGCGGCAACCAAAATGAATGGCATTCACTTTCCGGCGGGACATGCGGCGGCGGCATGGACGGCGCGCGCCGTCATGGCTTGACCGCCACGGGAGCCGGGCGCAGACCAGATCAACGCAAAGGAGACCAACAATGATCAGGCGTAGACGGGTGATGCAGGCGGGGGTTGCGGTCGCGGCAGCGGTGTCGGGCCCGGCGTTCGGACAGCAGAGTGGCCAGCCCATTCGGCTGGTCGTGCCGTATGGCCCGGGCGGCTCGACCGATACCGCGGGGCGGCTGCTGGCCGAACGCATGTCCGCGGATCTCGGCAAGTCGGTGATCGTCGAGAACAAGCCGGGTGGCGGCACCATGGTCGGCATGCAGGCCGTCGCCAATGCCCGGCCGGACGGCACGACGCTGCTGCTCACGACCACCACGGCGGCCTTGCTGCCGGCGTTCGACGTGCCGTTGCCGGTCGATCCGCAGAAGGCGCTCACGGCCGTGGCGCAGTTCGCCGACATTCCGGTTTTCCTCGGCGTGCGCACCAGCCATCCCGCCAAGACGCTGGCGGAATTCACAGCGTGGCTGAAGGAGCAGCCGGCCACGGTGCCCTATGGAACGTCGAGCAGCGGCGGTCTGCCGCATCTTTGGGGTGAGCTGCTGAACCTGAAGCTGGGCCGCAAGCTGGAGCATATCCCCTACAAGGCAGCCGCCGAGGCGCTGCGCGACGTGGTGGCAGGCCATGTGCCGGCCTTTGTGGATGTCACGACGCCGGTCGACCAGCAGGTCCGCGCCGGCACGATGCGCGGGCTGATCGTGGGTGCACCCAAGCGCGTCGCGGCCGTTCCCGACGTGCCGACGGCGGCCGAGCTGGGCATGCCCGACCTCGAGGCCGCGGTCTATTTCGGCGTGACGGCGCCGGCCGGCACGCCGGCCGAGATCATCGCGACCTACAATGCCGCCATCAATAGTGCGCTCAAGGTCGATGCGGTGCGCGAGCGCCTGCAGTCGCTGGGCTACATCCCGACCGGAGGCCCGGCGCAGGCCTATGCCGAGCGGCTGGCCAGCGAGACGGTGCGTTGGCGCAAGGTGATCAAGGAGGCCGGCATCCAGCCGCCGGCGTGAGCTGGCGCATCGGCCGGCCCGTCATCGCGGACGCGGCGAGGAATCCCTTCGAAGATGGAGGCTCCATTCGTGGAGGATTCCCCGCTACGTTCGCGGAAGAACGGCTGGACCGATCGCCAGCGGTCAGGGGGAAACGATGGACGGCGTATACAATGTCGACGACATGCGGCGCGCGGCCAAGCGGCGACTGCCCAAGATCGCGTTCGATTTCATCGAGGGCGGCGTCGAGGACGAGGACGGCCTGATCACCAACGAGCAGGCCTTCCGCCAGCAGCGGCTCGTGCCGCGCTATCTCGTCGACATTTCTACGCGCGACCAGTCGGCTACCCTGTTTGGCCGCACCTATGCCAGTCCGTTCGGCATCGCGCCCACGGGCCTGGCCGGCCTGTTCCGTCCCGGCGCCGACCTGATGCTGGCCGAGGCGGCACGCGACGCCAACATCCCGTTCATCATGTCGGGCAGCAGCACAGCCTCGATCGAGGATCTGGGCAAGCTCGCGCCCGAGCACGGCTGGTATCAGCTCTACGCCGCGCGCGACAAGAAGATCTCCGAGGACATGATCAGGCGTGCCGATGCCGCCGGCCTGTCGACCCTCGTGCTGACCGTCGACGTGCCGGTGCATTCCAACCGCGAGCGCAATCAGCGCAACGGCTTCTCCCGGCCGCTGAAGCTCTCGCTGGCGACCCGGCTGGAAGCGCTGCGCCATCCCGGCTGGCTGGCCGGCTATCTCAAGCACGGCACGCCGATGTTCTCCAACTGGGCACCCTACGCGCCCAAAGGGGCCGACGCCGATGCGGTGGCCGCGTTCGTGGCCACCCAGACCGCAGCGCCGCTGACCTGGCAGGACGTCGAGCGGTTTCGCCGGCTGTGGCCGCGCACCTTCGTGATCAAGGGCGTCATGCACACTGACGACGCGGTCCGCGCCGCGTCGCTGGGCGTCGACGGAATCATGGTCTCCAATCACGGCGCGCGCCAGCTCGACCGGGCGCCGTCGCCGCTGGAGGTCTTCCCGGCCATCCGCGATGCTGTCGGCGACCGGATGACCCTGATGCTGGACAGCGGCGTGCGCCGCGGCGCCGACGCGCTGATCGCTCTGTGCATGGGGGTGAAGTTCGTGTTCGTGGGCCGCGCGACGCTCTACGGCGTCGCTGTCGGCGGCCGAGCCGGCGCGACAGCCGCCATCAATATTCTGCGTCGCGAAATAGATCTGACGATGGGCCAGATCGGCTGTCCGCGGCTTGATCAGCTCGGGCCGGACTTCTTGCTGCGTGAGCGCGAGGACGACTGGCGCCGCAACCGGCCCTGATCGTCAATCCCGACCTCAGGCTCTCCGCCGCCGTCTGGCGGGCGTGAAAGCGCAATGCCGTTGGTTGTGGGTTCTCACGGAAAAACGCGACGATTTCACGTCCTTGCCGTCGTTGTTTTGCCGCTGGGCTGCGCGGTGGCCGCTAGGGTTCGGATTATAGAACGTGCCCAGCAACGATGAGAGGCCGCGCATCATGTGTAAGACATTCTTTGTTGCGCCGGGCTACGAGGCCGTGAACCGGGGCGTATGGCATGGGGCCGGGCTCCTGCTGGCGGTAGAAGAGGGCGAGACTGTCGCGATCTACACCAGCGATGGCGGTCCCTCGCTCACCTGTGTCGGGACCTATCTCTACGGGCAGCTCGATGCCATGACGCCGCCGCCCGGATTGATCCGCGATCAACGCAACGACCTGCCTGAGAGCTTGTTCGAGCTCGATACGGAGTCTGCCAGCGCCTGACGCTGATTGCGCATTGCGGCAACGCTGCTCTGGAGTAGCGGCACGCTACCGGCTATGAACCGGGGATGACCGGACCCGCCGGCCTGGAGCTTACCGACATCCATCACGCCTATGACGGCACGCCCGTGGTGCGTGACTTCGCGCTCGCGGTTGCGCCGGGGGAGGTGGTGTGCCTGCTGGGGCCGTCGGGCTGCGGCAAGACCACGATTTTGCGCCTGGTCGCCGGGCTGGAGCCGCTGCAGCGCGGCCGGATCGTCATCGCCGGCCGGGTGGTGGGGACGCCAGGCCGCGACCTGCCGCCGGAGGCGCGCGGCGTCGGCTTCGTGTTCCAGGACATGGCGCTGTTTCCTCACCTCGACATCGCCGGCAATGTCGGCTTCGGCCTGCGCAAGACAGCCGCCGGCGACAAGCGTGCGCGTATCGACGCGATGCTCAGCCGCGTGCATCTGGACGGCTACGTGCACGCCTGGCCGCATCAGCTGTCAGGCGGCCAGCAGCAACGCGTCGCGCTCGCCCGTGCGCTGGCGCCGTCGCCGCGGGCGATTCTGCTCGACGAGCCGTTCTCGGGGCTGGACACGCGCCTGCGCTCGGCCGTGCGGGATGAGGCATTGCACCTGTTGAAATCCGACAAGGTGACCGCGTTGGTCGTCACGCACGACCCGGAAGAGGCGATGTTCATGGCCGATCGCATTGCCGTCATGCGCGCCGGGCGGATCGAGCAGGTGGGCGCGCCCGCCGACATCTATACGCAGCCCGCCAGCGAGTTCGTGGCCGAGTTCATGGGCGAGGTGAACCGCATCGACAGCGTCGTGCGGGACGTGGGCGTGCCGACGCCTTTCGGCCCGCTGCCGCTGAACGGCCATGCTCCCGGAACTGCAGTGCATGTGCTGATTCGGCCGGAGGCCCTGAAGGTGGCCGGCGCCGAGCAGGGGATCGTCGCTGCGGCCCCGATCGGCGCCCTGCCGGCCCGGGTCCTGGCGTCGCGCCTGCTGGGGCGCACCAGCTGGGTGCATGTCTGCCTCCAGACCGACCCGACGCATCGTCACGACAGCTTGGGTGGCGCCGAAGAGCACAGTCATTGGCATGTGCGCGTGCCGGGACAGTTCTTGCCGGCCGAGGGCACCGAATTGCGGGTTTCGCTCGATCCACGTCAGGCCTTCGTTTTCCCGGTCGCGGCACCTACATGAATCATGCGGACGCAACTCTGCGCGAGGCCGTGTTGCGGCATGGCGGGCGGTAGGCCATAAACCAGTCAAGTTTCCGGGCATAGGTCCGGCCATCACAGGCAGGAGGCGGGCAATGGGTAGCTTCAGTATTTGGCATTGGCTGATCGTGCTGGCGGTCGTGCTGCTGCTGTTCGGCGGTCGCGGCAAGATCTCCCAGCTCATGGGCGATTTCGGCAAAGGCCTGAGCGCCTTCAAGAAAGGCGTGTCGGGCGACAACCAGGAGCAGGCCGCCAGGACCACGGCGGCGGGCGATGACGCCAAGCCCATCGGCCAGGGATCGACGCACGATCCGGCCAAGGAACAGGTCAAGACCTGAATCCAGCCTGATTCGGCGCCAGTCCCATGTTCGGCATCGACACGCCCGAGCTGATGGTCATCGCCGTCGTGGCGCTGATCGTGATCGGCCCCAAGGAGCTGCCGGGTGTGCTGCGCTCGATCGGCCGCTGGCTGGCGACGGCGCGCAACATGGCCGGCGAGTTCCGCGGCCATGTCGACGACATGATGCGGCAGGCCGAGCTGGATGACCTGAAGAAGCAGGTGGAAGCGGGCGCCAAGGACGCGGTGCTCGACCTGCAGGGGCTGGACCCGACGCGCGAGATCAAGGCTGCCATCCAGGAGGGCGCCAGCGACGCCGAGAAGGAGATGGCCGCTGCCAAGGCGTCCATCGACGCCGCGACAGCGGAGACGGTGCCGCCGCCGCCGGTCGCGACGGCCGAGCTGACGGCGCCCGCCGATGCCGGGACGGTGCCGACGCATACGGATGTGGTGGCGGCAAATGAAGCCACGCCGGCCAACGAGGCCGTGCCCGAACCCGAGACGGTGCCTGCCACCCCGGCGTCCACAGACGAGGCGCCGCCGCCACCGCCACAGAAAATCGCTGTCGGCTGATTCCCTGCGCCCGGAGGGGAGCGGGGCAAGGAGGAGCCTGCCGTGCTTGAGCTGCGCCCCAACTGCGAATGTTGCGACAAGGATCTGCCCAACGGCGCTGCTGATGCGCGGATCTGCACATTTGAATGCACATTCTGTGCAGATTGTGCCGACAGCCGCCTTGGCGGAAGGTGTCCGAATTGTGGTGGTGATCTGGTTCGCCGCCCGGCCCGGCCGGCTGCCCTGCTGGCCAAGTTCCCGTCCTCGACCAAGCGCGTGAACAAGGCGCACGCAGCCTGCATACAAGCCGCGGAGTGAGCCTACCCCTTCCCGGGATGCAACCGGGGTATTCGGCGCGGTAGCGGCGGCGTGGCCTGTCGCCGTTGCGCCGGCGGACCCCCGCGGCTATGGTCCGCGCCCTCCATGACCAGTCTCCGCTACATCAGCACCCGCCAGGGCTCGCGCCCGTCCTCGGAACGACTCACCTTCGAGGAGGTGATGCTCGCCGGCCTTGCCCGCGACGGCGGGCTGTACGTGCCCGAGAGCTGGCCGGCCTGGTCGCGGACCGAGATCGCCGCGCTGCGCGGTCTGTCCTACACCGATCTTGCGGCGCGGGTGATGGCGCCGTTCGTGGGCGAGACGTTCGACGCCGCCACGCTGGGCCGCCTGGTGCGCGAGGCCTATGCCGGCTTCGATGCTCCCGACGTCGTGCCGCTCAAGGCGCTGCCGGTCGACGACCTGCACCTGCTCGAGCTGTTCCACGGCCCGACGCTGGCCTTCAAGGACGTGGCGCTGCAATTGCTGGGGCGCATGCTCGATGCGCTGCTCACCCGGTCGGGGCGCCGCGCACGCATCATCGGGGCGACGTCGGGCGACACCGGCTCGGCTGCCATCGAGGCCGTGCGCGACCGGGCCGCGCTCGACATCTTCATGTTGCATCCGCGCGGGCGCGTGAGCGAGGTGCAGCGCCGGCAGATGACGACGGTGCTGGCGCCCAACGTGCACAACATCGCGATCGAGGGCACGTTCGACGATTGCCAGGACCTCGCCAAGGCCTGCTTCAACGATCTCGCCTTCCGCGACCGGCACCGGCTGACGGCGGTCAACTCGATCAACTTCGCGCGCGTCATGGCGCAGATCGTCTACTACTTCCACGCCGCCCTGCGGCTGGGCGCTCCAGAGAGGCCGGTGTCGTTCTGCGTGCCCACCGGCAATTTCGGCAACATCTATGCCGGCTATGCCGCCCGCGCCATGGGGCTGCCCATCGAGCGGCTGCTGATCGCATCCAACAGCAACGACATCCTCACGCGCTTCATCGAGAGCGGTGCGCAGCAGATGACGGGCGTGACGCCGACCTTGTCGCCCAGCATGGACATCCAGGTGTCGAGCAACTTCGAGCGCTACCTGTTCGACCTGTTCGACCGTGACGGCAAGGCGCTGGCGGCTGCCATGGAGAGCTTCCGGGCCACCGGCGCCATGGCCGTCAGCCCGGCCCAGCTCGCGCGCGCCCGCGCTGCCTTCGATGCCGGACGGCTCGATGATGCCGGCACGGTCGATGCCATCGCTGCCGCCAAGCGCGAGACCGGCGAGACACTCGATCCGCACACGGCGGTCGGCTACGCCGTGGCGCGCCACAAGCGCGGCGACCGCGCCGTGCCGATGGTCGTGCTGGCCACCGCCCATCCCGCCAAGTTCCCCGACGCGGTGCGGCAGGCGACGGGCGCGCCGCCGCCGGTGCCGGCGCGCCTGGCCGGCCTGGCGTCACGGCCGGAACACTACGAAACCTTGCCCAACGACATCGGCGCGCTGAAGCGCCTGATGGACGGCGCCGCGGTGTTCGCATGACCATTCGCATCACCACGCTCGACAACGGCCTGCGGGTCGTCACCGACACCATGGCGCATGTCGAGACCGTGGCGCTGGGCATGTGGGTGGCGGCCGGCGCCCGCCACGAGCCGGCGCCGCGCAACGGCCTGGCGCATCTGCTCGAGCACATGGCCTTCAAGGGCACCAAGCGGCGTTCCGCGCGCGGCATTGCCGAGGAGATCGAGAATGTCGGCGGCAGCATCAACGCCTTCACCGGCCGCGAGCTGACGGCCTATCACGCCACCGTCCTGAAGGACGACGTGCCGCTGGCCGTCGACCTGATCGCCGACATCCTGCTCGACTCGACCTTCGTGGAGGAGGAGCTGCAGCGCGAGCGCGGCGTGATCCTGCAGGAGATCGGCCAGTCGCTGGACACGCCCGACGACGTGATCTTCGACCGCTTCCAGGCGATCGCCTTCCCGGAGCAGCCGCTGGGCCGTCCGGTGCTGGGCACCGAGGCGACCGTCAACGCGATCGCGCGCGACGACCTCTTCGAATGGCTGCGGCATCGCTATGTGGCGGAGCGCATGGTGCTGTCGGCCGCCGGCGCCATCGAGCACGACCGCTTCGTGGCCTTGGCCGACAAGGCCTTCGGGCGGCTGCAGCGCGACGGCGGCGTGACGCCGCCGTCGGCGCCGGTCTATGCCGGCGGCGATCGCCGCGATACCGACGATCTCGAGCAGGCCCATCTCGTGATCGGCGGCGAGGCCTTCGGCTACCTCGACCCCGACCACCATGCGCTGGCCGTGTTCTCGACCTTGTTCGGCGGCGGCATGTCCTCGCGCCTGTTCCAGCGCATCCGCGAGGACAAGGGCCTCGTGTATTCGATCTACTCCTTCAACGCCGCCTATCGCGATGGCGGCCTGTTCGGCATCTATGCCGGCACGGCCGGCGACAGCCTGCCCGAGCTGGTGCCGATGGTGTGCGACGAGTTCTGCAAGGTGGCCGACGACGTCGAGGAGCCCGAGATCGCCCGGGCGCGCGCCCAGCTCAAGGCCGGGACGCTGATGGCGCTGGAATCCAGCCATTCGCGCTGCGAGCAGGCGGCACGGCAGCTGCTGATCTACGACCGCGTCATCCCCTACACGGAGACGGTGGCACGCATCGAGGCGGTCGACGGCGAGGCCGTGCGCCGCGTCGCCCGGCGTCTGCTGGCCTCGGCGCCGACCGTGTGCGCCCTGGGCCCGATCGGCCGGCTGGAGGGCTACGACGCCATCGCCGCGCGGCTGAAGGCCTGAAAACAGCCATGCCGCCGTCCGGGGCGGCGCGGGGGACAAGGCGGACATACGCTCCCTGGAGGTGAGAAAACCGCCGGCTTGGTGTATGCTGGGTGAAAATCCAGGCGGGTCCGCCAAACGATGTTTCGATTTTCCGACGTGCCACTGGCGTTGATGTCGACTCCGCGCCTGCAAGGAGAGCGTGTCTTCCTGCGGGCGCCGGCTGCCGACGATTGGCGCGAATGGGCCGAGCTGCGCGCCGCCAGCCGCGCCTACCTGACGCCCTGGGAGCCGACCTGGGGCGAGGATGCCCTGACCCGCGACGCCTACCGCCGCCGGCTGCGCCACTACATGCAGGAATGGCGGGCCGGCGAGGGCTACACGTTCTTCATCTTCCGCAGCAATCCCCGGCAGCTGGTGGGCGGCATCTCCGTCTCCAACGTGCGCCGCGGCGTCGCCCAGAGCGCCAATGTCGGCTACTGGATGGGCGAGGCCCATGCCGGCCAGGGGCTGATGACCGAGGCGCTGCGCGCCATGCTGCCGTTCATCTTCGACGAGGTGCGCCTGAACCGGCTGGAGGCGGCGTGCCTGCCCACCAACGGCGCCAGCCGCGCCGTGCTGCGCAAGGTCGGCTTCCGCGAGGAAGGCATCGCGCGTCACTACCTGAAGATCAACGGCAAGTGGCACGACCACCTGCTGTTCGGCCTGCTGGTGGGCGACTATCGCACCCTGTACGGGCGTTGAGGTCCCGTCGTCGACCCGGACCGCGCGCTTCCCGGCGCGCTCATGAAAATGCATTGATCATGAAGAAGATGCGCGGCAGGAGCTGCGCGGTGCGTCGCCGGACGCCCTGTTCACCCACGTTCGCTACGCACCAGGGGCAGCAGCAGCGCGATGCACGCCGCGCTCACGCCGGCCAGCAGCGCGAAGTTCAGGGCGTAGGATCCGAACAGCGTCAGCAGCAGGCTGAACAGCGGCGGCACGACCAGCGCGCCGGAGAAGGTGAAGAACTGCGCCCCGCCCGTGATGGTGGCCACCGTGCCGGCCGGCGCGCGGCGTGCCAGCTCGGCGAAGAAGACGCCGCCCCAGCCGATCGCGGTCGCGCCGTAGAGGATGGCGGCAGCCGCCAGGCCGGCCATCGACCAGCTGGTGTCGAGCATCGCCAAGGTCGCGGCGCCGGCGGCCATGCCCAGGCACAAGCAGGCCAGCGTCAGGGCCGGACGCCCGCTGCTGTCGGCGATCGCGCCCCACACCACGCGCGCGCCGGCGCCCGTGAGCTGGCCGATCGCCAGCACCAGCCCGGCCGTGGCCAGGTCGAGCCCGATATGCTGCACGAGATAGACCACCAGGAAGGCGCCGAACGTCACCTGCATGGCGGTGAAGACGAACGACACCAGCGCCAGGCGCCGCAGGTCGGCTGCGTTCCAGACCCGGCGCACCGGCAGGAACAGGTCGCGCATGGCCGCCAGCACGCCGCCCCCGGCGCGCGCGGCCGGCTCGACGTCGAGCAGCGGACGCAGAGGTTCGATCGCGATCGCCAGCGCCAGGCAGCACAGGCCGACAACCCAGGCCGCGCCCTGCCAGGTGCCCAGCGCCACCAGCGCCGGGATCGCGAGCCCGGCCACCATGTTGCCCAGCGGCACGCCGGTCTGCTTGACCGAGAAGGTGAGGCTGGCCAGCCGCGGCGGCGTCACGCGCGCCAGTACTTGCGAGCTGGCCGGGGTCGGCGGGCCCATGCCCGTGCCCAGCAGCAGCGCTGCCGGCACCAGCAGCCACACCGAGCCCAGCCCGAAGACGGTGATGGCCGCGCCGCTGCACAGCAGCGATGCCTGGCTCACGCGCACGGCGCCGTAGCGTGCCGCCAGCAGCCCGCCGGCGGATGACGACAGGATGGCCGCCACGTAGACGAAGGCCATGAAGTAGCCGACATCGTGGCGCGACACGCCGAGGTCGGGCGCCGCGACCGGCGCCAGCACCGGGATCGACTGGATGGCGAAGGAAGACACGATCTGGATCGTCAGCATCGCGGCCACGGCGACGAGGAAGACGCGCGGTTTCGCGCCGGCAGCCGTCGGCGGCATCGGCGCTAGCGCTCGCCGCGCCGCAGGAGGCCGGTGATCGCCACGGCGCTCACGCCGGTGGCCGTCGCCATGATCGCAAAGCCGGCCGGGTACGACTGCGTGGCATAGAGGATGGCGCGGAACATCACCGGCCACAGCACCGGTCCGAGGAAGACGAAGAACGATGTGGCGCCGACGAATTCGCCGGCGCGCCCCGGCGGCGCGCGCCGCGCGCACTCGGAGATGAACACGCCGTTCCAGCCGATCGCCGAGCCGCCCAGCACGATGGCCACGCCATGCAGCACCCAGGACGGCCAGCCGAGCTGGGCTGCCGCCATCGCGAAGCCGCCCAGGGTCATGATCGCGCCCAGCAGCGCCAGCATCGCCAGCGGCCGGCGCGTGGCGTCGGCCAGCGCGCCCCAGAAGACGCGGCCCACCATGCCGGCGGCGGTGGCGACCGACAGCAGGAGCCCGGCGGCGACATAGTCCAGAAGCAGGCCATTGACGCCGTAGAGAATCGTGAAGTTCACGATCGTGGCCTGCATGGCGGAGAAGAACATCGCCGCCAGGCAGAGGCGGCGCAGCACCGGATCGGCCCAGGCGCGCTTCAAGGGATCGACGATCTGCTGGAACGTGGGCAGCAGGCGGCCCGTCGTGACGCCGTCCCGGTCGTAGAGCGCGCGCAGCGGCTGCAGCGCCAGCGCCGTCATCAGGCATATGACGGCGATCGCCGCTGCGACGGCCTGCCAGCCATGCAGCTCGACGCTGATCGGGATCAGCGCGCCGGCCAGGGCATAGCCCAGCGGCACGCCGCTCTGCTTGATGGAGAAGGTCAGGTTCGACAGGCGCTGCGGCGTCACCCGCGCCAGAATCTGCGAGCTGGCGGCCGTCAGCGGACCGCCACCAAGGCCGAGGATGATGGCGGATAATGCTGCCAGCACCACGTGGCCGGAAGCCAGCGAGAGGCAGGCGATCGCCGAGATGGTCAGGCCGCACTGCGTCAGGCGGACCGGGCCCAGGCGCACTGCCATCGGGCCGCCGGCCATCGCCGCATAGATCGAGACCAGGTAGACAGCCGAGACGTAGTAGGCGACGTCATCGGCGGCAACGCCCAGGTCAGGCGCGGCCACCGGCGCCAGCACCGCGCCGATGTTGAAGGCGATGGTCGACAGCATCTGCACCGCCGTCAGCGACAGCACGGCGATGATGTAGAGACGGGTGTCGACGGGAGCGGAAGTGGCGGCGGTGGTCAAGGCCACGAACCCTACCGACGCTGTGATTGCGACGCAGCCCTGAAGCTTGCAACGCTGCCGTGCGTGACTTTTTCCGGGAGCGCCGGCTTCCAGCCGGCACTCCCAGGCCTTACCGCCGGCCGCTGCGGCGGGCCGGCTTGCCGCGCGAGCCGGAGCCGGTCTTCACGCCGCGGAAGGTGCGCGAGTTCTGGACCTTGCCATAAGGCGTGGGCGCGCTGCTGCCGCCGCCGGCTGCCGGCCGCGCGGCGGGCAGGCCGAGGTCGTTCTCCTCCAGCCGGCGGATCTCGTCGCGCAGCCGCGCCGCCTCCTCGAACTCGAGGTTGGCGGCGGCATCGCGCATGCGCTTCTCGAGCTCGGCGATGTGGGTCTGCAGGTTGTGGCCGATCAGCTGCACGTCGCCCGAGACGCCGGTGTCGACCGTGTAGTGGTCGCGCTCGGCGATCGACTGCAGCACCTCGTTGATGTTCTTGCGGATCGAGGCCGGCGTGATGCCGTGGGCCTCGTTGTAGGCCTGCTGCTTGGCGCGCCGACGCTCGGTCTCGCCGATGGCGTAGTTCAGCGCGTCTGTCATGCGATCGGCGTAGAGGATCACGCGGCCGTCGACGTTGCGCGCGGCGCGGCCGATGGTCTGCACCAGCGACGTCGGCGAGCGCAGGAAGCCCTCCTTGTCGGCGTCGAGGATCGCGACCAGGGCGCATTCGGGGATGTCGAGCCCCTCGCGCAGCAGGTTGATGCCAATCAGCACGTCGAAGGCGCCCAGCCGCAGGTCGCGGATGATCTCGATGCGCTCCAGCGTGTCGATGTCGGAATGCAGGTAGCGGCAGCGGATGCCGGCCTCGTGCATGTACTCGGTGAGGTCCTCGGCCATGCGCTTGGTGAGCGTCGTCACCAGCACGCGCTCGCCGCGCCTGGCGCAGTCGCGGCACTCGGCCAGCAGGTCGTCGACCTGCTTCTCGACCGGCCGGATGATGCACACCGGGTCGATCAGGCCGGTGGGCCGGATCACCTGCTCGACGAACACACCGCCGGTGCGCTCCATCTCCCACGGCCCCGGCGTCGCCGACACGAACATCGACAACGGCCGCATCGCGTCCCATTCCTCGAACTTCAGCGGCCGGTTGTCGATGCAGGAGGGCAGGCGGAAGCCGTATTCGGCGAGCACGCTCTTGCGGTTGAAGTCGCCGCGGAACATGCCGCCGATCTGCGGCACGGTGAC
Source organism: Vineibacter terrae (assembly GCF_008039615.1). Classification (GTDB taxonomy): domain Bacteria; phylum Pseudomonadota; class Alphaproteobacteria; order Reyranellales; family Reyranellaceae; genus Vineibacter; species Vineibacter terrae. Next base: position 69,537 of record NZ_VDUZ01000024.1, on the reverse strand, counting down.
GTGGCTCTCGTCGGCGATCAGCAGCGATCCCTCGGGGAAATACTCGAACAGCGACGGCGGCGGCTCGCCAGGGTTGCGGCCGGTCAGGTAGCGCGAGTAGTTCTCGATGCCGGCGCAGGAGCCGGTGGTCTCCAGCATCTCGAGGTCGAACTGCGTGCGCTGCGCCAGGCGCTCGGCTTCCAGCAGCCGGCCGGCGCGCGTGAACTCGTCCAGCCGCTTCTTGAGATCGTCGCGGATCTTCTGGATGGCGCCGGTCATGGTCGGCTTGGGCGTGACATAGTGGCTGTTGGCGTAGACCACGATGTCCTGCAGGCCGGTCGTCTTCTCGCCGGTCAGCGGGTCGAACTCGGCGATGGCGTCGATCTCGTCGTCGAACAGCGAGATGCGCCAGGCGCGGTCCTCGTAGTGCGCCGGGAAGATCTCGACCGTGTCGCCGCGGGCACGGAACGTGCCGCGCGTGAAGGCCTGGTCGTTGCGCTTGTACTGGATCTCCACCAGCCGGCGCAGCAGCTCGGCGCGGTCGACCTTGTCGCCGACGCCGAGGCGGAAGGTCATCGCCTGGTAGTTCTCGAGCGGACCGATGCCGTAGATGCACGACACCGAGGCCACGATCACCACGTCGTTGCGCTCCATCAGGGCGCGCGTGGCGGCGTGTCGCAATCGGTCGATCTGCTCGTTGATCGACGAATCCTTCTCGATATACGTGTCGCTGCGCGGCACGTAGGCCTCGGGCTGGTAGTAGTCGTAGTACGAGACGAAGTACTCGACCGCGTTCTCCGGGAAGAACCCCTTCATCTCGCCGTAGAGCTGCGCCGCCAGCGTCTTGTTGGGCGCCATGATCAGCGTCGGGCGGTTCACCGCCGCGATCACGTTGGCCATGGTGAAGGTCTTGCCCGAGCCGGTGACGCCCAGCAGCACCTGGTCGGTCTCGCCCTGGTGGACGCCGGCGATGAGCTGGCGGATCGCCTCGGGCTGGTCGCCGGCCGGCTCGTACTCGGACACGACCTTGAACGGCCGGCCGCCCTCGATCGGCGGCCGCCGCTGCAGCCAGGGCATGGGAAGGCGTGCAACGTGGGTATCGGGCATGGGCGATATATGGCGCCACCCCGGCGCCCGCGCCAACCCGATTCCTCCCCCAACTGGGGGAAGGCAGTTTCGACGGGATGGTGTATCGGTGATATAAAGTGAGTGTTCGCCACAAAAATAATTGACATGCCTGTTGAAAAGTATAAAAGTCTTACTTTATGATTTGCATGTGGCCCGACGATCCAGAACATCCCCCGGCGGTTTCATCCGCCTGCGTTTGGAGCCCGATGTCGCCGCGGTCCTGGCCCTGGAGCGGCTGGCAGATGCCTACGCGGCGCTGGCGCAGTGGCTGGATGCCACCATCCCGCCCGGCCACTCCGCCGACCACGTCGCGCTGCACCGGAACTTCTACGAGCGGGCGCGCCAGCAGGGCGGCTTGCCCGCCCAGCTCACGACGCTTGCCCTGCGCGACTGGGCAGCGCGCCGCCGCGGCCTCGCGGTGGACGGCGTGCCGCTCGACGAGCGGCTCTACTCCGTGCGCGGCATCGCCAGCGTGTCGATCGCGACGCTGGAAGGCCGCATCGGCGTGCCGTTCGCCGTCGCCGGCTACGGGCCGGCATGGCCTGGCGGCGCGCCGGCGCGGCTGGTGCGCCAGCCCGGGGGGTGGGAGTTGAGGATCGAGTCGGATCGCGACATCGCCCGCCGAGGGCAGGAGGAGCAGACCATGGCTACCGAGACCGTTGTGACCCGTATCGGCCGTGTGATCGCCGGCATGACCCACGCCGCCATCGGCGTGGCCGAGGACGTCAATCCCGAAGCGGTCATGGAGCAGGCCATCCGCGAGATCGACACCGCCGCCGACGAGGTGCGCGGCGAGCTCGGCAAGGCGATGGCCGAGAAGGCGCGGCTGGACCTGCGCCGCAAGGAGCTGGAGCGCGAGCGCGCCGACCTCGACGACAACGTCAAGGTCGCGGTCGGCAAGGGGCGTGACGATCTCGCCGAGGCCGGGATCGACCGCCAGCTCGACATCGAGGCGCAGCTGGGCGTGCTGGCTCGGTTGGCCGTCGATGCCGACGAGAAGATCGCCCAGCTCAACCAGACGCTCGACGCGGTGCGCGCCAGCCGGCGCGAGGCTGAGGCGCGGCTGGCCGACCTCAAGCGCACGCGCCAGGCGGCGACCGGCGGCAGCGGCGGGCCCGAGGGCGAGACGCGGGTCTCGAAGGCGACCGGCAAGGTCGAGCGCGCCCAGGCCGCCATCGAGCGCCTGACCGGCGTTCCGTCCGGCACGCCGGCCGCCGACCAGAAGGCGCTGGACGATCTCAACGAGCTGGCGCGCAAGCATGCCGTCGCCGAGCGCCTGGCCCGCTTGAAAGCGGGTCAGGGCTGATGTCATCCTGGGTGCGCCGATGCTGGATTTCTTCACCCACCCGGACGTCGCACCGTTCTCGATCGCGGCGCTGGTGCTGCTCGGCCTGCTGCTGATCGAGCTCGTGACGCTGCTGGCCGGCAAGCCGCTGTCGGCCCTGATCGACCACGCCGTCGGGCACGACGGCCTGCATCTCGATGCCGGGCACGTCGAGGCCGCCGGCGGCACGGCGCTGGACCACGCCGTCGACCACGGCGCCGTCGCCAAGCCAGAGGGCCAGAGCCAGGGGGTGTTCGGCACGGCGCTGGACTGGCTGAACGCCGGCCGTGTGCCGCTGCTGGTGCTGATCATCGCCCTGCTGGCGGCGTTCGCCGGCCTGGGCATGGTGCTGCAGACGTTGGTCAGCACAGCAGGCTTCTACGTGCCCGGATGGCTGGCGATGTTGCTGGTGGTGGTGCCGGCCTTCTTCTGCACGCGCCATCTCACCCGGCTCGTCGCGCGCGTCGTGCCGCGCGACGAAAGCTATGTGCAGAGCGGCGCCGACTTCGTCGGCCTGGTCGGCGAGGTGACGGTCGGTCCGGTGAAAAGCGGCGTGGTGGCGCGGGCCCGCATCCGTGACCGCTACGGCAACACGCACTGGCCGCGGGTCGAGCCCGCCGACCCGGAGCAGGTCTTCGCCGCCGGGGCCTCGGTCCTGGTGATCGAGGTGCGTGCCGGCGGCGTTCTGGCCGTCACCGCCGCCGACTCGCGTCTGACCGAGCATCGGGCATCGTAGCGTTGTGGCTTCGTCGCGGTCGTCTTGACGTCGCACCGGCGCGCGCAATGTCGCCGGCATAGGAGGGGTTCGTCATGGAGAAGCTGTTGCAACTGGCTGTGCCGGCCATCATCGGCCTGGTCGCGCTGCTGGCGATCGGCCTGGTGATCGCGCGCCTGTACATCCGCGCCGAGAAGGATCGCGCCTATGTCCGCACCGGCCTGGGCGGGCAGAAGGTCGTGCTCGACGGCGGCTCGATCGTGCTGCCGGTTTTCCAGAGCATCGCCTGGGTCAATCTCCAGACCTTGCGCCTGGAGGTGCGCCGCGACAACGCCGACGCCATGATTACACGCGACCGCATGCGCGCCGATATCGGCGTCGAATTCTATGTCCGCGTCAAGCCCGACGGCTCCTCCATCGCGCTCGCGGCGCAGACCCTGGGCGACCGCACCAATGACGCCGAGCAGCTGCGGGCGCTGGTCGAGGCGAAGTTCGTCGATGCCCTGCGCAGCGTCGCCGCCACCATGGCGCTGGCCGAGCTGCAGGAGCAGCGCGCCACGTTCGTGCAATCGGTGCAGACCGCTGTGGCGCGCGACCTCGAGCTGAACGGCCTGGAGCTGGAGAGCGCCTCGCTCACCAAGCTCGACCAGACCGACACCAAGTATTTCAACCCCAACAACGCCTTCGACGCCGAGGGCTTGACGGCGCTGACCAAGATCACCGAGTCGCGCCGCCAGGAGCGCAATCTGACGGTGCGCAACACCGAGGTCACGATCGCGCAGCAGGATCTCGAGGCGCGCCAGCGCACGCTCGATATCGACCGGCAGAAGAAGGAAGCCGAGCTCTCGCAGCAGCGCGACATCGTCAACAAGACGGCCGAGACGCGTGCTGCCGCCGCCCAGAAGGAGGCCGAGGCGCGCCAGGCCGAGGAGCAGGCGCGCATCGCTGCCGAGCAGGCGATCGCCCAGCGCACCGCGACCGCCAAGCAGGCGCAGGAAACGGCCGGCATCGAAGCCGACCTCGCCATTCGCCAGCGCCAGATCGAGAGCGAGCGCACCGCCGAGACCTTGGCCATCGCCAAGAAGCGTGACGTCGAGATCGCCGACCAGGACCGCGCCATCGCGGTGGCCGACAAGAGCCGGGCCGAAAGCGAGGCGCGCGCCAAGGCCGAGGAGGCCCGGGCGCTGGCGACGTCGGCGACCGAAAGTGTCGAGACCGCCAAGCAGGTCGCGATCGCCGAGCGTCAGCGCCAGACGGCCGTCATCACCGCGCGTCAGCAGGCCGAGCAGGACGCTGCCAAGGTGACGATCGCCGCCCAGGCCGAGAAGCAGGCGGCCGACGACAAGGCGACCGCGATCCGCACCGAGGCGCAGGCCGACGCCGACGCCGCCAAGATCAGGGCCGAGGCCCAGGCCAAGACCTATGACGTCGAAGCCGAAGGCCAGCGCAAGATCAACGAGGCGCGCAACGCCATGTCGACGGCCGTCATCGAGCTGGAGGTCACCAAGGAGCGGCTGCGGATCCTGCCGCTGGCGCTGGCCGAGGCGGTCAAGCCGCTGGAGAAGATCGGCGACGTGCGCATCATCGACATGGGCGGCGGCCTGCCGGGCCACGCCGCGGGCAACGGTGTCAACGGCACCGGCGGCGGCAATGCCGACTCGCTGCTGAACACGCTGCTCGCCTATCGCGCCAACGCGCCGGTGATCGACAAGCTGCTGGCCGAAGCCGGCTTCGCCGGCGGCGCCAACCCGGTGCAGTCGCTGATGGCGGCGACGACGGCGACCAAGGGTGCAGGCGCTGCCACGCCGCCTGCGACGACGCAGTGGACGGTGCCGCCCACGGCCGCGCCGGACAAGGACTGACGCGCCGGTTGCTGCTGCCGGGAGCGCGCCGCGGGAGCGGCGCGCTTTCGGCCATTCTGGTTAGCGAGCAGTCGCCATGGCCCTGATGCTGGCAAGCGTGTTCATCGGGTTCCTGTGGGGCATCGGCCTGCTGGCGGTGGCCGAGCGGCTCGTGGCATGGCGGTGGCCGGCGAGCAAGCGCAACAGGAAAGAGAACAAGAAGAGGAAGAAGGGGGCGCCGCCTCAGGACCGGCGCGTATCGCCTGGCGCCTTTCTCATGGCGGCGGGCGGCACCATTGCGGGCTCGCTGCTGGTCGCCACCGTGGTGCTCGACATCGTGTCGGCGATCATGGGGGCGCCGGCCGACGTGCCGACCTTCGTGCCCTTCGTGGTCGGCGCTTCAGGCGCCCTGCTGCTGCGCCGCGATCGCCTGCCGCCGGTCCTGCACGCCGCCGGCGTGGCCGTGCGCGAGCTCCTGGTCGAGCGGGCCAAGGCCCAGCAGCACACGCCGCCGCCCGATCCCGTCGGGCGGCGGTTCAAGGAGCCGGTATCGAGTGTGATCGATGCCCCGGTGACCCGCGTCATCCGGACGCTTCCGCCGGCTTCGGCGCGACAGCCGGGCCTGCCGCCGATTATGGTGACGATCCCGGCGCCGCGCCGCAATGAACCGACGCTCGCACGGCGGCGGCGCGAGATCGTCAGCCATCTCAAGGCGAGATCCGCGGCCCTGGCGGCAATGGCGCCGCCGCGGGCGCCGGAAATCCTGCCCGCTGCCGAGCCAGCGGCCGTGGCGCTGGCGTCGCAGGCGGCGGCGACGATTGCCGAAACCAGGGCGCTGCACGAGATCTGGCAGGCGGAAGCCGCGGCACAGCGCGAGCAGTGGCGCCAGGCCGGCGAAGCGCAGCGCGCGCAATGGCGGCGGGAGGCGCAAGCCCTGGGCAGGGCGTGGGACAGGCCGTCGGGCAACGACACCTAGGCTGAAGCGTTGTCATTGGGAGCGCCGGCATGGTGCCCACCGTCCGCTCCGGGCAAACGGCCTCGATCATGTCATCGGCACCGCCTACTATTTGCCTCAGTCCCGCTGTCGGATGTCCCTCCGTCGCACGCCTCACCACCGGATGGATGCGCACATGACCAAGGATCGCAGCCACACCGACCAGATCGGCAATCATCGGCTCCGGCCGGAGACCTTGATGCTCAGCTATGGCTACGATCCGGCTCTGTCGGAGGGCTCGGTCAAGCCGCCCGTCTTCCTGACCTCGACCTTCGTCTTCCGGTCGGCCGAGGAGGGCCGCGACTTCTTCGACTATGTCGCCGGCCGCAAGGAGCCGCCGACGCGCGGCTCGGCCGGGCTGGTGTACTCGCGCTTCAACCACCCCAACAGCGAGATCGTCGAGGACCGGCTGGCGATCTACGAAGGCGGCGAGAGCGCGCTGGTGTTCTCCTCCGGCATGTCGGCCATCGCCACCACCATCCTGGCCTATGCCCGCCCGGGCGACGCCATCCTGCACAGTCAGCCGCTCTATGGCGGCACCGAGACGCTGCTTGCGCGCACCTTCGCGCCGTTCGGCATCGCCGCCGAAGGCTTCGCCGACGGCATCAACGCAACCGAGATCGCGCTCGCCACCGATCGCGCCATGGCCCGTGGCCGGGTCAGCGTGATCATGGTCGAGACGCCGTCCAACCCGCTCAACACCCTGGTCGACTTCGCGCTGATCCGCGACGCGGCGGCGCGGATCGAGGCGGCGCAGGGCCGGCGGCCGGTGATCGTGTGCGACAACACGCTGCTGGGTCCGCTCTTCCAGAAGCCGCTGGCGCACGGCGTCGACATCTCGCTCTATTCGCTGACCAAGTATGTCGGCGGGCACAGCGATCTCATTGCTGGCGCCGCCATCGGCAGCACCGAGCGCCTGCGCCCGGTGCGGCTGCTGCGCGGCGCCATCGGCACCCAGCTCGATCCGCATTCGTGCTGGATGCTGGGCCGCTCGCTGGAGACGCTGTCGCTGCGCATGACGCGCGCGACCCAGAGCGCCGAGGCCATCGCCGCCTTCCTGCGCAACCATCCCGGCGTGCAGGCAGTCCACGTGCTGAGCGAGCTGGAGCGCGACAGCGTGGTGCGCCGCGTCTACGAGGCGCAATGCACCGGCGCCGGCTCGACCTTCAGCATCGATATCGTGGGCGGCCAGCCGGAAGCGTTCCGCTTCCTCAACGCGCTGCGCATCTTCAAGCTGGCCGTCAGCCTGGGCGGCACCGAATCGCTGGCCAGCCATCCCGCGACCACGACCCATTCCGGCGTGCCCGCCGACGTGCGCAGCCGCAGCGGCGTGAAGGACAGCACCATCCGCCTCAGCATCGGCATCGAGGACCCCGACGACCTGATCGCCGACCTCACCCAGGCCCTGGCGCAGGCTGCCTAGCACCGGTCCGGGTGCATGGCAGGCCAAGCGGGCATGGAACTTGCTACGGCGCTCCGGTGGGGTGAGGTGTGGCGTGGGAGAAACGCCACCCGACGGGAGTCTGATGATGCTGAAGCGTTTGTACCGCGCCGTGATTGGCGGCTTGGCGACGGCGGCGGTGGCTTGGCCGCTGTCGCTGTCGGCGCAGGCGCCGTCGACCTTGCGCATGGTCATGCATTCCGACCTCAAGGTGATCGACCCGATCTGGGTGTCGGCGCAGATCGCGCGCACGCACGGCTATCTCGTGTACGACACGCTCTATGCCCTCGATGCCAACCTCAAGCCGCAGCCGCAGATGGTCGCGGGCCACACTGTCAGCCCCGACGGCCTGGTCTACACCTTCACCCTGCGCGATGGCCTGCAGTGGCACGACGGCAAGCCGGTGACGGCCGAGGATTGCGTGCAGTCGATCAAGCGCTGGGCGGAGCGCGACGGCATCGGGCAGCGCCTGATGCAGAACACCCAGGAGCTGGTGCCCGTCGACGCCAGGACGTTCCGCCTGACGCTGAAGGGACCTTATGGGCTGGTCATCGAGTCGCTGGCCAAGCCCGGCAGCACGGCGCCCTTCATGATGCCCAAGCGCATCGCCGACACGCCAGGCACGCAGCAGATCCGCGACGCCACCGGCTCGGGGCCGTTCATCTTCAAGGCCGACGAATGGAAGCCCGGCGACAAGGTCGTCTATGTGCGCAACGCCAACTACAAGCCGCGTGCCGAGCCGCCGTCGGGCCTGGCCGGTGGCAAGGTGGCCAAGGTCGACCGCATCGAATGGATCGTGATGCCGGATCCGCAGGTGGCGGCCAACGCCATGCTGGCCGGCGAGATCGACGGCAACGAAGCGTTGACGCCGGATCTGCTGCCACTGGTGGAAGGGGACAAGTCGATCGTCCTGATGCGCGGCACCTATCCCGGCCAGTACACGTTCCGGCTCAACTGGCTGCATCCGCCGTTCGACAATCCCAAGATCCGCGAGGCGGTGGGCTACGCCATCGACCAGAAGCCCTTCCTCGAGGCCCAGGTGGGCGATCCGCGCTTCTACCAGCTCTGCAAGGCCTACTTCATCTGCGGCACGCCGCTGGCCACCACGGCGGGCACCGAAGGGCGTCTGGAGGGCAATGTCGCCAAGGCCAAGGCGTTGCTGCAGGAGGCCGGCTACGACGGCACGCCCGTGGTGCTGATGCGGCCCACCGACCTGCCGTTCCTGGTCAACCTGGCGCCGGTCGCCAAGGCGCAGCTCGAGCGCGCCGGCTTCAAGGTCGACATGCAGTCGATGGACTGGCAGACCCTGGTCAGCCGCACCAACCGCCGCGAGCCGCCGGCGCAGGGGGGCTGGAACGCGTTCGCGACGAGCTGGGGCGCCCTCGATTCCAGCGACCCGGTGATCTCGCAGAACCTCAACGCGTCATGCGAGAAGGCCACGCCCGGCTGGCCCTGCGACAAGCAGATCGAGGACCTGCGGGCGGCGTTCGCGCGCCAGACCGATATGGAGCAGCGCAAGAAGATCGCCGCCGAGATCCAGGCCCGCGCCGTGATGTTGGGCACGCACTATCCGCTCGGCGAGTGGTACGGCGTGCTGGCCTACAGCAGCAAGACCAAAGGCTGGCTGCCGCCGATGAGCGCCACGATCTTCTGGAACGTGGAGAAGAGCGGGCCGTGACAGAGGGCACGACGCTTGAGCCGGACCGCGCGCCTCCCGGCGCGCTCGTTGTCTTTACTGCCGGTCCGGCCAGTCCTAGCCCACCCAGTTGCGCACCGGCCCCGTGTCGACATGCACGAAGCCCGACCCATACACGCCGATGCCGCCGGCGCCGCACTGGCGCGCCAGCCGGCCCAACGCTTCGGCCGAAGCGCCTGCCACCGTGAAGTCGACCGCCCTGCCGATCGTGTGGAAGCTGTGCTCGGCGACGCCACCCGGGTCCATCATGTGCATGCGGAAGTTGGTCTCGGGCGAGCGGTAGCCGCTCAGGACCTGGATCGGCCGCTGCAGCTTGGTCTGCATGCGCGCCAGCACCTCGATCAGCGCCGGGTCGATCGCCTTGGTGGCGCCGTTGTGCGGGTCGCGCATCAGCCGGCTCAAGCGGGCCATGGCGATGGTGCTGGGCCGGTTGCCCAGGGCGAAGATGTCGGAAAAAGTCTCGCCGGTCTGGGCCGAGACCAGGGTCACGCGCCGCAGGCCGACTCCGCCGAAGGGACGCGTCTCGAGAGGCCGATAGCCGGGCCTGAGGCTGGGCGCGCGAGGGTAGAGCAGCACCGCCTGCTGCGCCAGCACCGGTGTAGCGGCCGCGGCGGTCAGCATGGCACCAGTCAAAGTCGTGAGCGCGGCGCGGCGCGGAATCGGTCGGCCCATGGGCATCCCTGCTCGGCGGCCCATCGACTGACGACCCGCTCACTCATAAAAGTTTCTCATAGATTGACCTCGAAATCAACATGGGGACATGGAAGTGCAAATTCTTTGGGGAGTCGGCGCCGGATGCCCCACGGGCGCAGTTCCTGTCATCCCGAGCGCAGCAAGGGATCTCCCGCGAGCAGCGCACCGTGCGCCATTCCGCAGGAGATCCCTCGCTGCGCTCGGGATGACAGGAGCTGCATGTGCGATCGTCCCGGCCTCGCCTCATCCGGCATCCGGCGCACCGCCATGGACCATTTGATTGCGCCGTCGCTGGCGGTTGCCGCCGGTGTTGCGCTCCTGGCGGGCGTGGTCCGGGGCTTCGCCGGCTTCGGCGCGGCGATGATCCTGACGCCGGTGTTCTCGGCCCTCTACGGCCCGGTCATCGGCGTGCCGGTATGCCTGCTGGTCGAGTTCTGCATCGCGCTGCCCATGCTGCGCGGTGCCGTCGGCCTGGTCGACTGGCGGCGGATCGGGCTGCTGCTGCTGGCGGCCACCGTGGCGGTGCCGCTGGGCGTGCTGGTGCTGTTGAAGGCCGATCCCGAGCCGCTGCGCTGGGCCATTTCCGGAGTCGTGCTCAGCGCCGTGCTGATCCTGGCCATGGGCTGGCGCTTCGCCGGCCGGCCGACGCGGCCGGCCACCCTGGCCGCCGGTGCCGCCAGCGGCTTCCTCAACGGGTTGTGTGGCATGGCCGGCCCGCCGATCGCTTTCTACTACTTGGCGGGGGCCGACGGCGCCGCCGCGGTGCGCGCCAGCTTCATCGTCTATTTCGGCGCCGTCGATCTGGTGGCCTTGATCGGCCTGGGCCTGCAGGGGCTGGTCACGCGCGACACACTGATCCTGGGCGCGATCCTGGCCGGTCCCTATGTCGCGGGCGGGCTGGTGGGCCAGCGTCTCTTTCCGCTCGCCAGCGAAGCTTTCTTCCGCCGGCTCGCCCTGGTGATTTTGGCATGTGTCGCTGTCGGCGCGCCGCTGCTGTGAACGTCATACAGCGGAGGCACTGTCATTTTTCCGTAAGACCGCCGTCCGTCCCGGGCATGTGATGTCGCGCGGCAGTGTGCACGTTGCATCATCGGGTGGGTCCGGTTAGAGGTCGGGCATCATGAGCGTTTGGGGAAAGATCGTCGGAGGCGCCGCCGGCCTGATGATTGGCGGCCCGATCGGCGCCCTGCTGGGCGCCGCGGCCGGTCATGCCTACGACGCGCTGGCCGATGATCTGCCCGCAGGTGACGGCACCCCGATCACAGCTCGCGCTGGCGGGGCTGCAGCCGATGCCGCGTCCGCGGTGGATGCGCCTTATGGCGACCGGCCGGCGGCGACCCAGCATATCGCGTTCACCATCGGCGTGATCGCGCTGGCGGCCAAGATGGCGAAGGTCGATGGCGTGGTGACACGCCGCGAGATCGACGCCTTCCGCTCCTTCTTCCACGTGCCGCCCGAGGAGGTCGACAACGTCGGCCGCTTCTTCGATCTGGCCAAGCGCGACAGCAGCGGCTTCGAGGCTTATGCGCGCCAGGTCGCGAGCCTGTTCCCCGCGCATCCCGAGGTGCTGGAAGAGGTGCTGGCCGGCCTGTTCCTGATCGCCAAGGCCGACGACGTGCATGTCGACGATGTCGCCAAGCTTGCCTACTTGCGGTCCGTGTCGACGATCTTCGGCCTCTCCGAGACGCAGTTCCGTCGTGTCGCCGCGGCTGCCGGCGTCGAGCTGAACGACGATCCCTATGCCATCCTCGACATCATGCCCGATGTCGGCGACGAGGCGGTGCAGCAGGCCTATCGGCGGCTGGCGCGCGTGCATCATCCTGACCGGCTGATCGCGCGCGGCCTGCCGCCCGAGGCGATCGCGCTGGCCAACCGCAAGCTGGCGGCCATCAACGGCGCCTATGACCGCATCCGCCGCGAGCGCCGGGCGCAGCGGCCGGAAGCCCAACCGGTGACATGAGGCCATCCGACGTCGCGCTGGCTCTCGTGGTGATGGCGATCTGGGGGCTGAACTTCGTCGCGGTGCGCGTCGGCGTGCAGGAGATCCCGCCGATCCTGTTCGTCACCCTGCGCTTCGCCTGCGCCTTCCTGCTGATGGTGCCCTTCGTGCCCTGGCCCAAGGGCCGGCTGCGCGACCTGCTGGTGCTGTCGTTCATGCTGGGCTCGCTGCATTTCACCACGATGTTCACCGGCGCGCGCTATCTCGAGGCCGGCACCATGGCGGTCGTGTCGCAGCTGCAGGCCGTGTTCTCGGCCCTGCTGGCCCGCCTGTGGTTCGGCGAGCGGCTTGGCGCTGTCGGCTGGGCCGGTATGGCGATCGCCTTCGGCGGCGTGCTGCTGATCGCCGGCGAGCCGGCCGTGGGCGACCATCTCTGGGCCCTCGTCCTGCCGGTGCTCGGCTGCGCCTTCTTCGCGCTCTACCATGCGCACGTGAAGCGCATCGGCACCCTGTCGGCCAACGTGCTCAATTGCTGGGTGTCGCTGCTGATCGTGCCGCAGACGCTCGTGCTCTCGCTCGTCCTGGAGAGCGGCCAAATGGCGGCGCTGCGCGCCGTGACCTGGAGCGGCGTCGCGGCGCTGCTCTACCAGGTCGTGCCGATGGTGATCGTCTCGTACTGGGCCTGGTACCGCCTGCTGTACCGCTACCCGCTCACGCGCGTGGCACCGTTCCAGATGCTGGTGCCGCTGTTCGGCGTGCTGGCCGGCGCGCTGATGCTGGGCGAGCCGCTCACGCTGCAGAAGATCGCCGGTGGCGCCGTCACCATCGTCGGCGTCGCCCTGGTCGTGCTGCGGCCCGCGCGCGACCGCGCACCCGGCCAGCCGTCCCGGGCGTAGCGGCGAGGCATCTTCGGTGGCGATTCCATTCGCGCCAGGCGTGCTCTAGGCTTGGCCCATGGCCCGGTTCATCGACCTGCCTTCAAACAACCATGCCGACCGCGCGCGCGGCGCCGTCGTCGACACGCTGGTGCTGCACCACACGGCCCAGCCGCTGGACGTGTCGCTGCAGCTGCTGCGCTTCGGCGCCGTCAGCGCCCACTACCTCGTCGATACCAACGGCGACATCTATCGCCTGGTCGACGAGGCACGGGTCGCCTGGCATGCCGGGCTCTCGTGGTGGCGCGATGCGCGCAGCCTGAACAGCACCTCGATCGGCATCGAGATCGTCAACCTCGACGGCAACCGGCATGCCTATCCCGCCGCCCAGCAGGCCGCCGTCATCGCGCTGTGCGGCGCGGTGCTGCACCGCCATCCGGCCATCCGGCCGCACGGTGTCGTGGCCCATTCCGACATCGCCCCGCAGCGCAAGGACGATCCCGGCACGCTGTTCTTCTGGCCGGCCCTGGCCGAGGCCGGCATCGGGCTGTGGTCCGATGCGACCGCCGTCGACACGGCATCGCCGCAGGCCGTGCAGGCCTTGCTGCGCCGGTTCGGATATCCGCCGCCGCATCGCTATGGACGCAAGGACGGCCGCTTCGCCTATGTCGATGATGGCGTCGATGACGGCATCAGCGACGTCGTCGATGTCAGCCTGGCGGATATCGTGTCGGCCTTCCAGCGGCACTATCGCCCGGCGCGGGTCGACGGCGTCGCCGACGGCGAGACCGTGGCGCGCTTGCACGACCTGCTGGCGCGGACCCGGGCCTGCGTGCAGCCATAGAGGAACCGGGCGCGTTGGGCCGGACCGCGCGCATCTGCGAGCCCCTTGAACCGGCCGCGCATTGGGCGTAGCAGAGCCCGGCGTCAGATGGCCGGGCGGCCGCGGCGTTGCGGTGCAAGCCGCGGCGTCGAGGAAAGTCCGGGCTCCACGGAAACACGGTGCCGGCTAACGGCCGGCGGGGGCGACCCCAGGGAAAGTGCCACAGAAAGCAGACCGCCGAACGGGCCTCGGCCCGTGGCAAGGGTGAAAGGGTGCGGCAAGAGCGCACCGCGGGACCGGTAACGGGACCGGCACGGCAAACCCCACCGGGAGCAAGACCAAATAGGGATGGCAAGGGCCGGGCAACCGGCCCGGGCGCGTTTCCGCGTCGCTGTCCGGGTCGGTCGCGCGAGGCGCCCGGTGACGGGCGTCCCAGAGGAATGGCCGCCACCCGCATCCGCGGGTACAGAACCCGGCTTACAGGCCATCTGACGCGTTCATCACGTTGCGGCAAGCGGCGGCAACCCAGGGCTTGGCGCCACATTGGCACGCTAATCGCGCTCGGCCGCTTTCCGGCGTGCCTGCGGTGCTTTCCGGTAGAGAGTGGCCAACCGCTGCGCCGTCTCGGCGAGCCGCGCGCGCAAAGCGGGCGGCGCCAGCACCTCGGCTTCGGCGCGCAGCTTCAGCAGCTCGTGGGCGGCATGGTCGATCGACTCGATCGGGATGCTGAGCCGGGTCCAGCCGTCCGCTTCCGCTTCGGGCGCAGCGCCGGCGACGGCAGCGGCGACCGCAGGGCTGAGGCCGGCGAGCAGCTTCAGACCCTGTGGCGAGACACGCAGCCATGCCGCGTCGCGGTAGAGGCCGGTCTCGAAGCGCTGCGTGGAGTCCGCCCAGAAGCGCGCCAGGTCGAAATCCGCCGGCCGGTGGAAGGGCGTCGCCGTGACCGTGAGCACCTGGATGCTCGATAACCGATAGGTGCGCAGCTTGCCGTCGCGTTGCGCCACCAGATACCAGACGCCGGCCTTGAGCACGAGGCCAAGCGGTTCCAGCTCGCGGCTCACCACGGCCTTCCAGCTTTCATAGCGCACATTGATGCGCCGCTCCGTCCATACCGCTTCGGCGATCGCGGGCAGGTGGTCGGTCGGCTGCGCGGTGCTGAACCAGCCGGCCGGATCGAGGTGGAAACGCGCGCTCACGCGGCGTGCTTCGGTCTGCCAGTCTGCTGGCAGCGCCGCCAGCAGCTTCAGCTGCGCCGCCTGCATGGCCTCGCCGAGCCCCAGCTCGGACGCCGGTCCCGGCAGGCCCGACAGGAAGAGGGCCTGGGCTTCGGGCGCCGTCAGGCCGGTCAGGCGCGTGCGCCAGCCATCCAGGAGCGCGAAACCGCCCATGCAGCCGCGCTCGGCATAGACCGGCACGCCCGCGGCGCTCAGCTGATCGATGTCGCGATAGATGGTGCGCACCGAGACCTCGACCTCGGCCGCCAGCGCCTCGGCGCTCATGCGGCCGCGGGTCTGCAGCAGCATCAGGATCGACAGCAGGCGGCTGGCGCGCATTTTTGAAGCTTATCAGCAAATCCTGACATCCGATGGCAGGTTTCCATCCGCAAGATCGGCACACCGACGAAGGAAGCGACGGCTTCGGGTCGAGCGAAAGGATCGAACCATGAGACTTTATTCCGGGCCGCTCAGCATGTTCGGGGCGAAGGTCGAGATCGCCGCCCATGAGAAGGGCATCGCCTTCGACCTGCAGATGGTGCCGTTCGACATGCGCACCCTTTACGAACCCAAGCATCCGGACGTGCTGCGCATCAACCCCAAGCGACAGGTCCCGGTGCTGGTCGACGGCGAGCTGGAGATCTTCGATTCGACACAGATCTTCGAGTATCTCGAGGACCGCTGGCCATCGCCGCCATTGTGGCCGGCACCGCCGGCCGAGCGGGCGCGTGCCCGGCTGCTGGAGCTGAAATCCGACGAGGTCTTCTTCCCGCATGTCATCAGGCTGATGGGTCTGCCGGGTGCGGGCACGCATCCGGAAGCCGGCCCGGCGCGGGCTGCCATCGAAAGCTACTACGGCGACATGGACCGCCTGTTGGCCGCCCGCGATCACCTGGCCGGCGACTATTCCTACGCTGACATTGCCTTCTTCATGGCCCAGTTCTTCGCCGCCCGCATGGCGGTGCCGATGAGCTCGGCGTCATGGCCGCACTTGGCTGCCTGGCGTCTGCGGATCGCGCAGCGCCAGGCGGTACGGCGGGTGATCGATGCCATGATCGGCTTCCTGCGCCGCGAGAACCGGCCGGTGCCGACATACGTCTGAACGCTTCGCCGCAACCGCCGTATGCGATCGGGCTGCGATGCGATGGAGCGTTGTCGCCCGCGCTGCGTTGACCTGGCGAGGGGGGATTGCCCGGAGGCCGCCATGCTCGTCGCCGAAGGCATGACCCGCGATATCGAGACGCGACCGGCCGCGCCGGACCGGGACGGACATCGCCTTCGGAACCAGACCTGGCGTCGTCGGCAGGTTGCCGGCGCTTCAGGCATCGGCGCTGCCGGAATCCCACCGGCGGCGATAGGGCGAGAGGGGGTCCTTGTACGAGAAGAGGACATCCAGGCTCACGCCCTCGGGCACGGCCACCATCGGCCGGTAGCTCGCGGCGAACGACCGCAATGCGTTGGCCGACGCGGTGATCGATGCCGTGTCGAGTGCCGCGCTTGCGGCCTCGACCACGCCGCGCAGCCGCAGCAGCGCGCTGATCTCGTCGCTATAGACCAGCCGCCCCTCGATCTCCTCCAGGCGGAAGTCGATCGCCTCAAGCGCTTCGTCCAGCGAACGCACGGCGCGCGGCCCACTGCCGATCCGCCACAAGATCGGCCACTCGAATTGGTTGTCGATGTAGCGCATGGGCCGTCCTTCACGCCGAAGCACTGGAATTCCGTCCCCCAGCCCATGCTGCAAGCGCGGGTCCCCGGACTCAAGTGAAGATTCCATGAACCTATTGTTATTGATCGTTGATTGATGATCTTGATGTGAATCTCCTGGAAGTTGCAGGGCCGACGGCCTGCAGCAGCGTCGAGGCGTTTTCCACAATTGGTTGTGGAAAACGTGTGATGGCCGCAAGCTCCAGAATCCGGCTTACGCATGAGGACAATACTCATGCTGCATATGGGGCGCCCTCTCGCGGAACCATCCAGCCATTGGGTCCTCGAAACAGACCCGGAACAGCTAACCCACGGATAACCTTCTGTTTTCACCCCGATTCGTTTGACGTCCCGTCATTTCCCATGATATCCCATTCAGACCCGTAGGCCGCGGCAATAGCGGCGGGGGTGCCACCGGTCCGCGTGGGGCGGAGGGGCGAATAGCCGGTCGTGGGGGAACGGTGATGTTCCTGTCCACTTTCATGATGAAGATGGACAAGAAGGGGCGGATTTCCGTGCCGGCCCCCTGGCGTGCCCATCTGTCCGAAGAGGGGTTCGACGGTTTCATTGCCTTTCCGTCCATTTCGCATGACGCCATCGACGCCCGCGGCGCCAAGGCTTTCAACGCCTTGATGGACAAGCTGCAAGCCGACACGCAGGCCAAGGCCGGTACGTTCGAGGCCGAGCTGTTCGCGGACGGCGACAATCCCGCGGCGTACCTGTCCAGCATTGCGGTCGAGGTCGCCTACGACGGCGAAGGCCGGCTGTCGCTGCCGCCGCCGCTGAAGAGCGTGCTGGGCGAATGCGAGCAGGTGGCCTTCGTTGGTCGCCATGGTTTCTTCCAAATCTGGAGCGACCAAGCCTGGGCGCGCCAGTCGCAGGCCGAACGCAATGCGTTCCGCAGCCGCGTGATGGCGCATCGGGGAGGCTCCGCATGACCGCCGTTCGCGCGCCCGCGGCCGCGCCCAACCCGCACGCGGGCATGCCGCATGTGCCCGTGCTATGCGAGGAGGTCGTGCGCCTGATCGATCCGCAGCCGGGCGGCACCTATGTCGACGGCACGTTCGGCGCCGGCGGCTACAGCCGGGCGCTGCTTGACGCTGCCGACTGCCGCGTTGTCGGCATCGACCGCGATCCGCGGGCGGTGCGGGCGGCGCAGGCCCTGCAGGCCGGGTTGGCCGGACGGCTGACAGTGATAGAGGGTCGCTTCGGCGACATGGTCGGTCTGCTCGAGGCGCAGGGTGTCGCCGCGGTCGACGGCGTGGCGCTCGACCTCGGCGTGTCGTCGATGCAGATCGACACGGCCGAGCGCGGCTTCTCCTTCCGTCACGATGGCCCGCTCGACATGCGCATGTCGGCCGACGGCGCCAGCGCTGCCGACGTGGTCAATTCAGCCGACGAAGGCGAGCTGGCCGACATCCTGTACGATTACGGCGAGGAGCGGCAATCGCGCCGCATCGCGCGTGCCATTGTGCGCGCCCGCGCCGGCAAGCGCATCGAGCGCACCGGCGAGCTGGCCGACATCGTGCGCCGGGCGCTCGGTCCGGCAGCGGCGCGCGACAAGATCGATCCGGCGACTCGCACGTTCCAGGCGCTGCGCATCCACGTCAACGACGAGCTGGGTGAGCTGCGCCGCGGCCTGGCGGCAGCCGACACCCTGCTGGCGCCGGGCGGACGGCTGGCGGTGGTGTCGTTCCATTCGCTCGAGGACCGCACGGTCAAGGATTTCCTGCGTGCGCGGGCAGGCGAGGGGCCGCGGCCATCGCGCCATGCTCCTGCTGCGCGCCGCGACGATGACATGCCGGGTGCGACCTGGCGTGTCGTGACGCGTCGGCCGGTCACGCCAGGCGACGCCGAATGCGCTGCCAACCCGCGCGCCCGCTCGGCGCGGCTGCGGGTGGGCGAGAAGCTGGCCGTCGCCGCGGCGGGAGGTGCCGCATGATCAACCGCGGCATCCTGTTCTGGGTGGTGGCGGCGATCTGCACCGGCATCGGCCTGTTCATGGTCAAGTACCAGGTGCAGACGCTGGAAGAGAAGATCGAGGGCCTCAACCGCCAGATCGTCGAGAACCAGCGCGCCACGCATGTGCTGAAGGTCGAGTACGCCCATCTCGGCGAGCTGCAGCGCATCGAAAGGCTCAACGACAAGTTCATTCACCTCCAGCCGATCGCGCTGCGGCAGATCGGCCGGATTGATCAGGTCCCCCTGCGGCGGACCGACGGAGCGTTCGTCAGCGACAACAAGACGACGCCAGCAAGAGGGCCGGGAACCGGCGCCCCCTCGTCTACCGACGCCCCCTCAGCGTCGGCGACGCTCCGCACCGCTGCCAAACCGGAGGCTGGCGCCCGCGCGCCGGCCTCCGGGCCAAATCGCGCGGCCGGCGCTGCCCCGGCCATCGCCCAGGCGCGCGCCCCCGTCCTCGACGAGGAGGTCACCACCGCGCCGACGGAGGACGCCGATGGTGCGCCGGGCGCGCCGCCGCCGAAGCCGCCATCGCCGCCGCGGGTCGACCGCGGCGCGAAGGGAGGCCCGCGGTGATCGGCGGCCTGTTCCGCCGCCGCGACCCTGAGGAAACCACCCCAGCGCGCGATGTGCGCCAGCGGCTGGCGCCGCAGAACCTGCCGGGCCGCGATGCCCTGGAAGTGGCGCGCGCGCGCCTGTCGGTAGGCGCGGCGTTGTTCGCGGTGCTGTTCGTCGCCGTGGGCCTGCGCATGTCGTATGTCTCGCTGCTGCGCGACGGCAACGAGCCGGGCGTGGCGCGGGCGGCGCATCCGGCGCAGGTGCAGGCCGATCGGGCCGACATCCTGGACCGCAACGGCGTCGTTCTGGCCACGTCGCTGCCGGTGGTGTCGCTGTTCGCGACGCCGCGCCTGGTGATGGATGTCGAAGAGGCGGTGCAGAAGCTGTCCAAGGTGCTGCCCGACGTCAAAGCCGAGGACATCCGCGAGCGGCTGCTGTCGGGGCGCAGCTTCGTGTGGATCAAGCGCGGGCTCAGCCCGCGCGAGCATGCCGCCGTGATGCGGCTGGGTCTGCCCGGCTTCGAGTTCCAGGCCGAAGAGCGGCGCATCTACCCGCAGGGCGCGATCGGGCCACACATCCTGGGCTACACCGGCATCGACAATATCGGCCTGGCCGGCATCGAGAAGCGCTTCGACGAGACGCTGCGCCAGGGCGAGCCGCTGCGGCTGGCGATCGACATTCGCCTGCAGCGCTTCCTGGAGCAGGAGATCGCGCGCGCCGCCCAGCGCTTCTCGGCGATCGGCGCCACGGCGGCGGTCATGGACGTGACCACGGGCGAGATCCTCGCCCTGGCGTCGCTGCCGGCTTACGATCCCAACCGCCACCAGACCATCAGCAACGAAGCGCTGTTCAACCGCTCGACGCTGGGCGTCTATGAGCAGGGCTCGACGTTCAAGATCTTCAACACCGCGATGGTGCTCGACAGCGGCCGCTTCACGACGACGTCGGTGTTCGACGCCAGCTCGCCGATCAAGATCGACCGCTTCACCATCACCGACTACCACGCGCAGAACCGCGCGCTGACGATCGCCGAGATCTTCAAGTATTCGTCCAACATCGGCTCGGCCAAGATGGCGTCGGAGATCGGCGTCGAGGGCCAGCGTGCCTTCATGGACAAGATCGGCATGCTGCGCCCCGTGCCGATCGAGCTGCCGGAAGTGGGGCAGCCGCTCTATCCCCGGCAATGGCGCAAGATCAACATGCTGACCATCGCTTACGGTCATGGCATCTCGGTGACGCCGCTGCATGTCGTGACCGCCACGTCGGCGATGATCAACGGCGGCATCTACTACCGGCCGACGCTGTTGAAGCGCACTGCCGCCGGCCATGCTGGGACCGGCACGCGCGTCATCAGCGAGAAGACCTCGCGCCAGATGCGCGACCTGTTCCGGCTGAACGTCGTGGAAGGATCGGGCAGGAACTCCGACGTGCCCGGCTTCGACGTCGGCGGCAAGACCGGCTCGGCCGAGAAGCCCGGCCGGCACGGCTACCGCGAGAAGGCGCTGATCAGCTCCTTCGTGGCCGCGTTCCCGATGCGCGACCCGAAATACGTAGTCATGGTCTCGATCGACGAGCCCAAGGGCACGAAGGAGACCGGCGGCTATGCCACCGGCGGCGCGGTCGCGGCGCCTTCGACCCGGGCCATCATCGAGTTCATCGCCACCCTCTACGGCATCCCGCCGGTGGATCCGGCGGCGGCGGCGAAGCTGCTGGCCGGCTCGCCGGCGACGGCGCCCCCCATCGGCGCGCCTCCTGTCAGCGCGCCGGCAGCCGCCGCGCCCACCCTGACGCAGCTCGTCGAGGCCACGACGGGGCCGCCGGCGGAAGCAGCCGCGCCGCCGCCGGCAGCCCCGCCCGCCAGGCCGACCGGCAGGGGAGGCCGCTGACATGCGCCTGAGCGAGCTGCTACGCCAGTCCGATGCCGATACCGGTGCCATGCCGCCGATGCCGCGCGATCCCGAGATCGTCGGCATCACCGCCGATTCCCGCGCCGCGCGCGCCGGCTGGCTGTTCGTGGCGCTGCCGGGCAGCAAGGCCGACGGCGCTGCGTTCGCGCGCCAGGCCGTCGCCGCCGGTGCCGTCGCGGTGCTGGCCGGCGAGGCGGCCGACCTGCCGGCACTGCCGGAAACGGTGGTCGTGGTCCGCGATTCCGAGCCGCGTCGGCGCCTGGCGCGCCTGGCGGCGGCCTTCGCCGGCCAGCAGCCGCGCGTGATCGTGGCTGTCACCGGCACCAGCGGCAAGACCTCCGTCGCCGAGTTCGCGCGCCAGATGTTCGCCGGCGCCGGCTTCCCCGCCGCCAGCCTGGGAACGCTGGGCATCGTCTCGCCCGTGCTGACCACCCCACCGGGCCTGACCACGCCGGATCCGGTGCTCCTGCATCGCGACCTCGCCACCCTGGCGCACGGCGGCGTGCACTATGTGGCAATGGAGGCTTCCAGCCATGGGCTGGACCAGCACCGCCTCGACGGCGTCCGCTTCGCCGCCGCCGCCTTCACCAACCTGTCGCGCGACCATCTCGACTATCACCCGTCGATGGATGCCTATCTTGCGGCCAAGCGGCGTCTGTTCAGCGACCTGATGTCGGCCGGCGCCACGGCCGTGATCAACGCCGACAGCCCGCATGCGCAGCCGCTCATCGAGCTCAGCCGGCAGCGTCAGCTGCGGCTGTGGTGCTACGGGCTGGCGGGCGATGAGCTGCGGCTCGACGCCGCCCGGCCACATGGTGACGGGCAGCATCTGGTGCTGACGCTGTTCGGCCGCCGCTATGAGGTCGATCTCCCTTTGATCGGCGCCTTCATGGCGGGCAACGCGCTGGCCGCGCTGGGGTTGACCGTCGCCGTCGGCGTGCCGGTCGACTCGGCGCTGGTGACCATGGCGAAGCTGAAGGGCGCGCCCGGCCGGCTCGAGCGCGTGGCGACACATCGTGCCGGCGCGCCGGTGCTGGTCGACTACGCCCACAAGCCGGATGCGCTGGAGCAGGTTCTGCGGGCGCTGCGGCCGCACACCCATGGACGGCTGATCGTCGTGTTCGGCTGCGGCGGCGACCGTGACCCGGGCAAGCGGCCGATCATGGGCGATATCGCCGCGCGACTGGCCGACGTCGCGATCGTCACCGACGACAACCCGCGCAGCGAGGATCCGGCTGCGATCCGGGCCGCGATCATGGCCGGCGTGACCGGTGGGACGGCGAGCGTGGTCGAGGTCAAGGACGGCCGCCGCGCCGCGATTCGTGCCGGTCTCGACGCCGTGCGTGGGCCCGATGATCTTGTGGTCATTGCCGGCAAGGGGCACGAGCAGGGCCAGACCATCTCAGGCGTGACGCATCCCTTCGACGACGCGGTCGTGGCACGCGAGCTGACCGCGGCGCCCAGCGCGCGAGGTGCCGCCGCATGACCATCATGGCGTTCCGCGATCCTCTGTGGACCGGCACCGATGCCGCCGCCGCCAGCGGCGCGCGCATCCTGGGTGGCTCGGACTGGAGCGCGACAGGCGTCTCGATCGACACCCGCACGCTGCGGCCGGGAGACCTTTTTATCGCCCTCAAGGGCGAGACGATGGACGGGCATGGCTTCATCGACGCGGCCTTCGCCAAGGGCGCGGCCGCGGCGATGGTCAGCGATCCCGACCTGGGCAGCAGCAACGCGTCGGAAGGTCCGCTGCTGCTGGTCGAGGACACGCTGCGCGGCCTGCAGAGCCTGGGGCAGGCGGCACGCGCACGCGCCAGCGCGCGCATCGTGGCCGTCACCGGCAGTGTCGGCAAGACGAGCACCAAGGAGGCGCTGCGCCACGTGCTCACGGCGCAAGGCAAGACCCACGCCGCCGACGCCAGCCACAACAACCATATCGGCGTGCCGCTGACCCTGTCCCGCCTGCCCGAGGATGCGCGATACGCCGTGTGCGAGATCGGCACCAACCATCCCGGCGAGATCGAGCCGCTGGCGCGGCAGGTCCGGCCGCATGTCGGCATCATCACCACGGTCGAGGCCGTCCATATCGAATATTTCGGCACCGTCGATGCGATTGCCGAGGAGAAGGCGAAGATCTTCGCGGGGATGACCGGCGGCACCGCCATCTTGCCGCGCGACAACCCACGCTTCTTTCGCTTGGCGGATCTGGCGGCAGCGGCAGGGGTGACGCAGCACGTGACGTTCGGGGAGCACCCTGCCGCCGCGTTCCGTCTGCTGGACTGCGACCTTGACGACACCGGCAGCACCGTCGTGGCGCTGGCGCAGGGACAGGAACTCCGCTATCGCCTCGGCGCGCCGGGCCGGCACTGGGTGCTGAACAGCCTGGCGACGCTGGCGGCGGCGGTTGCGCTGGGCGCCGGCCTCGACGCGGCGGCGGCTTCCCTGGCCGGCGTCACGGCGCCGGCCGGCCGTGGCGCGCGTCGGCGCGTGGCGCTGGCTGCCGGCACCGTCGAGCTGATCGACGAGAGCTACAACGCCAGCCCGCCCTCGGTGCGCGCCATGCTGGCGCTGCTGACGGCGGCCCGGCCCGGTCCGGGCGGCCGGCGCGTGCTGGTGCTGGGCGACATGCTGGAGCTCGGGGCCGACAGCGCGGCGTTGCATGCCGCGCTCGCGCCCGACGTCGAGGCGAGCGGCGCCGATGTGGTGTTCACGGCCGGCACTGCCATGGCGGCGTTGCACCGGGCGTTGCCGCCGCGGCTGCGTGGGGCGCATGCGCCGGATTCCTCGCGCCTGGCGCAGCGTGTGGTCGAGGCTCTGAAGGCAGGGGATGTGGTGGCCGTGAAGGGATCGCTGGGCTCCAAGATGAAGGTGATTGTCGAGGCGGTCATCGCGCTGGGCGAGGTGACTCAGGCACGCGGTCCGGGGAGGAGCTGACCGTGCTGTTTCACCTGCTGGCACCGCTGGCCGATCAGTTCACCCCGCTCAATCTGTTTCGCTACATCACGTTCCGCTCCGGCGGGGCCTTCCTGACGGCGCTGCTCCTGTCGTTCATGTTCGGCGGCCGGCTGATCGCGTGGCTGCGCAGCAAGCAGGGCAAGGGCCAGCCGATCCGCGACGACGGGCCGGAAAGCCACCTGCTGACCAAGAAGGGCACGCCCACCATGGGCGGGTTCCTGATCCTGATCGCGCTGGTGGTGGCGACCCTGCTGTGGGCCGATCTGCGCAACCGCTATGTCTGGATCGTGCTGCTTCTGACCCTGGGCTTCGGCGGCATCGGCTTCGTCGACGACTACCTCAAGGTCAGCAAGCGCAACACGCGAGGCCTGCCCGGCCGGCTCAAGCTCACGGTCGCCGTCGTCTTTTCCGTCATCGCCGCTGCCTTCATCGCCGAGGGCTCGCCGCCGGGGCTGCGCTTCCAGCTCGCGGTGCCGTTCCTGAAGTCGGTGCTGATACCGATTGGCGTGGTCGGCTTCCTTCTCTTCGCCACCCTGGTGATGGTCGGCGCGTCCAACGCGGTGAACCTCACCGACGGCCTGGACGGCCTGGCGATCGGCCCGGTGATCATCGCCACCGGTGTGTTCGGTGTGATCAGCTACATCGTCGGCAACGCCGTGCTGACGAACTACCTGCAGATCCACGCCGTGCCCGGCGCCGGCGAGCTGATCATCATCTGCGCCGCCCTGATCGGCGGTGGGCTGGGCTTTCTGTGGTTCAACGCCCCGCCGGCCATGGTGTTCATGGGTGACACCGGCTCGCTGGCCATGGGCGGCGCGCTGGGCGCCATCGCCGTCGTCATCAAGCACGAGATCGTGCTGGCCATCGTCGGCGGCCTGTTCGTGCTGGAGACCGCGTCGGTCGTGGTGCAGGTGATGTCCTTCAAGCTCACCGGCAGGCGTGTCTTCCGCATGGCGCCGCTGCACCATCACTTCGAGAAAAAGGGTTGGGCCGAACCGACGATCGTGATTCGATTCTGGATCATCGCCATCGTGCTGGGCATCGTCGGCCTGGCCACCCTCAAGCTGCGGTGAGGCGGGGCATGAGGCCAAGCACCAAAATTCCTCCCCACGCTCCAGCGTGGGGAGGTGCCCCGAAGGGGCGGAGGGGAGCTGACGTGGTCTCAGTGACGAAGACCACGTGGGCTCCCCCTCCGGCCTTCGGCCACCTCCCCCACGGCGTGGGGGAGGGAAACGCGTTGAGGTAACTAGAAATGATCGACCTGTCGTCCTTGCAGGGAACGCGGTTTGCCGTGCTGGGGCTCGCGCGCAGCGGGCTGGCGGCGGCGCGCGCCCTGCAGGCGGCGCAGGTCGATGTCGTGGTCTGGGACGACGACGCCACGCGCCGTGCCCAGGCGCAGAGCCACGGCTTCGCGCTGGCAGACCCCGAGTCGCTGGACTGGCACCGCTGGGACGCGCTGGTGCTCAGCCCCGGCATCCCGCACACCTTTCCCAGGCCGCATCCGGCAGCGCTGGCGGCGCGTACCGCCGGCAAGCCGGTGATCGGCGACATCGAGCTGCTGGCCCGCAGCCGGCCGCTGGCGCGCGTCGTCGGCATCACTGGCACCAATGGCAAGTCGACGACGACGGCGCTGATCGGCCATATCCTGAAGAGCGCTGGCATCCAGCGCGATATCGGTGGCAATTTCGGGCCCGCCGCGCTCGACTTCCGGCCGCTGGGCCGCGACGGCGTCTACGTGCTGGAGCTGTCCTCCTTCCAGCTCGAGCTGGTGCAGAGCCTGCGCTGCAGCGTCGCGGTGTGGCTCAACATCACGCCCGACCATATCGATCGTCACGGCGATCTTGCCGGCTATGTCGCCGCCAAGCGCCATGTCTTCGACAACCAGCAGGAAGGCGACGTGGCCGTGGTCGGCATCGACGACGGGCCCTCGCGCCAGACTGCCGCCGGCCTGGCCGGCGGACCGGGCACCCTGCTGACCGTGACGGTCGGCGGCGCCGACGGCGCCGGCGTGTCGGTGCAGGGCGGCCGCCTGCGCGATGCCTGCACCGGCGCCGAGATCGACCTGAGGCCGATCAAGAACCTTCCCGGCGCCCACAACTGGCAGAACGCTGCCTGCGCCTATGCCGCCTGCCACGCGCTGGGCCTTCCGATCGCGGCGATCGCGCAGGGGCTGGCCACCTATCCCGGGCTGGCCCATCGCCAGGAGCGGGTCGCGGTGGTCGACGGCATCGTCTATATCAACGACAGCAAGGCAACCAACGCCGACGCCACGGAGAAGGCGCTGGCGGCCTACGACACCATCTATTGGCTGGTCGGCGGCACGCCGAAGGCGGAAGGCATCGTGCCACTGGAGCCGCTGTTCGGCCGCGTCGCGCATGCCTTCCTGATCGGCATCTCCAGCGACGCCTTCGCCGTCACACTGGAAGGCAAGATACCTTATACCCGCAGCGGCGATCTGAAGACGGCGTTGCAGCAGGCGCACGAAATGGCGCAGCGCGAGCGGCGGCGGGACGCCGTCGTGCTGCTGTCGCCGGCCTGCGCTTCCTACGACCAGTGGCCGAACTTCGAGGTGCGCGGCGATGCCTTCCGCACCCTGGCGCGGGCCCTGCCCGGTGCAACGGTCGAGACCGGAGGTGCCGCATGATCACAGTGCCGCGCAACGACAACTCGGTCGTCGGTCGCTGGTGGTGGACGGTCGACCGCTGGTCGCTGGGCGCCGTGCTGCTGATCATGGGCGTGGGCGTGATGCTGACCATGGCGGCGTCGCCGCCGGCGGCCGAGCGCATCGGTGCCGACTCGTTCCATTTCGTGCGCCGCCAGCTGCTGTTCCTGCCCGTTGCGCTCGCCGTCATGCTGGCCATCTCGCTGGCGCCGCCGCGCATGGTGCGGCGGCTGTCGCTGGTCGTGTTCGCGGTCGGCCTGGCGGCGCTTGCCGCCACGCTGGTGGTCGGCACCGAGATCAAGGGCGCGCGGCGATGGATATCGCTGCCCGGCTTCGGCACGGTGCAGCCCTCGGAGTTCGTCAAGCCCAGCCTGGCGGTGATCTCGGCCTGGCTGTTCGCGCAGAAGAAGCTCAATCCGCGCTTCCCCGGCTTCCTGCTGTCCACGGTGCTGTTCGCCGCCGTGCTGGGCATGCTGCTGATGCAGCCCGATCTCGGCATGTCGGTGGTGGTGACGGTGGTGTGGGCGGCGCAGTTCTTCCTCGCCGGCCTGCCGATCTGGCTGGCGGTGATGGGCACGGGCCTGGCCGCGGCCGGCCTCGTCGGCGCCTTTCTGACCTTCTCGCACGTGCAGGCCCGCATCGAGCGCTTCATCAATCCCGACGCCGGCGAGAATTACCAGGTCAACACCGCGCTTGAGGCGTTCATGAACGGCGGCCTGTTCGGGCGCGGGCCGGGCGAGGGCACGGTGAAGGCACAGCTGCCGGACGCGCACACGGACTTCGTGATGGCCGTGGCCGGCGAGGAGTTCGGGCTGATCGTCTGCCTGATCGTGCTGCTGTTGTTCGCCTTCATCACGTTGCGGTCGATGTCGCGCATCGCCAACGAGACCAGCCTGTTCATCATGCTGGCCGCGGCCGGGCTGGTGATCCAGTTCGGGCTGCAGGCTTTCATCAACATGGCCTCGACGGTGCAGCTCATGCCGGCCAAGGGCATGACCTTGCCGTTCATCTCCTATGGCGGCTCGTCGGCGGTGGCGATGGCGCTGGCGGTGGGCATGATGCTGGCGCTGACCCGCGAGCGCGCCGGTCTGGGGGAAGCGTCGTGAGCGCCTCCCGCCCCGTGATCCTGGCCGCCGGCGGCACCGGCGGCCACGTGTTTCCCGCCGAGTCCCTGGCCGGCGAGCTGGCGCGCCGTGGCGTGCCGCTGGCGCTGATCACGGATGATCGCGGCCACAAATGGCAGGGCGCGCTCGCTGCCTTGCCGGCGCATCGCGTCCGCGCCGGCAGCCCCGGTGCCGGCGGCATCGCCAACCGCATCGGCAATGTCGCGGCGCTGGGCGTCGGCGTGCTGCAGTCCTTCGCGCTGCTGGGTGGCCTGGCGCCGGCAGCCGTGGTCGGCTTCGGCGGCTACGCCAGCGTGCCGGCGATGCTGGCGGCGCGCCTGCGGCGCCTGCCCACCCTGGTGCACGAGCAGAACGCCGTGCTGGGCCGCGCCAACCGGCTGGTGGTGGGACGCCGCACCATGATCGCGACGGCCTTCGGCACGGTGCGTCACCTGGCCGCCGGCGATCCGCGCGTGCGGCTGGTGGGCAATCCCGTGCGCGATGCCGTGCGCGCGCTGCGCGATGCGCCCTACCAGGCGCCGACGCCGGACGGCGAGATCCGCATGGTGGTGATCGGCGGCAGCCAGGGCGCAGCCTCGTTCGGCATCGTCATCCCCGAGGCCATCGCGGCGCTGCCGGAAGCCCTGCGCCGGCGTCTGCAGCTGGTGCAGCAGTGCCGCGCCGAGGACCTGGCGCGCGTGCGCGCCTTCTACACCGAGCGCGGCATCGATGCCGAGTGCGCGACCTTCTTCTCCGACTTCCCGGCGCGACTGGCCGGGGCCCACCTCGTTGTCGCGAGGGCGGGAGCGTCGACGGTGGCCGAATTGACAACTTCCGGTCGGCCATCGGTCCTCGTCCCCTTCCCCCACGCAACAGAGGACCATCAACGCGCGAACGCCAAGGCGATCGACGAGGTGGGCGCTTCCATCCTGCTGCCGCACGAGCGCTTCACGGCCGAGGCGCTGCGGGCGCATCTCGAGACGCTGTTCGGTGCGCCCGACCGGCTGGCGGCGATGGCGGCCGCGGCGCGCGCCGCCGGCCGCCCCGATGCCGCCCGCGATCTGGCCGACCTGGTCGTCGACCTGATTGCGCGGCAGTCGTCGGCAGCACACCCCTACCTTCCCCCGGAGGGGGAAGGTGCCCCGAAGGGGCGGAAGGGGGATGCTCGATCCGAATCGATTTCTTCTGGAGACGTAGAATCCATACCGACATCCCCCTTCCGGCGCTCCGCGCCACCTTCCCCCTCCGGGGGAAGGAAAGAGACAGGAGCCGCCGCATGAGGGCCTTGCCGCTCAGCATCGGTCTTATCCACTTCGTCGGCATCGGCGGCATCGGCATGTCCGGCATCGCCGAGGTGCTGCACAACCTCGGCTACAAGGTCCAGGGCAGCGACGTCGCCGACAACGCCAACTGCAAACGGCTGGCGGCGCTGGGCATCCGCGTCGCGATCGGCCACCGCGCCGACAATCTGGGCAACGCCGAGGTCGTGGTCGTGTCGTCGGCGGTGAAGAAGGACAACCCCGAGGTGCTGGCGGCCCGCGCCCGCTTCGTGCCGGTGGTGCGGCGCGCCGAGATGCTGGGCGAGCTGATGCGCCTGAAATGGTCGGTCGCGGTCGGCGGCACCCATGGCAAGACCACCACGACCTCGATGGTGGCGACCCTGCTCGATGCCGCCCATATCGATCCGACGGTGATCAACGGCGGCATCATCAACGCCTACGGCACCAATGCGCGCCTGGGCGCCGGCGACTGGATGGTGGTCGAGTCCGATGAATCGGACGGCTCCTTCCTGCGCTTGCCCGCAACCATTGCCGTCGTCACCAACATCGACCCCGAGCACCTCGACCACTACGGCGATTTCGACAAGGTGCGCGACGCCTTCGTGACCTTCGTCGAGAACATCCCGTTCTACGGCTTCGCGGTGCTGTGCTTCGACCATCCCGAGGTGCAGGCGATCATCCCGCGCGTGTCGGACCGCCGCATCGTCACCTACGGCCTGGGCGCCAATGCCGATGTGCGCGCCGTCGACCTGCGGCTGGATCGCGACGGCGCCGATTTCGACGTCGTGGTCACCAACCGCGCCGCCAACGAGACACGCCTGATCCCGCGCATGCGGCTGCCGATGTTCGGCCAGCACAACGTGCAGAACGCGCTGGCCGCCATCGCGGTCGCGGTCGAGATGGGCATCGACGACGACACCATCCGCACCGGCCTGGCGAACTTCTCCGGCGTGAAGCGGCGCTTCACCAAGACCGGCGAGGCGCACGGCATCACCGTGATCGACGACTACGGCCACCACCCGGTCGAGATCGCCGCCGTGCTGCGGGCCGCGCGCCAGGCCTATGGCGGCTCCGGCCAGGTCATCACCGTCGTCCAGCCGCACCGCTTCACCCGACTGCGCGACCTGCGGGACGAGTTCGCGCGCTGCTTCGGCGATGCCGACCTGGTCATCGTGGCCGATGTCTATCCGGCCGGCGAGGCGCCGATCGCGGGCGTCGACAAGGAGATGCTGATCGGCGCCATCCAGCAGGCGGGCCATGCCCATGTCATGCCGCTGGCGGCGCCGGGCGAATTGCCGGAGCTGCTGTGGACGGTGGCGCGGCCTGGCGACGTCGTGATCTGCCTGGGCGCCGGCAGCATCTCGGGCTGGGCCTATGCGCTGCCCGACCAGATCCGGCAGCTGGCGCAGGAGCGGGCTGCGCCGCGCGTGGTCGCCATCACGCCCCCGGGCCGGCCGGCATGAGCGCCGTGGCGCGGACAACCCAGCACCTGATCGACCGCCTGCCGCCGGTGCGCGGCCGGCTGACGGCCAACGCGCCGTTGGCGTCGGTGACCTGGTTCCGCGCCGGCGGCCCGGCCGAGATTCTTTTCCGTCCTGCCGACCGCGACGACCTCGCGGCTTTCCTTGCCGGCACGCCGGACGACATCCCGGTCACGGTGCTGGGCGTCGCCTCCAACCTGCTGGTGCGCGACGGCGGCATCCCGGGCGTGGTCATCCGCCTGCTGCGCGGCTTCACCGACATCCGTGTCGAGGGCGAGCAGGTGTTCGCCGGCGCCGGCGCGCTCGACCTCAATGTGGCGCTGACGGCGCGCGACCACGGCCTGGCCGGGCTGGAGTTCCTGAGCGGCGTGCCGGGCACGATCGGCGGCGCGTTGCGCATGAACGCCGGCGCCTATGGCGGCGAGATGAAGGACGCGGTGGCGCATGCCGAGGCGCTCGACCGGAGCGGCCGGGCCTTGCGCCTGACGCCGGACGAGCTGGGCTTCACCTATCGCCACTGCGCCGTGCCCGAGTCGGTGATCTTCACCGGCGCCGTCTTGCGCGGCCGGCCGGGACGGGCGGAGGAGATCGGCGCGCGGATCGTCGAGATCGACCGGGCCCGCGGCGAGACCCAGCCGCGCAGCCGCACCGGCGGCTCGACCTTCACCAACCCGCCGGGCGACAAGGCCTGGCGGCTGATCGACGCCGCCGGCTGCCGCGGCTTGCGCATCGGCGGCGCGCAGGTGTCTGAGAAGCACTGCAATTTCCTGATCAACACGGGCGATGCCACCGCGCGCGATATCGAGGCGCTGGGCGAGGAGGTGCGCCGCCGCGTGCATGAGGCCTCCGGCGTCACGCTGCGCTGGGAGATCATGCGCATCGGCACGCCATGCGCCGGCGAGGCGCCGGTGACGCCGGGAGTGCCGTCATGAGCAAGTCAGTCGCGGTCCTGAAAGGTGGCTGGTCGCCCGAGCGCGACGTATCGCTGACCACAGGCCGCGCCTGCGCCGATGCCCTGCGCGAGGCCGGCTATGACGTCGTCGAGCTCGACGTGACGCGCGACCTGCGGTCGCTGGTCGACCTGCTGCGGCCGGCTGGCGGCGGCGGTCCCGACGTCGTGTTCAACGCCCTGCACGGCAAGTGGGGCGAGGACGGCTGCGTGCAGGGTGTGCTGGAGATCCTGGCGATTCCCTACACGCATTCCGGCGTGCTGGCCTCGGCCCTGGCGATGGACAAGCCGCGCGCGCGCCAGATGTTCACCGAGATCGGCCTGCGCTGCCCCGAAGGCGTGGTGGTGGAGCGGCGCGCGCTGCTGGGCGGCGATCCGATGCCGCGGCCCTATGTCGTGAAGCCCATCGACCAGGGCTCCAGCATCGGCGTGCACATCGTCGGTCCCGGCGACAACCTCGCCGCCGTCGAGGCGGCCGAGGCCAGGTTCGGCGATCGGGTCCTGGTCGAGCGCTTCGTGCCCGGCCGCGAGCTGACGGTGGCGGTGCTGGGCGATCGGCCGATCGCGGTGACCGAGCTGCGTCCGCGCGTGAAGTTCTACGACTACGAGGCCAAGTACACCGACGGTATCACCGAGCATCTCGTGCCGGCGCCGATCGCCCGGCCGGTCTACGACGAGGCCATGCGCTGGGCCCTGGCCGCGCACCAGGCGCTGGGCTGCGAGGGCCTCACGCGCGCCGATTTCCGCTGGGACGACAGCCTGCCGGGCACCGACGGCCTCAACATCCTGGAGATCAACACCCAGCCCGGCATGACGCCGCTGTCGCTGGCCCCCGAGCAGGCCAAGTGGTCGGGCCTGCCGTTTCCCCAGCTCATGCGCTGGATGGTGGAGCACGCGCGATGTCCGGCGTGAGCCCCGTCCACGGCCGCGACATCGATGTCCGCCCGCGGCGCGGCAGCGGCCGGCGGCCGGGATCGCCGCGGCCTGGCTCGGCGCGCCCGGCCACGCGCAAGGCGGCACGTAACAAGCGCCGCCTGGATGTGCCGTGGCGCGGCGCCGTCATCCTGGGGTTGCTGGTGGGCGTGCTGGGCGGCGGCGCCATCGGCGGCTACGCGCTGTGGCGCAGCGGTCATGTCGAGAACCTGCAGAACTGGGTGTCGTCGTGGGGCGATCGCGTCAGTGCCTTCGCGCCATTCCCGCTGCAGGACATCACCGTCGAGGGCCGCCGGCACGTCACCCAGGACGCCATCCTGAAGTCGCTCGATGTGCGCCGCGGCCAGTCGCTGCTGTCCGTCGACCTGCACGCCGCGCGCCTGCGTCTTGAGCAGATCGAGTGGGTCGAGCACGCTGCCGTCGAGCGCCGCTGGCCCGACACCATCCACGTCACCTTGCGTGAGCGCAGCGCCGTCGCCCTGTGGCAGACCGAGGTCGTGCAGGCCAACGGCAAGCGCACGACCGAGTACGTGCTGATCGACCGGCTGGGCCGCAAGGTGCGCTCCATCGATCCGGCCGAGTCGCAGATCCGGCTGGTGGTGGCCGGCGAAGGCGCGCCCGAGCATCTGGCCGAGCTGCTGCTGCTGCTGCAGGACGCCAAGCCGATCCGCGATCGCATGCGCGCTGCCGTCTATGTCGGGCAGCGGCGCTGGAACCTGACACTGGAAGAGGGGATCACGATCAAGCTGCCGGCCGACGATGCCGGCGCCGCGCTGCAGCGCCTGCTGGCGCTGGACAAGAGCGATCGTCTGCTGGCGCGCGACCTTTCTATCGTCGACCTGCGTCTTCCTGGTATGCTCATCCTGCGTCGTCGCGGTCTGCCGGATCCCCTGCAGGCCGTCGCCGACCGTCCGCCGGCGCGGGTCGATCCGCCGCCGGCAGCCGCCGGCGCGAAACCGGCGGCAGCTTCGGCGAAGCCGGCGACGGCCAAGCCCAACGAAAGTGCCCGAAAGGCCGCACCGGGGGGCGGTGGCCAAAGATAGAGAGTGGAGTGCGTACCGTGGCAAAAGCAAGAAACGGGATTGTTGCGGCGCTCGATATCGGAACGAGCAAGGTCGTCTGTTTTGTCGCGCGCGTCGACGGGGCTGGGTTGCGCGTGATCGGCATCGGGCATCACGCCGCGGCAGGACTGCGCTCCGGCAACATCGTCGACATGGAGCAGGCGACGCGGGCGATCTCGTCGGCCGTCAGCGCCGCCGAGGAGATGTGCGGCGAGACCATCCGCGAGGTGATCGTCGGCGTCGGCGGGGGGCAGCCGGCATCGCACAACCAGACGCTGGAGGTGCAGGTCGGCCATCACGAGATCGGCGAGCGCGACGTGCGCCGGCTGCTGTCGCAGATTCATCTGCCGGCCGAGACGTCGGACCGCGACCTTATCCACACCCTGCCCATCGGCTACCAGATCGACGGCAGCCAGGTGATCGAGCCGCGCGGCATGTATGGCGAGCGGCTGGGGGTCGATGTCCATTTGGTGACCGCGGCCACCGGCGCCATGCGCAACCTCGCGGTGTGCATCAAGCGCGCCCATCTCGACATCGCCGACCGGGTCGCGACGCCCTATGCCGCCGGCCTCGCCACGCTGGTGCCCGACGAGCGCAAGCTGGGCGCGACGCTGGTCGACATGGGCGGCGGCACCACCTCGATCGCGGTCTTCTACGAAGACTACCTCGTGCATGTCGATTCGATCCCGATCGGCGGCAGCCACGTCACCAGCGACATCGCGCGCGGCCTGTCGACGCCGATCGCCGACGCCGAGCGGATGAAGACGCTGATCGGCCGCGCCCGCGCCCGGCCCAACGACGAATACGACATCATCGACGTGCCGCTGATCGGCGAGCACGAGCGCACGACGCCCAACCACGTGCCGCGCTCGATCCTTGTCGGCATCATCCGGCCGCGCATCGAGGAGACCTTCGAGCTGGTGCGCAGCCGGCTGGAAGCGAGCGGCATCGGGCGGCTCGCCGGCGGCCGCGCCGTGCTGGTGGGCGGTGCCAGCCAGCTCGACGGGCTGCCGGAGATCGCCAGCGAGATCCTCAACAAGAAGGTCCGCCTCGGCGGGCCGCTGCGCATGGCGGGTCTGGCCGAGTCGCTGGCCGGGCCGCCCTTCGCCGGCTGCGCCGGCCTGCTGATCCATGCGGCGCAGCAGGTCCAGGCGGTGAGCCAGGCGCAAAATCCACCGGCGGAAGTGCCGGCCAGCCGCTTCGGCCGAATTGGCAGTTGGATACGGGATAATTTTTAGTCTAGAATCTGTATCGGGACTGGCAATCCCTAACGGCCTCGTAAAACAAGGGCCGGTGTCGTCGAAGATCTCCAACCAATCGAGGGATCGCGGCGGCTCCGACGCAGATAACCCCCTCGTCTTCGCCTGGAGATATGCCAATGACAATCAGCCTGTCGCTCCCACAGTCGGAGTCCGACCTCAAGCCACGCATCACCGTCATCGGCGTCGGTGGGGCCGGCGGCAACGCCGTCAACAACATGATCTCGTCGTCGCTGGAGGGCGTCGAGTTCGTCGTCGCCAACACCGACGCGCAGGCGCTCGGCCAGTCGCTGGCCGACCGCCGCATCCAGCTCGGCATCAGCATCACCCAGGGCCTGGGCGCCGGCGCGCGGCCGGGAGTGGGCAAGCAGGCCGCCGAGGAGGCGCTGCCCGAGCTGATGAAGGCGCTCGAAGGCTCCAACATGGTGTTCGTCACCGCCGGCATGGGCGGCGGCACGGGCACCGGTGCGGCGCCGGTGATCGCCCAGGCGGCGCGCGACCAGGGCATCCTCACGGTCGGCGTGGTGACCAAGCCGTTCCACTTCGAGGGTCGCCGGCGCATGGCGATGGCCGACGACGGCATCATCGAGCTCGAGAAGTTCGTCGACACGCTGATCATCATTCCCAACCAGAACCTGTTCAAGATCGCCAACGAGAAGACGACGTTCGCCGACGCCTTCAAGATGGCGGATGATGTGCTCTACTCGGGCGTGCGCGGCGTCACCGACCTGATGGTGATGCCCGGCCTGATCAACCTCGACTTTGCCGACATCCGCACCGTGATGGGCGAGATGGGCAAGGCGATGATGGGGACTGGCGAGGCCGAAGGCTCCGACCGCGCCAAGGCGGCGGCCGAGGCGGCGATCTCCAACCCGCTGCTCGAGGACTCCTCGATGAAGGGCGCCAAGGGTGTGCTGATCAACATCACCGGCGGGCTCGACATGACCCTGCTGGAGGTCGACGAGGCCGCCAACCGCATCCGCGAGGAAGTCGACCCCGACGCCGACATCATCTTCGGCTCGACCTTCGACGCCGGCATGCAGGGCCGCATGCGCGTGTCGGTGGTTGCCACCGGCATCTCGGCGGCGGTCATGCACCAGCCCGAGCCGAAGTATCTCACCATCGACCGGCCCAACCTGCCGACCGGCCAGCCGCACCTGCAGCAGCGCGTGGCACGCCCGGTGGGGGGCACGCCGGTGATGGCGCCCATGGCGGCCTATGCGCCGGCGCCGGCGCCGATGCCGGTGGCCGCGGCCCCGGCTCCCGCTCCGGTCGAAGCTGCGCCCGTGGTGGCAGCCGCGCCACCGCCGCCGGTGGCAGCGGTCGAGCCGGTCGCGGCTGTGGCCGAAGCGCCGGCGCTTGCCGTGTATGAAGAGCCCATGGCCGCCGCGCCAGCGCCGGCACCGCATCACGAAGGCGAGCTGCCGCTGGTCCAGCCGGCGGCGGCGGTCGCAGCTGCGCCGGCCGTTGCCGCGGTCCCGCCCGCGGCGCGGGCGCCGTCCCAGCACGATTGGCGCCTGTCGACACGGCCGACGCCGGTATCGCGCCCGGCGGCGGCGGCGGCAGCAACGGCGGCGTCGCGGAGCGAGGCAGCCCGCAGCCCCAATATCTTCCAGCGCATCACCGGGCTGGTGGGCGGCGGCCGTCCGCCGGGACCGGCGGCGGCGCTGCAGGTCGAGCCGGTGATCGGCACGCGCCCGGCCGACCCACCGGCCCCGGCGCCCACGCCGCTGCGTCCGGTGGCCTCGGCGCAGCCCAAGATCGCCGGCCTCGATTCGGCCGACCGCGCCAAGGCGGCCCGCGACGAGGACGATCTGCAGATTCCGGCTTTCTTGCGGCGCCAGGCCAACTGACCGTTGGTGTTTCTCCACAAGACGAGACTCGGGGGCCGCAAGGTCCCCGATTTTTTGCGCCTTCCGCCCGACGACGCGCGGGCAGCGGAGGCATAGCCTGCTTCCCCCTCATGGTATAAACCGCTACACCCGTCGCGCTGCCGATCCCTGGAGAGCCGGTCCATGATGATGTCGTACGCCCCGATCCGAACCGCCATGCGAGCCTGTCGGGCGGCCGTGCTCGGGGCAGCGTGCGCGCTGGCATTGGTGGCGTGCAGCAGCAAGGACGACGACGACAAGGCCTATGTCGAGCAGCCGGTCGAGAAGCTGTACAACAACGCCCTCGATTCGCTGGGGGCGGGTGAGTACAAGACCGCGGCCAAGGGGTTCGAGGAGGTCGACCGCCAGCACCCGTACTCGGTGTGGGCGACCAAGGCGCAGCTCATGGCCGCCTTCTCGTACTACCAGGCCAACAAGTACGACGACGCCATCCTGGCGCTGGACCGCTTCATCCAGCTCCATCCCGGCCATCGTGATGTCGCCTACGCCTATTACCTGAAGGCGCTGTGCTACTACGAGCAGATCGCCGATGTCGGCCGCGACCAGCGCATCACCGAGCAGGCGCTGAACGCGCTGGCCGAGGTGACGAAGCGCTTCCCCGAGACCGCCTATGCCCGCGACGCCCGCCTCAAGGTCGACCTCGCCATCGACCATCTCGGCGGCAAGGAGATGGATGTCGGCCGCTTCTACCAGTCGCAGCGCCAGTATGTCGGCGCGATCAACCGTTACCGGCAGGTGATCGAGCGCTACCAGACCACCACGCACACGCCCGAGGCGCTGCATCGGCTGGTCGAGTGCTACCTGGCGCTGGGTGTGCACGACGAAGCCCAGACGGCCGCCGCCGTGCTGGGCCACAACTACCCGGGCAGCGACTGGTACGCCGACTCCTACTACCTGCTGGAAGGCGTCGACCTGCGGCCCGAGCGGCACGAGGGCTCATGGCTGAATCGGATGTGGAAATCGGTTTTCTGAGAGCAGCCTTCTTCCCGCGCAGGCGGGGAGAAGGGGAGTAGCGTGCTGCGATGCTGCTCGGCCTTTCCATCCGCGACTTCGTCCTGATCGAGAAGCTCGATCTGGCCTTCCCCGTGCCGGGCAAGCCGGGCACGGCGTCCGGCCTGGGCGTGCTGACGGGCGAGACCGGCGCCGGCAAGTCGATCCTGCTCGACGCCTTCAGCCTGTCGCTGGGCGGCCGCGCCGGCAGCGGCATCGTGCGGCCGGGCGCGGCCCAGGCCGTGGTCGGCGCCGAGTTCTCGCTGGCCGACGACCACCCCGCGCACGCGATCCTGGCCGAGCAGGGCATCGTCGACGAAGGCGCCACCTTGCTCCTGCGCCGCCTGGTGGGGGCCGACGGCCGCGGCCGCGCTTTCGTCAACGACCAGCCCGCCTCGATCGGCCTGCTGAAGCGGCTGGGCGAGACCCTGGTCGAGATCCAGGGTCAGTTCGAGCAGCACGGCCTGCTGGTGCCGGTGAACCACCGCGCCACGCTCGATGCCTTCGGCGGCCTCGGTGCCGATGCGGCCAAGGTCGAGGCGGCGTGGAACGCCTGGCGCACGGCCGAGGCGGCGCGCCGGGCGGCAGAAGCTGCCTTCGAGCAGGCGCGCCGCGAGGAAGAGTATCTGCGTCATGCCGTGGCCGAGCTGGAGAAGCTCGCGCCCAAGGCCGACGACGAGGACCGGCTGGCTGCCGAGCGCCAGCTGCTGCGCCACGGCGCGGCGGTGGGCGAGGCCGTGGTCGCGGCCCTGGCCGAGCTGGAGAACGACAAGGGCGGCGCAGCGGCGCTGCGCCACGCCCACCGCCTGGTCGAGCGGCAGGCGGCGCCGGCCGGTGGCCGGCTCGACGCGGCGCTGTCGGCGCTGGAGCGCGCGCTGTCGGAGGCGACCGAGGCCGCGGCCCAGCTCGAGCAGGCGCGCGATGCGCTGGATGCCGATCCGGCACGGCTGGAGAAGATCGAGGAGCGCCTGTTCGCCTTGCGCGCCGCCGCGCGCAAGCACGGCACGACGGTGGGCGGCCTGGCCGGCCTGCGCGAGCGCATGGCCGAGCAGCTTGCCGCGCTCGACGACGGCGATGCGCGCCAGCGCGCGCTGGCGGCGCAAGCGACGCAGGCGCGCGAGGCGTTCGTCGCGGCGGCGCGGGCGCTGTCGGCGGGGCGGGCCAAGGCCGCCACCAGGCTCGACAGGACGGTGAGCGCCGAGCTGCCGCCGCTGAAGCTGGAGCGCGCCAGGTTCGTCACGCGGCTGGAGGCGCAGGCCGACAAGGATTGGGGCAGCCACGGCACCGACCGCGTCGAGTTCCTGGTCGCCACCAATCCCGGCATGGCGCCGGGCCCGATCGGCAAGATCGCCTCGGGCGGCGAGCTGTCGCGTTTCATGCTGGCGCTGAAGCTGGCGCTGGCCAAGGTCGGCGATGCGCGCACCCTGGTCTTCGACGAGGTCGACAGCGGCATCGGCGGCGCGACCGCGGCCGCGGTCGGCGATCGCCTGCGCCGGTTGGCGAGGTCGCTGCAGGTGCTGGTGGTGACCCATTCGCCGCAGGTCGCGGCGCTGGCCGACCATCACTGGCTGATCCGCAAGACCACCGGCCGGGCCAAGGCCGCCAGCGAGGTCCTGGCGCTCGACCGCGCCGCTCGCCTGGAGGAGGTGGCTCGCATGCTGTCCGGCGCCGCCATCACCGATGCCGCCCGCGCCGCCGCCAGGCAGCTGATGACCGCGGGCAAGTAGCGCCGCCTCTCAGACAACCTTGTCGAGGAACGCGCGTACCGCGCCATTGAACAGCGCTGGGCGCTGCAGCGGCGCGAAATGGCTGACTCCGGGCAGCAGCACCACGCGGTAGCCGGCGTCGACCAGCGCCGGGACCTGATGGCCCCAGTTGCCGCTATGCCCCAGGCCGCCATGCAGCAGGACGACGGCAGGGCCTGTGCCGTAGGTGGCGTGCCAGATGCGCGCGCCGTCATCCTCGACATGGCCTTGATCGCCGGCGCCAGGCAGCGGTGGCGCCCCGTGCATTGCGAAATTCATGAGATCGTCGTCGTGCGAATCCATGTCCGCTTCTCAGGATGAAGGCCGTGCCTGGCCTGCGAAGGCAGGACCGATGGCGCCGGCCGGTGCTGGGTATCACAGGCGCTTCAAGGCCTCGAGCGTGCGCTGCAGGCCGTCCTCGGCGATCTCCAGCGAGATCATCTCCTCGCTGTCGTCGGCGCCCAGCGCCATGGTGATCGGAAGGTCCGACGTCCGCGCCAGGTCGTGCACGGCTGACCTCGCGAGCTGCACCTGCTTGAGCGCCAGTGTCAGCGACGCGATATCCCAGGCGGCGCTGCGCTCCAGGTGCTCGGCGCCGCCATGGCGGTCGGCGTATCTGTCGCGCACAAGCTCGGCAAGCTCGGCGGGAGAAAGGTCTTGGGGCATGGAATGGCAACGCCTCCTGTCGAGGGACTCGTTGCGCCAAGCCGGGGGTACAAGCGCGCGATCAAGCCCTTGTGGGAAGACCCTTTTTGTTCTCCTAGCAATACGCACCACGCTGGACGCTGTCTGGCCTTTGACACGAGGACGCCCGGCGCGCCGTTCTGCCGACATCCGGTTGGCATTTTTTGCGCCGCAGGTCGGTGGTCGCCCGGGGAGATTCTGCTACTGTCGTCGAAAATGACGCGTTTGTTGCAAGCGGAAGGGAGGGGCGCCGTGACATCCACCAAGGAAACAGACCCCTTTGGCACCTGGCGCCAGCTGCTCAGCAGCTGGGAGTCGAACACCAACGACCTGGCCAAGCGCATGATGGAGTCGGAGGATTTCCGCCGCACGATGAACCAGGCCACCGGCGCGTCGGTCAACGCCCAGGCGGCGCTGACGCAGGCGATGGAGCGCCAGCTCAACGCCATGAACCTGCCGAGCCGGTCGCAGCTCGCCAACATGGGCGAGCGCCTGCAGGCGATCGAGGCCCAGCTGAGCGAGATCAAGGCGCTGCTCTACCAGGTCCACCAGGGCACGGCGGCCGCAGGCCGCGCCACGGCGATGCCGCGGCCGCCGCGCACCCGGCGGCCGCCCGGCACCTCGGGGGGAGCGCCGTCATGACCGGCGCGGCGCAGCCGACGGCGGCCTCGGTCGCCGATCGCATCCAGACCGAGGTGCAGCGCGCGATCCAGCGCAGCATCAAGGGCGTCGAGTACTTTGCCTCGCGGGCGCCGGTCCTGGGCTCCACGCCCAAGGACGTGATCCACGCCCGCGGCACGATGAAGCTCTACCATTACCGTCCGCTGGCCGACGAGCTCTACCGCGTGCCGGTCCTGATCGTGATGGCCACCACGAACCGGGGCTACATCCTCGACCTGACGCCGGGGCAGAGCTTCGTCGAGTTCCTGCTGAAGCGCGGCTTCGACGTCTACATGCTGGATTGGACCGCGCCCACGCCCGAGGAGAAGGGCCTGCGGATGGAGGACTACGTCCTCGGATTCATCCCCGACTGCATCCGCCACATCCAGCAGGACAGCGGCGAGCCCGATGTCAGCCTGGTCGGATACTGCTTCGGCGGCGTGCTGTCGCTGCTCTATGCCTCGATCTTCCCCGAGGGGCCGCTGAAGAACCTGGTGTGCTTCACGACGCCGATCGACTTCCGCGAGATGACACTGTTCCAGAGCTTTTCCGACCGTCGCTACTTCGACGTCGACCGGCTGGTCGACGGCGTCGGCAACTTGCCGCCGGAGATGATCTTCAGTTCCTTCGAGATGCTGCGGCCGGCGACGCGCACCGCCGGTCAGGTGCAGCTCTGGGAGAACATCTGGAACGACGAGTACGTGAAGTCGTACCGCATGCTCGATCGCTGGGGGACCGACACGCTGCCGCTCGCCGGCGAGTACTTCCGGCAGATCATCAAGGATCTGATGTGGGACAACCGCCTCTTCAACGGCACCATGTCGGTCGGCGGCCACCCGGCGGATCTGGCCGGGATCAAGGCGCCGATCCTGCATGCGGTCGCCGAGCATGACCACATCGTGCCCTACGAGGCGGCGAGGCATCTGATCGCCCGCGTCGGCTCGGCCGACAAGGAGGAGGTCATCCTCAAGGGCGGGCATGTCAGCCTGGTCGCGGGCGCCAACGCCGTGAAGCGCCTATGGCCGAAAGTCGATTCCTGGCTGAGCGGGCGGTCCCTATGAGCGCGAACGAAACCCGAAGCTATCCGCGTGTCGTGGCGACCGAGGCCGGCGACATCACGTTCCGCCACATGACGGCGGCGGACGAAGCGGCGGTGCTCGCGTTCGCACGCGCGCTTCCGGTTCACGATCTGCTGTTCCTGCCGCGCAACATCAGCGAGCCGAAGGTGCTCGGCGCCTGGATCAAGGAGATCGGCCGCGGCTCGATCGTCAGCCTGCTGGCCGTCATGGACGGCCGGGTGGTGGGATGCGGCACCATCGTGCGCGATCCGCATTCGTGGTCGCCGCATGTCGGCGAGATCCGCATGGTGGTGGCGGCTGACCTGCGCGGGCGCGGCGTCGGGCGGGCGCTGTCGCAGGAGACCTTCGCGCTGGCGCTGGGCTCGGGGCTCGAGAAGCTCACGGCGCAGATGACCGTCGACCAGACCGGCGCCATCGCGCTGTTCGAGAGCCTCGGCTTCCGCGGCGAGGCCCTGCTGCACGACCATGTCCGTGACAGCACCGGCCGCACGCACGACATCGTCGTGCTGGGCCACAACGTGGCGCAGGTGCGCGCCCGGCTGGAGGCCTACGGCCTGCCCGACGCGGTCTGACGCGGGAAAAACCCACATGCAGCGGCCGTGCGGGACCGCGCGGACGCTTTGCCCACGCCCGTTGTAAGGCTATGTTGCCCGCAACAACGATGGAGTCCCCATGCGCCTGGAAGAGATCCCCTTCGGCGCCAATCCGCCGGTCGAGGTCAATGTCGTGGTCGAGGTGCCGATTGGCGGCGAGCCGATCAAGTACGAGCTGGACAAGAAGTCCGGCACGCTGGTCGTGGACCGCTTCCTCTATACGCCCATGCGCTATCCCGGGAACTACGGCTTCATCCCGCACACCTTGTGCGGCGACGGCGATCCCTGCGACGTGCTGATCGCCAACACACGGCCGATCGTGGCCGGGGCCGTGATGTCGGTGCGCCCCGTCGGCGTCCTGAGGATGACCGACGAGGCGGGCAGCGACGAGAAGATCGTGGCCGTGCCGGCGCCGCGGCTGACCCAGCGCTACGACCATATCCGCACCTGCACCGATCTGCCGGCCATCACCCTGCGCCAGATCGAGCACTTCTTCTCCCACTACAAGGACCTCGAGCCCGGCAAGTGGGTGCGGCACGACGGCTGGGGCGATGTCGAGGAGGCCCACCGCATCATCCTCGAGGCGCATGACCGTGCCCAGCGTCAGGGGAAGGCCTGATCGCCTTATGCTTCCCTGTCATCCCGAGCGTAGCGAGGGATCTCCTGCGAGCGACGCGCTGTGCGAGAAGCACGCTGTCTTCCCGCATCGCAATGTCCTACTTATGTTCTCTCTCGCCTGCCGGCATGACGGCGGCGGCCGGGACCACGTTCGGAGCGCAGCATGGCGCGGCAGGCGAAAGTCGTTGAGAAGATCGCGGTGGCCGACCTGACGCAGCGTCAGGCCAAGGCGGAGCTGGCGCGGCTGGGCGCCGAGATCGCGCATCATGATACGCTCTATCACCAGAAGGATGCGCCCGAGATCTCCGATGCGGCCTACGACGCCCTGCGCCGGCGGCTGGGCGACATCGAGGCGCGCTTCCCCGACCTGCTCACGGGCGAGAGCTCGTCGCGCAAGGTCGGCGCGGCGCCGGCGCGCGGCTTCGCCAAGGTGCGGCATGCCGTGCCCATGCTGTCGCTGGACAACGCCTTCGCCGACCAGGACATCACCGATTTCCTCGACCGCGTGCGCCGCTATCTCGCGCGCGAGACCGATATCGCCGAGGACACGCCGATCGCCCTGGTGTGCGAGCCCAAGATCGATGGCCTGTCGCTGTCGATCCGCTACGAGAACGGCGAGCTGGTGCGCGCCGCCACCCGCGGCGACGGCACCGAAGGCGAGGACGTCACGGCCAACGTGCGCACGCTTGCCGACGTGCCCAAGAAGCTGAAGGGCAAGGCGCCGGACAAGCTCGACGTGCGCGGCGAGGTCTACATGTCGCGCGA
The DNA here is from genome assembly GCF_008039615.1 of Vineibacter terrae. Lineage (GTDB taxonomy): Bacteria > Pseudomonadota > Alphaproteobacteria > Reyranellales > Reyranellaceae > Vineibacter > Vineibacter terrae. The sequence continues at coordinate 26,035 of NZ_VDUZ01000024.1, read as the reverse complement.
CGCATTCCTGAAGCTTAACGAGCGCCAGGCCGCGGCCGGCGAGAAGGTCTTCGCCAATCCGCGCAACAGCGCCGCCGGCTCGCTGCGCCAGCTCGACCCGACGATCACTTCAAGCCGGCCGCTGGCCTTCTTCGCCTATGCCTGGGGCGAGGCCGAGCCGCGCCTGTGGAAGACCCAGCACGAGTTCCTGGAGCGCCTGCAGGCCTGGGGCTTCAAGGTCAATCCGGAGGCGAAGCTGGTCGACACGCCGGAGAAGGCGCTGGAGGTCTACCGCGACATCGGCCTGCGCCGCGCCAGGCTGCCCTATGACATCGACGGCATCGTCTACAAGGTCGACCGCATCGACTGGCAGGAGACCCTGGGCTTCGTCAGCCGCTCGCCGCGCTGGGCCATCGCGCACAAGTTCCCGGCCGAGCGGGCGCAGACGGTGCTGCGCGACATCCTGATCCAGGTCGGGCGTTCGGGCGCGCTGACGCCGGTCGCCGACCTGGAGCCGATCACCGTCGGCGGCGTGGTCGTGTCGCGCGCAACCCTGCACAATGCCGACGAGATCGAGCGCCTCGACGTGCGTCTGGGCGACACCATCGAGATCCAGCGCGCCGGCGACGTGATCCCGCAGGTGCTCGGCGTGGTGGAGGCGGCGCGGCCCAAGGGCGCCAAGCCGTTCAAGTTCCCGACGCATTGTCCCTGTCCGTTGAAGACCGAGGTCGTGCGCGAGGAGGACGGCGTCGTGCGGCGCTGCTCGGGCGGGCTCGAGTGCCCGTTCCAGCAGGTCGAGCGGCTGCGCTACTTCGTGTCGCGCCACACCTTCGACATCGAGGGGCTGGGCGGCACCCATATCGAGAACTTCTGGCGTGACGGCCTGCTGAAGACGCCGGCCGACCTCTTCAGGCTCAAGGACAAGGCGGACGAGATTCGCAAGCGCGAGGGCTGGGGCGAGCAGTCGGTGCGCAACCTGCTGGACGCTATCGAGGCGCGCCGCGCCATCAGCCTGGATCGTTTCATCAACGCGCTGGGCATCCCGACGATCGGCGAGTCCACGGCCAAGGCCCTGGCGCGCGAGTACGGCGACGTGAGGACGTGGCTGGACGAGATGCTGAAGGCCGGCGAGGAGCGCGCCGCCAACGAGGCGCCGACCAAGAAGGAGAAGGCCGCCGCCGAGATCGGCCAGGCCTATGGTCGCCTGTGCAACGTCACCGATATCGGCGTCACCACGGCCGACAAGATCGCGGTGTTCTTCCGCGAAGGCCACAACGTCGACATCATCCGCAAGCTGCTGGACGAGGTCGAGGTGCAGGCCTTCCGCAGCGCGCGCGTGGTCACGGATTCGCCCTTCAGCGGCAAGACCATGGTGTTCACCGGCACGCTTGCCGCCATGAGCCGCGAGGAGGCCGAGGCCAAGGCCGAGGCGCTGGGCGCCAAGACCACCGGCTCGGTCTCGAAGAAGACCGACTTCGTCGTGGTCGGCGCCGACGCCGGCTCCAAGGCCAAGAAGGCCGCCGAGCTCGGCGTCAAGACACTCACCGAGGACGAATGGCTGCAGATGAGCGGTGAGGGGACGTGACGGTGAGTATTGCAGGGAGCGCACCACTCCAGTGGCGCACCGGCCCGAAGGGCCGGCTCTTTTGCGGCGCTGCTCATGATCCGGCGCTGCGCGCCGGTGCGCCACTGGAGTGGCGCGCTCCCGGCAAAGCATGACCGCCGACATCGCCGCCGAGCTGCGCCGCGCGCGCCAGTCGCTGCTCGACCTCAGCACGGCCAATCGCCTGCTCAGCCTGCCCAAGCCGGGTGGCACGGCGCGGGTCGTGGCGGTGCACGACGAGAAGGCGGCCGAGGTCTTCCGCCTGCTGGTCGCCGAGAAGCGGGCGCTGAGCTTCCTGCCCGATCCGGCCCAGACCCAGGCCGAGGCGTCGCGCCGCAAGCGCCGGGCGGATGACGGCGGCACGCTGGCGCTTCCCGCGCCCGAGGCGGCTGCCGCGGTCGAGCCGGACGTCGACCCCGATGGCAGCGCGCTGGCGCAGCCCGATGACGACGACGAGGCGGATGCCGATGGCATCGCCGCCCGGCATCGCGACATGCGCCTGCACACGGCGCTGTCGTCGGAGCGGCTGCAGAAGCGGCTGTTCGATCTTGCCTACGACGCCCGCCTGCTGATCGAGGAGCAGGGCGTCAACATCCTCTATTTCGCGATCGGGGTGCTGCGCTGGCGCGAGGTCGAGGCATCGGATATCGAGCGCCGCGCGCCCTTGCTGCTGGTGCCGGTGCGGCTGGAGCGCAAGGGCGCCGGCAGCCGTTTCGCCATGGCCTGGACCGAGGACGAGATCGTCGAGAACATCTCGCTGCGCGCCCGGCTGCGGAACGACCACGGCATCGCGCTGCCCGAGCTGCCGCCCGTCGAGGAGCTCGATCTTGCCGCCCATGTCGCTGCCGTCGCCGCTGCCGTCGCCGGCCAGGAGGGCTGGTCCGTGGCTGCGGACGAGATGGTGCTGGGCCTGTTCTCGTTCGCCAAGTACCTGATGTATCGCGACCTCGATGCCGACAACTGGCCCGAGGCGGCGCCGCTCGACCGGCATCCGTTCGTCGCCGCCCTGCTGGGCGCGGGCTTTCCCGCCGCCGAGCCGAGCTTCGCCGGCGAGGACCGCATCGACATCGAGCTGACGCCGGAACGGCTGGCGCATGTCGTCGATGCCGACAGCTCGCAGACCATCGCCATCGAGCGCGCGCGCCGCGGCGAAAGCCTGGTGGTGCAAGGCCCGCCCGGCACCGGCAAGTCGCAGACCATCGCCAACGTCATCGCATCAGCCCTGCGCGATGGCCGCAGCGTGCTGTTCGTCGCCGAGAAGATGGCGGCCCTGGATGTGGTGAAGCGCCGGCTCGATTCAGTGCATGTCGGCGACGCCTGCCTGGAGCTGCACAGCCACAAGGCCAACAAGCGCGCCGTGCTGGCGGAGCTGAAGCGCACGCTGGAGCTTGGCCGTCCCGACGGCGCGGCCGATCAGGGCTTCTTCGAACGCCTGCAGGCGGTCCGCGTCGAGCTCAACGCCCTGCCGGCGGCGCTGAACGAGCCGCAGGCGCCATCGGGGCTGTCGCCGCACGTGGTGATGGGGCATCTGCTGCGGTTGCGCGATCACGCTGCCGCCTGCCGCGACACAACGCTGCCCGGTGCCGAAGGCTGGACGAAGCAGCAGAAGGCCGACGCCGACGGCATTGTCGGCGATCTCGCGGCCCGCATCGCCGGCATGGGCGCGCCCGGGCAGCATGCCTGGCGCGGCGTCGAGCGTGCCGACCTGATTGCCAGCGACCGCACCCATCTCGTGGCCGATATCGGCGCGGCGCAAGCGGCGCTGGCGCAGCTGCGCGCCGCGGCCGATGCGCTGGCGGCCATGCTCGGCCAGCCGTCGCCGGTCGCGCTGTCGGATGTCGCGCGGCTGGCCGCGATCGCGGCGGCGGTCGGCGCCGCGCCCGATCCCGATCCGGCGGCGGTCGCGTCGCCCGCCTGGCACGACGCGATGCCCGCGATCGGCGCGCTGATCGACGCCGGCCAGGGCCATGCGCAGGCTGTGCGCACGGTGGATGGCCGGGCCCATGACGCGGCGTGGTCGACCGATCTTGGAGCCGCGCGCCAGGCCATCGCCCGCGCCGGCCATCCGCTGCTGGCCTTCCTGTTCGACGGCGCCTATCGCCGCGGCTTGCGCGAGCTGGCATCGGTGCTGAAGGACAAGCCGCCCGCCGCCAAGGCGGATCGGCTGGCGCTGATCGATGCGCTCTCCGCCGGGCGTGCGGCGCTGGCCGCGCTCGCGCGCGACGACCGCACCGGCGCGGCGGCATTCGGTGCGCTGTGGGCTGGCGCGCGCAGCGATTGGGCCCGGCTGGCCGCGATCCACGCCTGGGTACGGGGGCATGCCGTGCAGGGCCTGCCGCCGGATTTCCGCGCCGTCTACGCCGCGCTGCCCGACCGGGGCGCGGCCGTGGCGCTGGGTGGGAAGGTCGAGGCGGCGCGCGAAGCGGCCATGGGCGCGATCGACGGCCTGGTCGCGCGCCTGCGGCTCGACCTGCAGCGTGCCTTCGCGACGGCGTCGCTGCCGTCCGTGCCGCTGGCCGAGCTGGCGGCGCGGCTGGCGGCCTGGCAGCAGGATCCGGAAGGCCTCGAGGTCTGGCGCGGCTACCGGGCGCAGGAGCACCGCGCCATCGCCTTCGGGCTGGGGGACGTCGTGGCGCGCCTGGCGTCCGGCGTGCTGGCGCCGGCGGACGCGGCCGACGTCTTCGATCACCTCTACTACGACACGCTGATCCGTGATTTCCGGCAGCGCCTGCCGGTGCTGGCCGCGTTTGACGGCGATGTGCATGACGCGCGCATTGCCGCCTTCCGCGCCGCCGACCTCAGGCGCATCGACCTGGCGCAGCTCGAGGCGGCAACGGCGCATTATCGCGCCGTGCCGCGCGAGGCCGGCGGCATCGGGCCGCTGGGCATCGTGCGCCGCGAGATCGAGAAGAAGTCGCGCCACCTGCCGATCCGGCGGCTGATGCAGGAGGCGGGGCCCGCGGTGCAGGCGATCAAGCCGGTGTTCATGATGAGCCCGCTGTCGGTGGCGCAGTTCCTGCCGCCGGGGGCGCTGTCGTTCGACCTGCTGGTGGTCGACGAGGCCTCCCAGGTCGAGCCGGTCGATGCGCTGGGCGCGATCGCGCGCTGCCGGCAGATCGTCGTGGTCGGCGATCAGCGGCAGCTGCCGCCGACGCGCTTCTTCGCGCGGGCGCTGGAAAGCGGCTCGGCCGATGATGACAGCGGCAGCAGCACCGCCGACCTGGAGAGCGTGCTGGGCCTGTGCGTCGCCCAGGGCGTGCCGTCGACCATGCTGCGCTGGCACTACCGCAGCCGGCATCAGTCGCTGATCGCGGTGTCGAACAAGCAGTTCTACGACAGCCGCCTGTTCATCGTGCCCAGCCCCTATGCCCAGGCCGGCGGCCGCGGCCTGGTGTTCCGCCATCTGCCGCACGGCGTCTACGATCGCGGCGGCGCGCGCGACAACAGGATCGAGGCCAAGGCGGTGGCCGCTGCCGTGATCGCCCATGCACGCGCCATGCCCGGCAAGTCGCTGGGCGTGGGCACCTTCTCGATCGCGCAGCGGCGGGCCGTGCTGGACGAGCTGGAGCTGCTGCGGCGGCAGGACCCCGACGTCGAGCCCTTCTTCGCGACCGGCGGGCCGGAGCCGTTCTTCGTGAAGAACCTCGAGAACATCCAGGGTGACGAGCGCGACGTGATCCTGATCTCGGTGGGCTACGGCCGCGACAAGGACGGCTACCTCGCGATGGCGTTCGGCCCGCTCAACGCCGAGGGCGGGGAGCGGCGGCTGAACGTCCTGATCACTCGCGCCAAGGAACGGCTGGAGCTGTTCAGCGCCATCCGCGCCGACGACATCGACCTGGAACGGGCGCGCAGCGCCGGCGTCGTCGCCTTCAAGCTGTTCCTGCAGTACGCCGAGCGCGGCGTGCTCGACGTGGCGCAGCCCAGCCGGCGCGACGTCGAATCGCCGTTCGAGGAAGCGGTGCTGCACGCCCTGCGGCGCGAGGGCTACGAGGTCCATCCGCAGGTCGGCATCGCCGGCTTCTTCATCGATCTCGCCGTCGTCGATCCGCATGTGCCGGGCCGCTACCTGCTGGGCATCGAATGCGATGGCGCAGCCTATCATTCGTCGCGCTCGGCGCGTGATCGCGACCGGCTGCGGCAGCTCGTGCTGGAGCGGCACGGCTGGATCCTGCATCGCATATGGAGCCAGGACTGGTGGCAGCGTCCCGAGGCGCAGCTGCGCCGCCTCGTCGCGCGGCTGGAGGAGCTCAAAGCCGCGTCGGCGGCGGAGCTGGCCGAGCAGCGCGAGGCGCAGGCAGCGGCCGCCGCCGGCGCGGCCGGCGCCGCCGCTGTCGACGCTGCCGCTGTCGACGCGGGGCGGCAGATCGTGGTGCTGGATCGCGATGCCGCATCGCCGCCGCGCCTGCGCCGGGTCATGGAGGCGCAAGCCGACGCAGCGGCCTCGGCCTATGTCGAGAGCGCCTTCGCGGTGCCGGCAATCGACCTGGTCGACGCGCCGCCGTCGCGCTTGGCCGACTGCGTGGCGCAGATCATCACGACCGAGGGGCCGATCGCGCGCGAAGAGATCGTGACCCGGCTGCGGACGCTCTGGGGCTACCAGCGCGCCGGCGCAGCCATCCGCGCCGCGGTCGAGGCGGCGATCGCCGCCGTGCAGCGCGCGGGCGGCTGCGCGACCGAGGGCGACTTCGTATGGCGGGCCGATCAGCCGATCCGCATCCGCGACCGCCGCAACGTACGGCAGGAGTCGCTGCGGCGTGCCGAGAGCCTGCCGCCGCCGGAGCTGCGCGAAGCTGTCCTCGCGATCATCGACCGCAGCCTCGGCGCCGCCGATGCCGAGCTGCCCCGCGCCGTGGCGGCGCTTCTGGGCGCCGCCGCGGCCTCCGCCGCCTTCAAGGACGCCATCGCCGCCGCCGTCGCGCGGCTGTCGGCGGATGGCCATATCGAACGGCACGGCGATTTCTGGCGGCGACGGCCGGCAGTTGCCGATTGATGTGAAAGTCGATCGAACGGACCTCACTGTCATCCCGAGCGCAGCGAGAGATCTCCTGCGAATGGCGCACGGTGCGTCACTCGCGGGAGATCTCTCGCTGCGCTCGGGATGACAGGTGTCCCAGCAAAGCGCCGCTACCATCCATGCCGCAACCAGAAAGCGGCCGGAGACAGGATCGGATAGCCCTCCGCCAGGACCAGGAAGTCCTTGTCGCCCGTCACAAGCCAGTCTGCACGCCCTGCGACCATGGTTGCCAAAACGATATCGTCATTGATGTCGCGAACGATCGGGCGACGATACTGGCGCGCATTCACGACATGACTGAACGCACGCATCGTGGAGACGTAGTCATCGATTGAGTCTTTTGACCAGCGGACCCGGCGCCGGATTTTGGGTTGGTCCAAGACATCAGCCAGCTCAGCGAGAAGGTCGTCGGATGTCACCAACAGAAACAATCCGGCTTCCCAGGCGGCGAGAATCCGGCCGGGGCGGCTCGCCGGAAGCATCAACCCGGATACAACGACATTGGTGTCGAGAACGACGCGCACGCTGCCGTTACTTGCGCCGCTTCAGTCGTGCCCGTGTACGGCGGCGGGCTGCGGCCACTGCCTCATCGATCTCGGCTTGCGCAACGGCAGGGTCGACGCCTTCATAGGCGCGGCCAAGCTCCTCAGTCATTCGCCGGAATTCGTCGCGCATGGCGCGAATCCGGTCGAAAAGCTCGATATCGACAAGTGCCGCAACCTGCTTGCCGCCCCGGGTGATGACGACAGGACGCCGAGCGTGCTGCACTTCGTTGAGCAGCTCGCCCAGGTTCTGGCGCAGCTTCATCGCAGTCGCACGGCGAATCATTGGTTATCTCCAGCTCGAACCCCACTATATCAATTGATATGGGTTCATGAAACCCGGGTCAGAACCAGGGCTATCGCCGATCGATCGCCATGTAGATCGCCGGGCCGTCCGGCGTGGTGATCTCGCCGCGGCGCTCGAACCCGGCCTTCTCGAAGGCCCGCAGCGAGGCCTTGTTGTCGGGCGCCGGGTCGCCCTGCACACGGGCCACGCCCGGCAGGCCGAGCAGGTGGGAAGCGGCCAGCGACAGGCAGGCGCTGCCATGCCCGCGGCCCAGCGCCGCCGGGTCGCCGATGAACAGGTCCAGCCCGAAGGTCTCGCGCGGCAGGTCGTGGCCGGCCCAGAACGCCGTCCCGGTCGCGGCGTAGATCTGCAGGTAGCCCACCGGCCGGCCGTGCGCGATGATCACGAACGGCGAGGTGTCGGGCGAATCGATGTCCTGCACGATCGCCGGCAGGGCCACGTGCGGCGGGTCCCAGCGGGCCGCGACATGCGGCTGCGCCAGCCAGCGCGCGATCTGCGGCAGGTCGCCCAGCGCCAGCGCGCGCAGGCGGACGTCGGGAAATGCCTCGCGGGTGATGCGGGCGTCCTTCAGCTTGCGCGGCGCTGTGCCTGCGGCGGCGGCCGACCGGTTCCGGGGTTGGCGGCTCATGGTCGGCGTCCGTGATGGGCGGTTCAGATGGTTCGGGTGGCGGTGTCCAGCCAGGCGCGGGTCGTGGCGTCGACCTGCTGGCCGATCTCGTCGCGCACCCGCGCATGGTAGGCGTTGACCCAGGCGCGCTCGGCGTCGGTCAGCAGCGCCGGCTCGATGCAGGCCACGTCGAACGGCGCCAGTGTCAGGGTCTCGAACTCGAGATAGGCGCGGTCGGCGCCGGCGATTTCCGCCGGCCGCACGGCGACCAGGTTCTCGATGCGGATGCCGTAGGCGCCGGCCTTGTAGTAGCCGGGCTCGTTGCTGACGATCATGCCCGGCCGCAGCGCCACGCTGTTGGCGACCTTCGAGATGCGGTGCGGCCCTTCGTGCACCGACAGGTAGGCGCCGACGCCGTGTCCAGTGCCGTGGTCGTAGTCGAGCCCCACCTGCCACAGATGGTAGCGCGCCAGCGCGTCGAGCTGGCTGCCGGTGGTGCCGACGGGAAAGCGCGCCATGGCGAGCGCGATGTGGCCCTTCAGCACGCGCGTGAAGTGCTCGCGCATCTGCGGTGTCGGCGTGCCGATGGCGACCGTGCGCGTGATGTCGGTGGTGCCGTCGCGGTACTGGGCCCCCGAGTCGACCAGGTAGAGCTCGCCGGGCGCCAGGCGCCGCACGGTGCGTGGCGTGGCATGATAGTGCACGATGGCGCCGTTGGCGCCGGTGCCGCTGATCGTGTCGAAGCTGAGGTCGCGGATCGCCCCGGTTTCCTCGCGCAGCTGCTGCAGGCGGTCGGCGGCCGCGATCTCGTCCAGCGCCCCCGACGGCGCCGTCTGTGCCAGCCAGGCGAGGTAGCGCGTGACCGCCGCGCCGTCCCGTTTATGGGCGGCCCGCACGCCCTGCATCTCGACATCGTTCTTGCACGCCTTGGGCAGCGCCACGGGATCGGTATCGCGCACGATCTTGGCGCCGCTGCCCAGCCGGTCGAGCGCCCAGCGTGGCGCGCTGTTGGGGTCGAGCCACACGGTGGCGCCCGACGCGCCCAGCTCGGCAAGGGCGCCGGCCAGCGCTGCGGGCGCCTGCACGGCGACGCCGTTGCCCAGATGCGCGCGGGCGACGGCGGTCAGCTTGCGCTGGTCGATGAAGAGGTCGACGGCGCCGTCCTTGCGCAGCAGGGCGAAGCTGAGCGGGAAGGGCGTCCGCGGCACGTCGCCGCCGCGGATGTTGAGCAGCCACGCGATCGAGTCGGGTTGCGTCAGCAGCACGGCGTCGGTGCCCTTGTCGGCGGCCAGCTTGGCGATGCGTGCGCGCTTGACCTCCGCCGCCTCGCCGGCCAGCTCGAGCGGATGGGGGATCACCGGCGCCAGCGGCGGCGGCGGCCGGTCGGGCCACACCGCGTCGATGGGATTGGAGTCGACAGGCACCAGGTCGGCGCCGGCCTTGGTGCAGGCCTGGGCCAGCCGGTCGGCGTCGGCCAGGGCGTGCAGCCACGGATCGAAGCCGAAGCGGGCGCCCTTGGCCAGGTTCGCCGCCAGCCAGGTGTCGGGTGTCGTCTCGGGGTATCCCAGCGGCTCGAACAGCCCGGTGTCGACCTGCGCCCGCACCTGCAACGTGTAGCGGCCGTCGACGAAGACCGCCGCCTTGTCTGCCAGCACGATCGCCCAGCCGGCCGAGCCGGTGAAGCCGGTGAGCCAAGCCAGGCGCTGGGCGGCGCGCGGGACGTACTCGCCCTGGTGCTCGTCGGCGCGCGGCACGATGAACCCGTCCAGCCCGCGGCGGCGCAGTTCGGCCCGCAGGTCATCCAGGCGCGCTCGCGGCGGCACCGCATCCTCGATGCCGTCGGGCCGCGCCGCCAGCCGCGTGCGCAGCGCCACCAGGTCGTCGGCAAGCGCGCCGTGCTGACCGGTGTCGGGCGCCACCAGCTCCAGCCATTCGGGCCCGGCCAGGCTCTCGGGCGCCGCGGCGATGCCCTCCATCAGCTGCTCCAGCTCCTCCGGCGAGGCCTTGGTCGATGCCTGGGCCGCCAACCGCTGCAGCAGCGCGCGTGCGCCGTCGTCGGGGGTCGTCATGCACGGACTCCTGCGGGCCGAATGGAACGGGTCATGGGTCTATTCGTGACTTTGCTGCAGTGCGTCGTCAACGACCTTGGATTCAAGACTGCACCAGCTCGATATGTGCCGGTCCAACATGGGTTTGCATCATATTCGTGTCGATGCAGAAATTATACATGCCCTTTATTGCGTACGAGCCCAATTGCGTCCCAAAAATGATCAATCCATGAGCTAAATGCATAGCTGACTCGGGAAACTTGCGCTTAAATGCTGCGCTGTAGCAACCATATTGTGCAGTGCGACATGGGTCGTGCGTCGACGGCAGCGTATCGTCGGCGGCAATCATCGAACAGGAGTACCCTTCTCATGCAGTCCCAGAAGCTTACCGTCACTCAGGCAACGGCAAGCGGAGTCGCGCCGGCCGGTGCGGGCTTCGGGTCCACCCAGGCCCATGCGGACCGGGCTACGGTCGAACATCTGGCGCGACACGACCGCGCCGCGACCGTTGGCACCTGGATCGGCAGTGGTCTGGCCAAGCTCATCGCCTCGATCCGGGCGGCCAACCGCCGCCGCCAGGCCATGGCCGAACTGGCCGCGCTGGATAACCGGATGCTGGCCGATATCGGCATCAGCCGCAGCGAGATCCGCGCCGCGGTGTCGAGCGCCAGCGGTTTTATGCCGCGCGCGCTGAACCGCTCGTCCGCGGCGTCGTCCTTCAACGACGACGTGGTGAACCGGGTCGCCTGAACGTCTTTCAGTCTGTCTCCCTCAACCTCCACGGCCGGCGGCACCCCCGCCGGCCGTTTTCTTTGGGGGCCGTCCCCGATCGTTGTCTTTGGGGTGTCCCGGTCAGTGGAGTTGGCCCTCCTGCCGTCCTTTCCGTCATCCCGAGCGCAGCGAGGGATCTCCCGCGAATGGCGCACCGTGCGCCTCGCCGCAGGAGATCCCTCGCAGCGCTCGGGATGACAAGCCATACCTACTTCCAGCGCCGCGAGCAGTTCCCTTGTTTCAGCCGCCGCGGCGCAGGGTCAGGGTCGGCCAGGCCGCGCCGCCGGTCTCGTGCTCGACACGGGCGATGCGCGGGAAGCCGAGCGGCGCGTAGGCGGCGCAGACCTCGTCCTCCTGCTCGGCCAGCAGTCCGGCCAGAATCAGCGTCGCGCCCGGCGCCGTGGCGCGGGCGAAGGCGGGCGCCAGGTCGATCAGGGGCTGCGCCAGGATGTTGGCCACGATCAGGTCGAAAGGCGACGCCTCGGCCAGCGCCGGCGATTCGAGGCCGTCGGCGACGTGGAATGTGCACAGGTCGGCGGCTGAATTGAGCCCGGCGTTCTCGCGCGCCACGGCCACGGCCTCGGGATCGTTGTCGCTGCCCAGGATCGGCCGGCGCCACAGCTTGGCCATCGCGATCGCCAGGATGCCGCTGCCGCAGCCGACATCGATGGCGCGCCGGCCGCGGGCCGGGTCGAGCGCGGCGATCGCCTCCAGGCAGCCGCGGGTCGTGGCATGCGTGCCGGTGCCGAACGCCAGGCCGGCATCGATGCGCAGCGGGATGGCGCCGGTCGGCGGCTGGCCCGGCTCATGTGAGGGATGGACCCAGAACGGCCCGACAGCGAAGGGCTGGAACGAGCGCTGGTTCTCCGCCACCCAGTCGGTGTCGGGCAGCATCTCGACGGCGTGCTGCGGCGGCGCGATGCCGGCCGCCTGCGCTGCGGCCGCGATCGCGTCGGCGAGGCGCTCGCGCAAGGCGGCGTCGAGGTCGCCGGCGCCGAACACCTCGCTGCGCCAGGGACCGTCGCGCGAGGTCTCGACGGTCGAGACCACCAGCGTGTCGTCGACCAGGATGTCTGACAATGCCGCATCGAAGCGCGCCACGGCCGACGCCGGCACGACAGCCGAAACTTTCCAGGCGGTCATGCGCCGGACCTGTCAAATGAAGTGCATGCCACCGTTCACCTGTATTGTCTGGCCTGTCATGTAGGCGTTGCCGATCACCATTAGCGTGGCCTGCGCCACTTCCTCGGGCGTGCCCAGGCGGCCCAGCGGCACGCGCGCGGCGCGCTCCTCGCGATGGCCGCCGATCATGTCGGTCTCGATCAGCGACGGCGCCACGGCGTTGACGGTGATGCCGTCCTTCACGACACGTGTGCTGTAGCCGCGCGTCAATCCCTCCATGCCGGCCTTCGAGGCGTTGTAATGCACGCCCACGATGCCGCTGCCGCGCGCCGCGCCCGAGGTGATGTTGACGATGCGGCCCCAGCGCCGGGCGCGCATGCCCGGCAGCACCGCCTGGGTGCACAGGAACGCCGACTTCAGGTTCACCGCGATGGTGCGGTCGAAGTCGGCTTCGCTGAGATCGTCCAGCCCGCGCGCGATGCCGATGCCGGCGTTGTTGACCAGCACGTCGACGGCGCCGAGCTCGACCTCGATCTGGCGCACCATCGCGGCGACGGCGCCGCTGTCGGAGACGTCCGCCGCGCAGGCGATGGCGCGCCGGCCGCCGGTGCCGATGGCCTCGACCACGCGCCGCGCCTCGGCGGCGCGGCTGTGGTAGTTCACCGCCACGGCGGCGCCGGCCTCGGCCAGCGTCAGCGCGATCGCCTTGCCGATGCCGCGCGAGGCGCCGGTGACCAGCGCCACGCGGCCGTTCAGATCGGGATGCAAGGACATGACGTCTCCAGTGTCAGCGTTGGGGCACCGGCAGGCGTCCGATCTCGCGTAGCGTGCCGTCCGCTTGCGGCGTCACGACGACGATCTCGCCCGCACCGGGATTGTAGCCGATCAGGGCCTGGATGTTGGCGCCGTGGGTGACGGCGAGCAACGCGCCCGGCCCCTTCCAGGCGCGCATGATGTCGCGGGCGCCTTGAGCGAGCTCGGCCCGGCGGTCGCTCAGCACGACGGCGTTGCTGAACGTCGGCTCGATCTCGATTCGGCCGATATCCATCAGGGCCGCGGTGTCGACGCAGCGGCACCAGGGCGAGCTCACGATGCGGCCCAGGCGTGCTCCCTGGGCCTTGAGGCGGACACCCACGGCTACGGCATCGGCGCGGCCCTTGGCGCTGAGGTTGCGCTGCGTGGCGCAGTCGTCGAGCCGGAAGCCCGGCGGATCGGCGACACCGGGCGCATCGGCGTGCCGCATCAGGGCGATATGGCCATCGGCCCGCAGCGCCGCCCATGCCGCCGCGTCGCTGGCGGCGGCATGTCTGGCGCTGAGCATGAGCAGCAGCAGGATGGCGAACGTGCGCATGATGGAGTCGTGCCTCACAGGATCGGCAGCGGGCTGCGCTCGGCGTAGGTGCTGCTGGCGCCACCAAGGGGCGTCGCCGGCGCCTTCCTCACCATAATGCCGCCGGCGCTCCCTCACCGCCGAATCGAGAAGCCGAGCGGCCCGCCATCACACATGCCGTCGGAGAAGATTATCACGCGGTACGGCTCTCCGGGCTTGTCGTCGACCACCGCCATCGCTTCCGGCTTGAGCTCGTCGTCGCAGGGCCGCTTCACGACACTATCCAGAACAAGCCGTGCCAGAGGTTTCGGCTTGCCTGTCGCACTGCCCGTGTGCTGACCGTCCCAGCGCATCACGATCCAGGGGACGTCCTTGTTCTGCGCGTCGTCGTCGGGGCCCGCGAGCACGAGGATGCCGTCGCGTACCGCATGCAGGTCGCGGATAGCCCGGCCCGGGCCGACCCAGATCGTCGACAGCTTCGGACCAGGGTCGGCCGTGCCAAACAGTGCATCGGCGTCGACGTCCAGGATCCGGGCGGTGCCGTCGATCGCCGGACCGCGAAAGCCAAAGAACAGTCGTCCGCCCATGAACGCAAGGCCCTCGATGTTGACACCGCGCTTGCCCGGCAGATGCGGCGCGTCCTTTGGGGGCTGCGTGCCGAGGCACATATGATTGCCCACATGATCCTTCAGCCCTGGGACGGCTGCCATCACGGTCCAAAGCCTGTCGGTGCTGGCGTAGCCCGCCAGTTCTGCGCCGGGGCCTGCTGCTCGTAGCGCCCGGCCTGTGCCAGGATCCACCCTGAACCGGATGACACGCCTGCTTTCAGGATTGTTGTCGCAATCATTGCGCTTGGCGCTGTGCGATCCGGTGACGTAGTAGAAGCCGCTTCCGGTAGCGGCTGCTTCCGCGTCCAGTTCGACATCGCCGGGAACGAGGACGACCGGTTCATTGTCCACGGTGTACGCCCCATCCCTGATCACCAGGTAGCGTGCTTCGCCGCCTTCGTCGAACACGGCCAGGCACAAACGCTGTCCCGACGCGTTCGCCGGGCAGGCGATTCCGCTTAACGCCTTGCGCTTCTTCTTTTCCTTCTTGTCGAACTTGAAACCGTCGCCTGCATCCCAAGGTCCGCTCTCAGGGGCGACGGGTGGAATGTCATCCGGCGCCGCGACGGCGGTGGCCACTGAGACGCTGAAGCAAGCTGCGACCGCAAGCACGACAGGACGTGAACGTGTCATGGCCAGCCTCCCCTGACGAACAGCCTCCTGAACCGATATGCGAACCGCGGCTACTTCCGCGACCGGTTACGTCTTCGCGAGCACGTCGGGGTTCACCACGTTGGTGGGCGTGCCCGCGGCGTAGGCGACGATCTGGTCGAAGATGTCGGCGAACTGCAGCTCGTACTCCTCGCGCGAGACGTAGCCGATATGCGGCGTGGCCACGACATTGTCGAGCGCCAGCAGCGGATGCGCCGGATCGCGCACCGGCTCTTCCTCGAAGACGTCGACCGCGGCCATGCCCGGGCGGCCGGCGCGCAGCGCCGCGGCCAGCGCGCCGGGCGCGACCAGCGGCGCGCGGCTGGTGTTGACCAGCAGCGCCGTCGGCTTCATGCGCGCCAGGTCCTCGGCGGTGACGATGCCGCGCGTCGCCTCGACCAGGCGCATGTGCAGCGAGATCACGTCGCAGCGTTCGAAGAATTCCGCCTTGCTGGCCGCCACCGGCCAGCCATCGGCCCGGGCTTTGGCGAGCGAATCAGGCCGCGCCCACACCAGCACGTTCATGCCGAACGCCTTGCCGTATTCGGCCACCACCTTGCCGATGCGGCCGTAGCCGTAGATGCCCAGCGTCTTGCCGCGCACGGTGCTGCCGACGCCGGTCTGCCAGGTGCCGGCCTTCAGCGACGCCATCTGCTGCGGGATCTGGCGCATCGCCGCCAGCACCAGCCCCCAGGTCAGCTCGGCGGTGGCGTAGGAGGGCGTGCCGGCATGCAGGTTCGACGACACGATCACGCCCAGCCGCGTGCAGGCATCGATGTCGATATGCGGATAGACGCTGCGCTGGCTGATCAGCCGCAGCCTGGGCAGGCGCTCCAGCAGGGTGCTGCGGATCTGCGTGCGCTCGCGGATCAGCACCAGCGCCTCGGTGTCGCGCAGGCGCGCCGCCAGCGGCTCGACGTCCTGCAGATGGTCGTTCCAGATCGTGACATCATGGCCGGCCAGCTTGCTGAAGCAATCGAGCGTGCGCAGCGTGTCGTGATAGTCGTCGAGGATCGTGACCTTCATGGCGTCCTCCGGAACGTTCGATGTTTATATCACCACCGCCGTCATCCCGAGCGCAGCGAGGGATCTCCCGCGAAAGAAGCACCGTGCGGCCATTCGCGGGAGATCCCTCGCTGCGCTCGGGATGACAGAGGTCACCCCGGCGCGAAGCTGTCGGCGCGCGCCGTGCGCCAGGCATCGGCGAAGCGCGGATCGTCGGTGCCGGCCAGCAGCTCGCCGGGCTTGACGAAGCGGTAGATCTGGTCGAAGCGCTGCACCAGGTTGGGCGCGACGCGCTGGGAGAAATGGCGCGGCTGCAGATCCTTCGGATGCTCCAGCCCGGCGGCGGCCACCACCTCGGCCAGCGCCTTCAGGGTCGAGCGGTGGAAGCGGTAGACGCGCTCGGCCTTGTCGGGCACGACCAGCGCGCGCATGCGCAGCGGATCCTGCGAGGTGACGCCGACCGGGCAGCGGTCGGTGTGGCAGCTCTGCGACTGGATGCAGCCCAGCGCGAACATGAAGCCGCGCGCGGCGTTGCACCAGTCGGCGCCCAGCGCCAGGGCGCGTGCCAGGTCGAACGCCGTGGTGATCTTGCCGCTGGCGCCGACGCGGATGCGGTCGCGGATGCCGAGCCCGACCAGGGCGTTGTGCACGAACATCAGGCCATCGCGCAGCGGCATGCCGACATGGTCGATGAATTCCAGCGGGGCGGCGCCGGTGCCGCCTTCGGTGCCGTCGACGACGATGAAGTCGGGATAGATGCCGCTCTCCAGCATCGCCTTGCAGATGCCGAGGAATTCCCAGGGATGGCCGACGCAGAGCTTGAAGCCGACCGGCCGCCCGCCGCTGAGCTCGCGCAGGCGGGCGATGAACTGCATCAGCTCCAGCGGCGTCGAGAACGCCGAATGGCTGGGCGGCGAGATGCAGTCGACGCCCTGCGGCACGCCGCGCGTGGCGGCGATCTCGGCCGAGACCTTGGCGCCGGGCAGCACGCCGCCATGGCCGGGCTTGGCGCCCTGCGACAGCTTGATCTCGACCATCTTGATCTGCGGATTGGCCACGGTCTCGCTGAAGCGCTCGGCGCTGAACGTGCCGTCGGGGTTGCGGCAGCCGAAATAGCCGCTGCCGATCTCCCAGATGATGTCGCCGCCATATTCGCGGTGATAGGGGCTGAAGCCGCCTTCGCCGGTGTCGTGGGCGAAGCCGCCCTTCTTGGCGCCCTTGTTCAGCGCCCGCACGGCGTTGGCCGACAATGCGCCGAAGCTCATCGCCGAGATGTTGAACACCGAGGCCGAGTAGGGCTGCTTGCAGTCCGGCCCGCCGATGGTGACCCGGAACGGCCCTTTCGAGGGGCGGCGCGCGGCGATCGAGTGGCTCAGCCATTCGAACGGCGTGCCGTAGACGTCGAGCTGGGTGCCGAACGGCTTCTTGTCGAGCTGGCCCTTGGCGCGCTGGTAGACGATCGAGCGCTGGTCGCGGCTGAAGGGCGCGCCGTCGGTGTCGCTCTCCAGGAAGTACTGGCGGATCTCGGGCCGGATCTCCTCGAGCAGGAAGCGGATACGGGCCGCGATCGGGTAGTTGCGCAGGATGCTGTGCCTGGTCTGCAGCAGGTCGTGCGCGCCCAGGCCGACCAGCGCCGCCGCGATCACGAACGGGATCAGGAACCCGGAATAGACGAACGACAGCACCAGGCAGACGACGGCCACCAGCACGCAGAGCGTGAGCACAACATAGCGCGGCGTGAAGGCAAGGCTGATCGCATTCATGTCTCTGCTTCCCCCTGACGACGGAAGGGGAGCCTACTCCGAAAGCGGCTCCGCTGGATGACGTTGTCGTGACGGCTCCTGTCGCCCCGAATGCAAGCGAGGGATCCAGGGGATGCCCGGACCCCTCGCTGCGGCGCAATCCCGTATTGTCAGGCCTTGCTGGGATCGATCAGGAACTTCTCGCCGGTGGCGCGCTTGGCATAGGCGGCGATGTTGTCGAGCTGCAGCGCCTCTTGCAGCGACACGACCCGGGTGTAGTGGCTGGCGAACGTGGTCTTCAGCCCGGCCACCACGCGCTGGCGCAGCCGCTGCTGCTCGGCGCGGCCGATCTTCTGCAGGAACGGCGTCAGCAGCCAGCCGCCCACCGACCAGGCCATGCCATAGGCGCGCACGAGCTCGGTCGGCGCGGTGTTGAGGCTGCCGTAGATGTAGACCTGCTTGTGCGTGCTCGAGCCGTAGCGGCTGTAGCCGGCGGCGCTCTTGTTGAGCGCCATCTCCATGCAGGTCAGGATCTGGCTCGCCAGCGTGCCGCCGCCGATGGCGTCGAAGGCGATGGTCGCGCCGGTGTCGACCAGGGCCTGCGTGAGATCTTCGACGAAGCTGGGCGACGTGGAATCGCAGACATGCCTGGCGCCGATGTCGCGCAGGGTCTTGGCCTGCGCCGCGCTGCGCACGATGTTGACCAGGCCGATGCCGTCCTCCAGGCAGATCCGGTTGAGCATCTGGCCCAGGTTCGAGGCCGCGGCGGTGTGCACCAGCGCCTTGTGGCCCTCGCGCCGCATGGTCTCGGTCATGCCCAGCGCGGTCAGCGGATTGACGAACCATGACGCGCCTTCGGCCGGTGTCGTGCCGGCCGGCAGCTCCTGGCAGTCGCTGGCCTTGATCAGGCGGTACTGCGCGTACATCGCGCCGCCGATCATCGACACCGTCTTGCCGCGCAGCGCCTGCGCCGCCTCCGCGCTGCCGGCCGCGATCACGGTGCCGGCGCCCTCGTTGCCCACGGGCATGGCCTGGTCCAGCCGTGCCGCCAGGAAGGGCAGGGACGCCGCCGGCACCTTGGCGCTCACCACGATGCCCGCGCCGCTGCCGCTGGACGTCGCCGTGCTCATGTCGGCCGGGCCCAGCAGCAGGCCGAGATCCGACGGGTTGATCGGCGTGGCCTGCACCTGCACCACGACCTGGTCGGGGCCCGGCTCGGGCACGGCGACCTTCGCCAGCGATAGCTCGAGCGCGCCGCTCTTGCGGATGAGGGAGCGCAGTTCCAGTCCTGTAGCCTTGGCGTCGCCGTCCATGTCGATCTCCCGATGTACGTGCGCCATCTTTGCCGCGAATTGCCGACGCTCACAAGCGCAGGGCTTGCATTCCGGGAACGGGCGTTGTCGTAATGCCCGCAAGGCAAGACGGGCGGATGGTCCATGACGCAAGACAGCAGCACCTACTGGAAGAAGTCGCGGGTGGAAGTGCGCGCGGCCGGCTTCGATCCCGACCGCGCGGCCCAGGCCAGCGCCGTGGTGACGATCGCCGCCGCCTACACCAACGCGCATCGCTGCAACAACCGCGTGCGCCGCATCAGCGAGCTGCTGGTCGACACTATCGCCGAGCGGGGCGGGCAGGGGCTGATCGTCGGCGCCCCGGCGGTGTCGGACGCCCTGACCCAGGGCACGCCCACGGCCGGCTACAGCCTGGTGTCGCGCGACGTGGTCGCCGATTGCGTCGAGATCGGCCACTACGCGCATCACGGCGACGCCATGATCGTGATCTCCGGCTGCGACAAGACCGGCGCCGCGGCGCTGATGCCGCTGGCGCGCACCAACGCCTTCGGGCTGGTGCTGTATCCCGGCACCAGCTCGCCCGGGAAGGTCGCGTTCGAGCCCTGGGTGCGCAAGGGCGCCAACCTCACGATCATGGACTATGCCGAGGGCCGGGCGGCGTGCGAGGCCGGCCGCATCTCGGCCGCCGAGCTGTCGGAGCTCGAGCGCAACGTGATGCCCGGCAGCGGCACCTGCGGCGCGATGTTCACGGCCAACACCATGAGCACCATCGCCGAGGCGATCGGCATGATGCTGCCGCACGGCGCTTCGCACCCGGCCGACTATGACGCCCAGAGCGACATCCACGACGACGTGCGGGCCCAGGCGCGCGCCTCGGTCGAGGCGCTGTACCGGCTGATCGCATCGGGCATCCGGCCGCGCGACATCATGACCGAGCGCGCCTTCGAGAACGCGATCACCACGGTCTACGCCATGGGCGGCTCGACCAACATGTACCTGCACCTGCTGGCCATCGCGCGCGAGGCCCAGGTGCCGATCACCATCGAGCGCATCCAGCAGGTGGGCGAGCGCATCCCGCTGCTGGCCAACCTGCAGCCGCACGGCCCCTATGCCATGACCAGCCTGCACGCGATCGGCGGCGTGCCCGTGGTGATGAAGGAGCTGCTGCGCCACGGCCTGCTGCACGGCGATGCGCTCACCGTGACCGGCCGGACGCTGGCGGAGAACCTCGCGGCGGTGCCGACGCTGGACGAGATGGCGCCGCAGGACATCGTCCTGCCGGTGGCGCGGCCGATCGCGCCGCCCAACCACCATATCAGCGTGCTGAAGGGCAACCTGGCGCCGGAAAGCTGCGTGCTGAAGCTGTCCGGCAAGACGCTGGAGAAGGGCCAATTCCGCGGCACGGCGCGGGTCTTCGACTCGGAAGCCGACACCATGGCCGCGATCCGCGCCGGCGCGATCGTGCCCGGCACCGTCGTGGTGGTGCGCAATGTCGGCCCGGTAGGCGGGCCGGGCATGCCCGAGATGGTGATGCTGACCATCCAGCTGCAGGGCCGCGGCCTGGGCGTCGACGTGGCGCTGATCACCGACGGCCGCTTCTCCGGCGTCTCGCACGGCATCCTGATCGGCCACATCTCGCCCGAGGCGGCGCGCGGCGGCCCGCTCGCGGCGGTGCGCGACGGCGACACCATCGTCATCGACCCGCAGGCGCGCACCCTGACGCTCGACGTTCCCGACGACGAGATCGCACGCCGCATGGCCAGCTGGCGCGCGCCCGATCTGTCGGCGCGCGTGCGGCCCGGCTCGGTGCACCACAAATACATCCGCCTGGTCTCGTCCGCGCATTACGGCTGCGTGGTATGACCCTCCCCGAACACGACAAGGATCCAGGATGACAACTTCTCTCGACGACGCCATGACCATCCTGCGCCCGTGGATCGGGCGCGTGCGCGTGATCGAGGACGACATCGCGCTGCCCATGGTGCGCCGCGTCGCCTCGATGCTCGACCGCGATCCCGACTCGTTCAAGGCCGGCATGGCGCTGCCGGCGCACTGGTTCTCGATGTTCTTCGTCGACATCGCGCGCCAGTCGGAGCTGCGCGAGGACGGCCACGCCAAGGGCGGCGTCGTGCTGCCGCCGATCCCGATGCCGCGCCGCATGGGCGCCGGCAGGCGGCTGCAGCTGATGGGCGGCCTGCGCATCGGGCAGCCGGCGCTGCGCAAGTCGGAGGTCGTCGACATCGTGCCCAAGAGCGGCCGCTCCGGGAACATCTTCGTGCTCACCCTGCGCAACACCATCGAGCAGGGCGGCCAGGTGCTGGCGGTCGACGAGTTCGACGCGATCTACCGCGAGGCGACGCCGCCGGGGCAGAAGACCACCGCCACCGTGCCGGCATCGGCGCCCGCCGGCCACGCCTGGCAGGACACCGTGCTGCTGTCGGAGACGCTGGTGTTCCGCTACTCGGCGATCACCTGGAATGCGCACCGCATCCACTACGACGCCGACTACGCCCGCGGCGTCGAGGGCTACGAGCACACCGTGCACAATGGCGGGCTCACCATGCAGCTGATGATCGACGCCGCGCTGAAGCGCGCGCCCACGCCGCTGCGCGGGCTCACGGCGCGCCTGACCTATCCGCTGTGGGTCGGCGATCCGCTCACCATCCGCGGCGCCGATGCCAAGGACGGCCGCATGAAGGTCTGGGCCGCCGACAAGGCCGGCCATCTCTGCGGCGAGATGGACCTGGAGCTCGCGTGATGAAAGAGGAAGGCTTCACCACAGAGGCACAGCGCAGCCCTTTGGCCGCAACCACTTGGTGGGGGAAGCGCTTCATGGTGAGCCTGTCGAACCATGAAGCGCCGCACCACTGGCCGTGCGAGGCCTTCATGGTTCGACTCGGTGAATGCTTCGCATTCACCTGTGCTCACCATGAAGGCTATCCAAATCACCGCGGCTCGCGGAGATTCTTGAGGTCAGTAGTACAGAGGGTACAGAGGAACACAGAGACAAGAGAAGATTGCGCGCCGACGGCGCGCGACCGGTCTTTCTCTGTGTTCCTCCGTGCCCTCTGTGCCTCTGTGGTAAATCTTCCTGCGATGCCTCAACCCGCGACTCTGCGCGCGGGAGGACTCCCATGAGCGGCGGTCCGCTCGAGGGCGTGCGCGTGGTCGACCTCACCACGGTGGTGGTGGGCCCGATCTGCACCCGCACGCTGGCCGACCAGGGCGCCGACGTGATCAAGGTCGAGGCGCCCGGCGGCGACCTCCTGCGCACCATGGCGCAGGGCAGCCGCCATCCCGGCATGTCCGGCAAGTTCATCAACTTCAACCGCAACAAGCGCTCGGTCTGCCTCGACCTGAAGCAGGAAGGCGGCATGGACGCCATGCGCCGCCTGATATCGGGCGCCGACGTCTTCGTGAGCAACATCCGGCCCGAGGCCCTGGCGCGCGCCGGCCTCGACTATCCGAGCCTGGCGCCCGGCCACCCGCGCCTGATCCACTGCTCGATCCTCGCCTTCGGCCGCGGCGGGCGCTACTTCAACCGCCCGGCCTACGATCCCATCGTGCAGAGCCTGTCGGGCGTCGCCGGCACCTTCGCGCGCGCCACGGGCGAGCCGCGCTTCGTGCCCATGGTGATGACCGACCACACCACCGGCCTGATCGCGGCGCAATGCATCGGCTTCGCGCTCTACCGCCGCGAGAAGACCGGCCGCGGCGAGGCCATCGACGTGCCGATGTTCGAGAACATGGCCTCGTTCGTGCTGAGCGAGCACCTGGGCGCCGCCACCTTCGATCCGCCGGTCGGCCCCAGCGGCGACAACCGCCTGCTGAGCCCCGACTACCGGCCGCTGCCGACGCGCGACGGCTACATCACCGTCGGGCCCAACACCAACGTCCAGGCTTTCGCCTTCTTCGACGCCGTCGGCCGGCCCGAGCTGAAGGCCGATCCGCGCTTCGCCAGCGCCGCTGCGCGCACCGCGCACGCGGCCGCGTACTTCGAGGTGCGCAAGCAGGGCCTGGCGCAGAAGACCACCGCCGAGTGGCTGGCGATCTTCGCGAAGCTGGACGTGCCGGCGGCGCGCTACAACTCGATCGACGACCTGCTCGAGGACCCGCACCTGGCCGATACGGGCTTCTTCCGCGCCGAGGACCATCCCAGCCAGGGCCGCCTGCGCCGCACCCGGGTCGCCAACATCTTCTCCGGCGGCAACCGCGACGACGAGGCGCACGCTCCCCTGCTGGGCGAGCACACCCGCGCCGTGCTGGCCGAGCTCGGCTACGCCGACTCGGACATCGACCGCCTGCTCGCCTCAGGCGCCGCCCGTGATTGATCTCCTCTCCCGCAAGCGGGAGAGGAAGGGGCCCATCGCGCGTAGCGTGATGGGAAGGTGAGGGCTTCACACGAGGTGCTGTGCGTGAAGCCCTTACCCGGCGCTTCGCGCCGACCTCTCCCGCTTGCGGGAGAGGTGAAGATGCACCACAGGTGTGGCACACCCACCCCCGAGGCCATACCCATGCCCGTCCGCCCCGACCTGCCGACCTGGCGCTCGCTGATGTTCGTGCCGGCGACCAAGGACAACTTCATCGCCAAGGCGCATACCCGCGGCGCCGATGCCATCATCCTGGACCTCGAGGACTCGGTGGCGCCGGCTGAGAAGGACGCGGCGCGCCGCGCCCTGCCGGCGGCCGTGCCCACGGTCAGCCAGGGCGGCGCCGACGTGGTGGTGCGCATCAACCGGCCGCTGGAGCTGGCGGTGGCCGACATCGCCGCCGCGGTGATGCCGGGCGTGGCGGCGCTGATGCTGCCCAAGGTGATGGGGCCGGAGCACGTGAAGCTGCTGTCGGAGGCGGTGGCGGCGCGCGAGGCGGCGTCGGGGCTGGCGCCCGGCGCCGTGCGCTTCATCGCCATCATCGAGACGCCCGAGGCGCTGCCGGCGCTGGGCGCGATCGCGGCCGCCGACCCGCGCGTCGTGGCCCTGGGCATCGGCGCCGAGGACCTGTCGACCGAGCTGGGCGGCTCGCCCACCGGCGATGCGCTCTATGTCTACGCCATGCTGGTGGTGGCGGCGGCGCGCGGCGCCGGCATCCTGCCGCTGGGCTCGGTCGGCCGCTTCGCCGACTTCTCCGACCTCGCGGGCTACCGCGACAGCCTCAGGCGCTCGCGCGGCCTGGGCTTTGCCTGCACCGCCTGCATCCATCCCGCCCATGTGCCGATCATCAACGAGGCGTACGGCGTCGGCGCCGCCGATGCCGACCGCGCCCGCCGCCTGATCGCGGCCTTCGAGCAGGCCGTGGCCGCCGGCCAGGGCGCCGCCGCCTTCGAGGGCGCGATGATCGACCTGCCCGTCGTCGAGCGCGCCCGCCGCCTGCTGGCAAGAGCGCGGCCATGACCCCTCTCCCGCTGCGCGGGAGAGGGAGGGGCCCATCGCGCAAAGCGCGATGGGAGGGTGAGGGCGTCGAGACGAGGCGCCTCGCGTGAAATCCCTCCCCCGCCGAACGCTGGCGCGTTCGTCGACCTCTCCCGCTCGCGGGAGAGGTGAAGAGATCACGCCATCCGGCCGCTGCGCCAGAAGCGGTTCAGGTCGGATGAGCTGCCGGCGAACAGGTTGCGGTCGCAATGGCTGATGCCCTGCACGGCGCGCGGCACGGTGCCGTAGGCGGCGTCGGCCGGGCTCTCGTTGGCGACGTATTGCCACAGGCGCCAGCCGCGGTCGGCCCAGGCCATGGGCACCTCGGGCTCGTCGCGGTAGTCGGCCAGCCACAGCTCGCAGCGCGCCAGGATCGAGCCCGGCATGATCGGCTGCGCCAGCGACGCGCTGTGGCCCGGCGGCGGCACGCCGTTGGCCCAGTTGGGATGGACATAGACCATCGGCAGCCGGCCGGTGGCCTGCTGCACCGCCAGCACGAACGTCTCGGCCTGGGCCAGGGTCATGGTGTTGCGCGGGTTGCGGTCGTTGAGCTCGAAGTCCAGCGCCAGCAGGGTCGACGGCCCCGGCTGCGCCGCCGACAGGAACGCTGCCGCCTGGTCGGCGCCGGAATACTGGCGGGTGCCGTAATGGTAGGCGCCCCACAGCATGCCCGCCGCCTCGGCCTGGGCGCGGCGCGCGCCGTAGGAGGGGTCGAACCAGTCGCCGCCTTCGCTCGATTTGTGGATCACCGCCTCGATGTCGCTATGGCGGCGGGCCAGCCCGAAATCGGAGACGTCGACCATGTGGCTGATGTCGATCACCGCGTCCAGGCCGGACGGGGCCGGCCGCGCCGGCGCCTGGGCGCTGTCGGGGCGGCGATACGCCGCCTGTCGTGCGCCGCAACCGGCCAGGCCCGGCATTGCCAGGCCGCACCCCATGCCCCCAAGCATTGCGCGACGCGTGATCATTGCCCGCTAATGTCGATGATGCGGGCGCAAAAGGCAATCCCGTCATTGCCCTGCCGTCACGCCAGGGCAGCCGCCGTCGCGTCTATGCGGCGCCCGCCGCCGGCGGTGTGTCAGCCGGCCGGCCGGGGCCGCGGCGCGCGTGCCTGAAGCGGCGTCGGCCGTGAGGCAGGAACGCGGCGATTGTGGGTTTTCCCGCGCTACCCGGCCGTCGGATGGTCGATCGCGTCGATCGCGTCGATCGCGTAGTAGCCGTAGTTGTCGGCGTTGCGGGTGGCGCGCATGCGCCAGCGCGTCAGGCTGTGGGCGTCGTCGCGGCCGTAGAAGCTGCCCTCGGCGATCGAGAACCGGCCGCAGATATGCGCCGCCTCGTGCACGAAGGTCTGCACCCGCTCGGCATCCTTTTCGGGGACGTCGGGATCGTGCCAGAGATGCCCGAGCCGGATGCGCAGGATGCCCGGCCGCGCCTCGCCGTAGGACCCGAAGCCGGCGTCGCATACCACCTTCAGCTGCGGGCTGGCGAGGTGGCGGGGGATGCCGCGGAACGTGCGCTGCACCTTCGCGGCCTTGATCCGCGAGAAGCTGCCGAACCAGAACTGCTCGGGCGCTTCGGGCGCGTTCCAGCGCGCCTCGGCGTCGGCCGCAGCCAGCAGGTTGCCCAGCCGCAGGTTCACGCGCTCCACGATGTGCAGCGCCGTGGCCATGTAGCCGCGCACCCTCTCGTCGGGGAACGCCGCCCAGGCGCAGGTGATGCGCGCCGGAATCGTCTTCTGCGGCTGCAGGCTGCCCAGCAGCATCATGATATCGAACATGCGCATCCTCCGGTTCGATGTTCATGTGTGAGCGCTTGCTTATTATATGCCCGCAGGCCGCGCCTGCCAATGGTCCGGAGGTATGTTCCGGGCAATGCTTAGGCCGAAGTTACCCCTGACAGAGTCAGGTAAGTATTTGGCTTTGTTGAAAAAAGCGGCGATTTTGCGTCCAGTATGTAGGCATGTAAATGGTGTTTTTGAGTAGCAATTATGGATATATTGTGCT
>NZ_VDUZ01000023.1 GCF_008039615.1 Vineibacter terrae | reverse complement strand
ATCACTGCCGCCGGTGCCCTCGACCGCCAGCCCGAGCCCGCCATGTAGTGAAGACCTTTCACGAGCCGCCGTTGATTCGATTACACTTTCTGCCTTCGCTACTCGCCAGTAGGGAAAGTTGGGCTAGCTCGGCACAGTGCTGCAGAAGCTCGAAGCGATCCAGCAGGCGTTCAACGGCAGCCAGAAGGGAGGGAAGAAAGTGTCGCTTGCCGACCTGATCGTCCTCGCCGGCAACGCCACGGTCGAAAGGGCAGCGAAGGAAGCCGGGTCCGACGTGGAGGTCCCCGTCACGCCGGGCCGCATGGATGCGACGCAGGCGCAGACGGACGCGCCATCCTTCGCGCCGCTCGAGCCGCGCGCCGACGGCTTCGGCAACTACGTCGGCAGCAAGCACCAGCCCATGAGCCTCGAAGAAGCCCTGGTCGACCGGGCGCAGCTCCTGGGCCTGACGGGCCCGAAGATGGCGGCGCTGGTCGGTGGCCTGCGTGTCCTGAACGCGAATGTCGGTGACTCCAGGCACGGTGTCTTCACGAAGACCGCCGGGCCGGCTGACCAACGACTTCTTCGTCAACCTGCTCGACATGTGCACGCAATGGGGGCCGGCACCCGGCCAGCAAGGCGTGTACGAGGGGCGCGACCGCAAGACGAACGAGCTGACGTGGACGGGAACCCGGGTCGACCTGATCTTCGGTTCACACGCCCAGCTTCGGGCCTTCGCGGAGGTCTATGCCTGCGCCGATTCGCAGGAGAAGTTCGCGAAGGACTTCGTCGCGGCTTGGGCGAAGGTGATGAACGCCGATCGCTTCGACCTGGCGCCGATAGGCCACTGGCTCCTGCGAACCCAGGCGGCGCAGCAAGGGGCGACTTAGAAGAGCGTCGCCTCCCACTTCAGGGAGTGCCGGGAACCCTCCTCGGATGCTCGTCGGGATCGCTATAGGTCATTGCAAGCATTAACGGGTGCAACTCTAGGAAGGGGCGCTTCCCAGGGCGTTGGTGCTCGGGCAGGCGCGCAGATGCGGCGCCGTTGCACGAAACGGTCGACCCCGAAACGAGCCATGTACACCGAAGACGAAATTTATGGCGTCAACCTCTGAAGCACGTCCCGTTTCAACGGAAGCACCATTCGCCGTCGTCCTGAGCGAAGCGAAGGACCTTGCGGTGGAATGCCCAAAAGAATGACGGCGCTGGGGATCATCATTGCCCGTTGTGTTTGACGCAACACCGCAAGGTCCTTCGCTGCGCTCAGGACGACAAGAAGGCCGATTCCATTTGACCGGTGCTTAGACGTTCTCGATGTGGAACCCTGTCGCATGCGCGTCGCCCGTATTGCGGCCCCACCAGATGTCGGTGTCCGCGTCATAGTCATGCTTGGCGAAGCTGCGCTTGAGATGCGTCACCAGGAATTCCCTCGCGTCTTCGTTTGTCTCGAACGACTTGCCCATCTTTTCCCGCGACGTGAGCTTGTAGTGGGCATCCAGCGGCCCTTTGATGATGACGAACATGGCAGTCGGGCTCCCTGATTGTTGGACGGGCATGTCGCTGCCCGCGGGCGCATCTTCGGCGATCGCGTCGGCCGGCGCCGTCCCGCGCCGCCGTCTTGTACGGCCGCGGACGACACTACTGTGCCGACAGGACGCCGGGCATCATCCAATCGAATGATCAGGAAGAGGCCCAGGTCACGGGCTCCTGCCCAGCGATGCAGGCGGTGCCCGGCTGACCCCGGGACGAGCGACGGGACGCGCCGGATCGGCCAGCTGGACGATGACGGGGTTTGCCAGGCGGCGTAAGGATCTGCGCAGTGGCCTCGCTCAGGAGATGAACGATGCTGATCCCCAAGCTTGGAGATGATGCGGCCGCGCAGGCAGGCCTGGCGCTGGTGTGCAAGCTCATGGACGCCCTGGTCGCCAAAAGGATGGTAACGCGCGCCGAGATCGACGACATCTTCGACGCCGTGGCGGACGAGCTGTCGCAGGACCAGCGCGCGTGGGCGGAAGATCTGATCGAGATACTGAAGGCCTAGACGGGACCGCCCGATCCATCAGCGCCACGGCATGCGCCTTGGCTTCGAGATCGTCCGGCGTCATCGTTGGGTCGGCGCTGAAGCGCGTGCAAGGAAGGAGCAACGAGATGCCGCGTGAATGGAGACAGGTCGGCGACGGGCGTGAGATGACGGCGGGCGGTGTCGTCTATCGGGCTGCGCCGGGCGGCAGCAGCAAGTTTTTCCTGGCTTGGGCGGATGACAAGGTTCTGGGCCAGGCAGACACGCTCAGCGGCGCCCAGCGCCTGTGCGCGCTCGACGCCGCACAGCACGAAGCGAAATGAACCGGATCAGGTCTCCCGCAAGGTGAAGACCGCACAGGGTGCAGCAATGCCGCGCAGGGTGTGCTCGCCCAGGGAAAGCAGCGGAGTCGTCGCTTCCGCTGCCGCCGTGCCCGAGATCAGCACGCTGCGGCCCAGAGGCTTGCACAGGCCTTCGAGCCGGCTGACCAGGTTGACGGCCGAGCCGATCGCGGTGAAATCCAACCGGTCAGCCGTGCCGATATTGCCCCACAGCATTTCACCCAGGTGCAGGGCCAGGCCGAAAGGCAAAGGCGGCAGGCCCTGCCGGGCGCGCGCCCGGTCGAGATGGGCCATGCCGGCCCGGGCCGCATCGACGGCGCGCAGGGCGGCGTCGCAGGCGGCTGAAGCGGGGCGGTCACCGATCGGGAAGATCGCCAGAACCCCGTCGCCGATGAATTTCAGCACCTCGCCGCCGAAGGCGTGGACGGCACCACCGATGCGATCGAACCACGCATCGAGCGCTTCGACCACCGCCTCGGGGGCCATGGACTCCGAGAGTTCCGTGAACCCGCGCAGATCGCCGTACAGCAGGACCGCGCGGATCGTCTCGCCCGTCTCGCGGCGAAGCCGGCCGGCGAGCACCTGCGCGGCGCTGCGTCGCCCGAGATAGGCTTCGAGCAGCGCCGCGATGGTCGACCGTGAGGCCAGAACGGCAAGCGGTGCGGCGGCGAACCGCGCCGCCTGCCGCAGCAGCGCGGCCTCGCTTTCCGTGAGCCGCCTCTGGGCTGTCCAGCTCAATGCCGGACCGTCGGGCGCAGCGATGGTCTCGAGCACCACGCCGTCGCCGAACTGAGCCAGCCAGCTGCGTGCGACATTGTCCTGAGGCAGGCTCTTTCCGAATCCCGTCGGCGCCAGGGGCTCGAAGCCCAGCGCCTCGATCACCGCGCCGGTCTGCGCGCGCCACAGCCAGGTGCGGCGGGCGATGATCGGATGCGGCGCTGCGAGCGTCAGCGCGCCGGCGGCGAGCGGCAGGCCATCGGCGATCAGCTGCGCGCCGAGCGACGCCAGGAAGTCGTCCGCGCCGCGTACGTCGCCAGCTGCATCAACCAGCCAGCCGAGGGCGAACGGTAGCTGCATGCGATCGATCATGCGGTTGCCGGCGACACCTGTCACTGGCGGATGTAGTCGCGCGGGTCGATTCCGGCATCGAGAACGTACGCCGAAAGGCGACGCTGTCTTTCACGGGCTCGAGAGCAGCTGCCGCGTCATGGCCTCGCACGCGACGCTCTTGGCGTCTCCGAACACCGGCGTCGGGATCGGGACAGTGCGGCCGACCCGCATCGCGGGCTGGCGGATCTTGCCCTCGACGAGGACGGGACCGCGCACATTCAAAAGATCGAAGGATTTCGGATCAGCGTTGATCTCGACCTTCATGGCCTGGCGCTGAAGCGCGATGGCGCCGCTGACGCGCAGGACCGATTTCGGCGTGTCGAGCAATGTCCGATCGAACGTCGCAACGCCACGGGCGACATTCAGGCGCCCGAGCGCGCAGAGGACGGGGATGCGGTTGTCGCCGGCGACGGAGAGGACCAGGGCATCGAAGAGCTGCAGGCCGGCCAAGCTCACCATCAGGCTGCTGACCGAGCCGCTGGCCATCGCCGCCACGGCCTGACCGTCGGCGGCGCCCATCACCTCGGCCACGGATTTGCCGGCCCCGGCCAGGCTGATGCGCCCCTGCACCCGGCCACGGGTCGTGTCGGCGTACTTCGAGTTGCGGAAGAACATGCCCAGCTCGATGTTCGATCCGGCGAGCGCCGTCTTGATCCTGGGCGTGTCGGCTTGAGCGTCGATGACCACGTCTCCCGCGATGGCGCTGCCGTCTTCGAGCGTGAGCGTGAGCGGCTTCACCGTCGCGACGCCATTGTTGAGCAGCGTGCGGAAGGCGAGCGCCTGCACCGGCAGGTAGTCGGGGGCGATGACCCGCCTGGCGTCAAACGTGACGTCGGCATCCATGGCCCGCAGGCGCTCGAGCTTCATCGGCACGTCGGGAAAGAGGTTGCCCGCGGCGTCGAGCCGCTGCTGCGTCTGCCTCTGGCGCGGCGAGGCGCTGCCGCGGTTGGCCGGCGGCAGGCCGATCAACGGTGCCAGATCGGCCAGGACGAGCTTCTGCGATACCAGCCTGGCGGTGAGAAACCGCGGCTTGCGGCGGTCATCGACCAGCACCTCGCCGCTCACCTCGCTGTCGCCGACATTCCATTTGCTGGTGTGGAGCTTCCACAGGCCGGCCTCGCGGTCGAGCTTGCCGCTGATGCGATAGGGCGGTGACGGCAGCGCCGGGATGCCGAGCAGAGGATAAAGGTCGGCCAGGTCGGGCCCGGCGACGGCCAGGTCGACATTGGCGCCGGTCCACTTGACCGGATCCTGCAGGCTGCCCTTGAGCGTGAGCCTTGTCGCGCCGAACGCGATATCGAGATCAAGCGCGTACGGGCGAGATGACTGGCGCCGCAGCGGGCTGGAGCCGCCGGTGAACCGCACGCTAAGCGGCGCCCCGTCGAGCCTGCCCGTGAGCCGCAGATGGGCGGTCGGCTCGTCGCCCGCGGTGGCGGCCTGTGTCGTGGCGAGGGTGCCGTCGAGCTCGACCTTGCGGCTTGTGTCGCGATAGGCGATGCGGCCGTCGGTGACCTCGATCCGGCCGATCCGGGGTGTCTCGACACGGCTGCCGGGCGCCATCGCCTCGGCGATGGCCATCGTCACGGGCGTCTCGTCTCGACTCCAGTTGAGCTGGTCCTTGTCACCGATCTCGACCGCGATCTCGGGCTTGCGCAGCACCAGGCTGGGCAGGACGAGCTCGCCCCTGAGCAGGGGCCATAGCCGTATCGCGACGTCGACCTGCTCGGCCTTGAGCATGTAGGGCTGCTTGCCCCAACCGGCATTGGCGACCTCCATCCCACCCAGGCGGAGGCGGGCCGTCCAGCCCCAGTCGACCGCGACATCGGCGATCCGGGTCTTGTGGCCAATGACTGAAGCGGCGTGGTGCTCGACGTAGTCGTGGAAGGCGCCCGAGGTGACGAACAGATACATGGCCCCGGCCGCAAGGGCGGCCGAGCCGGCGACGATGCCGGCTGTCCGGACCAGGATCCGCACAAGGCGGGGCGTGAGAACCTGCACCATCCGATCGTAGCGCCTGCTCTGTCGCTCGCCCATACCCGGAGGCGATCTGCGTCCATGCCGGCCAACGGCCTCGCCGATGGTTGCTGCATCTTGGATGCATCATACGTCGTCCTGGTGGACCGGCAGGCGGCCGACCGAGCGCGGGACGCCTATGCCGAAGCCTCGGCGGGCCCGACAAAAAATGAGCCGATCTGGGAACGGATCGCCGTCGGCCTGTGTTGATCAGGCAACATCCGACAACGCGGAAAGACCGGACGCCATGTCCAGGGGCTTGCAGGCAGGGATCATCGCGACGCTGTTCGTGGCCGCAGCGCTGGTATTGCTGGGCGTGATCGTTGCCGATTGGTCGGCGAAACGTGTGGTTCAGGTCAAGGGGACCGTGGCGCCTGTCGTGGCCGGCAACGGCGACACCGCGGTTCCCAGCCCGGCCGGCCGTGCGTCCTGATACGCGCTGACGGGAAGGTCGCGGCCGTCCGCCGCCTCGCGCGCTGCGAGCGCCTCCCGCTGTTCCCGCAGGATGCCCGACAGAAGCATGCCCAGCGCAACGCCGACGTTGAGGCAGAGGATACACATCACGATCGACATGGAGCTGCTTGTTAGGCATCGCCGCTGCGATTGTCGACGCAAACAGGAACCGAAATGGACCGGAACTGCGAGAGCACGTTCCGAGCCTGCCGAAGCACCCGGTCGACGCGGCCTTGCCCGGCTTGCCAACGGCGGGCAAGCTTCGCTGCACCGCACATGGCGCGTCTCTTCGAGGCAGGTGATGGCACACGAACGCGATCTCGTCGGATACGGCGGCCGGCCGCCGGATCCGAAATGGCCCAACCGGGCCCGGCTGGCCGTCAATTTCGTGCTGAACTACGAGGAGGGCTCCGAGTACTCGGTGGCCAACGGCGACGCCTTCAGCGAGACGACGCTGACCGACGCCGGCGCTGGCCGGACGATCAAGGGACGCGACCTGGGGGCGGAATCGCTGTTCGAATACGGCAGCCGCTCGGGCTTCTGGCGCGTGCATCGCATCATGCGCGAGCGCCAGGCGCCGATGACGGTCTATGGCTGCGCCATGGCGCTCGAGCAGAACCCGGCCGCGGCGGCGGCGATCCGCGATTCGGGCTGGGACCTGGCCGGTCACGGCTGGCGCTGGATGAACCATTTCGACCTGGAGGAGGCGCAGGAGCGGGACCTGATCCGCCAGTCGATCGCGTCGTTTCAGAACATGGTCGGGCAGCGGCCCTATGGTTGGTATTGCCGCTATGCCCCCAGCACCAACACCCGGCGGCTGCTGGTGGAGGAGGGCGGCTTCCTCTACGATTCGGACTCCTACGCCGACGACCTTCCCTACTGGACGACCGTCGCCGGCAAGGCGCACCTGATCATCCCCTACACGATGTCGACCAACGACCAGATGTTCTATCGCGGCAATTTCGGCAAGGCCGAGGACTGGTTCCAGTTCATCCGCGATGCCGTCGACGTCCTCTATCGCGAGGGGCGGACCCAGCCCAAGATGCTGTCGATCGGGTTGCATGCCCGCATCATCGGCCATCCGGCCCGGGCGAGCGCGCTCGAACGCCTGCTCGACTATCTTGGCGGGTTCCCGGATATCTGGATCACGCGCCGCAAGGATATCGCCGAGCACTGGATCGCGACGCACCCGGCGCCTGACCGGCGTTGACGTCCACGTTTTGCGGCAGCTGCTACCAGGTGCAGTCGAACACGACGCTGCCGGTGTCGAGCGTCTGGGCCATCCGGGCATTCTTCCGGAACCTGGCGCAATGCCCCTGGGCCGCCAGAAGCTGCTGCTCGTCGGTGCCGAGGATCGGGGTGACGACGCCGCCCTGCGGGGTGCCGGCCGGCCGCAGGCCGCCGCACGCGGCCAGTGAAAGGGCCGCCAGCAGCAGCAACGTCATCCCACGCATCGACTTGAACTCCCCCACGATTGACCGCGCGTTCGCGCGGGCTGAATATTCCCGAGCGCCGATGGGCTTGCAAGCCCGGCGGCAGCACAATGGTCTTGCAGGCCGCGACACGGGGCCCGTAAGCTGCAGCTAGCATGCTGCGATTTCTCGTCCGGCGCCTGATTGTGGCCCTGCTGGTCGCCGCCACCGTCGTCACGCTGGCCTTCATGCTGACGCGGCTGTCGGGCGACCTTGCGATCTCGATCGCCGGCGCCAACGCCACCCAGCAGGATGTCGAGCAGGTGCGCCGCGCCTACGGGCTGGACCGGCCACTGGTGGTGCAGTTCTTCGACTGGGTGGGCCGCGCCGCGCTGGGCGATTTCGGCCAGAGCTACTTCTTCAAGCAGCGTGTGTCCGAGCTGATCGCCGAGCGCATGCCGGTGACCGTGACGCTGGGCCTGGTCGGACTGGCGATCGCTCTGGTCGTGTCCTTGCCGTTGGGGATCATCGCCGCCGTGCGCGAGAACACGGCCGTCGACCGGCTGGTGCAGCTCGTGGCCCTGATCGGCCAGGCGATGCCGAGCTTCTGGCTCGGCCTGATCCTGATGGTGACCCTGGGCCTGCGCCTGGGCTGGCTGCCGATCTCGGGCACCGGCTCATGGGAGCACTACGTGATGCCGGGCATCGTGCTCGCCTTCTCGGCCATCCCGGCGCTCACGCGGCTGACGCGCAGCGGCATGATCCAGGCGCTGGCGTCGGACTATATCCGCACGGCGCGCGCCAAGGGGCTGTCGCGGGCCTCGATCCTGCTCAAGCACGCGCTGCGCAATGCCGCCATCCCGGTGGTCGCGATCGCGGCCGTGCAGCTCGGGTTCATGCTGGGCGGCTCGATCGTGATCGAGTCGGTCTTCGCCTTGCACGGCGTCGGCTTCCTCGCCTGGGAGAGCATCGGCAAGAACGACTTCCCCGTCGTGCAGGCCGTCGTGCTGGTGCTGGCGGTGATCTATATCGGGCTGACCATGCTGGCCGATCTGATGAACGCCGTGCTCGACCCACGGCTGCGCTCGGCATGAGCGCGGCCGGCGTCGGGCCTGCCCCGCGTCGCGGCTGGCGGTCGGCCGCGACCTGGGTCGGCGCCGCCATTGTCGGCGCCGTGCTGTTCTGCGCAGTCTTCGCGCCGCTGCTGGTGCCGCACGACCCGTTCGCGCAGGACCTCAACAACCGCCTGGCGACGCCGTTCTGGATGGACGAGGGGCACGACCCGGCGCATCTGCTGGGCACCGACGGGCTGGGCCGCGATTATCTCTCGCGGCTGATCTACGGCGCGCGCATCTCGATGATGATCGGCGTGCTCACGGTGGTGACATCCGGGCTTATCGGCATCACGCTCGGCGTGCTGGGCGGCTTTGCCGGCGGCCGTGTCGACGACGCGGTGCTGTTCGCGATCACCTGCCGGCTCTCCATACCGGTCGTGCTGGTGGCGCTGGCGGTGGTCGGGCTGCTGGGCAGCAGCTTGATCCTGGTGGTGCTGACCCTGGGGCTGCTGCTGTGGGACCGCTTCGCGGTCGTGGCCCGCAGCACCACCATGCAGGTGCGCAACCTGGACTTCGTGGCGGCCGCCTGGTGCGCCGGCTGCTCGCGCTTCCACATCCTGCTGCGCGAGGTGCTGCCCAACATCGCCAGCCACCTGGTGGTCGTGGCGACACTGGAGATGGCGCTCGCCATCCTGCTCGAGGCGGCGCTGTCGTTCCTCGGGCTGGGGGTGCCGCCGCCGCTGCCCTCATGGGGCCTGATGATCGCCGAAGCCAAGGAGTACATGTTCTTCAGCCCGTGGGTGATCGTCATCCCCGGCGTGGCCCTGTTCGTGCTCGTGCTCGGCATCAACCTGCTGGGCGACGGCCTGCGTGACCTCTTCGGCACGGAGACCGAGACGTGATGCCGGCGTGGCCCCCTCATCACCTCTCCCCCAAGCGGGAGAAGTCGACGAGCGCGCAGCGCTCGGCGGGTGAGGGGCCGAGGACTCGGCGCCTCGTTTGTTATCCCTCACACTCCCATTGCGCGCTGCGCAATGGGCCCCTCCCTCTCCCGCCTGCGGGAGAGGGTTGATCGCCATGACCGCGCTGCTCGAGGTCGAAGGCTTGCGTGTGGCGTTCGGCGGCCGCATCGAGGCGGTGCGCGGCGCGTCGCTCGCGGTGGCGCGCGGCCAGACGCATTGCCTGGTGGGCGAATCGGGCTGCGGCAAGTCGGTGTCGGCGCTGGCGGTGATGAACCTGCTGGCGCGCCGTGGACGGCGCACGGCCGATCGGCTGGCGTTCGACGGCGCCGACCTGCTGGGCCTGTCGGACACGGCCATGGCGCGGCTGCGCGGCGATCGCATGGCGATGATCTTCCAGGAGCCCATGACCAGCCTCAATCCCGCCTACACGGTGGGATCACAGATGGCCGAGGTGCTGCGCCGCCATCGCAAGGTGACGCGCCGCGCGGCGCTGGATCGCGCCGCCGAGCTGCTGGGGCGCGTCGGCATCACGGCGCCCGGCATGCGGCTGGGGCAGTTCCCGCACCAGCTCTCGGGCGGCCTGCGCCAGCGCGTGATGATCGCGATGGCGCTGATGTGCGATCCCGAGCTGCTGATCGCCGACGAGCCGACGACGGCGCTGGACGTCACCGTGCAGGCGCAGATCCTGCGCCTGCTGGCGGGCCTGCAGCGTGATCTTGGGCTCGCCATCCTGCTGATCACGCACGATCTGGGTGTCGTGGCACGCGTCGCCCATCATGTCTCGGTGATGTACGCGGGTGAGGTGGTGGAAAGCGCGCCCACCGCCAGCCTCTTCGCAAATCCGCGCCATCCCTATACGAGGGGCCTGCTGGCGTGCGTGCCCGTGCCGGGCAAGGTCCGCCGCGACCAGCCGCTGGGCTCCATCCCGGGTGTCGTGCCGCGCGTCGAGCCGGGCTTTGCCGGCTGCGCCTTCCGCGACCGCTGCGCCCATGCCGATGCGACCTGCGCCGCCGCGATCCCGCGTCACGCGGCAGGCGAGGGCCACGATTTCCTTTGCCGCCTGCCGCCCGATTGGGTCCAGGCGGAGGCCGCGCCGTGAGGCCCGTGCCATCCTCATACCTTCCCCCGGAGGGGGAAGATGGCGCGCAGCGCCGGAAGGGGGATGTTCGAACCGAGCCGATGCTGTGGTCTATCATCGAAGCTGTGCGAACATCCCCCTTCCGCCCTTCGGGCACCTTCCCCCTCCGGGGGAAGGGAAGATCGTCGCCATGACCGCCGCGGCGATCGAGGCGCGCTCGGTGCGGCGTACGTTTCGCGTGCGCGGCGGCATGCTGGTGCCGGACCGC
Source organism: Vineibacter terrae (assembly GCF_008039615.1). Lineage (GTDB taxonomy): Bacteria > Pseudomonadota > Alphaproteobacteria > Reyranellales > Reyranellaceae > Vineibacter > Vineibacter terrae. The sequence goes on along the minus strand of NZ_VDUZ01000023.1, from coordinate 118,152 downwards.
AACATCGTGGCCGTCGACGACGTGTCGTTCGAGGTGCCGGCCGGCGGCGTGCTGGGCGTCGTGGGCGAGTCGGGGTGCGGCAAGTCGACCCTGGCGCGCCTGATCCTGGGTCTGCTGCCGCCGACGGCGGGCGAGATCGTGGTCGACGGCCAGCGCGTCGCCGACATGGACCGGCGCGCCCGCGCCCGTCTCATCCAGCCGGTGTTCCAGGATCCGTTCGCCTCGCTCAACCCGCGCCGGCGCGTGCGCGACATCGTCGGCCTGCCGCTGGCGGCCCAGGGCGGCCTGTCGCGGCGCGAGATCGCCAGCCAGGTCGAAGCCATGCTCGAGCGGGTCGGCCTGGCGCGCGACATGGCCGACCGCCTGCCGACACAGCTTTCCGGCGGCCAGCGCCAGCGTGTCGCCATCGCGCGGGCGCTGGTGCTGCGGCCGCGCATCGTCGTCTGCGACGAGCCCACCAGCGCGCTCGACGTCTCGGTGCAGGCGCAGATCCTCAACCTGCTGGCCGAGCTGCGGCGCGACCTGAACCTCACCTACCTGTTCATCAGCCACAACCTCGCCGTGGTCGAGCATGTCGCGACCGAGGTGGCGGTGATGTATCTCGGCCGCATCGTGGAGCGCGCCGGCACCGAGGCGCTGTTCCGTGCGCCGCAGCATCCGTACACGCGCGCGCTGCTGGCGTCGGTGCTGACGCCGGAGCCTGGCCTCGGGGTTCCGGATGTCGGCCTGGGCGACTCCTTGCCCGATCCCGCCAACATTCCCGGCGGCTGCCGTTTCCATCCGCGTTGCCCGGTCGCCATCGACCGCTGCCGGCATGTGGCGCCGTCCTTGACGCGGCTGCCGACCGGCATCGTCGAGTGCCATCTTGTTGTTGCATAGGCGAGCGCATTGACATGGAGGGGAGCCGTCGGCCAAGGTGCGTGAAAATAAACGTTCATTGATGAGGAACGCATGACACGCATATCCTTCGGCCGGCGTCGGTTCGCTGTCGGTGCCGCAGCTGGGGTGGCCGGGCTGGCGATGCCGGCGATCGCCCAGAACGAGCCGATCAAGGTCGGCGTGATCGTGCCGCTCTCCGGGCCGGCTGGTCCCAACGGGCAGGTGGTCGCCGGCGCCGTGAAGGTGGCAGCCGAGCTGCTGAACGCCAAGGGCGGTGTGCTGGGCCGCAAGCTGGTGGTGATCGCCAAGGACGACGAGAGCACGCCGGCCGTCGGCGTCACCCGCGCCAACGAGATGGTGGCCGAGAAGGTGGCGGTGGTGATCGAGGGCTGGAACAGCCCGGTCACGCTCGCCATGCAGCCCGTGCTGGCACGCGCCGACATCCTCGACATCACCGCCGTGTCGAAAGCCGACCCGATCCTGTCCGGCCAGGGCAATCCCATGGCGGTGCGGATCAACAGCTCCAACGGTCAGGACGGCGCCGTGTGCGCCGAGATCCTGCTCAACAAGCTCGGCGCCAAGCGGATCGGCTTCCTGACCCAGAACGACGCCTACGGCAACGGCGCCCAGCAGGTGATCGAGGCCGAGCTGGCGAAGATCGGCAAGCCCTGGGAGAAGGTCGTCGTCGAGCAGTTCCCGTTCAAGCAGACGGATTTCCGCGTCAGCCTCGCCAACGTCAAGCAGGCCAAGCCCGACGCCGTGGTCGCCATCAACGCCGCCGAATCGTCGGGCATGCCGGCGCTGATCCAGCAGTACCGCCAGGCCGGCATCGAGGGCACGTTTGTCGCGGCCGTGGGCACGATCCTGCCCACCGTGTTCCGCATCGCCGGCGAGGCCACCACCGGCATCGTGTCGGCGGACATCTACTTCCCCGACCTGCCGCCGTTCGACAAGATCAAGGAGAACCTCGAGTTCGTCGAAGCGTACCGCAAGGCGCATAACGAGGCCCCCGACAAGGGCGCGGCCCTGGGCGCGGCGGCTCTGGAGGTCTGGGCCAGCGCCGCCGCGGCGGCCAAGAGCCTCGATCGCAAGACGGTGGCCGGCGCGATCCGCGGCGGCAAGGTGCCGGGCACGATCCTGGGCGACCTCAGCTTCGCCGCCAACGGCCAGGCGCAGCACAAGCACACGATCTTCAAGGTCGTTGACGGCAAGACGGCGAAGATCGAGGCCGTGACGTAGCGTGACGGGAGCAGCCGCACCGCTGCTGCGCGTCGAAGGCCTGACGGTCCGGTACGGCGCCCTGACGGCGCTGAGCGACATGTCATGGCACGTCGATGCCGGCGAGATCCTGGGCATCATCGGCCCCAACGGCGCCGGCAAGAGCTCGTGCTTCGCGGCCGTCACCAACGCCGTGAGCCGCAGCGGCGAGGTCTGGCTCGACGGCGAGCGGGTCACCGGCCTGCCGACCCATCGGCTGGCGCAGCGCGGCCTGCGCCGGACCTTCCAGCAGAACGCGTTCTTCGGCGAGCTGTCGCTGCTGGAGAACGCCATGGCGGCGATGCTGCACGAGCATTCCACGCCGCTGGGGCGATCGATCCTGCTGCCATGGCAGGAGGCCGCGGTGCGGCGGCGGGCGCAGGCCGCGGCGGCAGCGCTGCTGACTTCCTTCGGCATTGCGCCGGACGATCACGGCAAGCGGCCGGGCGACATCGCCTACGGCACGCAGCGCCTGCTGTCGGTCGTGCTGTCGTATGGCGCCGGCGCCCGCGCGCTGCTGATCGACGAGCCCGCAGCCGGCACCGGCGGCGGCGACATGAAGCGCCTGGCCGACCTGCTGGTCGACCTGCGGCGCCGGCAGGTCGGCGTGGTCGTGATCGAGCATCACATGGATCTCATCATGGCGATCGCCGATCGCATCGTCGTCATCGACCAGGGCCGCAAGCTGGCCGAAGGCACGCCGGCGGAGATCCAGCGCAACGAGGCGGTGCTGGAAGCCTATCTCGGGCGCGCCGCATGACCGACAGCCTGGAGGCGATCGGGATCACCGTGCGCTACGGCGGCAACGTTGCCGTCGACGGCATCGATGTGGCTGTCCCGGCCGGGCGCATGGTCGGCATGGTGGGCGCCAACGGCGCCGGCAAGAGCACGCTGATCAACGCCATCGCCGGCTGGTCGCGCGGCACGCCCGTGGTGCGCGGCGAGGTGCGGCTGGCCGGGCAGAAGATGGACGGGCTGCCGCCGCATCGCCGGGCCGAGCGCGGCCTCGTGCTGGTGCCGGAAGGCAAGGGCATCTTCGCCGAGCTCACGGTGATGGAGAACCTGGCGCTGGTGCGCCCGCCGGCCGACACGCGCGGCCGGCATGCCTTTTCCATGGACGATATCTTCACCCTGTTCCCGCGCCTGGCGGAGCGCCGCGGCCACAAAGGCCGCATGCTGTCGGGCGGCGAGCGGCAGATGGTGGCGGTCAGCCGGGCGCTGCGCGCCGCGCCCGCCGTGCTGCTGCTCGACGAGCCCTCGGCCGGCCTGGCGCCGCGCCTGGTGCATGAGCTGCTGACGACGATGCGCGGGCTGGTCGACCGCGGGCTTTCGCTGCTGCTGGTCGAGCAGAATGCGCGCGCGACGCTCGAGCTGGTGGACGAGCTCTATCTGCTGGAGCGCGGCAAGGTTGTGGCCAGGGAGGCGGCATCGGACATGAAGGACGATCCCCGCATCCTCGAGGCCTATCTCGGGAATCTCACGGCATGAACCTCACCCAGCAGGTGATCAACGGCCTGGTCCTGGGATCGGGCTATGCGCTGGTGGCGATCGGCTGGACGGTGCTGCTGGGCGCGGCGCGGCTGGTGAACTTCGCCCATGGCCAGCTCTACATGCTCGCGGCCTTCCTCGCCTGGGCGGCGATGCAGAAGCTGGGCGTGAGCTACTTCGTGGCCGTCCCCTTGTCGGTGCTCGCCCTGGGGCTGCTGGGCGTCGCGCTGCAGGGCATGATGCAGCGGCTGGTGATGCAGCAGAACCTCACCAGCCTGATGATCGTCACCCTGGGCTTCGGCTATGTCATCCAGGGCAGCGCCGCCCGCATCTTCGGCGGCGATCCGCAGACCTTCGCCAGCCCGCTCGAGAAGGCCAGCGTGCACCTGGGAGAGCTGTGGTTCACGTGGCAAGACGTCGTCACGCTGGTCGGCACGCTGCTGCTCTTTGGCGTCCTGTGGCTGGTGCTCAACCGCACGCGCCTGGGCGCCCTGGTCCGCTCGGTGGCCGAGGATCCGAAGCTGGCGCAGCTCTTCGGCATCAACGCCGCGCAGGTCTATATCGGCGTCTTCGTCTTCGAGTGCGCTGCGGTGGCGCTGGGCGCCGGCCTCGTGGCGCCGCGCAGCCCGATCCTGGCCAGCATGGGCTTTGACGAAGTCATCCTGACATTCGTCGTCGTGGTGCTGGGCGGCATCGGCAGCGTCGGCGGCAGCCTGCTGGCCGGCTTCGGCCTGGGCATGTTCACGGCGCTCTTCGGCGCGCTGGTGTCGCCGGCATACACCACGGCGGCGGCCTTCCTGGTCCTGCTCACGGTGCTTGTCGTGCGGCCAGGGGGGCTCGCGGCACGATGATGGCGCGCCTGTCGGCGCCGCTGGCCCTGGCGCTGGCCGCGCTTGCGTATTTCATCCCGGCCGTGTCGGGCGGTGCGCCGGTGGTCTATGCCGCGTGCACCACGATCGCGATCCTGGCCGTGATGGCCTATGGCGCCGACCTGATCCTGTCCTATCTCGGCGAGGTCAGCCTGGGTCACACCATCTTCTGGGCGACGGGCGGCTATGCCGCTTCCATGCTGGCGGTGAACTACGGATGGAACGGCTGGGCGACCGCTGCTGCTGCCATCGTCGCCGCGGTGGTGCTGGCCTGTGTCCTCGGGCTCGTCACCCTGCGCACGCGCGAGTTCGTCTTCTCGCTGGTCACGTACGCGGCCGCGGTCGTCGCCATGGAGGTCGCGTTCAACTGGTCGTTCCTGGGCGGCTCCGACGGCATCGTCGGCGTGCCGCCCCTGGTCCTGACGATCTTCGGCTGGGGCGTGTCAGGCGCGGCCAACACGGATCTGTGGCCTATCGCCTGGCTGCTGCTGATGGCGACGCTGCTGTTCATCCATCGCTTCCGGCGCTCGCGCCTGGGGACCAGCGCCCTGATGGTCCAGATGAACCCCGACCTGGCGACGGCGCTGGGCGTCGATGCGCGCCGGGTGCGGCTGGCGGTGTTCGTCACCTCGGCGCCGATATCGGCGCTGGCCGGCTGGCTGTACGCCTACCAGCGCGCCTATGTCGGTCCCGACATGTTCGAGAGCTACTTCCTGGTGCTGATGCTGACGGCGATCGTCATCATCGGCCGACGGCTGCTGCTGGGGCCGCTGATCGGCACGGCGCTGATCATCGTGCAGCAGACCTTCTTCTCGATCGGCGGCGACGGCGACAAGATCATCCTCGGCGCCGTCCTGGCCGCCATCTTGCTGCTGTGGCCCAAGGGCCTGATCGGCCTGTGGGATGTGGCCGCCCGCCGCCTGCGCTCATCGGCATGACCGACCTGACCTGACCCGTCATCCCGAGCGCAGCGAGCGATCTCCTGCGGCAAGGCGCGCTGCCGCAGGAGATCCCTCGCTACGCCCGGAGCTTGTGATCTTGTCCTTCCCCCGGAGGGGGAAGGTGCCCCGAAGGGGCGGAAGGGGGATGCTCGAACGGATTCGTTGTTCATCGGCTGCATCGAATCCACTGCAACATCCCCCTTCCGGCGCTTCGCGCCACCTTCCCCCTCCGGGGGAAGATTAAAGTGGCAAACTCTCGGAATGCCGGGTGCCGGGGCTTACTTCCACCCGTATAGGTAGAACCGCGGCAGCTCGTCGGCGAAGGGCTTGAAGTCGAGCGTCTTCACGAAGCCGTAGGTATTGACGTAGGTGTGCAGCGGCAGCCAGTAGGCCTGCTCGGTGACGCGCTTGATCGCGGCCGAATAGGCCGCCTTGCGCTTGGCCGGGTCGTTGGCCGAGCCGCCTTCCTCCAGCAGCTTGTGGATCTCGGGATCACGCGCGTAGTCGTCATTGCCGCCGCCCAGCATGTTGGGCAGGATGGCCGACACGTCGTTCACCGAGTAGCTGCCCCAACTGCCGAGATAGAGCGGGTTCTCGCCGCGCCAGGCACGCTGGATGGCGGCGGCGACCTGAAGCTGGCTGACCTTGGCGCGTATGCCGACGGCTTGCAGGTAGCTCTGCACCGACGCCGTCCACTGCGGCAGGATGTAGCTCACCAGCTCGGTGTCGAAGCCGTCGGGGTAGCCGGCCTCGGCCAGCAGCGCCTTGGCCTTGGCCGGATCGTAGTCATACTTCACGGCGACATCGCCGTCGCAGCCGAACTGGGTCGGATAGCAGGGCGCCGGCGGCACGCGCGAGCCGCCGGTGACCAGCCGCTTGGCGATCGTCTCGCGGTCGATGGCGTGCCAGATGGCCTGGCGCACCTTGAGCTTGGTGAGCGGATTGCCGGCACCGCTGCGGCCGGCGGCATCGATCGACAGATAGCCGATGCGCATCGATTCCGCGCGCACCGCCTGCAGGGTCGGCATCTTGTTGACGCTGTCGAACTGGTCGGGATTGAGGTTCCAGATCCAGTCGGCGCGGCCGGCCAGCAGCTCGGTCATCTCGGTGGCGGCATCGGGCACGAAGCGCACGAGCAGCTTGCCGATCCTGGGCATGCCCTTGGGGCTGTCCTTGTAGTAGTCGGCGAAGCGCTCGAAATGCACTTCCTTGGCCTGATCGAGCTTGACGATCTTGTAGGGGCCGGTGCCCACCGGCGCGCGCGAGAATGCCTCGGCGCCCACCTTCTCGCGATAGGCCTTGGGATTGATCGGCAGCACCAGCGCGACATATTCCAGCGCCGCCGGCGTCGGCCGCTTGAGCTTCACGCGGACCTTGTAGTCATCGATCTTCTCAGCCGTGTCGATCCACGAATAGTTGGACGGCGTCGCCACCTTGCTGTTGGGATCGGCCGCCAAGTTGATGGTGTAGACCACGTCGTCGGCCGTCATGGTGCTGCCGTCGTGGAACTTCACGCCCTGGCGCAGCGTGAACTCGAGGCTGTTGTCCTCGATCAGCTTCCAGTCCGTGGCCAGCGCCGGCTTGAGCTCGAAGCTCACGGGATCGCGATGCACCAGCGTATCCCACGCCAGATGCGACAGGATCAGGCCGGTCCGTTGCGAATTGAAGTAGAGCTCGATGTTGGGCACGGCGTCGCGAAACAGGATGCGCAGCGTGTCGGCTGACTTCTGGGCCGCGGCCTCGCCTGCGGCCAGCCCCAGCGCCGCGACGACGGCAAGCCCGCGCAGCATTCTCCCGATGACCATGACGGTCCTCCCGATGTCACCCCAGGCCGCAGCATAGGCAGGCCCCGGCAGCGGCGGCAAGCGCTGGACCGCGGCGGCGCCGGTTCGCTATCGTGCGCCGATTGCCAGGGAAGGAGCACCGATGGCCGTCAACCAAGAGCTCGTGTCGCTGTCGGCCGTCGAGCTGCGCCGCCGTATCGGCGGCAAGGAGATCTCGCCGGTCGAGCTGCTGGAGGCCTGCATCGACCGCATCGCGGCGATCAACCCGGCGGTCAATGCCGTCACCGCCACCTGCTACGATCGCGCCCGCCGGGAAGCGGCGGCGGCGGAGCGGGCCGTGCGCCAGGGCGAGGCGCTGGGGCTGCTGCACGGGCTGCCCACGGGCATCAAGGACCTGGAGGAGACCGAGGGGCTGCTGACCACCTATGGCTCGCCGCTCTACCGCGATTTCGTGCCGGCGCAGGACAACGCCATGGTGGCGCGCGTGCGCGCTTCGGGCGCCGTCGTCGTCGGCAAGACCAACGTGCCGGAGTTCGGTGCCGGCGCGAACAGCCGCAACGGTGTCTGGGGCGCCACCGGCAATCCCTTCAACCCGCTGCTCAACGCCGGTGGCTCGTCGGGCGGCTCCGCCGTGGCGCTGGCCTGCGACATGCTGCCGGTCTGCACCGGCTCGGACACCGGCGGCTCGTTGCGCATCCCGGCGGCGATGAATGGCGTCGTCGGCTTCCGGCCGTCGCCCGGCATCGTCTCGGTCGAGCGCCGTGGGCTGGGCTGGACGCCGATCTCGGTGCTGGGCCCGATGGGGCGCACGGTGGCCGATACCTGCCTGCTGCTGGCGGCCCAGGCGGCGCCCGACGACCGCGATCCGCTGTCCTATGACGCCGGCGGCGCGGCCTTCGCCGTGCCGCCGCCGGTCGATCTCGGTCGCCTGCGCGTGGCATGGACCGAGGATTTCGGCCAGTGTCCGGTCGATGCGCCGATCCGGGCCGTCATGCGCGAGAAGGTGCAGGCGATGGCGCATCTCTTCGCGCGCTGTGATCACGTCGCCTTCGATTTCGGCGAGGCCGACCGCTGCTTCGACGTGATCCGCGCCGTGAGCTTCCTGGCCCGCTACCGCGAGGCTTACGAGAAGGACCCGGCATCGCTCGGACCCAACGTGCGCGCCAATTACGAGATCGGCGCCAAGATGACCTTGGCCGATTTCGCCTGGGCGCACCTGGAGCAGACCCGCATCTTCCGCTCCTTCCAGGAGACGTTCCGCGATTATGACCTGGTGCTGGCGCCGACGACGCCGGTGTCGCCGTTCCCGTGGACCAGGCTCTATCTCGAGGAGATGAACGGCGAGAAGCTGCGCAACTACTACCACTGGCTGGCGCCGACCTATTTCGTCACCCTGGCCACCAACCCGGCGATCGCGATCCCCGGCGGCACCGACCATGCCGGCATGCCGTTCGGCCTGCAGGTGGTGGGCCGCTTCCGCGGCGACCGCGCGCTCTTGGGCGCGGCGCACGCGATGGAGCAGGCTTTCGAGGCCATCGCCGCCTTGCGCCGGCCCCGTCCCGACCTCGCCAAGCTCACGAAGCCGACCCCGGAGCTGAAGTCGATCGTGACTCACCCGCCGGTGCTGGATGCGCGCCCGTCCGGCCACGCCACATCGGGCGCCAGCGTCTGATATACCCTCTCCCGCTGCGCGGGAGAGGGAGGGGCCCATTGCGCGTAGCGCAATGGGAGGGTGAGGGGTTGCAGACGCGGCGCCTCGTCCTTGGGCCCTCACCCGCCGCGCTGCGCGCGTCGACCTCTCCCGCTCGCGGGAGAGGTTAAGAGAGCGGCACCGGATCGCCGCCGGCCGGACGGCGCAGGCAGGCGACGTGATGGCCGGGCGCGACCTCGATCAGCGGCGGGTCGTCCTGGCGGCACGCCGGCAGCGCGTAGGGGCAGCGTGTGTGGAAGCGGCAGCCGCTGGGCGGTCTGGCGGGGCTGGGCACATCGCCCTTCAGGATGACGCGGCCGCGGCGCTTGCGCACCGGATCGGGGATCGGCGCCGCCGCCAGCAGCGCCTCGGTATAGGGGTGCAGCGGCGTCGAGAACAGGGCGCGCTTGTCGGCAAGCTCGACGATGCGGCCCAGGTACATCACCGCGATGCGGTGGCTGATGTGGCGCATCACCGCCAGGTCGTGGCTGATGAACAGGTAGGCCAGCCGGTATTCGTCCTGCAGGTCGATCAGCAGGTTCAGCACCTGCGCCTGCACCGACACGTCCAGCGCCGACACCGGCTCGTCGGCCACGATCACGTCGGGGTTGACCGACAGCGCCTTGGCGATGCCCAGGCGCTGGCGCTGGCCGCCCGAGAACTCGTGGGTGAAGCGCGTCATCGCTTCACGCCGCAAGCCCACGCGCTGGAACAGGGCCGCGGCACGTTCTTCCTTCTCGGCGCCGCGGGCGATGTCGAAATTCTCCAGCGGCTCGCCGACGATCGTGCCGGCCGTGAGCCGCGGGTTCAGCGACGAGTAGGGGTCCTGGAACACCGTCTGGATGCGCCGGCGGTGCGGCCACATCGCGCGCGGGCTCAGATGCGTGACGTCCGCGCCGCCGATCAGGATCTGGCCGGATGTCGGCTCGAGCAGCTTCAGCACCGTCTTGCCGACCGTCGACTTGCCGCAGCCCGACTCGCCGACCAGGCCCAGCGTCTCGCCGCGGCGGATCGCGAAGCTCACGCCGTCGACAGCCTGGACGGCGCCGGTCTGCCGCTGCAGCAAGCCGCCATGGATCGGGAAATGCTTGACGAGGTCGCGCACCTCGAGGCTGGGCTGATCGCTCATGCCGCCTCCAGCACGCGTGCGGTTTCCCAGCAGGCCACCGCGTGACCGGCCGACGTCGAGACCAGCGGCGGCGCCTCGGCGCGGCAGCGCTCGGTGGCGAAGCCGCAACGCGGCGCGAAGGCGCAGCCAGCGATCGGCCGGTTCAACGCCGGCACGATGCCCGGGATCTCCTGCAGGCGCGGCCGGCGGCCGGCGATCTCGGCGTCGGCGTCCAGGCGCGGCACGGCGTGCATCAGGCCGCGCGTGTAGGGATGCGTCGGCTGCGCGAACAGCGCCTCGACCGGCGCCTCCTCGACCTTGCGGCCGGCATACATCACCACGACGCGCTCAGCCGTTTCGGCGATCACGCCCAGGTCGTGCGTGATCATGATGATGGCGGTGCCCAGCTTCTCCTTCAGCTCCAGCATCAGGTCGAGGATCTGCGCCTGGATGGTGACGTCCAGCGCCGTGGTCGGCTCGTCGGCGATCAGCACCTGCGGGTTGCACGACAGCGCGATCGCGATCATGGCGCGCTGGCGCATGCCGCCGGAGAGCTGGTGCGGATATTCCTCGATGCGCCGCCGCGCGTCGGCGATCTTCACCAGGTCCAGCATCTCCCGCGCGCGATCCAGCGCGGCGCGCCACGGCACGCCGGTATGGCGCACCACGTTCTCGGCGATCTGCGTGCCGATGGTCAGCACCGGGTTGAGGCTGGTCATCGGCTCCTGGAAGATCATCGCGATGCGATGGCCGCGGATGGCGCGCATCTCGGCTTCCGACAGCGCCGCCAGATCGCGGCCGTCGAAGCGCACTGAACCGCCCACGATGCGGCTGGTTTCGGGCGGGATCAGCCGCAGGATCGACAGCGCCGTCACCGACTTGCCGCAGCCCGATTCGCCGACGATTCCCAGCGTCTCGCCGCGCGCCAGATCGAACGACACCCCGTCGACCGCGCGCACCACGCCGTCGAGCGTGAAGAAATGCGTCGCCAGATCGCGCACCTCGAGAATGTTCATGGCGGTCATGAGGGGAAGAAAACCACAGAGGCACAGAGACACAGAGGCCACACAGAGGAAAGAACAATTGCGCGCCGAAGGCGCGCGGCAGTTCTTCTCTGTGATTCCCTCTGTGTCTCTGTGCCTCTGTGGTTAACCTCTTCTTCGGCCACCACATGCACATCGTTCGGAACAGAACATCCATCTTGGTTCGCTGCCATCACATCCGCCTCGCCAGGCGCGGATCGAGGCGGTCGCGCAGGCCGTCGCCCATCAGGTTCACCGCCAGCACCGTGAGGGCCAGGAAGACGCCGGGGATCAGGATGGTCCATGGCGCGATCTGGAAGAAGTTGCGGCCCTGGGCGATGATGTTGCCCCAGCTCGGGATCTCCGGCGGCACGCCGGCGCCGAGGAAGCTGAGCGCCGCCTCGATCAGCATGCCGGCGGCGCAGATATAGGTCGCCTGCACGATCAGCGGCGCCAGCGTGTTGGGCAGCACATGGCGCGCCAGCAGCTTGAAGCCGCGCGTGCCGCCGGCGATGGCGCTGTCGATATAGGGCTGCCCCCTGATCGACAGCACGACGCTGCGCACCACGCGCACGACGCGCGGCACCTCGGGGATGACGATGGCGATGATGACGACGGCCAGCCCCGGCCGTGTCAGCGTGATCAGCGCGATGGCGAGCAGGATGGAAGGGATCGCCATGATCCCGTCCATGATCCGCATGACGATGCCGTCGATGCGGCGGAAGTAGCCGCAGACGATGCCGAGCGCCAGCCCGATCACGCCGGAGATCGCGGCGACCGTCAGTCCGACGATCAGCGACACGCGCGCGCCATGCAGGGTGCGGGCGAAGATGTCACGCCCGAACTGGTCGGTGCCGAACCAGAAGCGCTCCGACGGCGGCCGCAGGCGGTTGATGGTCGCCTGCTTCAGCGGGTCCACCGTCAGCCATGGCGCCAGGATGGCCAGCGACACCAGCACGGCCAGCAGCACCGCACCGGCGGCGATCGTCGGGTTGCGCCGGATCGCGGTCGCCCAGCGCGCCATGACGGGCAGCTCGGCGCGTTCGGCAGCGGTGTCGTCGGTGATCGCGACCATGGCTCAGTACCGGATGCGCGGATCGAGGAAGGCGTAGGATATGTCGATCACTAGGTTCACCAGCACCTTGACCGCGGCAAACACCAGGATGAGGCCCTGCACGATGGGGTAGTCGCGCTTCAACACCGCATCGACCGTGAGGCGGCCCAGGCCGGGGATGTTGAACACAGTCTCGGTGATCACCACGCCCGAGATCAGCAGCGCGATGCCGATGCCGATCACGGTGACGATCGGCACGGCGGCGTTCTTCAGCGCATGCAGCAGCAGCACGCGCCGCGTGGCGAGCCCCTTGGAGTTGGCGGTGCGGATGTAGTCCTGCGACAGCACCTCCAGCATCGACGCCCGCGTGATGCGGGCGATCAGCGCCATGTAGGTGACGCCCAGCGCGACCGAGGGCAGGATCAATCCCTCGACGAAGGGCCACAGGCCCTCGGCGATCGGGCGATAGCCCTGGACCGGCAGCCATTGCAGCTGCACCGCGAAGATGTAGATCAGCACATAGGCGGCGAGGAAGCCGGGCACCGCGAAGCCCAGCACGGCGAAGATCATGACCAGCCGGTCGGCCAGCTTGCGCACCTGCCAGGCCGCGACGACCCCGATCGGGATCGCCAGCGCCACGGCGACGAGCAGCGTCGAGAGCGTCAGCGCCACGGTCGGCTCCAGCCGCTGCCCGATCAGCCGGGTCACCGGCAGGTTGGAGAAGATCGACACCCCGAGATCGCCCTGCGCCAGCCGCCACAGCCACAGGGCGAACTGCTCCAGTATCGGCCGGTCGAGCCCCAGCTTGGCGCGCACCGCCTCGATGGCCTCCCGGGTGGCGTCCTCGCCGGCGATAATCGCCGCCGGATCGCCCGGTGCGATGCGCAGCAGGAAGAACACGAACACCGCCACCACCGCCATCACCGGCAGCGTCGCCAGCAGCCGCCGCAGGATGTACGCGGTCATGTTATCCCTCTCCCGCAAGCGGGAGAGGGAGGGGCCCATGGCGCGTAGCAGCCTGCCCTGAGCCTGCCGAAGGGCCATGGGAGGGTGAGGGGCCACATAGAAGGCATTGTGCGCGAAGCCCTCACCCGTCGCGCTCCGCGCGCCGACCTCTCCCGCTTGCGGGAGAGGTGACGGCCAAGCAACACCGTCATTTCTTCGTGATGCCCCACAGCACCACCAGTCCGGTGTTGGGCACGATGCCCTGCAGGCGGTCCGAGCGGTAGGCCAGCGGCGTCGTCCATTGGCCGAACGGGATGTAGACGACCTGCTCCATCGCCCGCGCCTGCAGGTCGCGCGCGATGCGCTTCTTCTCGTCGTCGGTCTGGGCGAACGCGAATTCGTTGCGCAGCGCCTCGATTTTCTCATCGCAGGGCCAGCCGAACAGGCCCTTGTCGCATGCCGCCCCCAGCCAGGTGTGCAGCACCGGGTTGGCCGAGCCGACACCGCCCGTCGTGGTGACGAAGATGTGCCAGCCGCCTTGCGCCGGCGGCTCCTTCTTGGCGCGCCGCGACACGACCGAGCCCCAGTCCATCGACTGGACGTCGAGATTGATGCCGGCATCGCGCATGGCCTGGATCAGGACCTGCGTCGCCGGCGTGATGGTGTTGTGATCGGTGGCCGCCAGCACGGTGATCGGCTCGCCCTTGTAGCCAGCCTCCTTCAGGAGCTGCAGCGCCTTCTTGGGATTGTACTCCTTGAACCACTGGCTGCCGGCGTCGCTGGCCAGCGGCGCGCCGCAGGTGATGAGCCCATGGCAGACCCGGTAGTACTCGGGGTCCCCGACGATGGCGCGCAGGAAGTCCTCCTGGTTGATCAGGTAGTACATCGCCTGCCGCGCCTTCACATTGTTGAACGGCGGATGCAGATGGTTGAGCCGGATCATGCCGTGCGTGCTGTCGAGATCGCCGGTCTTCATCAGCTTGACGTTGCGGCTCTTCTCCAGGATCGGCAGGAAGTCGATGCTGGGATTCTCGTAGAAATCGATCTCGCCATTGATCAGCGCCGACATCGCCGTCTGCGAATCGGAGATCCACACCAGCTCGATGCGATCGACACCGGCGATCTTGCTGCCGGCGAAGGACGAGGGCGGCTCGTTCCCCGGTCGCGGCACGTAATGCGGGTTCTTGAGATACACCGCCTTGCTGCCGGGCACCCACTGGTCCTTGGCAAACATGAACGGCCCCGAACCGATCGACTCCTTCACCTGCTGCTGCGGATCGGTCTTGGCCTCCTGCTCGCGCATGATGGCTGCGACGGAGCTGTTGGTCTTTCCCAGCGACTCGAGCACCATGCCGTACGGCTTCGTCAAGGTCAGGCGGAACGCCTTGTCGTCCACCGCCTCGAGCTTGTCGACGAAGGTGAACAGGCGGATGCCGACGCCGTCCTTGGCGCCCCAGCGCCTCAGCGACGCGATCACGTCCTTGGTCGTGACGGCGGAGCCGTCGCTGAACTTCAGGCCGGCGCGCAGGGTGAAGGTATAGACCAGCTTGTCGGCGCTGATGTCATACTTGTCGACCATCTGCGGCTTGGGCTGCATGTTGGCGTCGTTGCCGAACAGCGTGTCGTAGACCAGCATGCCGTGGATGTTGGCGATGGTCTGCGTCGTCCAGATCGGGTCGATCACGCGCACGTCGGCATGCAGGACCGCACGCAGCACCTTCTCCTGGGCCTGCGCCGCTTGTGTGCCCAAAGCCAGCGCCGCACAAAGCGCGGCAGCCGGAACAAGGCACCGCAGAAAGTTGAGACCGCTCGACATGTCACTCCCCGGCATAGCCTTGTGCGGATCGGCCGATGCCGTCCGCTTGGGCCGAAGTATGAGTTGCTCCGGGCATGATTGGCAACATGACACGAAGCTGACGTTGGGGCGGCGGGGCTCGACCCAGGAGTGTCATCCCGAGTCCACTGTCATCCCGAGCGCAGCGAGGGATGACAGGAGTGCCGTACGCAGTCGTCTAGCTGGTGCCCGGCGGTGCGAAGAAGCAGCGGCGCGAGCCGTTCGGTCTATGGCAGCGCCAGAAATGGCCGTCCTGGCTGGGCAGCGTCTCGCGGTAGGGCACCGTCTCGCCGGTGGTGCGGATCAGCCAGCCCGGCGCGGCGGCCTCGACATCGACCGCCGGCACCATCACGCAATCATCCTGGCCGCAGCACCACTCGGCCGTTGACGGGCTGCGGAACCGACCACCGCGAATCCAGTCGTGGTCGTCATGGCCGATGGCGGTGCTGGCCATGAACATGCAGGCCAGCGCAAACGAGACGGCCAGAACGGGGAGCCGCGAAGGCGTGGATGTGTCGCGCATCGGTCACCTGCGCTGTGGTGCGGCGGCGGCAGCGGACGCAGATGCAGGGCGCATCCGCTGAAGCACGCGAGCAGCCTTGGCGTGGCGATGGGAAAACACGCCAACCGGCGGCGCCACAACCGCCAGGTCAGGGCGGACTTAGCAAAGGACACGCCGCGCGACCGGTCAGGTCGTGCGTCGTACAATGAACGCGTTGATCAGCTTGGCCGGCGGCCGTTAGCGAAGCCGGGAATCTGCCGCCAATGTCTCGTTATAACGCCCGGGATGGTGGTCAGGTTGCGAACGGCACCGTGACAGCATCGAGCGGCCACACGGGACGACGCAGCTTGGTATAGGCGAACCGGCCCGGGTCGGGGGAGCAGAGGGCACCCGAATCGACGACCACGATGTCGCCCGCGATCGGTGCATAGGCAGCGCGGAAATGCTGGATGCTTTTGACCACCAGCACGGTGCAGCGTTTCGGGTCGATGCCCTGGCTGAGAAAAACCTGCAGGTCGGTGGTCTGCAGGCGATTGGAGATGGTCACCACATCGACGCCGCCGATGCGCAGCACCGCGGTGGCGCCCATCGAGCGCTGCACGCCCTTGCCCATGGGGCCATCGTTGATGAACGTGCCGTCGGACAGCAGCCGCACCAGCGCCGTCACCGGCAGCGGCGCACCGAACGCCGGGTCATGATGCCCGCCGAGCTCGACCGTGACCGTGCTGCCGACTCCGGCTGCGATCGCCGCCTGCACGGCGGCCGGATCGAAGATCGTGCCGACCGCAGCGCCCCTTATGTCGGCGTCGATCAATGCCTGCAGCATGCGCGTGGCATCGCCATAGGCGCCGCCGCCGGGGTTATCGGTGCCGTCGGCGATCACCAGGGGGCCTCTCGTCGCGTCGTGCGCCTTGGCGCGTGCCACCGCCGCGTCGACCGACATGAGATGCACCGTTTCCTCGTCGCGGCGATCCCAGATCTCCTGGCAAAGCTGGCGTGCGATCTCCTGCGCGCGCGCCTCGGCACCGGGTGCGAAGCTGACGGCGATCGAGGGGCCGACATTGGGGATGTCCGATGGCATGAACCCTGCCTGGACGCTGACGACGTTGATGCCGGGCTCGCGCTCGAACGCGTCGGCCTTGGCCAGCAGGTCGCGCATCGGCCCGGGCTGCGTGGTGCGGCCGTGATCGGCCCCGACCATACAGGCCGGTTGCAGCACCAGGCACCGCGCCTGCGTCTTGCCTTCCATGAGCGACTGCACCAGCGCCGCGGCCTGCTGCGACCGCTCGTGCTGGTCGACATGCGGATAGGTGCGGTAGCTGATCAACGCGCTCGCCAGGCGTGCCATGCGCTCGGTGACATTGGCGTGCAGGTCCAGTGTCATGGTGATCGGCAGGTCCGGCCCGACAATGGCGCGGATCGCTTCCAGCAATTCGCCCTCGGGATCGTCAGAGGTCTCAGTCACCGCGGCGCCGTGGCAGGCAAGGCAGATCCCGTCGAGCTTGCCGGCATTGCGCACGGCCGAGACGATGCCGTCCCGGATCGTGCGCCACGTCTGGGCCGTGAGCCTGCCCGACGGCGTGGCATTGGCGGCCAGCGCCGGCACCAGGGTCCAGCCATAAGTCTCGGCTGCGTCCAGCAGTCCACCGATCTCGCTGCGGGTGCCGCGAAAGCGCTCACCCAGCTCATTGCCGTAGACCAGCCATGTGCGGCGATAGTCATCCAAAGTCGTGGGCAGTTTGCTGAAGGTATTGGTCTCGTGCATGAATTGCGCGATCAGTACTCTGTAAGCCATGTCGCGGCCAACCTTTCAGTCGCGGATAGTGGATGGGTCGAGTATAGTTGGCGTACCAATAAAGACACCCGTCAATCGCAGCCTACGTTCGCTGTCGGTGAGCAGGATCATGTCCGGGGAAACACGCTACGCCAAGAGCGGCGACGTTCATATCGCCTATCAGGTCACGGGCAATGGGCCGGTCGACGTGCTGCTCGCGCCCGGTTTTGTGTCGCATGTCGAGCACGCCTGGGAGGAGCCGCTCCAGGCGCGTGCGTTGCATGCCATGGCATCGTTCTCCCGCCTGATCCGGTTCGACAAGCGCGGCACCGGTCTGTCGGATCGCAGCGTCGGCATGCCGACCATGGAGGAGCGGATCGACGATATCCGGGCCGTCCTCGACGCGGCCGGCTCCCAGCGCGCGATCCTGGCCGGCGTGTCGGAGGGCGGGGCGATGTGCGCCGTGTTCGCCGCCACCTATCCCGAGCGGGTGGCGGCCTTGATCCTCTACGGCGCCTATGCCCATGCCCCGTCGGCTGTCGTCTCGCCGGAAACCCGGGCGGCGCTTGAGGCTGCGATCCATCAGAACTGGGGCACCGGCGCGAGCCTGCCGCAATTCTCGCCCAGCGTCGGCAACGATCCGGAGATGCGCGCGTGGTGGGCCAAGTTCGAGCGGCTGGCCGCCAGCCCCGCCGCCGTGATCGCCCTGCGGCGGATGAATGTCGAGATCGACATCCGCCATATTCTGCCCACGATCCGGGTGCCGACCTTGATCCTGCACCGCACCGGCGATGTGCGCATCAACGTCTCGGAGGGACGGTACCTGGCGCGCACGATCCCGGGCGCCAAGCTGGTCGAGCTGCCGGGCGTCGACCACCACTACTGGGTCGGCGAATCGGGCCGGCTGCTGGACGAGGTCAAGGCGTTCCTCGACGTGCACAGCGATCCGCTGGAGTCGAACCGCGTGCTGTCGACCGTCCTGTTCACCGACATCGTCGATTCGACGGGGAAAGCCTCGCTGATGGGCGACACCGGCTGGCGCGCGACCCTGGAGGCGCACCATGAGGTCGTGCGCCAGCAGCTGCGCCGGTTCCGCGGCCGCGAGGTGAAGACGCTGGGTGACGGGTTCCTGGCGATGTTCGACGGCCCGGCGCGCGCGGTGCGTTGCGCCCAGGCCATCGTCGGCGGCATGAGGCCGCTCGACCTCACCGTCCGGGCCGGCCTGCATACCGGCGAGGTCGAGCTGATGGAGGCCGATGTCGGCGGCATCGCCGTGCATGTCGCGTCGCGCATCGCCCATCGCGCCGAGGCCAACCAGATCCTGACATCCAACACCGTCAAGGATCTCGTCGCCGGATCCGGCCTGCGGTTCCGGGATCTCGGTGCGATGTCGTTCGATGGCCTGGATGATCCCGTGCGCCTCTACCAGGCCGAGCCGCTGGCGCTTGCCGCCTGACCCGGTCGGCTGTCATCAGAAGCGCCGGTAGTTGGCACCAACCACCGTAAGATCCATTACTTCGCGCGGGAGACGGGCATCAACCCCGTGCCGGCAGCTCGACGACACCGCTGCCCAGCACCGACAGCTCGTTGTCCTGGTTGCGCGCCTCCTGCTCGATCGCCACGAGGTGACGGCCGTCCTCGATGTATTTGCGCGTCACCTTGCCCGTGATGAACAGCATGTCGCCGGCCGGGTTGTGGCGGCGGATCTTGCAGGAGGCGCTGCGCACGAAGCCGTCATCGCCCATCCAGTTGGTGAGGTGGTGCGTCAGCCACGAGCTGCGCTCCGGGCCGTAGTCATAGGCGCCCGGCGCACCCACCTCGCGCGCGAACTCCTCTTCCCAGTGCACGCGCTCGGGGCAGTCGGGGATGCCGAAGCGGTTGGGGATGCCGGTGCCGGGATGGGCATCGATCAGCCGCCATGCCAGCTTGTTGGCGCGGATGTAGAGGCCGCCCCAGCCCTGGGCGTAGGCGATGAAGCCGGTCACCGTCATCGGCCCTTTCAGCATCACCGGCAGCGCCTCGCCCTCGGTGACATCCTCCCAGTAGCGCGGCACGGCGCCGCGGACGGCCTCCTCGGCATAGAGGCGGTAGGCGTCGCGCAGCTCCTGCTCCGTGTAGCGCCGGGGCGGGCGCGCTTTCACCTCGTCGTACTTGGTGCCCTGCTCGCGGGCATGGTCGCGTTCCGTGCGGAAGCACCAGCTGTCGGCGGCGGCGACCAGGTCACCCTGCTGGTTGTAGAAATCGACGTGATAGGTCTGCTGGACGGCACGGCCGGCAAAGCGCGTCTGGTGCTCGACGATATCCTTCAGCCAGGCCTCGGTGTTGATCGTGTCGTTGCGGTGGACGGTCTTGTGCCAGGTCCAGTCGGCACCCGACCACATCGCATGGATGCCGGGCAGGCCCCCGACATAGCCCGAGATGATGCGGCTGGTGCTGAACAGGAAGCTGGGAAGCGCGATGATGCCGCCATGCTTCGTCTTGGCGGCGTACTCGGGCACGCACCACAGCGGATTGTCATCGCCGATGCCGTGCGCGTAGTGGCGGATGTTGTCGCGCGTCGCCTCGTAGCACCACGGCTCGGCGGTCGGGCCGATCTTGACGCCGATCCGCCGGCGCAGGGCGTCGAGGCCTTCTTCGGTGATCTTGGGGAATGTGCGCGTGCTGCCGGTGGTCATGGACGTCTCTCTCCTCGGATTGTTCAGACCGTGCCCATCGCGTCGGATTGCTCGCGCTCGCGCAGCACCTTGCGGTTCACCTTGCCGGCCGGCGTCTTGGGCAGCTCGGCCATGACGGCCACGCGGCGCGGATACTCATGCTGGCTCAGCCGCCGGCGCACGAGGTCCTGGATCTCGGCGATGAAGGCGTCGTCGCCGGGGCGGTTCGCCACGACGAAGGCCTTCACGATCTGGCCGCGCAATGCGTCGGGCACGCCGATCACCGCCGCTTCGCGCACGTCGGGATGCTTGAGGATCGCGTCCTCGATCTCGACCGCGCTCATCGTCCAGCCGGCGGAGATGATGACGTCGTCGGCGCGGCCGCCGTGGTAGAAGTAGCCGTCCGCATCGGTGCGCCCCAGATCGCGTGTCGGGATCCAGGCGCCACGGCGCCAGACCTTGAGCTCGCCGGTGACGCCGGGCGGGCAGGGCGCTCCCGATGGATCATGGACCTCGACCCGGCAGCCGGGGACCGGCTTGCCCAGCGATCCGGGCTTGACCGTGAAATCCGGTGCTCCCGGGTAGCTGACCAGGATCACGCCGATCTCGGTCGTGCCGTACATGCTGCAGAGCGGCGCGCCGAACGTGCTTTCGATGAATGTCGCCGTCTCGCTGTCGATCGGCTCACCCGTGAACGACAGCTTCTTCAGGCTGTAGCGGTAGCGCGCCGCGGCGCCCGACGTGCGCATCATGCGGTAGTGGGTCGCCGCCGCCGACAGATTGGTGAAGCGGTGGTCCTGCAAGGCTTTCAGCGCGCGCTCGGCGTCGAACTTTCCGGCGTAGGCGCCGATGGTGATGCCCAGCGCCAGGGGCGCCAAGGTGCCATGCCATAGCCCGTGTCCCCAGGCCGGTGACGAGGGGCAGAAGAAGCGGTCGCCGGGCCGCAGACCGGTGCCGTAAAGCGCCGCCACCATCAAGGTCACCACCGCGCGATGCGTGTGCCTGACCGCCTCGGGCAAGGCGCGTGTCGTGCCGGACGTGTACTGGAAGATCGCGAGGCCATCGGCGCGCGTGGCCGGCGCGAAGCGCGGGGGGAACCGCTCGAGCCCGGCGACGAAGGGCCGGTCGGCAACGACGATCCCGAGCGCCGGCGACGGCGGCACCAGCGCGGCCTTCTCGGCGTTGGTGATGAGCAGGCGCGGCGTGCAGTCGTCGATGCGCAGCTTGACGCCGTCGGGACCGAACAGCGTGAACAGCGGCACCGCGATGGCGCCCAGCTTGATGGCGCCGAAGACCGCCATGTAGAACGCCCGCGAGGGCTCCAGCATGATCGCGACGCGATCGCCGGCCCTCACCCCCTGCCCGGCGAGATAGTGGGCGAAGCGGGCGGAGTCCTCGGCGATCTGCCGGAAGCTCAGGATCTCGTCATGGCCGTCGGCCTGGATGACGATGACGGCCGGCCGCTCGCCGTCGACATGACGGTCGATGCATTCGTGCGCGATGTTCAAGCTCTGCCGGTCGCCATCGAACAGATCCCACAGCCCATCGCCGGAAAAATGTGCCTGGGCATCGGCATAGCTTGTGTACGACGTCAACCTGGTCATCGGCGGCTCGTGCAAGGAAAGGGCCGGATGCAACGGGCCGCAGCCTAGAGGCAAGTTTCGATCATTGTAAAATAGATTCAGTAGTTGTATATAGACAACTATGACAAACGAGCTGACGACATCCGCTTCGGCCACCCCGCGTGTCCGGGCCGTGCCTGCCGTCACGCGTGCGCTCGCGATCCTGCGCCTACTGGGGCGCAGCCGGACGCCGCTGGGGGTCAAGGCGATCGCCCGTGAGCTCGGGCTGGTGCCCAGCACGGCGCTGCACATCCTGCGCGCGTTGGTGGCGGAGGGGGTGGTACGGGTGGACGCCGGCACCAAGCAATACAGCCTTGGCGTCGGCATGCTGTCGCTGGCGCGCGCCGTGCTGGAGAACAGCGGCTTCACGAGCCTCGTTCAGCCAGACCTCGACCTGCTGTCGGCGCGCCATGGCGTGACCGCGATCGGTCTCGAGCTGATCGGGCTGGAGCACATGGTGGTGGTGGCGCTGTCGCGCAGCCGCACGCCGATCCGCCTGCATGTCGATGTCGGCAGCCGCTTTCCCGCGCTCATCAGCGCCACCGGCCGCTGCGTCGCCGCCTTCGGCGCGCATCCGCCGGCCGAGGTGAAGAAGCGGTTCCGGCTGCTGCAGTGGCAGAACGCCCCGGCCTGGGAGACGTGGTGCAAGGAGGTCGAGGTGGTGCGCCGCCAGGGCTACAGCATCGACCGCGGCAACTACATCGGCGGCGTGACGGTGGTCGCCGTGCCGGTGCCGACATCACGGCCGACCCTGTCGCACAGTATCGCTGCCGTCGGCCTCTCGGACCAGCTGGAGCGTGCCGCCGCCGTGGCGCTGGCGCGCGACATGCAGAAGGCCGCGGCGACGGTCGCATCGCAGCTGTCGTAGATGCCGTTGCGGCCGGGCAGCCGTGCACTGCGCTGGAAGGTGGTCTGAAAAAGGAAGGCTGCAGACGCGATTGACGCATCGCGGTGGCTACGTGGAAATAGCCGCGAGCTTCTTTGGGGTCGCAGGCAGCGGGAACCGGACATGACGCAGTCGATCAGGATATGTGAATCCACGGGGCTGAAGATCTTCAGCACGCGTGCCGCGAAGGCGACCGAAAAGATTGCCGGCAAGGGCTATTCGCCGGTCGCGGATGCGGCGCTGACGTCGCTGCCGCCGCCGCCCGCCGGAGCCGTCTTCAATGCCGAGGAGCAGGCGAAGTATCGCTCCTACAAGGAGGCAAGGCGCGGCGCGGCCGACTACATGGCGATGGAGGGCACGTTCGCGCGCTACCTCGAGGACGTCTATTCGGCGCCACCGGTGGCGCGCGATCCGCTGACCGATTCCTGCGAGATCCTCGTCGTCGGCGCGGGCTTCGGCGGGCTGCTGCTCTGGCACAAGCTGCGCGATGCCGGCTTCAACGATGTCCGCTTCTGCGAGAAGGGAGGCGATGTCGGCGGCACCTGGTACTGGAACCGCTATCCCGGCATCGCCTGCGATGTCGAAGCCTACAGCTACCTGCCGCTGCTGGACGACATGAACTACTACCCGACGATGAAGTTCGCGTCGGGCTTCGAGATCCTCGAATACTGCCAGATGATGGCCGAGCGATCCGGCTTCTATGACCGCTGCCTGTTCCACACCACGGTGACGCAGACGACATGGGATGAGGCGACCAGCCAGTGGACGGTGCATACCGATCGCGGCGATGCGATGCGCGCGCGCTGCGTCGTGCTGGCCAACGGCATCCTGACGACGCCGAAGCTGGCGCGCATCGACGGCATGGAGACCTTCAAGGGCGAATCCTTCCACACCTCGCGCTGGAACTATCACGTCGACCTGACGGGAAAGCGCGTGGGCATCATCGGCACCGGCGCCACCGCGGTCCAGGTGATCCCCGAGATCGCCAAGGTGGTGAAGACGCTGCATGTGTTCCAGCGCACGCCCTCGACGATCGACGTGCGCGACCAGCGCGCAACCACGCCGGAGGAGATCGACCGATGGTCGCGGGAGCCGGGCTGGGCCAAGGCGCGGCGCGAACGGCTGGCGATGATTTCATCGGGCCGCACCGCGCTGCAGGGCAACGACGATTTCCTCTCCGGCCGCGTCGACGTCTTCAAGCCGACCAGGAAGCACGAGCGGCAGCTTTCACCGGACGAGCTGATGGCCAAGCAGCTCAACACCAACTTCCGCATCATGGAGCAGATCCGCGCCCGCGTTGATGCCATCGTCAAGGATCCGAAGACGGCCGCGGCGCTGAAGCCGTACTATCCCTATGGCTGCAAGCGGCCAACCTTCCACGACGAGTTCCTGCCGACGTTCAACCTGCCGCATGTCACGCTGGTCGATACCGCGCCCGGCGGCGTCGGCAGGATCAACGAACGTGGCGTCGTGCACGACGGCATCGAGTACCCGCTGGACGTGCTGATCTATGCCACCGGCTTCCAGTGGATGGCGACGTCGACCTTCAACATGACGCGCGGCCGCGGTGGGCGGGTCCTGCGCGAGAAGTGGCAGGACGAAGGCGTCCGCACGTTCCTCGGCCTGCACAGCCACGGCTTCCCCAACCTGTTCATCATGTCGGGGCCGCAGGGCGGCGGCGGCCAGTTCAACTTCACCCGCGGTCTTGAGGCCCACACCGACTACGTGGTGTGGATGCTCAAGACGATGCGCGAGCGCGGCGCGACGGTTGTCGATATCACCAGGGACAGCGAGATCGCCTACGCCACGCATTGCCGCGAGGCCGATATCCGCACGGCGGCCTTCCGCGACTGCCTGTCCTACTATAACGGCGAGGGCAACGCCGAGCCTGGCAGCCTCGCCTATTACGGCGGGCCGGAACAGTGGCACAAGCTGCGCATGGCCGCCCAGAAGTCGCTGGAGCCCTATGTCTTCGGGCCGCCGCAGGCGTGAGCCGGCGACACCAGTCACTGGCGGCTCTGGTGACGGCTGGGACCGCGCCGCTCCAGCGGCGCTCTTCTCAGCGATCGCCATGAGCGTCGCTGGAGCGACGCGGTCCCAGCCGTCACCAGCAACGCCGGTGCTGTCCCGGGCACCGCAAGGTCCTTCGACCGCTGATCATCCCGGCTGCGGCCGTCCCTGCTCGCCGAGGTCCCAGAACAGGCCGGTCATCAGGCGCAGCGCCTCGCGCGCGACGGGTGCCAGCAGGTGCTCGTTGGGCGCGTGCTGGCTGCAGGCGGCATAGGAGTGCGGCACCCAGACGGTGGGCATGCCCAGGATGTCGGCGAAGACCTCGTTGGGCAGCGAGCCGCCCAGGTTGGGGATCACGTCGGGTTTGTGGCCGGTCGTGCGCTGGATCGAGGCCACGGCCCATTTGGCCCAGGGATTGTCGGGGTCGAGCCGCGTGGCGTTCATGATCACCTCGCGCGACGGCGCCACGGCGACCTGGCCGAAGCCGTGCCTGTCGAGGTGCCGGCGCAGGGCGGGCAGGATGTCCTTGGGGTCGGTGCCGACGACGAAGCGCAGCTGGCAATGCGCGATGGCGCTGGGCGGGATGGCGTTCACCGGCTTGTCCGGATTGCCCGTCCTGAAGGCCAGCACCTCGAAGCTGTTCCAGCCGAACACACGCTCGGCCGGCGTCAGAGCCTCCTCGCCCCATTCGGTGTCGATCCTGGGCCCGTCGGGACCGCCGTCGATCGTGAGGCCGGCCAGCGCTGCGCGCACCGAGTTGGTCAAGGTCCTGGGCCGCCATTCCGGCACCTTGATCTGGCCGCGCGCGTCGGCCACGCAGGCGATGGCATGCGCCATGATCAGGCCCGGATTGGCCAGCAGCCCGCCCCAGTTGCCGGAGTGATGGCCGCCCGCCCGCAGGTCGAGCGCCATGGTGAAGTTCATGGTGCCGCGGGTGCCGCCGAAGATCGCCGGCCGCTTGGGGTCGAGCCGGGGGCCGTCCGAGCCGAGCAGGGCATCGGCCTTCAGCTTGTCGCGATGCTGGGCGCAGAACGCGGCCAGCCCTGGCGAGCCGGTCTCCTCGCCGGTCTCGATCAGGATGGTCGAGTTGAAGCCCAGGCGGCCGCGTTCGGCCAGCACGGCCTCGAGCGCCGCGATGTTGATCGAGTGCTGGCCCTTGTTGTCGGCCGTGCCGCGGCCGTAGATGCGCTCGCCCTCGACGACGATGGTCCAGGGCGACAGGCCGGCGCGCCACTGCTCGTCCTGGCCGCGGATGACGTCGCCATGGCCGTAGGTCAGCACCGTGGGCGCGGCCGGATCCTCATTGCGGCGCGCGATCAGGAACGGGCCGTATTGCGGCTGCGGGTTGTCGATGACCTCGCAGGCATAGCCCAGGTGCGCCAGGGTCGGCGTCATCTCGTCGGCGAGATAGGCGCGCAGGGCCGGCATCGAATCGGCTTCCTGGCTGGTCGTGGGGATCGCCACGCGCCGCTGCAGGTCGGCAAGAAAGCCGCCATCGTCGAAATAGGCTTCGATGCGCCTTATGGCGCCGTCACGAGAACCCGCCATGGATCGCTGCTCCCCTGTCGCGCGGCACGACCCTAGCGCAAATCACCATGCCGGCAACTGTCATGTGGACCGGGTCGACGATGTCGCGAGCGCGCCGGCACGGCGCGGCTCGACCAGCCCCTCGGCGAGCAATGCGCGATGCAGGGCCTCCGCGATCAGGTGCGCGCCCGGCGTGTCGGAATGAACGCAGATCGTATCGGCACGCACCGCGATGTCCTTGCCGCCGATGGAGCGCGTCAGGCCCTCGCGGATCGCGCGGCGGCCGCGGTTGACAGCCTCCTGAGGATCCACCGGATCATGCTCCTGGGTGATGATCAGGCTGCCGTCGTCGGCATAGTCGAGATCGACGTAGTATTCGGCGATGAAGCGATGGCCGCGTGCGGCATAGACGCGTTCGTGCTCGGTGTTGATCATGCCGAGCAGCGCCACCTTGAAGACGTCGGCCGCGTCACAGATGGCGTGCGCGATCTCGGGATCGCGTGCCGCCATGCCGTAGAGCGAGCCATGCGGCTTGATGTGGTACAGTCGCATGCCTTCAGCGTCGAGAAAGCCCTTCAGCGCCCCGATCTGATAGATCAGGCAGTTGGCCAATTCCTCCCGGCTGATCCGCATTTCACGCCGACCGAAGCCCTGACGGTCCGGCAGCGATGGATGGGCGCCTACCTCCACGCCGTTGGCTTTGGCGAGGCGCACTGTCGCGCGCATATGGTTGAAGTCGGAGGCGTGGAAGCCGCAGGCGACGTTGGCGATATGGATCGCCGGCATGATCCTGCGATCGTCGCCCAACCGCCAAATTCCGTAGCTTTCGCCCATGTCGCAGTTCAGCAGCGTCATGTCGGTCCTCGCTGGCCCAGCGGTCATCGAAGGCCAAATCGTGGCAAGTCCGCCAGCTATTGTAAATTGCGAGGATTGTTGCTGGCCCTCCCCGGCGGCGCGAGCCGGGGAGGGGACAGCAGACGCATCAGCTACCGGTCGGGCTTGATGTTCCGGGCTCGGATCAGGTCACCCCACTTCTTCGCCTCGGACGCGATGAAGGCGTCGAACGCAGCCGGTGTCGATCCCGTCGGCTCGATGCCGTAGTCCATCAGCCGCTCGGTGACGTCCTTGCGGGCGATGATCGCGGCAATGGTCTTCGAATACGTGTCCACGGCCGCCGCAGGCGTGCCGGCCGGCGCCAGGACGCCGAGGAAGCTGTCGGCGACCATGCCGGGCGCGACGGTCTCGTCGAGCGTCGGGATATCCGGCGCCCGCGGCCAGCGCGCTGCACTGCCGATCGCCAGCGCCCGCAGCTTGCCGCTGCTGCCGTGCTGCGCCCAGGTCTGCACGGTGTTGATGAACAGCGAAAGCTCGCCGTTGAACAGATCGATCAGGGCTGCTTCCGAGCCCTTGTAGACGACATGGGTCATGTCGATCCCGAGCGTCTGGCACAGCAGCTCGCCCACGAGATGCGCGCCCGATCCCACGCCGGAGGAGCCGTACGTCACCTTGCCCGGGTGCTTCTTGGCGTAGGCCACCAGCTCCTGCATGGTGGTGATCGGCAGCTTGGCCGAGGCGAAGATCACCGGACCGGTCTTGCCGATCAGGGAGACGCCGACGAGATCCTTGAAGGGATCATAGGCCATCCTGGCATGCATGCTGGGGTTGATGGCATGCGCGGCCGCCACCAGCAGCAGCGTCTTGCCGTCGGGCGCCGACTTGGCGGCGTAGTCCGAGCCGATCATGCCGTTGGCGCCCGGCTTGTTGAGCACGATCACGGTCTGGTTGAGGCTCTTGCTCAGGCCGTCGGCCAGCGTGCGGCTGACGATGTCCGTGATGCCGCCCGGCGGGTAGGGCGACACGAACTGGATCTGGGCGCTGGCCGGTGTGATCGCTGCTGCGGCGACACCGAAGGCTGCCACTGCCGTGGCGAGAATGGACCTGATCGAACCTTTGACTATGCGACGCATATGCGCTCCCCCCAACATGCCGTCGCCTGCGGTTCGTTGACCTGCAGGCGAACGCGGCGCTATTGGCGAGCGCTGCGATGCATGTGTCCAGCCGGCGCTTGCATCTGCGGCGTCAAACGTTGCGTTTATTCCGGCGGGCGAACCGTTGTCGCTTCGCGGCCGGTCGCGCGCGGCGTTTTGCGACACATTCGGCCAGCAGGCACATCAGCTCCCACATCATCGTGACGCCGACCAGCGCGGTGTTGCCGCTGGGGTCGAATGGCGGCGACACCTCGACCACGTCGGCGCCGACCAGGTCCAAGCCGCGCAGGCCGCGGATCATGCGCTGCGCCTCGTGCGTGGAGTAGCCGCCGATCTCGGGCGTGCCGGTGCCGGGCGCGAACACGGGGTCCAGCCCGTCGACATCGAAGCTGACATAGGTCGCACCGTCGCCCACGACGCGGCGGGCCTCCTCGATCACCTTGTCGACACCGAGGTCGAAATACTCCTCGATGGTGATGACCCGGATGCCCTGGTCGTACGCCCAGGCCATGTCGGCATTGCCGTACAGCGAGCCGCGGATGCCGATCTGCACGATGCGCTTGGGATCGAGCAGGCCTTCCTCGATGGCGCGGCGGAACGGCGTGCCGTGGGTGTACTTGTAGCCGCCGAAATAGGTGTCCCAGGTGTCGCTGTGGGCGTCGAAATGCACCATGCCCAGCGGCCGCCTGCGGGCGATGGCGCGCAGGATCGGCAGCGTCACGAGATGGTCGCCGCCCGCCGACAGCGGCACGACGCCCGCCTTGTGCAGCTTGGCGTAGAAGGTCTCGATGCGCGTCAGGCTGTCATCGACGCTGGCCGGGTTGACGGACGTGTCGCCCAGGTCGCCGATGCGCGCCAGCGTGTAGGGCTCGATGCCGCTGACATGGTGCACGCGGCGCATCAGGGTCGACATGTCGCGCATCTGGCGCGGGCCGTGACGGGCCCCGGGCCGGTTGGTGGTGCCGCCATCCCACGGCACGCCGACCAGGCCGATATCGAGATCGGCCGGATCGGTGAAGGCGGGCAGGCGCATGAAGGTGGCGATGCCGCCGAAGCGTGGCACCACCATGCCGGATTGCGGCTTGGGAAAGGAACGGCGGTCGCTCATGAGGGGGCTCCACGCCAGTGATGCTCTTGGTTCGGCGCAGTGTGCCGCAAATCAGGGTTACCTGTCATCCCGAGCGCAGCGAGGGATCTCCTGCGGCGAGACGCACCGTGCGCTATGCGCGGGAGATCCCTCGCTGCGCTCGGGATGACAGCCTTGACCCTACACCACGTTGCGCTCGATGATCGGGCGGTTGGCGGCGATGCGGTCGAAGCCGAACGGCGTCAGGTCGAGCGACACGTAGCGGGCCTGGGTCAGCCATTCGGCGATGGCGCGGCCGACGGCTGGTGACTGCTGGATGCCATGGCCGCTGAAGCCGGTGGCGAACACCAGATTGGCAAGCTCGGGATGCGGGCCCACGATGCCGTTGTGATCGAAGGTGTTGTATTCGTAGTAGCCGGCCCAGCTGTTCACCACCTTCACCGCGCCGAAGGCTGGCACGCGGGCGGCCAGCGCCGGCCACACCAGCTCGTCCCATTCCGCATGGTTCGCTTCCAGCGGCAGGTCGGGCGGATCCTGTTCTTCCGGCGGCGAGATGCCGCCGATGAAGAACTTCCCCTCGGGCCGGAACCAGGCGCCTGACGTGTCGATGACCAGCGGCGCCGGCGCGACTTTCTCGCGGCAGTCGAACACGAACACGCTGCGCCGGCGCGCCTCGACCGGCAGCGCCACGCCGGCCATGGCCGCGACGCGCGCCGACCAGCATCCTGCGGCATTCACCACCTGGCTCGCCGCCAGCGCCCGGCCCGACGCCAGCCGCACGGTCGTGACCCGGCCGCTGTCGGTATCCAGCCCGGTGACTTCGTCATGCACATACACCGCGCCCTGCGCGCGTGCCTTGCGCCGGAACGCCTGCATCAGCGCCGGCCCGTCGAACCAGCCCTCGTTGGCCACGCCGTGCGAGGCCAGCACGACGCCGTCGGTGTCGATCCACGCAAAGCGCTGCTTCAATGCATCGGGCGCCAGCAGCTCGACAGCGCAGTCCTCGCGGCGCTGGATGGCGTGGTTGTCGCGCAGGATCGCCTCGCCGGCGGCCGAGGCCAGGAACAGGTAGCCGGGCTCGCGCAGGCCCAGCTCGACGGGCGGCTCGCCGTCGACCGACAGCAGTTCGCGCGCCTGGCGCAGGAAGCCGATGCCGAAGCGCGACAGATGGATGTTGAGCGGTGTCGAGAATTGCTGCCGGATCGAGCTGGCCGACAGCGCCGAGGAGGCGCGGGCGTAGGTCGGATCGCGCTCGACCACGGCGACGCGGCCGCGCCATGCTGCATCGCGCGTCAGCCAGTAGGCGATGGCGCTGCCGATGGCGCCGCCGCCGACGATGACGACGTCGTAGGTGCCCTGGGCGGTCATGATCGAGCGCGGCGCCGGCTCACTCCGCGGCCTTGAGCGGCACGCCATAGACGCGCTCCGCCGTTTCGGGCGACACCAGCCCTTCCGCGACGTCCTCCGTCACGTGCTGCGGATCGCGTCGGCGGGGATCGCCCAGGCCGCCGCCGCCGGGTGTCATGATCACCAGCCGGTCATGCGGCGGGATGGTCTGCGTGCCCTTGCCCTTCAGCGCGCGGCCCGACTTCAGCCCGACATAGCCTGCCGTGCCGTTGGCGCCGCCGTCGCGGCCGCGCGGCGGATAGTCGATGCGGTCGTACGCGGCCAGCAGGTCGAAGGGCTTCTCGATGCTGGAGCCGATCTCGATGGCCTGGCCCAGCCCGCCGCGGCGGGCGCCGGCGCCGCCGCTGTCGGCCCGCAGCTCCTTCTTCCAGAAGATCAGCGGCGCGATCGATTCGGCGATCTCCACCGGCGTGCCGCGCACGCCCGACGGATAGGCCGTGGCCGACAGCCCGTCGGCCTGCGGCCGCGCCCCGGTGCCGCCGTTGCTGGTCACGGTGATGGTGAAGCCGTAATTGCCGCCATCGCCGCCCGCCACGGCGCCGCGCATGTTGAGGTTCCACAGGCACGAGGTGCCTTCGGCGGGCACGCGCTCGGGCACGGCCTGGCGCAGGCAGCCGAAGGCCATGTCGGGCAGCATCTGGCCGATGACGTGGCGCAGCAGCACCGGTGCCGGCTTCTGGGCGTTGAGGATCGTGCCCGGTGGCGCCGACACCGTGAGCGGCGCCAGCGAGCCGGCATTGTTGGGGATGCGGGCCGAGACCACGCAGCCCAGGCCGAAGACGGTGTAGGCCGTGGTGTAGGCGATCGGCACGTTGATGCCGCGGCGCACCTGCGCGTCGGTGCCGGTGTAGTCGACATGGATGCCGCTATCGCTGACGGTGGTCGTGGCCACCAGCTTGATCGGCGCATCATAGCCGTCGACCATCATCTCGTTGCGCCAGGTGCCCTTGGGCAAGGCCGCGATCTCGCCCAGCACCGCCTCGCGGCTGCGCTCCAGGATGAAGGCCGACAGCGTGTCGAGGTCGGCCAGCCCGAACTCGCTCATCATCTCGACCAGGCGGCGGCAGCCGATGTCGTTGCAGCCGGCCAGGGAGTAGACGTCGCCCTCGGTGTCGACCGGCAGGCGCGTGTTGGCGCGGATCATCGCCATCAGGGTCTCGTTCATGCGGCCCTGGTCGGCGAGCTTCAGCATCGGGATGTAGAGGCCTTCCATGAAGACGTCGGTGGCGTCGGGCCCGAAGCCGAGGCCGCCGATATCGGTCAGATGGCTGGTGCACGAGAACAGCGCCACCAGCCGTCCGTCCTTGAAGCACGGCGTGGTCAGCACGAAGTCGTTGGTATGGCCGGTGCCCATCCACGGGTCGTTGGTGATGTAGATGTCACCCGGCTTCATCGTCGCCGTCGGGAAGTGGCGGATGAAGTGCTTCACCGACTCGGCCATCGAGTTCACATGGCCGGGCGTGCCGGTCACCGCCTGCGCCAGCATGCGGCCCTGCAGGTCGAAGACGCCGGCCGAGAGGTCGCCCGCCTCGCGCACGATCGGGCTGAAGGCGGTGCGCATCAGGGTCTGCGCCTGCTCCTCGACCACCGCGATCAGGCGGTTCCACATGATTTGCAGATCGATCTGGCCAAGGCTGTTGGACGACATGCGGCAGGATCCCAAGCTCCCACGGGTGGGATGCCGACTCTATGCCGTGCCGGTGGCGTCGTCGATAGCCACGCGCCTCACGCGGCGGCGAGGCAATCCGAGGGCCGCCGTGCCGGCGCCGTGCCGGCGGGATCAGCGGCAACGCGGCAGCTGATCTCCTGCTGCAGGATGTCGGCGCAGGCTCGGTGGTGCGCTTCCCATTGCCGTGGCTTCCATGCCGCCGAGCTGCCGTGCTGGCGCCGTGCCGGCTCGTCCATGCGCCCCAGCAGGGACGCGATCAGGTTCCGCGCGGCCGCCTGGTCGAGCCGGCGGGCGTGCGCGATGCCGGCCATCAGGGCGGTGTTGTAGATTCCCTGCAGCTGCCGGCCGTGCCCTGGGTGCTTGCGTACCGGCCACATCTTCACGAAGCCGTGCTGCTTGATCCAGACCGGCGGCCGGCGTTGCGCGGTCAGCACGATGCCGTGCGCCAGGCCGGCCAGCATCTCCTGCTGCTGCAGCGCGCCGAGCGCCGTGCCACGCGCATTGCCGAGGATGGGCGACAGCGCAGTGTAGAACACGGAGACGCCCAGCACGATCCGCAACGGCCCAATCATCGGCTCGATCATGGCCAGGCAGCTGTCGGCGTGGGCGGCGACGTCGAGAGCCGTGCCCGGCAGCGGCAGGCCGGCAAGCCCATCGCCTGCGTCCGTGGATGGTGGCGTGAAGTCTGGTTGCGCTGCCACGGCCGGGGCCGCATGGAGCGACAGCGATGGTGGCGTGTAGATGGCCCTCTCCCTGAGGCGCGCGATCGCCCTGGGACAGGATGGGCGCCGCGGCGGGCATCGCGATATTCCCATTTGGGAATATCCGCAAGCCGATATCTCGGAATGACGACGCCGGGCCGGCGGCGGCAAAGCGCGTCGCGTGCCGGCGCTACCCGCCGGGCCGGCCGGCGATCACGAGCTCGACCGGCAGCTTGGCCAGGATCTTGGCCAGCGGCCCGTCGGGCCGCCGGTCGGACACCAGGTGCGTGATCTTCTCGAAGGTGGTCAGGCGCACCGGAGCATGCTGGTTGAACTTGCTGTGGTCGGCCACCACGACAGGCTGGCGGGCCGATTGCAGCATCTGGCCGTACAGCTCGGCCTCCTCGCGCGTGTAGTCCATCACCCAGCCGGTGGGCGAGACGGCGCCGGCGCCGACGATGGCGACGTCGGCGGAATAGTGCGCCAGCATTGCCGTGGCGTCGCGGCCCAGCGCCGTGTTGTTGGCGGTCTGGATCTCGCCCCCCAGCATGAAGACGCGGTTCTTGCTGCGGCCGGCAAGCCGGCTGCAGTTGGCGACACTGTTGGTGATGACGGTGAGGTCCTGATGCTCGAGCAGGGCGTCGGCGACCGCCTGCACCGTGCTGCCGCCGCCCAGCATCACCGTGGCGCCGTCGGGCACCAGGCGTGCCGCCAGCCGGCCGATGGCCTGCTTGGCGTCCGTGTTGATCGCCTCGCGCACCGCGATCAGCGGCTCGCCCTGCTCGAGCGACAGCGCACCGCCATGGGTCTTGCGCAGCATGCTGCGGTCGGCCAGCAGCATCAGATCACGCCGGATCGTTTCGCGCGACACCTTGAGCTTGTGCTGCAGCTCGGTGATCGACAGCGACCCACGCTGGTTGACCAGTGCCAGGATCATGCTTTGACGCTGCTCGGCCAGCACCGCGGACAGTCCTTCCATTGCCGGTGGCGAGGTAACCCGGTCACCCGGAGCGGCTTATAGCAGGCTTCGCTACCGTTGGAACGCGAGTCCCAAAGGATTTCTTATCGCAGCGATCAGAAAAATAAAAACCGGCCGATGGCTGCGATCGGAAGGTGATGTGTTAATCCCGGTGAACATAGTGCATCTCTGGAAAGGCGGGGGCAGGTGCGTGTGAATCACCAGATGGCGGCGCGTGCCGGGATCAATGCCGACGCGATCCCCACCGTCTATGGCGCCGTGCTGGAGCGCCTCGATACCGGCGTCATCCTCCTGGACGCGGCGGGGCATCCGGCCTTCATCAATGCCCGCGCCAGCCGCATCGTGGCGGCTGCCGACGGCATCTCCGCGGATGCGACAGGCGTGAGCGCCGCCTCCGGCGCTGCGACGCGGGCGCTGCGGGCGGCCGTCGCGGCCGTGGCGGCGGGGCAGGTGCCGTCCCGCCGGGTCTATCTGGAGCGGCCGTCGGGCCTCGCGGCGCTGGTGGTGACCGTGATCCCCCTTGACGGCATTGACGATGGCGCGCCGCGCGTGGCGCTGTTCATCATCGATCCGGCCGCGCCGGTGCGGATCGACACGCACGCGCTGGGCGCCGCCTACGGCCTGACACCGCGCGAAGCCTCGATCGCGGCCCTGCTGACGCGCGGCGCCGATGTGGCGCAGGCGGCCGGCACGCTGGGCATCGGCGTCTCCAGCGCCCGCGAGTACCTCAAGCGCGTGCTGGACAAGACCGGCGCCCGCCGGCAGGCGAACCTGGTACGCCTGGTGCTGCGCGGCTTCGCCGACTCGCCGGTCTGAGGCGCGCCGATAGCTGTCTCCTCTCCCCGCTGCCGCCAGGGCATTCGCATATGACCTCGCTGTCATCCCGAGCGCCCCCTTCGACAGGCTCAGGAGAGGGATCTCCTGCGGCAAGGCGCACGGTGCGCCATTCGCGGGAGATCCCTCGCTACGCTCGGGATGACGGTAGGGGCATATGCGAATGCCCTGCCGCTGCTGCGGGGCGAGGGGAGGGCGCGTCAGTAGTCCATGTCGGCGCCGGGACCGGGCATCGGCGCCGGCTTCTTCTCGGGCCGCTCGGCGATCATGGCCTCCGTCGTGATCATCAGGGCGGCGATCGACGCGGCGCCCTGCAGGGCCGTGCGCACCACCTTGGCCGGGTCGATGATGCCCTTGTCGTACATATCGCCGTATGTGCCGCTCTGGGCATCATAGCCGTGGGCGTAGTCCCGCTTCTCGAGCACGCGGTTGACCACGACCGAGCTGTCCTCGCCGGCGTTGAGCGCGATCTGGCGCGCCGGGGCCTGCAGGGCACGGCGCACGATGTCGATCCCGGTCCTCTGGTCCCCGTTGGCAGGCTCCAGCTTGTCCAGCGCCTTTGTCGTGCGCAGCAGGGCCACGCCGCCGCCGGGCAGCACGCCTTCCTCGACCGCGGCCTTGGTGGCGTGCATGGCATCGTCGACCCGGTCCTTGCGCTCCTTGACCTCGACCTCCGTGGCGCCGCCGACGCGGATCACGGCGACGCCGCCGGCCAGCTTGGCCAGCCGCTCCTGCAGCTTCTCCTTGTCGTAGTCCGACGTCGTCTCCTCGATCTGCGCCCGGATCTGCTGGATGCGGGCGGTGATGTCCTTCTTGGCGCCGGCGCCGCTCACGATGGTGGTGGCCTCCTTGTCGACCTCGACCTTCTTGGCGCGGCCCAGCATGTCCATCGTCACGTTCTCGAGCTTGATGCCGAGATCGTCGCTGATGCAGGTGCCGCCGGTCAGGATGGCGATGTCCTCCAGCATCGCCTTGCGGCGGTCGCCGAAGCCCGGCGCCTTGACCGCCGCCACCTTGAGCCCGCCGCGAAGCTTGTTCACCACCAGGGTCGCCAGCGCCTCGCCCTCGACATCCTCGGCGATGATCAGCAGCGGCTTGCCAGACTGCACCACCGCTTCCAGGACCGGCAGCAGCGGCTGCAGGGTCGCGAGCTTCTTCTCGTGCACCAGGATGCTCGCCTCGTCGAGCTCCACCCGCATCTTGTCGGCGTTGGTGATGAAGTAGGGCGAGACATAGCCGCGGTCGAACTGCATGCCTTCGACCACCTCCAGCTCGGTCTGCAGCGACTTGGCCTCCTCGACCGTGATCACGCCCTCGTTGCCGACCTTCTGCATCGCCTCGGCCAGGAAGGTGCCGATCTCCTGGTCGCCGTTGGCCGAGATGGTGCCGACCTGGGCGATCTCGTCGTTGCGCGTGATCTTGCGCGCATGCTTCTTGAGATCGGCGACGACGGCCTCGACCGCCATGTCGATGCCGCGCTTGAGGTCCATCGGGTTCATGCCGGCGGCCACGGCCTTGGCGCCCTCCCTGACGATGGCCTGGGCGAGCACGGTCGCGGTCGTGGTGCCGTCGCCGGCGGCGTCGCTGGTCCTGGACGCCACCTCGCGCACCATCTGCGCGCCCATGTTCTCGAACTTGTCCTCGAGCTCGATCTCCTTGGCGACGGCGACGCCGTCCTTGGTGATGCGCGGCGCGCCGAACGATTTGTCGAGCACCACGTTGCGGCCCTTGGGGCCGAGTGTGACACGCACCGCGTTGGCGAGGATGTCGATGCCGCGCAGCATCTTCTCCCGCGCCTCGGTGGAGAACTTGACGTCCTTGGCTGGCATGGGTCGTTCTCCCTGCTGAAGCATCCGCCGCGAGCGACATCCGGAGTCTCGCAGCAGCAGAGCCCCCCTCCAAGGAGACCTGTGCCCGCTCGACAAGGCGGACCCGGAAACGGGCCTACTGTAGTGCCGCGACATGGCTTGGCAAAGTGGCCATCAGCGGCCGGCCGGGTGCCGGCCGGACCTGCGCGCCGGTCCAGGCTGGCTGGGCACCACGGCCGCCCGACGGGGATGGAGCGTGCAGCTGGAGATCGGTGCCGGAGATGGCCGCCCATGCCATGCGGCCATGGGCACAGGCGCTTCGCCGATGCGACACCGCGATTTTCCGCCCGCGGCGAGCCGCGCCGCGCTCTCCTCAGCTCTCGCGGAAGCTCTTGATGAACGACTCGATCAATGGGCGCAGGAGATAGTCCATGACGGTGCGCTCGCCGGTGAGGATCATGACCTCGGCCGACATGCCCGGCGCCAGCCGCACGTCCTTCAGGCGCGCGATATCATCCGCATCGACCTCGATCTTGGCGAGGAAGTAGGCTTCTCCCGTCCGGTCGTCGACCAGGCGATCGGCCGACGCGGAACGCAGCGTGCCGAAGATCTGCGGCATGACGCGCTGGCGATAGGCCGTCAGCAGCACGCGCGCCCGCATGCCCGGCTGAACGACGTCGATGTCGTTGGGCTTCAGGCGGGCGTCGATGATCAGCTTCGCCTCGCCCGGCACGATGTCGAGAAGCGCCTGGCCCGGCCCGACGACTCCCGCCTCGGTCGTGACTTTCACGTTCATCACGACGCCCGCGATCGGCGCCTGGATGACCGTGCGGGTGAGGATGTCCTCGCGTCCCGGCAGTTCGCTGCGCAGGACGGCGAGCTGCTCGCGGACCTTGGTCAGTTCGTCGTTGGCGCGCTCCTTGTCCTGGTCACGCATGGTCAGCAGCTGGATCTCGGTCTCCCCGATCTGCTGCTGGATGCGCGCGATGCGCGCCTCGTTGTTGGCCTGCTCGCCGCGCACCTCGGCCTGCGTGCGCTCGAGCGCCAGCAGGCGCGGCAGGCGTTCGATGCCCTGCTCGTAGAGCTTGCGAACGATCACGATTTCACGATCGAGCAGCTGCAGCTGCGTGGCCTGGGCGGCAATGATCTTGCGCAGCCCGGCGATCTCTTCCTCCGACTGCCTGATCCGCTGGGTGAGGATGCGTTCCTTGCCCTGCTGGGTGGCGCGCCGGCTGCCCAGCAGGTCCACCTGGCTGGTCATGGCCCGCCTGGTCCCGACGGTCGCGTTGACCGTGATCTCGGGCGGGAACGCGATCTGCTCGGCGCCGCTCTGCTCGGCGATCAGGCGGGCCTCGGCGGTCAGTAGATGGACATAGCGTTCGCGCATCTCGTCCAGCTTGGCGCGTGCCTGCGTCTCCTCCAGGGTCACCAGCCTGTCGCCGACGGCCACGACGTCACCCTCGCGGACATGGATCGCCCGGATGATGCCGCCCTCCAGGTGCTGCACGGTCTTGCGATGGCCGTCGGGACTGACCACGCCCGGCGCGATCGCGGCACTGGCCAGCGGCGCGATCCACGACCATGCGGCGAGGCCGCCGAAGAACGCCACGCCCACGGCATAGCCCAGGGCGCGGGGGCCGCGGATCATCGCCGCCAGGCCGGCCGCATCGATGCCGTGCGTGCGACGCCGGGAGGCGGCGAGCCAGAGCAGGGCGACACCGACCGCCAGGATCAAGGGCCACTCGCGCATGGCCAAGGACACGAGATCGTCCAGCGTCGCCGACCGGAGGAAGTCGAGCAGGCTGTCGCACCACGTCGCGATGAGCGACAGGACCTGCTGCCACCATTGCTGCAGGGTTTGCGCCATGGTCCTTACTCCGCCTTCACGAGCTTGGGGCGTGCGGCAAGGGGATCGTCGGCGGTACGCGCGGCCCCGTCGCGGGGCTTGCGCGTGCTGCTGGCCAGCGCCGCCAGGGCGTCGTCGCGCTTGCCGAAGCCCGTGACCTGACCCTCCATCAGCACCAGTGTCATGTCGCATACCTGCAGCATGCGTTGCTGATGCGTCACGATGACGATCGTGCGCCCCTTCTGCTTGAGCGCCAGCAGCGTCTGCAGGAGGGCCTGGTCGCCCTCGCTGTCGAGATTGGCGTTCGGCTCGTCGAGCACGATCAGGCTGGGATCGCCGAACAGGGCGCGCGCCAGCCCCAGCCGCTGGCGCTGGCCGGTGGAGATGCGATCGCCATGCACGCCGATATCGGTCTCGTAGCCGTCCGGCAGGCGCAGGATCATCTCGTGCACGCCGGCAAGCCTGGCGGCGGCGATCACGTCGGCGCTGTCGGCGGATCGCAGGCGTGCGATGTTCTGGGCCACCGAACCGGGGAAAAGCACGACCTGCTGCGGCAGGTAGCCGATATACTGCCCGAGATCCTCGGAATGCCATGTCGAGACTTCGGCGCCGTCGAGCCGGATATGGCCATACGCCGGCTTCC
This sequence comes from Vineibacter terrae, assembly GCF_008039615.1. Lineage (GTDB taxonomy): Bacteria > Pseudomonadota > Alphaproteobacteria > Reyranellales > Reyranellaceae > Vineibacter > Vineibacter terrae. Next base: position 79,344 of record NZ_VDUZ01000023.1, on the reverse strand, counting down.
AGGCGCCGACGATGAGGCGACACAGCGTCGACTTGCCGGCCCCCGAGGGACCGACGACGGCGCAGACCTGGCCGGGCTCCAGGGCGAAGGTGATGCTCTTGAGAACGGGATGCTGCGATTGCGGCGCCGTGTAGTGCAGGCTCTGGACCGCGAGCCAGCCCTGCGGTCGCGGCAGCGGAAACGGATCGCGCGCGATCTCGGCTGGGCCGAAGAGGCGATCGAGATTGCGCCGCGCCGCCGCGGCGGCGACCAGGCCGCGCCATGCCGCGATCGAGCGCTCGACCGGGGCGAGCGCGCGCCCGAGGATGATCGATCCCGCGACCATGCCGCCGGATGTGAGCTGGCCCTGGAGCACGTAGTAGGCGCCCAGCCCCAGGATCATGGTCTGCAGCGCCAGGCGCAGCGCCCGCGAGACATTGCCGATGGCTGCCGTCGTTTCGGCGAGACGCTGCTGCTCGGCGCCGGCCTCGCGCTGCCGTTCCTGCCAGCGGCCGATCACGGCGCCGGTCATGCCCAGTGCGCTGATCGTCTCGGCGTTCTCGACATAGTGCGCAACGCTGGTCTGGCTGGCGCGCAGGATGGCGGCGCTGCGCTGCTGGCGCTTGCGGGTCAGCAGATCGTTGGTCAGCGCGGCCAGGAACAGCACCGCGGCGCCCGCGGTCGCGAGCACGCCCAGTGCGGGATGCAGGAACCACAGCAGCCCGATGAATACCGGTGCCCACGGCGCGTCGAGGAAGGCGAGGATCGGTTCGCCGGCCATGAAGGCGCGCAGGTCGCCGACGTCTCTGAGGCTGGCGTCCGTCTTCGTGCCGGCCAGGCGCGCCTGCATGGTGCGGCGGATCACCGGACCGCTGAGCTCGGTTTCGAGCCAATAGCCGATGCGGCCCAGCATCAGCCGTCGCACATGCTCCAGCAGCCCGTAGACGACCATGGCGGCCAGCGCTGCCGCGGTCAGCCAGACGAGCGTGTCGAGCGAGCCGCTCGATAGCACGCGATCGTAGACCTGCAGCATGTAGATGGCGCTGACCAGCAGCAGGAGGTTGACCAGGAAGCTGAAGACGACCAGCGCCGGCGCCTGGCGCCAGATCAGGGACGCCGCCGCTGCCGGGAGAGGTTTCGCGATGTGCATCATGGCGACGCTGCGCTTGACTGTCCGCGGGGCGGCCGGCGCCTGCGGCGGCGCCGGCCAGGTGTGTGGCGTCTGGCCGTCAGGCGAGCAGATGGACTTCGAGCTGGCTGGCCGCGGCGCTGTCGCCGTCGAAGTCGGTCAAGTTCGCCTGGGTGTTGAAGACGATGTCGAACGGCGTCGGGACGGCGACGCTCTGCAGCAGGATGTCGAACGTATCCTTGTTCGAATCGTTGCCGATGCCGGCGATATCGATCCGCTGGTAGCCGGCCGCCGTGATGATGGTCACGGTGTCGTTGTCGGCCGTGCTGCCCGATGTGCCGCCGCCCAGGCCGTGCAATTCATAACCCAAGCCGTTGGCGGTGGCAGTGACATTGCCGCCGGGACTGGGGTCGTGGCTCGGCACCGGTGCACCACCCGCGCCGACCAGGGTCGCACCGTTGACGAGGATGCCGGTGATCTGTACCTCGGCCCCGGTAGCGTTGTAGACGCGGATCAGGGCGTCGCCGTCGTCGCCCGGTGGGTTGTTCTGGTTCATGATGAACGTGAACCGGTTGACCGTGCGGGCCTCGCCGGTCTCCAGGATGCCGTCGCCGTCATCCGCCAGGAACTGGATCCTCATACGGTCGGTCAGATCGTCAGTCGCGCTGGCGGTCTGCGGATCGAAATCGAAATCCTGTCCGGTGCCGACACCAACGCCGGCGCCGCTGACGTTGACCGTGGTTTGGGTCGACGAGTTGTTGCTCTGGTCGACGAAGCCGCTGAACAGAGCATCGATGGTGCTGCCGCCGATATCGTTGACGACCAGGGTCAAGGGGTTACCCGAGGCCGGGGCGGCGGTGAAGTTGCCGAAGCCGACGTCGACGAGGTTGTCGACCGGCCGCAACATGTTGATGCTGTAGAGGTCGTTGGCCTGCACCGAGCCGTCAGGATTGAGGCCCATGGTGAAGACCCGCTGGGCCACGTCGGTGTTGGTGGCGTCCGTCGTGGCGATCAGGGTGCTGGTGCCGAAGCCGAACAGGAAGATGTCCGAGCCGCCGGCCTTGAGGTTCTCGAGCGTCGGGGTGCCGTCCTGGATGGCGCCCTGCAGCACGGAGCCGTTGAGGCCGATGAAGACGGAGGAGCCGGGCTGGTCGGCACCGACGTGGTTGAATGCACCCAGCGCGGCGTTGGCGGTGGCGCTGGCGGCGTTGCTGACCGACAGGATGGCCGGTGTGAGCGGCACGGGCGAGTCGTCGTCGACGGTGACGACCAGGGCGTTGGCGGCGGCGGCGACAACATCGCCGTCGAAGTCGGTGGCGCGCAGGATCGAGCTGAGGTTGACGGCCAGGTCGTTCTCGTCGTTGCCGGCGGCATGATCGAGCTGGTCGACCAGGGTGAAGGTCCAGTCGCCGGTGGTGCCGTTGAGGCTGAAGGTGAAGACGGTGTTGGCTCCGGCGGAGGCGGTGAGGGTGTTGCCGACCACCGCGTAGGTGACGGCGACGCCGCCGGAGGTGAGGGCGGCCAGGCCGCTGGTGTCGGCGCTGAGGCTGAAGGTCAGGGGCTGGTCAGCGCCCGAGTTGAATAGCGGCGTGACGCTGCCGGTGGCGACGGTGGCCTCGCCGGCGACATCGCCGACACCGCCGGCGATGCCGCCGGGTACGCCGTCCTCGTCGACCGTGCCGGTCGACGACGCCTGGCTCGCCGTCGGTGTGTCGTCATCAACGGTGACGATCAGGGCGTTGGCTGCGGCGGCGACGGTGTCGCCGTCGAAGTCGGTGGCGCGCAGGATCGAGCTGAGGTTGACGGCCAGATCGTTCTCGCCGTTGCCGGTGGCGTGATCGAGCTGGTCGACCAGGGTGAACGTCCAATCGCCGGTGGTGCCGTTGAGGCTGAAGGTGAAGACGGTGTTGGCTCCGGCGGAGGCGGTGAGGGTGTTGCCGACCACCGCGTAGGTGACGGCGACGCCGCCGGAGGTGAGGGCGGCCAGGTTGCTGGTGTCGGTGCTGAGGCTGAAGGTCAGGGGCTGGTCGGCGCCTGGGTTGAACAGCGGTGTGACGCTGCCGGTGGCGACGGTGGCCTCGCCGGCGACGTCGCCGACACCGCCGGCAATGCCGCCGGGGACACCGTCCTCGTCGACCGTGCCGGTCTGCGATGCCTGGCTCGCCGTCGGCGTGTCGTCATCGACGGTGACGATCAGGGCATTGGCCGCGGCGGCGACGGTGTCGCCGTCGAAGTCTGTGGCGCGCAGGATCGAGCTGAGGTTGATGGCAAGGGCGTTCTCGTCATTGCCGGTGGCATGATCGAGCTGGTCGGCCAGGGTGAACGTCCAATCGCCGGTGGTGCCGTTGAGGCTGAAGGTAAAGACGGTGTTGGCTCCAGCGGAGGCGGTGAGGGTGTTGCCGACCACCGCGTAGGTGACGGCGACTCCGCCGGAGGTGAGGGCGGCCAGGCCGCTGGTGTCGGCGCTGAGGCTGAAGGTCAGGGGCTGGTCGGCGCCCGAGTTGAACAGCGGCGTGACGCTGCCGGTGGCGACGGTGGCCTCGCCGGCGACGTCGCCGACACCGCCGGCAATGCCGCCGGGAACACCGTCCTCGTCGACCGTGCCGGTCGAAGAGGCCTGGCTCGCCGTCGGTGTGTCGTCGTCGACGGTGACGACCAGGGCGTTGGCGGCGGCGGCGACGGTGTCGCCGTCGAAGTCTGTGGCGCGCAGGATCGAGCTGAGGTTGATGGTAATGTCGTTCTCGTCATTGCCGGTGGCATGATCGAGCTGGTCGACCAGGGTGAACGTCCAATCGCCGGTGGTGCCGTTGAGGCTGAAGGTGAAGACGGTGTTGGCTCCGGCCGACGCGGTGAGGGTGTTGCCGACCACCGCGTAGGTGACGGCGACGCCGCCGGAGGTGAGGGCGGCCAGGTTGCTGGTGTCAGTGCTGAGGCTGAAGGTCAGGGGCTGGTCGGCGCCCGAGTTGAACAACGGTGTGACGCTGCCGGTGGCGACGGTGGCCTCGCCGGCGACGTCGCCGACACCGCCGGCGATGCCGCCAGTGACACCGTCCTCGTCGACCGTGCCGGTCGAAGAGGCCTGGCTCGCCGTCGGCGTGTCGTCATCGACGGTGACGATCAGGGCATTGGCTGCGGCAGCGACGGTGTCGCCGTCGAAGTCGGTGGCACGCAGGATCGAGCTGAGGTTGATGGTAAGGTCGTTCTCGTCGTTGCCGGTGGCGTGATCGAGCTGATCACTGAGCGTGAACGTCCAGTCGCCGGTGCTGCCGTTGACCGAGAACGTGAACACGGTGCTGCCGCCGGCGGATGCAGTGAGAGTGTTGCCGACCACCGCATAGGTGACGGCGACGCCGCCGGAGGTGAGGGCGGCCAGGCCGCTGGTGTCGGCGCTGAGGCTGAAGGTCAGGGGCTGGTCGGCGCCCGAGTTGAACAGCGGTGTGACGCTGCCGGTGGCGACGGTGGCCTCGCCGGCAACGTCGCCGACGCCGCCGGCGATGCCGCCGGGGACGCCGTCCTCGTCGACCGTGCCGGTCTGTGACGCCTGGCTTGCCGTCGGTGTGTCGTCATCGACGGTGACGACCAGGGCATTGGCCGCGGCGGCGGCGGTGTCGCCGTCGAAGTCTGTGGCGCGCAGGATCGAGCTGAGGTTGATGGTGAGGTCGTTCTCGTCATTGCCGGCGGCATGATCGAGCTGGTCACTGAGCGTGAAGGTCCAGGCACCGGTGGTGCTGTTGACCGAGAACGTGAACACGGTGCTGCCGCCGGCCGACGCGGTGAGGGTGTTGCCGACCACCGCGTAGGTGACGGCGACGCCGCCGGAGGTGAGGGCGGCCAGGCCGCTGGTGTCGGCGCTGAGGCTGAAGGTCAGGGGCTGGTCGGCGCCGGGGCTGAACAGGGGTGCGACGCTGCCGGTGGCGACGGTGGCCTCGCCGGCGACGTCGCCGACGCCGCCGGCGATGCCGCCGGGTACGCCGTCCTCGTCGACCGTGCCGGTCTGCTGTGCCGCGGTCACGATCGGGATATCGTCATCGAGCGTGACGTGTATGACACCGGTGTCGGTTCCGACACCGACTGCCGTATAGGTGAGGTCGACCAGGATGTTGGGATTCTCGGTGTTGTCGTCCGCCGTGCCGTTGGCCGCTGGATGATCAACCTGATCGAGCAGCGTGAAGGTATAGGTGAACGGAGACGAGGCCGCGACCTGGATCTTGAAAACGGCCGACGCCTGTGCGTTCGCGAGCGAGCTCGTGTTGGTCGACGCAAAGAGTGTCCCGGAGCCGCCGTCCCAGAAGAAGGTCAGCGCCGCGCCACCGGAGGTGACGGGCGCGCTCGACGTATTGAGGACGGGATCCAGGTGCAGATCGGCGAAATTGACGCTGGTTGCGTTGGTGACGGGCAGGGTGCCGGTCAGGTTGGCCTGGGCGTCGTCACCGGCCTGCACGTCGTTGTTGCCGCCCGTGATGTTGTCCTCATCGGCCAGCAGGGAAATGTCGTTGGCGACGGGTGGCGCTTCCACGGCCGCCGCGGACAGCGAGCGGTCCTGGTTGCCGATGCTTGTCGCGACGCCGTTCTCGAACAGGGTCAGCACGCGCGTGTGATAGGGCGAGCCGCTGATATCAGACGCCGTTTGGACCGTCTCGCCCGGATCGTCGCGCCAATCCAGGGACGACGCGATATGGCCGCCCCAGGCGACGACGACGCTATCCGCGTTGTTGGCGGTGCTGCCGTTGTAGGTGAAGAAGACGGTGATCGATGCCTTGGTATGATCGGCGTTGTAGGTGATGGCGCTGGTCGAGAGATTGCTGACGGCGCCGAAGATCGTGAAGACCTGCTGCCCTGACGGCTGGCCCGACCCCAGGCCGTCCGTCACGCCGAACTGGGCGCCGAACCCGGTGAGAAGCTGCGGGTCGGATGGGATATTGACGGTCGAGATGGCACCGGAGCTGATATCGGTGATACCCACGGTCGGCGTCACATCCGGTTCACCGGGATGGCGCGTGCCCTCGAAGGAGAAATTGAAGCTCGTCAGGTAGTCGAGTGCATAGGCGCCTGAATCGACCGTGTCCCACTGGATCTGGATGCCATAGACCGTACCGGTGTTCAGGTCGTCGAGAAATGCCCGGTACGGAACGCTGTCGCCTTCGTTGTAATGCGCCTTGGTCTGGTTGAGGTTGCCGTTGACGAAGACTTCGTTGTTCCCGCCGGTGCCGTCGGCGTCCGGTGCCGGTCCATCGGCCCATTGATCGAGCCTGACGCTCACGGTCGATGCGGGGGGCGCGTCCGTGAATGTCGTTGATGCCTTGGAGCCGTCCGCGCCGGTCGCCGTCAGGCTGAGCGTCGCGTTCACGGCGTCGTTGTTGTGGGGAACGGTCCACGTCGTGACGATCTGGCCGTTCGCGGCTCCGTCGAGATCGCCTTTGCCGCCGTCAGTCACGGTGAACGGCTTGTATATGTCTGCCTTGCCGTTGTCGCCGGGGTCGGATGGCAGATCCTGGATCTGGAACGTATAGGTGGCGCCGGCCTTGATGCCGGAGAGGCTGATCGTCACCGTGTCGCCGGGCGCATAGTCGGCGCGGTCGGTGGAGATGGTGAGCGGGTCGGCTGTCGCGAGCGGATCGATCGTCAGGTCGTCGGTCGTGGTGATGTCTTTCGGTGCCATGGTTTAATCCCTCCCATGTCTGGTCACCGGCGCAATGCAGGTGTCATTGACGACATTCGTTGCCATGAGGCCGCTTAGCCACGAAGGCTGTTGGGCGGTGCGGAGCTGTGTGCTGCTCCTTTGGACGCAAGTCAGCTCCTCGCATCGTCTCACGCGGCGATGCGTTTATCGTCAGCAGGCAGGTGCAGCTCACGCCTCCGATCGTGCGTTGCCGTGGACAAGGAGAAACAAGCTCTCCTTTCCGGCGCACGGCTCGGAAGAACACAGCCTGCCATGGTTGAGATTGCTGCTGGCGGCAGTCCTCGCGTCTAGCGAAACCTGCCGCCACGGTCAGGCGCTATTGCGGATCCCCATGACCACCTCCCCAGGCGGTATGTTTCCTGGCCTTGGCCGCGGTCGGCGCGAGCACCTGGCCTCGCAAACGCGGGACGCGGCGGCAAGATGGAACCGATTTTTTGAACCTGCGGATTAACGTCCCGCAGATGGACTGTCCGATATCGCCACGCTCAACAGGGCACTCTCTTGAAACTGAGGTGCACACGCAAACGCGTTAACTGTTGGCTCAAAAAAGGATATCTGGCAATCGTACTATGCTGCTCGGGTATCAGGCGCCCCACGGCAAGTCAAGCGCTTTCCGCCGAAAATGCTGACAATACTAGGATGATCAGAGAATAAATTGAACGATCATCTAAGAATGCTTCTTAATATCTAACCAGACGACTTCATGGCAATAAGAAAAGCCAACATCGAGGCCGGCGCCCACGGCGCGATGATCGTGGTCGTCAGGCCTTGCCGGGTGCGACCGGCGAGCTGCTCGCGATACGGCCTGCCTCCATGCGGTCAGCCCGCGGGCTTGCGTTCCAGCACGATGCCGCCGGCGGCGTCGAGCCAGGCATCGAAGGCCGGCGACACGAAGGTCGAGGTCTCGTCCTCGGCGATGATCGCCGGCCCCGGGATCGTGGCGCCGGGCTGCAGGTCGCTGCGCCAGTAGACCGGCACCTCGACGTGACGCGACTGGCGGGCATCGAAGAATGCCCGCGCGCCCACGGGCCGGGGCGCCGGCCGGCGCGCCGGCGGCGTCACCTGGGTTGGCCGGCGTGCCTCGGTGGCGACCGTAACCGACCAGCTCAGCGCCTCGATGGCGGCGTCCGGGATGTGGCGCTCGAACAGCACGGCATATTCGCGCTCGAAGGCGCGGCGCAGCGTTTCGGTGTCGCTGCTGTCGAGTGGCCGGGCCGGCAGCGGCACGGTGATCTCGTGACCCTGGCCGACATAGCGCATATAGGCGACACGGGTCTCGACCACCGCCTGGCCGCGCGCGCCGGGCGCCACCAGGGCATGCGCCTCGCGCGCCATCTCGTCGATCAGCGCGTTGGCCGCCGCCGGGTCGAACCCGTCCAGCCGCATGTAGCGCGAATGGATCAGCTCGTAGGCGACCGGCGCCTGCAGGAAGCCCACGGCCGAGCCGACCCCGGCATTGGGCGGCACCACGATGCGCTGCAGGCCCAGCTTCTCCGCCAGCCGCGCGGCGTGCAGTGGCGCTGCGCCGCCGAAGGCGATCATCGTGTGCTCGCCGATCACCGCGCCGCGCTCCACCGCGTGCACCCGCGCTGCGTTGGCCATGTTCTCGTCGACGATCTCGCCCACGCCATAGGCCGCCATCTCGCTGGCCAGCGCCAGCTCGGCGCCGATCGCCGCGTCCAGCGCCTGGCGCGCGCGCTCGACATCGAGGTGGATGGTGCCGCCGGCGAAGCGCGCCGGATCGATCTTGCCCAGCACGACGTCGGCATCGGTCACTGTCGGCCGGGTGCCGCCGCGGCCGTACGACGCCGGGCCCGGCTCGGCGCCGGCGCTCTCGGGGCCGACGACGATGCGCTTGAGCGCGTCGATGCGCGCCAGCGAGCCGCCGCCGGCGCCGATCTCGACCATCTCGATCACCGGGACGCGCAGCGGCAGGCCGCTGCCCTTGAGGAAGCGCGCGGCGCGGTCGACCTCGAAGCTGCGCGACTTGAAGGGCGTGTAGTGCTGGATCAGGCAGATCTTCGCCGTGGTGCCGCCCATGTCGAAGGACAGCACCTTGTCCTCGCCGCGCTCGGCGGCGGCGTTGGCGGCCAGGATGGCGCCGCCGGCCGGGCCCGATTCGACCAGCCGGATGGGAAACCGGCGCGCCGTCTCCAGCGCCGTGAGGCCGCCGCCCGACGTCATCAGGTAGATCATGCCGTGGAAGCCTTCGGCCGCGAAGCCGTCGCGCAGCCGCGCCAGGTAGCCGGCCATCAGCGGCTGGATGTAGGCGTTGGCCACGGCCGTCGAGGTGCGATCGTACTCGCGCACCTCGGGGCAGGCCTCGCACGACAAGGTCACCGACAGCGCCGGCAGCTCTTGCAGCAGGATCTCGCGCGTGCGCCGCTCGTGGGCGGGATTGGCATAGGCGTGCAGGAAGGCCACGGCGATGGCGCCGACCTCCTTCTGCGCGAGCGTCGGCACCAGCGCGCGGACGGCCGCCTCGTCGAGCGGCAGGCGGACCCGGCCCTGCACGTCCATGCGCTCGGGCACCGTGAAGCGCAGCGCCCGCGGCACCAGCTGCCGCGGCTTCTCGATGAAGACGTCGTACTGGTCGTAGCGGCTCTCGTAGGCGATCTCCAGCGTGTCGCGGAAGCCCTCGGTGGCAATCAGCGCCGTGCGCGCGCCCTTGCGCTCGATGATGGCGTTGGTGGCCAGCGTCGTACCGTGCACGAAGACGTCGATATCGGCGAAGGCGCGGCCTGAATCGGCCAGGATGGCGCGGGTGCCGGCCATCACGGCTTCCTCCGGCGCCCGCGGTGTCGTCAGCACCTTGCACGTCAGCCGCCTGCCGCCGCGGCGGGGATCGCCGATTTCCAGCACGACATCGGTGAACGTGCCGCCGATATCGACGGCCAGACGCATCCCGTCACTCACCCGGACCCTCCGCTTACGCTGCAGCTGCGGCACAGTAGAGCACGTTCCGCCGCCATGACCAGATGCTCATCCCGGCGCGGCCATGCCGGGACGGTGGCGGCGAGTCGCCGAAACACCTCAATCTCAACGCAGTGCTGACAAGAACGGGAACGATCTTGCAGGCTATGAAGTCGTGACGGTCTTCGGCTGGAGACCGGCCTGTAAGAGGGGATCGCCATGTCCCGCCTTGCTGCACCACTATCGATTGCTGCCCTTGTGCTTCTGGCGGCCTGCGTGCCCGACGATGGCCCGCGCTCGTCGTATTATCGCGACGGCTACTACGGCGGCAGCAGCTACGGTTACGGCTACGGCCGCGACAGCTCGTATCGCGACGGCTCTTATCGCAGCGGCTACCGCGACGGCTACCGGGCCGCCTACCGGCGCGGCCCGCCGGGCGCCTATGACCAATCGTCGATCTACTGGCCGCCGGGGCCGTAGCCGCGGGCTGCAGGACTGTCATCCCGCGCGCAGCGAGGGATCTCCCGCGGATGGCGCACCGTGCGTCTTTCGCGGGAGATCCCTCTCCTGAGCCTGTCGAAGGGGCGCTCGGGATGACGATGATGCACGGCGGCCGCTCCCGCCGGAGGAGGAAGACTACAGCCGCGCCCATGTCAGCTCGTGCTTGTTGTTGTGGGCGTGGAACAGCCGGCTGCCGGGGATGGCGGCGAAGGCGGCGGCCGTGTCGTGGTCGGTCCCGCCCTGGAACTTCAGCGTGCAGACGAAGTGGCGCACATTGCCCGCCGCCAGCCAGCGCTGCACCAGCTTCAGCAGGCGCGCCGGATAGCAGATGACGTCGCTGCACAGCCAGTCGACGGGGCCGAACGTCGCCGGATCGAGCGCGAAGGCGCTTTCGCCGCGCCATGTCACGCCCGGCATCGCCGCCACCGCGGCATCGAGCGGCGCCTTGTCGATGGCGATCACATCGGCGCCGAGCCTGGCCATCACCCAGGTCCACCCGCCCGGCGTCGCGCCGAGGTCGAGGCAGCGCGAGCCGGGCCCGGGCCACGCGCCAAGGCGCGTGAAGGCCTCCCACAGCTTGAGATAGGCGCGGCTGGGCGGACCGCTGCGGTCCTCGGCGAAGGTGATCTCGCCGTTGGGGCAGGCGGCGCTGCAGCGCGCTGCGTGCAGCAGCCGGTCCGGCGCCAGCAATGTCCAGGATCCCAGCGCCGCCGCGGGCAGCGCGCCGGGGAAGACCAGCGGCCGGGCCGACACATGCGGCAGGCGCGCCTGGATCAGCGCCGCGCGGCGGTGGTGCACGGGCGCGTACATGGCCCAGTTGCGCTGCACCGCGCGCAGCCTCTGCGCCGCCTCGCCGATCGAGGCGATCGCGACCTCCTGCACGTCATGCCAGATGTTGGCGGCCCAGGCGCTGGCGATCGCATCGCCCTCGGCGATCAGCAGGCGATCATGCGCCGCCGTCACGCGGATGCCGCCACGGCGCAGCTCCTCGGCGAGCTGCGGCAGGAAGCCGTCGGCGGCGAGATAGGCGGTGCGCATCTGTCGGTGGTCGTCCTTCGGAAGTAATGCCGGCCGGTATCCTCATCACCGAACCGCCGCGCCCAGTCAAATCGCAATTAAGCATCAAAGTCAGTTGGCTATTTACAAAGAAATACATAAATAATAATGGTTATATGATTGAATGAAGAAATAGAAGATGTCGTATCGTCTGCGGTTGCGCTTATAGAATTTCGGCTGTGACCGTCATATGTCAGTTTTATGTCTGCCCATGCGTTTTCGCCGAGCCGCCCTGACTTGACAGAATCCATGCCAGGGCATAGCTTGACTTTGCTATGATCCCATATGCCGAACGCTTTCCAGGAACGCTTCTGCGCTGGTGGCACGCCCACTGCGATTTGGAGCGCGACGTCACGGCACAGCGTTAGCGTCGCGCTCCACAAGATTTCCACCCATCCCGTTTTCTGTTTTCTGGTGTTTGCACGCTGGCGCGCGCCGGTGCGTGAATATCCCTGCGTGTCCTATGAATTATCATCGTCTTGTTCTGCTGGCTGCGATCGCCGTCGAGGTGACGGGCACGTCGGCGCTCAAGCTTGCGGCTGACATGCCGGTTGCCGGCTATATCGCGTCGATGGGCTTGCTGAGCCTGTCGCTCTTCCTGCTCAGCGTCGCGCTGCGCGCCATCCCCATGGTCGCAGCCTATGCGCTGTGGGAAGGGCTGGGCATCGTCGGCCTGGCGGCGATCGGCTATTTCGTCTTCGGCGAGGCGCTGGGCCCGCTGCGCGTGCTCGGGTTGAGCGCCATCCTTGTCGGCATCTGGCTGCTGCTGCGCGGCACGAATGCGCGCGCTGCGTGATGGTGGCTGCCATGACGCATTCCGTCGCCATCATCCCGCTGCTGTGGCTCGCGGCCTCGGTGGTGCTCGACATCGGCGGCACGGCGCTCCTGAAGATGGCGGACGGCTTCAGGAAGCGGCTGCTGGGCATGTCAGGGCTGGGCTGCATCCTGACGTCGTTCGCGACCTTGTCGCAGGCGATCAAGGGCATGGACTTGTCGGTGGCCTATGCGCTGTGGGGCGGCGTCGGCCTGGTCGCGACCGCGGTGCTGGGCTGGCTGCTGTTCCACCAGCGCATCGCGCTCATCGGCTGGCTCGGCATGGCCCTGATCGTCGCCGGCGTCGCCACGCTCAACCTCGGTTGATTTTGGACCGCGCGCGTCCACGCGCGCATCGCCCGCCGCGAAGCGGAGAGCGAAAGCTTGTCGGCGCTGGCGCGCCGATGCGCGCGTGGACGCGCGCGGTCCAAAAATGAACTAACCCCCGCGCGGCCGGGCCACCGGCGGCACGTACGTCTCCAGCTCCGGCGCCGGGAAGTGCACGGTCTGGCCGAGCTCGGCCGAGCGGTACAGGCCCATCAGGATCTCGACCACGGCCAGCCCGTCATGGAAGGTCTCCAGCGGCGTCTCGCCCTTGCGGAAGCATTCCACCATGTGGCGGTTCTCGTCGGTGTAGCCATAGACGCCGGCTTCGTCCTCCAGGACGGGCATCAGCCCCTGCTCGGCGTTCTGCTTCTCCACCAGGTCCTCGCCCTCGGCGCCGGTGACGGCGCGCGACATGAACACGCGCAGGCCGGTCGACAGCGAATTGAACTCCATGGCGTATTCGGGGCCCAGCAGCTCGAGCTGGATGCGCAGCCCGGCGCCGACATAGGCCCAGGACGTGGTGGCCTCGATCATCAGCTCGTGGCCGTCGTCGTCGGTGAGCGTCACCGTGGCGCGCGCGAAATCCTCCGACGGCCGGTTGCGGTAGTCGACCGCGGCGCCATAGCGCTTCTTCAGCGCATCGGCATAGGCCGGCCGCGTCCATTTCAGGTTGGCGACCGTGCCGTTCACCGATCTGACCTTGAGCGACCCGCGCGGCGCGCCGGGCGCGGTCAGAAGATGCCGTGCCACCTCGACGCTGTGGCACATCATGTCCGACAGCACGCCGCCGCCCTGCCTGTCGCCCTGCCAGAACCAGGGCTCGTGCGGGCCGGAATGCTCCTCCGCGGCGCGCGCCAGATAGGGCCGCCCGGTGGCCGACGCGGCGCGGCGCCACACGATCTCCTTGCCGCGCAGCACCGGCGTGGCGAACACCTGGTTCTCCAGGTAGCCGTGGTTGAGCTTGGCATCCTCGGCCAGCCGCAGCATCTCGCGCGCCTCGGCGATGGTGCGCGCCAGCGGCTTCTCGCAGGCGACGGCGAGCACCTTGGAGCGTCCTGCCGTGACCTCGGCATGGATGGCGCGCATGACATCCAGCCGCGTGTCGTTGGGCGACAGGATCCAGATCGCATCGACATCGTCGGCCTGCAGCAGCGATTGCAGGCTGGCGTGGCTGCGGCACGTGCCCAGCCCCAGCGCGGCCACCGCCTGCACGACGCGCTCGCGGTTGGCGGCGTTGCGGCTGAACACCCCGGTGACGTCGACATTGCGCACGCCGACCAGCGCCCGCAGATGGAAATGGGCGATGAAGCCCGTGCCGACAAAGCCGATACGCAGCTTGTCCCTGGTTGCGCTGGTCATGATGCACCTCGTTGGTTAGCGTGTTTCCCTTCTCCCCGCGTAGGCGGGGAGAAGGTGCCCGATAAAGGCGTTTCGACGCGAAGCGTCGAAACGCCGGCGGCGGATGAGGGGCTTCCCGACCGTGGCGACAGGCGGGTTCGCCAGAAAAATCATGCCTACTCCCGACATCGCAAAAGCCCCTCATCCGGCGCTTCGCGCCACCTTCTCCCTCGGGCGCGCTTCGCGCCCCTGACCTGCGCGGGGAGAAGGGTCGATGCGTGGCGGCGCCGTGGTGCCGCGCACCTTCAGCGCCGTGGGCAGGATCACCGGGGCGCGCGACGGGTTCTTGTCCGACATCATCGCCAGCAGCTGCGTCATGGCCATGCGGCCGATCTCGGCGCGCGGCTGGCTGACCGTCGTCAGCGGCGGATAGAACGCTTCGCTGAGGTAGATGTCGTCGAAGCCGACGACCGAGACGTCGCCCGGCACGTCATGGCCGCGCTGGCGCAGCTCATGGATGGCGCCGAAGGCCATCTCGTCGTTGGCGCAGAAGATCGCGGTCGGCGGCATCGGCAGGTCGAGCAGGGCACGGCAGCCGGCCCGGCCGCTGGCCAGCAGGAAGTCGCCGCGCTGGATGTAGCCCGGCGGGATCTTCAGGTCGGCGGCGCGCATGGCCTGGCGGTAGCCGCGGCGGCGATGCACCGACAGCACCTCGGGCACGGGACCGGTGATGTGGGCGATGCGCCGGTGCCCGAGCGCGACCAGGTGCTGCACGGCGCCTGCCGCCGCGGCGACGTTGTCCACCTGCACATGCGGGAAGCCAGCGCCCTCAATGATCTCCGATGCCACCACCACGGGCAGCGACGCCGGCGGCTCGGGCCCGGCGGGCAGCTTGCCGGTCATCAGGATCATGCCGTCGGCGTGGCCGTCGCGCAGCATGGCCGGGTCCGCAGGTAAAGGCAGGGGATTCGCATATGGGAGCACCGGTGCCGTCTCCTCGTCCCGCGGCAGCGGGGAGAGGAAGGGGCCCATGCCGAAGGCATGGGAAGGTGAGGGGTAGGAACGATCAAGCCATGCAGCAGAGATAGGGACTGATCGCTCGTACCCCTCACCTTCCCATCGCTTCGCGATGGGCCCCTCCCTCTCCCCGCTGCCGCGGGGCGAGGGGTGAACGGCAGCATATGCGAATGCTCCGCAGGTAGGGGGGACCTTGTCGCGGCCCTTCGCCTTTCCGATCCCGGGACAGTGCCACGGCTGCCTTGGCATGGCCGCGCGCCGGCATGAGCGCTCGCCAGCACGGCGCCGGGTGGCTAGAACGGCGCCCCGGTCGGAGGGCGCGTACGATGGACACCATGGCCGCGGATGGATGGGACGACTCGGCGGCGGCATGGATCGCCGCACAGGGCGAGGCGGGCGACTACGGCCGGCGCTTCGTGCTGGATGCGCCGATGATCGCGCGATTGCGCGGGCGCGGCTTTCGTGCCGCGCTGGATGTCGGCTGCGGCGAGGGCCGCTTCTGCCGCATCATGCGCGGGGAAGGTATCCAGCCCGTCGGCATCGACCCGACCGAGGCCCTGGTCCGCCGGGCGCGGCAGCTCGATCCGCAAGGCGACTACCGCATCGGCCGCGCCGAGGCGCTGGGCGTGCCGGAAGGATCGTTCGACCTGGTCGTGAGCTACCTGACGCTGATCGACATCCCCGATCTGCGGACGGCCATTGCCGGCATGGCTGCGGCGCTGCGGCCCGGCGGCACGCTGCTGATCGCCAACCTCAACAGCTTCAGCACGGCAGGCCCGCCCGACGGCTGGACCCGCGACGCGTATGGCGAGCTGCGCTTCCATATCGACCACTATCTGGAAGAGCGCGCCGCGTGGGTGCATTGGAAGGGCATCCGCATCCGCAACTGGCATCGTCCGCTCAGCACCTACATGACCCTGCTGCTCGGGCAGGGTCTGCTGCTGCGCCACTTCGCCGAGCCGGCGCCGGCGGGCGGCGATCCGCAGCGCGCGGCGCTGCACCGCCGCGTGCCGTACTTCCACATCATGGAATGGCAGAAGCCGGGCGCGTGACCCTGCGCACCGTCTCGGTTGTCGCGGACCCGGCCGATGCGGCAGGCGCGGTTGGTGCGTCCGCGTCGCGCACCACCGACGAAGCATGGAGAAAGCAGATCCGGTTCCGGTTGATCGAGCCGCCAGGCTCAAGGTTGACGGCGCATCCCGCGTTCTGCCGTTCGACTGCTCATGGCTTGACCGCGGCAGCCGGCGTCTCCAGTCCCGGCGGTGCCTTGTGCCAGCGATATCCCTGCCGGGCATGCTGATAGCCATAGTCGTACAGCGCCGCCATGTATGTCGGGCTGAATTCGCCGGACCCCGGCGTGTTGAAGTCGGACCCGATGAAGGCGAGGTTATAGTCGACGCCGTCGCGCTTGCTGATGAAGTAGGTCCGCAGCACGTCGTTGCGCCCGCTCGAGGTCAGCATGGTGCTGACGGCCCGCCCGGCGATGTTGATCGTCCGCCGCTCGGTGGCGGCATAGTTCGGATCGAGCCGGGCGTTCCTGATGACGAACGCCCGCCGCACGCGCCGCGGCCCGGCGGTGCCGACGTTGATCGACGCCGGATACAGGAAGAGCTGGGCGATGGCGCCGCCGTCGACGTGCATCTCCTGGTATTTGCGTCCGTCGAGCTCGACGTCGAATAGCACGGGCTGGAAGGCGCCCGGCACGGCCGCCGACGCGCGCAGTATCTTACGGAACAGCTCGAGCGCGCGCGGGTTGCCGCTGGACGCGATGGCGCCGATGTTCCAGATCACCGGCCGCTGCGCGTCGAGATTGGTCGTTCCGATCAGCAGGATGCGGCCCTTGCCGTACTCGCGGGCGATGGCCTCCAGCATGGCCTCGTTGGCATAACGGGCGATCACCTCGGCGAGCGGCGAGGTGTCGGCCATCGCGTCGTCGAACATGGCGGCCGTCAGTCCCCGCTTCTTGAAGACGTTCTCGGCCTTCATCGACGTGTAGCACTCGCGCAACGACGCGTCGTAGGAGGACCCCAGGAACGCGAACGGCGCGATCAGCGCGCCCGTGCTCACGCCGGTGACCAGCTTGAACTCCGGCCGCGTGCCGCTTTCGCTCCAACCCGCCAGCAGGCCAGCGCCGAACGCGCCGTCGTCACCGCCGCCCGATACGGCCAGGTAATTCACAGGCGGCAGCGGGCTCAGCGGCTGGCCCGCTGCGCGCCGCGCTGCGACCTCGCGCTCGATCGCGCGGCGGCCTTCGACCTCCATCTCCTTGACCTCGCCGTCGGCGAAGTACCGAGCATTGGCGATGCCGAACGGCATGGCGCGTTCCGTGTCGGCCAGCGGCACGGCCGGCTCGCGCTCGGGTATCGAGCACCCCGCCAGCCCGACGACGGCGCACGAGAGCGCCATGCGTGAAACCGCTCTGCGTCTGAGCATGACTTATCCCCCCCGCACCTCGCTGGCGCCTGGCAGGCCCATCGTTGCACCAGACGCGACCCTTGCCTATCCGAAAGCCGAACTTTCGCGCCCTCCCTGAGCACTGGCGCGCCGGGAGGGCGCGGCCCGCCCGTACGGCCATCCTCATCTCTTCGATGACCGTCCGCCGGCCGCCATTCCCCAGCTTCGCCGTTGACGGATGCTCGGAGCATGTCGGCTTCGGGTCAGAAGCGGACCTCAGTCGCCGGTGGGTGAGATGGTGTTCGTTGCATTCCCGCTCCCCGCAGCCCGATGGGCCGGGGAAGTGGCGCCATATACCGCTGAAACAGGCAGGGCTGGCCTGACGCCGCATAGCGCCCGATTTTCGACCAAGCCTTTGCCGTTGCGCTCCGCTGCTGAGTGAACTACCACCGTAACGGTTTCGACATGAGCGTGGCGTAGGACCAAGGAAACATCGCTGACGGATGATTGACCGCCGTGGTCTTCACGGGGCCGGCTCATCCGTCATTTGTCCTGCATCCCCACGGCACTGTGGTTGGAACATGGCAGACCTAAACAAGCCGGTTTGTATCGGGTGTGGCAAGTCGCCCGAAGAAATCGAAGAGTACGTTGAAGAGGCGTTGCTCAGAAGAATATCGCCCGCGAGATACGTCAAGGAATTCGAGAGCACCTACAACGTCAACAACGGACATTTCGCCTGTTCGCAGTGCTACATGCGGATGGGTGCGCCAGTTGGTCCGGCCAACAAACCTTGGAAGGCTCCGTGACTACGAAGCAAAGATCGCGACATCAACGCATTTGGTGCCCGCTCAAGGACGGATGGCGAAGGAGCACCAGGGCGGGCAATCCATTCACCATAGGCCGCGATCATGATTGCCGGCGCATCGGGCCGCGCCGCCTTGGTTTCGGAAGAACTCCGGTCAGTTCATCCCGGCAAAGCGGATCCGCACAAAGGGAACTTCCGGCACGAGGTGGAAACCTGGCAAAAGTCCGCCTTGTGCGCTTTCCCAGAAGGCCTCTCGCTGACTCACCCTTCCCGCGATAGTTGGCGTTGATAGTTGGCGTTAGGGTAAGGAATGGACGATCACCGGCCCGGCCGTCGCGGTGGCAGGCCCGACGAGCAGCGGTCCAAGATTCTCTTCTATCCAGGCCAGTGCCAGCCTGTTCGATTCTTCGGCGCTGGCGACGTTGTTGAAGACGCTGATCGCGGTCAGCGTGTCGTCTGATGCGTATACCACGTAGTATCCCATGAAGCCCTCGACGCTGCTGATGATCGGAATTACGTCCTTGATCCGGCTGGCAAGCTGATCGGCCATACCGGCCTTTGCCTTCGCCTGACGAATTGCGGCGTACATGACACCCTCCGTCGAGATGATCGACCGATTAGTAGCAGGCCGCCGAAGAAGTGTCTTCCCCTGCGCACAAGGTCCGTATGCACATCGAGCGCGATCGGCACCCGGCGCCGGCGCTCTTCAAGGCGGCTGGACAAGCTGAAGGTCGCTGTTGTGCCGGTGCTGATCGGGTGAATAGAGGGCGACCCCGGTGCGCTCTGACAACCCGAACGGAACAATCCAACCCGGAACGATGGCCGTTCAAACGCGGCCGATCCGTGACGTCGAAGACCCGACGACGGCTCCGCCTGCATTGAGAGCGACGGCGGCAGCAGGTAGGGCGACCGCATATGGCACCATGAAAGCTAACCACAGAGACACAGCGCAGCCTTTGGCCGCAACCAAGGACAGGGGCCCGCCACGCGCTCGCTGTCATCCTGAGCGAAGCGAAGGATCTGTTAGACCGTCGCTTCGCACGGGCGTGCGCCGTCGAGACGCCGTACGCCGCCATCGTTCCCGTGCGACAGCACCGCTCAAAAGATCCTTCGCTTCGCTCAGGATGACAGCGAGCAGATCCAAATCGCCGCGGCTCGCGAAGATTCTTGAGGTCAGTAGTACAGAGGCACAGAGGCAACACAGAGAACGAAGGGCTGCGCGCCTTCGGCGCGCGGTGGCGTCTTCCTCTGCATGATTTCTGTGTCTCTGTGCTACTGACCTCAAGAATCTTCGCAAGCCGCGATGATTTTTGTAGCCTTCATGGTGAGCACAGGTGAATGCGAAGCATTCACCGAGTCGAACCATGAAGGCGTCGCACGGGCAGTGGTGCGCCGCTTCATGGTTCGACAGGCTCACCATGAAGCGCTTTCCCCGCATTTGGTTGCGGCCAAAGGCTGCGCTGTGCCTCTGTGGTTCGTCTTCTGACGGTTCGGCCGATAGTGCCATATGCGATAGCCCTGCGGCAGCAGGGGGCGTCCAAGGCGGTGGCAAGCTGCCATCGCGATGCGCGACGTCAAAGACCCGGCGGAGCGCCGTCTGAAACGCTTGCTGGGTGTCGCTGTTTGTCTCGCCGGACAGATCGAGGTGGAGCATACCCTGCGAACGAATTATCCGGGATTCCATTGCAGGTTTTGCAGGAATTGGTGTACATTCGTATGCAGCGTGCCAGCGTAGGATGCCGTTCCATTCATTGGGGGGAGTGGCTCGATGTACACGCTCATAAAATCCCTATCGACACGACAACTGACCGCAATCCAGCTGCCGAGCCTCGTCGGTGCGCTGGTGGTTGCCGAGGTCTTCTATAAATTCCACAGCTTCACGCTTGAGTGCGTGGCGTTCCTCGTCACCTGGGCCGCGCTGGATTTCATTATCACAAAGCTGGCGGCACGTCGGTAGTTCACGTTTTCGAAGCCCATGCCTCGCGCTGATATGCGAGGCTGGCGCCGAAGCGGGATACACTCGTGGCAGCTCTACGTCTGCGAAGGGGGCGACACATGGCTTCCCAGGCTCCGTTCGTATTCCATGGCACCGTCATTGCGCTCGGCAAATCGACCGAGGCGCTGCTTGAAGCCGGCGATCGCACGGCGGTCGTTCGGGTCGACGCGGTTGTGCGGGCGCCCGATGCGATGCGCGCCATTGTTGGCCGCGAGATCACGGTCCAGCTCCGCCAGCCCGCCGCGATGGGCGAGAAAGCCGAGTTTTCCGCGCGAGGGCTGCTCTATGGCACCAGCCTGGCGGTCCAGGAAACCGGCAAGCGCAAGGCGGTCACGCCGCAACCGGCATCGGCACGGCGACTGTCCGGCGCCAGCGCCGACAGCGCCAAGGCGCGCGATCAGGCCAGCGCTCTGCGGGCCAGCCTCAAGGCGCGTGCGGCGGAGGCCTCGAGCGTCGTTGTCGGCCGCGTCACCGGCATCATGGAGGCGGCCGCGGCGGCGGCCAAGCCACGGGAGAGCGAGCACGACCCGCACTGGGCGACGGCGACGGTGGTGGTCGATCAGGTCATCAAGGGCACGACACCGAAGACGGTCAAGGTGATGTTCGCCAACAGCCAGGACGTGATGTGGTACCGCGCGCCCAAGCTGGCAGTCGGGCAGCGGGCTGTCTTGTTGTTGCGTAAAGGTGCGCCCGGCGCACCGGACAAGCGCTCCAACGTGGTGATGGACGAGTTCGATGTCCAGAGCGTGGATCGCGCGCAGCTCGTCGCCTCGTTGCTGTGATGCGCCTGTCCACGATTGCCGCGGGGCGGGGGCCTGCGCTTCATTGAAGGGGGGAAGCCATGACGTACGTCGTCAACATGATCCCCAATGTGTTCAGCGGCGAGATGAACCAGGACAGCGAACCCAACCTGGCGATCGATCCGGCCGACCCGGCACGCGTGGCTGGGTCGGCATTCACACCTGATCCGCTGGGCGGTGCCAATGCGCCGGTCTTCGTCTCGGTCGATGCAGGCCTGACCTGGACCTTGAACAATATCGTGCCGAGCACGGCCGGCGCGGCAACCGGCGACATCACGCTCGCCTTTGGTCATCAGGGCCGGCTGTACTCGGGCATCCTGCGCCGGCCCGGCGGCTTGCGGCTGAACATCCTGCGCACCACCAGCTTCACCGTGCCGACCGTCATGGACGTGCTGGTGGACCGCACCGGCAGCGGTGTCGACCAGCCCTATGTCGAAGCGGCCAGGGTGTTCCGCGGTGCCGGCACCGGACAGGACCGCGTGTTCGTCGGCAACAACGACTTCAACGGCGCGGCGGGCCGCACCGCTACCGTCGACGTGTCCCTCGATGGCGCCGCCGCGGTGCCGCCGCCGCCATCGAACTTCGTCGCGCGGCGCATCGAGCCGCGAGCCACCGGCGGGCAGGACCTTCCCCCGATACGCCCTTCGGTCCACATAGATGGCACCGTGTACGCGGCCTATATCGGCCGCCGCGCCGGCGGCAACTCCGATATCGTCGTCGCGCGCGACGACAACTGGGCGGCAGGGCCGGCGCAATTCGTCAACTTGCTCGATGCTGTGGACGGCTTGGCGGGCCAGCGCGTGGTGACCGCGGTCAACGTGCCGTTCGAGAATTTCCAGACAATGGCGCTGGAGCGGCTGGTGGCGAGCGACCTGTCGATCGCCGTCGATCCACGGAACAGCAGCATCGTGTGGCTGGCGTGGGGCGATCGCCCGCCGGGCACGGTCAATCTGACGCTGCATGTGCGTCGTTCGACGGACCGCGGCCAGACATGGTCGGCCGATCTGCGGACCGTAGCGGACGCCAAGGCGCCGGTTGTCGCGGTGAACAGCCGTGGTCGCGTGGCTTTCCTGTACCAGCAGCTTGTCGGCGTCGCGCCCAACCAGCGCTGGGTGACACAGGTCGATCGCAGCGACGACGCGTTCGTCACGATCACGTCCACCGTCCTGGCGACGGTGCCGGCCAATGCCCCCGCGCGCGTGTTCTTTCCCTACCTGGGCGACTACATGGACATGAAATCGCCGGGCAAGGACTTCTACGGCATCTTCTCGGCCAACAACACGCCGGATCTCGCGAACTTCCCGATCGGCGTGACCTACTTGCGCAACGCGAACTTCGGGACGCACACGCTGCTGGCTGCCGATGGCGTCACGCCGGTTGGCGTGTCGATCGACCCCTTCTTCTTCTGTCTCACCGAGATGCCTTCTGATCAGGATTTCTATGTCGCCGACTGGACCGACAGCGCCACGGCGTTCGACCGTGGTGTCGAGCCGTCGACCGAGCCGCAGTTCTACACGCGCAGTGATGTCTGGACACGCCTGACCGATGCTCCGGGCGCCTTCGACGGCAACAATCGTCCGGTGAACGAGGCGCCGCGCAACGGGCCGGGGGCCTTCGGTGACAACTTCGCGTTTGCCCGGATCCGCCGCCGCGGCACCGGCAGCGCCCAGGCGGTCACGGCGCACTTCCTGGTCTCGCCGTTCGGCACGGGCAGCAACTACGTCGATGCCGGCACAGCGCCCGATGCCGTCGTCAATTTCACCGCGGCCGACAGCGTCTTGACGATGGCGGCGGGCTATCCGTGGCATCTCGACGCGATCAGCTCGTCGCACCTGTGCCTGGCAGTCGAGATCTCGACGGCGCAGGATCCTGTCGTCGCGCCGGGCCTCCTTGGGCGCGCGCCGGGGTGGCCGACAACGGATCTTCTGGTCGTCAATGACAACAACAAGGCGCAGCGCAACATGGGGCTGGGCCCGACGACGGCGAGCGGGTGGTTCACGCGTTACGGATTGATACACAACGGCGCAACGATCCGGCGCGACATCGTGCTGGAGTGGGCGCGCCTGGGCCCGTCGAAGCGGGGCAGGCAGGACCGGGTGATGCTGGCGGGCGGGCGCGAGCAGAGCCTGGGCGAATCCGGGCGCCTGGTCGTGCCCGATATGAGCCCGGGCGAGCACCGCTGGGTTCGGGTGACCCTGCGGGCAGGCGATGATGCCGGGGACACCGTCGTCGTGTTCAACGAGATGGTCGGCAGCCTCGCGGTCAATGGCTTCGCCGTCGCGGCGCGGCTGCAGTCCGAGGACGAGGTTTCAAAGTATATCCTCGGGCGTCTTCTGTCGGTGCTCACGCGGCTCGAGGCGTTCGGCATTGCTGATGCCGGGCCCGTCGCGAAGCGCGTGCGGTCGCTCCTGGACGGGCGGATTTCCGGCAGGGCGTTCCTCGAGGTGATCGCCGGGGCGGCGGATATGCTGCTGCGATGGCTGCCCGGATTGCTGGAGCGCGTGGGTGGAAAGGACACTCTGGGTATCGCAGCGAGCGGCAGGTCGTTGGCAGCCGCCTTGTCGGACAAGGATGTTCCCTTGGCTCAGTCGCATGCGGGCGCGCTGGTGGAGAGCATCGACTCGCTCCTCACGACTGCGGACAAGAACGAAGGCGATCTGGCGGATATCTGCCAGAACCTGCGCTGGCAGGCAGCGCTGTTCAGCGGCAGGAGGCTGTCCCGGCTGAAATCGGCGAACGCCCTGGTCAGGCAGTCGGTGAGGTTCGTCGATGACTTCGCGGCGCGCGCGGTGACGGCCAGCGAGTACCCTGCACTGATGAAGCGTAGCCTGGCGGCCCTGAAGGAGGCGACCGTTTCCCTCAAGGACAAGCAGTTGACCGCGCTGTTTGACGCCCTGGCGAACGGCCTGGGCAATGCCAGGACGCTGCAGCGCCGGCATTGGGAGTTTCTGCTGGCGTTGGCGGCGCGCGTGTGAGCGCGCGGCAAAGGGCTTAGCGGTCGCCCATGGCCTGGTGCTGGGAATCGCAGGTCGCTGATACATCCGTCATCCCGAGCGCCCCTTCGACAGGCTCAGGAGAGGGATCTCCCGAGCGGGACGCACGGTGGGCACTTCGCAAGAGATCCCTCTCCTGAGCCTGTCGAAGGGGCGCTCGGGATGACAGTCACGACTCACCTTCTACCGATAGCCGGTACTACGCAGGCTTGGATGCCGCGCCGGCGCGGACCTTCTCCTTGATGCGGCGACCGACATCGGCGTCGATGCTCGTCCAGTAGGCGAACGCGTTGCTCAAGACCGGCTCGCGGACGCCACCCAAAAGGCTGCCGGCGACCTGATCGACCAGCTTCGTCCGCTGCTCGTCGTTGAAGACATCACGCACCAGAATGCCCGGCTGGGTGAAATCGTCGTCGTTGGAGCGCGGCGTATACGCGCTGCGCACCATTTCGCCGTCGGCTTCCCAACCGTCAGGCACCGGCCCGGTCTCGTCCGCCCAGTTCCGCCCCCCGCTGTTGGGCGCGTATACCGGCGCGCTGCCGCTGTGCTCGTAGGTCATGAGGCCGTCGAACATGTAGGTGTTGACCGGCACCTTGGGGCGGTTCACCGGAAGCTGGTGGAAGTTGGTGCCGATGCGGTTGCGCTGCGCGTCGTTGTAGGCGAACGCGCGCCCGAGCAGCATCTTGTCCGGCGACAGGCCGATACCCGGCACCGTGTTGCCCGGCGAGAAGGCCGCCTGCTCGATCTGCGCAAAGAAGTTCTCGGGATTGCGGTTGAGCCTCATCGTGCCGACCTTGATCAACGGGTAGTCGTTGTGCGGCCATGTCTTGGTCAGGTCGAACGGGTTGAACCGGTAGGTCTTGGCGTCGTCGTAGGGCATGACCTGAACCGACAGTGTCCAGCTCGGATGCTCGCTGCGCGCGATCGCCTCGAACAGGTCGCGGCGATGGAAGTCAGCATCCTTGCCCGCCATCTCCGCGGCTTCGGCGTTGGTGAAGAACGCCATGCCCTGATTCGTGTGGAAATGGTACTTCACCCAGAATTTCTCGCCGCCGGCATTGATCCACATATAGGTATGCGAGCCGTAGCCGTTCATGTGGCGCCAGGAGCGCGGCAGGCCGCGCTCGCCCATCAGATAGGTGACCTGATGCGCGGTTTCGGGATTGCTGGTCCAGAAATCCCACTGCATGTGATTGTCACGAAGGCCCGAATCGGGAAGCCGCTTCTGGCTGCGGATGAAGTGCGGGAACTTCATCGGATCACGCACGAAGAAGACCGGCGTGTTGTTGCCGACCAGATCGTAATTGCCTTCATCGGTGTAGAATTTGAGCGAGAAGCCGCGCACGTCGCGCCAGGTGTCGGGGCTGCCCGCCTCGCCGGCCACGGTGGAGAAGCGCGCCAGCATCTCGGTGGCCACGCCCTTCTGGAACAGCCTCGCCCTGGTGTAGGCTGAGACATCCTCGGTGGTTTCGAGGATGCCGAACGCCCCCGCGCCTTTGGCGTGCGGCTGGCGCTCGGGCACCTTCTCACGGTTGAAATGCGCCATCTGCTCGAGAAAGTGCACATCGTGAAGCAGGATGGGCCCGTTGGGGCCGATCGTCAGCGAGTTGCGGTCGCTGGGTGCCGGCGCGCCGGCACCCGTCGTGGACTTCGTGCCTTGCTTGTTGTCCGACCTGGCCACGGATGCTTCTCCTCTCTTCATCAGCTCCTGATTTATGGATGTATGTTGCTGCGAGCAGTCTTCAACGTGCGAACTGCCGCGCCGATGTCCTTGACCACGGCGCGTCGTGCTCTTGAATGTGGAGTCGCAGTCACGCCAGCAGCGCAGCAGCCGGCGTCTCATCGCATTCGGGCGGCGCCTCGGTTCCTTTTGCGCGCGGTGCTCTCCCGCGAATGGCGCACCGTGCGTCTTTTGCAGGAGATCCCTCGCTGCGCTCGGGATGACAGCGCTGATCTTCAGAGCGCAAGCTGCAGTGCCGCGCCTTCCGTTGTTCCCCTGCGGATCGTCGAGAGGGCAGGGCAGTCGAAAATGTTTGCTTTCGTTCCGGTATCGCCCCATCGGCCAGCGTGATATAATCAGCATGTCAATCATCAGCGCCGCATGCTGGGCGCTGCGCCGGCTGCCGCGGCAGGCAGCACCATCGCTTCCCCCCATCATACCCGAGGCCGACACGTGAAGGTGTTGTCACCGCCCTTGCCGCCGCGCGGACCGTTGCATCGGGCGTGGCGCCTGTCCCCGATTTCCCGGCGCGAAAATGCAGACAGCGGCCCGTGCCCGCGGGACTCGGCGCCATCGAGCCTGCTTCGCGCTGCTTCGCGCTGCCGGCGCAGCGGCGACCACGGTGGCGGCAAGCCCTTGTCATTGTTCCCAAATCCATCATCGCGCCGACGGCGCCAATCGCGCAGGCGGGTCGCGCGCATGTCTCCGATTTTCACCGCGAAACTCGGGACAGGGACGGGCGCGTCGAGCCGCTTTGCAACCGGCGCTGCCGCCTCTAAGCTTGCGTCGCCATACGCCATCACCCTGTTGGGCAGGAGTCTGTCATGACCAAGTTCGGCATCGGCCAGTCGACGACACGCGTTGAGGATCCGCGTCTGCTGACCGGCGGCGGCCGCTATACCGACGACACCAGGCTCGATGCGCCGGCGGCGCGTGCCTACGTCCTGCGCTCGCCGCATGCCCATGCCGCGATCCGCAAGATCGATACCGCGGCGGCCAAGGCGGCGCCCGGCGTGCTGGTCGTGCTGACCGGCGATGACGTCAAGGCCGCCGGCTTCGGCGACCTGCCCTGCCTGGTGCCGCTGCAGAACCGCGACGGCTCCATGCGCGGCGACACCAGGCGCCCGATTCTGGCCCAGGGCCGCGTGCGCCATGTCGGCGACCCGGTGGCCCTGGTCGTGGCCGAGACCCTGGAGCAGGCCAAGGACGCCGCCGAGCTGATCGAGGTCGACTACGACCCGCTGCCGGCCGTGGTCGACACGTTCGGCGCCGCGGAGAAGGGGGCGCCGCAGATCTGGGACGAGATCAAGGGCAACGAGTGCTTCGACTGGGAGATGGGCAACCGCGCCGGCACCGATGCCGCCTTCGCCAAGGCCGATCGCGTGGTGAAGCTGCGCCTGGTCAACAACCGCCTGGTGGTGAACTCGATGGAGCCGCGCGGCGCCATCGCCACCTACGAGGCCGCCGGCGACCGCTCGACGCTGTGGCTGTCGTCCCAGGGCGTCAGCGTCATCAGGCCCTATGTCGCCGACATGGTGCTGAAGATCGGCCAGGACAAGCTGCGGGTGCGCACCGGCGATGTCGGCGGCGGCTTCGGCATGAAGATCTTCGTCCATCCCGAGTACCCGATGGTGGTCTGGGCCTCGCGGCTACTGAAGCGCACCGTGAAGTGGATCCCCGACCGCCAGGAAGCCTTCCTGTCGGACGTGCAGGGCCGCGACCATGTCTCGTTCGCCGAGATGGCGCTGGACAAGGATTGCCGCTTCCTGGGCCTGCGCGTCACCACCTACGCGGCGCTGGGCGCCTACCTGTCGCACTTCAGCACGTTCATCCCGACCATGGCCGGCACCGGCATGCTGGCCGGCCTCTACCAGACGCCGGCGATCTACGTGAACGTCAAGGGCATCATGACCAACACCGTGCCCACCGACGCCTATCGCGGCGCCGGCCGGCCGGAGGCGGCCTATCTGCTGGAGCGCTTCGTCGATCACATCGCGCGCGAGACCGGGCTCACGCCCGACGAGATCCGGGCCCGCAACCTGGTCCGCCCCGACCAGATCCCGTGGACCACGGCCCTGGGCGACGTGATGGACTCGGGCAAGTTCGAAGCCGTCATGCGCAAGTCCATGGAGAAGG
Organism: Vineibacter terrae; assembly: GCF_008039615.1. GTDB lineage: Bacteria > Pseudomonadota > Alphaproteobacteria > Reyranellales > Reyranellaceae > Vineibacter > Vineibacter terrae. Next base: position 51,747 of record NZ_VDUZ01000023.1, on the reverse strand, counting down.
CCGACTGGCAGGGCTTCGCGGCGCGGCGCGCCGACTCGGCCAAGCGCGGCAAGTGGCGCGGCATCGGGCTCGCCACCTATGTCGAGAAGTGCGGCGGCGGCACGCCCGACACGGCCGTGATCAAGTTCAACGACGACGAGACGCTCACCGCCTATATCGGCAACCAGACAAACGGCCAGGGCCACGAGACCCTCTACACCCAGATCCTGTCCGACAGGCTGGGCGTCGATGCCGAGCGCATCCGCATCGTGCAAGGCGACAGCGACGTGGTGCCCGACGGCATGACCGGCGGCTCGCGCGCCTCGCCGGTGGGCGGCGCCGCCATGCTCGGCGTCTCCGACAAGATCATCGCCAAGGGCAAGCTGGTGGCGGCCACGGTGCTGGAGGCCTCGGCCGGCGACATCGAGTACAAGGACGGCAGCTTCGCCATCGTCGGCACCGACCGGCGGCTGTCGCTGTTCGAGACGGCCAAGGCGGCGCGCGACGCCAAGAACCTGCCGGCCGACGAGACGCCGGGCCTCGACGACTCGTTCACCCGCGAGGGCACGCACGCGACGTTCCCCAACGGCTGCCATATCTGCGAGCTGGAGGTCGATCCCGACACCGGCACCGTGACCATCCACCGCTACACGGTGGTCGACGATTTCGGCGCCGTGATGAACCCGCTGCTGCTGATGGGGCAGGTGCATGGCGGCATCGGCCAGGGCGTCGGCCAGGCGCTGACCGAGCACACCGTCTACGACAACGACACCGGCCAGCTGCTGTCGGGCTCGTTCATGGACTATGCCATGCCGCGGGCCGATGTCGTGCCGCACGTGCATTTCGACCTGCACAACTCGCCCTGCACCACCAACCCGCTGGGCGTGAAGGGCGCCGGCGAGGCGGGCGCCATCGGCGCGCCGCCGGCGGTGATCAACGCCATCGTCGATGCGCTCCATCCCCAGACCGGCATCACCCATGTCGACATGCCGGCCACGGCGCATTCGATCTGGCGCGCCATCCAGGCCGCCCGCGCCGGCAACAAGGTCGCCGCGGAGTAGCGCGCTGTCCAACCCGTCATCCCGAGCGCAGCGAGGGATCTCCCGAGGATCGAGGCTCCGTTCGCGGGAGATCCCTTGCTGCGCTCGGGATGACGGGCACGCGCCGAAGCAGAAGGAACGATAATGCAGAACAAGTGGAAGATCGTGATGCCGACGCCGGTGCCGGCGGCGGGCATGGCGCTGCTGAAGGTCCGGCCCGATGTCGAGGCGGTCGTGCTCGGGAAGTTCTCGACCGAGGCGTTCCATGCCGCGCTGAAGGACGCGCATGGCGTGACCCTGGGGCTGACGCCGTTCGGCGAGGCCGAATGCGAAGCGGCGCCCGAGCTGAAGGTGGCGGCCCGCATCGGCGTCGGCTACGACACCGTCGACGTGCCGGCGCTGACGCGGCGCAAGATCCCGCTGATGGTCACGGGCATCGCCAACTCGGTGTCGGTGGCCGAGCATGCGATCTTCCTGATGATGAGCCTGGCCAAGCGCGGCGCCGACTACGACCGCATGGTGCGCGAGAACCGCTGGGGCGACCGCTTCGGCGAGCTGCCGGTGGACCTGTTCCAGAAGACCCTGCTGATCATCGGCTTCGGGCGCATCGGCTCGCGCACCGCCAAGCGCTGCCTGGCCATGGACATGGAGGTGCTGGTCTACGATCCCTATGTGCCGCCGGCCGTGATCCGCGGCTCGGGCTGCGAGCCGGTGGCCAACCTCAAGGACGGCCTGGCGCGTGCCGACTTCGTGACCGTGCACTGCCCCAAGAACGCCGAGACTGTCGACCTGATCGGGCGCGGCGAGCTGGCGGCGATGAAGCGCACGGCCTACATCGTGAACACCGCCCGCGGCGGCATCATCAACGAGGATGCGCTCTACGACGCGCTGAAGGGCGGCACCATCCGGGCCGCCGGCCTCGACGTGCTCGACAAGGAGCCGCCGGCGGAAGCGCACAAGCTGTGCGCGCTGCCCAACATCATCTTCGCGCCGCACATGGCCGGCGTCACCGCCGAGGCCCTGGCGCGCATGGCCGCGGCGACGGTGCAGAACGTGCTCGATGTCTTCGACGGCAAGCCCAACCCGGACAACGTCGTCAACAGGGAGGTCCTGGCCTGAGCGTCCTCGGAGCGCGGGCCTCCGGCCCGCTCATGATCATGATGCGGGCGATACGCCCGCGCTCCCCGGGCTACATGTCGTCGTCTTCGGGCCGGTCGAGGTCCAGCAGGCCGGCCCGGCAATCCTCGCCATCGTCCGGGTCGACGAAGTCGTCGAAGTCATCGAAGTCATCCACATCCGTATGATAAGCGGTTTCGGGCACCTCGCGATGCGGGAAGCGCGCGATCGGGTCGTCGGCCATTTCCTGCTCCAGAATCGCCATTGGGCCGTCACCGGCCCGCCATGATGTGGACACAACGCCGGCCGGAAGGCTTTGGTTGCCGGGTTTTTCTTGCGCAGCGATGCGACTATCGCAGCAGGTCGCGATACTGGGGGTGGCGGTCGATGAAGTCGGCGACGAAGGAGCAGGCCGGCACCACGCAGCGGCCCTGGGCGCGGGCATCGTCCAGCGCGCCTTCGATGAGCCGCGAGGCGATGCCCTGGCCGCGCAGCGCCCGCGGCACCTCGGTGTGCGTGAACACCAGGCAGCCGTCCTGCGGGTGGTAGTAGGCGACGGCGAGCGCGTCGCCTGCCGTCAGCTCGTAGCGCCCCTGCGCCTTGTTGTCGTGCACGGTGGTCATGGCCTTTATTTAGCTCCGGCTGCAGGCGGCGCCACCCAGGACGCAGAACTTGGCGCAATGGGGGTGGTTCAGGCGCACCGCGCCGCTGGCGTCGGCCAGCGTGCGGCCGAGCTCGAACTGGGCGTCGTAGGGCAGCAGGGTGCAGGCCACGACCGCCGGGTGCGCCTGGGCCTTGCGCTTGATCACCATGCGCGAGGAGGCGCACATGACGCTGTCGGGCGATTTGTTGAGGATGCCCCAGCACGCGACCGTGATCTCGGGCACGTCGACCGTGGCATCCATTTCGGGAAACAGCACCAGGGTCACCGGATCATGGGCGTCGATCGGCACGCCATTGTCGGCGAACAGGCGCGCATAGCCGTCGCGCAGGGCGTCCTCCGGCTCGCCGGAGAAGCGCCGCCCGGCCACGTGCACGGCAAAGCCGTTGCGCGCCAGCCACACCAGCCCATCCAGGGTCGGCTGCCACGTGCGCGCCCCGCGCTCGGCCTCGTGCAGGGCCATGCCGTAGTGATCCAGCGAGACGCGGATCGTGAGCCGTTCGCCGTGGCGCGCGCGCAGCGCCAGCAGCGCCGGCTTCATCTTGTGCATCGGCTTCATGGCGTTGGTCAGCACCATCGCCTCGAAGCCGCGCTCCAGCACGTCCGCCAGCATCGCCGGCAGCTCGGGGTTCATGAACGGCTCGCCGCCGGTGAAGCCGATCAGGCGGGTGCCGAGATTGTCGCGCTGGATCTCGTCGAGGTATTCCGCCACCTCGGCGGCCGTCAGATAGGCCAGCCGGTCGTTGCGGGGCGAGGATTCGATGTAGCAGTTGCGACAGGTGAGATTGCAGAGCGTGCCGGTGTTGAACCACAAGGTGTCCAGCGACTGCAGCGCGACCTCGGCGCGCTGCTCGCCCTTGGCGGTCGTCCAGGGATCGCGGAACTTGGCCGGGTCGAGGCGTGGTGCGAGCGCATTCATGGCGGCAGCCTACAGGGCCGGCCCATGCCGGCGCATCAAGAATTCGAGAGTGGTGAAGAGGAGAGCGCAGCGATGGTGAAGGCGGTTCTGGGCGTGATCGGCGGGTCGGGGATCTACGATCTGCCGGGCCTGCGCGAGGTGCGGTGGCAGAAGGTGGAGTCGCCGTGGGGCGAGCCGTCCGACGCGCTCTGCTTCGGCACATTGGGCGACCTGCCGATGGTGTTCCTGCCGCGCCATGGGCGGGGCCATCGCATCCCGCCGGGCGAGATCAACTACCGTGCCAATATCGACGCCCTCAAGCGCGCCGGTGTCACCGACGTGGTGTCGCTGTCGGCCTGCGGCTCGCTGCGCGCCGACCTGGCGCCCGGCATGTTCGTGCTGGTCGACCAGTACATCGACCGCACCGTGGCGCGGGCCAAGAGCTTCTTCGGCACCGGCTGCGTGGCGCATGTCGCCTTCGGCGATCCGGTCAGCCCACGCCTGCTCGACCGGCTCGAGGCGGCAGCCAGGGCCGAGGCCATCGCGCTGCACCGCGGCGGCACCTACCTGGCGATGGAAGGGCCGCAGTTCTCGACCCTGGCCGAGAGCCGGCTGTATCGCGAATGGGGCTGCGCCGTGATCGGCATGACCAACATGCCGGAAGCCAAGCTCGCGCGCGAGGCCGAGCTTTGCTACGCCTCGGTGGCCATGGTGACCGACTACGATTCCTGGCACGAGGACCACGGCACCGTCGACGTGGCCAAGATCCTGGCCGTGATGCACGCCAATGCTGACAGCGCCAAGCGGCTGGTGGCGCGGCTGGCCGCCGACTTCCCGGCCGAGCACGAGCCCTGTCCGATCGGCTCGGACACGGCGCTCACCTACGCCATCATCACGGCCCCCGAAGCCCGCGATCCCGCGCTGCTGCGCAAGCTCGACGCCGTCGCCGGCCGGGTGCTGGGATAGCTACGGCACCGCCATCAGCCCCGACTGGCGCAGGCGCGCGACGTCGGCCGGCGTGTCGACGTCCCAGAGGATGGCGGGCTCGCGCCAGCGCAGCCCGGCATCATGCAGGCGCCGGCGCGTCATCGGCATGACCTGGTCGGTGCTCCACGGCATGGCGGTGAACAGGTCGGGCCGCGGCGCCCGCAGGCCGACCAGGAAATAGCCGCCGTCCTCGGTGGGCAGGAACACGGCGTCGTCGCCCGCAAGCAGGGCGTCGGCGCAGGCCCGCAGATGCGCCGGGGTGAGGGCCGGGCAGTCGGTGCCGATCAGCAGCAGGGGCCGGCCGGCCGGCTGCGCCTGGAAGGCCGCCAGCATGCGCTCGCCCAGGCCATCGCCGGCCTGCGGATGCAGCACGATCCCGTGGTCGCGGTGCAGGGCGGCGAACAGCGGATGCGCCGTGCCGGGCGTGCACCACAGCGCCACCGGTCCGATCCCGGCGGCGAGCGCGCTCCTGACCGTGCGCACGATCATGCGCCGGTGCAGCTCGGCAGCACCGTCGGCGCCCAGCAGCGGGATCAGGCGGGTCTTGCACTGGCCCGCCACCGGCGCCCGCGCGAAGATGGCGACGGCCTCAGCGCCGGGCCGGTCGATAGCCATAGCGCACCGCGAGCTCACCGGGATCGGCGCCCAGGAAATAGGCCAGGCGCAGCCGCCACATCAGCAGGATGGTGGGCAGGACACCATGCTTCTGCCAGCGCCGGCCGGAGGTCGTGACCCGCGGGCGCAGGCAGGCGGGGCGGCCACGCCGCTTGAGCGTGCGCGAGAGCGCGATGTCCTCCATCAGGGGGATGTCCGGAAAGCCGCCAACGGCGGTGAAGACGTCGCGGCGCACGAACATCGCCTGGTCGCCGGTGGCGATGGCGGTGAGGCGCGACCGCAGGTTCATCGACCAGCCCACGACCGCCAGCATCGGATGCGCGCCGTCGATGCGCACGTCGAAGCGCCCCCAATCGGCGCCGCCGGCCAAGGCGTCTGCGATGCAGCGGTCAGCGTCCGGCGGCAGCAGCGTGTCGGCGTGCAGGAACAGCAGCGCATCGCCCTGCGCCAGGGCGGCGCCGGCGTTCATCTGCACCGCCCGGCCGCGCGGCGCCACTGCCACCCGGTCCGCCAGCGGCCGCGCCAGGTCCGCGGTCGCGTCGTGGCTGCCGCCGTCGACGACGATCACCGCGCAGCCGCGGGCACGCAGGTCCTGCAGGCGCCGCAGGGCGTCCACGACGGTGGCGGCCTCGTCGAGGACGGGCATGACGATCGTGAGCATCGACGCTGGTCTACGGCAATGCTCCCACCAGCTCCAGCCGCACGTTGAAGGCCTTGCCCCCGTGCGAAATGGTCCCGACCAGGCGCAGCAGGCCGCTCTGGCGCACGACGTCCAGCCTGCCGCGGTAGGACTGTTCCTGGCGGACATGGATCCCGTCCGCCGGCCGCAGCACATGATCGACGTCTACGACCGCCGTGTCGGACCAGGCCGCCACCTCGACGCTGTCCTCCGTCTGCCGTCCGAACACGGCGGTGAGCAGCACACCGCGGCGATCGATGCCGCAGGCCCGCCGCCGCTGCACCAGCACGGCGAACGGAATGCCGCCGAAGCCGCCATCGTCGGATCCGACGAGGCCCCATTCCATGCGCCAGATCCCGTCCAGGCTGCTCGCCCGGCGATCCCCCTCCACGCTGTGCGCCGCCTGATCTTCGTGCATGGCCCCGGCTCGCTTCAAGGTATCCGCAGCGACGACGCCGGAGGCAGCGGGGAGCGTATCTGCTTCAACGTCTAGGGCGTTCTTGCGATCGCTGTTCCGCTCGAGCTTCGCAAATTGTCTTGCCCACATCCGGCGTCGGCATCGGCCCGCGACGACTATACCGATCGACGGGCGGTGCGTCTCGCGACAAGCCGTGCAATCCGTGAATCAACCAACGCATCAACCCTAGGGTTGACGCCATCGCAGGTCACCTTCCGTAGACTGGGTGTGAAATGAGACACGGATCAGGAGAAAACCATGTCCTGGCGTCCCGCCCCGTCCGTGGCAGCGGCATTGACGGAAGCCAACACCCTGTGGCCGAAACGAAAGCGGGGCGGGGATGGCATCATCGGCGACGCCGAGCACGCGCGCCGGCAGTCGGATCACAATCCGGATGCGAGCGGCATCGTGCATGCCTTTGATCTGACGCACGATCCCAACAACGGCGTGCACTGCCTGCTGCTGGCGGCCTTGCTCTCGATCCGGCAAGACGCGCGCGTGCGGAAGATCATCTTCGACCGCCGCACGGTCGAAGCCACCGACTGGGTCTGGCGGGACTACACCGGCGAGAAGCCGCATACGCACCACATGCATGTCTCGATCAAGCCGACAAAGACGGCCGAGAACGACACGTCTTCCTGGTGGGACGCCGACCCGGTCACCAGGAGCGTGGCAGTGCTGTGGGCGATGGTCGAGCACGCCACCAAGCAGGAGAACACCCCTGAAGCCAAGGCGAAGGCCAAGGCAAAGGCCGAGGCCGCGATGGAGCAGGCGACGGCGGCGACAGGAACGTCGTGGACGGCAGCGCTGACGGGCGGGCTGGGCGGCGCCACAGCCGTGCTGCAGTCGGCATTGTCGCTGCTCTCCGGCACGACCGGGCCGGAACCGGCGCGCGGACGGCCGGTGCCCGCGCCGCAGGGATATCGCCGGCTTGTCGGCGCCGTCCCGGTGCTGGTCGGCGCCGAGGCGAAAAAGGTCCTGGCCACGGTCAAGTCGCCGGCGAACCCGAACGGCCTGCCGGTCGGCGCGCATGTGGTGCGGACCATCGCCGGCCAGGACTACGCCTTCCTGATCGAGTGGCACAAGCATCCGCCGACCGACAACGTTTCGGACGCCTTGAAGGACTGGCATCGCGGCGTCTCGACCCTCATCCGCAACCCCTGACGGCGATCCCGGCTGCGAAATACACGCGCCGGGAGTCGCCGCGCAAGGATCGACAATCTGGTCCGCCGTGGAGCGTTACGTCGCCGTGCGAGCCTTTCCCACGCTTGTCGGCATCAGTGTTGTCTGACGAATATCAGATACTTATTGCTCATGTCTTATACGGTAGAAAAACATGTGTGCGTGGTTGGGGCGTGGTCTGGTAAGCGCATCTATCACCGGCAAGGGAAGACTTCTATCGGGCGTCTCATGCGCCGCTCTGGCCGTCGCCTGCTGGCTGCCGCCGCCGGCATGGGCAGCGGACTTCCCAGCCGGCACCGACCAGCAATTGCGCGACGCCATCGCCGCGGCGAACGCCAGCCCCGACCCCGCCTCGACGATCACGCTGACCGGGAGTTTCGCGACCGGGACCACGGTGCTGCCGACCCCTATGAAGCCCATAACCATCGACACGCAGGGCTTCACGATCTCGGGCACACTCCCGGGCGTGGGCGCGCTCATCTTCGCGGGCGCCGGCGGCCCGGTGACGATCGTGGGCACGGTCACGGGCGCCAGCAACGCCGGGATAGGCGCGGGCCAGGCGGGCCTTAGCGTGAACTTTGACTCGTCGGTCATCAACAATGGGACGATCCGGGGCGGTGACGGTACGGATGCCGGTCCTGGCGCCGTTCTGTCCAGCCGCGGGAACCTGGTGAACTACGGCACGATCAGCGGTGGGACGGCTACCGTCGGTACGACCAGAGGACCCGGCGTTCTGGTCACCAGTAGTGGCACGCTGACCAACTACGGCCTCATTCAAGGGGCCAACAGCCAGGGCGCAATCAGCAGTTCGGGCGTCGATATCGGCGGCCTCGGCGGCAGCGGCAGCACACTGATCAATCATGGCACGATCCGCGGGGGATCCGACCTGAACGGCGTCATGACGGGCAACGCCGGCGTCGTGGTGCGGATCAACACACTGCCGATCATCAATACCGGCACGATCGAGGGCGGCACCGGTGCCGCCGGGCTCACCAACGCTGCGAACGTTATCAATCTCACGCTGACCAACAGCGGCACGATCGCGGGCGGCGCCGGTGGCGCCGGGATCGCCACCACGGCACTCGTTATCAATGCCACGCTGACCAACAGCGGCACCATCCGCGCCGGCAGCGGTGGCACCGACGCCATCGTATTGTCGACCGCACGGACGAGCACCCTGGAGCTGCAGGCCGGGTCGATCATCATCGGCAACGTGATCGCGAGCGCCGTGGAGATCAACGACACGCTGCGGCTGGGCGGCACGGGCACCGATACGTTCGATGTCTCGGCGGTCGGCCCGCAGTACCAGAACTTCGACCGCTTCGAGAAGACCGGCACCGGCACCTGGATCCTGACCGGCAATGGTACCGTCGCCACGCCGTGGCAGATCCAGGCGGGCACCCTGCAGATCGGCGACGGCGGCACCACGGGCTCGATCATCGGCGACGTCGCCAACGACGGCACGCTCGCCTTCAACCGCAGCGATACGCTGGTCCATGCCGGCGTCATCAGCGGCGGCGGTTCGGTGAGCCAGGTCGGCACCGGCACCACGGCGCTCACCGCCACCAACACCTACACCGGCGGCACTGTCGTGAGTGCCGGCCGCCTGCAGCTCGGCGACGGCGGCACGACGGGCTCGATCGTGGGTGACGTCGTCAACAACGGCATCTTCGCCTTCAACCGTTCCGATGCCGTGACATTCGCGAATGTCATCTCCGGCAGCGGTGCCGTCGAGCACAATGGCACCGGCACCCTGACCTTGACCGCTCTAAACACCTATGGCGGCGGCACAGTGCTCAACGCCGGCACGCTCGCCGTCGCCGCCGACGCCAACCTCGGCGCCGCCAGCGGCGGGCTGACCTTCAACGGCGGCACCCTGCAGACCACGGCCGCGTTCGCCACCGCACGCAGCGTCACGCTGGACAGCGCCGGCGGCACCGTGCGGACCGATGCCGACCTCGCCGTGAGCGGCGTCATCGGCGGCGCCGGCGGCCTTACCAAGACAGGCACCGGCACCCTGGTCCTGATCGGCAACAACACCTACGCCGGTCCCACGACGATCACATCGGGTGTCCTGCAGCTGGGCAACGGCGGCACGTCGGGCGCGCTCGCGGGCGACGTCGTCAACAACGCCACGCTCAGCATCAACCACTCCGACACGCTGGTGCTTACCGGCACCATCTCCGGCACCGGCGCGGTGCAACAGAACGGCACCGGCACCACGGTGCTGACCGCGGCCAATACCTATGGCGGCGGCACCACCATCAACGCCGGCACGCTGCAGCTGGGCAATGGCGGCGCCACGGGCTCCGTCGCCGGCACCATCGCCAACCACGGCACGCTGGCCTTCAACCGGTCTGATGCCGCCACGTTTGACAACGTGATCGCCGGCAGCGGCGGCGTGCGCCAGATCGGCAGCGGCACCACCATCCTCACCGGCACCAGCACCTACACCGGAGGGACCGCCGTCGAGAGCGGACGGCTGGCGGTCAACGGCAGCATCGCTGGCTCAGTCGTCAGCGTCACCGGCGGCACCTTGGCTGGCACCGGCAGCGTGGGCGGCATTGTCGCCTCAGGCGGCACCGTGGCGCCGGGCAATTCCATCGGGACGCTGAACGTCGCTGGCAACATCGGCTTCGCGCCCGGCTCGACCTACGAAGTCGAGATCAATCCGGGGGGCCAGAGCGACCTGCTGCACGCGACAGGCACCGCGACCTTGACCGGCGGCACCGTCTCGGTCGTCAAGGCCGGCGGCAGCTATGCCATCGGCAGCCGCTACACCATCCTCACCGCCGATGCCGGCGTCAGCGGCGCCTTCGACGGCTTCACCCAGAACCTGCCGTTCCTCAACCTCGCGCTCACCTACGATCCCAGCAACGTCTACCTCGACGTCACCCGCAACGCCGTCGCCTTCTGCGATGTCGCCGCCGCGCGCAACCAGTGCGCGGCCGGCCGCGGTGCCGAGAGCCTGGGTGTCGGCAATGCGCTCTACGATGCCATCGCCAGCCTGCCCGACACCGCCGCCGTCCGGCAGGCCTTCAATACGCTCTCCGGCGAGATCCATGCCTCGACGCGCAGCGTGCTGATCGATGAAAGCCACTATCTGCGCGCCGCTGTCATCGGCCGCACGCGCCAGGCCGGCACCGGTGCGGGTGGCACCGCGCCGCAGTTCGCCGCCTTGGCGCAGATGTCGGATCAGGCGCAGCGGCCGCAGGACGGCACCGCGATCACCGCCTGGACGCAGGCCTTCGGCGCCTGGGGCCATGTCGGGGACGATGGCAACGCCGCGGGCCTGGACCGCACCACGGGCGGCTTCTTCATCGGTGCCGACACCACGATCGATGGCACCTGGACGGTCGGACTCGCCACCGGCTACAGCCGCACCACGCTCGATGTCGATGGCCGCGCGTCACATGCCTCGATCGATAGCTATCACTTGGCCCTCTATGGCGGCGCCCGGTTCGGCGCGCTTGGCCTGCGCCTGGGCGCGGCCCACACCTGGCACAGCATCGACACCAGCCGCGGCATCGCCTTCCCCGGCTTCGCCGACAGCGCCAAGGCGGATTACGATGCGCGCACCACGCAGCTCTTCGGCGAAGCCGGCTATGCGCTGGCGCTGGGCAATGCAGCAGTCGAGCCCTTTGCCAGCCTCGCCTGGGTGCATCTCGACACCGACCGCTTCGGCGAAGCCGGTGGCCCTGCCGCCCTGCGCGCCCGCGGCGGCAGTGACAGCAACCTGTTCACCACCCTGGGTGTGCGTGCTGCGGCGCAGGTGTGGAACGACGACAGCAAGACGCTCACCGTGCGCGGCACGCTGGGCTGGCGTCACGCCTTCGGTGACGTGACGCCGGCTGCCCGGCTGGCCTTCGCCGGCGGCGCCTCGTTCGGCGTCGAGGGTGTGCCGATCGCGCGCGACGCGGCGGTTATCGAGGCCGGCTTCGATCTCGAGATCGGCAAATCTCTCACCATCGGTGCTGTCTATGCCGGCGTCGTCTCTGGTGATGCCCAGGACCACAGCATCAAGGGAAATCTCGCCTACCGGTTCTGAGGGCAAGCGTGGCTGCGGCAAGGGACAGCAGCGCTGCTGCGCTGTTCCGTGCCGTGATCGCGCGGGTCGTCTTTCGAGGAGGAATGGTGGGCGCTGTAGGGATTGAACCTACGACCCCACCCGTGTGAAGGGTGTGCTCTCCCGCTGAGCTAAGCGCCCGTAGATCCTGGAGGCGCCGTATATGGCGTAGACGCCCCGCCTGTCAAGGAAGCCGAGGAACCTTTCATCCGCAGTGCCGTTCATTCGGAACTGGGCTTGGGCGGGTGGGCGTCCACCCTGTCTCACAGGCCTTCATGCCAGCGGTCCTAAAGCCCCTTTCCTCATCGAGTGCCGAGTCGACGCGGTCAGCCGCGTCGATCCAGTCGGTCGCGGCGGCTCTGCTGGCGGCGGCGGTCGTGATCGGCTTCCTCTATTTCGGCCGCGATGTGCTCATTCCGGTGGCCCTTACCGCGCTGATCAGCTTCGCGCTGGGGCCACTGGTGTCCGTGCTGCGCCGGTTCGTGGGCCTGAAGGCGGCGGTGGCGCTCTCGGTGCTGGTCGCCGTCCTGGTGGTGGGCGGGCTCACCTTCCTGCTGGCCTGGCAGCTCACCGACCTGGCGGCCAACCTTCCCAAGTATCGCAGCAACCTGCATCAGAAGATCGAGGAGCTGCGTGGCGGTGGCGGCGTGCTGGCCGACGCCGTGGGCGGCGTGCGCGAGCTGATCGGCGAGCTGACTCGGCCGCAGGGCGCCGCCGGCACGGCCGCGCCCGGTGCGTCGGCACCGCCGCCACCGCCGGCGCCCGCAGCGGCTGTCATGGACGGCACGGCGCTCGACATCGTGGCATCGTTCCTGCTGCCGGTCGTGGTGCCGCTGCTGCTGATGGGCCTGATCATCGTGCTCGTGGTCTTCATGCTGCTGGAGCGCGAGCCGCTGCGCGATCGCCTGATCCACCTGATCAGCCGCGGCGACATCAGCCGCACCACCGAGGCCATCAACGATGCGGTGTCACGCCTGAGCCGCTTCCTCGCGATGCAGGTGCTGATCAATATCAGCTACGGCACCACCATCGCGATCGGCCTGTGGCTCATGGGGATGCCCAACCCGTTGGTCTGGGGCCTGCTGGGCGGCGTGCTGCGGTTCGTGCCCTATGCCGGCGCCGTGATCGGCGCATTGGTCCCGACCCTGGTCGCCTTCGCGGTGTCGCCGGGCTGGACGCTGCCGCTGATGACCCTGGGCCTGATCGTGCTGTGCGAGGTGGTCGCGGGCCAGGTCGTCGAGCCGCTGCTCTACGGCAGCTCCACCGGCATATCGCCACTGGCGGTCCTGATATCGACCATCACCTGGGCCGCCCTCTGGGGGCCGGTGGGGCTCCTGCTGGCCATGCCGCTCACAGTCTGCCTGGTCGTGATCGGCCGCCACGTGCCGCAGCTGGCGTTCCTGGACATCCTGTTGGCCGACGAGCCGGCCCTGCCGGTGGAGGCGCAGATCTATCATCGCCTGCTGGCGCACTCGCCGTTCGACGCCATCGAGATCGCGGTCGAATACGCGCGCGAAAGCGGCTCGCCGGCGCTGTTCGACAAGGTGCTCCTGCCGCTGCTGGTGCTGGCCGAGACCGACCGCCGGCGCGGTGCCCTGGACAGCGACCGGCAGTCGCTGATCGCCGAGGGCATCGAGGAGATCGTCGACACGGCACGCGAGGAGCTGGACACGGCTTCGAGCGACGGCGAGGAAGCGGCGGTGGCGTCGCCGCCGGCGAGCAATGCCCAGGTGCTATGCATTGGCGGCCGCAGCGACCTCGACCGTGCTGCCGCGGTCCTGACCGCCGCCGCGCTCATCCACCGCAACATTCCGGCTCGGGTCCATGCGCTGCGCGAGCTGGCGGTCGCGGCGGCGCAGGAGCCGGCGCCCAGCGTCGTCGCTTTCTGCGTCCTGCTGCCGGGCTCGGCCACCGTCATCAACCATCTCCTGCGCCGGTTGCGCCTGCACGGCGTTCGCGACGTGCCGGTCGTCATCGGGGCGTTCGGGGCCGAGATCGGGCAGACGGCGGGTGGGTCGGCCTCGCCGCCATATCCGATCGCCCGCACCGTGTCCGACGTCTGCGACCTCGTCGCCAACGCCGCCGAGCGCCGGGAGAAGGCGGCTTAGCCGGGTTGCGGCTGCGGCCGGGGCAGCTGCGCGGCGGCGGCGAGCAGGTCGTCGAACCGGTCGATCACGGCATCGGCGCCGAGCTCGCGGGCCGGCGTGAGGGTGTAGCCCCATGACACGGCGATCACCGGCAGGCCGGCGGCCTTGGCCGCTTTCACGTCGTGGATCGAATCGCCCACCATCAGGGCCTCGCCGGGGGCCGCGCCCATCCGTGCCAGGAGGTTCAGGATGTGGCCGGGGTGCGGCTTGCGCACGTCGAAGGAATCGGCCCCGGCGGCATCCTCTATCGGTGGCATCAGGCCGAGGCGGGCGAGCACGTCGCGCGCCGAGCCCTCATACTTGTTGGTGCAGACGGCCATGCGCACGCCGGCGTCGGCCAAGCGCCTCAGGGTGCCGATGACGCCAGGGTAGGGCACGGTGCTGTCGATCGGGTGCTCGGCGTAGTAGCGCACGAAGTCGCGGACGCAGGCGCTGAGCTCGGCCTCGTCGAGATCCTTGCCGCGCAGGGCAAAGGCCTTGCGCGTGCGCACGCGTCCACCTTCACCCATCAGGGATCGCTGCGCCTCGGCATCGATCGGTGCCAGGCCGTGGTCCGCGAGCACGCGGTTGACGGCGGCGCCGACGTCGCCGGCGCTGTCGATCAGGGTGCCGTCGAGGTCGAAGATGACGGTGCGAAAAGGGAAATCGGCGATGTCGACAGTCATGGATGGCTAGATGCGTCAATTGACAGCAACCGCGCAAGCGTCCCGCCGCGCTTGGCAGGGGGATCGCCGGCTGCCACACTTGCGGCCATGATGGATAGCGACGTTGCCGCGCCGTCGATCCTGGTCGTCGAGGACGACGCCCTGGTGCGGATGGTCTTGTGCGATGCGCTCGCCGATCTCGGCTTCCGGGTCGAGCCCACGGGCTCCGCCACGGAGGCGCTCGAGCGGCTGGGCCAGCTGCAGGGACGTGTCGACGCAGCGATCCTCGATGTCGGCCTGCCCGATCGGGCAGGCGATATCCTCGCGGCCGAGCTGCGGGCCTCGCGCGCCGATCTGCCGATCGTGATCGCGACCGGCTACGAGGACGAAACCCTGCGCGCGCAGTTCAAAGGCGACCCCCTGGTGCGCTTCTTCGGCAAGCCCTATATCAGCGCCGATATTGCCGCGGTACTCAAGCTGCTCGGTGTGCGCGATCCCGGCGGACCGGCAGCGATCGAGGCCTGAGCATCATCGCCGGCTCGGCGCGATGGTGACGGCGGCCGCGGTTTACGCCATAGTGTGGCCGGCTGTTTCGCCCACGAAGTCTGTGATCTATGACACGTCCCCTCGCCGTCGTCGTGCTGGCTGCCGGCGCCGGCACCCGCATGAAGTCCACGCTCCCCAAGGTGCTGCATCCGGTCGCCGGCTGCCCCATGCTGCGGCATGTGCTGGCGGCGGCCGAGGCGCTGCGGCCTGACCGGATCATCGTCGTCGGGCCACCGGGCCGCGACGACGTGGCGCAGGCGGCTGCGCCTCATCGCTGTGTGATCCAGGATCGGCCGCTGGGCACCGGCCATGCCGTGAAGGCGGCGCTGCCGGCGCTTAAGGGGTTTGGCGGCGATGTCCTGGTCGCATTCGGCGACTCACCGCTGCTGACCACCGCGACCTTGCGTCGCCTGCTGGCGGCGCGGCGCAAGGCCCCAGGCCGTCCAAAGCGCCGCATCGCCTTGGGCGTGCTGGGCTTTCGGGCCGCCGATCCGACACCCTACGGGCGGCTGGTGCGCAACGCAGCCGGCGATCTCGAGCGCATCGTCGAGGGCAGGGACGCGTCAGCCGAGGAACGCAGGATCGACGTCGTGAACTCGGGTGTCATGGCCATCGATGGCACGCTCCTGGCCGGCCTGCTGCGTGGGCTGCGCAACGACAATGCCAAGGGCGAGTACTATCTCACCGACCTGGTCGGGCTGGCGCGGCGGGCCGGGCATCGCTGTGTCGTTGTCGAGGGCAGCGAGGCCGAGTTCCGCGGCGTCAACTCCAAGGCCGACCTGGCGGAAGCCGAGGCAGCGATGCAGGCACGCCTGCGCCGGGCGGCGCTGGACGGCGGCGTGACCATGATTGATCCCGCGAGCGTCTGGCTTGCGGCGGACACACGCTTCGGCCGCGATGTCACCATCGGTCCCAACACGCTCTTCGGACCGGGTGTCACGGTGGGCGACGGCGTCACCATCCACGGCTTCTGCCATATCGAGGAGGCGGTGATCGGCGCGCGCTCGACGGTCGGCCCCTTTGCCCGTGTGCGCGGCGGCACGCGCATCGGCCGCGAGGTGCATGTCGGCAACTTCATCGAGCTGAAGAACACCGCGCTCGGCGACGGCGCCAAGGCCAACCATGTCTCCTATCTCGGCGACGGCACGGTCGGCGAGCGCGTCAACATCGGCGCCGGAACGATCTTCGTGAACTACGACGGCTACGGCAAATGGCGCACGGTGGTGGGCGACGATGCCTTCATCGGCTCCAATTCATCCCTGGTGGCGCCGGTGCGCGTGGGGCGCGGCGCCAACGTGACGGCCGGCAGCGTGGTCACGGCCGACGTCGCGGCGGATGCGGTGTCGTTCGGACGCGCGCGCCAGGTCGACAAGCCGGCGGCCGCGCGGCCGCTGCGCGCCAAGATGAAGGCGCGGGCGGCGACGGCCAAGGCCGAAGGTTGGAAGATGCAGGCAACGGCGCCGCGGCGCTGAGCAGGAGAGCCAAGGACATGTGCGGCATCATCGGCATCATCGGCAAGGACGCGGTCACGCCGCGCCTGATCGACGGCCTGCGGCGGCTCGAGTATCGCGGCTACGATTCCGCCGGGGTCGCGACCCTGGTCAACGGCCATATCGGCCGTCGCCGGGCCGAGGGCAAGATCGCCAACCTCGAGGCGCGGGTGGCAGCCGAGCCGCTGGCCGGCACCACCGGCATCGCCCATACGCGCTGGGCCACGCATGGCGGCGTCAGCGAGCGCAATGCGCATCCGATCGCGACCGACCGCGTCGCCATCGTGCACAACGGCATCATCGAGAACTTCCAGGAGCTGAAGGAGGAGCTGCTGGCGCAGGGGCGGCGGTTCGACAGCGAGACCGACACCGAAGCGGTGGCGCAGCTGCTGACCTCGTATCTCGAGCGGCAGATGACGCCGGAGGAGGCGATGGGCCAGGCGATGGCGCGGCTCAAGGGCGCTTTCGCCCTGGTCTGCATGTTCGCCGGCCGGCACGACCTGCTGATCGGCGCCCGGCGCAACTGTCCGCTCGCCGTCGGCTATGGCGAGGGCGAGATGTATCTCGGCTCCGACGGCTTGGCCTTGGCGCCGCTGACCAAGCGCATCTGCTACCTCGATGAGGACGACTGGGTCGTCGTGCGCCAGGATGGCGCCCGCATCTTCAACAACGGCCAGCCGGTCGAGCGGCCGATCACCACCACGGCGCTGTCGGGCGCGCTGATCGGCAAGGGCAATCACCGTCACTTCATGCTGAAGGAGATGCACGAGCATCCCGAGGCGGTCAGCAACACGCTGCGCTCGTACCTTGATCCCACGACCCGCGCCGTGACCCCGCCGGATCTGCCGTTCGACTGGAAGGATGTGCCGCGGTTGACGATCACCGCCTGCGGCACGGCGTTCTACGCCGCCCTGATCGCCAAGTACTGGTTCGAGCAGCTGGCCCGCCTGCCGGTCGAGGCCGATATCGGCTCCGAGTTCCGCTATCGCGAGGCGCCGATGCCGGCGGGTGGCGTCTGCATCGCGGTGTCGCAATCGGGAGAGACGGCCGACACGCTGGCAGCCTTGCGCTATGCCAAGACGCAGGGCCAGACCATCCTGTCGGTGGTCAACGTGCCCGAGAGCGCGATGGCACGCGAGTCCAGTGTCGTGATGCCGACCCTGGCCGGGCCCGAGATCGCCGTCGCCTCGACCAAGGCGCTCACCGCCCAGCTCGTCGTTCTGGCGACCCTGGCCATCGCGGCGGCCCGGGCCCGCGGCACGCTCTCCCGCGAGCGCGAGGCCGAGCTGGTCGCGGCGTTGGTCGAGGTGCCGTCACGCATCGCCGAAGTGCTCAACAACGATGACGCCATCGCCGCCGTGGCGCACAGGATCGCCGATGCGCGCGACGTGCTCTATCTCGGGCGTGGCGTCTGCTACCCGATCGCGCTGGAGGGCGCGCTGAAGCTGAAGGAGCTCAGCTACATCCATGCCGAGGGCTACCCCGCCGGCGAGATGAAGCACGGCCCCATCGCGCTGATCACCGAGGAGGTGCCGGTGGTGGTGGTGGCGCCCACCGACTCGCTGGCCGACAAGATCGCGTCGAACCTGGAGCAGGTCCATGCCCGTGGCGGCAAGCCGGTGCTGCTGTCCGATGCCGCCGGTGTGGCGCGGCTTGGTGCCAAGGCCTTCGCCGCGCTGACGATGCCGGCGGTCGACCCCTTTGTGGCGCCGATCCTGTATGCCGTGCCCGTCCAGCTCTTGGCGTACCACGCCGCCGTCGCCAAGGGCACCGACGTCGACCAGCCGCGCAACCTCGCCAAGAGCGTTGTGGTCGAATAGCGCGTGAGCCTGGAAAACCGGGGCTGTCATCCCGAGCCTGTCGAAGAGCGCCCCGGATGACAGCGAAGTTGCGCGGCGTCTAGCGGCTCGGACCGGTGCCGGGCAGCAGGCCGCCGGGCGGCAGGCCGCCGGGGCCCGGCGGCGCCGGCTTGGGCGCCGGCGCAGGGCCTGGCCGGGGCGCCGGGGCAGGGCCGGGCTTGGTGGCGCCCTGGGGCGGCGCCGGCTGCTGCGGCCCGCGCTGGTGGACCTCGAATTCCTGCTTGCTGATCTTGCGATCGCCGTTGAGGTCCAGGCGCTTGAAGACGGTGGTGAGGAACGTCGTCAGCTCGGCCGTGGTCAGGAAGCCGTCCTTGTTGGCGTCCATCTCACGGAAGCGCGCCGTCAGGATCTGCTTGCGCTGCTCGAAGTTCGGCTGGCCCGGCGGGTTCTCGTTGGGCTGGCCGGCCAGCACCAGATATTCCTGCAGGCTGATCTTGCCGTCCTTGTCGGCGTCGAGCTGCATCAGGCCGGCGATGTTGAACTCCAGGAACTCCTGCTGGTCGACCAAGCCGTCGTTGTTGCGGTCGATCTCCGGGCTTTGTCGACGCGCGTCGTCGCGCCGGCGGGCTTCCTCTTCCGTCCGTCGCCGCCGTTCCTCGATGTTCTGCATCACCATCCGCAGCTCGGCCTCGGTGACACGGTTGTCGCGGTCGATGTCGAACTCGTTGAAGTTCAGGTTGACGAAGACCTGCACCTCCTCGCGCGACAGCTTGCTGTCGCGGTTGGTGTCGATCTGGTTGAACTGCGCCTCGTAGAAGCGGCGACGCTGGTCCAGCGGCGGTCCGCCGGGCGTATCCTGCGAGAATGGCGGCTCCGCCAGCTTCAGGAACTCTTCCTTGCTCAGGAAGCCGTCCTTGTTGGCATCGAGCTGGTCGAACAGCTTCATGCGCACCGTGACGAACTCCTCACGGGTCACGGCGCCGTCCTTGTTGACGTCCATCTCCGTGAACCACTCCGGCAGCGGCGGCGGGGTGTCGATCTGCGGCGGCGCCGACGGCACGCCCGGGGGCGTCGCGGCTGGGGGCGTGCCTGCCGGCGGCGCGCCGGCAGGCGGCTGCGGCGCGGTCTGCGGTGGTGCGGACGGTCCGGGCTTGGGTTGTGGCGAGGGCGGCTGCTGTGCCAGGGCGGCTGCGCTGCTGAGGCTGGTCGCAATCACAGCCATCGTGATGATCTTGTTCATTGGAATCTTGTTCATTGGGATCTCCCCACAGACCTGCCGGGCGAGGGGGGAACGGCAGGCGCGGCATGCCACGGCGTGGCGCCCGATATCGACTGGCGGCCGCCGGACTGTCAACCCAATGAACATGAACTGCGGCCAAATGGCGGCGTGATCCGGCCGCTATGCCGGCCGCCGGCGTGGCAGCTCAAGCGCCGTCGAAATGTCGAGCCGCTGCGCGCATGCATCGATTTTCGCCATGTCGGGTGACGACGACACCGGCTATTGAATCCGGCCCGCTTATAGGCCAAGGTGCGCGCCGCTGAACGGGCGTACACAAGCCCGCAACTGTTTGGGAGAACACGTATTTCCGCAATGCGGCATGTTTGGTGGCGCGATGCCGGTCAGACAACCGCAAGCTGGGCGTGTGCTCTGCAGGGAGGAGGTTGAGACTGGTGTCCACCGCTATGGAAGCGGCCGCGGCCCGTATGTCCTCGCGACCGCACGGCGCTGAGCCGCAATTGAGTGTGCGTGGTGTCTCGGTACGGTTCGGCGGCATCGTCGCGCTTGACGGCATCACCTTCGACGTCTTTCCCGGCCAGATTGCCGGCCTGATCGGGCCCAACGGCGCCGGCAAGACGACCCTGTTCAACTGCCTCAGCCGGCTCTACGTGCCTAATGACGGCGATATCCTGTTCGAGGGCCGCTCGATCCTCGACGCGCCGCGTCATGACATCCCCGTGATCGGTATCGCGCGCACGTTCCAGAACGTGGCACTGTTCGACCGCATGAGCGTGCTCGACAACGTCAAGGTCGGCTACCACAGCAAGGGATCCAGCGGCTTCTTCGCGAACGCTTTGCGCCTACCTTCGGTCCGTAACGAGGAGGCGCGGATCACGGCGCGGGCGATGGAACTGCTCGAGTTCATGGACCTGTTGCCATACGCGGCGATGCCGGCGGGGCCGTTGCCGTTCCCGATCCGCAAGCGGGTGGAGTTGGCGCGCGCGCTGGCCTCGGCCCCGAAGCTCCTGCTGCTCGACGAGCCGGCGGCCGGCCTCAATCACGACGAGATCGAGGTCCTGAAGGGCCAGATCAAGCGGGTGCGGGACCTGCAGCACGTCACGGTGCTGCTCGTCGAGCACCACATGAGTCTTGTGATGAGCGTGTCGGACAAGGTCGTGGCCATCGACTTCGGCCGCAAGATCGCCGACGGCACGCCGGCGGAAGTCCAGCGCGATCCCGAAGTGATCCGCGCCTATCTCGGGACCTCGTCGTAGCATGGTGGCTCTTCTCGAAGTCAATGGGCTCAGGGCCTTCTACGGCCAGACCCAGGCGCTGTATGATGTCGCCTTCGCCCTGGAGCAGGGCGGAATCACGACGCTGCTGGGCGCCAACGGCGCCGGCAAGACCACGACGCTGCGGGCGATCTGCAACATGGTGCGCACCGAAGGCCGCGTGGCCTTCGACGGCCAGCCGATCACCGGCCGTGCCACCGAGTCGATCGTGCGGCTGGGTGTGGCGCACGTGCCCGAGGGCCGCGGCACGTTCACCACGCTCACGGTCGAGGAGAACCTGCGCATCGCCGCTTACACGCGCGGGCGCAGCGCCGAGGTCAAGCGCGACCTCGACCAGGTGTTCGAATACTTCCCGCGCCTGCGCGAGCGCATCCAGCAGCAGGCCGGCACCTTGTCCGGCGGCGAGCAGCAGATGCTGGCGGTCAGCCGGGCGCTGATGCTGCGGCCGCGGCTGATGCTGCTGGACGAACCGTCCTTCGGCCTGGCGCCGCTGATCGTCCAGGAGATCTTCCGCATCCTGCGGCGCATCAACGAAGAATCGAAGGTCAGCATGCTGCTGGTCGAGCAGAACGCCGCGCTCGCGCTCGACCTGGCCGATCACGCCTATGTGCTCGAAACCGGCCGCGTGGTGATGGCCGGCCCATCCTCGGTCGTGAAGAACGACGAGAACATCCGCAAATCCTATCTCGGCTACTGAGGGGCGGCACCATGGAACAGCTTATCCAGCAGGTCGCCTCCGGCCTCGCCAACGGCGCCATCTACGCCTGTGTCGCGCTGGCCCTGGTCATGATCTTCGTGTCGACCGACCACATCAATTTCGCCCAGGGCGAGATGGCGATGTTCAGCACGTACATCTCCTGGCAGCTCATCCAGTGGGGCCTGGACTACTGGATCGCATTCTTCGCCGCCGTAGCGATCTCTTTCGTGGCCGGCGTGCTGATCGAGCGCATCGTGCTGCGGCCGCTGCATACGGCACCGGTGCTGTCGATCATCGTCGTCTTCATCGGCCTGCTGGCCATCTGCAATTCCGTGGCAGGCACGGTGTGGAGCTACCTGATCAAGGAGTATCCGACGCCGTTTCCCAAGGAGGTGTTCGGGTTCTCCGGCCTGATCGGGGCCCATCAGCTCGGGGTTGTCGTCGTCACGCTGCTCGTCCTGTCGCTGCTGTTCGTCTTCTTCCGATACACGCCCCTGGGCCTGGCGATGCGTGCGGCGGCGCAGAACCCCGTCTCGGCCCGCCTCGCCGGCGTGCGGGTCGACTGGATGCTGGCGCTGGGCTGGGGATTGGCCGCCGCGGTCGGCGCCGTCGCCGGGATGATGGTGGCGCATATCGTCTATCTCGACCCCAACATGATGGCCGGCATCCTGCTCTACGCCTTCGCCGGCGCCCTGCTGGGCGGCATCTCCAGCCCAGGCGGCGCCGTGCTGGGCGGCTTCATGGTCGGCGTGCTCGAGAACCTGGTGGCCTATCTCGGCAACGCCATCGAGAAGGGGTTCGGCGTCTACATCATCGGCAACGGCGAGAAGCTGACGGTGGCGCTGATCATCGTCATCACCGTGCTCACCCTGAAGCCCAGCGGCCTGTTCGGCCGCGTCGTCGTGAAGAGGGTGTGAGCCATGACGACCGCCACTCCCGCCGACACTGCCACCACCCCCGCCGTTCCGGCGTCGCCGATGGCGGCCGCCGGCGCCGACCGCCGCTGGGTCTGGATCGTCGTCGCCGCGGCTGCGGCCTTGCCGCTGCTGCGGTCGGTCGTGCCCGACATCATCTCGGACTACCGCCTGTTCCTGATGAGCACCATGATGATCGCGGCCATCGCGGTGCTCGGGCTCAATCTGCTGACCGGCTTCAACGGCCAGATCTCGCTGGGCCATGGCGCCTTCTACGCTGTCGGCGCCTATACGGCTGCGATCCTGATGGACAAGCTCAGCCTGCCCTACTGGACGCTGCTGCCGATCGTGGCCGTGGTCTGCTTCGTCGTCGGATTCCTGTTCGGCCTGCCGGCGCTGCGCCTGGAAGGCCACTATCTCGCGTTGGCGACGTTCGCACTGGCGCTGGCAGTGCCGCAGATGCTGAAATACAGGTGGCTTGAAGACCTGACCGGCGGCGTGCAGGGGATCGTGCTGCTCAAGCCGGAAGCGCCGTTCGGCCTGCCGCTGACCGAAGACCAGTGGCTCTACTACTACTGCCTGATTGTCACTGTGCTGCTTTTCTGGGCAGCATGGAACCTGCTGCGCGGCCGCAGCGGGCGCGCCATGATGGCGATTCGCGACCATAGCATGGCTGCCGGCACGATGGGCATCGATACGGCCCGCTACAAGACGGTCACGTTCGGCATCAGCGCCGCCTACACCGGCATCGCCGGGGCGCTGTCGGCCAGCGCCATCGCCTTCGTGGCGCCGGACAGCTTCGGCTTCTTCCTGTCGATCTCGCTGCTGATCGGCCTGGTGGTGGGCGGCGTCGCGTCGCTGCCCGGCTCGATCATCGGCGGCATCTTCACCGTGCTGGTCCAGAACTCGGCGCAGGCGCTGTCGAACTTCGTCAAGAACGATATCGGCCTGCCATATGACCTGTCGCCCTATTCGGTCTACGGCATCCTGCTGCTGGTGCTGATGTACGTCATGCCGACCGGCATTGCCGGCGGCGTGGTGATGGCGTGGCGTCGACTGCGGCGATAGTCCGCGGCGGTGCGAGGGAGGTTCGCCCAGGTTTCTGCAACCGCCAAAACGGCGCGCCGCCAACGGCGCTGCCCCAGGGAGAATAAGCGTAATGTCTGTCACAAGGCGTGGTTTCGTCGTCGGCGCGTCGTCGGCGACGATGCTCGCGGGAGCGGCTGCCCATGCGCAAGGCAAGGGCAAGTACGACGACGGCGCGAGCGACACTGAGATCAAGATCGGCAACACCATGCCGTATAGCGGGCCGGCGTCGGCTTACGGCGTCATCGGCAAGGCGATCGACGCCTACTTCAAGATGGTGAACGACAAGGGTGGCATCAACGGCCGCAAGGTGAAGTTCATCTCCCTGGACGACGCCTACAGCCCGCCCAAGATCGTCGAGGCGGCGCGTCAGCTCGTCGAGCAGGAAAAGGTTCTTTGCCTGTTCAACACGCTGGGCACGCCGACCAACACCGCGATCCACAAGTACATGAATCTCAAGAAGGTGCCGCACCTGTTCCTGGCGACCGGGGCCTCGAAGTGGGGCAAGCCCAAGGAGTTCCCGTGGACGATGGGCTGGCAGCCCGACTACCACACCGAAGGCGTCATCTTCGCCAAGCACATCCTGGCCAATGTCAAGGATGCGAAGATCGCGGTGCTGATGCAGAACGACGACTACGGCAAGGACTACTACGAGGGCTTCCGTGAGGGCCTGGGCAAGGACGTCAGCAAGATCGTCAAGCACGTGACCTACGAGGTGACCGATCCGACGGTCGACTCGCAGATCATCCAGCTCAAGGATTCGGGCGCCAACGCCTTCTTCAACATCGCCACGCCGAAGTTCGCCGCGCAGGCGATCCGCAAGGCGGCCGATATTGGCTGGAAGCCGGCACACTATCTGAACAACGTGTCGGCCTCGGTGGCGGCGGTCATGAAGCCGGCCGGCTACGACAACGGCCAGGACATCATCACGGCCGCCTATCTGAAGGATCCTACGGACAAGCAGTGGGATGGCGCGGACGACATGAAGGCGTGGCGCGAGTGGATGGCGAAGTACAATCCCGGCGCCAACATGGGCGATGGCTTCAATGTCTACGGCTATGCCGTTGCCGCCACGCTCGAGAAGACGCTGGAGCAGTGCGGCAACGAGCTGACCCGGGCGAACCTGATGAAGCAGGCCGCCAATCTCAAGAAGCTCGTGGTGCCGCTGCTGCTGCCCGGCATCACCGTCAATACCAGCCCGACCGACTTCTACCCGATCCAGTCGATGCGGCTGCAGCGCTTCAAAGGCGAGACCTGGGAGTTGTTCGGCGACGTCATGTCGAACGAGAGCGCCTGATCTTTCCGCGACTTGTCGGTGCTCTGACGGCCGCCGGGTTTCCTGGCGGCCGTTTGCTTAAGCGGGGGGCTTCACGGTCGCGCAAAAACGACGCATCCTTCCGGCTGTACCGGGCAGCAGTCCCGGCATGATCGGGAGGAATTCGATGAGGACGACCAGGCGTGGCTTTGTTGGTAGTGCGTCGGCGGCGACGGCGTTGCTCGCCGCGGGCGTGGCATATGGCCAGAAGGGCAAGTATGACGACGGCGCGAGCGACACTGAGATCAAGATCGGCAACACCAATCCGTACAGCGGCCCGGCGTCGTCGTACGGGATCATCGGCAAGTCCATCGACGCCTACTGGAGGATGGTCAACGACCAGGGCGGCATCAACGGCCGCAAGGTGAGATTCATCTCCCTGGACGACGGCTACAGCCCACCCAAGACGGTGGAGGTGGTGCGCCAGCTCGTCGAGCAGGAGAAGGTGCTCTGCCTCTTCAACACCCTGGGCACCGCGCCCAACACCGCCATTCAGAAATATGCGAACCTCAAGAAGGTGCCGCACCTGTTCCTGGCGACCGGGGCCTCGAAGTGGGGCAAGCCCAAGGAGTTCCCGTGGACGATGGGCTGGCAGCCCGACTACCACACCGAGGGTGTGATCTTCGCCAAGCACCTGCTGGCCAACGTCAAGGACCCGAAGATCGCGGTGCTGATGCAGAACGACGATTACGGCAAGGACTACTACGAGGGCTTCCGCGAGGGCCTGGGCAAGGACGTCGGCAAGATCGTCAAGCATGTGACCTACGAGGTGACCGATCCGACGGTCGACTCGCAGATCATTCAGCTCAAGGACTCCGGCGCCAACGCCTTCTTCAACATCACGACGCCGAAGTTCGCCGCGCAGGCGATCCGCAAGGCCGCCGAGATCGGCTGGAAGCCGGCGCACTATCTGAACAATGTGTCAGCATCGGTGGCGGTGGTCATGAAGCCGGCCGGCTTCGAGAACGGCCAGGACATCATCACGGCGCAGTATCTCAAGGATCCCACCGACAAGCAGTGGGACGACAGCGACGACATGAAGGCATGGCGCGCGTGGATGGTGAAATACAACACCAGCGCCAGCCTTGGAGACGCCTTCGCGGTGTTCGGCTACGCCGTCGCTGCCACGATGCACAAGACGCTGGAGCAATGCGGCAACGATCTGACCCGCGCCAACGTGATGAAGCAGGCCGCCAGCCTCAAGAAGCTGGTCGTGCCGATGCTGCTGCCGGGGATCACCGTCAACACCAGCCCGACCGACTTCTATCCGATCCAGTCGATTCGGCTGCAGCGCTTCAAGGGTGAGACCTGGCAGCTGTTCGGCGATGTGATGTCGAACGAAAGCACCTGATCGGCCCGGCAGTGATCGATTGCATGACGGCCGCCGGGAATCTCCGGCGGCCGTTTTGCTCGACAAGAGGCTTCACTAGCCCGCAGAAACGACGCATCCTTTCAATTGTACCGGGCGACAAGCCCGAGCTGCTTGGGAGGAAAAGGCGATGAGAACAACTCGGCGTGGTTTTGTTGGTGGTGCGTCGGCGGTGATGGCGTTGCTCACCGGTGGCGTCGCGTACGGGCAGAAGGGCAAGTACGACGAGGGTGCCAGCGACACGGAGATCAAGATCGGGCACACCAATCCCTATAGCGGTCCGGCCTCGGCCTACGGCGCGATCGGCCGGGCGGAAGAAGCCTACTGGAAGATGGTGAACGACAAGGGCGGCATCAACGGCCGCAAGGTGCGGTTCATCACCTTGGATGACGGCTACAGCCCGCCGAAGACCGTCGAGGTGGTGCGCCAGCTGGTGGAGCAGGAGAAGGTGTTCTGCCTGTTCAACACCCTGGGCACGGCGACCAATACGGCGATCCAGAAATATCTGAACCTCAAGAAGGTGCCGCAGCTGTTCGTGGCCACGGGCGCCTCCAAGTGGGGCAAGCCCAAGGAGTTCCCATGGACGATGGGCTGGCAGCCCGACTATCACACCGAGGCCGTGATCTACGCCAAGCACCTGCTGGCCAACATCAAGGATGCGAAGATCGCGGTGCTGATGCAGAACGACGACTACGGCAAGGACTACTACGACGGCTTCCGTGAGGGCCTGGGCAAGGACGTCGACAAGATCGTCCGCCATGTGACGTTCGAGGTGACCGATCCGACGGTCGATTCACAGGTGATCCAGCTCAAGGACAGCGGCGCCAACACCTTCTTCAACATCGCCTCGCCCAAGGCCGCCGCCCAGGCGATCCGCAAGGCCGCCGATATCGGCTGGAAACCCCATCATTACCTGAACAACGTCTCGGGCTCGGTGGCGGCGGTACTGAAGCCGGCCGGCTTGGAGAACAGCCAGGGCATCATCACGGCGGCCTACATCAAGGATGCCACCGACAAGCAGTGGGACAACGACGCCGACATGAAGGCGTGGCGCGACTGGATGGCCAAGTACAATCCGGCCGCCAATCCCGCGGACGCCGGCAACATCTACGCCTATGCCGTGTGCTTCACGCTTCACACGGCGCTGGAACGGTGCGGCAACGAGCTCACGCGCGCCAACCTGATGAAGCAGGCCGCCGGCTTCAAGAAGCTCGCGGTGCCGCTGCTGCTGCCAGGCATCACCGTCAACACCAGCGCGACCGACTTCTATCCGATCCAGTCGGTTCGCCTGGCCAGGTTCGCCGGCGAGATCTGGGAGCTGTTCGGCGACGTGATGTCCCACGAAAGCGCCTAGCACCGCCTATCGGTGGAAGATGAGTCGCGACTGTCATCCCGAGCGTGGCGAGGGATCTCCTGCGAGTGGCGCACTGTGCGTCCGACGCGGGAGATCCCTCTCCTGAGCCTGTCGAAGGGGCGTTCGGGATGACGGATGTATCAGCGATCTGCGATTCCCGGCACTGGCGTCCGCGATCACCAGAAGGTGACGACGACTGTCATCCCGGAGCGGGGTGAGGGATTTTCCGGCAATGTGCCCGGCGCCTCATCGCAAAAGCGCGCCTCCTGCCCGTGAGGATGGCGGTGTTCGGCAGATCATAGAGAAGGCTTTCCGTCCGCGCCGAATCGACGCATCCTTCCAGGCGTACCGGGCAGCAGTCCCGGCTTGAACGGGAGGAAAATCGATGAGGACGACGACAAGGCGCGGGTTTGTCGGTGGCGCCACGGCGGCGACGGCGTTGCTGGCCGGCGGCGTGGCGCATGCGAAGGGCAAGTACGACGAGGGCGCCAGCGACACCGAAATCAAGATCGGGCACACCAACCCCTACAGCGGCCCGGCGTCGGCTTATGGTGTCATCGGCCGGTCGGAAGAAGCCTATTGGAAGATGGTGAACGACAAGGGCGGCATCAACGGCCGCAAGGTCAGGTTCATCACGATGGATGACGGCTACAGCCCGCCCAAGACGGTCGAGGTGGTGCGCCAGATGGTGGAGCAGGACAAGGTGCTCTGCCTGTTCAACACGCTGGGCACGCCGACCAACACCGCGATCCACAAATACGTGAACCTCAAGAAGATACCGCACCTGTTCGTGGCCACAGGCGCATCCAAGTGGGGCAAGCCCAAGGAATTCCCGTGGACGATGGGCTGGCAGCCCGACTACCACACCGAAGGCGTGATCTACGCCAAGCACATGCTGGCGAACGTCAAGGACCCGAAGATCGCCGTGCTGATGCAGAACGACGACTATGGCAAGGACTATTACGAGGGGTTGCGCGACGGTCTGGGCAAGGACGTCGGCAGGATCGTCAAGCACGTGACCTATGAAGTAACCGACCCGACGGTCGATTCACAGGTCATCCAGCTCAAGGATACCGGCGCCAACGCCTTCTTCAACATCACGACGCCGAAATTCGCCGCCCAGGCCATACGCAAGTCGGCCGAGATCGGCTGGAAGCCGGCCCACTATCTGAACAACGTGTCCGTTTCGGTGGCCTCCGTGATGAAGCCGGCTGGCTTCGAGAACAGCCAGGACATCATCACGGCCTTCTACCTGAAGGACCCCACCGACAAGCAGTTCGACAAGGACGAGGACATGAAGGTGTGGCGTGAGTGGATGGCCAAATACAACCCCGGCGGCAGCACGGCTGACGCCGCCAACGTGCTCGCCTATGCCGTCTGCTACACCATGCAGAAGACCCTGGAGCAGTGCGGCAACGACCTCACGCGCGAGAACCTGATGCGCCAGGCGGCCAACCTCAAGAAGCTCGCGGTGCCGCTGCTGCTGCCCGGCATCGTGGTCAACACCAGCCCCACGGACTTCTATCCGATCCAGTCGGTGCGGCTGGCGAAGTTCAAGGGTGAAAGCTGGGAACTGTTCGGTGACGTGATGTCCCACGAGAACGCCTGATCCTAAGGGCTTCAAAAAGCGGAACGACCGCCGCTACCGTCCGGCGGTCGTTTCACTTGGACCTGCCTGCCGGCACGCCGACTCGAATATCGCGTAACGGAATTTCGCTTCCCGGCCATGCCGAATAGCAGCATCCTCCCCTGGTACCGGGCGTCAGTCCCGGCTCGAACGGGAGGATCATCATGAGCACGACGAGACGTGGTTTCGTAGGAGGAGCGTCGGCGACGGCTGCCCTGCTGGCGGCGGGCGCCGTGCACGCGCAGAAGGGCAAGTATGACGAGGGTGCCAGCGACACCGAGATCAAGATCGGCCACACCAACCCGTATAGCGGCCCGGCCTCGTCCTATGGCGTGATCGGCCGCGCCATCGATGGCTATTGGCGGATGGTGAACGACCAGGGCGGCATCAACGGCCGCAAGATCAAATTCATCTCGCTGGACGACGGCTACAGCCCGCCGAAGACGGTCGAGGTGGTGCGCCAGCTGGTCGAGCAGGAGAAGGTGCTGTGCACCTTCAACACGCTGGGCACGCCGACCAACACCGCGATCCACAAGTACATGAACCTCAAGAAGGTGCCGCACCTGTTCGTGGCGACAGGCGCATCCAAATGGGGGCAGCCGAAGGAATATCCATGGACGATGGGCTTCCAGCCCGACTACCACACCGAGGCCGTGATCTACGCCAAGCACATCCTGGCCAACGTCAACGACCCAAAGGTCGCCGTGCTGATGCAGAACGACGACTACGGCAAGGACTACTACGAGGGCTTCCGCGAAGGCCTGGGCAAGGAGGTCGGCCGGATCGTCAAGCACGCGACCTACGAGGTGACCGATCCGACTGTCGATTCGCAGGTCATCCAGCTCAAGGACTCCGGCGCCAACGTCTTCTTCAACATCTCCATCCCCAAGTTCGCCGCCCAGGCGATGCGCAAGGCGGCCGAGATCGGATGGCGGCCGGAGCAGTACCTCAACAACGTGTCCGGCCAGGTGTCGACAACGATGAAGCCGGCCGGCTTTGAGAACGTGCAAGGGGTCATCACCGCGGCCTGGCTTCGGGACCCGACGGATCATCAGTGGGACAAGGATCCCGAGATGCTGGCTTGGCGCGACTGGATGGCCAAGTACAATCCCGGTGGAAACGTCCAGGACGTGAATTACGTCTATGCCTACGCGGTGTCGTTCACGATGCAGGAGACGTTGAAGAAGTGCGGCGACGAGCTCACCCGGGCGAACCTGATGCGCCAAGCCGCCAGCCATCAGCAGCTCCACGTGCCGCTGCTGCTACCCGGCATCACGGTCAGCACCAGCCCCACCGACTTCTATCCGGTCCAGGCGGTGCGTCTGCAGCGCTTCAAGGGCGAGACCTGGGAGCTGTTCGGCGAGGTGCTGGCGGCCGAAAGCTCCTGATCAAGATGCCTGCGGGCCGACGGCCGCCGGAGACCCGGCGGCCGTTGCCATGTCCGACAGGTTCGTCAAGCGGAAGTGGCGGCTGGTCGCCGGCGGGTGTCGGTGCCAGTCTTCAGCTGGTCGCCGGCAGCGGCCCATGAGGGAGGACGATTTTGGCAAGCATCACACGCAGGACGTTGGTTGGTGGCGCTTCAGCGCTGGCCCTGATGCCGGCAACGGCGAGCGCCCAGAAGAAGTACGATCCCGGCGTTTCCGATACCGAGATCAAGCTCGGACATACCAATCCCTATAGCGGCCCGCTGTCGGCCTACGGTGCGATCGGCCAGGCGATCAAGGCCTACTGGGCGATGGTGAACGACACCGGCGGCATCAACGGCCGCAAGGTGAACTTCCTGACCTATGACGACGGCTACTCGACGCCCAAGACGGTCGAGCTGGTGCGCAAGCTGGTCGAGGAGGACCAGGTGCTGGCGATCTACCAGCTGCTGGGCACGCCCACCAACACGGCCGTTCACAAATACCTGAATGCCAAGAAGGTGCCGCAGCTCTTCGTCGCCACCGGCGCCTCCAAATGGGGCGACCCGAAGCACTTCCCGTGGACCATGGGCTGGCAGCCGGACTACGCCACCGAAGCCGGCATCTACGCCAAGCATATCCTGGCGACGGTGAAGAATCCCAAGATCGCGATCCTGTGGCAGAACGACGACTCCGGTAAGGACTATGTCGCCGGCTTCATGAAGGGTCTGGGCAAGGAGAACGAGAAGCTCGTCGTTGCCTCGGTCAGCTACGAGGTCACCGATCCGACAGTCGATTCGCAGATCATCCAGCTCAAGAATTCGGGCGCCAACGTCTTCTTCGACGACGCCGCGCCCAAGGCGGCGGCACAGGCCATCCGCAAGGCCGGCGAGCTCGGCTGGAAGCCCGAGGCGTTCTATCTCGCCAATATCTCGGCGTCGGTGACTTCGGTGCTGAAGCCCGCCGGCTATGACAACAGCCAGGGCATCATGACGGCAGCCTATCTGAAGGATCCGAGCGACAAGCAGTGGGAAGCCGCGCCTGACTTCGTGCAGTGGAAGGCGTGGATGGCCAAGTACAACCCCGGCGCCAATCTGGCCGACTCCTTCAATGTCTACGCCTACGCCGTGTCGGCGACCATGCGCGAGGTGCTCAAGCGCTGCGGCGACAATCTCACCCGCGCCAATATCATGAAGCAGGCGGCCAGCCTGCATGGCCTGGAGGTGCCGCTGCTGCTGCCGGGCATCAAGATCAACACCAGCGACACCGATTTCTATCCGATCCAGTCGGTGCGCCTGCAGCGCTTCAAGGGCGAGACCTGGGAGCTGTTCGGTGACGTGCTGACCAACGAGAGCGAGTAGAGCACACGCCCGGAGCGCGCCACTGGAGTGGCGCGCTCCGGCGATCCCCCTATCGCACTGTCGTGCCGCGGCGGTCGCCGCGCGTGGCCTGGGCGACCCGGCACTCGCCGAAGGCCAGCTTCCCGTCCTTGTCGGCGTCGCACCGATCGAAGCGCCTGTCGTCCACCGCCAGCCATTCGGCGCGGCTGATGGTGCCGTCCTTGTCGGTGTCCAGCCGCTTCAGCTGACGCTCGGCGCGTGCCCGCCGGACATCCGTCACAGGTGCGGCCGTGTCGGTCTGAGCATTGACCCCAGCCTGGCTTTTCAGGCTCTGGCCACGGCCGCGGCGGGTGCTTACCAGCTCATCGATCGTGAGGCGCCCGTCCTTGTCGGCATCGAGGCGGTCGAAGACGGTTGCGCGTGCGGCGTGCGATTCGTCGCGGTCGATGTAGCCGTCCTTGTTGGTGTCCAGGCGATCGAACGCGGCGCGCCGCTGGGCGTCGCGGTCCGGCGTGCCGGCGGGGCGGGGCGGGTTCTGCGCCAGGGCGGGCGTGGCCGCCAGCGCGGCAGCGGCCAGCAGGACAGCGATCAGCGGGCGGGAACGGTGCATGACGAATTCCTCCAAGCGGGACGGTTGGCCCGGGTGTTGTTGGCGTTACGCGGACTGTCGGCTCGGCATCCCTTCTGTGCTTCACGTTTTTCTTTCGATGCCGATATGGTTAGGTAGGGACGCGATCATTTGAGGCCGCGAATCTGGCGATATTGCGGCAGTGTTATGCAACTTATAGGAGTGCCCCATGGCGGGCTTCGATTACGATCTCTTTGTCATCGGCGCCGGGTCGGGCGGGGTGCGGGCCAGCCGCATCGCCGCCGGTCATGGCGCGCGCGTCGGCATCTGCGAGGACGACCTCGTGGGCGGCACCTGCGTCATCCGCGGCTGTGTGCCCAAGAAGCTGCTGGTCTACGGCTCGCATGTCGCGGAGGAGGTCGAGGACGCCGCCGCCTATGGCTGGACCATCCCGCACCCGCGCTTCGACTGGCCGACCCTGCGCGACAACGTGCAGAAGGAGGTGATGCGGCTCAACGGTGTCTACAAGAACCTGCTGAAGGGGGCCGGCGTCGAGCTGGTGGTGGGGCGCGGGCGGCTGATGGATGCGCACACCGTCGCGGTCGGCGAGCGCATCGTGACCGCCGACAAGGTGCTGCTCGCGACCGGCGCGCGGCCGTGGCGGCCGGATATCCCCGGCGCCGACCTGGCGATCGTCTCTGACGATGCCTTCCATCTGCCAACTCTACCTAAGCGTGTGGTTATTGTCGGCGGCGGTTACATTGCCGTCGAGTTCGCCGGCATCTTCAACGGGCTGGGCGCCGAGGTCACGATGGTGGTGCGCCGCGAGCGGGTGCTGCGTGGCTTCGACGAGGATTGCCGCCAGGCGGTGCAGGACGGCATGCAGGCCAAGGGCGTCGCCTTCCGCACCCGTGCGCAGATCGTTCGCCTGGAGCGGCGCGGCGGCGCGATCGCGGCCACGTTCGCCGACGACACGGTGCTGGAGGCCGATGTGGTGATGTACGCCACCGGCCGCCATCCCAATATTTCAGGTCTCGGCCTCGACAAGGTCGGGGTCCATCTCGACAAGGCCGGCGCGGTGGCGGTCGACGAGTGGTCGCGCACCACCGTGCCCAGCATCTATGCCATCGGCGACGTCACCAACCGCCTGAACCTGACGCCGGTCGCCATCATGGAAGGGCATTGCTTCGCCGATACGGTATTCGGCAACCGGCCGCGCAAGCCCGATCACCACGACGTGCCGTCGGCCGTCTTCTCGCAGCCGCAGCTCGCCACCGTCGGCCTCAGCGAGGAGCAGGCGCGGCGCGTCCACGGCCAGGTGCACATCTATGAGGCGCGCTTCCGGCCCATGAAGTACACGCTGTCCGGCCGTGAGCAGCGCACCTTCATGAAGCTGGTGGTCGATGCCGCATCCGACCGCGTGGTCGGCGTGCACATGGCGGGCGACGATGCCGCCGAGCTGATCCAGGGCATCGCCATCGCCGTGAAGGCCGGTGCCACCAAGGCGATCTTCGACGCCACGGTCGGCATCCATCCCACGGCTGGCGAGGAGTTCGTCACCATGCGCACACGCCGGCCCGACCCGGCGCCGGCCGCGGAAGCGGCGGAGTAGGTTTTTTTACCTCTCCCGCAAGCGGGAGAGGTCGATGGTCGCGCAAGCGACCGGCGGGTGAGGGGTTCACGCACAGCGCCGAGTCCTTGGGGCCCTCACCCTCCCATCGCTGCGCGATGGGCCCCTCCCTCTCCCGCAAGCGGGAGAGGGGATCACCATGCCACGGGATATTTCGCGAAGCCCCTGAAGCGGGCGCGGCCGCCGCGTACGAAGTCGCCGTCGCGGCGACAGGCCGGAAAGCGCCGGATGAAGCGGTCGAGCGCGATGGTGCCTTCCATGCGCGCCAGGGTCGCGCCCAGGCACATGTGCACGCCGGCGCCGAAGGCGACATGGCGGTTGGGCGTGCGCCCCGCATCGAAGCGGTCGGGCTCGGGGAACTCGGCCGGATCGCGGTTGGCGGCGCCGATGCCGATATGGATGTAGGTGCCGGCCGCCAGCCGCTCGCCGCCGATCTCGGCGTCGGCCATCAGCCGGCGGTTGCCCAGCTGGTTGGAGCTTTCGAAGCGCAGTCCTTCCTCGACACAGCTGCGGATCAATGTCGGATCGGCCTGCAGGCGTGCCAGCTGGTCGGGAAAGCGCAGCAGCGCATCGAGCGTGTTGCCGATCAGGTTGGTGGTGGTCTCGTGCCCGGCGTTGAGCAGGAAGATGCAGTTCTGCACCAGCTCCTCATGCGTGAGGCGCTCGCCATCGACCTCGCCGTGGATCAAGGTGCCCAGCACGTCGTTGTCGTCGGCCGGCCGCTTGCGGCGCGCGCTGATCAGGTCGTCGAGATAGGCCGAGAACTCTGCGACGGCATCGTCGCCGATCCGCTGCTTCTCGGCCGAGATCACCGGCTCCAGCGCGCCCAGGATGGCCAGGGAATAGCGTCGGAACGGACCGCGCTCGGCGCGCGGCACGCCCAGCATGTCGCAGATCACCTCGACCGGCAGGGCGAAGCCGAAATCCTCGATCACGTCCATCCGCCGCGCGTCGGCCGCCTGGTCCAGCAGCTGGTCGACGATGGCCGCGACGCGCGGCTCCAGCGCCTTCAGCGCCCGCGGCGTGAAGGCGGCGGCCAGCAGCCTGCGCACGCGCGTGTGCAGCGGCGGATCGTTGAACACCAGGCTGGTGGTGTGGTGGCGATAGAGCGGCGTGCCGACGCCGAACTTGGGTCCGAACTCGACCTTCTTGTCCGAGCTCATGCGCGCGTCGCGGTAGCAGAGCTGGATATCGGCATAGCGGCTCAGGAAGACGCTGCCGTCGGGCAGGCGCTTGACGGGCGCAAAGCGGCGCAGCGCATGGTAGCGCGGGAAGGGATCATCGAGGAAGTCCCGCGTCAGGCGCGTGAGGTCGAAAGACTCGACGAACGCACGCGCCTTGTCCTCGGGCAGCTCGATGACGCCGGATGTCGATGCGGCATTCATGGGCGCGACCACCTGTATCATACCCCGGAGCGGGGCGTTGCGCCCGCTTATGCGGAGGCCGACGCTTGCGCTCAAGAGGTCAGAACTGCTCCTCCGCCAGCGCGAAGACCGTGCGACCGGCGCTCTTGAGGGGGCCCAGCTGCGCCAGCGCCGGCGGCAGGATCACCTCGGCGTAGAAGCGCGCTGTGACGATCTTGGCCTCGTTGAAGGCGGGGTCGCCCTCGCGGCTGGCGAGCCGCCTGTGGGCCACCAGCGCGCCCTTGGCCAGCATCCAGCCGCCCAGCGCCGTGCCGGCCAGGCGCAGGAAGGGCACCGAGCCGGCCAGCGCCGCGCCGATATCGGCCTTGCCGGTTTCCGCCACCCAGGCGGTGGCGTCATCGAGCGCGTCGGCCGCCTTGGCGACCGCATCCGCCAGCACGGCAGTGTCGTCGCCGGCCACGACCTCCAGCTCCGCGGCCAGGGCCCGCATCTCCGCCGTCAGGCCGCGCATCGTCTCGCCGCCGTCCTTGGCGACCTTGCGGCCGACCAGGTCGCGCGCCTGGATGCCGTTGGTGCCCTCGTAGATCGGCAGGATGCGCGCGTCGCGCAGATGCTGCGCCGCGCCGGTCTCCTCGATGAAGCCCATGCCGCCATGCACCTGCACGCCCAGCGAGGCGATCTCGTTGCCGAGGTCCGTGAACCAGGCCTTCACGATCGGGATCAGCAGGTCGACGCGGTCCTGGGCCTTGCGCCTTGCGTCGGTGTCCGGGTGCTTGAGCGCGCAGTCGATGGCCGCGGCCGTGTAGTAGCCCAGGCCGCGCATCGCCTCGATCTGGCTGCGCATGGTCATCAGCATGCGTCTGATGTCGGCGTGCCGCACGATCGCCACCGGCTTGGGATCGGGCCTGGTGTCGTCCTTGGACTGCACGCGCGTGCGCGCGTAGGCGACGGCCTGCTGGTAGGCGCGCTCGGCGATGGCCAGGCCCTGAACGCCCACGGCCAGCCGGGCGTTGTTCATCATGGTGAACATGTAGGACAGCCCGCGGCCCTCCTCGCCGATGCGCCAGCCGATGGCGCCGCCATCGTCACCGAACGACATCACGCAGGTCGGGCTGGCGTGGATGCCGAGCTTGTGCTCGATCGACACGCAGCGCACGTCATTGCGCTTGCCCGGGCTGCCGTCTGGATTGGGCAGGAGCTTGGGCACGATGAACAGCGAGATGCCGCGCACGCCCGGCGGCGCATCGGGCGTGCGCGCCAGCACCAGGTGCACGATGTTCTCGGCCAGGTCGTGCTCGCCGTAGGTGATGAAGATCTTCTGGCCGGTGATCAGGTAGTGGTCGCCCTGCGGCACGGCGCGGCTGCGCAACTGCGCCAGGTCGGAGCCGGCCTGCGGCTCGGTCAGGTTCATCGTGCCGGTCCAGGCGCCTTCGATCATCCTGGGCAGGTAGGTCGCCTTCTGCTCGGGCGAGCCATGATGATGGATGGCGTCGATGGCGCCCTGGTTCAGCAGCAGCACCAGTCCGAAGCCCATGTTGGCCGACTGCCACATCTCCTGCATGGCCGTCGCCAGGAGCCACGGCATGCCCTGGCCGCCGAATTCGGGATCGAACGGCAGCGAGTTCCAGCCGCCGTCGATGAACTGCCGGTAGACGCCGACGAAGCCCTCGGGTGTGCGCACCACGCCGTTCTCCAGGCGCGATCCCTGCTGGTCGCCGGTGCGGTTCAACGGTGCCAGCACGTTGCCCGACAGCTTGCCCGCTTCCTCCAGCACCGCGTCGATCATGTCGTCGGTGGCGTTCTCGTAGCCGGGCAGGGCGGCGATGTCGGCCTGACCCGCGATCTCGCGCAGGGTGAAACGGATGTCGGCAAGCGGCGCGGCGTAGGTCATGGTCTGGGTCTCGGCAGAATGGTCCGATCCGCACCTTATGTGCGCCGGGCCGGTCCATCAATGTTTCCCCGGCGCCGGCGCGGGGGCTAAAATGCCGCCATGAGCGAGCATATCCTGCTGACCATCGACGGCCCGCGGGCCACCATCACCCTCAACAACCCGGCGGTTCACAACCGGTTGGCGCCGGCCGATATCAAGGCCTTCATCGGCCATCTCGATACGATCGACGCGGCGACGGATCTCCGCGTGCTGGTGGTCACCGGCGCCGGTGAGAAGACGTTCTGCGCCGGCTTCGACCTGGGATCGCTGCGGCCCGGCGTCGCGGCGTCGCCGGACGATGGCGGCGGCGATGGCCGGCGCTACAGCTTCGAGATCTTGTGCGACCGCCTGGAGGCCAGCCGCGTGCCCACCATCGGCGCGCTCAACGGCAGCGTCTATGGCGGCGGCACCGACCTGGCGCTGGCCTGTGACTTCCGTGTCGGCATCCGCGGCATGCGCGCCTTCCTGCCGGCCGGCCGGCTGGGCCTGCACTACTATCCCAGCGGCCTGCGGCGCTTCACCGAACGGCTCGGCCCCGGCGTCGCCAAGCGCTTCCTGCTGCTGGCCGAGGAGTTCGACGGCAACGAGCTGCACCGCATCGGCTATCTTGACTGGCTGGTCGAGCGCGCCGCGTTAGCGGCCAAGGTCGACGGGCTGGCCGCCACCGCCAGCGGCCTGGCGCCGCTGTCGCTGGCCGGCATGAAGGCATCGATCAACGATATCGCCTGCAGCGTCTTCGACGAGGACATCATCCGCCAGCGCATCCGCACCTGCGCCATGTCCGAGGATCTGGTCGAAGGCATCGCTGCCGTGAACGACAAGCGCAAGCCGGTCTTCCGCGGGCGCTGACCGCCGATGGTCGCGCCGGGACGCCCTCGTCATTCTGAGCGCAGCGAGGGATCTCCCGCGAATGGCGCGCGGTGCGTCCTGCCGCAGGAGATCCCTCGTTGCGCTCGGGATGACGCCAGGCCATGCGTGCTGGCCCAGTCTTCCGGGGCAGGTCCCGGCGGCGTCCGCCCTCGGCGACGGGATGTGCTGCTGGGCGGCATCGCGTTGGCCGTGGCCGGCGCGCCGCTGCCGGCAGCGGCGCGGCAATTGTCGTTCGAGCGCCGCCGCCGCGGCGCGCAGACGCAATACCGGGTGCGCTGGCTCGACCACGACCAGCGCGAGCGCGACATCAGCTTTGCCCTGGCGGCGGCCGAGATCGATCAGGCCGCGCGCCTGTTCCGCGAGTTCTCGCTCGAGGCCATGCGGGACTATCTCGAAGCCGCCATGCGCCAGGCCGCCGCCGGCTGGACCGAGGTGACGCTGCAGATCGAGCGTCGCCCGATGGCGGTCGACACGATGGGTATCTCCTATCGCCTGCTCGGGCCGCCGCCTCTGCTGGGCGAGGCCGGCCGCCAGATCAAGGACACGATCGAGCAGGGACGGGCGCGCTACACCAGCGCCTATCTGCGCCGCGTCGATGGCAGCACCATCTCGGTCGACTACGTGGCGGCCACGCGCCGCTATGTCCGGGCGCTGTGGCCGCTGGCGCAGGCGCTGCTGGCGATCGCCGGCAATGCCGACGAGCGCACCCGGCTGGCGCTGGCCCTGTCGTTCTTCCAGGCCATCCCCTACGACGAGCTCACCGATCGCGTGCGCAACGGTGGCTATGATTTCGCCCCGCCGCCGACCCTGGTCGACCTCAACCGGGGCGACTGCGACAGCAAGGCGGTGGCGCTGGCTTGTGTGCTGCGGGCGGTGATGCCGGGCCGCCTCAGCGCCATGGCGACCATGCCCGGGCATGCGATCCTGGCGGTCGACGTGCCCTGGCGCGAGGGCGATGCCTGGGTGCGGCGCGATGGTCGCGTGTTCATCGCCGTCGAAGCGGCCGGCCCGGCCATGGCGCCGGTGGGCCAAGTGGCGCCGCAGACGGCGAGGTTCCTCGACCGACAGCAGTTTTCGGTGTGGCCGCTGCGGGCGTGACTCGGTTCCTAAAACGTTACTTGTGAGGTGGTACTCATTTTGCCATAATCCGGCTGCAGCGTGCGGCTGCCGTTGGACGGCAGGGGAGCCGCCTCTTGGACCAGACGCGGACCGGATCGGTGCATTCAGGCGATGCCGTCGGCGACAACCTCGTCTCGCTGCCGGCCGGCTATCCGCTGGCGCGCTACCAGCTGATCGAGACCCTGGGACAGGGGACGTTCGGCATCACCTACCGCGCGCATGACCGCCAGCTCGACCGCGCCGTGGCGATCAAGGAATACCTGCCGGTGGCGCTGGCCGTGCGCCATGGCGGCACCCAGGTGCTGCCGCGCTCGACCCGGCTGGCCGACGACTTCCGCTGGGGCCGAGAGCGCTTCCTGGCCGAGGCCCAGACCCTGGCCCGGTTCGAGAACGCGCCCGCCATCGTGCGCGTCTACGATTTCCTCGAGGCCAACGGCACCGCCTACATGGTGATGGAGCTGTTGCGCGGCGAGACGCTGGAGGCGCGCCTCAAGCGTGAGGGCCGCCTGCCGCCGCAGATAATCGAGCGCCTCCTGCCGCCGCTGCTCGATGGCCTGCAGAGCGTGCACGAGACCGGCATCCTGCATCGCGACATCAAGCCGTCGAACATCACGCTCGATGACGAAGGTCGCCCGACCCTGCTCGACTTCGGCGCCGCGCGGGCTGCGGTCGCCGGCCGCACGCAGGCGATGACGGCGGTCTACACGCCGGGCTACGCCGCGGTCGAGCAGTTCACGTCGGCAGCCCAGGGGCCCTACACCGACATCTATGCCTTGGCCACCACGCTCTACCAGTGCGTCACCGGCGGCATGCCGCCCAACGCGCTGGAGCGGGTGATGGGCGATCGCCTGGAGCCGGCGTCGCGCGTTGCCGCCGGCCTCTATCCATCGGGGCTGCTGGCCGGCATCGATGCCGGCCTCGCGGTGCGGGCACAGGATCGCCCGGCCACCATCGCGGCGTGGCGGGCCGTGTTCGACGGCCGGCGGCCGACCGCGTTCGCGCCGATCTGCGCCGATGCGCCGCCGGAGCGGGCGGCGCATGATGACGAGACTCATGTCCCGCGCGCGGCGTCGGCCAGGCCGGCCAAGCCGCCCAGGCCGGCCCGGCCGGCGGGGAGCAGCCGGAAATGGATCGTGGCCGCGGTCGTAGGATTGCTGGTCGTTGCCGGCGTGGCCGGTGGCACCCTCTACGTGCGCGATGTGCGGGAGCGGGAAGCGGCGCGCGAAGCCGAGCGCCTGGCGGCCGAGGCGCGGCAGCGCGAGCTGCAGGCGCAGCGCCAGGCCGAGGCGGAACGCCAGCGCATCGAGCAGGCGCGCCAGCAAGCCGAGGCGGAAGCCCGGCGCCGCGCCGCGGAGGAGGCGGCGGCAAAGCACCAGGCCCAGGTCGAGCAGGAAGCCGAGTCGGCACGGCGGAAGGCCGAGGACGAAGCCCGCGCCCAGCAGGAGGAGGAAGCCCGCCGTCAGGCGGCCGAAGCGGCTCGTCGCCAGGCCGACGCCGATGCCCGGCGACAGCAGGAGGAGGCGGCGCGCCGCCAGGCGGCTGAGGACGCGCGGCACAAGGCCGATGCTGATGCCCGGCGGCGGCAGGAGGATGAAGCCCGCCGCAAGGCCGAAGCCGACGCGAGACGGCGGCAGGAGGAGGCCGCCCGCCGTCCTCCCGAGCCGATCCCGCCCACGCCGCCTCCCCCGGTGCCGCGCCCGGCCGGGGTCGATGGCACGTGGAGCGGCACGGTGGAATGCTTTCCCGGTGGTCCGAAAGGACCGGTGACGATGCGGGTGGCGGCAGGGCAGGG
This sequence comes from Vineibacter terrae, assembly GCF_008039615.1. GTDB lineage: Bacteria > Pseudomonadota > Alphaproteobacteria > Reyranellales > Reyranellaceae > Vineibacter > Vineibacter terrae. The sequence goes on along the minus strand of NZ_VDUZ01000023.1, from coordinate 10,552 downwards.
CAGCGCGACCGTGCAGGGCATGACGATCGCGTTGCGGGTCAGCGACAGCTCGGCGGTGTCCGATCTGGCCTGGATCGGCCAGGAGGGTCGCGAGTGGATGGCCTCGCTGCGCGGCCGTCCTGCAGGTGATGCGATCGCCATCACCGGCTCGGCGCGCACCATCGGCGGCCGGCCCGATGCCTTCCGGCCCCAGTGCACCCTCAATCTGCGGCACCAATAGGTTCCTGTCTCTGCTGGCCGCGCGCAGCGCCACTCGGGATGACAACAGGACCATACGCGATCGCCTTGTGAGCGCGCGCGGGGTGGCATCGCCGCCGCCGGGCTTGTATGAGATGGACACGGCTGATGGGGACGGGTTTGCGTGGGGGTCGGATCGGGCGTGTCGCGGCGGCAGCCGCGCTTGGTGCCATGCTGGCGTGCGGCGCGTCGCCGGCCAGCGCGCAGCAGAGCGCCTTCAGCTGGCGGCCGGCCGGCAGCGACGTCCAGTTCTCCTACGCGTTCAAGGATGCCGGCGGGGCGGCCCGCAGCCTGTCGTTCCCGCTGCCGTCGGCCGCAATCGACGCGGCGATGGCGTTGTTTCGCGACTATTCGATGCCGAACCTCTACGGCCACATCCAGGCAGCGCTGGAGCGGGAGGCCAGGCGCGCCGGCGTGACCGTGCAGACCATCCCCCGCGGCGGCGGCGTCTCCTTCGTGGTCCTGGCCGACAGCACCGCCCGGCGCGAAGCCTTCGAGGCGCGCCTGGACGGCATCATCGAGGCCGCCCGGCAGGAATGGCTGCGCAAGCACGCGCGCCGCGCCGTGGGCGACGCCATCCACATGGACTATCCCGAGGCGGCGCTGCGCTATGTGGCCGCTCTGCGGCCGGTGGCAGGCGCGTTGTCGGCGCAGACGGGCGGGCTCGACGAGCGCGCCCGCCTGGCCCGGGCGCTGAGCTTCGTGCAGGCGATCCCCTACGACGATCTGATCAGCCCGCTGACCACGGGCGGCATCGAGTTCGCGCCACCGCCGGCCATGTTCAAGCTCAACCGCGGCGATTGCGACAGCAAGACCGTGGCGCTGGCGGCGATCCTGCGCACCTTGACGCCGGCGCGGCGCCTGCTGTTCGTCGTCCTGCCGCAGCACGTGGCGCTGGCCGTCGACCTGCCGCCGCAGGAGGGCGACGTCACGATCGCCCATGGCGGCCATCCATGGGTGATGCTCGAGCCGACCGGTCCGGCGGTCGTGCCGCCGGGGCAGATCGCGCCCAGCACGGCGTGGTATATCGAGCGGCCGGGTGAGATCACCTTTTTCGAGATGAAGGAGTAGGAGCACGATGGACCGGCGACTGGCGGCCATCCTGCATGCCGATGTGGTCGGCTACAGCCGGCTCATGGAAGGGGCGGAGACCCAGACCTTCCGCGAGCTGAAGACGTTGTTCGACCACGTCTGGCTGCCGGCGCTGGGGCGCCATACTGGGCGCCTGGTCAACACGGCCGGCGATGCCATGCTGGTCGAGTTCACCAGCGCCGTCGCCGCCGTGCGCTGCGCGATGGAGCTGCAGGTGGCCATGGCTCAGCGCAACGCCGACCGGCCGCCGCAGCGGCACGTCCTGCTGCGCATCGGCCTGAACATCGGCGAGGTGATCGTCGACGGCGACAACATCTTCGGCGACGAGGTGAACGTGGCGGCCCGCATCCAGGCGCTGGCCGAGCCGGGCACCGTCGTCGTCTCGGCGCGCGTGCGCGAGGCGGTCGAGGGCAAGATCGGCTTCGGCTTCTTCGATCTCGGCGACCAGCAGGTGAAGAACATATCACGGCCGGTGCGGGTGCATCGCGTGATGGCCGTCGACCGGGGGGCCGAGGCGCCGACATCGCTGCCGCCGCAGCGCCCCGCCACGATGGAGACGCCCTCGCAGGCGGCGCCACAGCCGTCGCTCGGGGCGCCGCACGCGCCGACCGTGTCGGCGCCCCTGGCATCGATCTCCTATGCGCCGTCATCGGCGGAGCCGGTCGGCTGGCGCCTGGTCGGCGCCGACCGTGCCGGCACGCGCGTGGACATGCGCCTCGACGGCGGCCTGCTGCAGCAGCACGAGGGTGTGGTGTTCGGCCGCATGCAGCGCTACTGCCAGCTCACCATCGACAACGACAGCATCTCGCGCCGACATGCCCGCTTCAGGGCCGGCCCGGGTGGCGTGCTGACGGTCGAGGACCTGGGCTCGACCAACGGCACCGCGGTCGACGGGCAGCGCATTGCACCCTACCAGCCAATTCCCCTCCGCGACGGCGCGCGCATCAGCCTGGGCGAGATTAAGGTAGTCGTTTCAAGGGGTTAGGTGGGAGGGGGTGACAAAGGCACCTGGCCACCCTACATATTGCGTGGAAGCGCGCATGGGCGGGCTTCCGGGGATTACAACAATGACCTTTCTGCGCTCCTTGTCTCGTCTGCCCTTGTCCCTCTGGCTGCGCGGCTTCGTGGTCGCCATCGGCGTGATCGCAATGCTGGCGTTCGGCCTGGCGATTGTCGCCGCGGCGGTGGTTGCGGTGGCGATCGGCGTGCTGGTCTACAAGACGCGGGACTGGTTCAGCGGCATGGCCCGCCCGCGCCGCACTGTACCGGTGCGTGTGCCTGCCACGAGAACGCGGGTCAGCGACGCCGACTACACCATCATCGACCGCCGCTGAGCGGCCTTGCCGCCGTCCCGGGCGCGGCAGACCTGCGCCTTCGCCGGGACGGCGATTTTATGCCTGCATGACCGGTTTGCGCCGCGCGTCCGTGCGTGCGTCTTTCCCGGCAGCGTGAAGAGCGGGTAGCGTCGGGCCTCCAACAAGGGGGGCCTGCTGTCCGATGAAAAAGATCTTCACCGCCACGCTCGGCACGGAAACCAACACCTTCTCGTCCTTGCCGACCGGGCTGCAGCTCTTCCAGGACACCTGTCTTTTCCGCAAGGGCGACTACGGCGACAAGACGCCGATGTTCGGCGCGCCGCTGGCGGTGTGGCGCCGCATGGCGCAGGCGCGCGGCTGGCAGGTGGCCGAGAGCCTGTGCGCCTTCGCGCAACCGGCCGGCAAGACCGTGCGCAAGGTCTACGAGGATTTCCGCGACGAGATCATCGCCGACCTCAAGGCGGCGCTGCCGGTCGATGCCGTGCTGCTGTGCCTGCACGGTGCCATGGTGGCCGAGGGCCATGACGATGCCGAAGGCGACCTGATGGCCCATGTGCGGCGCGTGGTCGGTCCCGACGTGCCAATCGGCGTCGAGCTGGACCTGCATGCCAATGTCGGCCGGCAGAAGCTGGAGAACGCCTCCGTCATCGTCCTGTTCAAGGAATATCCGCATGTCGACGTCTCCGAGCGCGCCGTCGACGTCTTCGACCTGATCGCCGACATGCTCGACGGCAAGACCCGGCCGGTGATGGGCTGGTTCGACTGCCGCACCATCGGCGTCTTCCACACCACGCGCCAGCCCATGCGCGGCTTCGTCGACAAGTGCACGGCGCTGCAGGGCAAGGACGGCGTGCTGTCGGTGTCCGTGATCCACGGCTTCCCCTGGGCCGACGTGGCCGACATGGGCAGCAAGCTGCTGGTGATCACCGACAACGACAAGCCCAAGGCCGACCGCCTGGCGCGCGAGCTGGGCATGGAGTTCTTCGGGCTGCGGCAGCAGACCCAGCCGGCCTACAGCACGCTCGACCAGGCCATGGCGCGTGCCGCCAGCCACAACCTGCCCAAGCCGCTGGTGCTGGCCGACGTCTCGGACAATGCCGGCGGCGGAGCTGCCAGCGACTCCACCTTCATCCTGCAGGCGATGCTGGCGCGCGGCATCAAGGATGCGGCCATCGCCATGTTCTGGGATCCGATGGCCGTGCGCCTGGGCTTCGAGATCGGCGAAGGCGCCGAGATCGACCTGCGTCTGGGCGGCAAGCTGGGGCCGATGTCGGGGCCGGCGCTGGACGTGCGCGCCAGGGTGATTGGCCTGAAGCGCGATGCGCGCACGCACGGCTTCGGCGGCAGCCACGTCTATGTCGGCGACATGGCCGCGTTCGACATCAATGGCATCGCGGTCGTGTGCAACACGCTGCGGGCTCAGTGCAAGAGCATCGACGCCTTCACCAATGTCGGTGTCGACCCGGCTTCGCTGAAGGTGGTGGTGGTGAAGTCGATGCAGCACTTCCATGCTGAATACGCGCCGGTGGCATCGGAGATCCTCTACGTCGCCGTGCCCGGCGCCGTGGCGCCCGATTTCCTCAACATGCCCTACGCCAAGGCCTCGCGCGCGCAGTGGCCGTTCATGGCCGATCCGTTCGCGTGACGATGGGAGCGCCGGCTTCCAGCCGGCCTCATTCGCGAAGTCGATGACGAGCGCTGCTCCAACGCCAATCGCCCGGTCGCGTCGCCAACCCAGCCTTTACGGGGTTGTCTTCGATATAGTTTCGAGCCGCGGTGAAATGGCGATCATCGCGCACGTAGCGATCGAAGAATTCCCGCGCCCAGAATGGTCCCGTGCGTGCCAACAAACGGTTTGCAACTGTCGCTGTAAACGATTTCCAGGAATGGACGACTGCGGGCAGGGAATAGCCCGCCAATGTTTCAAGCATCGCGTGGACATAGTTCGGCGTGACGCACCACGCAATCAGCCTGCAGCGTTCTCCATCGAAGTGCAACAGCGCGCGCTCGGTGATGTCGGCGATCTGGGGATCCTGCAGCCAGCAAGCGCCAAAGCCGGAGTCCAGAACGGCATCGAAAGCACGCTCCACTTCTCGCGGCGTCGGTTGCTGCCGCAAATGCAGTGGCACGCTGTCGTGCAGTCGAAACACGACGGTCTGGACTATGCCGGTGCCGTCGAAGTGGGGAAGGTATCCCCGTGAATACCAGCCTTTGTCTGTCCGCGAGTTGTCTTGATCATGCGTCACGGTCGACATTCTGATCCTGATCGCCCGCCCGGGGCCGGCTGGAAGCCGGCCCTCCCACTATGCCTCCTTCTGCAGTTCCTGCAGCCGCAGCACGCGGCCGGGCCGGCGATCGGTGACCTTGCCGGCCTGCCACACCGGCGCGCCGTTGCAGATCGTCATCTCGATGCCGGCCGCGGGCGCGATCGGGTTCTCGAACGTGGCGGTGTCGGCCACCGTCGCGGGATCGAACACGCAGAGATCGGCATAGTAGCCTTCGCGCACCAGCCCGCGCTTGGAGAGGCCGAAATTCCTGGCCGAGATCGACGTCATGCGCCGCACCGCATCCTCGAGCGGGAACAGCTTCAGGTCGCGGCTGTAATGGCCCAGCACGCGCGGGAAGGTGCCCCACAGGCGCGGATGCGGGTGCTTGTCGAGCGGCAGCCCGTCGCTGCCGATCATCGCCATCGGATGCGACAGCGCCTTCTGCACGTCGTCCTCGCTCATCTGGAAGTAGATCGCGCCGGCCGGCTGCAGGCGGTCGGCGGCCTCGTAGACAGAGCAGCCCATGTCGCGCGCGACGTCGCGCAGGTCGCGGCCACTGGCCGACGGCAGCGCGTCCGACCACGTGACCAGCACCTTCTCGGCGCGGTCGATCATCTCCTTGCGCAGGATGGTCGAGCCGGCGACGTAGGGATAGACGTCGAACGCGATCGGCCAGTCCTTGGCGGCGGCCTCGAGCTTGGGCAGCGTCTCGCGCATGCGGCCGAAGTTCTGGCGGCTCGAGCACTTGTGGTGCGACACCACGATCGCGGCGCCGGCGCGGCGGCCGATCTCGAAGGTCTCGTCCATCGCCTTGAGGATCTCGTTGCCCTCGTCGCGCATATGGGCGGTGTAGACGGCTTTGTGTGTCCCCAGCGGCCTGGCGATCTCGGCCACCTCGTCGGTGGTGGCATGCATGGCCGGTGGATAGAAGAGGCCGCTCGACATGCCGACGGCGCCGTCGGCCAGCGCCCCGTCGAGCATGCCGCGCATGGTCGCCACCTCGTCGGGCCGCGCGGCGCGCTCCAGGTCGTTGCCCATCACGCTCAGCCGCAGGGTCGAATGGCCGACCAGGAAGGCGCCGTTGATCGCCGGCTTCGCCGCCTCGACCTTGCCCGCGAACTCCGCGAAGGTGCGCGACAGGAAGGCGTCCTGCTTCACGATCAGGGACAGGAAATGCGGCGTGTTCTGCAGCCGCACATAGGGCGCGGCGCTGGCGCCGCAATTGCCGCACACCACCGTGGTGACGCCCTGGCTCGCCTTCATGGCCATGGTCGGGTTCTCGATCAGGGCCGTGTCGTCATGCGTGTGCACGTCGATGAAGCCCGGCGCCACCGCCTTGCCGGCGACGTCGATGTCGTTGTCGCCGCGCAGGCTGCCGGCCGCGCCGATGGCGGCGATGCGGTCGTCCTTGATCGCCACGTCGGCGACGCGACGGGGGGCGCCGCTGCCGTCCAGCAGCGTGCCGTTGCGGAGAAGCAGGTCATAAGCGGGCATGGCCGAAGTCCTGGCTGACGTGACGAGGTGCACGAGATCACATACCGCGGGCAGGATGCAAGGCGGGAGCATCAGTCGCCCAGGGTGCTCCACGCCGCGGCGCGGCGGCCGGATATCGCGGCGTGCGTGTTTCCGACGGCGACGATGGTGACTACGTCGTCGCCTGCAGCCGTGTCAGCCTGGCGCGCTGGTCGTCGTCGCGCTGCTTCTTGGCGACGGCGGCCTTGCCGCCGGATGTCACGCTGAACATCTCGAGCGTCTCCAGCTCATCGGCGCTGGGCGGCGCGATGGCGAGGTCCGTGTAGGCTCCCTTCGCCGGATTGCGCTCGACGCTGCGATAGATGCGGTAGCCGTCGTAGAACATCCCGGCGTAGCGCAACCCCTTGCGCACCGTCTCGGCCCAGTATTTCGGATAGAACACGAAGGGACTTTCGATCGGCAGGCCAGGACGGCGATCGACTCGGTGCTTGCGCCGCAGCACACCACCCTCCAGCGGATGCACCCGCTCGATGCAGAGCATCATGTAGAACCACAGCATCAGCCGCATCTTGGCGCGTGGCCGCCCCGCGGGCAGCGCCGCGGCGCGGCTGATCACGGTCTTGAAATGCTCCGGGCTGTAGTAGGTGTGCCAGGCCTCTTCGTAGACCTGCTCCCACTCGACATCCGACATCTGCGCGTGATGGGTGACGCGGTGGTTCAGGTCGTACTTGTTGAGATCGGGGTCCATCCAGGTCCCGCTGCTGAGCAGGTTGCGATGGTCCTCCGAGCCCGGCAGCGGCGTCAGGACGAAGAACTCCAGCAGATCGACGGGCAGCTCGCGCTTGATGATCTCGATGTCGCGCAGGATCGACTCGCGCGTGTCGTTGGGGAAGCCCAGGATGTAGCCGGCATAGGTCGTCACGCCGTGGCGCCGCCACATCTGCAGCATGTAGCGATACTCGGTGATCTTGTTCTGGCGCTTCTTCGCCGCCATCAGGTTGTCGGGATTGATGTTCTCCAGCCCGATGAAGCAGCGGTTGACGCCGGCGCGGCTGGCCTTCTCGATGAAGCCCGGAATCTTGTGGCAGAGTGTGTCAACCTGGATCACCAGCTTGAACTTCAAGCCCTCGGTTTCGCGCAGCCAGATGAGGCGGTCGAACAGCGCTTCCCAGTCCTTGTTGCGCGCGAAATTGTCGTCCGTGATGAAGAACTTGCGCACGCCTTGCTTGGCGTTGTCGCGGATGATCAGCTCCAGATCGTCGGCCGTGCGGAAGCGGCTCTTGCGACCCTGCACGTTGATGATGGTGCAGAACGAGCACTGGAACGGACAGCCGCGCCCCAGGTCGAAGCTCGAGCGGTGACCCTCGGTGCGCCGCACGGCGTCGCGCCACAGCATCGGCACCGGCTGCCTCTCGAGCGCCGGCAGATCCTTCATGCGACTATAGAGCGGCTTCAGTGTGCCGGCGTAGGCATCGCGCAGCACTTCCTCGAGGCCGCCGTCCTCCGATTCACCGGCGAAGATCGAGATGCCCATCGCCTGGGCCTGCCGGATCTCCGGCGGCAGCTCGGGTAGCATCGCGAGGCAGCCGGACACATGGAAGCCACCGATGGCGACCTGCACGCCTTCCGCGAGGAACTGCCGGGCAAGATCGACCCCGCGTGGGAACTGGTTCGACTGCACGCCGATGAGGCCAATCAGCGCGCGGCCGCCTGCCCGCCTGATGGCGGCGACAATCTTGTGCGGCCGGATCCGGATGTTGGTCTCATCGAACGCCGAGAGCCGCATCACGACGTTGGGGCCCAGCACCCGGCGCTTCTGGCAGTCGAGCGCCAAGCCATGGATCGCCGCCAGCGTGTTGGCGGGGATGGCCGAGCGCAGCCACTGAATGGGATAGCCGTCGTCGTCGTAGTGCGTCGGCTTGATCATGACGAAGTGGAAGAGCTCGGGACCGCCGGCCACGGCGGTTCCGCCCGCGGCACCGCGGGCAGTGCTTCCGGACGACATGCGCATCGCGGCGGCCCTCAGCCGCGCCGCGATCGTGTCGGATGGTACCCCCTGTCAGTTCGCTTCGGCGATTTTGCCGTCTTCATTGTCGCCCCCCAACCGAAACCAGATATGCAGATTACAATACAAACAAGGGATCCCAAACAGCCAAAGACGGGGTGTTGACTATGCCTCGTTGCGGCCGAGCTGCAGGTCGGGCTCGAACGGGTAGAGCGGCTGGCGACGGTTCTTGTAGTCGAACAGCTTGAGGTCCGAGCTGGTGACGCCGTCACCGTCGCACATCACGATATGCTTGGCGATGGGCTCGAAGCCGGCCCGGAAATGCTGCCGCGACTTGATCAGCACGTACTTCTTGCGCCGCGGGTCGATGCCGCAGTGGGTGAAGACGCCGAGGTCGAACGGCTCGCTGCGCTTCTCCGACACCACGATTAGCATCTTGCCGGTGTCGAGCACGGCAGTGCGGCCCATGCGCACCCTGGTGCCGGTCGCCATCGGGCCGGTGACGACGAACTCGCCGTCGGTGATGCACTTCACCGTGCCCGTCACCCGCAGCGGCCTGCCCTTGAGGTTGAGCTGCGGCATGTCGACCTTGCCGCCCAGCTCGAGCGTGACCGTGGCGCCGATTCCTGAAGCGATCATCTGCGCCACGCAGCCCGGGTCCCAGATCGGTCCGGCCGCGACGTCCTCCAGGCCCTGCCTCATCGCCTCCTCGACGACGCTCATCACGTCCTGCGTGCCGCCCGAGGCGGTATTGTCGCCGTGGTCGGCCAGGATGATCGGGCCGCCGTCCAGCGTCTTGGCGCGCGCGACCTGTGCCGACAGCGCCTCGCCGGTATAGAGGAAGGCCTCGCGCCGCTCCCAGGCCATGTCCAGCAGCCGGTTGAGCAGGATCTCGCCCTCGGCGGTGCGCTGGTCGCAGACGATCACCGCCGAGCACGAGAGGTGCGGGATGTCGGCCTGCGGGAAGCCGCCGAACACCGAGGCGTTCAGCACCTGGCCGGAGTCTTCGGCCGCATTGGCGCGGTCCATGATGTCCTTCATGGGCTGGCGCGAGGGCGTATGCGAGAGCGTGCTGGTCAGCATCGGGCGGAAGCCCCACACCATCCTCGGCGCGACCTCGCCGTCGAGCGCCCGGATCAGGGTGCGGCCGGCGCGCTCGGCGGTGTGGCCCATGTCGATATGCGGGTAGGTGCGGTAGCCAGTGACGACCGTGGCGTTGTCGATCATCGCCGCCGTCATCTGGGCGTGGAAGTCGAGCCCGACCGCGATCGGCAGGTCGGGGGCGATCGCCCGCACGCGGCGCAGAAGCTCGCCTTCGCCGTCGTCGACATGCTCGGCCACCATGGCGCCATGCAGCGCCAGAAAGGCGGCATCGCAGCCCTTGCGGATCTCGCCGACGATGGCGTCGCACATCTCCTCATAGGCCGCCTTCTGGACCGGGCCCGAGGGATGGGCGCTGGCCGCCATCGGCAAGGTGAACTCGGCGCCGGCCGCCTGGGCGACGCCGATGAAGCCGCCGACCTGGGTGTTGGTGCCGATCAGCTCGGCGATCGCCGCCGGCCCGCTCATGGCGCCCATGCGGCCGAACGACTCGATCGCGGTCGGCACCGGGGAAAAAGTGTTCGTCTCGTGCATCATCATCGCGACGACGATCTTGCGGCGGGCCATGCTATCCTCCCTGGCCGCGTCCGGCTGTCCGGACGCAAGTGATTGATCCGGCACGATGTTGCCGGTTTCGCCCCGCGGCGTCCAAGAGCCCGATCGATGCATTCTCCGCATGACCCGCATGCGGGTTTCTGCTGCGTTGCAAAAATGCAACACCAGGACGTCTGTGAACCACCATTTAGCTTGTTGAAAACGAAAGGGAAAAAGAAGCTTGATTCCTGTTCGCAGGTGCACCATATTCGGTTCGTGACAAACGCCGCTGTGCGGCCTCTGTGTTTGTCATATGCCCGTCTTGGGCGTTTCCTCCCTAAAACTCGGGCGGTGTCTTCGGACACCGCTCTTTTTCTTTGTGGGTTCTCCTCTCCTGCAAGCGGGCTAACTTGCGCACAGATGTTGCGCTGCGAGAGAGTAGCCATCGACGATGGCGTAGAAGCGTTCGAGGCCGTCGCGGATGGTGATGGGTCCGCAGCCCTTGTCACTGTCGTAGCCGGTCCAGC
>NZ_VDUZ01000022.1 GCF_008039615.1 Vineibacter terrae | reverse complement strand
CAATCCAGCACCACTCGCCTACGCTCCTTCATCGCATCGGTCTCCAGCCACGGCATGCTCACCTCCATGCCAAAACTGTTACCGATGTATCCGGTCTATTCCGTCACCGATCTAATCGGTCTGTACAAGGGGCCCATCGGGCAAGGCCCGATGGGAGGGTGAGGGGTACGATCGTCCAGTCTCTGCCTTCGCGGGCACGACCTGATCGTTCTTACCCCTCACCTTCCCATGCCTTCGGCATGGGCTCCTTCCTCTCCCCGCTCTCGCGGGGCGAGGAGACTGACGACAGAGGCGCCTACTCGTCGAGCACGGCGGGTGGCTTGTAGAGCGGGAAGCCGTTATAGGGCTGCGAACGCTCGTGGTCGGGCACGTCGAAGAACGACGAGCGCGCGTTGTTGTGCAGCCCGCCATCGATGCGGATCATGGCGCCGGTGATGTAGGACGCCGCTTCGGACAGCAGGAACACGATGGCGGCCGAGATCTCCGACTCGGTGCCGTGCCGCTTGAGCGGCACCCGCTTCTTGACGCCGCGCAGGACGCCCGCGGCGCTGGCCGGGTACCGGTCGAGGCCGGCCGAGGCGATGAAGCCCGGCACCACCAGGTTGACGCGCACGCCCGAGACGGCCCATTCGACCGACGCCGTCCAGGTGAACGCGGCCTGTCCGGCGCGCGCGGCACCGTTATGGCCCATGCCGGGCATGCCCAGCTCGTAATCAGCGCCGACATTGACGATGGCGCCGCCGTTCTTCTCCATCCACCGCAGATAGACCTCGCGCGACACCAGGAACGTCGCGGTCATGTTGTTGCGCACGACCGCGTTCCAGCCATTGGCCGAGATGTCGCGCAGCGGCGCCGGGAACTGGCCGCCGGCGTTGTTGACCAGACCATCGATCCGGCCGCTCCAGTCGAGCACGCCGGAAACCGCGGCCCTGACCTGGTCCTCCTCGCGCAGATCGGCCGTGGTGCAGAAGACATCGCCGCCGCCGCCCAGCTCCTCCCTCACCGCCTCGAGCTTGGACATCGTGCGCCCGATCAGCGCCAGGCGCGCGCCCAGGGCCTTCAGCTCATGTGCCGTGCAGCGCCCCAGGCCGCTGCCACCGCCCGTGACGATGATCGTCTGACCGGCGAACAAGCCCGGCCGGAAGACTGAGCGATAGGACATTCAGGACTCCCTGTTTTCACCTCTCCCGCAAGCGGGAGAGGTCGACGGACGCGAAGCGTCCGGTCAGGCATATCGGCCGTCGGCCGATATGCCGAGGTGAGGGCTTCACACGAGGCATCTCCTCCTTGGACCCTCACCCTCCCATCACGCTTCGCGTGATGGGCCCCTCCCTCCCCCGCCTGCGGGAGAGGGAACGACGCTACCGGGGCTCCGGTCTGTAGGACGCCACGATGTTGCGCATCAGCGGCATGCTGCGGTCATAGGCCGTGCGTGAAGAGGCGTTGAGGATCTGGTAGGCCCAGACTCCCGACTCGGCGATGAGCGCCACCACGACCACGCGCTCCGTCGAGCGTTGCGGCACCGAATAGACCTGCGCCCGCCGGCCACCGCCGCTTTGCAGCGGGATCGGCGCCAGGGCCGTGGGCAATTGCGCTGTGTCCGTCGTCGACACCGTCCGCTGCGCCAGCCGCAAGGCGGTGCGCTCCGGCGTCTCGCCGGCCACGAACCGCGTGATGCCGATCTCGGCCACCGAGCCACCGTCGCGCGGCGCGATCTGGGTGGCGGCCTGCCCCGCCGGCGCTCCCGGCGCCACGGCCCACGCGCCCGGGATCGTGACGGAGTAGCCGAGCACGCCGGGCTCGGTCACCGCGATCCGGCCATCCGTCTGGCTCCAGCCGCCGCGGCTCGGTCCTTGCGCCGTCGGCGTCGTGCCGGCGGCGCAGGCGGCCAGCGCAAGCGACACCGCGAGCGGACCGAGGATGTTGCGCAGCGATGCCATACCTGTCTCCTTCATATCGATGTCGCGGCGGTCCGGCGCTAATCCTAGCGCGTGGGATCGAGCGCCGCCTTGCCGACGACCGTGCGGTCCGAAATCAGCTGAAATGCCTGCACCCACCTGTCGAGCGGGAAGATGCCGGCAACGCGCGCCTTGAGCTTGCCCTGCTCGAACCAGCCGAACATCTCGGCCAGCGCGTCCTGCACCAGCGCACGCCGACGGGCGATCTCGACCGGGTCGACGACCTCGCCGGGACGGCCCCAGCCATTGTAGTAGCCGTAGTAGAAGCCGATGACCGTGATGTTCTTGACCAGCAGGATGTTGGCCGGAATCTGCGGGATCTTGCCGCTGGCGAAGCCCATCGGAATGATGCGGCCCTCGACCGCCACGCAGCGCAGCGACTGCTCGAAGATCTCGCCACCCACCGGGTCGTAGATCACGTCGGCGCCACGGCCCGAGGTGATCTCCAGCACGCGGGCCCGGATATCCTCGCGTCGCGAATCGACCAGATGATCGGCGCCGTGCGCGCGCGCCACCGCCAGCTTGTCGGCGCCGCCGGCCGTCGCGATCACGGTGGCGCCCATCGCCTTGCCGACCTCGACCGCCGTCAGGCCCGAGCCGCCGCCCGCGCCATGCACCAGCAGCGTTTCGCCCGGCGCCATCTTCGCCTTCCAGCGCAGCGCGCCATAGGCCGTGGGATACAGCGTCGGAAAGCTCGTGGCGGCGGCGAAATCGAGGGTATCGGGGATGCGGTACAGGTTGCCGGCCGGCGTCACCACCTCGGCGCCGAACGCGCCGCTGGACACCGGTCCGGTGACCCGGTCACCGGGCGCGAAGCCCGTCACATCCGCGGCCACTTCCATGACCACGCCCGCCATCTCGTTGCCGGGAATGTAAGGCAGGACCGGCTTGTTCTGATGCTTGCCCTGCACCCCCAGCAGCGTGGCGAAGCTGACACCGCCGGCATGCACGGCCACACGGACATGTCCTGCCTTCAGCGCCGGCGGCGGCACCACCTCGATTCTGAGAGCCTCGATGGGGCCATACTCGTGACAGACCAGGGCGCGCATGAGCTCGAACCGACCGGATGAAAGGGAGGGCACCCTAGCGGCGTCGTTCGTGCGCGTGCAAGCGGACTGTCGTCGCCCGCGCCGCGAAGCATGACGATATCGCGCCGCTGCCACCAACCTGCCATAATGCGGATGAAGTGGCGCCACTTTCGACAGCGACAGTTCCGTCAGGGTTCAGGGAGGTCGATCGTGCTCAAACGCGCGATGGTGGCCGTGGTGATCGCGGTTGCACCCGTGTTGAGTGGTGTCCCCGAAGCTGCCGCGTTCTGCGGTTTCTATGTCGGCAAGGCCGACACCTCGCTCTTCAACGAAGCATCCCAGGTGATCCTGGCCCGCGACGGCTGGCGCACGACGTTGTCGATGATGAACGACTACAAGGGCGAGCCGAGCGACTTCGCGCTCGTGGTGCCGGTGCCCGTGGTGCTGCGCCGCGACCAGGTCAAGGTCATCGAGAAGAAGACCTTCGACCGCCTCGATGCTTATTCCGCGCCGCGATTGGCGGAGTATTTCGACGACGATCCCTGCCTGCCGCGCGTGCTGCCGTCGCCGATGGCCAGCAGCGCGCCCGATACCGTGCGCCGCCGCGGCGCCGATGCGCTGGGGGTGAAGGTCGAGGACAGCTTCTCGGTCGGCGAATACGACATCGTCATCCTCTCGGCCCGTGAGTCGGACGGGCTGGAGACATGGCTTGTGCAGAACGGCTACCGCATCCCCTCCGGTGCTGCGCCGGCGCTGCGGCCCTACATCCTGCAGGGCATGAAGTTCTTCGTCGCCAAGGTGAACCTCAAGGCGCAGGCGCGGACCGGCGCGCAGTTCCTGCGGCCGCTGCAGTTCAGCTTCGACAGCGAGAAGTTCATGCTGCCCATGCGGCTGGGCATGATCAACGCCACCGGTCCCCAGGACCTGATCGTCTACGTGCTGAGCCGCGAGGGCCGCGTCGAGTCGACCAACTACCGCACCGTCAAGCTGCCCGCCAACATGACGCTGCCGACCTATCTGCGCGACGGCAGGCAGTTCACCGATTTCTACAAGACGATGTTCGACCAGCAGGCGCGGCGCGAGAACTACAAGGTGGTCTTCACCGAATATTTCTGGGACATGAGCTGGTGCGATCCCTGCGCCGCCGATCCGTTGTCGCGCGAGGAGCTGCTCGCCGCCGGCGTCTCGTGGCTGCCACCCGACGGCGGCCCGCCGCCGTCCTCGCAGCCGGGCCGCCGCCCGCCGCTGCCGCCATCGGCGGCCAACCCGGTGATGCTGACGCGCCTGCATGTGCGCTACACCCCCGAGAGCTTCCCGGAGGATCTCGCCTTCCAGGAGACCAAGGACCGCCAGAACTTCCAGGCCCGCTACGTGCTGCAGCACCCCTGGCGCGGCAGCCCCGACAAATGCAAGGCGGCATCGGACTACCTGAAGGCCCTGCGCGAGCGCCAGGACCGCGAGGCCAGGGCGCTGGCCAATCTCACCGGCTGGGACATCAACGACATCCGCCGGCAGCAATCGCGCGCGCCGGCGGTGACGCCGCGCTGAAGGCTCGCTCCTGTGGCCGCACCTTCCGTCATCCCGAGCGCAGCGAGGGATCTCCTGCGGCAAGGTGCACGCTGCGCCATTCGCGCGAGATCCCTCGCTTCGCTCAGGATGACAGAAGCCATATGCGATCGCCCTGCCCCTCCGGAGGAAGGAGCCGCTCATGACAATGCCGGCGGCCACAACCCGGCGCTCGGTGCCGGTGCGCCGTTGGCGTAGCGCATTCTTGCGGTCGCGCCTGGGCGTGCGCATCACATCCATCGATGCACGCTACCTGCAGATCGGCTTCCTGGGCTCATTCCTGCTGTTCGGCGCGTTGGCGCGCGACTTCGCGTTGCGGCCCGAGCAGGTGGTGCTCACCTTCGCTGCGGCGCTGCTCACGCAGCTTGCCGGCGCGCGGCTGACCGGCCTGCCTGGCCACAGCCTGCTGAGCGCCGCGGTCACCGCCCTCGGGCTCAGCATCCTGGTGCGCGCCGATTCGCTGTGGGTGCATCCGCTGGTCGCCATGCTGGCCATCGGCGCCAAGTTCGTCATCCGCTGGAACGGCAAGCATCTCTACAACCCGGCCAATCTCGGCGTGATGATCGCGCTGCTGCTGTTGCCCGGCGCCTGGATCTCGCCCGGCCAGTGGGGCAGCGACATGCTGCTGGCGCTATGGGTGGCGACATTCGGCGTGACGGTGTCGGCCAGCGCACGGCGCTTCGACATCGCCTGGGCCTTTCTCGCGATCTATGTCGGTCTGCTTGCCCTGCGCATCGTCTATCTCGGCGCGCGCTGGGCGGTGCTGGAGAACCAGCTGTCGAGCGGCGCGCTGATCCTGTTCACGTTCTTCATGATCACCGATCCGATGACGACGCCCAATCATCGGCTGATGCGCTTCGTCTACGCCGCGATCGTGGCCATTGGCGCTTTCGTGTGGACCTACGTCTTCTTCAGCACCAATGGCCTGGTATGGGCGCTGTTCCTCGCCACGCCGCTGGTGCCCCTGCTCGATCGCCTGATGCCCGCCGCCAAGTTCCAGTGGCGTCCGCCGGCAGCTTCCCCGCTGGCGGGATTGCCGGCAAGCACCGGATAGCCGCCCGGCGCGACCTGGTCCCATATGCCCGTCATCCAGACGAGGGACCCAGCCATGAGCTTTCGAATCACGGGCCTGCCGGCCGCGCATTTCAGCCACCTGTTCGCGCTCTCCGATGCCGAGCTCGCCGCTGTCGGCGCCGTGCGCCGCGTCGCCGACGCGCGCGACCCGGGCTATCCCTGCCGCATCAGCCTGACCGACTCGCAGCCGGGCGACGAGCTGCTGCTGGTCAACTACGAGCACCACGCGGTCGATTCGCCCTACCGCATGCGGTTTGCCGTCTACGTGCGCAAGGGCGAGGAGACCTACGACAAGGTGGACGAGGTGCCCGTGCAGCTCCGCCTGCGCATGCTGGCGGTCCGCTCCGCCGGCGCCATGATGGTCGACCGCGAGCTGGTCGATGGCAGGAACCTCGAAGAGGCGGTCGAGCGGCTGTTCGCGGAACCGCGCGCGGCCTACCTGCACGTGCACTACGCCGCGCCCGGCTGCTACGCCGCGCGCATCGACCGGGCTTGATACTTACAACGCGGCGGAACGGCCCGGTTCAGGACCGCCGCGCTCGATCTCAAACCACACCGCGTCGATATCCTTGTAGGTGACGCGCTTGCGGTAGGTCATGCCCAGGCGCGTCATCACCGCCTGCGAAGCATGGTTGTCGGGCTTGGTGATGGCGAAGATCGACGGCAGGCCACGGCGTTCGAAGCCGTAGCGCAGCGACACGCGCCCCAGCTCGGTGGCGTAGCCCTTGCCCCAGGCCTCGGGGTGCAGCGCGTAGAGGATCTCGGTCTGGCCGTCGAACTCGGGGATCACGCGCAACCCGCCGTGGCCGATCAGCTTGCCCTCTTCATCGCCCTCCTTGAGGAACAAGCCCCAGGGACCATGGCCATCGCTCGCCCAGCATTGCGCAAAGTAGGCGATGGTGCGCGCCGCGTTGTCGACGGGATCGCCGCCAGCCGACGCCGGCAGCCAGCGGGCGACCTCCGGGTGATAGCGGATGTCGGCGTAGGCCGGCGCATCGCGCTCGATCAGCGGGCGCAGGATCAGGCGGGCTGTGATCACGGTATCCATGCGCCGATACTGTGTCAGGCTGTCGAAGCTGTCATCCCGCCGGACACGCGCCCGCCACGCGGAATGCAGGCCTCGCCGCCTGCATGGGCGGCGGCTAGGATCGCCATGAATGATCGTTCATCGGGAGGACGCCATGGACTTCGAGATCCCCGCCGACATCAAGGCCTATCTTGCCGAGCTCGATGCCTTCATCGAGCGCGAGATCCGGCCGCTGGAGCGCGAGAACGACAATATCCGCTTCTTCGATCATCGCCGCGAGCACGCCCGCACCGACTGGGACAATGACGGCCAGCCGCGCCACGAATGGGAGGCGCTGCTGGCCGAGATGCGCCGGCGCGCCGACAAGGCGGGCCATCTGCGCTTCGCGCTGCCCAAGGAGCTGGGCGGCAAGGACGGCAGCAACCTGGCGATGGCGATCATCCGCGAGCACCTCGCCCACAAGGGGCTCGGCCTGCACAACGACCTGCAGAACGAGAGCTCGATCGTCGGCAACTTCCCGGTGGCGCTGCTGCTGCATCGCTTCGGCACGGTGGAGCAGAAGCAGCGCTACATCGAGGGCATGCTGACGGGCAAGGAGCGCATCGCCTTCGGCCTCACCGAGCCCAACCATGGCTCGGACGCCACCTTCATGGAGACCACCGCCGTGAAGCGTGGCGGCGACTGGGTGATCAACGGTGCCAAGCGCTTCAACACCGGCATGCACACGGCCACCGTCGACCTCGTCTTCGCGCGCACCTCGGGCAAGCCGGGCGACGCGCGTGGCATCAGCGCCTTCCTGGTGCCGGTCACCACATCAGGCTTCAAGGTCGAGCACATGTGGTGGACCTTCAACATGCCCAGCGACCATGCCGAGGTGTCGATCAGCAATGTCACCGTCCCGGCCTCGACCATGCTGGGCGAGGAAGGCATGGGGTTGGACGTGGCCCAGACCTTCGTGCACGAGAACCGCATCCGCCAGGCCGCCTCGAGCCTGGGCGCGGCGCAATATTGCATCGACTGTTCCGTCGCCTATGCCAATCGCCGCATGGTGTTCGGCCGCAAGCTGTCGTCCAATCAGGCGATCCAGTTCCCGCTCGCCGAGCTGCATACCGAAGCCGAGATGACGCGCGGGCTGGTGCGCAAGACGGCGTGGTATCTCGACCGCGAGCATCACATGGATGTCAGCCCCTGGGTGGCGATGGCCAATTACCGCGCCAACCGGCTGGTCTGCGACGCCGCCGACCGGGCGATGCAGGTGCATGGCGGCGTCGGCTATTCGCGCCACCATCCGTTCGAGCACATCTTCCGCCATCACCGCCGCTATCGCATCACCGAAGGCTCGGAGGAAATCCAGATTCGGCGTGTCGCGGGCTCGCTCTTCGGCTATTGGGGCACACAGAAGGCACCCAAGGCGGCGCCGTGACCGGCACCGCCGGCACCGGCGCCGGAGAGGATGATCGATGGCGTACTGGTGGCTGAACCAGAAGGAAGACGATGTCATCCTTCTCGAGGAAGAGGGCATCGTGGCCGTGCCCCGGCGCGACAAGCTCGGCAAGACCAGCGCCAGCTACGCGACGGCGGGCGACATGCGCCCGGCGGACATCGGTTTCGTCTTTGTCGGCGGCGACCTCGAGGGCGTCTTCACGGTAGTCAAGCCGCCGCAGGACGAAGCGATCGAGATGGCGCCCGACTTCCAGCGTCGGGCGGCGCGGATCGTGGAGGTGAGCTTTTTCGGCCTGCCGCAGTCGGTGACGGTCGAGGAGACCACGCTGCGCCTGCGCGATGTGCTGCCCGTGATGGGCTCGCCGCTCGACCCCAATGGCGCCGAAAAGGACACATCGGTGCATCCCGTCGGGGAGGCGCTGGCCGAACGCCTCATCGCGCTTTGTGCCGACGCCGACCCCATGTCGGAGGCGATCGGCGAGGCCATGGCCGAGGCGATATCCGTGGGCGATCTGCCGGAGGAGACCAAGAACGACCTCATCGAGGCGCGCCTCGGCTTCGGCCGCCTCAACGAATCGGTCCTGGCGCTGTGGAACGGCGGCTGCTGCGCCACCGGCACGGTCCATGAGGTCCTGGTACGGACCTGCGCCATCAAGCCCTGGGCACGTGCCACGAACGAGGAGCGGCTGGACAGCCACAACGCCCTGCCCCTGCTGACGACATGGCATATCGCGTTCATAACCGGATTGATCGCCTTTGCGGATGACGGCGCCCTCCTGCTGTCGGCCGACCTGCCGGCCGAAGAGGCGCGCAAGGCGGGCATCGACCCCGGCTTCCGCCTCGCCGTGAAGGGCGAGCGGCAGGTCGCCTACCTGGCCTGGCATCGCGCCAACGTCTTCCGCTCGGGCTGAGGCAGCGGGTGCCGGGATCGGCGCCGCACTTTACCGTCATCCCGAGCGCAGCGAGGGATCTCCTGCGAATAGCGCACTGTGCGCCTTGCCGCAGGAGATCCTCGCTGCGCTTGGAGAGTGTGACTTTGCCCTTCCCCGGAGGGGTAGGGCGATCGCATATGGCGCCATGAAAGCTAACCACAGAGACACAGAGGCACAGAGACAACACAGAGAAACAAAGGCTTGCGCACCTTCGGCGCGCGGTGGCGTCTTCCTCTGTGTGACCTCTGTACTACTGACTTCAAGAATCTTCGCGAGCCGCGGTGATTTTTGTAGCCTTCATGGTGAGTCGAACCATGAAGGCGTCGCACGGGCAGTGGTGCGCCGCTTCATGGTTCGACAAGCTCACCATGAAGCGCTTTCCCCGCATTTGGTTGCGGCCAACGGCTGCGCTGTGTCTCTGTGCCTCTGTGGTTCGTCTTCTGACGGTTCGGCCGATAGTGCCATATGCGATAGCCCTGCCCGGAGGGGGAAGGTGGCGCGAAGCGCCGGAAGGGGGATGCTGCAACGGATTCGAAGCCAGGTTGATGGAGTGAATTCGTTCAAACATCCCCCATCCGCCCCTTCGGGGCACCTTCCTTCTAGAATTGTAAGCCCTATCCTGCCAGTCGGTCGATCGCGGCCGCGAGCGCATCCACCGTGGCGACGTCGGCATCGGGCAGCTCGCTCCAGGTCCGCGGCGCCTGGGCCGCGTGGCGACCGCAGCGGAAGCGGATCGTGCGCATGCCCAGCAGGCGGGCAGGCGCAATGTCGTTGTCGATGCGATCACCGACCATCAGGCAGTCGGCCGGCGCCGCGCCGAGCCGGGCGCAAACCGCCAGGAACAGGCGCGGGTCGGGCTTGCTCAGCCCCAGCGCGGCGCTGCCGTCGGCGCTGTCGAACAGCCCGGCCATGCCCAGACGCTCCAGCTTCGCGGGCAAGGTCAGCGGCTGGTTGGCGACGATCCCAAGGCTGAAGCCCGCGGCGCGCAGCGCGGCCAGCAGCTCGATCATGCCCTCGCGCGGCTCGCCGAATTCGATCCGGCCCATCTCCTCGGCGAGCAGCGCCCAGGCACGGTGGGCGGCAAAGACGTCGCCGTCGCACAGGCGCCAGACCACGGCCTGGTAGAGATTGGGCGCAAAGCTGTCGACCGCCCAGGCGCAGGCAGCGACGTAGCTTTCGGGCGTGACGTCGATTCCTTGCCGGCGCACCGCTTCGGGCAGCCGAAGATCGATCGCGCGCTCGAATGCGACCTCGGTGTCCAGAGGGCCACCGACATCGAACAGCAGAGTGGTGATGGGCATGGAGAATCGTGCGCTTTCTCCGAAGATCCCTTATCCAGCCTCAGGCGCGCAACAACCGGATGCCGCCCGTCGCACGCTGCGACGCCCGTCGGATACCGGCCTGCGCCTCGGGTCCGAAGGTCGCGCGTGCCCGTTGCACCTCGCGGGCGATCGCTGCCGCACCGTCCAGCGTGAAGCTCTCATAAGCCGAGCACCGGTCCGCCAGCAGGGCTGCCTGGGGCAGGCCGGCGACCTGGTGCGCCAGCTTTTCAGCTTCGGCCCGGGTCGTGCCGCGCGCCACCTTCCGGCTGGCCAGCCCCATGGCGAGCGCCTCGTCCGCGCCGACGACGCGGCCTGTGATCAGCATGTCGAGCGCCCGCCCCTGGCCGACAAGGCGCGGCAGGCGCACGGTGGCGCCATCGCCGATCGGGCACCCCCACTGCCGCGAGGCAGCGCTGAAGCTGGCCGAGTCGTCGACGATCCGGATATCGCAGAACAGCGCCACGCCCAGCCCCTCGGCGCTGGCGCTCCCTTCGATCGCGGCGATGACCGGTTTGGACAGCGGCGCCGCCAGCAGTCCGTCGTCGTTCCCCGCCCAGGGAAAGAAGGCGCCCGTCGCTGCCAGCTCCTGGAGGTCCGCACCGGTGCAGAAGGCGCCGCCGGCGCCGGTCACGACCACGGCCCGGATCTCCTCGTCGGCGTCTGCGAGCTGGAAGGCGCCTGCCAGCCCGCGCGCGGTCTTGACGTCGAGCGCGTTCCTGACTTCGGTGCGATTGATAATGATCGTCGTGACCGGCACCCGGCGCGAGGCCAGGATATTGCCGTCGGCGAACGTCATCGATGTCAGGGGCGCAGCCATCGCGGATCCAGCCGTCCTGTCGGCCGGTGGCACGCGGCCGCATTCATCACATGAGCTGCACTATATCGGCGCCCCTCGACAGCTTCCGCCGTCAATTGGTCCGCGCGGGATCGTTCCCACCGTGCCGCGCGGCCGGCATCGCGAATGCCCCGCCCCGGCCTTCACCCTGGCTGAAGCGGGCCGCCCCGACCTGCGATTCGACGCGCCGCGCCTCCAGCGAGAGCTCCATCTCGCGCCGGATGGCGGCTTCGGTATCATGATCGAAGCTGTCATAGGCCGAACGACGATCGGACCGCAGCGCGATCTGCGGAAATCCGGCGACCTGCTGCGCCAGGGCTTCTGCCTCGGCGCGGGTGGTGCCGCGCGCCACCTTGCGGGTGGCCAGGCCGATCGCGATCGCCTCATCCGCCTTGATCGGACAGCCGGTGATCAGCATGTCGAGCGCCCGCCCCTGGCCGACGATGCGCGGCAGGCGGACCGTGGTGCCGTCGCTCATGGGCACGCCCCAGCGGCGGGAGAAGACGCCGAAGACGGCCGTGTCGTCGATGATGCGGATATCGCAGAACAGCGCCACGCCCAGCCCGCCGGCGCATGCATGGCCTTCGACCGCCGCGATCACGGGTTTCGACAGCGCGGCACGCAGCGGCCCGTCGTCGCTGCCAGCCCACGGGAAATAGTCCACGCCGGCGCCGAGCTGCTTGAGGTCGGCGCCGGCGCAGAAGGCGCCGCCGGCGCCGGTCAGGACAGCGACACGCGCCGCTTCGTCGGCGTCGAAGGCACGCAGCGCCGCGCCCAGCGCCCGCGCACATTCGTTGTCCAGCGCATTGCGCACCTCGGGGCGATTGATGACGATGGTCGTCACCGGGCCGTTGCACGACACCAGGATCTTGCCGCTGCCAAGCGTGGTCTGGACCATTGTGCTCACATCCAGGTCTTGAGGATCACCACCAGCCCTGCTCGACACCGCGAAGCGATGCCGCAAGGCTCACATCGCCGGTCCATAGCTCGCCGCCACCACGCGGAGCGTGGACAGGTACTGGTCGAGCAGCTCGCGGGTCTTCGTCGTCAGGAAGATCTCGGCAATGGCGCCGGGCTCCTCGATCAGCACGACGGCCTCATGGTCCACCGGCTGTCCCTCGCCCTCCGGCGGCTCGCTGTTCTCCAGCACCAGCATCGCGCTGGGGCGCGCGCCCGCGACCGGCACCGGCCCGGCGCGCCACAGCGTGAAGTCGTGGTCGGTGGCGCGGCGCGTCTTCGTCACGCGCTCGATCCAGCTGTCGATCGAATTGATCTCGCTGGTCTTGGTGCGCATCTGGCCCGAGATCACGGCCGGCACGCCGCCCGGCGGGGAAATGTCGGCAACCGTGACCATCGACTTGGTCGACCGGTCCGCGCCGCGCACGCTGCGGGCCGACCAGCCCTGGGGCGGACGGATGGCATAGGTCAGACCTTGCCCGCGCACGATGATGCGCCCATCCGCTGTCAGCGTTGGCGCCGCCGGCACTGCCGCCCTGGGCGGCTCGCTGCTATCGGCACAGGCGCTCAGGGCCAGCGCCAACCCGGCCACCGCGACACTGCGTCTGCCCAGCATTTATTCGTTTCTCCGTGCCGCGCCCGCGTCGCGCGCTCATGCCACCGCGTCGATGTCCTGCGCCAGCTCGGCATTGCCGATCCGGGGCTTGCGGAAGTACCACCATTGCCGGTCGGCATGCCAGCCCTCGCGCGCGGCCACGGTCGATCCCCACAGGCACTTCCCGGCCGCGGCCGTCGCCTTGCGGAAGCGCGCATCGCTCGCCGCCAGCTGCTCGATCGACACCTTGTTCCGCAGGCGTTCTCGCGGCTTCAGCGCGTCCAACGCTTCGTCAATGCCGCGACGCAAATCCATGTCATTGAGCCAGTCGTCGAGGCCGTAGGCATAGCCGGCCTCGACCCCGGCCACGATGCGCTCCCATGCCGCGATGCGATCCGCCAGCCGCTTCCCTCCGGTCATCGTCGTAGGCCTCAATGGTCGCGTTCGAGCTGACGGCGGAAGTACCGCTCGCCATCGTTGGGGCGGAAGAAGGTGCGGATCACCCCGTTGGAGTTGAATGCGATGAACGCGCCGCTGCGCCGATCGAAGCGGCTGACCACGCCGTCGCGGCGCACCGCCTCCAGGATCGGTCCGCCGACCGGCGCATCCCGCAGCGCCTGCGCCTGGCGCAGGTAGTCCTGCCGCGAGATGTCGCCGAACTCCGCACCGTGCTTGCGGTAGTGCTCGTCGAGCCGATCACGGTTGGCGAAGCCGACCGCGGGCCCCCAGGCCCGGTCCTCGGGGCCACGGGCCTCCACCTGCGGCGGCGCGCCAACGCGTCCGCCGCCGGCCGGGGAGCCGGCGCCCCAGTCGCCCAGCATCGCGGCGAGCGCTGCGCCGATCAGCACCAGCACCGCGACCAGGCCGCGCTTCGCCCTGAACCCCGACCCGACACTCATCAGCACCTTCCTGGCCACTGTCATCCCGAGCGCAGCGAGGGATCTCCTGCGAGAGGTGCACGGTGCGCCATTCGCGGGAGATCCCTCTCCTGAGCCTGTCGAAGGGGCGCTCGGGATGACGGGTGTATCACCGACCCGTGATTCCAAGTACTACCGCAGCGGCGCACCATTGCGGACCCAGCGCGCGATGAGGGCGCGATCCTCGTCCGAGAGTTCGGTGACATTGCCCGGCGGCATCGCCTTGGAATGCCAGACCTGCTGCAGCATGGCCCGCGCATAGGCCTTCATCTGGCCCGGGGTCTCCAGCATCACGCCCTTGGGTGGCGCGGCGAAGCCCTCGCGGGTCGGCTTTGCCGCATGGCAGACGGCACAGCGCTCGGCCACCACCTTCGCGACCTGCGCGAATTCCGTCTTGCCGGCCAGCTCGACCGTGACCTCGTCGCGCGGCGCCGCGATCACGACCGTGCCGGCCAGCACCGCCAGGCCGGCCGCCAGGGGCAGCGCCGGCGCATTGCCCTTGTGCCGCAGCACGAACCACAGGCGGATCAGCGCGCCGGCGGCGGAAAGCGCCACCAGGATCGCCCAGCTCCAGGCATGGCCGGTCACCCCGCCATAGTGGTTGCTGATCATCGTGAACAGCACCGGCAGCGTGAAGTAGGTGTTATGCACCGAGCGCTGCTTGCCCATCGCGCCCCATTTCGGGTCGGGCAGGCGGCCCTCCCTCTTGGCCTTCACCAGCTCGCCTTGGCCGGGGATGATCACGAAGAAGACGTTGGCGACCATGATGGTGCCCAGCATGGCGCCGAAATGGATGAAGGCGCCGCGACCGGAGAAGAGCTGGCACAGCCCCCAGGCGGCCGCCACCGACAGCACCGCCAGCACGCCGCCCAGCACCGCATCGTCCTGGCCCAGGGGCGAGCGGCACAGCAGGTCGTAGATGATCCAGCCGCCGGCGATGAAGGCGAGCCCGATGCCGATCGCCTGCCAATGCGACAGGTCCTGCACCAGCGGGTCGATCAGCGCCACATCGGCGCCGTAGTAGTAGACCAGGCACATCATGAACATGCCGGTGATCCACGTGGTGTAGGCCTCCCACTTGAACCAGTGCAGGACCGGCGGCAGCGCCGGCGGCGCCACCTTGTACTTCTGCGCGTGATAGAAGCCGCCGCCATGGACCGACCACACCTCGCCGCCGACGCCCTTGGCGACGTCGGCCGGCACCTTCGGATCCTCGAGGTGGTTGTCCAGCCAGATGAAGTAGAACGACGCGCCGATCCAGGCGATGCCGGTGATCATGTGGGCCCAGCGGCCCGCCAGGTTCAGCCAATCGACAAGATATGCGGCATCCATGACACGGCGGCTCCCCGGCTTCCGCCGCACCATAGCCGGAACGAGGCCGCTCACAACCATCTCCTCGACGTCATCGCTCCTCGCCCGCTGGTAGCGCAGGCAATCCGGCGGTCAACGCACCGTTCGTCCATAGCAACGCCGCGCGGCGAGACCCGGGCACCACCGCCTATGCCTCGCGGTCGCAGATGCTGTGCCGACCACCGCCCGTGCCGTGGCTGGCGCCCGGCGCGGGGATTGGCTAAACGACCAGGAGCACATCCCGGACGCGCGGAGGAATCCCACCATGACGGCTCTTCAGCTTCCCGCAGGCGTCGAGCTCGCCGGCGCCCTCAAGCCCGGCTTCGAGACCATCCTCACGCCTGAAGCCCTCGCCTTCATCGTCGACCTGCAGCGGCGATTCAACCCGACGCGCCAGGCCCTGCTGGCGGCCCGTGTCGAGCGCCAGAAGCGGCTGGATGGCGGCGAGAAGCCCGACTTCCTGCCCGAGACCAGGAGCATCCGCGAGTCGGATTGGACGGTGGCGTCGCTGCCCAAGGACATTCTCGACCGGCGGGTGGAGATCACCGGTCCCGTCGACCGCAAGATGATCATCAACGCGCTGAACTCCGGCGCCAACGTGTTCATGGCCGACTTCGAGGATGCCTCGACCCCGACCTGGACCAACATGCTCGACGGCCAGATCAACCTGCGTGCCGCCAACCGCCGCGAGATCGACTTCACCGAGCCTTCGACCGGCAAGGCCTATGCCCTGGGCCAGCAGATCGCGACGCTGTTCGTGCGGCCGCGCGGCTGGCATCTGCCGGAACGGCACCTGATCGTCGACGGCGAGCCGATGTCGGGCTCGCTGCTGGATTTCGGCCTGTATTTCTTCCACAACGCCAAGCAGCGGCTGGAGAACGGCACCGGCACCTACTTCTACCTTCCGAAGCTGGAGAGCCACCTCGAGGCCCGGCTGTGGAATGACGTGTTCGTCCACGCCCAGAACACGCTGGGCGTGCCGCAGGGCACGATCAAGGCCACGGTGCTGATCGAGACCATCCTCGCCACCTTCGAGATGGACGAGATCCTGTGGGAGCTGAAGGAGCATTCCGCCGGCCTGAACTGCGGCCGCTGGGACTACATCTTCAGCTTCATCAAGAAGTTCCGCGAGCAGGATTGGGCGGTGCTGCCCAATCGCGGCGAGGTCACGATGACCACGCACTTCCTGCGCACCTACAGCCAGCTCGTGATCAAGACTTGCCACCGCCGCGACGTGCACGCCATGGGCGGCATGGCAGCGCAGATCCCGATCAAGAACGATCCGGCGGCCAACGAGACGGCCATGGAGCGGGTGCGCGCCGACAAGAAGCGCGAGGCCGGCGACGGCCACGACGGCACCTGGGTGGCGCATCCCGGGCTGGTGGCGATCGCCAAGGCCGAGTTCGACGCGGTCATGAAGGACGCCAACCAGATCGCGCGCAAGCGCCAGGACGTGCATGTCACCGCCGCCGACCTGCTGCAGGTGCCGCAGGGCGGCAAGAGCGACGCCGGCCTGCGGCAGAACGTGGCCGTGGGCATCGGCTATGTCGAGGCCTGGCTGCGCGGCATCGGCTGCGTGCCGCTGTTCAACCTGATGGAAGACGCCGCCACGGCCGAGATCAGCCGCGCCCAGGTCTGGCAGTGGGTGCGCCATGGCCAGAAGCTCGACGACGGCCGGGTGATCACCAAGGAGCTGGTGCGTCAGATCGTGCGCGAGGAGCTCGACAAGGTGAAGGCGCAGATCGGCGAGGCGGCCTATGCCGCCGGCCGCCACGAGGACGCTGCCCAGCTGATGATCGACCTGGTCGAGCAGCCGGTGTTCCGCGAGTTCCTGACGCTGCCGGCCTACGACCGCATCGTCGCCGACGAGCAAAAGGCGGCGTGAGGCGAGCGCGCAGGCGCGCCGCGGCGCGCCTGCGCGCTTCACGCGACGTGGCGCTTCATCCTGGGCGTCTTGCTGAGTGCCTCGCCCTCGCGGGCCAGGATCTTGCAGACGCGCTCCGGCGCGAAGCCCAGCGCCACGAAGGCGGGGCCGACATTGGCGACCTCGCGGT
Source organism: Vineibacter terrae (assembly GCF_008039615.1). GTDB lineage: Bacteria > Pseudomonadota > Alphaproteobacteria > Reyranellales > Reyranellaceae > Vineibacter > Vineibacter terrae. The sequence continues at coordinate 117,578 of NZ_VDUZ01000022.1, read as the reverse complement.
ATTCCTGGATCAGGCCGTCGCGCAGCTTCATCATCGCCACGCCCTCGAAGCCGACACGCCTGCCCTCGGCCTCGGGCAGGGTCGAGACATAGCTGAACGTGTAGTAGGCGTAGAGCGTGCGGCCGTCGCACAGCGGATCATGCATGTCCCAGCGGAAATCGCGCGCCGTGCGATGGAACCAGTCGTCGATCAGCTCGGCGATCTTCCCCCGGCCGGCGAAGGCACCGTAGAACACATCGTGATAGACGCCGTCCTCGGCGAAGAGCGCCGCGAGGCGCTTCCCGTCACGCCGTTCCACCGCTTCGCAGAACTCCTTCAGCATCGCCGTCGCGTCCATCGTCTTCCTCCCCGCTGATCGCGGCCCCATTGATCGCGGCCATCGTAGGCGGCCATGCCGGTTCGGCAACCGCGAACTGCCGCGCTGGCGGCGCGTTTCGTTCTCTTGTTCCGACAGGCGCAGCTACATACATACGCGGTGACGTTCACAGCATGCGGGCGTCCGATCCGACTCGCATCGCCTTCATCGGCACCGGCGGCAAAACTCCGCAAACTGCGCTCCTGGCGCAGCGCACAAATCGCCAGCCGCAAGTCCTTGTCATCGCTGGTTCAAAACAAGGTTCCTGGTATTTCTGGAACTGCGCAGGCAGGTTCATCGCAAAAAATGATCACACACTCACTCTCAAGTGTCGCCACCCCGTCGATCAGCGCAGCTCATGGCGATGCGTCGCGGGATGACGCCGCCGTGAGCTGCGTATGCATCTTCGAATCGCCATGATGTCACCCCCGATTCGTTCACATTTCTCCGCCATGCTGCGAGTTGTCGACATGGGTCAGCCAGCAGTTCCGGGGGATGCCGTGCCGCAGGGCCAGCCGATCGGACCGCGATCGCGCGGCATCCGGCGATCAGCCGCGATCATCACCGCAGCCCTGCTGGCGCTGGCGGCGCCGGCGCTTGGGCAGCCGCGGCCGGGGCCGGCGCCGCAGCCGCAGCGCTGGGAGGCGCGCTTCTACAATCCCCAGCCGGCGCCCGGCGACCTCGTGCTGCCGTTGCCCTGCGGCGGGGCCATGGTGTTCCGGCGCATCGACGTGCCGCACGAATCGGCGCTGGCGGACCGCAAGATCGTGGTCGGCGGCACCGACGAACGGTTCGCCTTCGCCGAAGGCAGCCGCTACGACTATATCGACGGCGCCTTCGGCGACCCGAAGGACAAGACGCGCCGCTTCTACTATCTCGCCAAGTACGAGATCACGGAGCTGCAGCTCAAGGCGATCACCGGCACGTGCGCCACGCCGGAGCGGGCCGGCCTGCGGCCGGCGACGGGCACGACGTGGTTCGATGCCGTGCAGGCGGCGCAGCTCTATACCGAGTGGCTGCTGAAGAACGCCAAGAACAAGCTGCCGGTCGAGGACGGCCTGCCCGGCTTCCTGCGCCTGCCGACCGAAGCGGAATGGGAATACGCCGCCCGCGGCGGCGTCGCGGTGTCGGCGTCGGAGTTCGAGGAGAAGACCTTCCCGATGCCGGACGGCATGGAGAAGTATGTCTGGTTCCGCAGCCAGCGGTCGTCGAACGGCGAGCTGCAGCTGGTCGGCGCGCTCAAGCCCAATCCGCTGGGCCTGCATGACATGCTGGGCAACGTCGACGAGATCGTGCTCGATCCCTTCCGGCTCAACAAGCTGGCGCGCCTGCACGGCCAGGCCGGCGGCTTCGTGATCAAGGGCGGCAACTACCAGACGTCGGAAGCCGATGTCCGGTCGGCCTACCGCAACGAGCTGCTGCCGTTCGACGCCAACGGCCCGCGCCGGGTGCCCACCGTCGGCTTCCGGCTCGCGCTGGTGGCCCCCGTGATCCCCTCGCCGGCCCGGCTGGAGGCCGCGAAGAAGGCCTGGGAAGCGTTGCCCAAGGCCGAGGCGCTGCGCACCGGTGATGTCGCTCAGGGCGACCCGCTGGCCGAGCTGCAGACCATCATCAAGGCCACCACCGACGCCGATATCCGCGTCCGGCTGGCGGCCCTGCAGCGCGAGTACGCCAAGCGCATCGACGAGGAGGCGACGATGCGCGGCCGCGCCGCCCGCAGCCTGCTGCGACTGGCCGCCTTCCTCGGCGACAAGCTTCGCGCCGACCGCCGCTTCCTCGACCAGGTGCAGAAGAGCCGCGACACGCAAAAGCAGGCCGGCCTGAACGTGGCGGCGCTGGACGCCCGGCTGAAGGAGCTCAACGGAACCTTGCAGGGCAACTTGCGCTACTACGCCGACACCGTGGTGCAGATTGCGCAGGACTTCAACGACTCGACAGTCAATCAGCAGTTGGGCACCCTGAAGCTCGAATTCGAGAAGAGCGGCGCCGGCCACCTGGATCCCTACGCCAGGCTGGTCGCCGCACACGTGTCGGCCTACCGGAAATCGTCCGGCGTGCAGCCCGACGCCTGGTTCAAGGACATTCTCGCGCTGCCCTGAAGGAGGCTCGCCATGTACGCCCTGTTCCGCCCCCGCGCCGTCCGGCTGGCGATCGCCGCCGTGCTGTGCGCCGCCACGCTGGGCGGCTGCGCGGCCGGCGGGTCGTATGCCAACGACCCGTATCTGACGCCGGAGCAGCGCCGTCTTCGGGCGCAGAACCAGGACTTCAACCGCACGGTGGGCGAAGGCGCCGTGGTCGGCGCCCTGGGCGGGGCGCTCCTGGGCGCGCTGCTCGGCGGCAAGCGCAACCGAGCCGCCGGCGCGCTGATCGGCGCAGGCGCCGGCGCGCTGCTGGGCGGCGGGGCCGGCTACTACGTGGGCAAGAAGAAGGAGCAGTACGTCAACGAGAACCAGCGCCTGGACTCGATGACCGCCGACGTGCGCAACGACAACGCCAGGCTCGAGGCTTATGTCGCCAACACCCGCACCGTGGTGGCGCAGAACAAGGCCGAGCTCGCCCGGCTGCGGGCCGAGTACAACGCCCGCCAGGCCAGCCGGGACGACCTCAACCGGCGGGTCGCGACGGCCGAGCAGGATGCCAGCCATATCCGCCAGACCATCAGCCGCCTGCGCGAGCGGCTGGGCGACTACATCCAGGCGCGCAACGCCACGCGGGCGGAAAATCCGGGCGCCAGCACCGCGGCGATGGACGCGGAGATCGCCCGCCTCAACCAGCAGATCGCGGCACTGGAAGCGCAGCTCGCCGAGCTCAACAGCGCCATCTCGATCACCAGGACCGGCTGAGGCGGAGACGGAGACAACCCATGCGCAAGGTGTTCCTCGTGGCCACCGCCCTTCTCGGCGTGACGGCCTGCACGGACGATGACCCCAGCCGCGGCGGCTTCTTCGGCGGCGTCAGCGGACTCAGCAGCGGCAAGTATGCAAGCCAGACGCAGCAGCGCCGCGACACGCTGGCTGCCGAGCAGCAACGCAACCAGCAGCTTCAGGCTGATGCGGCGCAAGCTAGCGCCCAGCGCCAGCAGGTCGCCTCCGAGCGCGCCGCGCTGCAGCGCCAGAACGCAGCGCTCAGCAGCGACATCGCGCGCCTGCGCGGCAAGCTCGCCTCCGCCGAGGCGTCCCGGGGACAGAATCTTGGCGAGCTGCGCCGCCTCAGCGCCGACCTCGATGCGCTGCAGGCCTCGGGCAATCAGGTGAACAACGACCCGACCTTGGCCGACGCCGAGAAACGGCGTCGGCTGGACGAGCTCAACCAGCGCAAGCGGCTTCTGGAGCGGGCGATCGACCAGGCGACCGGCGCGCGATCATAGGGCGCCGGCAGGGCTCACTTGGTGCAGGCGGCCTCGGTCCAGTCGAACGACACGTTGTTGCTGCGCAGGAACCTGGAGAGGGCGGTGGCGCCGATGGCGAAGCCACCGCCCTGTCCGGCTTCGGCGCGCGTCACGAAGGTGTTGATGCCGACCACGCGCCCGCAGCGGTCGATCAGCGGACCGCCGGAATTGCCCGATGATATCGAGGCGGTGTGGGCGATCGACGGCAGGCCGCGGTCGCGGTTCTGGACGGCGCTGACCTCGCCCTTGGTCAACACCAGCTCCGGGGCCTTGCTGGGGTCGCCTTTGAGAAGCTCGAGAAAATTACGGTCGTTGCGCAGGATGGCGCCGGGATAGCCCGCTGCCACCACCTCCTTGAGCGCCGCCGGCTCGACTCCCAGGCCCAACGGCTTGATCTGCGCCGGCACCCGCTCGACCCGCACGACGGCAAAGTCGGCGCCGCCGGCGTTGCCGCCGCCGATCGCGCCGACGACCTCGCCCTCCAGCACGGTGCCGAGCTTGCGGCTGGTGACGTAGACCTTCCCATCCGAAAGGTCGTTCACGACATGGTTGTTGGTCAGCACGATATCGCGGCCGACGAAGAAGCCGGTGCCCGTGCCCAGGCCCTGCGTCTTTGGCGCAAGGATCAGGACAGTGGCGCCTTCCAGCACCGGCACCAGATCGGCCAGCGTGCCGGTCGGCGGCGGCGGCGGCTCCTGCCGGCCGGCCTCGGTCCGGCCAGGGTCGGCCTTGATCTCGGGCCGCCCCGGGATCTTGGGGTCGAGCCCCGTGCTCTTGGAGCCGGGCGTGGTCGGCGCCGGCGTCTGGGGGCCGCTGGGCCCGCCGCCGGGACCGGGCGGGGTGATGCCCAGCCCGCGCGGATCCGTGATGGTGCAGACATTGCCCTGCAAGGCTTCACGCAGCTTGGCGATCTGGTCCTCGATCGCCTTGTTGCTCTGCTTCTGCTTCTCCAGGGCGTCCTCCAGCGCCCGTACCGCAGCCGGGTCAGGCTTGGGCGCGGGTGGCGCGGGTGGCGGCGGCGGCGCCTGCACCGTGACATTCACCTGGACGCGATAGAAGAAGTACCAGCCCAGCCCCAGACCGATCAGCAGCAGCAGGATGCCGCCGGCAACGAAGCCGACAGCCTTCAGGCCGGTATTGCTCTTCCTCTCCTCATTGCCGCCCTGGTTACCGTTGCTCATGTTGACCGGATCGGCCATGGCACGTCCCGTAGAAGAACCTCGGACACCACAATAACGCGGCCCCCACGGCCGAATTATGGCCGAGTTGCGCTGCAGATGCGAGATATGTCCCGGATCGGCCGCCGAACGGGTGTCCTGCCCGGGTGCCGGCGCCCGGCGCATCGTCATTTCGTGAAGCGGCTGCCTGCTAGGCTGGCCGCCATATCTGTGCCAACGTTCGGCCCGCGGCCGTCCCTGACCGCAGCGCGGATCATCACGCCCATGAAATTCATCAACCCCAATCCGTTCACCACCCGGCCCGAGATCACCGGCACGTTCGGGGTGGTGACGTCGACGCACTGGATCGCCACGGCCGTGGGCATGTCGATCCTCGAGAAGGGCGGCAACGCCTTCGATGCCGCCGTCGCGACGGCGCTCACGCTGCAGGTGGTCGAGCCGCATCTGTGCGGCCCCGGCGGCGACGTGCCGATCATCCTCCACGACGTGCGCCGCGGCCGGCCCGAGGTGATCTGCGGCCAGGGCCCGGCGCCGGCCGGCGCGACGATCGCGCACTACCGCGGCCAGGGGCTGGACATGGTGCCGGGCACGGGGCTGCTGGCGGCCTGCGTCCCCGGCACGTTCGACGCATGGATGCTGCTGCTGCGCGACTACGGCACGATGCGGCCGGCCGACGTGCTGGCGCCCGCCATAGGCTATGCGCGCGATGGCCATCCCATCGTCGAGCGTGCCTGCGCCACCATCGCCACGGTGCGCGAGCAGTTCGAGACGCACTGGCAGACCTCGGCCGCCGTGTTCCTGCCGCGCGGCGACGTGCCCAAGCCGGGCTCGCTCTTCCGCAACCCTGCCGTCGCCGAGACCTATGGCCGGATCGCGCGCGAGGCTGAAAGCGCCGGCGCCGACCGCGTTGCGCAGATCGAGCGCGCGCGCCGCACCTGGTCGCAGGGCTTCGTCGCCGAGGCGATCGACCGCTTCTGCCGCACGCAGGACGTCATGGATGTCAGCGGCCGGCCGCACAAGGGCGTCCTGACCGGCGACGACATGGCGCGCTGGCAGGCGAGCGTCGAGGCGCCGCTGACATATCAGTATGGACGCTACACCGTCTGCAAGACCGGCCCCTGGGGTCAGGGCCCGGCCATGCTGCAGCAGCTCGCCCTGCTGCAGGGCTTCGATCTTGACGGCATGGACCCGACCAGCGCCGCGTTCATCCATCTTCAGGTCGAATGCGCCAAGCTGGCCTATGCCGACCGCGAGGCGTTCTACGGCGATCCTGCCTTCGTCGAGGTGCCGATGGCGACCCTGCTGTCCGACGCCTACAACGCCGAGCGGCGCAAGCTGGTTTCCGACTCGGCATCGCTGGAGCTGCGGCCCGGCCGCATCGACGGCTTCGGCGGTGTCGTGACGCTGCGCCGTGCCGACGGCCAGCGCGCCGCGGCGGGTGCCGGCGAGCCGACAGTGGGCCGCCTCGGCCAGGCCTCCGGCGATACCGTGCACTTCGACATCATCGATCGCGACGGCAACATGGTCACCGCGACGCCCAGCGGCGGCTGGCTGCAGAGCTCGCCGGTCATTCCCGAGCTCGGCTTCCCCCTGGGCACGCGCGCCCAGATGTTCTGGCTGGAGGAAGGGCTGCCGGGCTCGCTGGCGCCGGGCAAGCGGCCGCGCACGACCCTGACGCCCACCCTGGCGCTGCGCGATGGACAGCCCTATCTCGCCTGGGGCTCTCCTGGCGGCGACCAGCAGGATCAATGGATCACGCAGTTCTTCCTGCGCCATGTCCATTGCGGCATGAACCTGCAGGAGGCGATCGACGCGCCCGCCTGGCACAGCGAGCATTTCCCCGGCTCGTTCTGGCCGCGCACGGCACGGCCGGGCGTGATGGTGGTGGAGAACCGCGTGCCGGCCGCGACGATCGACACGCTGCGCCAACGCGGCCACGTCGTCGAGGTCGGCGACGACTGGTCGGAAGGCCGCCTGACGGCGGCATCGCGTGAGGATCCCTGGCGCCGCGCAGCCGCCAATCCGCGCGGCATGCAGGGCTACGCGGCCGGAAGATGAGCGGAGCGGCCCGATGACATGGTCGATCATCGCCCGCGATGCGGCCACCGGCGCGCTCGGCATCGCCGTCGCCACCCGCTTCTTCGCGGTCGGCGCCCGCGTCCCCTACATCATGACCGGCGTCGGCGCCGTGGCGACGCAGGCGCTCGTCAACCCGTTCTATGGCACGCATGGCCTTGCGCTGCTGCGCGAGGGCGTGCCGGCAGCCGACGTCGTGCGCCTGCTGACCGACGCCGATTCCGGGCAGGCCCACCGGCAGGTGCATGTCATGGACGGCAGCGGCCGCATCGCCGCCCACACCGGATCGGCCTGCATCGACTGGTGCGGCCATATCGTCGATGAAACCTTCTCGGTGGCCGGCAACATGCTGGCCGGACCGCAGGTGGTCGCGCAGACCGCTGCGGCGCTGCGGGCCAACGCGGCGCTGCCCTTCGCCCGCCGGCTGATCGCCGCCCTCCAGGCCGGCGAGGCCGCCGGTGGCGACAAGCGCGGCAAGCAGTCGGCCGCGCTGCTGATCCATGGCGAAGAAGAATACGCCGACCTCGACCTGCGGGTCGACGATCATGCCGATCCGCTGTCCGAGCTGGAGCGGCTCGAGGCGATCAGCCGCGCGCACTGGGTCCATTTCCGCAAGTTCATGCCGAGCCGGCGCAATCCCGCCGGCACGACCGACCGCGCCACCATCGAGGCCGGCATTGCCGCCGGCCAGGCTGCCGAGACCGCATGACAGAGCCGCTGCTTGCCGTCGATGACCTGCGCGTCGCCTTCGCCGGCGACGACGGCCGCACGACGCTGGCGGTCGACGGCGTGGGCTTCGCGCTGCAGCGCGGCCGCACCCTGGGCATCGTGGGCGAGTCGGGCTGCGGCAAGAGCGTGACCTCCCTGTCGATCATGGGCCTGCTGCCGAAGCAGAGTGCGCGGGTGTCGGGCTCGGTGATGTTCGAAGGGACCGACCTGCTGCGCGCCGCCGACCGCACCTTGCGCGACCTGCGCGGCGATCGCCTGGCGATGATCTTCCAGGAGCCGATGACGTCGCTGAACCCGTCCTACACGGTGGGCGACCAGATCGCCGAAGCCGTCATCCGCCATCGCGGCGCCTCGCCGCGCGAAGCCCGCGCCCATGCCATCGAGATGCTGCGCCATGTGCGCATCCCCTCGCCGGAGCAGCGGGTCGACGACTACCCGCACCACCTGTCCGGCGGCATGCGCCAGCGCGCGATGATCGCGATGGCGCTGGCCTGCGACCCTCAGCTTCTGATCGCCGACGAGCCGACCACGGCGCTCGACGTCACCATCCAGGCGCAGATCCTGGACCTGATGCGCCGGCTGCGCGCCGAGACCGGCACCGCGATCATCCTGATCACGCACGACCTGGGCGTGGTCGCCGAGCTGTGCGACGACATCGTCGTGATGTATGCCGGCCAGGTGGTCGAGCGCGCGCCCGTCGCAGCGCTGTTCGCGCAGCCGCAGCATCCCTACACCGTCGGCCTGCTGGGCTCGATCCCGCGGCTCGACCAGCGACGCGACCGGCTGGCCGCCATCGACGGGACCGTGCCCAACATGACGGCGCCGCCGCCCGGCTGCCGCTTCGCGCGACGCTGCCCGTTCGCCGACGAGCGCTGCCGCCGTGAGGCGCCGCCGCCGGTCGAGGTCGCCGCAGGGCACATGTCGCGCTGCTGGAGAGCGCCTCTGGAGCACCTCGTGCAATGACTCCGCTGATCCAGGTCGACGGCCTCGTGAAGCATTTTGTGGCTCGCCGGTCGCTACTGGGGCGGCCGACGGCCACCGTGAAGGCGGTCGACGGCATCAGCTTCGACCTCAATGCCGGCGAGACCCTGGCGCTGGTCGGCGAGTCGGGTTGCGGCAAGTCCACCGTCGGACGCCTCGTGCTGCGCCTGATCGAGCCGACCGCCGGCGCGGTGCGTTTCGAGGGCCGCGATATCTTCGGCGACAACGAGGCCGAGCTGCGCGCCCGGCGCCGCCATGCGCAGCTGATCTTCCAGGACCCGTACGCGTCGCTGAACCCGCGCATGACCGTGGGCCAGATCCTCGAGGAGCCGCTGCTGCTGCATCGTGTCGTGCCGCCGGACCGGCGCAAGGAGCGCGTCGGCGCGCTGCTGGCCACTGTCGGCCTCGACCCGGCGCATGCGCGCCGCTACCCGCACGAGTTCTCCGGCGGCCAGCGCCAGCGCATCGGCATCGCCCGGGCGCTGGCCGTCGAGCCCAAGCTGATCGTGTGCGACGAGCCGGTCTCGGCGCTCGACGTGTCGATCCGCGCCCAGGTGCTGAACCTGCTGCGCGCGCTGCAGCGCCGGCTGGGCCTGAGCTACATCTTCATCTCCCACGATCTGGCGGTCGTGAAGCACATCGCCGACCGCATCGCGGTGATGTACCTGGGCCGGATCGTGGAAATGGCCAATGCCGACGCGCTGTTCGCCGCGCCGCGCCATCCCTACACGCGGGCCCTGCTGTCGGCGATACCCGTGCCGTCGCCGGGCGCGCATCGTGACCGGCAGATCCTGCAGGGCGACGTGCCCAGCCCGATCGCGCCGCCGCCGGGCTGCCATCTGCACACGCGCTGCCCGCATGCGATCGACCGCTGCCGCAGCGAGCGGCCCGGCCTGGTCGGCGACCCGGCCGGCCATGCCACGGCCTGCCATCGCTGGCGCGAGCTGCCGGACGCAAGCCAGCTGGTGCCGCGGGAGGGGACCGCGAGCGCGGTCCTGGAGAAGCTGCAGGCCGCCTTCGTGAGGGCAGCCGAGTGAGCCGCAGAATTCAAGGGAGGCAGACATGAAAGTTGGGAGGAGTATCGCGATCGCCGCCGCGCTGGCCCTGTCGCTGGCCGGCGCGGCGCAGGCCCAGACGCATCTGCGCATCGGGCTGGCCGAGGATCCCGATGTGCTGGATCCGAGCCTGGCCCGCACCTATGTCGGGCGCATCGTCTTCGCGTCGATCTGCGACAAGCTGTTCGACATCGACGAGAAGCTCAACATCGTGCCGCAGCTGGCGCTGTCGCACGAGGCCTCGGCCGACGGCAAGACCGTCACGATCAAGCTGCGGCCGGGCGTGAAGTTCCACGACGGCGAGCCGTTCGACGCCGAGGCGGCCAAGTACAGCCTCGAACGCCACATGACCATGACCGGCTCGTTCCGCAAGCCGGAGCTGGGGCAGGTCGACAAGGTCGAGGTCGTCGATCCGATGACGATCCGCCTGCTGCTGAAGGCGCCGTTCTCGCCGCTGCTGGCGCAGCTCACCGACCGCGCCGGCATGATGGTGTCGCCCAAGGCCGCCAAGGAAGCCGGCGACAAGTTCGGCAACAAGCCGGTCTGCGCCGGGCCCTACAAGTTCGTCGAACGCGTGCAGCAGGACCGCATCGTGGTCGAGAAGTTCGCCGACTACTGGGACAAGGCCAACGTCCATATCGACAAGATCACCTACCTGCCGATCGTCGATTCGACGGTGCGGCTGGCGAACCTGCGTTCCGGCGGCCTCGACCTGATCGAGCGGCCGCTGGCCACCGACATCAAGACCATCCGCGACACGCCCAAGCTCAAGCTGGTGAGCGCCGTGGAGATCGGCTACCAGGGCCTGACCATCAACCTCAGCAACGGTCCCAAGGCCGATACACCGCTGGCCAAGAGCGCCAAGGTGCGCAAGGCGTTCGAGCTGGCGCTCGATCGCGATGCCCTGAACCAGGTCGTCTTCAACGGCGAGTTCGTGCCCGGCAACCAGTGGGTCAGCCCGCAGCATCCCTACTACCAGCAGAGCGTGCCGATCCCGAAGCGCGACGTGGCCAAGGCGAAAGCCCTGCTGAAGGAAGCCGGCGTCAACGGTCCGCTCGCCATCGACTTCATGGTGCCCAACAACCCCGAGACCCGCCAGGTCGCCGAGCTGATCCAGTCGATGGTGGCGGAGGTCGGCTTCGACATGAAGATCCGTGTTACGGAGTTCGCGACCTCGCTGAAGCAATCCGAGCTCGGCGAATACCAGGCCTACCTGATCGGCTGGTCCGGCCGCACCGACCCCGACGGCAACATCTACGCCTTCGCTGCCTGCAAGGCGCCCCAGAACGTTTCCGGCTATTGCGATCCCGGCACCGACGAGGCGCTGAACAAGGCGCGCACCCTGTCCGAGCCCGAAGGCCGCAAGCACATGTACGAGATCGTTGCCAAGCGCATGGTCGGGGAGAACGAGGGCCACATCATCTATCTCTACCACCGCCGGGTGCTGATCGCGCATACCGAGCGGCTGGAAGGCTACAAGCCGATGCCAGACGGCCTGGTCCGCGTCGTGGGGCTGCGGCTGAAATAGCGGGCCGCAGCATGCTCCCGTTCCTGGGCCGCCGCCTGCTGCAGCTCATCCCGACGCTGTTCTTCGTGTCGGTGATCATCTTCGGGCTGCAGCAGCTTCTTCCCGGCGATCCGGCGCTGATCATGGCCGGCGAGGATCGCGATCCGGAGGTCATCGCGCAGATCCGTGCCCAGTACCGGCTCGATCAGCCGATTCCCGTGCAATACGTCTACTGGATGAAGGGCGTGCTGTCGGGCGATCTCGGCGAGTCCATGCGCATCAAGAAGCCGGTGCTCGACCTCGTGCTCGAGAAGCTGCCGGTCACGGCGCAGCTCGCCGGCATGGCGATCCTGATCGCGCTGGTGATCGGCGTCGGCGCCGGCATCGTCTCTGCGGTGTACAAGGACACATGGCTCGACTACGGCGCCAACATCTTCGCGCTGTGGGGCATCAGCACGCCGAACTTCTGGCTGGGCATCCTGCTGATCTTCCTGTTCTCCGTTCAGCTCGGCTGGCTGCCGGCGTCCGGCTACGTGCGGCCGAGCGAGGACCTGCGGGCGAGCCTCGCCAGCACCATCATGCCGGCCTTCGTGCTGGGCAATGCCATCGCCGCCGTCCTGATGCGCCATACGAGGGGCGCCATGCTGCAGGTGCTGTCGAGCGACTATGTCCGCACCGCGCGCGCCAAGGGCCTGCTCGAGCGCTCGGTCGTGCTCAAGCATGCCATGCGCAATGCGCTCACGCCGGTGATCACCCTGGGCGCGCTGGAGCTGGGCACGCTGCTGTCGGGCGCCGTGCTGACGGAGCAGATCTTCACCGTCCCCGGCTTCGGCAAGCTGATCGTCGACGCCGTCTTCAACCGCGACTATGCCGTGGTGCAGGGCGTCGTGCTGGTCACCGCCACCGCCTACATCACACTCAACCTGCTGGCCGACATCGCCTACATGCTGGCCAACCCGCGGCTGCGGAGCTGACCATGGCCAGCATCACCGCGAACGGCATGGCGAGCGTCGACGCGCTGCAGGTCGAGAGCCCCGCCCGGCGCGCCTGGCGGCGCCTGCGGCGGCGCAAGGGCGCGATGGTCGGCCTCGCCATCATCACCGTCTTCATCGTGCTGGCGCTGCTCGCGCCGTGGATTGCGCCCTACGACCCGCTGCAGCAGAGCTGGTCGCTGGTGCGCAAGGCGCCGTCGGCGGCGCACTGGTTCGGCACCGACGAGGTCGGCCGCGACCTCATGAGCCGTGTCATCTACGGCGCGCGCGCCTCGCTGAGCGCCGGCATCATCTCGGTGGGCATCGCGCTGTGCATCGGCGTGCCGCTGGGCATCGTGGCCGGCTATGTCGGCGGCTGGATCGATGCCCTCATCAGCCGCATCACCGATGCCATGCTGGCGACGCCCTTCCTGATCCTGGCCATCGCGCTCGCGGCCTTTCTCGGCCCCAGCCTGGGCAATGCCATGATCGCGATCGGCATCACCGCCACGCCGATCTTCATCCGGCTGACGCGCGGCCAGGTGATGGCGGTGCGGGTCGAGGACTACATCGAGGCGGCCCGCGCCGTCGGCAACCCGCGATGGCGCATCGCCCTGTTCCATATCCTGCCCAACATCCTGCCGCCGCTGCTGGTGCAGGCGACCCTGGCGCTCGCCGCGGCGATCATCGCCGAGGCGGCGCTGTCGTTCCTGGGCCTGGGGCAGCAGCCCCCGGCCCCCTCCTGGGGCAGCATGCTCAACTCGGCGCAGCGCTTCCTGACCAACGCCCCCTGGATGGCGATCTGGCCCGGCGTCGCCATCTTCCTCGCCGTGCTGTCCTTCAACCTGCTGGGCGACGGCCTGCGCGACGCGCTCGACCCCAAGGAGCGATGATCCGGCGCGGCCCATGATGAAATTAGTGCATATGCACTATTCCACAGGCACCATCGACCACGGCGGACGGCTGGCCTACATTCAATGTGATGTACCGTTCGCCTAGGAGGCATTCATGACCGCCTGCATCGTGGGCTGGGCCCATTCCAAGTTCGGCAAGCTCGACGGCGAGACCAGCGAGTCGCTGATCACGAAGGTGGCGAGCGAGGCCATCGCCCATGCCGGCATCGAGCCGCGCGACGTCGACGTGATCTATGTCGGCAACATGAACGGCGGCTTCGTGAAGCAGGAGTTCCATTCGTCGCTGCCGCTGCAGACCCACCCGGACCTGCGCTTCAAGCCTTCGACCCGGGTCGAGAACGCCTGCGCCACCGGCTCGGCCGCCATCCATATGGGGCTGAACAGCCTGGCGGCGAAGAAGGCCCGCTTCGTGCTGGTGGTCGGCGTCGAGAAGATGACCGAGCTCAACAGCGCCCAGGCCGGCGACGTGCTGATCAAGGCGTCCTATGTCGCCGAGGAGGCCAATATAGAGGCCGGCTTCGCCGGTATCTTCGGCAAGATCACCTCGGCCTACTTCCAGCGCTATGGCGACAAGTCCGATGCGCTGGCCCGCATCGCCGTGAAGGCGCACCGCAACGGCGTCAAGAACCCCTTCGCCCACTTCCAGAAGGAGTTCGACTACGCCTTCTGCCGCAATCCCTCGGACAAGAACCCGTTCGTCGCCGGCCCGCTGAAGCGCACCGACTGCTCGCCGGTCACCGACGGCGCCGCCGCCGTGATCCTGGCCGATACCGACGCGGCCCTGGGCATGAAGCAGGCGATCGCCTTCCGCGCCGCCGAGCACGTCAACGACTTCCTGCCGATGTCCAAGCGCGACATCATCCAGTTCGACGGCCCGACGCTGGCCTGGAAGCGGGCACTGGAATCGGCGCGGCTGGACCTGCTCGACCTCAGCTTCGTGGAGACCCACGACTGCTTCACCTCGGCCGAGCTGATCGAGTACGAGGCGATGGGCCTGACCCCGCGCGGCCAGGGCGAGCGGGCGATCCTGGAGGGTTGGGTCGAGCGCGACGGCAAGCTGCCGATCAACGTCTCAGGCGGGCTCAAGGCCAAGGGCCATCCGGTCGGCGCCACCGGCGTGTCGATGCATGTGATGAGCTGCCTGCAGCTCTCGGGCACGGCCGGCGGCATGCAGCTGCAAGCGCCGAAGCTGGCCGGCATCTTCAACATGGGCGGCGCCGCCGTCGCCAACTACGTCAGCATCCTCGAGCCGGTGAAGTGATGGCGAGAGGGCGCGCTCCGGAAGGATCGCGCCCTCTCCAGCTCATGCCCTGTAGAACGGGCGGTCGCCGCAGACCGTCACGCGATGGCCGTAGCGGCGGTGCGGGTGGTAGTCGAACAGCGCATGGTGCTGGGCGCAGCGGTTGTCCCAGAAGGCGATCGAATTGGCGCGCCAGCGGAAGCGGCAGTGGAATTCCGGCGTCTCGACATGACGATACAGGAACTCCAGCAGCGCCGCGCTCTCGGGACGCGGCAGGCCCACGATCCGGGTGGTGAAGCCACGATTGACGAACAACCCCTTGCGGCCGGTGACGGGATGGGTGCGGATCACCGGATGCTCGTTGCGCGGCAGCACCTTGTCCGCGCGATCGCCGTAGGCCCCGCCGAACACATGCCGGCTGTCGTGGATTGCCGTAAGGCCCTCGAGATACGCCTTCATGCGGTCTGACAAGGCTTCATAGGCAGCATACATGCTGGCGAACATGGTATCGCCGCCGCCGGACGGCGGCACCTCGGTCAGGTAAAGGATGCTGCCCATCGGCGGCTCAGCCTCGAACGACACGTCCGAATGCCAGTCCTCGCCGGCGACGCGCTTGGAATTCTCGTCGGCGGCGATCACCAGGAGTTCGGGATGTCCCTCCAGCGTCCGGCCGGACGCCGGATGAATGTGCAGCTTGCCGAAGCGGCGCCCGAAATCCTTGTGCTGGTCGGGCGTGATCTTCTGGTCACGGAAGAAGATCACCAGGTTTTCCGCCAGCGCGTCGTGGATCTCCTGGAACTGCTGGTTGCCCAGCGGCCGTGACAGGTCGACGCCGGCGATCTCGGCGCCAATCACCGGGTTGAGCTTGTGCACCTCGATCGTCTGGTAGGCCATGCGTCCCTCCGTTTGTCGGCCCGACTCTCTCACCGCTGGCGGTGACAGCGCAGAGGAATCTTGGCAGTTTCCGTATTACGGAATCATGCCCACCCCCCCTGCCCCTGGCGAGATCGGTCCCATCTCGCGCGCCCTGGCCATCCTGGAGGCGCTGAATCGGCGGCCCACCACGTCGCTGCATCTGCTGCACGCCGAGACCGGCCTGCCGAAAGCGACACTGGTGCGCCTGCTGCAGGCGCTGCGCGCGGCCGGCTATGCCGAGCAGGTGTCCTCGACGCTGGGCTACCGCGTGACCGGCCGCGTGGCGCGCCTGGCGGCCGGGTTCCGCTTCCGCGACCAGGTCGTCGACGCGGCCATCCTGCCGATGCAGCGCTTCACGCAGGTGCATCGCTGGCCGCTGTATCTCGGCATGCTCGAAGGCGGCGTCATCCAGGTCCGCCACAGCACGATCGGTGACAGTCCGCTGTCGACTGAGCCGGCTGCCACCTACCGTTCGTTCCCTATCCTGAGCAGCGCGCTGGGCCGCGCTCACCTTGCGTTCTGTCCCGACGCCGAGCGCGTCATGATCCTGCGCGCGCTGGCCGCGTCGCGGCGGCGGGAGAACGCGCCGGCGCGCGACAGCCGCCAGCTGCTGGCGGCGCTGCGTGACATCCGGCGGCAGGGCTACGCCATCACACCGCCCGACCGCAGCAAGTATACCGGCCTGGCGGTGCCCATCCTGCGGGACGGCGCCGTGCTAGCTTGCCTGTCATTGCGCTTCTTCCAGCGCGCGCTCTCCGTCGACGAGACGGTGGATCGCTATCTCGGCGCCTTGCAGCACACCGCCAATGACATCGCTGTTGCCGTCGAAGGCCGCACGGCGGCTCGGTGACGATCTGCCGGCGCATATGTTTGGGTAAATCGCTGCACCGATCCACCATATGTAGATCGAAATCCCGGCTGGCAATATATACTTGCAGTTGCAACGGCAATATGTACATAAGCAGCCGCACGCAGCGTCAAGTTGTGCCGACGTGTGGTCGATCCAGGGGTGGCGGGGCGATGAGCAAGACGTTCTTTGTCGAGCCGGGATACGAAGCTTTCAACCGTGGTGTCTGGTACGGACCGGGTATCCTGCTGATCGTCGAAGAAGGTGAGCGCGTCGAGGTCTACGCCGCGCCCAACGGCAAGCCAGCGGCCTGCGTCGGCAACCATGAGTATACGAAGCTGAACCAGGACCGCCCGCCCACCGGTTTGCGCCGGCCGTAGGGCAGCCGCTTCATCCGACCGGTGGGAGCTCGGGGAACCGCGGCCAATCATCGCCGATATGCACCCACGGCAGCCGCCGCGAGTCCCAGTAGTGCAGCGTGGGCGACAGGGTCTCGGGCTGGTCCAGGCTGCCGATGGCGATGTCGATCAGGCCGGGAATGAACGACGCCGTGAAGCAGATCTGGGTGCCGCACGCCGGACAGAAGCCGCGCTGCGCCTCCGCCGAGGAGGCATAGGTTTTCGGACGGTCGGCCACGAACCGCACCTGCGACTCCTCGAACATCGCCCAGGCGACGCTCGGTGCGGCGTGCGCGCGACGGCACATCGCGCAATGGCAGACGGCCGCGAAGGCCGCCTCGCCCGTGATCCGATACCGGATGGCGCCGCACTGGCAGCCGCCCTCGCGTGTCTGCTCCGTCATGATCGCCTCGCGCGTTGCAAGGTCCAGGTTTTACATACAGTCTGTATGTGATGGAAAATAAATACAGGCTGTATGTATGTCAAGAGCGAAGACCAAGGCCGAGCAGCACGCGGCCACGCGCGCGGCGCTGCTGCGCGAGGCGCGTCGCGTGTTCACGGCGACGGGCTATGCCGATGCCGCGACCGAGGACATCGTCCGGCGCGCCGCGGTCACGCGCGGGGCGCTGTACTATCATTTCCGCGACAAGCGGGCGCTGTTCGAGGCCGTGGTCGACGATGTGGCGCGTGGGATCGCCGACCGGATCGATGCCGCGTCGATGCCGGCCAAGGACGCCTTCGACGCCCTGCTGCGCGGCACGCACGCCTTCCTCGACGCCTGCCTCGAGCCGCCGGCGCGGCGCATCTACCTGATCGACGCGCCGGCGGCGCTGGGCTGGCACCGCTGGCGCGAGATCGACGGCCGGCACGCCATGCGCACCCTGCGCGCCGGCGTCGAGGCCATGCTGGCCGAGCAACCCGATCCGGCGCTGTCGCCTGAGATCATGACCTACCTGCTGTCGGGGGCGCTCAACGAGGCGGTCCTATGGATCAACGAAGCCAAGGATGAGAAGGCCGCCCGCCGCGAGATCGACCGCACGCTGCCGCTGCTGTTCGAGCGCCTGTTCGCGCGGACGCGCGCCCGGTAGGCACCATCAGATCGTGCGACGCCCCTGCCGCACGGCCTGCACCGTCATCAGGACACGCTCGGGCGTTGCCGGCGCGTCCAGGGTCACCGGCACCTGGTGGTCCACGACGCTGGCGATGGCATCCTTCAAGGCGGTCCACACCGCCGTGGCCAGCATCAGCGGCGGCTCGCCGATCGCCTTGGAGCGGAAGATGGTGGCTTCGCGCGCCGGCGCGTCCTGCAGGATCCTGACGTTGAAGATCGGCGGCATGTCGCGGCTGCCGGGGATCTTGTAGGTCGACGGACCGGCCGTGCGCAGGCGGCCCTCGGGATCCCACCACAGCTCCTCGCAGGTCAGCCAGCCCATGCCCTGCGCGAAAGCGCCTTCGATCTGGCCGCGATCGACCGCAGGGTTGAGCGATCGGCCACAATCCTGCACGAGGTCGACGCGCAGCACGCGCATCTCGCCGGTCAGCGTGTCGATCGCGACCTCGGCGACGGCAGCACCGTAGGAGAAGTAGAAGAACGGCCGTCCGTTCATCTTCTCCGCGTCCCAGTGGATCTTGGGGGTCTTGTAGAAGCCGGTTGCCGACAGCGACACGCGGTCTTGGTGGCACAACCGCGCCAGCTCGCCGAATGCCATCACGCGGTTGTCGCCCGGACGCGTGACATGCACGTGGTTGTCGCGAAATGCGATCGTGTCCTCGGGCACGTCGAAATGGCCGGCGGCGAACGCGGCCATGCGCTGCCGGATCGTGTTGGCCGCGGCGAAGGCCGCCCAGCCGTTGAGGTCGGACCCGGTCGACGCGGCCGTCGGCGACGTATTGGGCACCTCGCCGGTCGAGGTGGCGGTCACCCGGATGCGGTCGAGGTCGACCTGGAACACCTCGGCGACGACCTGCGCCACCTTCACGAACAGCCCCTGCCCCATCTCCGTGCCGCCATGGTTCAGGCGGACCGAGCCGTCGCTGTAGACGTGCACCAGGGCGCCGGCCTGGTTCATGCTCGGGATGTTGAAGGAGATGCCGAACTTCAGCGGAAACTGTCCCAGCCCGCGCTTGATCACCGCGCTGCCGCGGTTGAAGGCGTCGATCCCGGCCCGGCGCTGATCCCAGTCTGAATCGCGCGCCACCTGCGCCACGCAGCGCCGGATCAGGTTGTCCTCGACCTTCTGTCCATACGGCGTCTCGTCGTCTTTGCCCTCGCCGTAGAAGTTGACGGCACGCACCGCTTCGGCCGTCTTGCCGAGCGCATGCGCGATGCGGCCGATGGCATCCTCCATCACCACGACGCCCTGCGGGCCGCCGAAGCCGCGGAAGGCGGTGTTGGAAACCGTGTTGGTCTTGCACGCCAGTCCCGTGCAGCGGATATGCGGCACCCAGTAGACGTTGTCGACATGCGTGAGCGCGCGCGCCAGCACGCCGGGCGTGAGGTCGACGCTGTGCCCGCCATTGGCGGCCAGCGTGGCGTCGAGCCCCAGCACGCGGCCGTCGTCGTCGAAGCCCACCGTGTAGCGATAGAGAAAGCCGTGGCGCTTGCCGGTCGCCACCATGTCGTGCGCACGCGGCAGGCGCAGCTTGACCGGCCGCCCGGTCGCGCGCGCCAGCAGCGCCGCCGCCGCCGCGACCCACGAGGCGTTGCTTTCCTTGCCGCCGAAGGCGCCGCCCATGCGGCGCACCATCACCGTCACCTGGTTGTAGTCCAGCCCCAGGACGCGGGCGACGATGTGCTGCACCTCGGTCGGATGCTGGGTCGAGGAATGGATGATGAGATCGCCGTCCTCGCCGGGAAGCGCCAGCGCCACCTGGCCTTCCAGGTAGAAGTGCTCCTGCCCACCGACCCGGAAGCTGTTGGACAGCCGATGCGGTGCGCTGCCGAGCGCCGCATCGGCATCGCCCCGCGCCATCACCACGGGCGGATAGAGCAATGACTGCCGGGCCACCGCCTGGTCGATGGTGAGGACAGCCGGCAGCGCCTCGATGTCGAGCACGGCCTTCTTCGCTGCCGCCCGCGCAGCGTCCAGCGACGTGGCGGCGATGGCGGCGATCGGCTGGCCGGCATGCTCCACCAGCGCGTCGGCGAACAACGGCTCGTTCTCGCGGACCGGGGCGATGTCGTTGCGGCCGGGCACGTCGGCCGCGGTGAGCGCAGCAACCACGCCGTCCGCGGCCCGCGCCGCCGTCAGGTCGACCGCGCGCAGCCGTCCATGCGCCACCGGCGACAGCACCAGCGCCGCGTGCAGCAGACCGGCGGGCTCCGGCATGTCGTCGATGAAGACCGCCTCGCCGGTGGCGTGCTTGAGCGCGCTGTCATGGCGCTGCGCCCGGTGAACGCCGCCTTTGGCCGTGCCGGCAGCCAGATCAGGATCGGCGGTGGTCATAGCTGGTCGACCTCGATCACGGCATGGGGCTGCGTTGTCCGCAGATGAAGCCGGCGCAGCAGGTTGCCGGCCACGCACAGGCGATAGGCGGCGCTGCCACGCCAATCGTCGAGTGGCTGGAAGTCGCCGGCCAGGGCCGTCGCGGCGCGCTCGACGGATGCCGCGGTCCAGCGCTGCCCCACCAGCGCCGCCTCGGCGCCGCGGGCCCGTGCCGGGGTCGCGGCCATGCCGCCGAAAGCCAGGCGCGCCGTCCGTACCGTGCCGTTCTCGATCCGCAGCCAGTATGCCCCCAGCACCGCCGAGATATCCTGGTCTCGCCGCTTGGAGACCTTGTCGACATGGAAGACATCGCCAGCATCCGGAATCTTCATGTCGATGGCTTCGATGATCTCGTCCGACGCCAGCGCGGTGCGGCGATATCCCAGGAAGAAATCATCGACACCGACAATGCGCTGCCCCCGCGCCGCCGAGCGCAGATGGATCACGGCGTCCAACGCCAGCAGCACCGGCAGCGTGTCGCCGATCGGTGAAGCATTGCCGACATTGCCACCGAGCGTGCCCAAAGCGCGGATCTGGCGCGAGCCCAGCCGCCGTATCATGGCGCTGACCGGCGCCAGCGCCGGATCGAGATACTGCAGCAGGCGCGCATAGGTGACCGCGGCACCGACCCGCAGGCGCCCGCGCTCGAGCGACACGACCTGCAGCTCCGGCACGTGCACCACATGCACCACGTGGTCCGGCACGTCGCGGTCGTGGCTGACTCGCAGCCCCAGATCGGTTCCGCCCGCCAGCAGCCATGCGCCGGGAAAGTCGCGACGCAAGGCCAGCAGCGCATCCAGGCTCGCCGGCGCATCGAAGCGCGTCGCGCCGCCCTCGAATGTCGCCTGGGACGTCCCCAGGACCGCATGCGCATAGGCCGGCCCGCCGTCCGGCACCACAGGCTGCTGCGCCACGGCCGTCATGGCCGTCATGGCCTCCACGATCGGGCGGTAGCCGGTGCAGCGGCAGAGATTGCCGGCCAAGGCGTCGTGCATCAGTGCCGGATCGGCCGGCTCGCCGCCGGTGGCGAAGGCATAGAGGCTCATCACGATGCCCGGCGTGCAGTAGCCGCATTGCGTGCCGTCGCCTTCGGACAGCACCTGCTGCACCGGATGCGGTGCACCGCCCGGCCCGCGCAGCCCCTCGACCGTGCGCACCGCCTGGCCATGCACCTGGCCCATCATCACCAGGCAGGCATTGGCCGGCGCGCAGGTGATCCGCCCTGGCGCGGCCGCCTGCTCAAGCACCACCGTGCAGGCGCCGCAGTCGCCCTCGGCGCAGCCCTCCTTGGTGCCGGTCAGCCGCGCCTCTGCGCGCAGCCAATCGAGCAGGGTCATCGCCGGCGATATGCCGGCGGCCACCACGGGCCGGCCGTTGAGGATGAACTCGATACGATCGGACATGCCGCGCTCCGATGCCTCCAATTCAGGAGCCTTCGTCCCCCTGGATCCCCATCCCGGGACCATCGCAAGATCCGGGCCGAGCCACTGATTTGACAGCGACTCGCCGACCCGCTGCAATACCCGACTTTGCCGAAGCGGAGCTGGGGGTTCGGATTGCCGAAGACGACGATCAAGCGCAGCCCCACCGGCATCACTGTGGCCAACCTCGAAAAGCTGGGGGCATCGCGGCTGGCGGCGCTGCTGGTCGAGCAGGCGCGCCACGACCGGCTCCTGCGAGAAACCCTGACCCGCACGCTGGCGGCCGCATCGGGCGAAGGCGAGCTGCACGACTATATCGACCGGCGCCTGCTGATGCTGGCCAAGGGACGCGAGGTCGACCGGGAAGGCGCGAAAGCCCTGGTCCGTGAGCTGGAGCAGCTGCGCCAGGACACGATCGCGGCGACCGATCCTGCCGCCGCGATCGGCCTGCTTCGGCACATGCTTGCGCTCGGTCCTGCCATCGTGCGCCGCGCGCCGCCGCCACGCGAGCAGGTCAGCGCCTGGCTGGCCGCCGTGCTGGCCGACCTGGTGCGCCTGTGGCGCGCGGCGCCGCCCGACCCGGACGAGCTCGTGGCGCTGGCGATCGACTGCGCCGGCCGCGAGGACGACGCCTTTCCCAACGTGCTGACGGTCCTTGCGCCCGCGCTGGGCGCGGCCGGCCTGCAGACGGTGCGCGCACGCCTGAAGGCGGCGTTGAAGGAGCTGCCGGCCGAGCTTGCCGGCGGCCGCTGGGGCGCCGCCGGCAAGCCGGCCTACCGGTCGGGCACGCATGCCTGGCGCTTGCGCCGCCAGCTAGGCGAGATCGCCGACCTCCTGGGCGACGTCGACGGCTACATCGCGCTGGAGAAGGCGCAGCCGCGGGCCCAGGTCAACGTGCGCGCCATTGTCGAACGGCTGGTGCGGGCTGGCCGCGGCGCCGAGGCGCTGGCGTGGCTCGACGACGGCCGTTACCACAACCGCCTGATCCCGACGCTCGATCTGCGATTGGCGGCGCTGGAATCCCTGGGCCAGCGGGAGGAAGCACAAGCCCTGCGCTGGCAGCATTTCGAGCGGCATCTCGACAGGGAGATGCTGAAGGATTACCTCAGGCACCTGCCCGATTTTGCTGATTTCGAAGCCGAGCAGCGCGCGATGGCGCATGTCCTGGACGCCAAGTCCGCCACTGACGCCCTGGCCTTCCTGCTCGCCTGGCCTGATATCGACAGCGTCGCGCGTCTGGTGCGCAGCCGCAGCACCGAGTTCGGCGCCACGCCGCCCGACATGCTGTTCAGCGCCGGCGAGGTGCTGCGCTTGCGCCATCCGCTTGCGGCGGTGGTCGCCCTGCGCCTGGCCATCCAGGGCGTGCTGCGGCGCGGGCTGCCGCACCTGATCGAGAAGGCGGCGCTGGCGCTGGCCGAATGCGCGGCGCTGGAGCCGCCCGCCGGCACCGAGCCGGATTGGGAAGCGCACGACACCTTCGTCGAGCGGCTGCGCGAGGCCTACCCCAGGCCATGGAAATTCTGGGAGGCGGTCTATCCGCTCGCGCATTGAGCCGCCATTGCCAAGGCACTGACCGCCCGCTAGACCCGAAGCGATCGCCTATTACCTTTCTCCGCGCCCCATGCGGCAGCCCTGCCGCCAGACCGAGTGACTCATGATCGATTTCAGCCTCACGCCACGCGAACAGGATCTGCAGGACCGCACACGCACGTTCATTCGCGACGTGGTGCTGCCCTACGAGAAGGACAAGCGGCAGAGTCCGCACGGCCCCAGCGACGCGCTGCGGCGCGAGCTCAATGCGCTGGCGCAGCGCGCCGGCCTGCTGGCGCCGCAATGCGATCCGCACTGGGGCGGGCTGGGGCTGTCGCATCGCGAGCGCGCCATCGTGTTCGAGGAGGCCGGCTACTCCCTGCTGGGCCCGATCGCGTTGCACTGCATGGCGCCCGACGAGGGCAACATGCACATGCTCGAAGCGGTGGCGAGCGAGGCGCACAAGCAGCGCTGGCTGAAGCCGCTGGCAGCGGGCGACATCCGCTCCTGCTTCGCCATGACCGAGCAGGCGCCCGGCGCCGGCTCGGACCCGTCGGCGATGACCACGACAGCCGTGGCCGACGGTGACCACTTCGTCATCAACGGCGAGAAGTGGCTGATCACCGGCGCCAACGGTGCCGGCCTGATGATCATCATGGCACGCACGATGATCGACGGGCAGGACCGCGGCGCCACCATGTTCATGTGCGACCTGCCCGCAAAGGGCATCGTCGTCGACCGCACCATCGACACCATCGAGGAATCCATGACCGGCGGCCACTGCGTGGTGCGCTTCGAGAATTTGCGCGTGCATCGCGACGACGTGCTGGGCGAGGTCGGCCGCGGCTTCCGCTATGCCCAGGTGCGGCTGGCGCCGGCGCGGCTGACGCACTGCATGCGCTGGCTGGGCGCGGCGCGCCGGGCGCACGATATCGCCGTCGACTACGCCAACCGGCGCAAGGCCTTCGGCAAGACGCTGATCGAGCACGAGGGCGTCGGCTTCCAGCTCGCCGACAACCTGATCGACCTGCACCTGTCGCGGCTGGCCATCTGGCATTGCGCCTGGGTTCTCGACCAGGGCCGCGACGCCCGCACCGAGTCGAGCATCGCCAAGGTGGCGGTATCGGAAGCGTTGTTCCGGATCGCCGATCGCTGCGTGCAGGTCCTGGGCGGCATGGGCGTCACCGGCGACACCCTGGTCGAGCGCATCTTCCGCGAGATCCGCGCCTTCCGCATCTACGACGGCCCCTCCGAGGTGCATCGCTGGAGCCTGGCGCGCGGCCTGGCCGTCAAAGCCTGAGCGAGGCCACCATGCGCCGTCCTCAGGCCGACACCTTCGATGCGCTGCGCGCAGCATTCCGGTGGGAGATACCGGCGACATTCAACTTCGCCACCGATGTCGTCGACGCGTGGGCGCGTGAGCCGGCGCGGCCGGCGCTGCTGTGGTCCAACGCTGCCGGCGAGGAGCGTCGCTACACCTTCGCCGAGATCGCCAGCCTCTCAAGCCGTCTCGCCAACGTGCTGCGCAGCGCGGGCGTGCGCCAGGGCGATCGCGTCGTGGTCATGCTGCCGCGCCTGCCGGCCTGGCAGATCGCCATGGTGGCGTGCCTGCGTCTCGGCGCCGTGCCGATACCGTCGATCGAGATGCTGACGGCCGACGACATCGCCTACCGCGTCGAGGCGTCGCAGGCCGTGGCGGCAGTGACGACAGCGGCCAACACCGGCAAGTTCGCCGGGCTGCCGGGCGTGGTCGTCCGGGTCGCGGTGGGCGGCAGCGAGGGCTGGATCGATTTCGACTCGGCGATCGCGGCGGCAAGCGACAGCTGCCCCGCCGCCACGGTCGGCGCCGAAGACCCGGCGATGCTGTTCTTCACCTCGGGCTCGACCGGCAAGCCCAAGGGTGTGCTGCATGCTGCCCGTGCCCTCTTCGCGTGGCGCAACGCCATGTGGTTCTGGCCCGACCTCACCGAGCGTGACGTCATGTGGTGCACGGCCGACACCGGCTGGGCCAAGGCCGGCACCAGCGTGCTGATCGGCCCCTGGTCCTGCGGCGCGGCCGTGGTGTTCCATGACGGGCCGTTCGACGCCCGCCGCCGCTTCGAGCTCATCCAGCGCTACCGGGTAAGCGTGTTCTGCGCTCCCAACACCGAGCTGCGGCGCTTGGTGCTGGAGGACGTGTCCGCGTTCGACCTGTCCTCGCTGCGGGCATCGCTGTCGGGCGGCGAAAGCGTCAACCCGGAGATCGTCACGCGCTGGGAGGCGATGACGGGCTGCCGCCTGCTGGAGGCTTATGGCCAGACCGAGGGGCTGATGCTGGTCACCAACCATGCCTTGCTGCCGCCGCGCGCTGCCTCGATGGGCAAGCCCTATCCCGGCCTCGATGCGGCGGTGGTGTCGGTCGATCGCACCCGGCTTCTGGGCTCCGACGAGGTGGGCGTGCTGGCGATCCGCCAGCCGCAACCCATGCACATGCTGGGCTACTGGCGCGATCCGCAGCGTACCGCCGCCGATCGCGTGACTATCGACGGCGTCGACTGGCATCTCACCGGCGATCTCGTGACCATGGATGCCGACGGCTACATCTTCTACCAGGGACGCGACGATGACATCATCGGCTCGGCCGGCTACCGCATCGGGCCGGCCGAGGTCGAGAACGCCCTGATGCAGCATGACGCCATCGCCGAGTGCGCCGCCGTCGCCAGCCCGGACGACGCGCGCGGCGAGGTGGTGAAGGCGTTCATCGTGTTGAAGCCTGGTGTCGCGCCGTCAGACGCGCTGGCAAGCGAAATCCAGGAGCATGCCAAGCGGGTGACGGCGCCGTACAAGTATCCGCGCCGCATCGAGTTCGTGGCCGACCTGCCCAAGACCCCGACCGGCAAGACCCGCCGCCGCGAGCTGCGCGACCTGGAGTACCGCCGCGCCGGGAAGATGTGAGTCATACCCCTCTCGCCGGCTGGGCACAGGGCTGCCCGCGAGAAAGCATGGCGGCAACGCAATGGGCATTGGCAAGGCGATCGCATATCGCTTTCTGTCATCCTGAGCGCAGCGAAGGATCTATTGAGCAGCCGACACCCACGGGCCTGGGAGATGGCGCAGGTGCGCCATCCGATGGTCCGTGCCAGGCGACGGTCCAATAGATCCTTCGCTGCTCTCAGGATGACAGAAAGCGTGCAACAACATCATATGCGATCGCCCTGCTCACATGGGGTAGCGGAAATTGCGTAGACCTGCCGCTCCCTCGAATGGCACGGCTCTCGCAGCTTGCTTGCTGTCACCCCGAGCGCTGCGAGGGATCCAGCGATGGCACCTGGATCCCTCGCGGCGCTTGGGGTGACAGGCTGTATCGCTGCGCCACTTTTCGTCTTGGCGTCGTCGCGCGTGTTCGAGTCGAAAGAGGTAGCGGAAATTTCGGCATCGTCCTCCTCCCAGGCTGTGTGGCAAGGATTCTCCGCCCACAGCGCGGGGTTGACCTGCCAGCGGCGGGGCGGCCGGCCGGGGCCGGTGGCGGCGTGGTCCATCGGCCGCAGCCAGCCGGCCGCGACCAGCGCCTCGGCGACCGCGTCGGCCTCGGCCGCGGTGACCGCCTGCGACAGCGCCTCGCGGCGGATCTGCTCGCGGGACACCGCGTCCGGGCGCTGCACCGCCAGCCAGCGCCGCACGCGCTCCACGTCGCGCCGGCCCGCGGCATCGAACACGGCGCGCGCCTGGGGCCACAGACAATGCCACCACAGGTCGACAGCCGCGCCGATGTGCTCGGCTGACACCTGCGCCGGTTCCGGCGTCGCCGCGGCCTGCGCCGCCCAGTCGAGGAAGCACATCACGCCGGCCAGGCGCAGCACCATTGCCGGGCCGTTGCTCCACCACGCCGCCTCCCGTCCCGCCAACGCGATGGCGTCCTGGTCGTGCACGCGCCGGAACGCTTCGAACACGGCGAGCGCCGCCGGGGTCAGCGGCACGTCGCGAGCCGCCGGAGGCATGTCGCGCAACCGCACCAGCGCTCCGAGCGCATCCGCGCGAAAGCCGTCCGCGTCTGGCAACAACGGCTGCAGCACCGCTCGTGGCGGGCAGATGAACAGCAAGCGCCCGAGCACGTCGTCGCTGCCGCCGCGGCGCTCTGGCGGTATCGCCTCGGGCCGCAGCGTGCCCAGGATCGACACGGCACATGTGACCTCGCCCACCGGTTCGCCACGGCGCGTGACGGTCCACGGCTGTGCCGACCAGGCTTTCAGCCAGCAGCGCCCGTCCAGGCCGGCTCTGCGGCGCGCGGCGAGCCAGGCCTCGAGCGCGTCAGGCGCCAGCAGAATGCCGGACGGATGGCCGCGCGCGGCATCGGCGATCGGCTGAATGCGGGGATCATCGATGACAAGCCGGCGTGGCGGCAGAGGGTCCTCGGCTTCCGGCGGCAGCGGATCGGGCGCCGCCCCGTTCAACACCAGGTTGCGCACGTCCTGGCGCCAGAGCCGCGCGTGCACCCGCGCCGCCTCGCGCGCGCCGGCGTGACGGCGTCGGGCGGCGTCGCCGGTGCTCCCCAGGTGCTGCTCCAGCGCGCGCACCAGTTGCAGCGCCGCATCCAGGCCCCGCGTCCGGCCCGAGCCCGGCGCGCCGACCAGGGCCGTCCACAACACGCAGGGTTCGCGCCATGTCGGCACGGGCGTGACGTGGCGCGCGCCGCCGATCAGGCCGGCGGCCACGGTCAGCAGCGACAACGCCACATAGTCGACGGGCGCAGTCGCAGCGCGCGCAGCGTGCCGGCACCAGTCGCGCCACTTCGGCGGCAGGATGTCGCTGGGGAAGGACGGCGGATCGCCGGTGGTAAGCTCCAGTGGCGCACCGGCGCGCAGCAGCCTGCCCTGAGCCTGTCGAAGGGCCGGATCATGAATGACGGAAGGAGAAGAGCCGGCCCTTCGGGCCGGTGCGCCATTGGAGTGGCGCGCTCCCGGCAGAACGGCAGGCACGTCATGGTTGCACACAGCGGCTGACATGGCCATGAGGCGAACCCGATGCTGGTGAGGATGGTGTTGCTTGTCGACAGCAACCGGCGGCAACGCCCGTCTTGCGGCACGACGACGGGAACGCGAACTGCGGCGTATATATGCGACGTCCCGGCGGGCCACAACGGAACGAAAACAGGCGAGCGAAATATATCTTGCTGGCACGGAGCGACCTGAGATGCCCTAAGCGTTTCCCGCGTGTAACGCGCCACCGGTTCTCATTTGTGGGCGGCAATCACAACAAAGTCGCGGCGCCCGGGTCGCAACGGCAGATTTAACACACGGGTTTTCAAGTAAGCAAGAAACCGATCAACCGTAGTTCCCGGTTGAACCTTTACTTCCACCTTCTCGTTCTCAGTGAGAAGCGCCTCTATCGCAGGCGCTACCGCATCATAGGCGGTACGACAGTCCTCGTGCGCTACATAAAGGCCCTTCACCTGGTCGGACGTGAAGACGTGCCAGCCGTCGACAATTCTGTAATCTACCGTAACCGTCGACGCCGGCGCCTTCCGGGTCTTGGTCAGTGTCATCTCCTGCGTGTCGTCCCCAAAATCCGGACAACGCACACGTCCCCCCGCGGTTCAACATAGACCGATGGGAAATTTCCCATCGGGAGCGATAATATTGTGCCTCAGGCGTAACTTGGCGGTGGCTGTCCCGGCGCCGCAGCCTCCATCAGCTCGTCGCGCTCGGTTCGGTCGCCACCGGCGCCGCTTGGTCTTCCGAATTCGAAGTCTGCTCGCCCAGGCGATGAACGACTCTTCTTCAGTGCCAAGAAGTGTTGCGTCGTGCCTCAGATCCGCTTCACGCGATCCGATTTCAGGATGCGCCCGGCGGCGGCGTTCATCGTGGCGCCGCCCTTCACCTTGGCTTCGGCCGCGGCCTCGGCGGTGCGGATGGCCTTCAGGCGCTCGATCACCCCGTCGAGCATGGCCTGCGGCACGACCACGACGCCATCGGCGTCACCGACGATGACGTCGCCGGGCGATACCGTCACGCCGGCGATCTGGATCGGCAGGTTGGTGGTGCCGGGCCCGGTGCGGGCCGGCGAGTTGGGCGAGACCCCGGCGCAGAACACCGGCAGGCCCGTGGCCAGGATGCCGGCACGATCGCGCGCCAGGCCATCGGTGACGAAGGCGGCGACGCCCTTGTTCTTCATCATGCCGCAGACGAGATCGCCGACCAGCGCCGTGCCGGTATAGCCGTCGTTGGCGACGATGATCACATCGCCTGCCTGCGCCTGCTCCAAGGCGCCGAACACGCCCAGATTGTCGGCCGGATAGGCGAAGGCGGTGATCGCCACGCCGCAGAATGCGGCGTTAGCCGGATCGAGCGGCTTGATGCGCCAGTCGAGCGCGCCACGGCCGTCCATGCTGTCGACCAGGTGCCCGGTCTGCGCGCCGGCCAGCGCCGCGACCTTGTCGGCGGCAGGGCGCGTAAATGCCTCGCGGATGGTCAGGATGGGCGGATCGTCGAGCATTGGCAGTATCCCTCTTGAAAAGTGCGCGGCTTTCCCGCTGGCGGTGTGAGTGCCATAGTCCGGGCAAGGACGCGGGAGGATGGCATGAACAGACGGGCGCTTGCAGCGCTGTTCGCCGCGGCGGCCTTGATGGCCCCGGCCCTGGCGATGGCCCAGACAAGCTGGCCGACCCGTCCCCTGCGGGTGATCGTGCCCTACCCGCCGGGCGGCCCCAGCGATTCCAGTACACGGATCGTGATGGAACGGGTGTCGTCCCTTCTGGGCCAGCCGATCGTGATCGACAACAAGGGTGGCGCCAGCGGCATGATCGGTGCCGAGGCGGCCAAGTCGGTGCCGCCCGACGGCTACACCTTCCTGATGGTGACGACGGCGATGGTGTGCATCACGCGCCACCTGCAGCCGATCCCGTTCGATCCCGAGAAGGATTTCGTGACCGTCGGCCGCATGGCGACATCCTGGGGCGCGATGGCCGTCCACCCGTCGCTGCCGGTCAAGAATGTCCGTGAGTTCGTGGCCTATGCCAAGGCCAACCCGGGCAAGATCAACTTCGGCTCGTCGGGGCTGGCCACCATCACCCATCTGATCGGCGAGATGCTGAAGCTCGAGACCGGCATCGACATGGTGCACGTGCCCTACAAGGGCAGCGCGCCCGCCACGCAGGCGCTGCTCGCCAACCAGGTGCAGGTGCAGTTCGACTCGACGGTCCTGCCGCACGTCAAGGCCGGCACCTTGCGGGCCCTGGCCATGCTGGGCGACGCGCGCTGGGGCCAGCTCCCCGACCTGCCGACCCTCAAGGAGCAGGGCTACGAGAAGAGCGACGGCGAAAGCTGGTTCGGCATCGTGGCGCCGGCCGGCACACCGCAGCCCGCCATCGGCAGGATGGCCAAGGCGATGGCGGAGGCGATCGCGGCCCCCGACATACAGGCCAGGCTCGACAATGCAGGGCTGCGCCCGACCTGGCTCGACCCGGCGGCGTTCCGCGCCACGATCACGGCCGAGGCAAGGATGTTCGGCGATATCATCCGACGAGGCAATATCAAGACCGAGTAGCAGCGTGACGCGGAAAGGAGTCCAGCACGATGGCCGATGTGGTGACAGTGACGAGGGATGGCGCGGTCTCGATCTTCACGATCAACCGGCCGGAGAAGGGCAACGCGATCAGCCGCCAGGTGGCGCTGGACCTGCAGGAGCGTTTTGCCGAGTTCGATGCCGACGACAGCCAGCTTGTAGCCGTGATCACGGGGGCCGGCGAGAAGGCGTTCTCGGTCGGCGCCGACGTCACCGACCTGCCCGAGCTGTGGCGCTGCGTGCCGACGCTGGGCGTGCAGACCGAGAAGCCGGTGATCGCCGCCACTTCGGGCTGGTGCGTCGGCGGCGCCATGGTCGTGGTCATGATGGCCGACCTCGCCATCGCCAGCGAGACCACCAGGTTCTCCTATCCCGAGGCCAAGCTCGGCTTCACCGGTGGCATCATCTCCGGCCTGCCGGCGCGCATCCCGCACAAGATCGCGATGGAGATCATCATGATGTGCCGGCCGATGGAGGCGCAGCGCGCCTACGAAGTCGGCCTCGTCAACAAGGTCGTGCCCGCCGGCAAGCATGTCGAGGAAGCCGTGGCCTGGGGTCATGAGCTCGCCGGCTTCGCTCCCCTGGTGCTCAAGACCATCAAGCGCTTCGTCACCCAGCAGGTGCTGCCGCGCGGCCCGTCGGAGCTGATGGCGCGGGCCATGGTCGACCTGCAGCGCGTGCGCGACAGCGAGGACGGCCAGGAAGGCGCCCGCGCCTTCAAGGAAAAGCGCACACCGAAGTTCAAGGGACGTTGAGGCGGATCGGGTCAGCCTGAATCCCACGTGTCATCTCGGGAGTTTATGATCTTAATCTTCCCCCGGAGGGGGAAGGTGGCGCGAAGCGCCGGAAGGGGGATGCTGCAACGGATTCGATGTCGCCGATGAACAACGAATCCGTTCGAGCATCCCCCATCCGCCCCCTCGGGGCACCTTCCCCCTCCGGGGGAAGGATCAAGTCACACACTCCGGGCGCAGCGAGGATCTCCCGCGAGGAAACGCACGGTGCGCTATTCGCGGGAGATCCCTCGCTGCGCTCGGGATGACGACGATGTCATTGCGTTCAGCTTCGCCACGGCCTGGGCGACGATTGCGTCGGGCGGCTGGTCGATCGACACCGTGACGGCCTCGTCGGCGTCCGGCGGCTCGAGCGCTGCGAGCTGGCTGTCCAGCAGGGTCGCCGGCATGAAATGGCCCTTGCGCGCCGCCAAGCGCGCCGCGATCAGGGCCTTGTCGCCGGCCAGGTAGACGAACCGCAGCCCGGGCGAGCCGGTGCGCAGGATGTCGCGGTAGCGCCGCTTCAGCGCCGAGCAGCTCAGCACGATCGGCCGCGGCCCACGCGACCAATCGGCGATGGCGGCCGCCATGGCCTCGAG
Source organism: Vineibacter terrae (assembly GCF_008039615.1). Classification (GTDB taxonomy): domain Bacteria; phylum Pseudomonadota; class Alphaproteobacteria; order Reyranellales; family Reyranellaceae; genus Vineibacter; species Vineibacter terrae. The sequence continues at coordinate 85,677 of NZ_VDUZ01000022.1, read as the reverse complement.
CCATGGCTTGCGGTCCGTGTCGTCGAGCGCCTGGCCGCTCTTCATCTTGGTCACGTTGGCGGGCGGATGGAACGTGTCGCCCTCGGCATAGTCGCCATCCAGGGTGGTCGCGAGCCGCGGGCCGACGGTGCTCTTGCCGCAGCCCGAGACGCCCATCACCACCACGACCAGCATGCTCAGCTTCCGCCGGCCGGCGACGTCAGGTCGAGCGTCGCCCAGTCGGCATGGTGCCGGCCAGGTGAGCCGAAGCGCGCGAAGCCGTGCTGGCCGAAGATGTCGCGCTGGGCGGCGATCATGTCGGCCCACAGCCGGCCGGTGCGCAGGCCGTCGACATAGGCCAGCGACGCCGAGAAGACCGGCACCGGCACGCCGTGCGCGACTGCCGTCACCACCACTTGGCGCCATTCGGCATCGCCGGCGGTGACGCGGCGCCACAGCACGCGGTCACGCAGCAGGTTGTCGAGATCCGGCGCGGCAGCATAGGCCTCGGCGATCGGTTCCAGCAGCGTCGAGCGGATGATGCAACCGCCGCGCCAGGTGCGCGCCACGGTCGCCGGGTCGACGCCCCAGCCATGCTCGGCATCGACGGCGCGGATCAACGCGAAGCCCTGGGCCAGCACGGTGATGTTGGCTGACAGCAGCGCCCGTTCCAGGGCCGCCACCAGCGCCTTGACATCGCCGGCAAATGCCATCGTCGGCGCCCCGACCGACGCCTCCATCGCCAGCCGCATGTCCTTCAAGGCCGAGAGGCAGCGCGCATGCACCGCCTCGGCCAGGCTCGGCGCGGCGACGCCGTATTCCAGTGCCGCGTTGGCGGTCCACTGGCCCGTGCCTTTCTGCTCGGCGGTGTCGACGATGTGCTCGATCAGCGGCGTGCCGTCCTTGTCCATGGTGTCGAGCGCCCGCACGGCACACTCCATCAGGAAGGACGACAGCGCGCCGCGGGCCCAGCGCGCGAACAGGTCGCGGACCTCCTCGTGCGGCAGGCGCAGCAGCCGGCGCAGCAGCTGCCACGCCTCGGCGATGAGCTGCATGTGGGCATATTCGATGCCGTTGTGCACGGTCTTCACGAAATGCCCGGCCGCGCCATCGCCGACACGCGCGAAGCACGGCGTGCCGTCCGGCGCCTTGGCGGCGATAGCGGCAAAGGTCGGCGCCAGGCGCTCGAGCACCGTGCGATCGCCGCCGGCCATGATCGCGGGTCCGTGGCGGGCGCCCTCGGCTCCGCCCGAAACGCCGAATCCCAGGAAATGGACGCCCGATGCCCCGCAGGCGGCCTGACGCCGTGCCGTGTCACGATAGAAGGCGTTACCGCCATCGATGATCACGTCGCCGGCGGCCAGATGCGGCAGCAGCGACTCGATCGCGGCGTCGGTCGCGGCGCCGGCCGGCACCAGCAGGAAGATGGTGCGCGGCGCCGCCAACGCCGCCACCAGCGCTTCAGGCGTGGCGCAGGCCGTGCCGGCGCTGCCGAGATCCTGCGCCAGGTGCTGCGCAACGCCCGCCGCCGGATCGTACAGCGCCAGCTGCACGCCATGGTCGGCAAGGTTGCGCGCCAGGTTGGCGCCCATCACGCCCAGCCCCATCAGGCCGAGCGCGGTCACGACAGCCTCATATGCATCGAGCCGACTGACATGTTGCTGATCCTCCTGGCGACCCGGCAATCCGGGCCATGAATCCGTCGTCCCGAACACGTACCACAAGTGACGACGCCATGGGCACGGCCGCTATTCGATCCTGGCGCCGCTGGCCTTCACCACGGGTGCCCATTTCTCGCGCTCGATCTGGACAAAGGCTGTGTATTCAGAGGGAGTCATGGGACGGATCACGGCACCCTGCTCCGTCATCGGCGCGACAACCTCCTTGGTCTTGAGCACGGCCACGGCCGCGGCATGGATGCGGTCGAGGATGTCCTTGGGCACACCGGCAGGCGCGGCAAGTCCGTACCAGTTGTCCGACAGCACGCCGGGCAGGCCAACTTCCGCCGTGGTCGGCACGTCGGGCAGCAGCGACGAGCGGATCTTGCTGGTCACGGCCAGCGCCCGCACGGCGCCCGTGCGGATATGCGGCAGCAGCACCGAGACGTCGAGCACCGTCATCTGCACCTGGCCTGCCAGCAGGTCCTGCACTGCCGGCGCGGCACCCCGATACGGCACATGAACGATATCGATACCGGCTGCAGTCTTGAACAGCTCACCCGCCAGATGAGTGATGCTGCCGGTGCCGGACGAGCCGTAGTTCACCTTGCCGGGATTCGCCTTGGCATGCGCGATCAGGTCAGGCAGCGTCGTCATCGGCAGCTTCGCCGTGACCGCGATCACCTCCTGCACCAGGGCGATCGGCGTGAGCAGCACCAGCTCGCGGTCCTGGAACGGCATGCGGGGCAGGATGAACGGCGCGATCGAGGACGGGCCGGCGCTGTTCATGCCGATGGTGTAGCCGTCGGGGGCTGCCTTCGCGATCGCGTCGACGCCGGTGACGCCGCCCAACCCGCTCTTGTTCTCGATCACGACCTGCTGCGCCAGCTGCACCGACATGCCGCGCGCCAGGATCCGGCCGAACATGTCGGCCGGACCACCGGCCGGAAACGGGACGTACATCGTGATCGGCCTGCTGGGCCATGCCTGGGCGCGCACCGATGCCGATGGTGCGACCGCCATGGCCGTCAGGGAAGCGAGGACTCTCCTGCGTTGCATGGTCCCTCCCGAAGGCTATCACCTCTCCCCGCGAGAGCGGGGAGAGGTGTTGGCAAAGCGAAGGACCTTTCGGTGTTGACGTCAACACCTCAGGTGCGGGCGATCAGCAGCATCCCCGCTTCGCCCGACAAAACACTGGCCTCGGCGGTCGATCGATGAAATCGTGAGCCGGCGCAGCGAGCCCGTTCGTTCCCGCGGCCTCGATGAGGGGTGCCCAGGATGAATGTCCTGGTCGAGATGAGCGATATCGGCAAGTCGTTCCCCGGCGTGCGGGCGCTGCACGGCGCCCGGTTCGAGCTGCGGGCCGGCGAGGTGCACGCCCTGATGGGCGAGAACGGTGCCGGCAAGTCGACCTTGATGAAGATCCTGTCGGGCATCCACGCGCGCGACCGCGGCACCATCCTGGTGCAGGGACAACCGGTCGAGATCGCCTCGCCGGCGCAGGCCCTGGCGTTGGGCATCAGCATGATCCACCAGGAGCTGAGCCTGATGCCCGACCTGACGGCGGCCCAGAACATCTTCATCGGCCGCGAGCCGCGCAAGGGGTTCGGCCTGCTGCTTGACGAGGCGCGGCTCAACGCCCAGGCCGCCGAAATCTTCGCCGGCCTGCATCTTGCGCTCGACCCAGGCACGCCGGTTCGGAGCCTGACCATCGCGCGCCAGCAGATGGTGGAGATCACCAAGGCCCTCTCGCACCGCTCGCGCGTGCTGATCATGGACGAGCCGACCGCGGCTTTGAACGCAGCCGAGGTCAACGAGCTCTTTGCCATCATCGCCAGGCTCAAGGCTGACGGTGTCGGCGTCATCTACATCTCGCACAAGATGGACGAGCTCCAGCGCATCGCCGACCGTGTGACGGTCATGCGCGATGGCGCCTATGTCGACACCGTGCCGGCGGCGACCACGTCGATCGACACCATCATCACGATGATGGTCGGCCGGTCCCTGGCCGGCGACCATCCCGGCCCCGCGCCGGTCGCCAGCGCCCCAGCCGTCCTGCAGGTCAGCGGCCTTCGCCGCGGGACCGCCATACGCGACGTGAGCTTCACGCTGCATCGCGGCGAGATCCTGGGATTTGCCGGACTGATGGGCGCCGGCCGCACCGAGGTCGCGCGGGCGATCTTCGGGGCCGACCCCGTGGAGCGTGGCGAGATCACGCTGAACGGCCGCCGGCTTGCCATCCGCAGGCCGCAGGACGCAGTGCGCGCCGGCATCGGCTACCTGTCCGAAGACCGCAAGCAGTTCGGGTTGGCCACCGGCATGGACGTGCGCAACAACGTCGCCCTGGCCTGCCTCGGCCGCTTCACCGGCTTCGGCGGACTGCTGAAGGAAGGCGCCATGCGCGATGCCGCAGTGCGCTACATCGGTCAGCTCGGCATCAGGACACCATCGGACCGGCAGGAAGCGCGCCTGCTTTCCGGTGGCAACCAGCAAAAATTGGTGATCGCCAAGTGGCTGCTGCGCGATTGCCAGGTCCTGATCTTCGACGAGCCGACTCGCGGCATCGATGTCGGCGCCAAGAGCGAGATCTACCGGCTCCTGGCCGACCTCGCCCAGGAGGGACGCGCCATCATCATGATCTCATCCGAGCTGCCGGAGATCCTGCGCCTGAGCCACCGGATCGCCGTCATGTGCGAGGGCCGGCTGACCGGCATCCTGCCCGGCGGCGCATCCCAGGAGGAGATCATGCGGCTGGCCACGCAGCGCGATGCCAACGGCGTGCAAGGTGATGCCGGAGCGGGCGCAAGACCCATGGCCGAGGCAACGGCATGACAATGGCGATGCCCAAGCAGGTCCTTTTGGCGGGCAGTCGATTGTCGGGCGCACGGCATCGCCTGCTGGCGTTCTCCAGCCTGATCGCGCTGATCGTCATCTTCAGCCTTGCCGCACCGGACTTCCTGAGCGCCGGCAACGTGATCGCCATCCTGCAGTCGACCTCGGTCAACGGCGTGCTGGCGATCGCGGCAACGCTGGTGATCATAACCGGCGGCATCGACTTGTCGGTCGGAACGCTGATGACGTTCTGCGCCGTGATCGCCGGCGTAGTCCTGACATACTGGGGCCTGCCGCTGGGCCTGGGCGTGCTGGCCGCGATCGCGGCCGGCAGCCTGGCAGGGCTGACCTCGGGCACCTGCGTCGCCAAGCTGAGGATCCCGCCCTTCATCGCGACCCTGGGCATGATGCTCGCGCTCAAGGGCCTGGCGCTGGTGATCTCCGGCACGCGCCCGATCTATTTCAACAACACGCCGGGCTTCACCGAGATCGCGCAGGGATCGCTGGTCGGCTTGGTGCTTCCGGCTCTGCCGATCCCCAATGGCGTGCTGATCCTGTTCCTGGTGGCCATCATGGCCAGCTTCATCCTGCAGCGCACCGTCCTGGGCCGCTACACCTTCGCGCTCGGCTCCAACGAGGAAGCGGTGCGCCTGTCCGGCGTCAACACCGATCGCTGGAAGATGGCGGTCTATGCGCTGGCCGGCGGCATCTGCGGCATCGCCGGCCTGCTGATCGCCTCGCGATTGAACTCGGCGCAGCCGGCGCTGGGCCAGGGCTACGAGCTGGACGCCATCGCTGCCGTGGTGATCGGCGGCACGTCGCTGAGCGGCGGCCGCGGCACGATCGTCGGCACCCTGATCGGCGCCCTCATCATGAGCGTGCTGGCCTTCGGCCTGCGCCTGTTGTCGGTGCCGCAGGAGTGGCAGTTCGTGGTCACCGGCTCGATCATCATCCTGGCGGTGTACATCGATATCCTGCGCCGCGGCAAAGCGTAGTCCTGGTGCCGCCGCGCCAAGACCAAGAAGAGCGCGCCAGCGCTCCGGCAGGCAACGATCCGATGGAGGTAACATGCTCACCAGACGCATCATCCTGGGCGGCCTGAGCGTCGCTGCCGTGTCGGGACCGGGCGCGATGATCGCCAGCGCCCAGGACAAGCCCTACGTCGCGCTGATCTCCAAGGGCTTCCAGCATCAGTTCTGGCAAGCCGTCAAGGCCGGCGCCGACAAGGCCGCGGCCGAGCTCAGCGTGCGGGTCACGTTCGAGGGACCGGATTCGGAATCGCAGGTCGATCGCCAGATCGACATGCTCGCCGCAGCCCTGGCCAAGAAGCCGGCCGCGATCGGCTTTGCGGCGCTGGACAGCCAGGCGGCCATTCCGCTGCTGCGCCAGGCACAGCAGGCCAGGATTCCGGTCATCGCCTTCGACTCCGGTGTCGACAGCGACATTCCCGTGGCCACGGCCGCGACCAACAACCTGGCCGCCGCGGCGCTGGCGGCCGACAAGATGGCCGGCCTCGTCGGCGGCGAGGGCAAGGTGGCGCTGCTGGTGCACGACCAGACCAGCCGAACCGGCATCGACCGGCGCGACGGCTTCGTCAATCGCATCAAGAGCAGCCATCCCAAGATCCGGATCGTGGCCACCGAGTATGGCGGCGGCGACCACCTCAAATCGACCGAGATCGCCAAGGCGATCCTGCAGGCGCACCAGGATCTCAAGGGCATGTTCGGCGCCAACGAGGGATCGGCGATCGGCGTCATCAACGCCGTCAAGGAGCTCAATCGCAAGCTGGTGGTGATCGGCTACGACTCGGGGGCGCCGCAGAAGCAGGCGATCCGCGACGGGCGCATGGCCGGCGCCATCACCCAGAACCCGATCGGCATCGGCTACAAGACGGTCGAGGCGGCATTGAAGGCGATCAAGGGCCAGCCGGTCGAGAAGGTCATCGACACCGGCTTCTACTATTACGACAAGACGAACATCGACCAGCCCGACATCAAGGCCGTGCTTTACGATTGAGGGCTTTCCTTCCGGAAGCATCAGCCGTCCCGATCGCAGCGAGGGATACCTTTTGCGGATGTCGTCGCGATTCTCAGAAGACCCTGCTGCGCTCGGGATGACAGCGACAAAGACGGTCAGCCGTAGAGCCCGGCGTTGCGCGCGCGCTGGCGCACGAGGCCCAGCACGGCCTTCGAGTACGGCATGGCGATGCCCAGCCGGTCGCCGATCTCGATCGGCGCCGCGAGGATGGCGTCGATCTCGAGCCCGCGGCAGGCTTCCAGGTCCTGCAGCATCGAGGTCTTGAACGCGCCCAGCTCGCGGGTCACGGCGAAGCGCTGGTCGATGGTCATGTTCATGGTGATGCCCATGGCCTGCCCGACCTCGGCCGCTTCCTCCATCATGCGCCGCACCAGCTCGGCGGTCAGCGCATCATCCATGATCACGTCGGCCGTCGAATGCGTGAGCGCGCTGATCGGGTTCATGTTCATGTTGCCCCACAGCTTCAGCCAGACCTCGCGCTGGATCTCGCCGGTCGCACGCGCCTCGAAGCCGGCACCCGCCAGCAGGTCCTCGACCCGGCGCAGGCGCGGGGTCTCGGTCCCGGAAGGATCGCCCAGCAGCAGCAGGTTGCCGCGTCCGCGCCGGATGATGCCCGGACCGGCGACGGCCGACGACAGGTGCACCACGGCGCCCACCACCTGCGCCGGCGGCAGGACCCGCGAGATCACCCCGCCAGGATCTACGGTCTGCAGCGTGCCGCCTGACAGGCGGCCGCCGAAGCCGTTGAAGAACCACCAGGGCACGCCGTTCATCATCGGCACGATGATCGTGTCGGGCCCGACCAGCGGCGCCAGCGACGGCGCGGCTGCCACCAGCCCCTGCGCCTTCAGGGCCACGATCACGATGTCCTGACGTCCCAGCTTGCCGGCATCGTCTGATGCGGCCAGGCGGGCGACCGACCGCTGCTCGCCGTCGATCAGGGTCAACCCGTCCGCGGCGATCCGGTCGAGATGATCACCGCGCGCCAGCACGCTCACGGATGCCACACCCTGCCCCATCTTGACCGCCAGCAGGCCACCGACCGCGCCGGCCCCGACGATGCAGATCTTCGCTGTGCTCATGGACTTTGCGGCAGGTCACGCGCCGCCACCGTCTTCCTGTAGAGCGCCATGTGCCGGTCCTCCGATCCTGTTGGGACGCCGCCATGCGCCGGGACGCTACACCCGGCCACCGATCGAGGCTACGCTTGTCGCGATCATCACCGCGCTGGCTGCCTGCCCGGCATGAGGCCAGGAGCGTGGCCCGGAAGCATGGCAATGGCGCGCGGCGATGCCGCCCGGAGGAAGCGATGAAGTTCAGCCTGTTCATGTACTGCACGGTAGGCCGCAAGGCGGAGCTCGAAGGCGGCATGGCCGGCCGGCGGCCGGAGCTCTATCAGCGCATGCTGGACGAGATCGCGACCTACGCGCGCTTCGCCGACGATGCCGGCTATTTCGGCTTTGGCCACCCCGAGCACCATCTGCAGATCGAGGGCTTCGAGATCTCAAACGACCCGCGGCTGATGGGCATGTGGCTGGGCAAGCACACCCGGAAGCTGCGCGTCATCACCTGCGGCTTCGTGTCGACCACGCACAACCCGCTGCGTGTCGCCGAGGACATCGCCACCATGGACAACATGCTGGGCGGGCGCTTCGGCGTCGGCCTGGTGCGCGGCTACCAGGCGCGCTGGGTCGAGAACTTCAAGATCCGCGACGACCTCAACGCCGTCGGCCCATGGAACAAGGATTCACCGGCCGACACCGCCAACCGCGCCTACTTCGCCGAGTTCGTCGACATCGTGGTCAAGGCGCTGTCCAACGACACGTTCAGCCATGCCGGCACGTACTGGAACTTCCCGCCGAAGGATTTCACGAACCCCCACCCGCACCCGGTCTACGTGAATTTCGGCCGCGGCGTCGACGCCGACATGAAGATCAAGCAGATCGGTATCGCCCCGCGGCCGCTGCAGACGCCGCATCCGCCCCTCTACGGCGGTTTCGCCAACTCGATGCGCACGGCCACGTTCTGGGCCCGCTACGGCGGCAAGCCGCTGGTGCTGACCGACAACATCCCGTTCTTCGTGAAGCTGTGCGATGCCTATCAGGCCGAGGCGGCCAAGCACGGCCGCAGCGTGGCGCGCGGCCACGAGGCCGGCTGGGGCGGCATCTTCATCTGCGCCCCCACCGATGCGCAGGCGCAGGAATGGCTGAAGGACATGCTGTGGTTCTGGAACCAGTGGTCGATCCCGTTCGGCAACGGCGTGCCCGAGCTGCTGGTCGGCTCGCCGGACACGATCTCGCGCCGGCTCGAGGAGGTGCACAGGCAGATTCCGGTCGAGGAGGTGGTGCTGCTGATCCCGCAGGGCATCCACGACCGCGACCAGATCATGACCTCGCTCGAGCTGATGGCGACGAAGGTGATGCCGCGCTTCGCGAGCTGACGGCCCGCATCGCTTTGCGGCTCAGCGGCGCGAACACCGCAGCCGCCGCGCCTGATATACGCTCTACTGTCTGGCCCGACGCCGCGCGGCGAAAGGACGCCGGAGACGTGGATGCGCAGATCGACCGTTGCCTTTGCTGAAGGAAATACCACCGCGATCGCCTTTGGCGCCGAAGGACCGCCCGACCTGGTGTTCCTGCACGCCAACGGGTTCAATGCCTTGACCTATCGCACCCTCCTCGAGCCGCTGGGGCAGCGGTTCCGCGTCATCGCCCTGGACCAGCGCGGCCATGGAAGCTGCCCGCTCGTGGCGCGGCCCGCGGCCTTGCGCAGCTGGAACGACTATGTGCGCGACTTTCTGACTGTGGCGGCGCCGCTCTGGGGCAGCGCGCCACCGCCGGTCATCGCCGGACATTCGATGGGCGGTGCCGTCGCCTTGATGGCGACGGCGCAGCGCCCCGGCGTGGCGGATCGGCTCGTCGTGTTCGACCCGGTCATGCCGGCGGAGGGTCTTCGCCTGCGGCTGCTGCGGCTCCTGCCGCAACAGCAGCGGATCGCGCGCATGCCCATAGCTGCCGGTGCGCAGCGCCGGCGCGATCGGTTTCCGTCGCGCGCCGCGGCGCTCGACAGCTACCGCGGACGCGGCGCCTTCGCCACCTGGCAGCCTGCCTTCCTGAGCGACTACGTCGAAGGCGGCTTCGCCGACACCGCGGCCGGCGACGTCCGGCTGTCATGCGCGCCGCGCTGGGAGGCGGCCACGTTCGCCAGCCTGCGCGGCGGCGTCGCCGCAGCCTTGAAAGCAATCACGTGTCCGGTCGAGATCCTGAAGGCCGGCCGCGGCTCGGCCGTCCAGGTCAGCGCCGAGCATCTGCAGGCATTGAAACGGGATCTTCATATCGAGACGGTTTCGGGCACCAGCCACTTCCTGCCCATGGAAGTTCCGCATGTGGCGCGGGCACGATTGGAACGCGCCCTGGAGGAGCGGGCAGGCAAGAGCGCGATGCCGCAATTGGCCGCAGGCTAGGCCAACCATCAGCAAAGGCCCTGCAAGAGAACGCCTGTGGCGTCTCTGCAAAGGCAATGCGCGGCAGATGGACGCGCGCGGATCTGCGACCAGCTACCTGTCAGGTGCCGCCCGTAAGCTCGGGGTCAGGCATCTGTCAGGAGACGCGCCGCGATGAAGCTCGCCGATGTCTGCTCTTCGACCATGCCTGGTGCGACGTCGCCCGCCTGCCGGTGCGCGAGGTCGTCTCGGCCAGCCATTTCGTCACCGACCTGACCCTGGGCCTCGGCACGGTGGTGTTCGACTACCTCGCCCGGACCTGACCCTGCGCGCTCACAATCTTCACCTTGCAGCCCGAAAGGAATGTCCATGTCCCGTTTTGATGGAAAGGTCGCCATCGTCACCGGTGCAGCCAGCGGCATCGGCAAGGAGATCGCCCTGCGTTTCGCGGCCGAAGGCGGCATTCCGGTGATCGCCGACCTCAATCTCGACGCCGCCGCGGCGACCGCGGCCGGGATCAAGGCCAAGGGCAGCGATGCGCTGGCCGTGGCCATGAACGTGGTCGACGAGGATGCGGTCAACAAGGGCGTCGCCGACGTGATGGCGACGTACGGCCGCATCGACGTGCTGGTGAGCAATGCCGGCATCCAGATCGTGAAGCCGGTGGTGGATTTCGCTTTTGCCGACTGGAAGAAGCTGCTGGCCATCCACCTCGATGGCGCCTTCCTCACGACCAAGGCCTGCCTGAAGCACATGTATGCCGCCAGATCCGGCAGCATCGTCTACATGGGGTCGGTGCACTCCAAGGAAGCGTCCAAGCTGAAGGCGCCCTACGTCACGGCCAAGCACGGCCTGATCGGCCTGTGCAAGGTGGTGGCCAAGGAGGGCGCGGAGTTCAACGTGCGCGCCAACGTGGTCTGCCCCGGCTTCGTGCGCACGCCGCTGGTGGACAAGCAGATTCCCGAGCAGGCCAAGGAGCTGGGCATCAGCGAAGCCGAGGTCGTCAAGAACGTGATGCTGAAGGAGACCGTGGACGGCGAGTTCACCACTACCGACGACGTCGCCGATGCCGTGCTGTTCTTTGCCGGCGCCAGGAGCAACGCGCTGACCGGCCAGTCGATCGTGGTCAGCCACGGCTGGTTCATGCAGTAGGTCGCTCCCCACGAACGGGGCCGCCGCGCCACTCCCAAATGGGAGTGGTCAGGCGCGGTCGCGACGGGCATGCTGCGGATCATACCCCTTACCCGCCAGAAGGAGCCTATTGCCATGCCCACTTCCGTGAAGGAGATGCTGGCGGCGGCCAACGCCGCCGTGCCGAAGATCACGCCCGATCAGGCCCGCGACATGATGGCGAAGGGCAACGTGGTCGTCCTTGACGTCCGCGACGCGCCGGAGATCCTGGCCAGCGGCAAGGTCAAGGGTGCCGTCCATATCTCACGCGGCATGCTGGAGTTCCGCGCCGATCCGGAGCTGCCGTCGCACGACAAGACGCTGACCAAGGACAAGCCCGTCATCCTGTACTGCGCCTCGGGCGGCCGCTCGGCGCTGAGCGGCAAGGTGCTGAAGGACATGGGCTACCAGGAAGTCTACAACCTCGGCGGCTTCAAGGAATGGGCCGACGCTGGCGGCGAGGTCGAGCGGTAGCCTTCAAGAAGCCAAACCATCGTCATCCCGCGCGGCGCACGGAACGACGATGGTGCGGCCGGTCCGTCAGGCCGGCGTGAACATCGGCAGCGGCGCGCCGCCATCGGTGGGCTTGAACACCACGGTCACTTCCTGGCCGATGCGCAGCCTGTCGAAGTCGCAGTCGACGATATTGGTCATCATCGACGGGCCCTCGGCCAGGGTCACATAGGCCATCACGTAGGGCACCGGGGCGCGGCGCATCACGCTGTAGGAATAGATCGTGCCCTTGCCCGACGCCGTGATCCATTCGGTCTTGTCGCTGAAGCAGAACGGGCAGATCGTGCGCGGGTAGTGATGCGCCTCGCCGCATGCCGTGCATTTGCGCACCAGCAGCCTGCCCTGGGCGGCGGCATCCCAGTAGTCCTTGGTCTCGGGGCTGACCGCCGGCGCCGGCAGCTTGCGCTCCTTGGCTTGTGCTTGCGCGGCCATGTCCTACTCCCTCTCCAGAATGACGGTGGCGCTGCCGTGGCGCGAGCCCAGCGAGCCGCCGGTGCCGTGCGCCAGGGCCAGGTCGCAGTTCTCCACCTGCACCTTGGGATGGGCTTCGCCGCGCACCTGGCGCACCGCCTCCAGCACCTTGGTGAGGCCGCCGCGGTTGCCGGGATGGTTGCTGCACAAGCCGCCGCCGTCGGTGTTGAACGGCAGCTTGCCGACACCCGAGATCAGGTTGCCGTCGGCCACGAGCTGGCCGCCCTTGCCCTTCTCGGCGAAGCCCAGATCCTCGAGCTGCATCAGCACGGTGATGGTGAAGCTGTCGTAGATCGAGACGTACTTGACATCGGACGGCTTGACCCCGGCCTCGGCGAAGGCCGGCGGGCCGGTGTACGCGGCACCGCTGTAGGTGAGGTCGACCTTGCCGCCCATCTGCGTCTTCAACGCCTCGGCGGCGCCCAGCACCTTGACCTTGGGCCGCTTGAGGCTCTTTGCGATCTCGGGCGCGACCACGACAATGGCGCCGCCGCCGTCGGTGATGACGCAGCAGTCAAGGCGATGCAGCGGATCGGCGATCATCGGCGAGCCCACGACATCCTCGACCGTGACCACGTCGCGCAGCAGCGCATGCGGGTTGTGCTGCGCGTGATGCGAGGCCGCGACCTTGATCCAGGCGAGCTGCTCGCTGGTGGTGCCGTACTGGTGCATGTGGCGCATGGCGCACATGGCGTACATGTTCACCACCGTCGGCCCGTACGGAAACTCGAACGGCTCGTCCGGTGTCGGCGTGCCGCCGCGGGAGCGCGGCACCGTGCCCGTCGCCATGCCCTCGGCGCGAGGCCGTCCGGCCAGGGTGATCAGCGCCACCTTGCACTTGCCCGCCGCGATCGCTTCCACCGCGTGACCGACATGCGCCACGTAGGATGAGCCGCCGATATCGGTCGAGTCGATGTGCCGCGGCTTCAGGCCCATGTACTCGACCATCGACATCGGGCCCAGGCCGGGCGCGTCGCCGGCGCAGAAGTAGCCGTCGACATCGGCGTTGGTGAGGCCCGCATCCTCAAGCGCGCCCTTGGCCACCTCGGCATGGATCATGGCCAGCGACAGATCGGTCGCCAGCCGCGTGGGGTGCTCGTAGATGCCGGCGATGTAGGCCTTGCCTTTGAGACTCATGGGCAGCCGTTCTCCCGCTTTGGTTGCCACGCCATGGTGGTGCATTTCGCGATGACGGTCGAGCCGACGATGCGGACACGTGCTGCCGCACCCTCGCTGTGCGGAAAAATTCGGATACCTTCTTGAGCGCTGCAGGCTTCATCACCAGCGGTTTCTGACAGCGCGGCTCGCTGTCTCGCGTTGCAGAACCCAGCAATGCAAGGCCGGTCTGAACGATCAACAGATCGCGACACGCTGGTCAAACGCCAGACCGTCACCATATTGGGGCGGAACGCAGGCAATCCTGTGTTTCACATCCCTCTACATTGTTTCTTTCACACACAACGTCAGGAGTTTTCCATGCGGATGATCGCTGCAGTGATCGGCGTCGCCGGCGCGCTCGTTGCCAACGCGGCGCTGGCCCAAACGTCGACGAACGCAACGGCCCAGGCCTGCTATACCGAAGCGCATCGGCAGGTCCTGAGCGGTGAGGCCTTGGTGAGCTTCATGGCCAGCTGCACGTCGGGTCAGGTCGCGCCGACCCGTGTCTCGACCGATGTGACGCAGCGCTGCGCCGATCAGGCCCGGCTGCTGAGCGGCGAGGCGAAGGTGCAAGCCCTGCGCGACTGCCGGTAGTGCGTCATCCGCGCGCAGCGGGGATCCACTCCCGCTGCGCGCTTCCCCCTCCGTCATCCCCGGCGGCCACTTCGCAGTGCGGGCGCTGCCTTGGCGCAGGAGTCGATCCCGGCGCGGCGGTGCGCTAGAGGGAGGCGTTCCTGCCAGCGACGGAGCACACCATGGACCTGAATTTCAGCAAGGCCGACCTCGCCTTCCGCGACGAGGTGCGCACCTTCCTGAAGGAGAACCTGCCGGTCGAGCTGACCGAGAAGGTGCGCCGTGGCTTGCAGCTCGATCGCGATGACTACCTGACGCTGCACCGCGTCCTCTACCGCAAGGGCTGGATCGCACCGGCCTGGCCGGTTGAATATGGCGGCACCGGCTGGAGCCTGACGCAGCGCTACATCTTCAACGAGGAGCTGGCCTACGCCAACACGCCGCGCGTGATGCCGTTCGGCATCCAGATGGTGGGGCCGGTGATCTACACCTTCGGCAGCGCCGAGCAGAAGGCCAAATACCTGCCGCGCATCCTGTCGGGCGAGGACTGGTGGTGCCAGGGCTATTCCGAGCCCGGCGCCGGCTCCGACCTCGCCAGCCTGCGCACCCGCGCGGTGCGTGACGGCGACACCTATGTCGTGAACGGCCAGAAGACCTGGACCAGCTTCGCGCACTATGCCGACCACATGTTCTGCCTGGCGCGCACCAATGCCGACGCCAAGCCGCAGGATGGCATCTCCTTCCTGCTGATCGACATGCGCCAGCCCGGCGTCGAGGTGCAGCCGATCGTGACCGTCGACGGCACCGCCGACGTCAACTCGGTGTTCCTCACCGATGTGAAGGTGCCGACGCACGATCTGGTGGGCGAGGAGAACAAGGGCTGGACCTACGCCAAGTTCCTGCTCGGCCACGAGCGAGCCGGGATCGCCGCCGTGGGCCGCTCCAAGAACGCGCTGCGCCGCCTGAAGGAGATCGCGCGGTCCGAGACGCAGGACACGCGGCCGCTGATCGAGCAGCGCTTCTTCGCCGAGAAGATCGCGCAGGTCGAGATCGACCTTACGGCGCTGGAGTACATCGAGCTCGACGTGCTGTCGCGCGAGAGCACCGGCAAGGGACCGGGCACCGGCGCCTCGATGCTGAAGGTGAAGGGCACCGACGTGCAGCAGGTGATCACCGAGCTGGTCAACGAAGCGGTCGGCTACTACGCCATCCCCTACGTCGAAAAGGCGCTGGTCGAGGGCTGGAACGAGCCGCCGATCGGCCCGGAATACGCCGCCACCGCCGCGCCGACCTATCACAACTGGCGCAAGGCCTCGATCTACGGCGGCTCGACCGAGGTGCAGAAGAACATCATGGCCAAGATGGTGCTGGGGCTGTGAGGCGCGCATAGCGCGCCGACCGCGGCGATCGCCAGCGCACGCGGCTTTTGTAGAGAAGCCGCCTACGGTGTCGGGCTGGGCTGCGGCTGCAGGGCCTCCCTCAACGCGCGCAGGCTCAGGGGCTTGGAGAGCGCAGCGCATGCCCCCATCTCGAACGCCCGCGCGGCCATGTCTCCGTCCATCTGCCCCGAGATGACGATGGCGCGGCAACCGGTCCATCGCGTGCAGAGCGGCAGCAGGTCGAACCCGCTGCCGTCCGGCAGGTTGATGTCGGTGATCAGCGCGTCGTAGCCGTTCGTCGACAGGAAGGCCCTGGCGTCGGAGAACCGCCAGGCCGTGTCGACGTCGTAGCCATGGCGCTGGAAATAATCGGCAATGGCGGTCGAGATCTCCGGGTCATCGTCCACGACCAGAAGGCAGCCATTATCCCCGCCGCGTGCCACGATCCCGACCTCACGCCCATTCCCGCATCGGACCACCATAGGGACAATGGCGATGCAAGCCATTCGCAACGGGTCCGGCGCGGATCGTTCCGCTCCACTGCAGTATGCGAGATCAAGCCGACATCCGCCTGCTTTCGTTGACGTGTCCACCATCGATCACCGATTTCCGCGGCGCCAACCGGCTCTCCCGCGATGATGTCCATGGACGGGGCGGCTGACGCGTGCCCGTCTTTCTCGACACGAATATCCTGATCTACTCGATCAGCACGGCCGCGGACGAAAGCGGCAAGCGCGACAAGGCGCTCACGCTGCTCGATCGGGACGACTGCATCCTTTCCGTGCAGGTCCTGCAGGAGTTCTACGTGCAGGCGACCCGTGCCTCCCGCCCGGACCGGCTATCGCAGGAGGTTGCGGCGGGCTTGATCCGCACATGGCTGCGCTTTCGGATCCAGGACACGACCGTTGCGGTGCTCCAAGGTTGGAGATAGAAGCTGCGCACGGCTTTTCGTTCTGGGACAGCGCGATCATCGCCGCGGCCCGCGCCGGCGGTTGCGGCGAGCTTTACTCGGAGGATCTCTCGCACGGTCGCATTGTCGCCGGCGTGATGATCGTCAACCCTTTCCGGTAAGCCGCGCACCTTGCGATGAGCGGCTCAAGCACATCGCCGGCGACAGCCGCCCTCAACGCCCCTTGAACACCGGCTGGCGTTTCTCGACGAAGGCCTTCGAGGCTTCCTTGTGATCCTCGGTCTCGCCGCTGCGGGTGTGCCCCCAGGCCTCCAGGTCGAAGACGTCCTTCAGCGAGCCGCTTTCGGCGGCGTTCAGGTTGCGCTTCATGTAGCGATAGGCGACACGCGGGCCGTGAGCGATGCGGCGCGCCACCGCCATCGTCTCCTCGCGCAGCTTGTCGTCCGGGCAGACGCGGTTGACGATGCCCAGCCGCAGCGCCTCGGCCGCATCGACCCGCTCGGCCAGCAGGTAGAGCTCGCGCGCCTTGGCGGGCCCCACGAGCTGGGTCAGGAAGTAGCTGCCGCCGAAATCGCCGGAGTAGCCGACATTGGCGAAGGCCGTCGACAGGCGTGCGCCCGCCGCCATGAAGCGCAGGTCGCAGGCCAGCGCCAGGCTCAGGCCGGCGCCGGCCGCCGCACCGTTGACCATGGCGATGGTGGGCTTGGGCGACTCGTGCAGCAGGCGCGAAATCTCCATGCGCTCGCGCAGGTCGGCGGCCTTGCTCTCCAGGGTGCCGGCTGCCGTCTCGGTGCGCTCCGCCATGGCGCGCACATCGCCGCCCGAGCAGAAGCCGCGTCCGGTGCCGGTCAGCACGATGCAGCCGACGGCATCGTCGCCGGCGAGGCGACGCATGGCCGACAGCAGCGCTTCCAGCATCGGCCGCGACATCGCGTTCAGCACGTCCGGGCGGTTCAGGGTGAGCACGGCGACGCCGTCCTCGTTGGCCTCGAGCAGATGGTCGGTGGTCATATGTCAGCTCCCGGGTTCAATCCGCGCGCATGCCGGCGGACTTGATGATTTCGGCCCATTTGGCGCGGTCGGCGGCGATCGTGGCCTTCAGCGCGTCGTGCGAGCCGATCAGGTTCTCCATGCCGTTGTCCACCATGCGCTTCTGGAATGCCTCCTGGGCCACCACGGCGCGCAGCGCCTTGTTCCAGAACTGCACGAGTGGCGCCGGCAGGCCGGCAGGGCCGAACACGGCGAACCAGTTCACGACCTTGAAGTCCGGCAGCCACATCGAGATCAGCGGCAGGCCGGGGAACAGCGGCGAGGCGCGCGGCGCGCCGAAGGCGACGGGGATCAGGTTGCCGCCGGCGATCTGGCCCAGGAATTCCGGCATGTTGCCGAACATCATGTTGACGTTGCCGGCCACCATGTCCTGGATCGCCGGCGCGCCGCCGCGATAGGGCACATGCAGCAGGTCGACGCCGGCCAGCTTCTTGAACAGCTCGCCGGCGAGGTGCTGCGAGGTGCCGTTGCCGGTCGAGGCATAGGTCAGCTTGCCCGGCGCGTTCCTGGCCTGGTCGATGATCTCCGGCACGAGGCGGAACGGCGCCGGCCGGCCGACCACCAGCATGTTGTAGACGCCGGCGACATTGGCGATCGGCGTCAGGTCCTTGTCGACATCGATCGGCAGCTTCTGGCCCGGCATCACGGGCGAGACGCAGAACGCCGCCATGCCCGCCAGCAGGATCGCATGCCCGTCCGGCGCCGACCGCGCCACCGCCTCGTTGGCGATGAAGCCGCTGGCGCCCGTCCTGGTCTCGACGATCACCTTCTGGCCGACCACCGGCGTGAGGGCATCGGCCAGCAGGCGGGCGAGCAGGTCGGCGGTGCCGCCGGGCGGGAAGCCGCAGAACAGCCGCACCTCCTGCTTCAGCGGCGTCTGGGCCATGGCTGGCCCGATCAGGCCGGCAGCCGCGGCGCCGCCGATAAGCGCCCTTCTGCGCATGTCAGCCCTCCGTCGCCTGTTGCCCGGCGTCCTGGCTCGCCATGCCGAAGGTGATGCGGTTGCCGTCGAGGTCCGTCACGTCGAAATCGCGCATGCCGTAGGCGTAGTCCGCCGGCGCCTTGATCACCCTGGCGCCGCGCGCCTTGAGCTCGCCATGCATGGCGTCGACGTCGCTCACGAAGACGCACAGGCCGCCCTGCCCCGGCAAGCGCACATCGCCGCCGACCGCCAGCAGATGCAGCAGCACGTCGTCGCGGCAGAGGCAGACATAGTAGGTCATCTGGCCGTATTGGAAGGTGACGGCGAAGCCCAGCGCATCGCGGTAGTAGGCCGTGCTGGCGGCGACATCGCGCACCGCGAGCACGGTGGCAGCACCCACCATCTTCGGCGCCGGCGTGGTCGGCTCCATGCGCAGCCTCCTTGGCGCGCGTCAGGCGCGCGCGTGCCTCTTCAGGAATGCTTCGTCCACGGTGATGCCCAGGCCCGGCCGGTCGGGGATCTCGACCATGCCGTCCTCGACCGGGAATCCTTCCCGCGCCAGATCCTGCAGCAGCGGGTTGCTGCCCAGCGAGTATTCGAGGATGAAGCCGGCCGCCGCGTTGGCCGCGACCGCCAGCCCGGCCGCGAAGCCCGGCGCGCCCGACCACAGATGCGGCGCCAGCCGCAGGTTGAAGGCCGAAGCGATGGCCGAGATGCGCAGCGCCTCCGTGATGCCGCCGGCAATCGCGAGATCAGGCTGCAGGATGTCGGCAGCGCGCAGCTCCGCCAGGTCGCGGAAATCGTGACGCGTGAACTCGCTCTCGCCGGCGCTGATCGGCACCGCGCATGAGCGGCGCACTTCGGCCATGCCGGCCTTGTCGTCGCCGGACACCGGCTCCTCGAACCACATCAGGTCGCAATCCTCGACCATGCGGGCGAAGGCCTTGGCCTCGGCCACGGTGAAGGTGCCATGCGCGTCGCATGCCAGCCCGATATCGGGACCCAGCGCGGCGCGCGCCGCCTTGACCCGCTCCGCCGAGCGCGCCGGCGTGCCGTCCATGACGCCGACCCGCATCTTCACCGCCTTGAAGCCGCCTTTGGCGACATAGCCTTTCAGCTGGGCGCCGATGTTCCTGGCATCGGCCCAGCCGCCCGAGGCATAGGCCGGCATGCGCGCGGCGCGCCGGCCGCCCAGCAGCCGCCACACCGGCGCGTTCAAGGACTTGCCGAGGATGTCCCACAAGGCGATGTCGATGCCGCCGATGGCAGACAGCGTCAGGCCGCGGCGGCCGAGCTGCGGCATGCCGTGCCCGCGCGCGATGGCATGGCCGTGGCGCGGGGCGTTGTACATCACGTCCCACAGCCGCGCGATGTCGCGCGGATCCTCGCCCAGCAGCAGCGGCGCAAGATCGTCGCGGATGATCGCCGCCAGGCCGGCGCAGGAGGCCGCCGAGCCGACACCGGCCTTGGCCTCGCCCCAGCCCACCAGGCCGGCATCGGTTTCGACCCGCACAATCACCGAATCGAACGACGCCACCAGGCCGAAATTGCTGACGTGCTGGCCCGCGGGCGGGATCGGCACATGCGCCCAGGTGGCGTCGATACGCGCGATTTTCATGCGGCGATCCTCCGGTGCGATGCGTCCGCGATTTCTTGCGCACGAGCTTGCCACGTGACGCATCGCAGCAGCAAATGCGGCAGGCTGCGCAGCAACCATGCGCGACGGGCATGCCGGCATCGACGCACATCCGCTACAGTCCCGGCAAACGCGGGAGGAGCGCCATGAAGATCACGGACGTCACGCTCACGCTGTTCGCGTGGGACGATATCCCGGCCACGACCTACGGCAGCCATACCGGCCGCTTCGGCGGCAAGAGCCAGCTGGGCCTGCTGCGCCTGATCACCGACCAGGGCCTGGAGGGCCACGCCTTCCTCGGCTCGGCGATGAACCCCGCCACCACCGACGGCCAGGGCCTGATCACGCATCTCAAGCCGGTGCTGATGGGCCGCGACCCGCTGGAGCGCGAGCGGCTGAACCAGGACATCTGGCGCCGCCAGCGCGCGTCGGGCGTGCGTCCGATCGGCGCCGTCGACGTGGCGCTGTGGGATCTGGCCGGCAAGGCGATCGGCCAGCCGATCCACCGGCTGCTGGGCACCTACCGCGAGAGCATCCCGGCCTATGCCAGCTCGGCCGTGCTGGCGACGCCGCAGGCCTACGCCGAGGAGGCGCAGCGCCACCGCGACGCCGGCTGGGCAGCCTACAAGATCCACCCGCCGACCCGTTGGCGCGAGGACATCAAGGTCTGCGAGGCCGTGCGCAAGGCGGTCGGCGACGATTACACCGTGATGCTGGACTCGACCTGGAGCTACGATTTCCCGACCGCGGTGCGGGTCGGGCAGGCTGCGCAGGACCTCGGCTTCCATTGGTACGAGGATCCGCTGTCCGATCAGGACATCTACAACTACGTCAAGCTGAAGCAGAAGCTCAGCATCCCGATCCTTGCCACCGAATACCCGATCACCGGCTACGACAGCTACGCCCCCTGGATCATGCTGCAGGCCACCGACTTCCTGCGCGGCGACGTGGCGGTGAAGGGCGGCATCACCACCCTGGTGAAGGCGGCGCACCTGGCCGAGGCGTTCCGCATGAACTTCGAGGTCCACCACGGCGGCAACTCGCTCAACAACGTCGCCAACCTGCATGTCATCGCGGCGATCCGCAACACCGAGTTCTTCGAGGTGCTGCTGCCCGACGGCGCGCAGAAGTATGGGCTGCAGCAGGACATCGTGGTCGGCCGCGACGGCCTGGTGCACATGCCCAACGGCCCCGGCCTGGGCGCCGCCATCGACTTCGACCTGATCAAGCGCAAGACAGTCGCGGTGCTCACCTAGGACGCGATCATCGCAGCCCCAACCACATCCTTGGAGAAGACATCGTGCCATTGCAGCTTCCAGCCCTTTGCGTCATCGCCACGCCCGGCAACCGGCGCGCCATGATCGACACCGCGCGCGAGGCCGAGCGGCGCGGCTTCCAGGGCATCTATGTCCCCAGCCGCTTCAGCAACATGTCGGTCTGCGAGGCGCTGGCCTGGAACACCGAACGCATCACCTTCGGCACCGCCATCGCGCCGATCTACGCCCGCAGCGTCTCGGACTTCGCCGAGGCGACGGCGTTCATCCACGAGATCTCCGGCGGCCGCTTCCGCTTCGGCATCGGCGTGGCGCACGCGCCGGGCCATGCCCGCATGGAGGCCAAGGCCGGCAAGCCGCTGGCCGACACGCGCGCCTTCGTCGAGAAGTACCGGTCGCAGGACGGACAGGGGCCGCTGCCGCCGATCGTGATCGCTGCCCTGCGCCAGAAGATGGTGACGCTGGCGGGCGCGATCGGCGATGGCGTGGTGTTCGCCAACGCCTGCCGCTCGGCCATGGGCGCATCGTTGTCGCACCTGCCGGCGGCCAAGCGTGACGGCGCCGGGTTCTTCATCGGCAACATGATCCCGACCTGCATCTCCGATGACATCGAGGCGGCCAAGACGGTGAACCGGCGCACCCTCACCGGCTACCTGCAGCTGCCGAACTATCGCAACTACTGGAAGGAGTGCGGCTATGTCGAGGAGATGGCCGCCGTCGAGCGCGCCATCGCCGAGCAGCGCATCCAGGACCTGCCCAGGCTGATGAGCGACAAATGGCTGGCCGACGTCACCCTGTTCGGGCCGCCCGCCCGGGTGCGCGAGGAGCTGGCGGCATGGTACGCCGCGGGCGTGCGCACGCCCATCATCGTGGCCTCCTCCGCCACGGGCCGGCAGCGCCAGGCCATCGAGGAAGTGTTCGCGACGCTGGCAGGCTGAGACGCGCTGCTGCAAAATGCTGCAGGGAACGCCGGCTGGAAGCCGGCGCTCCCGACGTCAACAGGAGCACGCCATGGCGCTTGTGGTCACCCCCGTCACGCCGGCCGTCGGCGCCGAGATCTCGGGCGTTGATGTGGCGCGGCTGAGCGACGCGGATTTCGCCGCCGTCGAGCAGGCCTGGCACCGCGGCGCTTTCGTGCTGTTCCGCAACCAGACGCTCTGCGACGACGACCTGCTGGCCTTCAGCCGCCGGCTGGGCGAGCTCGATCCGCCGCCCAACCAGGAGAACGGGCGCATGAGCCCGCCCGGCTATCCCGACATCTACGTCGTCTCCAATGTGCTCGACGACAAGGGCCAGCCGATCGGCGCGCTGGGCGCCGGCGAGGCCGTGTGGCACACCGACATGAGCTACCTGGAAGCGCCGCCCGACGCCTCGATGCTCTATGCGCTGGAGCTGCCGCCCAGCGGGGGTGACACCTGGTTCTGCGGCATGCAGGCCGCCTTCGCGGCCATGCCCGAGACGCTCAAGGCGAGGATCCGCGGCCGGCGCATCAAGCACGACGGCACCTACAATTCCGGCGGCTATCTGCGTCAGGGCGTGACACCCACCGATGATCCGCACCAGGCGCCCGGCGCCTGGCATCCGGCGGTGTGCGTGCACCCGGCCACCGGGGCGCCGGCCCTGTATCTCGGCCGCCGCCGCAACTCCTATGTCGAGGGCTGCACGCCCGCGGAGTCCGAAGCGCTGCTCGATGCGCTATGGGCGCACGCCACCCAGCCGCAGTTCACCTACGCCCATCGCTGGCGGGTCGGTGACCTGGTGCTGTGGGACAACCGCACCACCATGCACCGGCGTGATCCCTTCGACTCCACCGCCAGGCGCGTGATGCATCGCACGCAGATCAAGGGCAGCGCCAGGCCGGTGGCTTACGCCGCGTAGCGTGTTATCATCACCATCCGCGAGCACCACCATCATCCCGAGCGCAGCGAGGGATCTTCAGCGAAAGACGCACCATGCGCCATTCGCGGGAGATCCCTCGCTACGCTCGGGATGACATGGAATGTCCGAGGAGAAACGAAAAACGCCCGGTCTGCTCAACCGGGCGCTTTCGTGTCGATGCGGCTCGTGCCGGATCAGATGGCTTCCTTGAGATCCTTGGCGACCCGGAAGGCAACCTTCTTCGAGGCCTTGATCTTGATCGGCTCACCGGTGGCCGGGTTGCGGCCCATGCGCGCCGGCCGGCTGCGGACCTGCATGATCCCCAGGCCGGTGATGCGGACCTTGTTGCCCTTCTTGAGATTCTTGACTGTCAGGCCGACGAAGTCGTCGAACAGGGCACCGACCGACTTTTTCGACATTTCATGCTTTTCCGCCAGCTCGGCGAGGAGCTTCGACAGCGGAACGGTGGTGACAGAAGCCTTCGCAGCAGCCATGGGTTTTTTCCTTCTCTTCAGGGGGGCCTCCGCCCGGCCGCACCCCCTTAAAGACACGACCGGCGAAGCGAACCTAGAATACGAAGAATCATCCGTTGCGCAATGGATATGGTGGGTTTCGGAGGCCAAAAACACCGGATTTAGGCCGTTTTCTGGGGATTCAGACGCCGGCAAGCGCGGAAAAGCCCGTTTTTCCGCGCTTGGATGGACGGTGTACGAACAAAATGGCCGAATTGGCGGGGTTTCCGGGACCGTGCACCTCGCCCGGTTTCGTCAACGCTCCCCTTCGCGCGGCGCGGGTTCCCGGCCGGCGTGCCCGCTATAGACTGCGCCACCACGACTACGGACGGATATCGGGGAGGAAGACGGATATGACGGCACGCACCATCGGCCAGGCGTCGATCGCCAAGGTGGAGGAGCTCTGCGCCGCAGGGTTCAAGCCCAACCGCATGTTCCCGCGGTTCAACCAGGAGGCTTTCGACGCCCACAAGCACTGGATGGTGCCCGAGCATGTCGAGGCCGGCAGCGATCGGCTGGTGGGCAGCCTCCACACCTGGATCGTGCGCACGCCGCGGCACACGATCCTGATCGACACCTGCCTGGGCAATCACAAGACGCGCAGCGCGCCGGCCTGGAACAATCTCGACACTCCTTTCCTGGAGCGGCTGCGGGCTGCCGGCGTGCCGCCCGAAAGCGTCGACATGGTCATGTGCACCCATCTGCACGTCGACCATGTCGGCTGGAACACGAAGCTGGAGAACGGCCGCTGGGTACCGACCTTCCCCAACGCGCGCTATCTGTTCGCGCGCAAGGAGTATGCCCATTGGGAGGACGAGCGGCGACACAAGACGGGCGAGGAGGTCAATGGCGGCTCGTTCGACGACAGCGTGCTGCCGGTCGTCGAGGCCAGGCAGGCCGTCTTCGTCGACATCGACCACCAGCCCGATTCGCTGCTGACGATCCGTGACGCCCCCGGGCACACGCCAGGCTCGATCACCATCCATCTTGCCGACGGCGGCCAGGAGGCCGTGTTCAGCGGCGACATCATGCATCATCCGATACAGGTCTATTACCCCGAGTGGTCGAGCCAGTTCTGCTGGGACCAGGACATGTCCGCACGCTCGCGGCGCCAGGTGCTGGAGCACTGCGCCGAGCACCGCAGCCTGCTGTGCCCGGCGCATTTCCCTGGCGCCAACGCCGGCTACATCCATCGCGAGCGCGACGCCTTCCGCATCGAATGGGATCGGCGGTGAATCGTCCTCCCCACGAAGTGGGGAGGTGCCCCGAAGGGGCGGAGGGGACCTGACATGGTCTCAGTCACGAAGACCACGTCGGCTCCCCATCCGGCCTTCGGCCACCTTCCCCGCAAGCGGGGAAGGAAAAACAAGGAGCGTGAGATGCCTGATGCACTCGATGTCCTGGTCGATGGCCTGACCTTTCCCGAAGGGCCGCGCTGGCACGACGGACGATTGTGGTTCTCGGATTTCTACTCGTATAGCGTGCTGGCCGTCGATGCCGGCGGCAAGCTCGAAACCATCGTCGAGGTGCCGCAGCGACCCTCGGGCCTGGGCTGGACGCGCGACGGCAGGTTGCTGATCGTGTCGATGCTCGACCGCAAGCTGCTGGGGCTGGACGGCACGACGCTGACGCCCGTGGCGGACCTCTCGGCGCTGGCGAGCGGTCCGTGCAACGACATGGTGGTCGACAGCCAGGGCCGCGCCTATGTCGGCAATTTCGGCTTCGACCGGCACAAGGGCGAGGCGCAGCGCACGACCTGCATCGTGCGCGTCGATCCGGACGGAACCGTCACCAAGGCCGCCGATGACCTGCTGTTTCCCAACGGCACCGTGATCACGCCGGACGGCAAGACCCTGATCGTGGGCGAGACCTTCGCGCACCGGCTGACGGCATTCGACGTCGCTGCCGACGGCACGCTGTCGAACCCGCGCCTGTGGGCGCGGGTCGAGGGCTGCTACCCGGACGGCATCTGCCTGGATGCCGAAGGCGCGATCTGGGTGTCCGACCCCTTCGGGCACCGGCTGCTGCGCGTGTTCGAAGGCGGCCGCATCGCGCGCGAGATCCCGCTGGCGCCGCGCGGCGCCTATGCCTGCATGCTGGGCGGCGATGACCGGCGCACGCTCTTCGTGTGCACCAACTCCGGCAGCGGACCGTCGATCGCCGACAAGCGCGACGGCCGCATCGAAACCCTGCGGGTGGACGTTCCCGGCGCCGGCTGGCCCTGAGGTGACCGATATGGCCAAGGACATCCTGCGCCAGAGCGACGCCGGCCTGGACGGCAAGGTCGCCATCGTCACCGGCGGCGGCGCGGCAGGCGACGGCATCGGCAACGGCCGTGCCGCCGCGATCCTTCTGGCGCGCGCCGGCACACGCGTGCTGGTGGTCGACCGCCAGCACGACCTCGCCCAGCGCACGGTCGAGATGATCGCGGGCGACGGCGGCACCGCGGCGGCGTTCGCCGCCGACGTCGCCGACGATGCGCAATGCGCCGCGATGGTTGCCGAGGCCGTGTCTCGCTTCGGCCGGCTGGACTTCCTCGACAACAACGTCGGCATCGGCAGCCGCGGCAGCGTCGTCGACGAGAAGCCGGAAGTCTGGCGCCGGGTCATGCAGGTCAATGTCGACACCATGTACCTGGCCGCACGCCATGCGATCCCCGCCATGATGCGCACCGCAGGCGGCGGCGCCATCATCAACGTCTCGTCGATCTCGGCCCTGCGGCCGCGCGGCCTCACGGCCTACAGCACCTCCAAGGGCGCCGTGATCGCGCTGACGCGCGCCATGGCGGTCGACCATGGGCCGGACGGCATCCGCGTCAACTGCGTGGCGCCGGGGCCGGTCTACACGCCCATGGTCTATGCTGGCGGCATGACCGACCAGGCGCGCCGGCAGCGCCAGCAGGCCTCGGTGCTGCGCCGCGAAGGCACGGGCTGGGACATCGGCCACGCCGTGCGCTTCCTGTTGTCCGACCACGCCCGCTACATCACTGGCCAGACCCTGGTGGTCGACGGCGGCACGACCCTGGTCGGGCCGTCCCGTGACTCCCAGCCCGAGCATTGAGGAGCAGCGATGGCGCGTCTGAAGTATCTCACCAAGGCCGACCTGGCGCCCGAGAACCAGGATCTGCTGGCGCGCGACCTGCCGCTGTTTCAGATCCTTGCCTACAGCCCCGGCGGCTCGCGCGCTTTCACGGGGCTGGGCGGTTATATCCGCTTCGGCAGCAAGCTCGACGCGCGGCTGCGCGAGCTGGCGATCCTGCAGGTCGGCTACCTGACGCGCTCGGCCTACGAGTATGCGCATCACATCAAGATCGGCTTCGACTTCGGTGTCTCCCCCGACGACATAAGAGGCCTGATCGCCGAGTCCGACGGACAGGCCTCGTCGCTGGAGCCGCTGGCCCAGGCCGTGCTGCGTGGCGCACGCGAGATGACCACGGATCTGGCGATGTCGGACGCCACCTTCGCCGAGCTGCGCCGGCATCTGAGCGAGGAGCATCTGCTGGACCTCGTGATGACCATCAGCTTCTACAACGGGGTCGTGCGGCTGCTCGCCACGATGCAGATCGACCTCGAGCCCGAGTACCGGAAGTATCTCGACCAGTTCCCACTGCCCGCGGCCTGAAGGAAAGAGGACCGTCATGCGTTTGGCCAACAAGATCGCGATCGTCGTCGGTGCCGGCCAGGGACCCGGCGAAGGCATGGGCAATGGCCGCGCCACCGCGCTGCGCTTTGCCCAGGAAGGCGCCAAGGTGCTGTCGGTCGACCGCAGCCTTGCCTCGGCGCAGGAAACCGCCGACATGATCGCCAAGGCGGGCGGCACGGCGGCCGCCTTCGAGGCCGACGTGACCAAGGAAGCGATGCTGGCAGCGATGGTGGCCGACGCGCAGCGCCGCTGGGGCCGCATCGACATCCTGCACAACAATGTCGGCGTCAGCATATCAGGCGGCGACGCGCCGCCCACCGAGATCACCGAGGAAGCCTTCGACCGGGTGGTGGCCATCAACCTTCGCGGCACCGTGATGGCGTGCAAGCACGTCCTGCCGATCATGCGCCAGCAGCAGGCCGGCGTGATCATCAACATCTCGTCCATGGCGGCGTGGACCGATTATCCCTTCGTCGCCTACAAGGCCACGAAGTCGGCGATGATCGCCTTCACAGAGCAGCTCGCGATCCAGAACGCCCCGTACGGCGTGCGCGCCAATGTCATCCTGCCCGGCCTGATGGACACGCCCATGGCCGTCGACACGCGCGCCCGCACCGGCAACCGCAGCCGCGCCGATGTGGCTGCCGAGCGCGATGCCAAGGTGCCGCTGCGGCGCAAGATGGGCACGGCATGGGATGTCGCCAACGCGGCGCTGTTCCTGGCCTCCGATGAAGCCAACTTCATCACCGGCGTCGCCCTGCCGGTGGACGGCGGCTCGAGCGTGCGCGTCGGCTGAGGCACGGCCACGTCTTCCCGCCCCGCGAGCACGGAGCTGCGCAGGGTCACGCGCGGTACGTGCGCGGCAGCGGGCACGATTCGCGAGCCACGACTAGCCGAAAGACGAACTTCGCGCGCGCGGCATGGAAGATTTATTTGCCGCGCCATCGCCGACAGCCGATGACTTGGCATTCCCGGCGGGCAAATATTACGCACAGGCGTAGTCGTGACTTTGGGGGAGAGCATGGTTGCGAACATGCGGCGACGGTTGCTGATTCATGGCGGACTGGCCGCCGGCCTGACGACAACCGCGTGCGGCCCGCTCGAGCGGGTCAACACGGTGCCCGTCGAAGCGCTGGATCAGGTCAAGGTGGCCGGCATCACCAACGGCCGCTTCTACATCGACACGGGTACTGCCGGTCTGACCGCGGAGGGCGAGGCCGCCTATGCGCGCGAGCTCGCATTGTGGCGAAGCCAGGGCCACACCGGCCCGCTGCCCCCGGCCTATTTCCTCGCCATCTCCGGTGGCGGCGACGACGGCGCGTTCGGTGCCGGCCTGCTGACCGGCTGGACCAAGCGAGGCAATCGCCCGGAGTTCAAGCTGGTGACCGGCATCAGCACCGGTGCCCTCACGGCGCCGTTCGCCTTCCTGGGCCCTGACTACGACGATGCGCTGACCGAGGTGTATACCAGGACATCCGCCGACAAGATCTTCACCAAGCGCTCGTTCATGGCGGCGATCACCAGCGACGCGCTCAGCGACACGGCGCCGCTTTACACGACCATGTCCAAGTACCTGACGATGGACATGATGCGCAAGATCGGTGCCGAGTACGACAAGGGTCGCTTGCTGTTGATCTCCACGACCCAGTTCGATGCGGCGAAGCCGGTCATCTGGAACATCGGCGCCATCGCCAAGACCGATTCGCCGGAGGCGCTCGAGGTGATCCGCCGCATCCTGATCGCCTCGGCATCGGTGCCGGGCGCCTTCCCGCCAGTGATGCTCGACGTCGAGGTCAACGGCAAGAAGTACCAGGAGATGCATGTCGATGGCGGCGCCGTGGCCCAGGTGTTCCTCTATCCGCCGAGCCTCTCGGTCAAGGCGTCCGGCATCCAGCGCAAGCGCACCGCCTACATCATCCGCAACTCGAAGCTGGGCGCACCATGGGAAGACGTGTCGCGGCAAACCCTGACGATCGCCGGCCGCGCGATCTCCATGCTGCTGGCCAGCAACGGCGTCGGCGACATGTACCGGATCTACACCACGACCAAGCGTGACGGCGTCGATTTCAACCTCGCCTATATCGACCAGGATTTCACCACGCCCTATGTCGGGCCGTTCAACTCGGGCTACATGGGATCCCTCTACCAGTACGGCTACAATCAGGCACAGCAGGGCTATCATTGGAAGAAGCTGCCGCCTGGCATGGTGGCTTAGGCGGGTTGCGCGCTGCCCCTCTCGGCGGGCTACATTGATGCCCGCCTGCCGGCGATTCGCGTATGCTGGCGCGGTCCCTGGAACCACCGAGGTGGTGTCGAT
Source organism: Vineibacter terrae (assembly GCF_008039615.1). Taxonomy (GTDB): domain Bacteria; phylum Pseudomonadota; class Alphaproteobacteria; order Reyranellales; family Reyranellaceae; genus Vineibacter; species Vineibacter terrae. Next base: position 56,324 of record NZ_VDUZ01000022.1, on the reverse strand, counting down.
GCTGTCGATCCTTGCACGAGCGACGCTGATCGGCCTCGCCGTCGCGGCGCTGGCTGCCCAGGCCCAGGCGCAGGAATGGCCGACGGCCAGGCCGATCACGATCCTGATGGGCTTCCCCGCCGGCTCCGGCACCGATGTCGTGGCCCGCACCCTGCAAGAGCCTCTGGAGAAGGCGCTCGGCGCCAAGCTCGTGATCGACTACCGGCCCGGCGCCGGCGGCAATGTCGCATCCGAGGCCGTGGCCCACGCCCGGGCAGACGGCTACACGCTCCTGCTGGGCACCGCCGCGACGCACGGCGTCAACGCCGCGCTCTACAAGCGCCTGCCGTTCGATGTCGAGGCTGACTTCACGCCGATCGCGCCGCTTGTCGACGTGTCGAACGTGCTGACGATCAACCCCGACATCATCGACGTGACGTCGGTGAAGGCTTTCATCGAAACGGTGAAAGCGAGCCCCGGAAAGTACAACTACGCCTCGACGGGCAACGGCACCGGCACGCATCTCGCCTTCGCCGAGTTCGTCGCCCGGGCTGGCCTCGACATGGTGCATGTGCCCTACAAGGGCGGTCCCGAAGCGCTTCAGGGTGTTCTCAAGGGCGACGTCTGCTGCATCTTCAATCAGGTGCAGACCGTGCTGGCCCAGTGGCGCGCCGGCAACGTGCGCCTGCTGGGCGTGACGACGAAGACACGTGTGGCCGCGGTGGCCGACATCCCCACCATTGATGAAGCAGGCGTGCCAGGCTACGAGAGCTACACGTGGTTCGGCCTGTTCGGGTCCAAGGACCTCGACCCCAAGATCACCGCCCGGATCAACACGGCCGTGCGCACGACCCTGGAAATGCCGGCGCTGCGCCACAAGTTCCTCGAGACCGGCACGGCGCCGCGCATTGAGACGGTCGAGCAGTTCCGCGCTACCGTGAAGGCCAACCGCGCCAAATGGGCCGAGGTCGTGAAGGCCGTGGGGGCTACGATCGATTGACGGTCTTTTCCTCCCCCAACTGCGTTGGGGGAGGACGTGTATGTGCCTCCCTAATAGCCGACCGCGCGCTCCGTCGCGTCCGGCTTCTTGTGCGCCCATACCGGCTTGTAGCCGCCGCGCCAATCGGGCGGCATTTCGACGGGACGGGTGTCGAAGCTGGCGAACCGTGCGGCCTTGCCGCGCACGATGTCACCCTGGTGCGGGCTGGGGATGGGGCTGGGCGTGTAGGCAAACGAATCAGCCGACGAGTACACCGGCAGCAGCAGCGGACGTGCCTCCGGCGCACGGTTGGGCGCCGAGCCGTGGACGATGCGGCAGTTGAGCAGCACCGTGGTTCCCGGTCCGCCGGTCAGGCTGTCGATCATGTCGTCCTTGAGCCAGCCCAGGTCCTGCGGCCGGATCTTGACGACAAAGTTGCCTTCGCCGTCATACATCGAGAACAGCGGGCCCTCATGGCTGCCGCGGGCGACGGTCAGCGGCCCCTGGTCATCACGGCAGCCGTCGATATAGACGCCGATGGTCACCGGGCTGAAATCCGTGTGGGGCCATGCGGGAATGTCCTGGTGCCAGCCGAAGCCCTGGCTGCCCTTGCCCGACTTCACATTGAGCTTGGCATGATGGAATTTCACATCGGGACCCACGACGTCGGCCGCCAGGTCGGTCATGACCGGGTCGGTCATGAAATCCCAGAACACCGGATGCTGGTCCTGCGGGCTGCTGATGCGGTGCAGCCGTGGCGTCTGCGGCGAGTGCCCCTCCTCCAGCACATAGATCGCATCGGACTCGCGCACGGCGCGGCTGCGGTCCAGGAGCGTCGACATCGCATCCCGCAAGCGCGTCAGCCAGGCCTGCGGCACATAGTCCGGCAGCACGAGGAAGCCGTTCTGGAGGAAGAGGTCGCGCTGCTCGCGGGTCAGCACGTTGAGCGGGTGCTTGAGCACATCATGGGCTTTCATGGCGGCGACCTCCCGAAACGGCTTTCGCAAGCGTGCAAGGTTCTGCGGCCGCCGGGCATGGCCTGCGGCGCGCAGCAGCTATTCGATGCCGCGCTGCTCGCGCGGCACGAAATATCGGGTCGGCGCCAGTTCCGGCTCCTCGTGGGCGACCAGGGCTTCGAAATGGCGATCGGCATCGGCTACGAACAGATCGCGCACGATCGCCTGCGCCAGCCGCGCAGCACCGATCCCCAGTCCCGGGATATCGCCCGCCAGCGGTCCGTGGCTCATGGTGCAGCCCCAATTGAAGACGTGGATATCGGCCAGCCGCGGTGTCGCGCCGGCGTCGCGCGGACAAAGCTGGAAGCCGTCACCGAGATAGGGAAAGCGCGCCGCCTCCGGCTCGGCGGCGATCTCCGCCGGTGCGCGGCGATCGGCCCACAGCAGGACCTCGTCGCGCAGCGATGCCAGCTCGGGGCGCTCGGTGAGGTCGACATCGAAACCGGTCGCGATGATGACGGCATCGAAGCGATGCCGGCCGGTGCGCGTCGTCACCGCAACACCATCGGCGTCGACGGCGAGGTCCATCCACGGCTCGCTGAAACGGATCGCAAAGCCGGCATGACGATCGCAGCGCAGCACCGATTCATGCGGCGGCGGCGCCTGCTCGTCGAAGATGTAGGTCATGAACCGCCAGCGCCGGTCGTCGTCGAGCGCTGCGAAGCCGCGCTGGAAGCCAGGGAAGGACGCACCCTTGGACTTGTTGACCTGCGGCAGGAAGCGCCGGCGCGTGAACATGATCACCCCGCGGGCACCCGCCTCCAGGGCGGCGCCGGCATTGTCGAATGCCGAGGCGCCGGCGCCCAGCACGCCGACACGACGCCCGGCCAGCGCCGCGAAATCAATGGAATCGGACGAATGAAACACGCGGCCGCGCGCGGCGGCGCCGGCGGGATCGAACGACGCGAAGGCCGGCCAGCGCGGCGCGCCGCTGCCGTCGCGGCCCAGCGCCAGCACGACCTTGCGCGCGAAGATGACCTCGCGGCCGCGCGGCCCCTGCAGGCTCACCCGCAGGAACGCGCCGTCGGCGTCCAGCGATGTCATGGCCGTATCGTTCTCGATCGGCAGCTCGGCGACGCGGCGCACCCACAGCAGGTAGTCGAGCCAGTCCAGCCGCGGCGCCTTGTGCAAGGCCTGCCAGCCGTCGATGCCGTGATGCGCCTCGTACCAGGCGCGATAGGTGAGCGTCGCCACGCCCAGGTCGGGGCCGGTGAGCTGCTTGGGCGAGCGCAGCGTTTCCATGCGCGCGAACGTCCCCCACGGACCCTCGCGGCCCTGCGGATTGCGGTCGACGACGCGGATATTGCGCACGCCTTCGCGGCGCAGGGCGAAGGCTGCCGTCTGGCCGCACATGCCACCGCCGACGACCAGCACGTCCAGCGCCGGGCCGCCGTCGGGGCCGATGGCGGGCAGCACCCAGTCCGCCGCCGGATAGTTGAGCCGGTCGAGGTCATGCCGGGCCGCGCGCTCCAGCGCCGCCAGGCCCTTCGGCGCCGCCGCGCCACCACCCTTGCGGGCCTCGACCGTGTCGAGGATCTTGTCCATCCGAGCGCCCCTGCCCTGCGACAGCGCCCTCTTAGCAGAGTCCGACGTGATGATCGAACTGCCATGCTTCTACAGCCTGTCCTCGCCGTGGGCCTACTTCGCCGGGCCGCGGCTGCAGGACATCGTGCGCCGGCACCGCGTCAAGCTGGTGCTGAAGCCCTATGATTTCCAAGCCGTCGTGCCCCGGACCGGCGGCGTGCCGCTGCGCACCCGCCCGCAGCCGCGCCGCACCTACCACGCCCTGGAGCTCGACCGCTGGCGCCGTCATCTCAGCATGCCCCTGAACCTGGAGCCGCGGCATTATCCGCAGGTGGTCACCGATCCCGATTGGAACAAGCGGCCGGGATGGATGGTGATCGCAGCCCAGAATGCCGGCCTCGACGCTTTCCGCTTGTCGCACGCGCTGCTGCGCGCGCTCTGGGCCGAGGAGCGCGACACTGCCGCCCCCGACGTGCGGCGCCAGATCGGCGACGAGAATGGCTTCGACGGCGCTGCCCTGGTGCAGGCTGAAACCAGCCCGGCAGTACAGGCGTTGTACAAGCAGTACAGCGACGAGGCCGAGGCGCTGGGCGTGTTCGGCGCACCGACCTTCGTCATCGAGGGTGAACGTTTCTGGGGCCAGGACCGGCTTGACTTCGTCGACCGGGCGCTGGATTCGCTGCGTGCCCGTCAAGGATGGTAGAACGACTGTCATGAGCAAGGCTTTCACCAAGGAGACCGACGGCGACATCGACGACGATCCGCCCGATGCGTCGTCGCTGCCGACCGGCGTCAAGAACTACATCACGCCGTCGGGCTTCGCGCGCCTGCGCGCCGAGCTGATGAACCTGATGGATGTCGAACGGCCCGAGGTGGTGAAGGTCGTGTCATGGGCTGCCGCCAACGGCGACCGCTCGGAGAACGGCGACTATCTCTACGGCAAGAAGCGGCTGCGCGAGATCGACCGCCGCATCCGCTTCCTGAGCAAGCGGCTGTCGGCCGCCCAGGTCGTCGACCCGGCCAGGCAGCCGAACCGCGATCAGGTGTTCTTCGGCGCCACCGTCACCTACGTGAACGGCCGTGACGAGGAGCACACCATCACGATCGTCGGCGTCGACGAGGTCGACCTCGACCGCGGCCATGTGAGCTGGATCTCGCCCGTGGCGCGTGCGCTGCTGAAAGCCCAGGAGGGCGACTCCGTGGAGGTGCGCACCCCGGCCGGCCCGGACAGCATCGAGGTGATCGCGATCCGCTACCCGGATGCGAGCTAGTAACCGGCTATTGGCAAAAGGTGAGTCATGACTGTCATCCCGAGCGCAGCGAGGGATCTCCCGCGAATGGCGCACCGTGCGCCTTGCCGCAGGAGATCCCTCGCTGCGCTCGGGATGACAGGTGTATCAGCGACCAGCGATTCCAGGTAGCCAACAACGCTATGTCATATCGAGCGCAGCGAACATCTCCTGTTCGCGGGAAGTTTCCTCCTTGCGCTCGGAAGCACGTGCCCGTCGAATCGAAAGCACGAAAGCGAGTGCGCTCCATCCATGAACGATGATCTTCTCTTCCTGTCGGCCATCGATGCCGCCAGCCTGATACGCCGCCGCAAGCTGTCGCCGGTCGAGTACACCGATGCCGTCCTGGCCGCCATCGCGCGCACGCAGCCCACGCTCAATGCCTTCGTCACGGTGATGGCGGAGCCGGCGCGCGCGGCTGCCCGCGCCGCCGAAGCGGCCGTCGCCGCCGGCGCCGCGCTCGGCCCGCTGCATGGCGTGCCGGTGAGCATCAAGGACCTGATCGACGTCGCGGGCGTGCGCACCACCCACGGCTCGCACATCTTCGCCGACCACGTGGCGGCGGCGGACGGCGTCACGCCGGCGCGGCTGAAGGCGGCCGGCGCCATCATCATCGGCAAGACCACGACACCCGAGTTCGGCCACAAGGGCCTCACGGACAGCCCGCTGCAGGGCGTCACCCGCAATCCCTGGGCGCCGGACCGCACGCCCGGCGGATCGAGCGGCGGCGCGGCAGCCGCCGTCGCCGCCGGCCTTGGGCCGCTGGCCGTCGGCACCGACGGCGCCGGCTCGATCCGCGGACCGGCCGCATCGTGCGGCATCGTCGGGCTGAAGCCGACGCTGGGCGCGGTGCCGATGGAGACCGCCAGCGACGTCTTCGCCAACAACGCCTATGCCGGGCCGATGACCCGCACCGTGGCCGACGCCGCCCTGATGCTGTCGGCCATGGTGGGACCGGACGAGCGCGATCCCTGGTCGCTGGCCAATCCCGGCCTGCGGCCGATCACGCCGCTGCTGGCGGGTCAGCGCCTGGCCGGCATCCGCATCGGCTACATCGAGAAGATGGCCAACACGCAGGTCGACGACGAGGTGCGGACCAATACCGAGGCCGCCCTGGCGGCGCTGGCAGCGCTGGGCGCCGAGATCGAGCCGGTCAGCGAGGCCATCGACTGGATCGAATATGAAGGGCGCGTGCTCTACCAGTCGGCGATCGCGGCCAAGATGCTGCCGCGCTTCCCGCAATGGCGCGACAAGATGGACAAGTCACTGATCGCCTTCGCCGAATGGGGTAGCGGCTTCAGCATGACCGACGTGCGCAACGCGGAGTATGCGCGCACCAATCTGTTCCAGGCCATGCAGCGGCTGTTCAAGCGCTTCGATTTCCTGGTATCGCCGACGACGGCACGGACCGCCCTGGACGCCACCTTCGACGCCGCGCAGCAGGTGATCATCAACAACCAGCCTTGCGGCCTCACCCGCCAAAGCTGGACCGCCTACCAGTACCCGTTCAACCTCACCGGCCACCCTGCGATCTCGGTGCCGTCCGGCTGGGCACGCGACGGCCTGCCCACGGCGCTGCAGATCGTTGGCCGCTGGTGGGCCGATGCCGACGTGCTGCGCGTCGCGGCGCTGTTCGAGCAGGCATGCCCCTGGGCTGACCGGCGGCCGGCGCTGTGATGCGTCAGCGCCGGCCGCCGACCTCGTCGACATGCCGCAGCAGGTCGGCGGGGTCCTCGTACACGCGGTAGGCGCCGGATTGCCGCAGCTCGTCCGGACCGTAGCCACCGCTCAGCAGGCCCACCCCCAATGCGCGGCAGCGCACTGCCGCCAGCATGTCCCAGATGCTGTCGCCGACGACCACGGCCGTTTCGATCGGCGCACCCAACCGCTCGGCGGCGGCGACGAACAGGTCGGGATCCGGCTTGGCGTACTTGACCTGGTCGCGCGTCACCACCGGCGTGCGGTCGGGATCGACGCCCAGCGCGGCAAGGTTGACGGCCGCGGTCTCCATGCGGCCGCTCGTGGCGATCGCCCAGGGAACACCGGCCTGCGACAGCCATGCCAGCAGCTCGGGCGCGCCCGGCAACGGCCGGATCTGCGCCGATTGCCGCTGATAGGCCTCGGCGTGGCCGCGACGCAATCGCTCGACCCGTTCGGTGCTGATCTCAAGACCGGTCTCGCGCAGGAGCTGGTTGGTGAACAGCCCGCCGCTCATGCCGATCTTGCGGTGGATGCGCCAGACCGCCAGCTCGATACCCTCGGCATCGAGCGCCTCCTTCCAGGCCAGCACGTGCTGGTACACGCTGTCCACCAGCGTGCCGTCGAGGTCGAACAGGAAGACGGGTTCGATGCGCATGGTGCTTCTCCTGGCTTCGTGTGGCACGAAACGCCTGACGGCCTGCGACGTTCAGTGCCATACTTCCCTGGCTTGGACTCGCGGGAGGATACCCATGCCGGCACAAGCACGGCGCAGTGACGCGCCGACACCCGAGATTCTGCGTTTGGACGCCAATGGCTGGATGCCCAACAACCCACGGCTGCCGGTGCTCCTCTATCGCAGCGCCGTCGACACGTCCGGCAGCGACCCGGCGGCAGCCTTCGAGGCCTTGTTCGAGCACACCGGCTGGCCGGCGCAATGGCGTGACGGCGTCTATGACTACCATCACTACCATACCGCGGCGCATGAGGTGCTGGGCATCGCGCGCGGCAAGGCCCGGCTGATGCTGGGCGGTCCGGGCGGCCAGGAGGTCGAGGTCAGGGCCGGCGATGTCGCCGTGCTGCCGGCGGGCACCGGCCATTGCCGATTGGACGCCAGCGCCGATTTTCTCGTGGTCGGGGCCTATCCGCCGGGACAGGGCCCGGACCTCTGCCGGGCCGCGCCGACGCCGGCAGCAATCGCACAGATCGCGCAGGTGTCCTTCCCCGCCTCAGATCCCGTGACCGGTCCGGGCGGGCCGCTCGTGGCGCTCTGGTCCATGGGCTGAAATCGTCAATGCTACCAGGAGACATGTCATGACGGCCAAGGATGCACAGAAGCGGCGCACGGCACCGCTTCAGACACCGAACGACCTCGCATCCAACGCCAGGGCCGACCTCGCCGCCGCGCTCAACGCCCTGCTCGCGGACATGTTCGCCCTGTACTTCAAGACGAAGAACTTTCACTGGCACGTCTCCGGCCCGCACTTCCGTGACTACCATCTGCTGCTGGACGAGCAGGCGACGCAGATCCTGGCGACGGCAGACCCGATCGCCGAACGTGTGCGCAAGCTCGGGGGCATGACCCTGCGTTCAGCCGGCCATGTCACACGCCTGCAACGCGTCCTGGACAACGAAGCCGACTACGTCACACCGTCCGACATGCTGGCCGAGCTGCGCGAGGACAACAGCCAGCTCGCGGCGCGCATGCGCGAGACGCACGGCCTGTGCAACGAACACGGCGACGTCGCCACCGCCAGCTTGCTGGAGCCCTGGATCGACGAGGCCGAAGGCCGCGTCTGGTTCCTGTACGAGGCCGGCCGGCAGGGGTAGGCCGTCCCCCTCGCCGCGCCCGCATCATCGCGAGCGCCGGGGTGACTGTCGCGGTTCAGCGGCTCAGCGCCAAGGCTCGACCAGGATCTTCGTATGGCGCTCGGGGTTGCCGAGCTGCTCGAAGGCGGCCTTGACGCCGTCGACGCCGACCTTGCCCGTGATCAGGGAGGCGGCATCGACGGCGCCCTCGGCGATCAGCCGCAGCGCACGGGCAAACTCCTCGGGGGTGTAGCCCAGCACGAACTGCAGGTTCAGCTCCTTGGTGATGCCGAACATGGGCTCGACCTGGTCGACCTCCATGCAGACGCCCACGACCACAACCCGGGCGCCGCGCGGCACGCCCTCGAAGATCTTCTGCAGCACGCCGGGCACGCCGACGCATTCGAAGACCAGGGCCGGCTTGTATTGCGGCGGGGTCCACACCGGGCCACCCACCGCCGGCGCCGGGCCGCCGAGCGCGGCCTTGTCCATCCAGGTCGTGTAGGGCGAGGTCCGGGCAGGGTCGACGACGATGTCGGCACCCAGCTGCTCGGCCAGCTTGCGCCGTGCCGGCGAGAAATCCGCCGCGATGATCGGGTGCAGCTTCTTCAGCTTGAGGGCCGCGATCACCGCCAGGCCGACCGGGCCGCAACCGATCACCAGGGGCACCTCGTCACCCTTCACCGCCGCCTTCTCCACGGCGTGGATGCCGACGGCGAGCGGCTCGGTCAGGGCCGCGTGCTCGGCCGACAGGCCGTTGGGTACTTCGATCAGCAGCGGCTCGCTCAGCACCATCTGCTCGGCAAACCCGCCAGGGAAGTCGTTCGAGTAGCCGACGGTGCGCGGTCCCTGCTCGGTGACGACGACGGGCACCGAGCAGACCCGCGTTCCGGGCTTCAAGGTGCGGGCCGTGCCGGGGCCATGGTCCAGCACCTCGGCGCAGAACTCATGGCCGAAGATGACGTCACGCCCGAGATCCATCGGCTCGCGCCCGCCGACCCGCCGGCTGACGTCGACCATCCGGTGGCCGTGCTTGTGGGCATGCAGGTCCGAGCCGCAGATCCCGCACGCCAGGGTCTTCACCAGCACCTGTCCGGCGCCGGGCTTCGGGTCGGGCACCGTGTCGACCACGAGATCGCCCTGCCTGAGAATTACTGCCCGCATCACTGCCTCCACCACCATATAGCCATCTGGGATGCCATGCGGGCACCACCGGTAGGGTAACCAATATAGCCGGACCAGTCTCCGCAGAAGCGCTGTTGACAGTGCGTTGCCGCAAGCGCATTGCCATACCGACCCTGGGATAGTGAGGGCTCTTTCGATTATTTGGTCCCCGCTGGGGCAAAAGCATCTTGCATTGCAGCGAAAGGCAGTAAATAATAGTTTAGTTTCAGATATTTAGCACTTGTTGAGACTCCGCATTCGGGGGACGCATCGTCGTGACGACCGTAGCCGACATGATTCGCGACATCTTTCGCGAAGGTAGCATCTTGCCTGTCGATATCGCGACGCTCAGCGATTCGGCCGACCTCTACACCGCCGGCCTGACATCCCATGCCACGGTCAACCTGATGCTGAGCCTGGAGGAAAAGTTCGACGTTGAGTTCCCGGATCGCCTGCTGCGGCGACGGACCTTCGAGAGCATCGACGCCATCAAGGCCGCCGTCGGCGAGCTCCTGGACCAAAAAGCCGCCGCATGAGCGATCTGCTGCAGCGGGCGCGGCGGGTTGGTGCCGAGGTCGCTGCCAGGCACGCCAGCGCCGTCGACGCCGATGCCCGCTTCCCGCGCGAATCCTTCGCGGCGCTGAAGGCGGAGAAGCTGCTGGGCGTCATGGTGCCGGCGGAGTTCGGCGGCGCCGGCGCCTCGATCCCCGAGATCCTGTCGCTGTGCCATGCCCTGGGCCAGCACTGCGCCTCGACTGCGATGATCTATGCCATGCACCAGATCCAGGTGGCATGCATCGTGCGCCATGGCCAGCAAAGCCCCTGGCACCGTCAGCTCCTGCAGCGGCTGGCTGGCGAGCAGCTGCTTCTGGCCTCGGCGACCTCCGAGGCCGGCGTCGGCGGTGACGTGCGCAGCAGCGTCTGCGCCGTCGAGGTCGAGGGCCAGCGCCTGAAGGTCAGCAAGAACGCGACCGTGATCTCCTACGGCGCCGATGCCGACGGCATCCTGGTCACGGCGCGGCGCACGCCCGACTCGCCGGCCTCCGACCAGGTGATCGTCGCGGTGCTGAAAGGCGACTACCGGCTGGAGCAGACCTCGTCGTGGGACACGCTGGGCATGCGCGGCACCTGCAGCAACGGCTACTGGCTGCACGCGGCCGGCGACGTGGCCCAGATCCTGCCCCTGCCCTATGCCGACATCTCGGCCCAGACCATGCTGCCGACGTCGCACCTGACCTGGAGCAGCCTGTGGCTGGGCATCGCTACCGACGCCGTGGCGCGCGCGCGCACCTTCGTGCGCGCCGAGGCGCGCAAGAAGCCGGGCAGCACCCCGCCGGGCGCCCTGCGGCTGGCCGAGTCGATGAACCTGCTGCAGCACATGAAGTCGAACGTGGTGGCGGCAGCACGGCAGTACGAGGCGGCGCTGGGCTCGGCCGAGCGGCTCACCGCGCTGTCGTTCGCGGTGGCGATGAACAACCTCAAGATCGGCACGTCGCAGATGGCGGTGCAGGTGGTGAACCACGCCCTGCTGATCTGCGGCATTTCCGGCTACCGCAACGACAGCGAGTTCAGCGTCGGCCGGCATCTGCGTGACGCCCACTCGGCGGCGCTGATGGTCAGCAACGACCGCATCCTGGCCAACACCGCCAACCTGCTGCTCGTCCTCAAGGACGATCCGGGGCTGTTCCCATGACCGCCGATGCCCTGAGCGCGGCCCAGGCCGCCTTCCGCGACGCGCTGATCGCGCACCGCCTGCTGATCCCGATGGGGGTCGACGGGCTGTACGGCCGCAGCGGTGTCTTCGAGGACGTCATCGAGCGCTTCAATCTGCTGGTCTCCCGCCATGGCGGCAATGACGGCGCCGAGGTGATGCGCTTCCCGCCGGCCATCAACCGGCGCGATTTCGAGGACAGCGGCTACCTCAAGAGCTTCCCGCAGCTGGCCGGCACCATTCACAGCTTCATGGGCAATGATCGCGACCATCAGGCGCTGATCGAGACGCTGCTGAAGAAGGAAGACTGGACCGCGGGCCAGAAGGCGACGCAGGTCGTGATGACGCCGGCCGCCTGCTATCCGCTGTACCCGGTGCTGGCGGCGCGCGGCAAGCTGCCCGCCGACGGGGCGCTGGTCGACGTCTATTCCTACTGCTTCCGCCACGAGCCCTCGATCGACCCGGCGCGCATGCAGCTGTTCCGCCAGCGCGAGTATGTGCGCATCGGCACGGCCGATCAGGTGATGGCGTTCCGCCAGCTCTGGGTCGATCGCGGCACGGCCATCATGTCGGCCCTGGGCGTGCCGCTCGAGGTCGACGTCGCCAACGACCCGTTCTTCGGGCGTGCCGGCAAGATGCTGGCCGCCAACCAGCGCGACCAGACGCTGAAGTTCGAGCTGCTGATCCCGATCACCAGCCGCGAGAAGCCCACGGCCTGCCTGAGCTTCAACTACCACCAGGACCATTTCGGCCATGTCTGGGACATCCGCACCCAGGATGGCGGCACGGCCCACACGGCCTGCGTCGGCTTCGGCGTCGAGCGCATTGCGCTGGCGCTGTTCAAGCACCACGGCTTCGACGTGAAGGCCTGGCCGCAAGCCGTACGCGATCAGCTCTGGACCTGAGGATCATGAGTGGCGTTCGGCTGCTGGCGCTCGATCCAGCGACGTACCGTGCGCATGCCTTGCATGCGCCTGACCGCATCTGGCTCGAGACCAACTGCTATGTCGATGTCTGGATCGAGGTGCTGCACGCTTTCGGCCTCGAGCCGCTGGCGGCGCTGCCGTTCACCATCGGCCAGGACTTCGAGGGCGATCACTTCACCTTCTTCAAGTTCCCGCTCGAGGACCTGCGCACGCTGTTCGGCCTCTCGGTGCAGGAGCTGGCCATCTACGACACGGTCGAGGGGCACGCCGTCGAGCAGATCCGGCGCGGGCGCATGCCGCTGGTCGAGGTCGACAGCTTCTACCTGCCCGACACGCGCGGCACCGCCTACCGGCAGGGGCATGTGAAATCGACGATCGCCATCAATGCGATCGACATCGATGCGCGCACTCTGGGCTATTTCCACAACACCAGCTACCACCTGGTCACGGGCGAGGACTTCGACGGCCTCTTCCGTCGCCTGCCGATGCAGCAGGATCGGCCGGACGTGCTGTTCCCCTATGCCGAGTTCGTCAAGCGTGACGGCCGCGCATTGAGCGGGCGGGCACTGCTGGATGCGGTGCTGGCGCTGATGAAGGACCACCTCGCCCGGCGTCCGGCCGGCGCCTTCGCGGCGTTCCGCGCCGCGTTCCCCGGCCATCTGGACATGCTGGCGGCGCGGCCGATGGCCTATTTCCATCTCTACGCGTTCAACATCATGCGCCAGCTCGGCGCCAATTTCGAGCTGCTGGGCAGCCACGTGCAGTGGCTCGCCGGCCAGGGTGAAGCCGGGCTGGATGGTGTCGCCGCCGCCTGCCACCAGGTTGCCGAAGGCGCCAAGGCGCTGCAGTTCCAGCTGGCCCGGGCCGTGAACCGCAAGAAGTTCGGCGACTACACCGAGTCGCTGGACGGGCTGGAACGCGCCCACGACCTTGCGCTCGGCACGCTGGCGCGGCGCTACGGCTGACGGCGGCCGTGGCGGCGACAGGGCCTGCGGCCGTTGGCCGCGGACCGCTTGCAGCCTACCTGCACATCCCCGCAAGGACGTGATCGGACGTCCGATTTCCGTCACTTGTCCGATGCCGGGGCCTGGGCTAATGCTCCGAGATTCCGCCCCGGACCGCTTCCGGACCGGCGCGTGCATATCGGGAGCCCCCTCCAATGACGTCCTTCACGCGCGGCGTGTGCGCGGCCTTGCTGCTGACAATGGCCGTGGCCGCGCCATCCTTCGCCCAGGCGCCGGCACCCGCGCCCACGCCTGCGCCTTCCGCCAAGCCGCCGGCCGACCCGGTTGTGGCAACCGTCAACGGCCAGTCGATCCGTCTGACCGATGTTCAGGCGGCGCAGGCCAACCTGCCGCAGCAGTATCGCGGGCTGCCCCTGGAACGCATCTTCCCGGCGCTGCTCGAGCAGATCATCGACGCCAGGCTGCAGGTCGCGGAGGCCCGCAAGACCAACGTGCAGGACACCGAGGCGTTCAAGAAGCGCCTCGCCGGCCTGGAGGATCGCCTGCTGCAGGAGCAGTTCCTGACGCAGGAGATCGACAAGCGCGTCACGCCGCAGGCGATCAAGGCGCTCTATGACAAGAAGGTGCGCGACCTGCCGCCGGAGGAAGAGGTCAAGGCCCGCCATATCCTGGTCGTCGACGAAGCCGCCGCCAAGGCCATCATCGACGAGCTGCAGAAGGGCGGCGATTTCGACAAGATCGCCAAGGACAAGTCGACGGACAAGGCATCGGGCGCCCAGGGCGGCGACCTCGGCTGGTTCAAGAAGGGCGACATGGTGAAGGAATTCGCCGAGGCCGCCTTCATGCTCAAGAAGGGCGAGACGACGCCGGCGCCGGTCAAGAGCCAGTTCGGCTTCCACGTCATCCGTCTCGACGATCGCCGCGCCGCCCAGCCGCCCTCGATGGAGGACATGGAGGACGAGCTGCGTGCCGAGCTGTCGCGCGAGGTCTACGGCCAGATGATGGAAGGCCTGCGCAAGACTGCCAAAATCGAGAAGTTCAACATGGACGGCTCGAAGATCCCCGAGGCGCCGGCCGCCCCGCCGGCGGCGCCGCCGAGCGCGCCCGGGAAGAAGTGACAACGCGGTCTCCCCGGCCGGGGCTACCGGACTCACACACCTTAAGCGTCCCTTCCCCCGGAGGGGAAAGGTGCCCCGCAAGGGGCGGAAGGGGGATGTTGGAACAGATTCGGCGGCTGTTCAGCAGCATCGAAGCGATTGCAACATCCCCCTTCCGGCGCTGCGCGCCACCTTCCCTCTCCGGGGGAAGGGCAGCGTTTCAGACGGCGGGCGCGATGTGTGAATGCCGTAGCCGGCCGGGGTGGGGGAGACGGCCGGCGGAATCCTACGCGACTTTTCATCGTCACTTGGTGTAGGCTGGCCTGCGGTTGCGGCGCGTCCTGCGGGGCGCGCCGCCGTTTTGGGGTCCCCCGTCCGCACGCAATCAGAGCACCTACCGAAAAAGGCCTCGAAGCGACGATGAACGCCTCGCACACCGTATCGCCGCTGGCGCCCAAGACGACGCCGACATTGCCCCGCATCGCCGGGATCACGCTCGGCGCGGTCGAAGCCGGCATCCGCTACAAGGGCCGCACGGACGTGATGCTGGCTCTCTTGCCCGCGGGCGCCGTGATCGCCGGCGTCCTCACCAAGTCGAAGACCGCTTCGGCGCCGGTCGAGTGGTGCCGCAAGAACCTGGCGCGCGGCAAGGTGCGCGCCATCCTGGCCAACGCCGGCAACGCCAACGCCTTCACCGGCAAGGCCGGCGACAAGTCGGTCGAGGAGGCCACGCGCGCCGTGGCGCAGGCGCTGGGCTGCGCCCGCAACGAGGTGTTCATGGCCTCGACCGGCGTGATCGGCCAGCCGCTCGATCCGGCCCCGTTCGCCAAGCACATGCCGGCGCTGATCAAGGCGGCGCGCGAGGACGGCTGGGCCGACGCCTCGGCCGCGATCATGACCACCGACACGTTCCCCAAGCTGGCGACCCGCACCTGCCGCATCGGCGACGCGACGGTGACGCTGAACGGCTTCGCCAAGGGCTCGGGCATGATCGCGCCCGACATGGCCACCATGCTGGCCTTCGCCTTCACCGATGCGAAGCTGCCCCCGGCAGTGCTGCAGAAGCTGCTGTCGGACGCCACCGACAAGTCGTTCAACTGCATCACCGTCGACGGCGACACCTCGACCAGCGACACGCTGCTGCTGGCCGCTACCGGCGGCGCCAAGCACCCGCGCATCGACGAAGCCGATGATCCGATGCTGGTCGAGTTCAAGCGTGCGCTCGACGACCTGATGATCGAGCTGGCGCAGCTGGTGGCGCGCGACGGCGAAGGCGCCTCGAAGTTCATCACCATCAACGTGACCGGCGCCACCAGCAATGGTGCGGCGCGCAAGATCGGCCTGGCGGTCGCCAACTCGCCGCTGGTCAAGACCGCGATCGCCGGCGAGGACGCCAACTGGGGCCGCATCGTGATGGCGGTCGGCAAGGCCGGCGAGAAGGCCGACCGCGACAAGCTGCGCATCTCCATCGGCGGCGTGCGCATCACCGATGGCGGCCAGGTCGTGCCGAAATACGACGAGACGCCCGTGGTCAGGCACATCAAGGGCCAGGACGTGGTGATCGATATCGAGCTGGGCCTGGGTCGCGGCAAGTGCACGGTGTGGACCTGCGATCTGACGCACCGCTACATCGACATCAACGGCAGCTACCGGAGCTGATGGCCGCGCCATCGGATCCCTTCGAGTCGTGCCCTGGCGGCCCGCCGCCGCTGGGCGATCGGCGCTTGGTGCTGGTCGCCGCCGTGGCGCTGATCGACGCCGACGGCCGCGTGCTGATCGCGCAGCGCCCGGCCGGCAAGTCGATGGCCGGCCTGTGGGAGTTCCCCGGCGGCAAGGTCGATGCCGGCGAGACGCCGGAGGAAGCGCTGGTGCGCGAGCTGCACGAGGAGCTCGGCATCGAGACGCGCGGCAGCTGCCTGGCGCCGATCGCCTTTGCCTCGCACGGCTACGAGGCGTTCCACCTGCTGATGCCGCTCTATGCCTGCCGCCAGTGGCGCGGCCTGCCGCAGCCGCGTGAAGGCCAGACCTTGAAATGGGTGGCCGTGCATGCCCTGCGCGACTATCCCATGCCGCCGGCCGACCTGCCGCTGATCGCCCAGCTGCGCGATCTGCTGTGATGCCGGGCGCGCCGGCGCGCGCGCATCACGCCGGCGGCTGGCGCAGCGGGTTGCCGGGCGACCAGCCGGTGAGGGCACGGAAGATCAGCGCCTGCACGGTGACCAGCGGCGCGATCGAGACATAGGCGATGGTCTCGGCGATGACCTGCACCAGAAGCCACGGCCCCAGGCTCAGCGGGCCGCCGAACAGGCCCAGCGCGATCGTCAGCAGGATCGCCGTGGCCACAGCCTTCACGATCAGGCCGATCACCATCATCAGCAGCAGCGCGAAGAGCACGATGGGCCCGTTGCCCTTGCCGTAGCGCCACGACAGATGCGGCGTCCACGCCAGGTCCAGCGACGGCGCCACCAGGCCGAAGCTCAGCCGCAACGCGATGATCGCGGTCACGGTGAACGCCAGGCCCAGCGGCATCGCCGTCTCGACGTCGGGCGGCAGCGGCCCGGCGCTCGGCATCTCCATCGGCCACGGCATCACCATCCAGAACAGCGCATGCAGGATGATGGGCACGGCCGCGATCAGCAGGAGCTGCCGCAGGTAGCCGCGCTCGCGCGCCGTCCAGCCGAAGCCCGGCGTGCCGCCAAGCGCGCCCGGTCCCAGCAGCACCAGCCGATGCCAGGCCACCGCGAACATCGCCGTCGGGACGAAGTCGAACAGCTTGACCGCCATCGCCTCGAGCGGCTCCATCCGCTCGCCGCTCAGCAGCCGGCCGGCGAGCTGCAGCCCCACGCTGATGATCGTCGGCACCAGGGCGATATCGAGCAGCAGACGCCCGTTGCTGGTGACGTGACGGAAGGCATCGGCAATCAGGTCGGCGAAGATGAGGCGTGGCGGTTGCATGGCGACAACATAGGGATGCGACCGGGGCTCGCGCCAGCCCTGACTGGGTCGCACCCGGCGGCGACGCTCAGCGCCCGGCCTTCTCGCCCGCCGGCCGCTCGGTCGTGCCCAGGGCATCGGCGAGCCGCGCCGCCGCCGTGCCCGGCCGCAGCGGCTGCGGCTGCCCTGCATGCGGCGCCCAGCCATGCAGGTAGAGCACCTCGAATGTGGCGGCGACACGGCCATCGCCGCCGCCGTGCTGCTGGGCGTAGATCGCCGCCGCGCGTGCCAGGGTCTCGCGCCGGGCGAGGCTGGAGCGGCGGCCGCGCACGGCGTTGCTCTCGGCCATGGCCCGCAGGTCGCGCATCAGGGCCAGGGCGTCGGGATAGCGCACGTCGATGGTCTCGGCATCGGCGACCGGCATGGCGAAGCCGGCGCGCTGCAGCAGGCCGGCGGCATCGCGCAGATCGGCGAACGGCGACACGCGCGGGCTGAGCCCGCCCTCCACGTCGCTCTCGGCCTGGGCCAGCGCCCGGCGCAGCTGCCACAGGGTCTCGCCGC
Organism: Vineibacter terrae; assembly: GCF_008039615.1. Taxonomy (GTDB): domain Bacteria; phylum Pseudomonadota; class Alphaproteobacteria; order Reyranellales; family Reyranellaceae; genus Vineibacter; species Vineibacter terrae. Next base: position 38,672 of record NZ_VDUZ01000022.1, on the reverse strand, counting down.
CCAGCAGCGCTGCCAGGAACAGCCCGTCGGGCTTGAGCGTCCGGCCGACCTGGACCAGCGCGCCGGGCAGGTCGTTGACCCAGTGCAGCGCCAGCGCGCTGAGCACGAGATCGACACTGGCCGGCCGCAGCGGCAAGGCCTCCTCGTCCGCCACCAGGGCCGGCCCGTGCGCGGCGGCCCGGCGCGCGAAGCCGAGCGCCAGATCGCTCGACACCAGCGTCTCGACGCCGCCGCGCATCGTGCCGTCGGCAAGGCGCAGGGCTGCTGCGACCTCGCCGCCATGACAGCCGATATCGAGCGTCAGCGGGAAGCGGCGGCGCACATCGTCGAGGCGCTCGACCAGGCGCTGCGCCACCTCGCGCTTGAGGAAGGCAGCGCCGTCCCACGACGCGGCGGCGCGCTCGCGTCGCCGCCGCACGACGTCGCGGTCGAACACCAGCATCGGATCCGGGGCGGCCATGCCGCTGTTCTAGGCGCATGCGCGCGCCTGGCCAAGCCGCATGCTACATCTGGCCGCCCCGCCGTCGAGGACAAGCCCATGTCGCCTGAAAGCCGCGCCCGTGAAGAAATCTGCCGCATCGGCGAGAGCCTGTACCGCCGCGGCTACACGGTCGGCTCGGCCGGCAACATCAGCGCCCGGCTCGACGACGGCTTCCTGATCACGCCGACCGATGCCTGTCTGGGCTTCCTCGACCCAGCCGCCCTGGCCAAGCTCGATGCCCAGGGCCGCCAGGTGTCGGGCGCGCGCGCCTCCAAGACCATCCTGCTGCACCGCGCCGTCTACGATGCGCGGCCCGGCACCGGCGGCATCGTGCACACGCATTCGACCAGCCTGGTAGCGCTCAGCCTGCGGCCCGACGTGAACCGCAACGACGTGCTGCCACCGATCACGCCCTATTTCGTGATGAAGGTCGGCCATGTGCCGCTGATCCCCTACCGGCGTCCCGGCGACCCCGAGGTCGCCGACCTGGTGCTGGCGCAGGCGGCGCGCGTGCGCGCCGTGCTGCTGGAGCGGCTGGGGCCGCTGGTCTGGCACGACACCGTGTCCGCCGCCTGCTTCGCGCTGGAGGAGCTGGAGGAGACGGCCAAGCTGTGGCTGATGCTGCGCGACGCGCCGCCGCCACCGCTGAGCGAGGCCCAGATCGACGACATCCGCCGCACGTTCAAGGTCGACTACTGATATCCCTTCTCCCCGCGAAGGCTAAGGCAATCGCATATGGCCTTTCTGTCATCCCGAGCGCAGCGAGGGATCTCCTGCGGAAAGACGCACCGTGCGCAATTCGCGGGAGATCCCTCGCTGCGCTCGGGATGACAGCAGGTGTCTCAGCGCGGCCTTGTGCCATGTGCGAGAGCCCTACCGCCACGAATTCGCCCGAATCGGCCGGTGGCATGGCCCATATGGATCTCAACCCGGTGCGGGCGGCGATGCAGCGCTACGGGCGCGCGGCGCTCGACGTGCTGCTGCCGCCGCAATGCCTGTCGTGCAGCGCCGCGGTCGACATGCCGGGCATGCTGTGCGCGGCCTGCTGGTCCAGGATCGCGTTCATCACGCCGCCGCTATGCGCCTGCTGCGGCATCCCGTTCGAGGTCGACGCCGGCCCGGACACGCTGTGCGCCGCCTGCATGGCCAAGAGGCCGCGCTACCGCCGCGCCCGCGCCGCCTTCGCCTACACCGACGAATCGCGCCGGCTGGTGCTGATGTTCAAGCATGCCGACCGGCTCGATCCGGCGCCGACCTTCGGACGCTGGCTGGCGCAGGCCGGCGCAGTGCTGCTGGCCGACGCCGACCTGATCGCGCCGGTGCCGCTGCATCGCTGGCGCCTGCTGTGGCGGCGCTACAACCAGTCGGCCGAGCTGGCACGCGCACTGGCGGGACACGGCCCTGCGCGCGTGGTGCCGGACCTGCTGGTGCGGCATCGGCGCACCCCCTCGCAGGTGGCGCTGAATGCCCGCGAGCGGCGCCGCAATGTCGCCGGCGCCTTCCGTGTCCATTCCCACCACCGGGACGCGGTGCGCGACAAGACCGTGCTGCTGATCGACGACGTGCTCACGACAGGCGCCACCGTCGAGGCCTGCGCCCGCGCCCTGCTGCTCGCCGGCGCCGCCGCCGTCGACGTGCTGACATTGGCCCGCGTCGTGCGTCCGCAATTACGGTTGTAGAATTCGGACCGCGGGCGTCCACGCCCGCATTCGCTCGCAGCAAAGCGAAGAGCGAAAGACTGTCGGCGCTGTGCGCCGATCGCGGGCGTGGACGCCCGCGGTCCAAAGCCGAAGCTACAGCGCCGCCGATGTCAGGGACAGGTCGGCCGGCGACAGGAGCTGCTCGCCGGCGACGTCGGAGAACAGCGTCGCCGCGCGGAAGCGCACCGACACCCTATCGCCGGCGGTGAAGCGGTAACCGGCATAGACGTGATGCGGCATCTCCGCTTCCAGCACCGGCGCGCCCATGATGACCTCGACCTCCAGGCGCACCACCGGACCGACCACGCCGACGAAGCGCACGGTGGCCGGCCCCGCCGGGTCGCGCTGCAGCACCACGTCGTGCGGGCGCACGTAGAGCGTGCCGGGCCCGTCCTGCGCGCCATCGCCGTTCATCTGCTCGATATGGGCGTAGGGCACCAGCGGCCGGCCGCCGCGCACCTGGCAGCGCACGCGGTTCACCTGGCCCAGGAAATCGAAGACGAACGGGTTGCGCGGCGCGCCGTAGACCTCCTCGGGCGTGCCCACCTGCTCGATCCGGCCATGGCCCAGCACCACGACGCGGTCGGCCAGCTCGAGCGCCTCCTCCTGGTCGTGGGTGACGAACACCGTCGTCATGCACAGGCGGTCGTGCAGCTGCCGCAGCCAGCGCCGCAGGTCCTTGCGCACCTTGGCGTCGAGCGCGCCGAACGGCTCGTCGAGCAGCAGCACCGCCGGCTCGATCGCCAGCGCCCGTGCCAGCGCCACGCGCTGGCGCTCGCCGCCGGAAAGCTGGCTGGGATAGCGGTCGCCGAGATGGCCGATCTGCACCAGCTCCAGCAGCCGCTGCACGCGGCTGCGGATCTCGGCATCGCCGGGCCGGCGGCGGCGCGGCATGACGCGCAGGCCGAAGGCGACGTTCTCCAGCACCGACATGTGGCGGAACAGCGCGTAGTGCTGGAACACGAAGCCGATCTGGCGCTCGCGCACGCCGCGGCGCAGCGCGTTGTCGCTGTTGAGCAGCAGCTCGCCCTGGTCCGGCCATTCCAGCCCGGCGATGATGCGCAGCAGCGTCGTCTTGCCCGAGCCCGACGGCCCCAGCAGCGCCACCAGCTCGCCGGCGCGGATGTCGAGGTCGACCTGGCTGAGCGCGACGAAGCTGCCGAAGCGCTTGCCGATGCCCTTCACGTGGATTGCGGACGACTGCGCCATGTCAATGCCCCCGCCCGGTCAGGCCGCGCCCGATCTTCCACTCGATGCCGCTCTTGGCCGCCAGCGTGACCAGGGCCAGCAGGGCCAGCAGCGAGGCGACGGCGAACGAGGCCACGAAATTATACTCGTTGTAGAGGATCTCGACATGCAGCGGCATGGTGTTGGTCAGGCCGCGGATATGGCCGGACACCACCGACACGGCGCCGAACTCGCCCATGGCGCGCGCGTTGCACAGCAGCACGCCGTAGAGCAGGCCCCAGCGGATGTTGGGCAGGGTCACGCGCCGGAAGGTCTGCCAGCCCGACGCGCCCAGCACCAGCGCCGCCTCCTCCTCATCGGTGCCCTGCTCCTGCATCAGCGGGATCAGCTCGCGCGCCACGAACGGGAAGGTGACGAAGATGGTGGCCAGCACGATGCCCGGCACCGCGAAGATGATCTTGAAGCCCTGCTCCGACAGGAACGGCCCCAGCCATCCCTGCAGGCCGAACAGCAGGACGTAGATCAGGCCCGAGATCACGGGCGAGACCGAGAACGGCAGATCGATGAACGTGATCAGCAGGCTCTTGCCGCGGAAGTCGAACTTGGCGATGGCCCAGGCCGCGACCACGCCGAACACCAGGTTCAGCGGCACGGCGATCGCCGCCACGGTCAATGTCAGGCCGATCGCGGCGCGCGCGTCGGCGTCGGCCAGCGCGCCGAAATAGGCCCCGAAGCCCTGGCGCAGCGCCTCCGTGAACACGCTCACCAGCGGCAGCACGATGAAGATCGCGACGAACAGCAGCGCCACGGTGATCAGCAGCCAGCGCACCGGGCTCGGCTCGGTGCGGGCGTCGACTGCCGATCGCGGCCGGGTGGCCATGGCTAGCGCCGCTCCAGGTGGCTGCGCGACCAGCGCTGCAGCAGGTTGATGGCCAGCAGCAGCACGAAGGAGAGCAGCAGCATCACCGCTGCCACCGCCGTGGCCTCGCCGTAAGCATACTCCTCCAGCTTGATGACGATCAGCAGCGGCGCGATCTCCGATATGCCGGGCAGGTTGCCGGCGATGAAGATCACCGAGCCGTATTCGCCCACGGCGCGCGCGAAGGCCAGGGCGAAGCCGGTCGCCAGGGCCGGGAACAGGGTCGGCACGATCACACGCCAGATCGTCTGCCACCGGCTGGCGCCAAGGCAGGCCGCCGCCTCCTCGATCTCCGGGCTGAGATCCTGCAGCACGGGCTCGATCGAGCGCACCACGAACGGCAGGCTGACGAACACCAGCGCCACGAACACGCCCAGCGGCGTGAACGCGACCTTGATGCCCAGCTCGGCCAGCGGCGCGCCCAGCCAGCCGTTCTCGGCATAGAGCGCCGTCAGCGAGATGCCGGCCACCGCGGTCGGCAGCGCGAACGGCACATCGACCAGGGAATCGACCAGCCGCCTGCCGGGGAACCGGTAGCGCACCAGCACCCAGGCCAGCAGCGTGCCGAACACGGCGTTGGCCAGGGCGGCCGCCAGCGCCGCGCCGAAGCTCAGCTGCAGGGCCGCCAGCACGCGTTCCGACGTCACGGTCTCGATGAAGCGGCCGGGATCAACGCTGGCGGCGCGCGCGAACAGCGCCACCAGCGGCAGCATCACGATCAGCCCCAGCCACGCCAGCGTCAGCCCCAGCGTCAATCCGAATCCGGGGATGATGCTGCGGGGCCGCCACGCCGCTTTCGGCCGCGCGTCCGCCAGACATGGCGGCGAGGCGTCAGCGCTCGTCGGGGGCGAGGCCTGGGTCAGGTCGAGCGTCTCCACGCGCGCGGCGGCGCGCCGCTGCTGATCATGACCGCGCCCGGCCGGGCGGTCCAGAAGGGCCGATGAGCTCATGACGCCGGTGTTGGTGGCAAGGACTTGCGCGCCCGCTCAGCGCTTGCGCTTGTAGAGGCGGTCGAAGATGCCGCCGTCGGCGAAGTGCGTCTTCTGGGCGGTCTGCCAGCCGCTGAAGACCTGGTCGATGGTGAAGAGGTCGATCTTCGGGAAAGCGGCGGTGTATTTTGCACCTGCCTGCGAATCGCGCGGCCGGTAGTAGTGCTTGGCGGCGATCTCCTGCCCGGCGGGCGTGTACAGGAACTCGAGATAGGCCTGCGCCGCCGCGCGCGTGCCCCGGCGATCCACGACCTTGTCGACGACCGCGACCGGCGGCTCGGCCAGGATGCTGACGCTGGGCACCACGATCTCGAGCTTGTCCTTGCCCAGCTCGTTGATGGCGAGGAACGCCTCGTTCTCCCACGCCAGCAGCACGTCGCCGATGCCGCGTTGCACGAAGGTGACAGTCGAACCGCGCGCGCCGGTGTCGAGCACCGGCGCGTTGGCGAAGATCTCGCCGACGAACTTCTCGGCCTTGGCGGCATCGCCGCCCTCGGTCCGCAACGCGTAGCCCCAGGCCGCAAGATAGTTCCAGCGCGCGCCGCCCGAGGTCTTGGGGTTGGGCGTAATCACCTTGATGTCGGACCGCGCCAGGTCACTCCAGTCCTTGATCTTCTTGGGATTGCCGCGGCGCACCAGGAACACGATGGTGGAGGTGTAGGGCGCGCTGTTGGAAGGCAGGCGCTTCTGCCAGTCCGTGGCGATCAGCCCGCGCTCGGCGATGGCGTCGATGTCGTAGGCCAGCGCCAGGGTCACGACATCGGCCTCCAGCCCGTCGATGACCGACCGCGCCTGGCGGCCCGATCCGCCATGCGACTGCTGGATGGTGATGCTGCCCTTGCTCTGCGCGCTCCAGCTCTTGGCGAAGGCCGCGTTCACGTCCTGGTAGAGCTCGCGCGTGGGGTCATACGATACGTTGAGCAACCGCACCTGCTGCGCGGCGGCGGCGCGCGGCAGCGCCACAGCGGCGGCACCCGATAGCAAGATCGTCCTGCGCTGCATCATGCCTCACCTCCGCGAATCGATATCGTGACGCCGCCGCGCATCGCAACCCCCGCCCTGTCATCCGGGCACGGGGCCGTCGCGGGAAACCGTTCGGATCCAGCGCTGCGCTCGGGATGATGGGATGTTCAGGTCAGCACCGCGCCCCAGCCGCCGTGGCAGTCGGCCGTGACCTTGCCGCACTTGGCGCCGACATAGCCCACCAGCGCCTCGATCGAGCGCTCCGGCGCCGCACCGGTCGTGTCGAGCACCAGGTCGGCCTGCACCGGGATCTCGTAGGGCGCCGACACTCCGGTGAACGAGGCCACCTGGCCGCTGGCGGCCAGGCTGTAGAGGCCCTTGGGATCGCGCTCGCGGCAGACCTCGACATCGGCGTGCACATGCACTTCGTAGAAGCCGTCGCCGACGATGCGGCGCGCCTCGGCGCGGTCGCGGGCATAGGGCGAGATCAGCGCCGCCAGGACGATCACGCCGCTTTCCGCCAGCAGGCGCGCGACATGCGCCGTGCGCCGCAGATTCTCGGCCCTGTCCTCGCGCGCGAAGCCGAGATCGGCGTTGAGCCCGTCGCGCAAATTGTCGCCGTCCAGCATCTGGACCTGCCAGCCATTGTCGAACAAGCGGCGCAGGGTGCCGTTGGCGATGGTCGACTTGCCCGATCCCGACAGGCCCGTGAGCCAGAAGACGGCGCCGCGATGGCCGTTGCGCGCCTCGCGCTCGGCCCGCACGACGCTGGTGCGCACGGCCGTGAGGTTGCGGCCGGCACCGTGCAGCGGCCGCTCGACGATGAAGCCGCCCACCACGCGGTAGTCGCTCGTCAGCACGCCGCGGCCGGCGCGCGGATTGTCGGCGAACTTGTCGAGATAGAGCGGCTGGGTCGAGCGCAACACGATCTCCGCCACGGCGTTACGGTCGACCTGCGTGGCCGGACCCGAGGCCAGGGTCTCGACATCGATCACGCGCTCGATCGCGGCCACGGTGACATCGACATCGGCCGTGCCGTAGCGCGCCCGCATGCGCCGGCCGGCGCGCAGCGGCTCCTCGTCGAACCAGAACACCCGCACCGCGACCGCGCGGCTTTCGGCCGGCGCCGCCTCGGGCGCCGTCAGCAGGTGCCCGCGCACCGCGAAGACGTCCTCGTCGAGCGTCAACGCCACGCTCTCGCCGGCGCCCGCGGTCTGGCGCGGCTGGTTGCGGTTCCAGTCCTCGATGCCGGCCACCTGGGCGCGGCGGCCGGTCGGGCTGAGCCGCACCGTGTCACCCACCGACACGCGGCCGCTCTCGATACGGCCCACGATCACGCGCCGGTCGTCGAGGCGATAGACGTCCTGCACCGGCAGGCGCAGCGCCGCATCGATCGGCGAGGGCCGCCGCGCGAAGCCGTCGAGCGCCTGGGTGATGGTCGGCCCGCGATACCAGTCCATGACCCCGCTGCGCCGGTCGATGTTGTCGCCGTGACGCGCCGACACGGGCACGACGGCGCGCGGCCGGATGCCGATCTCGCCGAGATAGGCGGTGATCTCGCGCTCGACGTCGACGAAGCGCCCCTGGTCGTGGTCAACCAGGTCCATCTTGTTGACCGCCACCGCGACCTGCGCCACACCCAGCAGGTGCAGCAGGTAGGCGTGGCGGCGCGTCTGCTCGGAAACGCCGAGCTTGGCGTCGACCACCAGCACCGCGCCATGGGCGCGCGAGGCGCCGGTCACCATGTTCTTGAGGAATTCCTTGTGGCCGGGCGCGTCGATGATCACGTAGCGGCGCTGCGCCGTGTGGAACCAGATCTGGGTGACGTCGACGGTGATGCCCTGGTCGCGCTCGACCTGCAGCGCATCGAGCAGGAACGACCATTCGAACTCCAGGCCGCGCTTCTCCGACACCGAGCGCAGCTGGTCGAGCTTGCCGTCGGGCAGCGAGTCGGTGTCGTGCAGCAGGCGGCCGACCAGCGTCGACTTGCCGTGGTCGACATGGCCGACGATCACGATCGGGAAGGCCCGCGCGTTCGCGGACCGCGCATCGCGTGTGGAATAGGCGCCCATCACATGTACCCCGCGACGCGCAGGCGTTCGAAGGCATCCTCCGAATCGTGATCCATGGCACGGCCGGCGCGCTCGGGCGTGCGGATGGTCTCGAGCTCGGCGACGATGGCGTCGATGTCGCCGGCGTCGCTGTCGATCGGGAAGGTGATGCCGATCTCGCCCAGCGAGCGGTAGCGCTTGCCGCCCTGCGCGAAATAGAGCGGCACCACCGGGATGCCCTCGCGCCTGATGTAGCGCCAGATGTCGACCTCGGTCCAATGCAGCAGCGGATGGACGCGCACATGCGTGCCGGGCGGGAACTCGGCGTTGTACAGGTCCCAGAACTCCGGCGGCTGGTCGCGGAAATCCCATTCGCCCTGGTTGCGGCGCGGGCTGAAGACGCGCTCCTTGGCGCGGGTGGCCTGCTCGTCGCGGCGGATGCCGGCGATGATGCCGTTGAAGCCGTACTTCGCCAGCGCCTGCTTCAGGCCCGCCGTCTTGCGCGCCGCCAGCCGCGAGTTGGGCGGCAGCGACGGATCGATCTCCTCGATCGGCGGGCAGGCGTCGTTGATCAGCTCGAGCCCCCATTCGCGCACATAGCGGTCGCGGAAGGCGTAGGTCTCGGGGAACTCCAGGCCGGTGTCGAGATGCATCACGGGGAACGGCACGCGCCCGAGGAACGCCTTCTTGGCCAGCCAGATCATGACGTTGGAGTCCTTGCCCAGCGACCACAGCATGGCGATGTGGTCGATGCGGCCGTAGGCCTCGCGCAGGATGTAGATGCTCTCCGCCTCGAGCCAGTCCAGGTCGTCCATCACTCTTCTCCACGCGGCGGCGGCGTCAGCGCCAGATGAATGCCGCATTCGGTCTTGCCCTGGCCGCGCCAGCGCCCGGCGCGGCGGTCCTCGCCCGGCAGGGTGGGGGCGGAGCAGGTCATGCAGCCGATCGAGGTGAAGCCGTCGGCTTCCAGCAGGTGGCGCGGCAGGTTGTGGACGGCGAAGTAGCCGTCGATATCCTCGACGCTCCAGTCGGCCAGCGGGTTGAGCTTGATGCGGCCGTCGGCGCGCTCGACCGGCGACAGCGCCGCGCGTGCGCCGCCCTGGAAGCGCTTGCGGCCGTTGATCCAGGCATCGAAGCCGGCCAGCGCCCGCGTCAGCGGCTCGACCTTGCGGATGGCGCAGCAATGGTCGGGATCGCGGCGCCAGAGGTCGCCGTCGGGGTCGTCCTGCGCCAGGCGCGCGGCATCGGGATGTATGGTCCGCACATCGCTGAGCCCCAGCCGCGCCGTCAGCAGGTCGCGATAGCGCAGCGTCTCGGGGAACAGCTTCAGCGTATCGATGAACAGCACCGGCGTCGCGCGGTCGATCGACGCCACGAGGTGCAGCAGCACCGCCGCCTCGGTGCCGAACGACGACACCAGCGCGATGCGCCCGCGATAGGTGTCGGTGATGGCCGCCTGCAGGAACTCGCGGGTCGAGGCGTGCCGCGCCCGCCGCGCCGGCTCGGCGACGGCTGCCGGCCATGCCTGGGTCGACGCGATGTCGAAAGCCATGCTCGCCCCCATTTCCCGGGTTCAACGGCCATCGCGGCTGGCAATGGCGCTGCGATCAGATAAACAATCCAAAAGTGTCTAATCAATAAATTTTATCTTATATCATTGTGAAATTAATCTATTTTACATTATAAATACGCATAATTAGAAATGAAACACGATGCTGTTGGGCCTGCAGAATCCTGCTTAGGTGGGCTGTCTTTCCAGCAGGGAGCGCCATGGCCGCCATGCATGTCATTGTCGTCGGTGCCGGCATTTCCGGTTTGGGCACCGCCTGGGCGCTGGCCAAGCGCGGGCACCGTGTCAGCCTGATCGAGCGCGACGTGATCCCCAACCCGTTGGGGGCCTCGGGCGACCACCATCGCATCATCCGGCGTGCCTACAGCGCTGATCTCCAAGGCTACACCGATCGCATGACCGAGGCTTTCGCGGCCTGGGACGAACTCTGGGCCGATCTCGGCGCCGAGCACATCGTGCGCGCCGGCTTCATGGGCATCGTGCGCGCGCCGGGCGACAATGCCGACCAATACCGCGATGGCCTGGCGCGCGGCGGCTATCCGTTCGAGACCCTGGCGAAGGACGCCGCGCTGGCGCGCTTCCCCTATCTCGACCCGCAGGGCTTCACCGACATCTTCCTGTCGCCCGAAGGTGGCGTGCTGCTGTGCCTGCGCATCGCCGCCGACATGGTGGCCTGGCTGCGCGCCCGGGGCGTCACGATCCGCGAGCAGGCGGTCGTGACCGGCATCGACGCCGCCGCGCCATCGGTGACCCTGGCCGGCGGCGAGCGGCTATCGGCCGACGCGGTGGTAGTGACCGCCGGCGCCTGGGTCACGGGCCTGTTGCCCGACCTGGCCGACCGGCTCGCCAGCCGGCGTACCTATGTCGTCTACCTCGACCCGCCGGCCGAGTTCCGCGCCGCCTGGGCCGGCACCCCGGCGATCCCGGGCATCGGCGGCGATATCGGTGGCTACATCCTGCCGCCGGTCGCCGGCACCGACCTGAAATTCGGCGCCGGCGCCACGCGCACCGAATGGATCGCCGATACGCCGTTCGAGCTGCCGCCCGACGCCGGCGTGCAGCTGCGCGACATGTTCGGGCCGCTGTTCCGGCGCCTGGCGGACTACCAGGTCAAGCGCGTGCGCAAATGCGTCTACACCTTCACCCATGACGATCGTTTCTTCAGCACGCGGCGCGGCGCCGCCTGGGTGGTGTCGGCCTGCTCGGGCCATGGCTACAAGTTCGGCGCCGCCATCGGCCGGCGCGTCGCCGACGCGGTCGAAAGCGGTGACGACAAGGCATTGGCCGCATGGCTGGAGGCGCGCGATTGAGGGGGCGCAACCCTGGCCAAGGAATGGCGTCGCACCTATAGTCGCGACAAACGCGCCGGAGAGGCATTGTGGCCAGGATCGAGATCTATACGACACCCTTCTGTGGCTACTGCGCGCGCGCCAAGGCGCTGCTCGACAGCAAGGGTGCCGCCTATGACGAACGCGACGTGATGATGGACGCCGATGCACGCGCCGAGATGCGCGCCCGCAGCAACCGCACGACAGTGCCGCAGATCTTCATCGACGGCCGGCATATCGGCGGCAGCGACGAGCTTGCCGCGCTCGACGCCGCCGGCAAGCTCGACCCGCTGCTGGCGACGGGATAGCCATTTTCCTTCCCCCGAAAGGGTGGCGCGAAGCGCCGGAAGGGGGATGTTTCAACGCATTCGGTGTCAATTCGATGTGCTGACTCCGTTCGAACATCCCCCTTCCGCCTCTGACGTTTCGACGCGAAGCGTCGAAACGTCAATTCGGGGCACCTTCCCCCTCCGGGGGAAGGAACCAATGGAGCGACGCATGGCTGCGAAGTTCACCGTCGGCCTGATCCAGGTGACGGCCACCAACGAGATGGCGCCCAACATCCGCTTCATCGAGGAGCAGACGCGCCTGGCGCGCGATGCCGGCGCGCAGTTCGTGATGACACCGGAGAACTCGACCCTGATCGGCGCCAACCGCGCCGACACCCTGGCCAAGGCGCAGCCCGAGAAGAGCCACGAATCGCTGCAGGCGATGCAGGCGCTGGCGCGCCAATGCGGCATCTGGTTCCTGCTGGGCTCGATCCACGTCAAGGTCGAGCCGGAGCGCAACGCCAACCGCTCCTACCTGATCGCTCCCACGGGAGAGATCGTGGCCAGCTACGACAAGATCCACATGTTCGACGTGCAGCTCGCGTCGGGCGAGACCTATCGCGAATCGTCGACGTTCAGGCCCGGCGACAAGACCGTCATCGCGCAGACGCCATGGGGCAAGCTGGGCATGACGATCTGCTACGATTTGCGCTTCCCCTACCTCTATCGCGACCTGGCGCATGCCGGCGCCGAGATGCTCTCGATCCCCTCGTCGTTCACGGTGCCTACCGGCCGCGCCCACTGGCACGTGCTGATGCGGGCGCGGGCCATCGAGACCAGCTGCTTCGTATTCGCGCCGGCGCAGGTCGGCACCCACGCCGCCAACCGCAAGACCTACGGCCATTCGCTGGTCGTGGCGCCGTGGGGCGAGGTGCTGGCCGACGCCGGCGACGCGCAGCCCGGCTTCGTGACGGCCGAGATCGACATGGCCAAGGTCGCCGAAGCACGCGCTGCCGTGCCGTCGTTGACCCACGATCGCCGCTACGAGCCGCCGGTTACGGTGGGCACAGCCACGGCGAAAGCAGCGGAATAGCCGCAGCGTGAACGTCATGCACGGTCCGGCCTCGTGCTGACCCTCATGACTTGTGCTATGATAGTCAAATGACTGACGAGCCGATCAACCTGATGCTCGAACATCTGCGTGTCATCCGCGCGGATTTGGCTGTCGTGCGCGATGACGTCAGGGAGATCAAGCACCGGCAGAACGAGATGGCTCGGCAGATCGTCGGCCTGCGGCGCGACCAGGTTGGCGATGCTGAAAGCGTTGCACATGTCGAGGCCCGATTGGACCGCTTCGGCGAACGCATCGAGCGCATCGAACGGCGTCTGGGATTGCTGGATGAGCCGTCAGCCTGACGGCTGGGCAGCGTAGGACGGTCAGCCTCAACCGCAGTATCAAGCCGAGTCCCTCTCGGCGCGACGCGAGGTGCCGTCGCCGAGCATGCGCCGGAACAGGGCCGACAGCGTGTCGATGATCTGTGCCCGGTCGGGACTTCCCGCCGCGATGGCGTCGTCCACGACACCGTGCATGCCATGGAAGATCACGATGGCGGTGGATCGCGGCGACTCGATCAACCACGTGCCCTTCTGGATGCCTGCCGCCAGGATCGTCATGAGCTGGTCGATGACCGCATCGTGCTCGGCCGACTGGCGCCGGTCGTGCCCGAAATCGTGGAAGACGATGTCGTGCAGCTGGAACTGGTCGAGATACGCGCCGACCGCGGCAGCCGTCCAGGCGCATAGCCGGCCGACGGCGTCCCCCGCCGGACAGGCGTCGACCGCCGCCTGCACCCGCGCGACGAAGCCCTGCGCGAAGCGGTCCCGCAACGCCGCGATCACGTCCGTCTTGGCCGCGAAGTAGTGATAGAAAGTCCCCTTGGCGACGTCGGCGCTGCGGCGGCGCCGACGCTGGCGGTGCTGATCGCCGGCTGCGCCGTCCAGGGCATTGCCGGCGCGTTCCTGATCCCGGGCGCATTGTCGATCCTGACGCAGGCCTTCCCCGATCCGGCGCAGCGCGCCCATGTGATCGGCGGCTGGTCCTCGTTCACGGCCCTGTCGTTGATCGTCGGTCCCGTGCTGGGCGGCGTGCTGGTCGATTCGGCGGGATGGCCCAGCATCTTCCTGATCAACATCCCGATCTGCCTGCTCACGATCGGCCTCGGGTCGTGGGGCATCGACGAGACGGCGAACCCGGATCAGGCGGCGCTCGATCCCGCCGGCCAGGCGCTGAGCGTGCTGTGGCTGGGCGCGCTGACCTATGGCCTGATCGCGGCCGGGCAGCAGGGCTGGGATGCGTACGTCACGATGGCGGCGCTCGCCGTTGCGGCCGCGGCGCTGGCGCTCTTCGTCATCGTCGAAAGCCGCGCCCCGCGGCCATTGCTGCCGCTGGCCTTGTTCGGCCACGCCGGCTTCGCGGTCACCAACCTGGCGTCCTTTGTGCTCGGCTTCTCGGGCTACAGCAGCCTGTTCTTCTTCTCGCTTTTCCTGCAGCGCGCGCAGGACTGGTCGGCGAGCGCGACCGGCTGGTGCATGGCGCCGCAATTCGCGGCCATGACGGTGACGGCCGCCGCCTTCGGCCGCCTCGCCGCCCGCCATGACACCAGGACGCTGATGGTCGCCGGCTACGGCGCCACGGGCGCGGCGCTGCTGGCGATGAGCCTGGTCGACCCCGACACCTCCTACCTTGCCATCGCGGCGGTGTTCGCCGTGCTCGGGGTCGGCATGGGGCAGGCTGTGCCCGCGACCAGCGCGGCCATCTTGACCTTGGCGCCGCGGGAACGGTCGGGCATGGCGTCAGCGACCATGAACGCCCTGCGCCAGGCCGGCATGACGCTCGGGATCGCGTTGCTGGGAACGCTGATGAGTAGCCGTGCGACGACACTGCTCGGTAACGCCCTTGCCCGGGCGGGCATCGACGCGGCGCCGGAAGCTGCGGCAGCGGCTGTGACACGGCACGACATGACGGCCGGTATCGGCGCCGGCATGGGCGCGGACGGGCTCGAAGCCCTGCTCGCCCACGCCCTGGCCGGCGGCTTCCACGTTGCCATGCTGTGCGCCGGGGCGCTGGGGCTGATCGCGGCGGCCCTGCTCGCCGGGGTCAGGGGGCCAGCCCGCAGGCAGGCTTGAACATCGCCACGGTCCGGTTCCAGGCCAGCGCCGCATCGCCGCGGTCATAGTTGCGCGACAGCGGATTGGCGAAGCCGCCGGCGCCGGGATAGACGTGGAACTGGAAATCACGCTGCGTGCGCTTCAGCCGCAGCTCCAGGTCGATCCGCGATATCGGCGTCGCCCAGGTGTCGCGCTCGGCGAAATGGCCGATGATCTTGCCGTCGATGTCATGCAGACGGTCGACCGGATCCTCGATGCGGCCGTAATAGATGCCGGTTGCCGATACGCGCGCGCCCGAGCTGACGGTGACGGAAAGGGCGGCACCGATGCCGAAGCCGACGCTGGCCAGCCTCTGATTGCAGAAGTCCCGCGAACGCAGCCAGTCGAACCACTGGCCCAGCGCATCGCGCGCCATGGCGAGGTCCAGCCCGCCCGCCAGGGCGGCGGCCTCGGCGTCGTCACGCGCCGTCCTGCCGTCGAGCAGGTCGACGACCAGGGCGGCGAAGCCATCGAAGGCCAGCAGCTCGGCAATCTGGTCGAAAGCCGCGATGGCCCCGAAGCCGTCATGCACCACCACGGCACCGGGCGCCGGCTTCTTCTCCGGCAGGAAGATGCGCCCGGCAAGGACACGGCTGCCCGGCAGCGTGATCGAGACACGCTGCCCCGGCGCACCCGTGGCCTGGGCCGATGCGGTGCGTACCGCCGGCACGGCGAGCAGGCCGGCCAGTGCGTCACGACGCCTGATCATCCGGGTCATGGAAGGCCTTTCAGCGCATGGAAGCTTTGACCTACCATGCCACAATGACTGTGACGCGTCGCTGTCCGACCACAGCCTGATGAGCACCCCGGCCCGTTCGGCGCGCGGCGTGGCGCTCGCCGTCTTTCTCGTGGCGCTGATCGCCTGCGCGCCGTTCCGCAGCGTGCAGCCCGATACCCAGGCCAGCGCGCTGGCGCTGCGCGTCAAGCCGGCGACCTTCAACCTCGAGGATCCGGCCGCGACGCGGGTCGGCAGGCTGATCTGGCGCGGCGGCATAACGCTGAGCGCCGATCATGCCGCGTTCGGCGGCTGGTCCGACCTGGAAGTCGGCGCCGATGGCAGCCGCGTGCGGGCCGTCTCCGACGCCGGCGCGTGGCTGGTGGGACAGCTGCGCTATGATCCGGCCGGACGGCTGGTGGGATTTGACAACGCGCAGCTGGGCCGCCTGAAGGCGCCCGACGGCACCTGGCTCGTCAGCAAGGCCTGGGCTGATGCCGAGAGCCTGGCCACGCTGCCGGACGGCTCGCTGCTGGTCGGCTTCGAGCGTCGGCATCGCGTGCTGCGCTATCCTGCCGGCGACGAGGCGCAAGGCGGTGGCCTGGCCGGCACGCCAAGGCCGTTTCCGACCCCGGCGGCGCTGGCCGGAACCCCGGCCAACACCGGCCTGGAAGCAATGGCCGTGCTGCCGGACGGTCGCCTGCTTCTGCTCGCCGAGGCGCTTCAGCTGAAGCCGGGCACGACGACCGGCTGGATCGGCACGCTGCGTGACGGCGTGCCGAGCTGGAGTCCGTTCCACTACACCCTGGTCGAAGGCTTCCGGCCGACGGCAGCGGCATCCCTGCCGGACGGCGACATCGTCCTGCTGGAGCGGACGGCCGGGCTGCCCGGCGGCTGGCGCGTGCGCGTGATGCGCCTCAGGGCGGCGGCGCTGGCCCCCGATGCCGTGGTGCAGGCCGAGGAGCTGGCCCGGCTGGCAACCCCCTGGGTGACGGAAAACCTCGAAGGCATCGCCGCCCGCCGCGGCCGCAACGGGGAAACCTTGCTGTGGCTGATCGCGGACGACAATTTCAGTTTTCTGCAGCAGACGATGCTATTGCACTTCGCGCTGGCAGATTGATGGTCGCAGCCCGTCATCCCGAGCGAAGCAAGGGATCTTTCAGAGGCGACGCACAATGCGTGCCGCCAAGGATTCCACGCTGTGCCCGTGATGACGGATAAAGTGAGAGGAGCGGCAGCGAACATGGTTGTGGTCGCGATCGCGGTGTTCCTGGGCGCCTTCCTGCTGTTCCTCGTGCAGCCGCTGATCGGCCGCATCATCGTGCCCTGGTTCGGCGGCGGCGCGCCGGTCTGGACGGCGTCGCTGGTGTTCTTCCAGACGGCGCTGCTGGCCGGCTATGGCTACGCCGCTTTCGTCACCCGCCGCCTCTCGCCGCGCGCCCAGGCCGGCCTGCACCTGGCGCTGCTGGCTGCCAGCCTGATCACGATACCGCTATCGCCCGATCCGTCCTGGAAGCCGACCGGAAGCGCGATGCCAGCACCACGCATCCTGGCCCTGCTCGCCACCACCATCGGCCCGACCTATGTGCTGCTGGCGGCCGGCGGGCCCCTGCTGCAGGCCTGGCTGGCACGGCGCGGGAAGGTGCCGTGGCGCCTGTTTGCACTCTCCAACCTGGCATCGCTGGCGGCATTGCTGGCCTACCCCTTCCTGGTCGAGCCCTGGCTCGGCCTCACCAGCCAGCGCTGGGTCTGGTCGGTCGCCTATGTGGCCTATGCCGCCCTGGTCGGACTGCTGGCATGGCGGCAGTGGCGCGACGGCGCGGCCGCTTCGCTTCCGGCGACAGCGCCGGCGATGCAAGCCGCTGCGCCTGCCGGCGAGGCCGAAGGCCGGCCATGGCTGTGGATCGTGCTGGCAGCGGTGCCGTCGGCGCTGCTGATCGCCGTGACGGAGTACCTGACGCGCGACGTGGCGCCGATGCCGCTGCTGTGGATTCCGCCGCTCGTCCTCTATCTCGCGACCTTCGTGATCTGGTTCGACGGCAACCTGCCCTACTACCGTCCCATGTGGCTGGCGACGGCGGCGCTGGCGATCATGGCGATGGCGATGGCCATGATGACGTCGTCGCTGACCTACCGGCTGGTGCCGAGCCTGATGGTGTATTGCAGCGGCCTGTTTCTGGTGACGCTGTTCTGCCACGGCGAGCTAGTGGCGCTGCGGCCGCCGCCGTCGCGGCTGGGCGGCTACTATCTCTGCATCGCCGTCGGCGGCGCGATCGGCGGCGGTGTGATCGGCCTGCTGTTCCCTTCCGTGCTGCCCAATGCCTTCGACCTCGAGATCGTGCTGGGCGTGGCCGCCGCCGTGCTGGCGCTGCGCGCCGTCGCCCTGGGCCACACGGCGCTGGTGATCGGCGCCTGCGCCGTGGCGAGCGTCGCCATGGCCTTCGCCGGGTGGGCCGGCTGGAAGCGCTATGACAACACCCGCTACGACGTCGCCATCCTGCGCAACTTCTACGGCACGCTGCGGGTGATGGACGACAAGGAGGACACGCCCGACTACTACCGCCAGCTCACCCACGGCACCATCATCCACGGCACCCAGATGATGGCGCCGGACAAGCGCCGCTGGGCCGTGGGCTACTACCGCAACGAATCGGGGATCGGACGCCTCATCCGCTCGCTGCCCGAGGGGCCGCGCAAGGTGGGCGTCATCGGCCTGGGCACCGGCGGGCTGGCGGCCCATAGCCGCGCCGGCGACACCTACCGCTTCTACGACATCGATCCCGCGGTCGTCGCCGTGGCCGGCAAGTACTTCACGTTCCTGTCCGACTCGCCGGCCACCATCGACGTGGTGCTGGGCGACGCGCGCCTGAGCCTGGAGCGCGAGAAGCGGCAGGGCTACGACGTGCTGGCCGTCGATGCTTTTTCAGGCGACGCGATCCCGCTGCACCTGATCACGCTGGAAGCCATCGACCTCTACCTCGAGCACCTGGCGCCCAGCGGCGTGCTGGCCGTGCATGTCAGCAACAAGTTCCTGAACCTGCCGCCGGTGATCGAGCGGGCGGCGCAGGCGCGCGGCCTGGCGATCGTCATGGCACGCGATCTCGACGACGAAGGCACCATCCAGAGCGACTGGGTGCTGCTGGCCCGCCACCCGGCGCTGCTCGACCGGCCGCTGATCAAGCCGATCATCGTGCCCATCGTCACCCGGCCCGACTGGCGGCCCTGGACCGACGACCACGTCGACCTGCTGCGCGTGCTGAAGAAGTGAGGCGATCTGCCTGGTCGGGCCACGCCGCTCCAGCGGCGCTCTTTCACCCGTGCGCGAAGAGCGCCGCTGGAGCGGCGCGGCCCGACCCGCAAGCTCAGTCGAAATCGGTCGGCAGGTCGGGGGCGGCGGCGTGCTCGAACATGCGGCTGATCTGCTGCGGCAGCACGCGCGAGAGCGACAGGTCGGCCGGCACGTCGCGGTCGGCGAAGAAGGCCGCCTCGCTGGTCTCGACGCCGGGCCGCGGATCGCCGCCGATCAGGTCGCAGACGAAGAAGAGCTTGTAGATATGGAACGGATAGGGCGGCCTGTGGGGGTGGCGCTCGCGATCGTAGACTGCCGCCAGCTTGCGCACGCTGACCTCGACGCCGGCCTCTTCCCGCACCTCGCGCACGACCGATTCGCGCGGCGACTGATTGACGTCGGCCCAGCCGCCCGGCAGCGTCCAGCGGCCGCCGTCGGCGGTCTCGCGCACCAGCAGGATCCGGCCGTCGTCCCGGAATACCGCGGCGCGCACGTCGACCTTCGGCGTCGCGTAGCCGACCTGGCCGGCGAACAACCCTTCGACGTGGCGCAGATCGGCGTCGGAGTGCTCGGTCATGATCTGCGCGGCAAGCGCGCGGATCGCCTCGTAGCGCTCGCGGTCATAGACATCCCGCGAGAACGCCAGGCCGGTCTGCGCTATGGCCTGGAGCTGCCGCGCCCATGTCAGCCAGCGCAGCGGCGCATCATCCCTCGTCATGGGCTCGCCCTTTTCATTCACACATCTTCACTGTCATCCCGAGCGCAGCGAGGGATGACGCCGGAAAAGCGAAGGGCCCGCGCAAGCGCGGGCCCTTGTGCAAGGACGTGAAGCGGCGAGGCTCAGGCGGCCTGCTTCTCGCGCTTGGCCTTGGCGATCCGCACCCGCTTCTTCAGCGTCTTCATCTCGGGCGACAGCTGGCTGTCGTTGGTTTCGAGCAGATAGGAATCGATGCCGCCATTGTGCTCGATCGTGCGGATGGCGCGCGGCGTCAGCCGCAGGCGCACCGGCAGGCCCAGCGCATCCGAGAGCACCGACGTGACCTGCAGGTTGGGCAGGAAACGGCGCTTGGTCTTGTTGTTGGCGTGGCTGACGTTGTTGCCAACCTGCACCGTCTTGCCGGAGAGCTCGCAACGACGCGTCATGGTCCAGTCCTCGATCGGGTGGCGCGGCCAGCGCCGCGCCCATAAAAACAGTATCCGGCCCGATTGGACCGGAAAGCGGCGTTCTTGTAAGGGCAGCGCCGCCCACAGTCAAGTTGCTGAAGTCCCCCGCGAATGGTTCGCAGAAGGCTGGCGCCGGATCGCAAAGATCCCCTTAATTTCATTTAGATTCAATATCTTAAGACGACTGAAGAGGCCGGCGACAGGCCGCGCCACGACGAAATGCCCCAGCCCGCCAATCTCCGAGGCGATGCCAGGCAGCCTGTCATGGCCGCGCCGCCGGCCGGCGAGCGCGTCCGCCGGCGGGGCGCGCCAGCTCCCTGAAGCCTGCCGCGACCTTTTCGACGAAAGCGGCCGCCAGGAACGACGACGGGGCGCCCTCGTTGCGCACGGCGAAGATCTCGAACGTGGGGCTGCCGGCAATCGGCCGGAAACCGAGCCTGTCCGTGGGCCAGGCGCGCGCGGTCAGGTCGTCGACGATGGCGACGCCCGCGCCGCATGCCGCCAGCGAGCATGCCACCTGGCCCGCCCGCACCTCGATCTGGGACGACGGCAACGCGGCGTGCTGGCGTCGCCAGTCGCTGATCAGCCGGCCCTGCGGCGTGTCGCTGCTGAAGGAGATCAGCCGCTCGCCTGCGATGTCACGTGGGCTCACGCTGCGCCGCGCCGCCAGGGCATGGCCGGCAGGAAAGACGCAGGTCAGCGACCACCTGCCGACCGGCTGTGACACCAGCATGGCATGCTCGATCGCCAGGGTGGATACCGCGATATCGGCTTCGTTGTTGACGAGCTGGCTGACCATGTCACGCACCAGGGCCGTTTCCATGTAGATGCGTGCTTGAGGAAACTGCAGCGCCAGCTGTGATACCGCGCGCGGGACAACCTCCAGCGCCGTGCTCGGGCTCGCCAGCACCCGCAGCGACAGGTGTGCGCCGTCCCTCAGCGCCCCGGCGCACGCGTCGATCCGCTGGACGCCGCGATACACCTGCTCGACCTCGCGGTGCAGGGCGCGGGCCTCGGGCGTCGGCCTGAGCCGCCCCTTGCCGCGCTCGAACAAGCGCACACCCAGCTGCAGCTCGACATGCGAGAGCATGCGGCTGATGCCCGGCTGCGATACGCGCAGCAATCGTGCCGCGCCCGTCACCGAGCCCGCCAGCATGACGGCGCGGAAGACCTCGATCTGGCGCAGGTTCAACGGTCTCGTCCCTCGTCCATGGCGCGCCTGCTGCCGCTCCTGTGGCAGTCCTGCCTTTCAATAACATCAGGTTATGCCCGTTCGCAGCCTTGGTATTTCCGAGGCGTGCCGCGCGCGCCCTACGATCCGCGCAGCGACAGCGCGCCACCGCGCGGCGCTTTCAGGGAGGATATCGGCGTGACCCGGTCCAGCATGGCCAGCGCGCCCGCGCGCACCGCAGCCCTTGTGATATCGCGGCGCCGGGCCATATGGGGCGGCGCGCTGTGCGCTGCAGGCATGGCGACTGCGGGCGCGGCTGCCGCCGACACCTGGCCCAGCCGGCCGCTGCGGATCATTGTCCCTTTCCCGCCCGGCGGCGGTGCCGACGGCTCGGCCCGCGTGCTGGCCGAGGTGATGGGGCCACAGCTCGGGCAGAACGTGATCGTCGAGAATCGCCCCGGCGCCGGGAGCGCCATCGGCGTGACCGCGGCGGCACAGAGCCGGGATGGCCACACGCTGCTGATGGGCAGCAACAGCATGGTCATCAATCCGGCGCTGCAGCCGGCGATCGGCTACGACGTCGAGCGCGACTTCGATGCCGTGGGCATGGTCTCGGCTCAGCCGCTGGTGCTGGTGGTGCCGGCCTCCTCTTCCATCCAGTCGCTGGACGGCCTGCTGGCGGAGGCCAAGGCCAAGCCCGGACAGCTCAGCACCGGCAACAGCGGCTATGGCACGCTGGCGCACCTGACATCGGAGCTCTTCGCCGCGCAGACGGGCACCACGCTCACCCCCGTGCCCTACAAGGGCGAGAGCGCGCTGATGCCAGACCTGATCGGCGGCCTCGTGTCGGCCGGCTTTCTCAACCTCCCCAGCGTCATCGCGCATGTCCGGTCGGGGCGTTTGCGGGCGCTGGCGGTGTCCTCGCCGCAGCCCGTGCCCGACCTGCCGGGCGTGCCGACCTTCCGCGCGCTCAACTATCCTGGCCTGGAGGTGCAGGGCTGGGCGGCGATGCTGGCGCCCAAGGACACGATCGCCGCGGAAGGGCTGGGCCGGCTTGAGCGCCTGCTGGCCGCGGCGCTGGCCTCCGAGCCGGTGCAGAAGCGCTTCGCCGCCCTGGGCGTCATGCCGACGCCGCTGGGTCGCCAGGCCACCGGGCAGTTCCTCAAGGACGAGGCGGCGCGCTACGCCGCGGTGATCAAGGCGCGCAACATCAAGGTCGACTGACGTGTCGCCCCGGCCGCTGCCCCCGCCTGCCGCGCCGCTGCAAGCCGACGTGCTGGTGTGCGGCGGCGGTGTCGCCGGCACGATGGCCGCGATCGCCGCGGCACGCTATGGCGCCGCCGTCCTGCTGGTCGAGCGCTACGGGTTTCTTGGCGGCAATGCCACGGCTGGCGCGGTGGCGCAGTTCAACAGCTGGCAGACTGCCGGCGGCCGGCGTGTCGTCGCCGGCCTCGCCGACGAGGTGGTGGCACGGCTGACGCAGCTCGGCGCGGCGGGCGCGCACCAGACATTCGTGATGTCCACGGGCCACAAGATGGACCGCGTCGAGTACGCGCCCGAGACGCTCAAGCTGGTGCTCGACGACATGGTCATCGACGCCGGCGTGCAGCCGCTGCTGCACGCCACGCTGCTGGACGTGTCGTGCGCCGGCCGACAGATCGAGGCCGTGCGCGTGCTCACCAAGGGCGGCATCGTGTCGGTCCGGCCGCGCGTGCTGATCGACGCCACGGGCGACATCGACGCGCTGAAGCGGGCCGGCGCGCGCTTCCTGGAGCTGGAGGACGGCGAGGAGCTGCAGCCCGCCACGATGATGTTCCGCTTCGGTCCGATCGACTTCGGCCGTTTCGACGCCGTGCCGCCCGACGAGATGGCGGCGCTCGCCCGGCAAGGCTTCGAGCAGGGTCAGCTGGCGCGCGCTGCGCTGCATTGCGCCCGCGATCCCTTCTCGGCGGATGCCTGGTTCAACATCAGCCGGCTGGCTGTCGACGCCACCGACCCGATGGCGCTGGGCCGCGCCGAGATCGAAGGCCGCCGCCAGGCTTGGCGTGCCGCGTCCTACCTGAAGGCAAGCGTGCCGGGATGCGCGCAGGGCCAGCTGCGCGCCTTCGGCACGCAGGTGGGCGTGCGCGAAACCCGGCGCATCGAAGGCGACCACGTGCTGACGGCGCAGGAGCTGCTGGCGCCGGCGCAGTTCGAGGACGCCATCGCCGCCGGCGCCTACCCCATCGACATCCACGCCGCGCGCGGCGGCGGGCTGCACTACCAGTCGCTGGGCGACGACCACGCCTACCAGATCCCCTACCGCAGCCTGATCCCCACCGCCTTCGACAACGCCCTCGCCGTCGGCCGCGGCGTCTCGGCCACGCATGCGGCGCTGGCGGCCATTCGTGTCATGACCATTTCAATGGCGGTCGGCCAGGCGGCGGGCACGGCGGCGGCGCTGGCAACGCGACGGCGCCCGGGCAGCAACGACGACGGTCCGGCCGATGTCCGTGCCGTGCCGATCGCCGCGCTGCGCCGCCAGCTCGAGAGCGATGGCGCCTGCCTGCGCTGACGCTTTGTCATCGCGAACGCAGCGCACCGCCGTCCCGAGCATCTGACCGTCATCCCGAGCGGAGCGAGGGATCTCCTGCGAATTGCACGCTGTGCGTCTTTCGCAGGAGATCCCTCGCTTCGCTCGGGATGACGGTTGGCGCCCGGAATGACGGTCAGGTGCTTGGGATGTCGGTTAAACCCTTATGGAACGAGGCCGCGCAGGCATCACACCCGCACGACCTTGCCGGGGTTCATGATGTTCCTGGGGTCGAGCGCCCGCTTGATGGCACGCATGGCGTCGAGCTCGACCGGGCCGCGATAGCGCTCCAGCTCCTCGAGCTTGAAGCGGCCGATGCCATGCTCGGCCGAGATCGAGCCGCCGAAGCTGCGCACCAGGTCGTGCACGGCGTGGTTGATGTCGTCGCGGCGGGCATAGAAGGCGGCCTTGTCCATGCCGGTCGGCGACTGGGCGTTGAAGTGCAGGTTGCCGTCGCCGACATGGCCGAACGGCACCGGCCGCAGGTCGGGCATGACGGCCTTCATGGCGGCGATGCCCTGGTCGACGAACTCGGGAATGCGGTGCACCGGCACGGAGATGTCGTGCTTGATCGAGGGGCCTTCCAGCTTCTGCGCCTCGGAGTGGCTCTCGCGGATCTTCCAGAACGCCTGCGCCTGGGCCGACGACTGGGCCAGCACGGCATCGAACACCAGGCCCGCTTCCATGGCGTCGCCCAGGAATGCCTCCATCTTGGCCAGCATGCCGCCGCCATGCGCCGGCGCCGGCCGTGTCGAGGACCATTCGAGCAGCACATACCAATCATGGCGCTCGGCCAGGGGATCGACGCTGCCGGGGATGTGGCTGAGCACCAGGTCGATTCCCAGCCGCCCCATCAGCTCGCAGGAAGTGACGTTGTCCTCGCTGGCGGCATGGGCGCGCGACAGCAGCTCGACGGCGGCAGCAGGATTGCGCACCGCCAGCCACGCGGTCGCCACGTCCTTGGGCCGCGGGAACAGCTTGAGCACGGCCTTGGTGATCACGCCCAGGGTGCCCTCGGCGCCCATGAACAGGTGCTTCAGGTCGTAGCCGGTGTTGTCCTTCTTCAGCGCCCGCAAGCCGTTCCACACCCGCCCGTCGGGCAGCACCGCCTCCAGCCCCAGCACCAGGCTGCGGGCGTTGCCGTAGTGCAGCACCTGCACGCCGCCGGCGTTGGTCGAGAGGTTGCCGCCGATGGTGCACGAGCCCTCGGCTGCCAGGCTCAGCGGGAACAGGCGGTCATGCGCGGCAGCCTCGTCCTGGATCGTCTTCAGCACCGCGCCGGCTTCCACGGTCATGGTGTAGGCGGTGGGGTTGACCTCCAGGATGCGGTTCATGCGCCGCAGCGACAGCACGATCTCGCCGCCATGCTCATGCGGGATGCCGGCGCCCACCAGCCCGGTCATGCCGCCTTGCGGCACGATCGGCACGCCTGCCTCGGCGCAGATCCTGACAACCGCCGCGACCTCCTCCGTCGAGGCCGGCCGCACGACCGCCGCGGCGCGGCCGCGATAGTTGTCGCGCCACTCCACGACATGCGGCTCCATCTCGCGCTCATCGACGACGAAGCCCTTGTCGCCCACGGCACGGTGAATCGCATCCAGCACGGCGGTGGGGACGGCGTTGGGGACGGACGTATAGGTATCGGGCATCGGCCTGGTCTCGGTTGCCCCGCACAGTAGCGGCGCCCGCGGTGCCGCGGGAGCACGGTCTTGTCCCGATTGTTTGATAACCTCTCCCGCGAGCGGGCCACGGTATTCACACATCTGCACTGTCATCCCGAGCGCCAGCGAGGGATCTCCCGCGAAGGACGCAGGGTGCGCCATTCGCAGGAGATCCCTCGCTGGCGCTCGGGATGACAGTCCTATTTTCAGGGCGCGAACTCTCTGAGACTGGATGTGTGACTCCCGTAGCCCGCACGCGGGCGAGGGCACATCTTGTCACCGCCACAATGGGTGGCCACATTGGCGGCGATGATCGATCGCCTGGAAGACCTCTTCGCGCAGCGCATCAACCTGGGCGTGACCGGCCTGCAACAGGCGGGCAAGACCGTCTTCATCACCTCGCTGGTGCACAACCTGCTGCGCGCCGACCAGGCGGCCCAGCGCAGCCCGCTGCGCAACTTCGATGTCTTCGACCAGGGCCGGCTGGTGGCTGCGACCTTGCGCCACGACACCAACGCCACCGTCCCGCAATTCCCCTACACCCAGGCCGTCGCGGCATTGACCGGCCAGCAGCCGCACTGGCCGGCGCGCACCGAAGGCATCTCGCGCATCCGCCTGGACATCCGGTATCGCCGCGGCGACAGCCTGATCGGCACCGCGGCGCGCTGGCTCGGCCTGGACGAGGCGGTGCTGCAGCTCGACATCGTCGACTATCCCGGCGAATGGCTGGTCGACCTGCCGATGCTGGGCCAGGACTTCGAAGCATGGTCCGCCGCAATGCTGCGTCAGGCCCGGCAGGGCGCTCGCGCCGCGCTGGCGCGCGATTGGCTAGCCTGCATCGGCGAGCGCGGCAGCGGCCAGCCGCACGATGAGGAATGGGCGGCGCGGGCCGCCGCGCTCTACACCGAGTACCTGCGCCGCTGCGCTGCCGCCGGGCTGCGGTACCTGCAGCCCGGCCGGCTGCTGACACCGGCCGAGCTGAAAGGGGCGCCGGTGCTGCGCTTCTGCCCGCTGCCGGCGCCCGATGGCGCCGCGAAGCGCGACAGCCTCCATGCCGCCTTCGCCGCCAAGTACCGCGACTACCAGGAGAGCGTGATCCGCGCCTTCTACCAGCGCCATTTCGCCGGCATCAGCCGGCAGATCGTGCTGGTCGACGTGCTGACGGCGCTCAACGCAGGCGCCGAGGTTTTCGACGACATGAGCGCGGCCCTGGCTGCGATCCTGCAAAGCTTCGATCATGGCCGCAACGGCCTGCTGCAATGGCTGACCGGCCGCGGCATCGACCGCGTGCTGTTCGCGGCCACCAAGGCCGACCATGTCGTGCGTGGTGATCGCATCCATCTCGAGCACCTGACGCAGCGCATGCTGCACGTGCTCGACGAAAGCAACCGCATCAAGGCCGCTGCCGGCGTGAAGGTCGAGGCGATCGCTTCGGTGCGTTGCACCGACGACATGCGGCGCAGCGACACCGGGCGCGAGATCCTGCTCGGCCGGCGGCAGGGCGACGCCGCCGACACGCCGCTGGATCCGGGCGCCATCCCGCTCGACTTCCCGCCGCCCTGGGACTCGTTCAAGTACCGCTTCTGGGATTTCCAGCCGCGCGCCGACTCCGCGTGGCGCTACAGTGGCTTCCCCAATATCGGCGTGCCCGAGGCGCTGAACTACCTGCTGGGCGATCACCTGACATGAGCAGCCCGACACGCATCGTGGCCGAGCCCGGCCAGGTCGATCCCGCCGTGGTCGTCCCCGCCGAGCCGGCTGCCGCGCCGCCGCCGGTTGCGATCGCGCCGGGCGAGGTCACGGCCGCGATCGAGCCGATCGACGGCGACGCCGCTTCGGGGCCGCCCATGCGCCCGCCGTCCTCGCGCTGGGGCTGGGTGTTCGGCCTGCTGGCGCTCGTGGTCGCCGCCTTCGGCATCTACGGCCTGGCCGACTCGCTGATCGGGCTGTGGCAGCGCGACAGCATCGGCGGCGCCGTGCTGAGCCTGCTGTCGCTGGCCTTCCTCGCGGCGCTGGCGGTGGCCACAGCAGGCGAGCTGCGCGCGCTGCGCCGGCTGCGCGACGCCGCTCGCTTCCGCGCCGCCATCGAGGCGGCGCAACGGCAGGACTCGCCGTCAGCCCTGGCGGCCGCGATGGCGCCGGTGCTGGCCATGGTGGCGGAACGCCGTCCCGAGCTGGCGCGCGCCCTGCACCACCGCATTGACGGCCAGAGCGATGTCGCCGCCATGGTGCGCCAGTTCAACGCCGCCGTGCTGGCGCCGCTGGACCAGGAGGCGCGCCGCGCCGTGCGGCGCGAGGCCCTGGCCACCCTGGGCGCGGTCGCGGTCAGCCCGCACCCCACGCTCGATGTCGCGATCGTCGTCTGGCGCAGCGTCGCGATGGTGCGGCGCATCGCCGAGATCTACGGCCTGCGGCCCAGCGGGCTGGCGTCATTGCGGCTGGCGCGCATGGCCGTGGTCAGCGCCGCCACGGCGATGGTCGCGGATCCGGCCGGCGAGATGCTGGCCGACGCCCTGGGCGGCGGGCTGATCGACAAGGTGGCCGGCAAGGCCGCGGAAGGCTCCGTGAGCGGCCTGCGCCTGGCGCGCCTGGGCCTGCGCGCCATCGAGATCTGCCGCCCGCTGCCCTTCGCGCCCGAGGAGCGCAAGGGCCTGCTGCGCACGCTGCTGGAGGGCTGAGCCGCAAGCTTCCGCCCGTCGGCAGCCGAGGTCCGGCAGACCTCGTGCCCGAAGGCTCGACCCAGGCTCACGGCCCGTAAGAACCGATGTTGTACAGCATTTGGTCTTGCCAATACTTGCCGTAGTCGATCGGTGCCGGCGCGGTCGGTTGCGGCTGCGGCTCGGGCGCCAGCTGCTGCACGCCGGTATCGTTCGAGCAGCCCGCCGCCAGGATCGCGAGTGTGCACAGCATCGTCACGCGCCGCATGACAACAGCTCCATTTGGCCGCTGGCGCCGGGCCAGGCGCGGTGTCTCAGGCGGCGCTACCGCGCCAGAGCTTATCACGTTTAGGTAGAAGCGAGGTTCTCCCGGCTGTCATCCTGAGCGAAGCGAAGGATCTTGCGGTGTTGATCATAGGCACTGCAGGTGCTGGTGAGCATCAGCACCGCTATTGCCTGAATGACCCACCGCAAGGTCCTTCGCTTCGCTCGGGACGACAAGATCGCTTCGATCAAGTAGAGAATTGCTCTACCGCATCAGCGTCCCTTCGCGCACCGCCTCGCTGGGGTCGACGCGGATCACCTTGCCGGGATTCATGGTGCCCTTGGGGTCGAGCGCCTTCTTGATGGCGCGCATCACGTCGAGCTCGGTCTGCGAGCGATAGTGCTCCAGCTCGAGCAGCTTGATCGAGCCGATGCCGTGCTCGGCCGAGATCGAGCCGTCGAACCTGGCCACCATGTCGTGCACGATGCGGTCCAGGACCTTCACGGTGGGCGCGAACTCGGCCCGCGCCTTGACCCCGACCGGCGCCGAGAAATTGTAGTGCAGGTTGCCGTCACCCATGTGGCCCATGGGCCGCGGCCGGATGCCGGGCACGGCCGTCTCGGCCGCCGCGTTGCAGGCCTCGATGAAGGCCGGGATCTTCTCGACCGCCACCGAGATGTCGAACGAGCAGGCGGGATCGCTGTGCCGGCCGGCCTCGGCATGGCTTTCGCGGATATGCCAGAACGCCCTGGCCTGAGCCTCGTTCTGGGCGATCACCGCGTCGTCCACCAGGCCCTTCTCCATGCACCCGGCGAGATAGGCTTCCATGCGCGCCCGCATGCCGCTTTCGCCGTCCTCCGGGATCGGCCGGGTCGAGGACCATTCCATCAGGATCTGCCAGGTGTGGCGCCCCTGCAGCGGCCGCTGCGTGCCGGGGATGTGCTTGATGATGCCCTCCAGCCCCAGCTCATGGACCAGCTCGCAGGAGGTGACGTTGTCGTCGGCGGCGATGCGGGCCCCGGCCAGCAGCTCCAGCGCCGCCTTGGGAGCGGGCACCGCCAGCCAGGCGGTGGCCACGTCCTTGGGCCTGGGGAAGATCTTCAGCACCGCCTTGGTGATGACGCCCAGCGTGCCCTCGGCGCCCACGAACAGGTCCTTCAGGTCGTAGCCGGTGTTGTCCTTCTTCAGCGCTCGCAGGCCGTCCCAGACGCGGCCGTCGGGCAGCACGACTTCCAGCCCCAGCACCATGGCGCGGGTGTTGCCGTAGTGCAGCACCGTGGCGCCGCCGGCATTGGTCGAGAGGTTGCCGCCGATCATGCACGAGCCCTGCGCGCCCAGGCTGATCGGGAAATAGCGGTCATGCGCCGCCGCCGTCTCCTGGATGGTCTGCAGCACCACGCCGGCCTCGACCGTCATCGTGTAGGCGGTCGGGTTGACGTCCAGGATGCGGTTCAGGCGCGCCAACGACAGCACGATCTCGTCGCCGTCGCGCACCGGCACGCCGGCGCCCACCAGGCCGGTGACGCCGCCCTGCGGCACGATCTTGACGCCGTGCTCGCTGCACAGCGCCACGACCGCCGACACCTCCTCGACCGAAGCCGGCTTCACCACCGCCGCCGCCCGGCCCATCGTGAAGCCGCGCCAGTCGGTCTCGTGGAAGGCGCGCGCCTGCGCGTCCTCGACCATGCCCTTGTCGCCGACGATGGTGCGCAGCTTGCCGAGAAAGGCGGA
This sequence comes from Vineibacter terrae, assembly GCF_008039615.1. Lineage (GTDB taxonomy): Bacteria > Pseudomonadota > Alphaproteobacteria > Reyranellales > Reyranellaceae > Vineibacter > Vineibacter terrae. Next base: position 8,782 of record NZ_VDUZ01000022.1, on the reverse strand, counting down.
TGAAGGCGTCGTGATCAGCGTGTCGGGCATCGGGTTCCTCCGTGGCCTGAAGTCTAGCGGCAGACGTGCCGGCGCGAAACGGCCCTGCGAAATAGGTGGGATGCATGTAGCGTCGGACCGACGCTTCGCGCAGCATGCAAGCATCCTCTGGCCGAGAGCCACCCATGCCAACGTTGGAATTCTGGTACGATTTCGCTAGTCCCTACTCGTGGATGGCGGCGGAAAGGATCGACGGCCTCGCCGCCGCGGCCGGGCTTGCCGTGCGCTGGCGTCCGTTCATCATCGGGCCGATCCTGCGCCTGCGGCCCGACAATCCCTCGCCGCTGCAGAACGCACCGCCGGCCCAGCGCGCCTATCGCCGCCGCGATGTCGAGAGGCTATGCGCGAGATACGGCCTGCCCCTGCGCTGGCCGACGAGCTATCCGCGCAACGGCCTGCTGGGCGCCCGCCTGGCGCGGGCCGCATCGCCCGACATTCGCCCGGCATTGTCGCGCGCGATCTACCGCGCCAACTTCGTCGACGACCGCGAGATCTCCGACGCAACGGTGATCCGCGACGTCGTGGCGGCCCAGGGTCTGGACGCCGACGCGCTGCTTGCCGCGGCACTGACCGATGCGAACAAACGCGGGCTGGTCGCCGATGTCGACGCGGCGATCGCGCACGGCATCTTCGGCGCCCCGAGCTTCCTGATCGGCCCGGAACTGTTCTGGGGCAACGACCGCCTGGAGCTTGCGATCGCCTGGGCGCAACAGCCGTGGCTCTGACCGCGGCCATGCAAGGTGCCGTCGCCGATATTGCCGACACCTTGGTCGTTGTGTAAACTTCTGTGTGGAGACTTACACATGGCCACCAATCTTTCGATCGATCCCAAGCTCATCGAGCGCGCCCTGGAAGTCAGCGGTGAGCGCACGAAGAAGGCCGCTGTGACGAAAGCACTCGAAGAATTCATTGCCCGTCGCCGCCAGAAGCGGCTGCTTGAGCTGATGGGAAAACTCGAATGGGATACGTCCTTTGACTACAAGGCCGAGCGATCCCGGCAGTGAGCCTGTTCGTCGACACCAGCGTCTGGTCGCTGGCGCTGCGGCGAGATTCGCCGCAAGACGGCGCCGAGGTTGCTGCCCTCATACGCGCCCTTGAAAGCGGCGATCCCATCATCACGACGGGCTTGGTGCTACAGGAACTGCTGCAAGGGTTTTCAGGGCCCAAGTCGCGTCAGGCAATCCTGGAGCATTTCTCGTCCCTGCCCTTTCTTGTTCCAGACCGGGACGACCACATCACCGCCGCCGAGTTGCGCAACCAGTGCCGGCGCAGCGGACTGCAAGTTGGGACGATCGACGCGTTGATCGCACAGCTTTGCGTGCGCCATTCGTTGACACTTCTGACAACGGACCGGGACTTTGCGGGCGTAGCGAAGGTGGCTCCGTTGAAGCTGTGGCATGCGACTGCCAGCGTAGCCTCAACGGAGAGAATCGCCGTTCGCGCGTGGCCTAACCCAACTTAAGCATGCCGGGCGGGCGCGGCGCGGCGGCGCGGCGCAGGCGGTCGTTGATCGCCAGGCCCAGCCCGTGGTCGGGGATCGCCATCACGGCGATGCGCGCGATGTCCGGGCGGTCGAGCGCGCGCAGCATCGCGAACAGGTTGGCGGCGGCTTCGGCGAGGTCGCCCTGCGGGCTGAGGTTCAAGGTCACCGCCGCGCCGCCGGGCACGGCCGGGCCGAAGGCCAGCAGGCCTTCGTCGCTGCCGGCCCGTTCGGCATCCAGGCGCACCGGCCGCGACGGCGCGTAGTGGCTCTCGAGCTGGCCGGGGGCATGCAGGGCGCCGGGCGCGCCGATCGCAGGCCCCAGCGCCAGCGCGCCGATCACCGCCTCGATCGCCTCGCGCGTGGCGCCGCCGGGACGCAGCAGGGTGGGTCGCCCGGCCGTGAGGTCGACCACCGTGGATTCGACTCCGACCGCGCATGGCCCGCCGTCGAGCACCAGCGCCACGTCAGGCCCGAGCGTGGCCGCGACATGCGCCGCCGTGGTCGGGCTCACCGCGCCGGAGCGGTTGGCGCTGGGCGCCGCCACCGGCCGGCCGGTGGCGCGCAGCAGCGCCTGCGCCACCGGATGCGACGGCGCGCGCACCGCCAGCGTATCGAGGCCGGCGCTGCACAGCAGCGACACGGCGCAGCCGGCCCGGCGCGGCAGCACCAGCGTCAAGGGCCCGGGCCAGAAGCGCTGCGCCAGAAGCTCGGCTGTCTCGCTCCAGGCCACGTGCGCGCGCGCCGCCGCGGCGTCGGGCACATGCGCGATCAGGGGATTGAACTGCGGCCGGCCCTTGGCCGCGAAGATGCCGGCGACGGCCCGGTCACTGGTGGCGTCGCCGCCCAGGCCGTAGACCGTCTCGGTAGGAAACGCGACCAGCGCCCCGGCCTGGATCAGCGCCGCCGCCCGCGCGATGTTGTCGGCCGTCGGCAGGACGATCTCCGGCGTCATGCCGGTCGGGCCGCGCCGCTCCAGCGGCGCTCTTGCGATCGTGTTCCCCATCGCCATCGGGGACACCACAGCGACGAGCGCCGCTGGAGCGGCGCGGCCCGGCCGAGAGCATCGCGGGCGGCTCTCATGACATGCCGCCGCGGGCGATGAACCACGGGTTCTTGAAGCCGGGCTTGCCGTAGTCCAGCACCGTGCCGTCCTCGCGCCGCACGCTGCCGCCGGCCGCCTCGAGCACGGCCTGGCCGGCCGCGGTGTCCCACTCGCTGGTGGGTCCGAAGCGGGGATAGAGATCGGCCTCGCCGGCCGCGATCAGGCAGAACTTCAGCGACGAGCCGGCGATCTTGCGCTCGCCCACCTTGACCTGCTGGCGCTGCAGCCAGATGTCGAGGTCGCTGTACTTGCCGTGGGTGCGGCTGGTGTAGACCGTGGCCCCCGCCGCCGGCACCGGCCGCACCTGGATGCGCCGCGCCGCACCGTCGGCCGCGACCTCCTCGGCGATGCCGCCGCCGCCGCGCCACAGGCGGCCGCTGGCCGGCGCCAGCACCACGCCGGCCAGCAGCCGGCCGTGCTCGACCAGGGCGATGTTCACGGTGAACTCGCCGTTGCGCCGCAGGAATTCCTTGGTGCCGTCGAGCGGATCGACCAGCCAGAACGGCCGCCCGGCGACCACCGGCACGCGGCCCGCCGCCACCTCCTCCTCGGCCACGACAGGCACGTCGGGCGTCAGGCGCTGCAGGCCGGCCAGGATCACGGCCTCGGCGGCGTGATCGGCGTCGGTCACCGGCGACTGGTCGGGCTTGGCGCGCTCGCCGAGATCGGCCCGGGCGTAGATCTCCATGATGGCGGCACCGGCGTCGCGCGCCAGATCGCTGAGCGGCGGCAGCAGGACGGCCGGCGCCTCAAGGACGCGGGACGACGGCTCGGACACGGACTGAGTCACACGCGGGACTTTCACTAGGGTCGCAAGGCGCGCCCGTTATAGCCTAGGCGGTCCGTGACACCACCCCATCGCCCGCATCGATGCCATGACCCCGCCGTCGACCACCGCCCCGCTGGGCGTCCTCTCCGCCATCCCCGAGGAGCTGGCGCAGCTCGACGAGGCCGCCGGCGACACGCACCGGATCGGCGAGCTGGCCTTCACGCGCGGCGCCATCGCCGGCCGCAGCGCCGTGTTCGTCGAATGCGGCATCGGCAAGGTCAACGCCGCCATCGCCGCCACCCTGCTGCTGACCCGCTTCGACTGCCGCGCGCTGCTGTTCTGCGGCGTCGCCGGCGGGCTCGATCCCGCCTATGGCGTCGGCGACGTCGTGATCGGCGCGCGCAATCTGCAGCACGACTACGGCACCCTGGTCGCCGGCGAGATCCGCACCTACCAGCCCGGCGTGCCGTGGCTGTCGGGCCGTGACCGCACACCCGGCTACGACCTGCCGCCGGACCTGCTGGCGCGCCTGGGCACCGCCGCCGAGGCGCTGGCGCTGCCGCCGCTGCCGGCCGCCGTGACCGGCGCCGCCGGGCGCGTGCCGCGCGTCGTGCTGGGCACGATCCTGTCGGGCGACACGTTCCTGAACTGCGATGCCACGCGCCAGCGCCTGCACGCTACGTTCGATGCCGCCGCGGTCGAGATGGAAGGCGGGGCCGTGGCGCAGGTCTGCCGCCGCTTCGGCGACGTGCCGTTCGTGAACGTACGCTGCCTCAGCGACCTGGCCGGCGCTTCCAGCCATCTCGACTTCAGGACGTTCCTGCCGGCGGCGGCACACTTGGCCGCGACCGTGACACGCCACGCCGCGGCAGCGCTGTAGCTACGCCGCCGCGCCCAGGATCGTGCGCCGCGCGCGCGCCTCGCCCTCGGCCTGGATCGTCCGGGCCAGGCCGCGCAGGATCTCGCGATCGGCCTCGCTCCTGACGGCGATCGAGAACTCGCAGTCGGTGACGACATGGCCGTAGCGCGCGCACAGCCTGGCGGCGATGTCGTCGTAGGTCGCGATCGTGACGAACTGCTCGAGGATGTCGTCACTGATGTGCTGCGGCATCTCCTCCCAGCGCTGAGCGCGCGACAGCAGCTTCAGCCGGTCGGCGAGGTCACCCAGTCCGAGATGGTCGAACGCAGCGCGGTATTGCGGCGTCGAGGCGTAGAAGGCGATGCGCGCCCGCGCATCGCGCACCTTGGGCACCAGCTCGGCCTCGGTGGCGGCGGCGGCCACCAGCGGCTTCATGCAGACCCTGAAATCGTCCAGCGTACGGCCGCCCTTGGCGGCGCCGGCGCGCACCGCCGGCAGCATCACGGTCTCGATGTAGGACGGCGTGCAGACGGGGTGCGGCCGGATCCCGTCGCCCACCTCGCCCGCCACCTGGCACATCAGCGCGTTGACGGCGGCGATGTGGATCGGGATCGCCGGATGCGCGATCGGCCCGGGATTGAACAGCGGCACCATCAGGTTGATGGTGTAGTGCGGCCCTGCGATGTCGAGCGGCGTGCCGTTCTGCCAGCAATCCCACACCGCGCGCACGGCGCGCACGTATTCGCGCATCCACGGCCCCGCCGGCGACCAGGCCATGCCGTAGCGGCGCTCGATATGGGCCTTCACCTGCGTGCCCAGGCCCAGCGTGAAGCGGCCGCCGGACAGCTTCTGGATCGTCCAGGCGCTGAGCGCGGTGACGGTCGGGCTGCGCGGGAAGGCGATCGCCACCGACGTGCCCAGCCGCAGCCGGCGCGTGGCCTGCGCCGCCAGGGCCATGATCACGAACGGATCGTCCTTGGTCTCCTCGACCACCAGCCCGTCGTAGCCGATATCCTCGAGCAGCCGGGCGTCGGCGCCGACGGCGTGGAGGTCCAGCGGTGTCTCCGGCGCGCGCAGGCCAGGGTCCACCTTGCCCAAGGGAAGCAGTGTCTCGAGCCGCACCGTCGCGCTCCATCGCCGTGATCGCCTTGCACGAGCTTACTGCGGCCGGGACAGCGCGTCGCGCCGTGATCGCGCGCCGGTGACTGGCATCGCGGCATCGTCCGGTTCATGATCGCGCCTCCGACAATGGGAGGCTTGCATGCGCTTTGCCCTGGCGTTGGTCGCGACTGCCGCAGCCCTGAGCCTGCCGGCCCTGGCCCAAACCACCGGCAGCTACACCTGGACGGGATATGGCAGCGGCGGTGGCGTCGGCGGCAGCACCAATTGCAGCAGCTACAAGATGAAGATCGACGTCACGGTGAGCGGCACCGCCGTCAAGGGACTGTTCCAGCAGCAGGGCCGGCCGCAGCGCCATTTCGAGGCCACCGCCGACGCCAACGGCGCCTTCAGGACAAAGGCCCAGGTCGGCGACGGCGGCGTCATGGACGTCAAGGGCACGATCAACGCCTCGACCGCCGGCGTCGTGCTCGACGGCTATTGCAAGTTCGACGCCAAGCTGAAGAAGATCTGACCGGCGCGACCGCCGGCCGGCCGGCGGATCGCCCTGCTTTGGTCATCCTCCCGCCGTTTTCCGATGGCCTGTTGGTTGCACGGTCCGCCGTGGGACGCGCCATTGATCGCAGCTTACGCCGTTGTGCCGGGAGTGGCGGTATGGAGTTCTTTCGACCCCATATCCTGTGGAGCGAGCATTTGCGCTGGTACCAGCGCGCCGCCCTGGCGGCGTGGTGGCTGGGCCAGGCGGTCGGCGTGTCCTGCCTGGCGATCGCCGCCTGGGTGCTGATGAAGGCGAACTTCGCGCGCAGCGTCCAGCCCGGCGCCGCCCTGCTGCTGCTGATGGGCGTCGCCGCCGTGGTCATCGGCCGGATGCTGGTGATGCTCGCCATGCGCCGCAAGCGCCGGCGCCGGTTGTACTACTAGCGCCAATACAATCCATTGAAGCTGATCAAATCCTGACAGAATCGGCATCGCGCGGCGCCTTGCCGGCGCCCAGGTTGCATGCTCGACTGCGCCGGCGTCGCCATCGCCGGCGGCGCCTACGAAAGAGGTAAGCGCATGTCTGCACGCTCTCGACTGCTCGCGGCCATCCTGATGGGTGCGCTCGCCGCCACGCCGGGATCCCTCTTCGCGCAGACGCCGAAGCCGTCGACCACGGCCCCGGCTCCCGCCCCAGCCCCCAAGCCCTCGACGACGACGCCCGCACCCAAGCCGGCCGCCGAGCTGATCGACATCAACGCCGCGACCAAGGAGCAGCTGATGACGCTCAAGGGCATCGGCGAGGCCCGCAGCGACGCCATCATCAAGGGCCGGCCCTACCGCGCCAAGAACGAGCTGGTCGACAAGAAGATCGTCCCGCAAGCCGTCTACAACGACATCAAGGACCACATCATCGCCCACCAGGTGGCGGCGCCCGCGACACCGGCCACGCCGCCGGCAACCAAGAAGTAGCGGCGTCCGCCGGGCCACGCTCCGCCCGGCCGCCCTTCCGGCCACCACGGCCGGCGCCGCTTGACGCCGGCCGTGGGCGGCCTACGGTGCCCGACGCCATTCGGACAATCCGGCGGAGGGGATTCATGCGCCTGCTTCACACCATGCTGCGCGTCGGCGACATGCAGCGCTCGGTCGATTTCTACACCAAGGTCATGGACATGCGGCTGCTGCGCACGACCGACCGGCCGGAGCAGAAATATTCGCTCGCCTTCGTCGGCTACGGCGCCGAGAGCGAGCACGCCGTGATCGAGCTCACCTACAATTACGGCGTCGACAAGTACGATTTGGGCGGCGGCTATGGCCACATCGCCATCGAGGTGCCCGATGCCGCCGCCGCCTGCGAACGCATCCGCACGTCCGGCGGCAAGGTCACGCGCGAGGCCGGCCCGGTGAAAGGCGGCGCCACCGTGATCGCCTTCGTCGAGGATCCCGACGGCTACAAGATCGAGCTGATCGAGCGCAAGGCAGCCTAGCGGCGACGATCGCCACCGCGCATGCGGCGCGCCGGGCGCCGGGCTTCAAGCCGTAGGCCACCTCAGGCCAGGATGCTGGTCAGGCCGCCGTCGACCACCAGCGACTGGCCGGTGATATAGGCGCCGGCATCGGACGCCAGCAGCAGCAGCGCGCCGCGCAGGTCGGCCGGCGTGCCCCAGCGCCCCGACGCCGTGCGTGTCTCGAGCATCGTGTTGAAGGCGCGGTCCTGCTGCAGCGCGACGTTGAGCTCGGTGCGGATGTAGCCCGGCGACAGGCAGTTCACCGTCACGTCGGGGCCGAGCTCGGCGGCCAGCGTGCGGGTGAGCCCGATCAGGCCGTGCTTGGCAGCGACATAGCCGCCGACGGTGGCGCGCCCCACCACGCCCATCACCGAGGCGATGTTGACGATGCGCCCGTAGCGGCGCGACAGCATGTGGCGTCCGACGGCGCGCGCCAGCAGGAACGGCGCGGTGAGGTCGGTGTCGAGCACGCGGCGCCAGTCGTCGCTGGCCGTGTCGAGAACCGGCGCGCGGTAGATGACGCCGGCATTGTTGACCAGCACGTCGATGCGGCCATGCCGCGCGATGATGTCCGGCACCGCCGCTGCGATCGCCGCCTCGTCGGTGATGTCGAGCGTGACGGCCGCCGCGGCGCCGCCGGCGGCGCGCAGGCCTTCGACCGCCGCCTCCAGGGCCGCCGTGGTGCGCGCCACGCACACCACCGTGGCGCCGGCCTCGGCCAGCGTGCGCGCGAAATCCAGGCCCAGGCCGCGCGAGGCGCCGGTGACGACGGCGACGCGCCCTTGCAGCGAGAACAACTGAGACATCGCCGAAGCTCCGGATGGTTGTGTGATGACCGATGACGGCAGCAGAGCGGAGCGGCGCCGCCGACGCAAGCCGCGCGTGCGCCTCGAGCATTACGCGTCGCGTAATTGCTGACGTCACCGCCACGGCCTACGTGAAGGGCGACAGGCTCAAGACCACAGGAGGACGAAGCCATGTCATACATCCGCTCCCCGCACCACGCCGGCGATCATCTGTTCCAGAGCATCGCCCAGGCACCGGCGGCGCCTTCGATGCCGGCGCCGGATGCGGCGGCCGAGGCCGGCACGCCGGCCTCGGCGCTGCAGCGCATCGCTGCCGTGCTGCGCACCTGGCAGGCGCGCCGCCGGGAGCGGCTGGAGCTGGCGCAGGTCGACGAGCGCACGCTGCGTGAGCTCGGCCTGTCGCCGACGCTCGTCGACTACGAGCTGCGTCGCCCCTTCTGGCGCCCGACGCGCGACTGGCGATCCGGGCGATAGGAATCGGCGCGCCGCCTGCGCTAGCAGCCTGTCGGACTGAGGTTATTGGGTAGTTGATTGAGTGATTTTGAAAGCACCGAGGTCATGGGTCGCGATTTTTGGTGGTACTTTCCCCGTCAGGCGTGTGCGAGGGTGAACATCCGCTT
>NZ_VDUZ01000021.1 GCF_008039615.1 Vineibacter terrae | reverse complement strand
TTAACCTCGCCAAGATCGAGCCCTCAAAGGGCTCCATGCGCGGCAAGCTCAAGCGTGCCGGCTGGGACAACCAATTCCTCGCCACCATGCTCGCTCAGTTCACAAATTTCCAAATGCGATAGCCCTGGCGTGTCGGCGGGGGCTGAATTTGCAGCTTGACTCTGGCGCCACCGTCAGCTGCGCAGCAGCAGGACCAATCCGAATGCGAGTGGAAAGACCAGCGGCAGCGTGGTGATCACCACCGCCAGCGTGTTGCGGCCGTAGCGCCAGCACAGCATCCAGGCCACCAGTGAGAACACGAACGCCACCGGTGGCCAGGACCAGATCGACCCCACGAACAGCAGCGGCCAGGGATCGTCAGGCGATTGCGGCGCATCGAACGCCATCACCGACAGCCCGGCCAGGGGCAGCCAGAAGATCAGCAGCACCGCCATCACGACCTGTGTGCCGATGAGCCACGCGCGCGCAGCGTTGCGGCCGATCATCGGCCGCGGCACGTTGGGCGGTTGGGCGGACATGCGGATCGACCGACCCTGCCTACATCATCACCTCGATCAGGTAGGGCCCTTTCTGACCCATGGCCCACTGCATCTGCTTGGTGAGGCCATCGAGATCCTCGACGCGAGCACCCTCGACGCCCATGCCCTTGGCAAGCTTGACGAAGTCGAGCGCCGGGCGGTCCAGCGTCAGCATGTCGATGGCGCGCGGCCCAGGGTTGGGCGCGCCGACATCGGCAAGCTGGCTGTAGAGGATCTGGTAGGAGCGGTTGGAGAAGATGATGACGCAGACGTCCAGATTCTCGCGCGCCATCGTCCACAATGCCTGGACCGTATACATCGCGCTGCCGTCGCCGATCATCGAGATGACCTTGCGATCCGGGCAGGCGACCGCGGCACCCACGGCGACCGGCGCGCCGAAGCCGATCGAGCCGCCCATGTTGTTCAGCCAGTCATGCGGCGGCGCGCCGGCGCTGAAGGGGAAGAAGCCACGGCCAGTCGTCACCGATTCGTCGACGACGATGGCGTTCTCCGGCATCGTGGCGCCCAGCGCCATGCCAAGCCCATCGAGCGTGATCTTGCCGCTGGGCTTGTCCGGCCGCTTGGCGGCGGCGATGCCGGCGGCCGGCGCGTCGAGCGCGCCCAGCTCGGCGGCAAGCGCTTCCAGGGCCGCTTCGCAGTCGTCCTCGACATCGGCCAGCTTGGTGACGACGCAATCCTCCGGCGTCAGGATGCTGGGCTTGCCCGGATAGGCGAAGAACGCAGCCGGCTGCCGGGCGCCGCACAGCACCATCTGCCGCGTGCCCTTGAGCACGGCGGTGGCCTGCTCGACCACGAACGGCACGCGGCTGATCTGCACGCGGCCGGCGCCGCGCTGCAGCCGCGCGTTGGCGCCGGCGCCCTGCACCTTGCAGCCGGTCTTGGTCGCGATCTTGCCCGCCAGCTCCAGCGCCCGCGCCCGCAACGCGCGACCGCCCAGCAGCAGCATGCCGGGCTCGCCATTGGTGAGGGCCTTGGCGGCAGCCGTCACCGCGTCGGCCGACGGCTTCTGCGGCGCCGGCGGCGGCGGCGTCTCGGCGACCTCGTGCGCGGCGCCCCAGGCGGTGTCGGCCGGCAGGATCAGGGTCGCGATCTGGCCCGGCGACGTGCGGGCCGCCTGGATCGCGTGCGCGCCATCCTTCGCGACCGTCTTGGACGTCGGCGACGTCTTCACCCAGTGCGAGAACGGCTTGGCGATGCCCTCGATATCGGCGGTGAGCGGCGTGTCGAACTTGATGTGGTAGGTGGCATGCTCGCCGACGATGTTGACGATGCCCGAGCCGGCCTTCTTTGCGTTATGCAGGTTGGCGCAGGCATTGGCGAGGCCCGGTCCGAGATGCAGCAGCGTCGCCGCCGGCATGTCGGTCATGCGGTAGTAGCCGTCGGCCGCGCCGCTGCAGACGCCTTCGAACAGGCCGAGCACGCAGCGCATCCCCTGCACGCGATCCAGCGCGGCGACGTAGTGCATCTCCGACGTGCCGGGATTGGCGAACGAGACGGTCACGCCACCCTTCACAAGTGTCCGGACCAGGCTGTCGGCGCCGGTCATCAGCTCGGTCATGATCTCATCCTGTCGTTGTCTGCCCGGCAGCTTAGCGGTCCGCGGATAGCGGCGCCAAGCGGCCTGTGGACTGGGGTCGCATAGCCGTGTTGTGGAGTAGCGGCATGGCGATCAGATCGCCAGCCCTGCCTGGGGGTCGATCAGGCGCTGCAGGCGCTCGGCCCCCAGGCGCGCGCACCGCAGGGTGAGCGCCTTGCGGCGCCCGGCGGCGAGCCGGGTTTCGGCGACAGGACGCGGATCGTCGCGCAGGATATCGCCGCCGAACGCATCGGCCATGATCAAGCCGGCGGTATCGGGCAGCAGGGCCTGCGGAAACTGTGGGCCTACGGCGAAATAGAAACGGTCGCACCAGGCGAGATAGTCCGTCCATTTGGCATCGGCACGGTAGTCCTCGACCGATGACTTCACCTCGACGATCGCGACCGTGCCGTCGTCGGCCAGGGCCAGCACGTCGGCGCGGCGGCCATCGGCCAGCGGTACCTCCAGCAGAGGGGTCCATGCGCGCGCACGCCACAGCCGGCAGACGCCGCGGGTCACGGCCAGCGTGGCCTCCGGGCGCGCTCCCGCCGACAGGTTTGTCACTGTGCTCACAGGGAATATCTACCACATATTGTGGGTGAAGCTGTCGAGACCGGTGGCCTGCAGATCAACCGCATCACGCGCACGCAACCTTGCACGCGAGGTAGTAAAACGCCGTCAGGTATGTTACCATAGTACAAATAAAGCAGTGATTTCTGAGGTCTGTCCGCGATGTCCTCCGTTCCGCAAGATCAGTCGAAGGCTGACAGCCAGGGTGTGTCCCGCCGTCGGGCGCTGGCCCGCCTGGGCCTTGCTGCCGGCGTCGCTTATGCCGCGCCGACGGTGACCAACCTGGACCGCCGCGCCTATGCGCAGGCGACGCCATGTCCTCCGCGTCAGGGCAACAACGGCAACGGCAAGGGCAACGGAAAGCCCGGCTGCCGGTGAAGCCGCCGCGCCGCGATGGCGGCGCGTGGGAAGCCATATTCTCCACTGCGGCGGCTCATTTTTAGCGTCGTTTAATCCAGCGGACCGGGCTGGCCCATTCCAGCCGCGTGTTCACCACGGGCGCGGCGTTGTAGGACATCAGGGTGAACTGACCGCGGGCGCCGCCCATCTCGACCCGTTTCACCAGGGTCGGGCCGTTCACCATCTTGACGATGCAGTCGCGGCCCAGGCAGTTCGCCATGTCGATGCCATGCGCCTGAAGGTCACGGCTGTAGAACAGGATGTCGCCTTCGCTGTAGACGGGATACATGCTGTCGCCCCGCACCCGGACGGCGACAGTGCCGAGCGAATCGCCCGGCGGCGCCTCGACCTCGTCGATCCCGCCGCCGGCCTGGTCCTCGATGGGGAAGACCTCGGCGCCGGCCCCGACATAGCCGGCCACCGCCACCATGCGGCGCACGCCGCCGCCGGGACCGTAGCGGAACTCCGACACCGATACGCCAGCCATCTCCGCCAGCACCTTGAGGGTCTGCGGATCCGGCTCGAAAGCACCTTTCTCCCAGCGATGAACCGTTGGCTGCGTGACGCCCAGCTTCGCGGCAAACTCCTGCTGCGTCAGATCCTGCTGCTTGCGCAGTGTCTTGATCCGCTGCCCCAGATCCCAGAATGGCTCGCGCATAATTTGCGCCTCCGCCATTTGCCGATACTCCGATGGCACACGTGAATAATATCGAACCGTATCAAAAATATATACGATTGTGAAACATTGGTTCGGGACAAGGCGTCCCTGACCGCAGATCACATTGCCGTCACCGCTTGGGTGCCATTGGCTTGAGCGGTGGAGCCTCGTCGTCAGGCCGGCCCAGCGGCCGTTCGGGCTGCGCGCGGAACGCGGCGGCGTCCGCCTGGGCCTGGCTGATCTCCGACGATGACAGCTTCTCGGCGGCCCGTGCCCGGACCTTGCCGGCATTGGTGTTGCCCTGCCGCTCGGCCAGCAGCAGCCATTTGTAGCCGGCGACGGGGTCCTTGGCGCTTGCCACGCCGCCGCTCTTCCAGACGCCCAGCACATACTGGGCTTCATCGAAGCCTTGCCGGGCGGCGCGCTCGTACCACTGCTCCGCCTTCGGCATGTCGCGCTCGACGCCGGCGCCCGCGAACAGGGCATTGGCGAGCTTGAACTGCGCCAGCGCGACGCCCTTGTTGGCGGCCGACGTATACCAGCCGATCGCGCTGGCCGCCGCGGCCCGCGCCGGCTCGCCACGGGAGCCCATCGCGGTCGAGGCCGCAAGGTCGCCCATGATCACATCGGCTTCGGCGTAGCCATTGCCGGCAGCGTGGCGCAGGAAACGCTCGGCCTCGGCCGGATCCTTGCGCACGCCGCGCCCCTCGGCCAGCAGGACGCCGTAGCGCACGGCTGCCGGCAGATGGCCTTGCTCGGCCGCCGCACGATAGGCCTGCGCCATCTCGGCGGCGCGCGTCGTGGCTTGCGGCGACAGCTCGGTGGCGCGCGCCATCGCGTACGCCCCATAGGGATCGCCGGCCTGCGCCGCGCGCTCATACCAGCGCAGCGCCTGGGTTGGATCCTGCGCCACGCCGCGTCCTTTGGCGTAAAGGACCCCCAGATTGTAGGCGGCACGCCCGATGCCGGCGGTGGCGGCTTCCTGGAAAAGCTGCGCGGCCCGGGTCAAATCGCTGGGCACGCCTTGGCCGATGGCATGCTGGAAGCCAAGCAGATATTTAGCCCGTGCATTGCCGGCGCCGGCGGCGTTCTGCAGCAGGCGAATCGCTTCCGTCACCGCGGCCTTGTCGCCACGCTTCAGCAGCGTCGCGCCCAGCCAAGCGGCGGCTTCGGGATCGCCGGCGGCGAGTGGCCGCAACGTCCTTTCGGCGCCGGCGACGTCCCCCGCCTCGTATGCGGAGATGGCGCCCTGCAGCGCGTTGTCGATGGATTGTTGACCATGTGCGACGGGCGCTGCCGTCACCAGCGAGACGGTGACTGTGATCGCGGTCGTGACACGACGCACGATCAGGCTCACCTCACTGGCGCGGCACGAAGGCATCGGCAGCCTTCTTGGCCCGGTCAAGCTCCTCGTCGGTCATCTCGCTCGAGAGGCGTGCCAGCATGACCTCCGTGTCCGGCACCCTCATGCGCGACGCCAGCGCCATGTACTTGTAGGCCTCGACCTTGTCCTGCTGGACGCCCGCACCTTCGGCCAAGGCGCCGGCATAGACCGCCATGGCGCGCGGAAAACCACGCTCCGCAGCATCGCGCAGCAGTGGAATGGCCTTGCTGAGGTCGTATAGCGGCGACTGGGCGAAGCCGTAGATCTCGGCGCCGAGCATGAACTGCGCCCTCACATCCTTGCGCTCGGCCATCGGCTTGAGGATGCGCTCGGCTCGAGCGTAGTCCTTGACCCGCAAGGCGTCGAAGGCGGGCTTCAGGTCATTGGCGGATTGTTTGGGCGCGCCTGCGGGCGGCTTTTGCTGTTGCTGTGCGCTTTGCGCTGACGCTGCGCGGTCGAATGACGCATGGGCTGACAGGACCGCGATCATCGCGGCTGCGGCATGCCGGGGGAGCAATCGCATCTCGTGTTCCTCGTTGTCGTTGCACCATGGCCGAAAGGGAGCCGTGCCGCAATCGCTCGACAACGGCCTGCGGCGCGGTTGCCCGTGCGGGAATAACTTCGCAGAGTGCGGTGTCGGGACGGCAGGGGGTGTCGATGAGCATCGAGCAGGAAAAAGACAAAGACACGGTACGGATTTGGGATCTGCCGACACGGCTCTTCAAGTGGGCTCTGGTGGTGCTGGTTGTATTCCAGGTGTTGAGCGGATCGCTCGGCTGGTTCAAATGGCACTTCTGGTCCGGCTATGCGATCCTCACATTGCTGATCTTTCGCGTGCTGTGGGGAGTCGTCGGCAGCACGACGTCGCGCTTCTCTCATTTCGTGAGAGGACCCCTGGCCGGCCTGTCACATATTCGCGATCTGCTCGGTGCCGGCGCGGCGCGGGAAGTCGGTCACAACGCCGTTGGTGGCTGGATGGTCATCATGCTGATCCTGGCACTGCTGGTGCAGGTTGGCAGCGGCCTGTTCACCACCGACGACATTGCCGTCGACGGTCCCCTGGTTGCGATCGCCGGCGAGAGCTGGGTGAAGAGCATGACCAGCCTCCACAAGCGCTGGATCGTGCTGCTGTACGTCCTGGTCGGGCTGCATGTGCTTGCGGCCGTGCTCTACCTCGTCGTCAAGAAGCAGAACCTGATCGCGGCCATGATCACCGGCCGCAAGCGCCGCGACGATGTGGCACCACTCGGCGCGCCGGTGCCGAAGGTGCGTTTCGCCAGCAATGTCCTGGCCCTTGTGTGCCTGGTGGCCGCTGCTGCGATCGTCTACGGAGTCGTGCGCCTGGGTGGTTGACGATCCGGGCGGCTGACGAAGAAAGAGCCGGTCGACATGTTGACCGGCTCTTGGCGTGATCGGAGCGAGCGCTCCGGCCGCTATTTCGCGCGGAACTTGTCGTGGCAGGCGCCGCACGTCTTGGCGGCGTTGCCGAAAGCTTCACCGATCTTCGCCATGTCGCCGCTGCCGGCCGCCGCCGTCAGCGCGTCGAGCGCCGTGTCCTGCGCCTTGTTGGCCGCCGCGAAGCCGGCCTTGTCGGACCAGACGACCGGCAGAGCCTTGGTCTCGCCCTTGTCGGACCCGGCGGGGAACAAGGCGGGGAAGGCCAGCTGCAGCTCCTTGAGCTTGGCTGCGGCCTGCACCACGCCGCTGGCCGGACCCTTGGCGTCGATGATCCCTTTGATCGCCTTCATTTGCGCGCCAGCCTGCTTGCGGTTGTCCTTGCGCGCCGCGATCGGGTCGCCTTGTGCCAGCGCGACACTGCCGATCAGCGCACCCGATAGCGCCAGGCCGATGGCGCCGACGATCAGCCCCTTTTGCATGCTTTGCTCCCTCTCTGTTGCTGTCGACGGATCACCCACGCGCCGCACGCCGCCGCCGCTGAACCGGCACGTCGTAGGATGAAACACTGTCAGGTTCGTTGCCGTCCATCACGAAACCGTGAGGCAAGGCGAAAAACCCTGTGTTTCCAAGCTGTAACCTGGCCCTGACGCTCATACCCGGGTCGCTAGCGCGTCGGTCTCACCCATCGGGCCGTCGGTGGCACGGGCGTCAAGGCCTGGCGCACATGCACCATCAGCGCGGTGCCCAGGATCGGCGCCAGCAGATTGAGGAACGGGACAATGCCGGCGGCTGCGATCAGGATGCCGGCGAACCAGACCTTGCTGCGATAGGCCCGGCGCAGCGCCGAGACCTCGCCCATCGGCTGGCGGCGCAGACTGACAAGCTCGAAATATTCGACGCTGCACAGGTAGCCGTTCACGACGCAGAACAGCGCGACGCTGGCGATCGGAAAGAACAGCAGGATCAGGTAGATCGGCAGCAGGACCAGGTTGATGCCGACCAGCAGCAGGAAGAACTTCACGCCCGACCAGATCCCGATCCAGACCGGGACCCCGGGCGCCTTGCCAAGGAACGGGTAGTGGCGCGCCTCGACCGCGTCGGCGACCTCCTCGAGGAAGAGGCTCACGATCACCCCGAAGCATGCCGGAAACAGGAACAGCGGCAGCACGAACGCGGCCAGGCCGGCCAGGAAATGCAGCAGCTCATTGAGCCAGCGGTTGCCGGTCGCTCCCAGCCACGAGATGTCGACCGTCGGGATCGCGGCGACCAGGAACCAGGTCGCGAACCAGAGCGCTATATAGAAGAGGATCGCAATTCCGAGCGACTTCAGGATCACCCAGCGCAGCTTGGGGTCGCCGAGCTGCGCAAAGGACTTTCCGACAGCGTCAAACATGCCGGCGATTATATCGCGCCGCCTTCAGCGATCCAGCCGGGTTGCGCCGATAATCGGGCCGAAGGACGCCTGCTGCACGACCACTGCCAGCGATTGGCCGGGACCGACCCGCTCGGCCGGCACGGTCCACCGGGCGGCGTCGCCGTTCCAGGTGCCCAGCTTCTCGAGCGAGCGCACCACGTTGTGGTTGACCAGGGTCACGCCCTTGTTCTCGCCGCGGGCGACCTCGGTGCGGCGCTGCCGGTCAAACGTCACCAGCCACACATCGCAGGCCACCGTCAGGCGCGTCTCGGGAATGGTGATCGTGATGCCGTTGCCGGCGGCGCGCGCCATCGTCGGCAGCGCCCGCGGCCCGGACCGCTCCGCCGCCATGCGCAGCATCTTGCCGATCTTCGCCTGATCGTAGCCCGGGTCGTGCGCCAGGCCGCCAACCACCATCTCGGGCGTGTAGATATAGCGCTGCTTCAGGGCCCGGGCGTAGCCGCGCTGGCGCTCGGTGTTGACCGGGGAGGCGAACGGGTCCTTCCAGCCGATATAGTCCCAATAGTCGACGTGCAGGGACAGCGGCAGCAGGTCCGAACGCTTTGCAAGCTCACCCAGCTGCTGGTCGGAGGGCGGGCAGGAGGAACAGCCCTGCGACGTGAAAAGCTCGACGACGATCGGCGAGGCCGGCGCGGCGTGGCTGGCGGTCTGCGCGGCAGCGCCGGCGCTGCCTGCGAAAGCGGCGATATGCAACGCCACCATGAAACGACCGGGCGACAACATCGCGGTACTCTGGCCACCGTCCTTGGTCCGCGCCAGTCAATTAGTCGCGCGCCACAATCACTTAGGAGTGACGGAATCATCCTTGGTTTCCAAGAGGAAATCTCTGATTCGGACTCGCAATCCCGCTCGGGTTTGTTATGTTATAGGCTAACAATTCCTGATCGACCCATGCCACCTCATGTTCATCCGACTGCGCCTTCGGGCGACCTCGGCACTCGCCTCATGGCGATGAGCGCCGGCCGCCGGGTGCTGTGGGCGGCTGCCGGTGTGGTGCTGCTGTGGCTCGCGGTCTGGTGGGCATTGGCGTTCGAGGCAAAGGCCGCGCCGCCCGCTGCGGTCGCCGCGGGAACCGCGCTGTGACGGCGGCGCTGCGTCTGGTCGATGTCACGGTGGCCTATGACCGGCACCCGGCAGTGCATCATGTCTCGGTCGAGATCCCCGAGGGCGCGTGTACGGCGATCGTCGGCCCCAACGGCGCCGGCAAATCGACCTTGCTGAAAGCCATGGTCGGACTGGTGCGCGCAGTGCAGGGCCGTATTGAATTCCCACGACGCACGAGAGCCAAGATCGCCTACCTGCCGCAGCAGTCGGATGTCGACCGCACGTTTCCGATCAGCGTCCTGGACATGGTGCTGCTGGGCCGCTGGCACGGCATCGGCGCTTTCGGTGCGGCGGGCGCGGCCGATATCGACGGCGCGATGCATGCCATCGACGCGGTCGGCCTGCGTGGCTTCGAGCAGCGGCCGCTGTCGACATTGTCCGCCGGCCAGTTCCAGCGTGCCCTGTTCGCGCGCATGCTGCTGCAGGATGCCGAGATCATTCTGCTCGACGAGCCGTTCAACGCGATCGACGCGCGCACGACGGCCGATCTGCTGGCTCTGGTGCGGCGCTGGCGCGAGGATCGCCGCACGGTGGTATGCGTGCTGCACGATCTCGATCAGGTGCGCGCCAACTTCCCGCATGCCCTGCTGATGGCGCGCGAGCTGATCGCTGCCGGTCCGACGGAGCAGGCCCTGACGCCGGCCAATCTGCTGCGGGCCAGGGCGATGGCCGAGTCATGGGACGACACGGCTGGCATCTGTCACCCGAGCGCGGCCGCCTGAGCGCGCCGGCCCCGAGCTTGTCATGGATTTCCTGTGGGACTTCTTGTTCGGCCCGTTCGTGGACCACGGCTTCATGCGGCGGGCGCTGGTGGCGTGCCTGGCGTTGTCGACCGGGAGCTGCACGGTCGGTGTGTTCCTGATCCTGCGCCGCATGAGCCTGATGGGCGATGCCTTGGCGCACGCCCTGCTGCCGGGTGCAGCCATCGGCTTCCTGCTCGGCGGGCTCTCGCTGCCGGCCATGAGCGCCGGCGGCTTCGTCGCCGGTGTCGCGACAGCGCTGCTGTCCGGCGTGGTGGCTCGCTTCACCTCGCTGCGTGAGGACGCCAGCTTCGCTGCCGCCTATCTCACGGCGCTGGCCGCAGGCGTGATGATCGTGTCGCTGAAGGGCTCCACCGTCGACCTGATGCACATACTATTCGGCAGCATCCTGGCCGTCGACGACCTGTCGCTGGCGCTGGTCGCGGCGACAGCATCGATCACCCTGCTGGGCATGGCGGCGATCTACCGGCCTCTGGTGGTCGAGTGCTTCAATCCCGGCTTCCTGGCGGCGGTCGGCGTGCGGGGATCGCTGTACCACTATGCCTTCCTGGCGCTGGCCGTGCTCAACATGGTGGCGGCCTTCCAGGCGCTGGGGACCTTGATGGCGCTGGGCCTGCTGCTGCTGCCGGCGGTGGCGGCATCGTTCTGGGCGCGCCAGGTTGTCACCATGGCGCTGGTGGCCCTGCCGATGGCCGCCATGTCCGGCCTCGTCGGCCTGCTGATTTCCTATCACACCAGCGTGCCGTCGGGCCCGGCGATCGTGCTGGTCGCGAGCCTGTTCTACATCGCCTCGCTGCTGCTGGGCACGAACGACAGCGTCCGCATGCGCTTGGCGCCGCCAGCCCATTTGCAGGCCTGACTGCGGCGATCGTTCCGCTGGATGCCGCCGCTGCCGTCCGCGCGCTCGTTCTGCGCCCGTTGGATGCGATAGGCGCAGCGTCGGGCGCCGACCAGGATGTGCTCCTCGCGCTGGACCGTGACGTCGCTGCCGAGCACGTCGCGGAAGACGTTGAGTTCGGCCCGGCAGAATTCCTGGCAGGCGGCCGCCGCGACGCAGATCGGGCAGTGGTTCTCGAGCAGCAGCCAGCCGCGGCCGTCATCCGTGCGCTGCCACTCGGCCATGTAGCCCTCCTCGCTGCGGATCTCGGCCAGCCTGGCGATGCGATCCTCGATCGACGTAAGCCCCTGCAGCTTCCTCTCGTAGCATTTGCGGGTCTCGGCCTCGCGCGCGGTGATGAGCAGATCGAGCGCGGGCTGGCCGAGGGTCGTCCGGATCGTGCGGATGAGATCGGCCGTCAGGTTGGCATGGGCATCCGGGAAGCAGGCGATGGCCATGGTGGCCAGCCGCCATGTCTGGGCAGGCCGGCCGACGCCCTTGGGTGCCGTGGTTGCCTCGACCACGCCCTCGGCGGCGAGCTTCAGCAGCTGCTGGCGCGCCGCCTCGCCGGTCGTTCCCATGTGCTGTCCTAGCTCGGCTGCCGTCAATGGACCGTGGCGCTTGAGCGCGTAGAGCAAGCGGTCGGCGACGGAGCGTGGTTTTACGGCCGGCTTCACGGGCGCGCAGGTCTCCTTATCGTGTGACAATGCTAGGAATATCCATTTTCCAAGTCAACGCTTGATATAAGCGCATGCTCTCCAGTTGCCAGCGGTCAAAACGGCGCGGACCGAGAAACCTCGCGCACCATAATTGAGTCGTTGCCGCTCGATACCGTCGCATCCCGGCCGCCGGCCTGCATAATCGACCTGGGCCGTAGAGGAGAACATCCGATGGCGCGTCGTGCCGTGTTCGTCTGCTGTGATGGCCTGGGCCGCGGTTGGGTGGATCCGCAGCGGACGCCGGTGCTGGACCGCCTTCGTGGCACCAGCCTGTGGTGCGCTGCGCATCGGGCGGTGTTCCCGTCGGTGACCCGGGTATCGGCGGCGTCGGTCGCGACGGGCTGCCTGCCCGCACGCCATGGCCTGCATGGCAACCGCATGGGTCTGGTGGAGGATGGCCGGATTGTCGTCCGCGACGTCGGCAAGCCAGACTTCCGTGCGCATCTGCGGCGCGCCACGGGCGGCACGCTTCGGGTGCCGACGATCGCCGGACGCGTCGCGGCATCGGGCGGCTGCGTGGCGTTCTCGAACGTGTCGCCGGGGGCTGCCTATTTCCTCGACCCGGAGCATTTCGGCTACGTCTATCACCGGGCCGGCTCGTATGCCCCCGGCGGTGCGCCGATCGCGGCGCCCGATGCGTTGGCTGTCAGCCATGATCTCGCTGGTGACCGGGAGATGACGCGGCGGTTTTGCGTCGAGGTTCTGTGGGAGCGCCGCCCGGCCGTCGCCATGCTGTGGCTGGCCAACCCGGACCTGACCTTGCACGGCGCCCCGCTGGGATCGCCGGCACATCTCGAGGCGCTGCGCCAGGCCGAACGCTGTGTCCTGGACGTCGTCGAGGTCGTGGAACGCCTCCGCCGCGATAGCGAGGAGATCCTGCTGCTTGTCGGATCGGATCACGGCCAGGAGACGATCGGCGCCAGCGTCGATCTGGAAGACTGGCTGCGCGCGCAGGGGCTGGCGGCCTGCGTCGACGCCGGCGACG
Source organism: Vineibacter terrae (assembly GCF_008039615.1). Lineage (GTDB taxonomy): Bacteria > Pseudomonadota > Alphaproteobacteria > Reyranellales > Reyranellaceae > Vineibacter > Vineibacter terrae. The sequence goes on along the minus strand of NZ_VDUZ01000021.1, from coordinate 126,548 downwards.
TCGCGGTCGCGGGCCAAGGCACGGCGGCCCTGCTCTACGCCACGGAACGAGGGCGGCCTGCCTTGCTGGGCGTGCTGGATGCGATGCGCGCCGAGCCATGGGCCGATCAGGTCGTCGTCGGCCAGGACCTCGCCGATCATGGTCATGTGGCGCGCGGCGGCATCGTGGCCGCCGTCAACATGGCCCGTCAGGATGACAGCAACGCGTATGGTGTGCGTGGCCGGCGCTGGACAGTCGCCGAGCCCGGCAAGCCGCCCGAGATTGGTTGCGGGCAGCATGGTGGCTGGGGCGACGACGAGGTGAATCCGTTCCTGATCGTGAACGGCCCGGGATGCGCGCCGCGGGCGCTGTCGCAACCCACCTGCATCACCGATATCGCGCCGACCATGCTCGGGTTCCTCGGCTTGCCGGTCGATGGCTTCGACGGCTCGCCGCTACCGCTGGCCTGAGGGTCGGGCTTGCGTCCTACCGGGCGCCAGCACCCGGTGCGCCACGAAGCACAGCACGCCGCCAGCGCCCATGAGGGCGGCCACGGGCCAGATCGTGCCATCGAGCAGGTGTCCGACCAGGGTGCCGAACACGGCGCCGGTGCCGAACTGGATCACGCCCAGCAGCGATGAGGCCGTGCCGGCGATGTGGGGGTAGGTCAGGGTGAGCTGCGTGTCGGCGTGCGCGACCCGGAAATCGCTCGACATGGCCGGCAGGTACATGTCGATCGACAGGGGCGCGAACGCCGACAGCGCCGCCAGGACGGCGATCAGCGCGGGCGTGAGCGGATTGCGTGCCGGCGCGGTCTCAAAAGGTTCTCGATATCGCCGACACGCAATCTCCCCACCCCCGCTATGAGCTGGCAGCCTGGATCAGGCTCGCCATACCGGCTTGTTGATCTCATGCAGTGCGTCCGACGCGCCGATGCCGATGTCGTGCAGCTCACGGTCGGTGAAGCGGGCCAGCTCGGCGCGCTCGCGCGCCCGCCGGCGCCACAGGCGCAGGGTGTCGGTCAGCGACAGCGACGGCGCCTGCCGCCGGGATGCCGTTCTCTTGCCGGTATCGGGCAGAGTGGTGACGAGGGTCATGGTAGGCTCCTGGGCAAAAGCCGCAGATCAGTGGCCGCGCACGACGTCGATCTTGCCGGGCGGCACGACGAGGTCATGGCTACGGAAAAGGGAAGCGAGGGCCGCGAACGCCTGGCGCACGGTCAGGGTGCGCAAGCGATGAGCCTCGGACGCGACCGCGCGGACGGCGTCGGGCGTCGGTCTGGCCGGCTCGCCTCGGGCGATTGCGGCCTGGATGGTTCTGAGTGTGTCTTCGCGGAGCATATCCAACCTCCAACAGCTCGAGGTCAGAGCGCTCCTCCCGGTCGCCGGGAGCCTTCTTCTATTGTTGAGCTACCAGCTATGATCACAATATGGGTCAGTCAGCCTGACATGCCATGCATCATGCTGCATCGCAGCAATGCATTAGCTGCAAGATGCATGTTTCTGATGCATGACTGAGTAACTTCAGGGCAATGAATCTGCTTTTTCAAGCAAGAGTCGCGACGGTGTGCCGGGCATGCGACAAATCGGACCTCATCGCATCACGAGGGACGTACGCCATGGATTTGCAGTTATCCGGCCGGACCGTGCTGATCACCGGCGGGTCGAGGGGCATCGGCTATGCCTGCGCGGAGGCGTTCGCGGCCGAAGGTTGCCATGTCCATATCGCCTCGCGCAGCGCCGATGCCCTGGGCGCGGCACGGGAGCGCCTGCGCGCGCGCTTCAACGTTCCGGTGGAGATCCATCCGGTGGACCTCAGCGCCGGTGGCGCGGCCGCCCGCGGGCTGGTCGACGCCTGCAGCGAGGCCGATATCCTGGTCAACAATGCCGGGGCGATCCCGCGCGGCGACCTGATCGCGATGGACGATGCCAAGTGGCGGGCGGCCTGGGAGCTCAAGGTCTTCGGCTATATCAACATGACCCGGGCGATGCTCGAGAGGATGTACGCGCGCAAGTCGGGCGTCGTCGTCAACATCATCGGCCTTGCCGGCGAGATGCCGACATACGACTACGTTACCGGCTCGATGGGCAACGCATCGCTGATGCAATTCACCCGCACGGTGGGGTCCAAGAGCGTCGATCACGGCGTGCGCGTCGTGGCGATCAACCCGCCGCTCACACGCACCGACCGCATGGTGAGCCTGCTGCGCACGCAGGCCGGCAAGGATCTGGGCGACCCCGAACGGTGGCCGGAGCTGACCCGGCACCTGCCGTTCGGCCGGCCCTGCGAGCCGTCCGAGATCGCCGACCTGGCGGTTTTCCTGGCCTCGGACCGGTCCGCATACACCAGCGGTGTGGTGTTCTCCGTCGACGGTGGCCAGGCTAGCCGCCATTGACCGGAGCGCTGCGGCCATGAAACGCGCCCGGCGCGCGCGGGAAGCGTTGGGAATTTTCTCGCGTGCGCTTATTATCCGGCAGCCCGGCGTCAAGAAATTCGCATGGGATGTAAAAGGGAGGTTTTCAGTGAATCGTCGCAAGTTCGTCCGCGCGGCTGGCACCGGCGCGGCTGTGGCAGCCGCCAGCACGGTCGCGGCGCCAGCCATCGCCCAGTCCATGCCGGAGATCAAATGGCGCCTGGCATCGAGCTTCCCCAAGTCGCTCGACACGATCTTCGGCGCCGGCGAGACCATGGCAAAGGTCCTGGCTGAGGCTACCGACAACAAGTTCCAGATCCGGGTGTTCGCTGCCGGCGAGATCGTGCCCGGCCTGCAGGTCGCCGACGCCGTGCAGAACGGCACGGTCGAGTGCGGACACACGGCGGCCTACTACTATGTCGGCAAGGATCCGACCTTCGCCTTCGACACGGCGGTGCCGTTCGGGCTCAACGCGCGCCAGCAGGACGCCTGGATGCTTCACGGCGGCGGACGCGAGCTGATGAACGAGTTCTTCAAGGAGTACAGCATCCACGCCGTGCCCTGCGGCAACACCGGGGCCCAGATGGGTGGCTGGTTCCGCAAGGAGATCAAGACCGTCGAGGACCTCAAGGGCGTCAAGATGCGCATCGGCGGTTTCGCTGGCCAGGTCATGACCAAGCTGGGCGTGGTGCCGCAGCAGATCGCCGGCGGCGACATCTACCCGGCTCTGGAGAAGGGCACCATCGACGCCGCCGAATGGGTCGGTCCCTATGACGACCAGAAGCTCGGCTTCAACAAGGTGGCGCCGTACTACTACTACCCCGGTTGGTGGGAAGGCGGCCCGCAGCTGTCGGCGTTCGTCAACATCAACAAGTGGAACGAGCTGCCGAAGTTCTATCAGGCGGCGTTCGAGAATGCCTGCGCCAAGGCCCACACCTGGTCGGTGGCCAAGTACGACGCTCAGAATCCCAAGGCCTTGCGCGAGCTGGTTGCCTCCGGCACCAAGCTGATGCCATTCCCGGCGGCGGTGATGGAGGCCTCGTTCAATGCCGCCAACGAGCTCTATGCCGAAACGATGGCGAAGAACCCGAAGTTCAAGAAGGTCTACGACCAGTGGAAGGCCTTCCGCGGCGAGCAGGTGCTGTGGTTCCGCGTGGTCGAGAACACCTTCGACAATTTCATGGCCCGGGCGTCGGCGCAGAACAAGCTCTGACATCCGGTCACAACAAGGCTACAAGCCCCGCTTCGGCGGGGCTTGTCATGTCTGGCCGGCATCAATCCCAGGAGAAAGCGAAATGGACAGACGCAAATTTCTGAGCACCACGGCGGTTGGCGCCGTCGCGGCCGGCGCATTGGCGGCGCCGGCGATCGCGCAGGGGTTGCCGGAGCTGAAGTGGCGGATGTCCTCGAGCTTTCCCAAGAGCCTCGACACCCTGTTCGGTGGTGCCGAGAGCTTCGCCAAGCGCGTCGCGCAGCTGACCGACAACAAGTTCCAGATCCGCGTCTTTGCGCCGGGCGAGATCGTGCCGGCGCTGCAGAATCTCGATGCCGTGCAGAACAGCACCATCGAGATGGCGCACACGGCATCCTACTATTTCGTGGGCAAGGACCCGACCTTCGCGTTCGATACCGGCGTGCCGTTCGGCCTGACGGCGCGCCAGCAGAACGCGTGGATGAACCATGGTGGCGGCCTGCAGCTCATGCGTGAGTTCATGGCGTCGTACAACGTCGTGCCGATTCCCGCCGGCAACACCGGCACGCAGATGGGCGGCTGGTTCCGCAAGGAGATCAAGACGCTCGACGACGTGAAGGGCTTCAAGTTCCGCATTGCCGGCATGGGCGGGCAGATCTGGGCCAAGCTGGGCGCGATTCCGCAGCAGATCGCCGGCGGCGACATCTTCGCGGCGCTCGAGCGCGGCACGATCGATGCCGCCGAATGGGTCGGCCCCTATGACGACGAGAAGCTCGGCTTCGTGAAGGTGGCGCCGTACTACTACTACCCGGGCTTCTGGGAGGGCGGCGCCCAGCTCTCGATCATGGTCGGCAAGACGCTGTGGGAAGGCCTGCCGCCCTTCTATCAGCACGTGCTGGAAACGGCGGGCGCCGAGGTCAACCTCGACACCACCGCGCGCTACGACGCCGTGAACCCGCAGGCGCTGCGTCGCCTGGTGGCTGCCGGTGCGCAGCTGCGGCCGTTGTCGCGCGAGATCATGGCGGCGGCGTGGAAGGCCACGCATGAGATCTACGACGAGATCGCAGCCAAGAACGAGAAGTTCAAGAAGGTCTACGATCCCTGGCGCGCGTTTCGCGACGAGCAGTTCCTGTGGTTCCGCGTCGCCGAGCTGACCTACGAGAACTTCGCGTTCGCGGCGTCGCAGACCGTCAAGTAACGACCTTCTCTGGACATCCAACGGCCCGCCGGCTTCGGCGGGCCGTTCTTTTTGCGGTGGGGGAGAATCCGTTTTTCCGCCGTGTACCGCTATGCGAGAATGGCGGTGTCAAAACCGGCCGGATGCAACCGCGCCGGACAAGGGGGCGAGCGGCCCGTAGGAGGAGATGTCCAAATGAACCGTCGCAAATTCGTCAAACGTGCCGGTGCGGGCGCGGTCGGCGTTGCCGGTACCGCGCTCGCGGCGCCGGCGATCGCGCAATCGATGCCCGAGGTGAAGTGGCGCCTGACGTCGAGCTTTCCCAAGAGCCTCGATACGCTTTTCGGCGGCGCCGAGCATTTCGCCAAGGCCGTGGCGGACATGTCGGACAACAAGTTCCAGATCCGCACCTTTGCATCTGGCGAGATCGTCCCGGGCCTGCAGGTGGTCGACGCCGTGCAGAACGCCACGGTCGAGTGCGGCCAGACGGCGGCCTACTACTACTTCGGCAAGGATCCGACCTTTGTCTTCGAGACCGGCCTGCCGTTCAGCATCAACCAGCGCCAGTACTACGCCTGGCTGTACCATGGCGGCGGACATGCGCTGCTGCAGGACTTCTACAAGACCTACAACCTCATCAGCTTCACCTTCGGCGGCACGGGCTGCCAGATGGGCGGCTGGTTCCGCAAGGAGATCAACACGGTCGAGGATCTGAAGGGGCTGAAGTTCCGGGTCGGCGGCTTCGCGGGCCAGATCCTCACCAAGCTGGGCGTGGTGCCGCAGCAGATCGCTGGCGGCGACATCTATCCCGCCTTGGAGAAGGGCACGATCGACGCCTGCGAATGGGTCGGGCCGTACGACGACGAGAAGCTCGGCTTCAACAAGGTGGCGAAGTACTACTACTACCCCGGCTGGTGGGAGGGCGCCTCGGTCGGCTCGCTGTACGTCAACATCAAGGCCTGGGAAGCGCTGCCGGCGGCCTACAAGCGCATGGTCGAGACCGCGGCGGATGCGGTCACGGCCTGGATGGTGCCGAAGTACGATGCCGGCAACCCGGCGGCGCTGAAGCGGCTGGCGGCGAGCGGCACGTCGCTGAAGGCGTTTCCGCGGCCGGTGATGGAAGCGTGCTTCGACGCGACCTTTGCGACCTACGACGAGATCTCCGAGAAGAACCCGACCTTCAAGAAGGTCTACGAGCACCTCAAGGCGTTCCGCGCCGACCAGAATCTGTGGTTCCGGGTGGCGGAGAACACGTTCGACAATTTCAACTTCACGATGGCCGCGAAGGGGCGCTGACATCCCTTGCGACCAAGCGAGCGAGGCCCCGCCATCGGCGGGGCCTCGTTCGTCATGCCGCTGGTGACGCAATCAAGGCTCAGTTCTTGGCGGGCGGAATGACGATCGGTGGCGGACTGTCTTCCTCCTGAGGCGACTGGATCTCGATCTTGACCTTGTTGGGATCGATACCGGATGGCTTGTCAAGGAACGCCGTGACCGTCGACGGGAACGCGATGACGAGCACCACCATGATCAGCTGCAACAGGACCCAGGGAATGGATCCCCAGTAGATGTCGGAGCTCTTGACCTCTTTCGGCGCGACGCTGCGCAGATAGAACAGCGCGAAGCCGAAAGGCGGATGCATGAACGACGTCTGCACGTTGACGCACAGCATCACGCCGAACCAGATCAGCGCTGCGTCGGGGCCGACGACCGGGGTCAGCAGCTTCTGCGCCACCGGCGACAGCATCGGCACGATGATGAAGGCGATCTCGAAGAAGTCGAGGAAGAAGGCCAGGAAGAACACGAACAGGTTGACGACGATCAGGAAGCCCCAGACACCCCCGGGAAGCGATGACATCAGGTGTTCCACCCAGATGCCGCCATCCACGCCCTGGAAGGTGATCGAGAAGCAAGTCGCGCCGACCAGGATGAAGGCGACCATTGCGGTGATCCGCATCGTCGCCTGGAAGGCCTGGATGATGAGCGTTCGCAGCTCCACGGTTGTCCAGGCCCGCCAGCATAGCCAGATGATGGCTGCGAACATGACGGTGAAGGCGATCTTGAACGGGATCGACTTGAAAGCCACCATGCCGATGGCGCTGCCGACCAGGGCCGCAGCGATCCCGGCGCCGAAGGTCCACTTGTCGAAGCGGGTCAGCGGGGCGTTGCGCACAACCGCAAGCACGATCGAGCCGATCGTGCCCATGGCGCCTGCTTCCGTGGGCGTCGCGAGCCCAAGCATGATGGTGCCCAGCACGAGAAAGATCAGCACCGCTGCCGGTATGATGCCCCACATGCTTTTGACCACCAGCGGCCAGCCGGTCAGCGTGCGCGGGATGGGCGGCACCCGCGAGGGGTGCACGACGCTGAGGTAGAAGGTATATGCCGCGAACAGGGCGATCTGCAGCAGCGACGGTCCCCAGGCGCCCAGGTACATGTCGCCGACCGAACGTCCGAGCTGGTCGGCGAGCACGACCAGGACCAGCGACGGCGGCACGAGCTGCGTGATGGTGCCGGAGGCAGCCAACACGCCCGTGGCATAGCGCATGTCGTATTTGTAGCGCAGCATGACCGGCAGCGTGATCAGCGCCATGGCAATCACCTGCGCGGCCACGGTGCCGGTGATGGCGCCCAGGATGAAGCCGACGATGATGACCGAATAGCCGAGGCCACCACGCACCGGCCCGAACAGCTGGCCCATCGACTCGAGCATGTCCTCGGCCAGGCCGCACTTCTCGAGGATCGCCCCCATGAAAGTGAAGAAGGGGATCGCCAGGAGGAGCTCGTTGGACAGAATGCTGCCGAACACGCGGCCAGGGATGGCCTGCAGGAAGTTCAGGTCGAAATAGCCGAGGTTGATCGAGATGAACCCGAAGAACAGCCCGACCGCAGCGAGCGAGAAGCTCACCGGGTAGCCGAACAACATGAAAACCACGAGGCCGCCGAACATCAGCGGCGGCATCAGCTCCAGGAGGGTCATTGCACTGGCCTCTCGTATTTCGTTTCCAGTGCGACCTTCAGGCCCTCGAGCGCGGCGACCCGCTTGATCAGCTCGGACAATCCCTGCAACGCCAGGAGCGCGAAGCCGACAGGCATGACAAGCTTGATCGGCCAGCGCAGCAAGCCACCGGCATTGCTCGAATGCTCGTCAACCGCGTAGGCCTGCAGGAAGAACGGCCAGGAGAGCCAGCCGAGCAGGACACAGGCGGGCATCAGGAAAAGGATGATGCCGATGATGTCGACCCAGATCTGCTGACGCTCGCTCAACATCATGTAGACGATGTCGACCCGCACGTGCTCATTCTTCTTCAGGGTGTACGAGGCGCCGAACATGACGATGACGGCGAACATGTACCATTGGATCTCGAGCCAGGCGTTGGAGCTGGTATCATAGGCATACCGCACCATCGCATTGCCGGCGCTCACGACGCAGGCCAGCAGGACGAGCCAGTCACAAATCCTGCCGAGACGCTCGTTGAGCCCGTCAACGAACGCGCTGAAACCAAGCAGCAATCTCACGTAGAGTCCTCCCGGATGCCGCCCATTGTGCCAGGCAGCTTTTCCCTCGCATAAAACTCATGTGTGATTTAGCAGAACTTAGCCTCGCCGCCACCCGATTCTCCCTCGCCAGCGACCCGTGCGTCACCCCGTGGCCATCTTTCGTCAGCCTTTTGTCAGCGGACCAGAGCGCCAGCCGAAAATTTGAGCAGTCGCGCATGCGTGCATGGGCGTTGCCGCATGGCTCCGTCAGCGCCGGCTGAGGTGCTGGCGCAGGAAGGCAAACAGACGCTGCCGCGCAATCGCGTTCTCGCGCACCGAGAAAAAGTGGCTCGCGCCCGAGACGATCAGCAGATCGGCTTCCTTGCCGGCTTCGCGCAACATTTCGGTCATGCGCAGGCTCTGGTCGAGCGGGACGTTCTCATCGGCGTCGCCATGCAGCAGCAGCACGGGTACGTCGATATCGCCTACGTGATGGATGGGAGAACGCAGCTGCAAGCCCTCGGCGTCCGCCAGGTCGTCCAGGTAGGGTTGCATATGGGGATTGGCGGTGTACCAGTGCTCCAGGTCGGTCGGCGGGAACAGCGCGGCCACGCAGCGGATCGGCGGGTGCCGTGCCGCGGTGAGCAATGCGATCTGCCCGCCCATGGAGGAGCCGATCAGGCCGATGCGGCTGGGGTCCACCGACGGCAGCCGCCGCAGCCAGTCGATCGCCGCCACAACGTCGTCGGGTTGCCGCAGGCCCTGGTCGCTGTCGCCGTCGGACCCGAGCCAGCCCCGCAGGGCCAGCACCAGCACCTTGTAGCCCGAGGCTGCCGCGAGCTCGGCCAGGTGCCGCTCCGTCCAGGCGTCGCGCCCGAAGCCGTGCAGCAGGACGAGCGCCGGATGGGGCGGTTGCCCCGCTTCCGGCTTGAACAGATAGCCGCCCAGGGTCATGCCGTCGGCGCCCGGCAGGCGGACCAGCTCGGTCCCGGCGATCTCCGGCAGGTCCGGCCAGCGATGCACGATGTCGAAACGCAGCCCGTCCGGGGTTCGCACGCCACAGGCATAGTAGCCCGGCGCGAAATAGGCTTGCTCCTGTGGCGGGCTGAGCGCTTCGGCGCCCAGGGCGAGGAGCTGCGCATGGATCGCGTCCACCTGCGTGCGGCTGTCGGCATGGAGCGCGATAGTGATGCCACCCGTCGGCGGGCGCCCGTCGATCGCCTGGCGCAGCATCAGGTGGTCGTAGCGGCGCATGAACAAGGCGCCGTCCGCATCGCTGCCGATGCGGCGGAAGCCCAGCAGCGGCAGCCAGCGGCGGTGGAACGCCACGGATGCCGCCAGGTCGGGAACCACCACAGCCAGGCCGGCATAGCCCGAACAGGCATGTCGTGCTGGCTGTGGCGGGGCTTCAGCCATGTGCTAGGCCTTCCCCCTCCGGGGGAAGGCACAGGATACATCGTGCCAGCGATGTGGCATCGGTGATCGAGCCGCCGCTCCCTAGGCCGCGGCCGACGGCGCCTGGGCGAGGTTGCGCAGCACGTACTGCAGCACGCCGCCGTTCTTGAAGTACGCGATCTCTTCGGCCGTATCGATGCGGCAGGTCACCGTCACGGTGCGCGTGCTGCCGTCGCGGTAGTGGATGGTCAGCGGCAGGTCCATGCGCGGCTTCAGGCCGCCGTCGATGCCGCTGACGTCGAAGGTTTCGTAACCGGTCAGGTTGAGATCCTTGCGCGTCATGCCGTCCTTGAACTGCAGCGGCAGCACGCCCATGCCGACCAGGTTGGAGCGGTGGATGCGCTCGAACGTCTCGGACACCACGGCCTTCACGCCCAGCAGGTTCACGCCCTTGGCTGCCCAGTCGCGCGAGCTGCCGGTGCCGTATTCCTTGCCGGCGATGATGATCTGCGGCGTGTCCTCCTGCTTGTAGCGCATGGCCACGTCGAAGATCGGTTGCACCTCGTCGGTCTGGTAGTGGTGCGTGAAGCCACCCTCGACGCCGTGCACCATCTCGTTCTTCAGGCGGATGTTGGCGAAGGTGCCACGCATCATCACCTCGTGGTTGCCACGCCGCGTGCCGTACTGGTTGAAATCCTCGGGCTTGACGCCGTGCTCCATGAGGTACTTGCCGGCGGGGCTGTCCTTCTTGATCGATCCGGCCGGCGAGATGTGGTCGGTGGTGATGGAGTCGGCAAACATGCCGATCGGGCGGGCGCCGGCGATGTTGGCGATCGGCTGCGGCGTCTTGCCCATGCCGTCGAAGTAGGGGGGATTGCGCACGTAGGTCGACGTGTCGTCCCAATTGTAGGTCAGGCTCGTCGGCACCTTGATGCTGCGCCAGAACTTGTCGCCCGTGAAGACGTCGGCGTAGCGGGTCTTGAACGCCTTGGCGGTGACGTTTTCCTCGACGGCGCGCGCGATCTCCTTGTTCGAAGGCCACAGATCCTTGAGGTAGACGGGCTTGCCGCCCTTGCCGACGCCGATCGGGTCCTTGGTGATGTCGATCTTCATCGAGCCGGCGAGCGCATAGACCACCACCAGCATCGGCGAGGCCAGATAGTTGGCCCGGGTCTGGGGATTGACGCGGCCCTCGAAGTTGCGGTTGCCCGACAGGACGGACCCGACGACGAGATCGCCGTCCGTAATCGCCTTGGACACCGGCTCCGGCAGCGGGCCCGAGTTGCCGATGCAGGTGGTGCAGCCGTAGCCGACCAGATTGAACCCGATCTTGTTCAGATCCTTCTGCAGGCCGGCGCTCTCGAGGTAGTCGGTGACGACCTGCGATCCCGGCGCCAGCGATGTCTTCACCCAGGGCTTCACCTTCAAGCCATGCTTGACTGCGTTGCGGGCGATCAGGCCGGCGCCCAGCATCACGTACGGGTTGGACGTGTTGGTGCACGAGGTGATGGCGGCGATCACGACGTCGCCGTGGCCGACATCGTAGTCGGTGCCTTCGGCCTTGACCCGCTTGCCGTCATCGCGGCGGCCGAACTCCTTGTCCATGTTGGCGACGAACTGCGCGGCGGCCTCGTCGAGCGGCACCCGGTCCTGCGGCCGCTTGGGGCCGGCGAGGCTGGGCTGCACGTCGCCCAGGTCGAGCGCCAGGGTGTCGGTGAACACCGGGTCGGGCGACTTGCTGGTGCGGAACAGTCCCTGCTTCCTCGCGTAGGCCTCAACCAGCTCGTTCGCCTTGCCGCGACCGGTCACCTTCAGGTAGCGCAGCGTTTCCTCGTCGATCGGGAAGTAGCCGCAGGTCGCGCCATATTCCGGCGCCATGTTGGCGATGGTGGCGCGGTCGGCCAGCGGCATTTCGTTCAGGCCCGGGCCGTAGAACTCGACGAACTTGTTGACCACGCCCTTCTTGCGCAGCATCTGGGTCACGGTCAGCACCAGGTCGGTGGCCGTGGCGCCTTCACGCAGCTTGCCGGTGAGCTTGAAGCCGATCACGTCGGGGATCACCATCGGCAGCGGCTGGCCCAGCATTGCCGCCTCGGCCTCGATGCCGCCGACGCCCCAGCCCAGCACCGCCAGGCCGTTGACCATGGTGGTGTGGCTGTCGGTGCCGACCAGCGTGTCGGGGTAGGCGGTCAGCTCCTTGCCGTCCTTCTTCACGAACACGACGTGCGAGAGGTACTCGAGGTTGACCTGGTGGCAGATGCCGGTCCCCGGCGGCACGACGCGGAAATTGTCGAACGCCTGCTGGCCCCAGCGCAGGAAGCGGTAGCGCTCGCCGTTGCGCTCATACTCCAGCTTCACGTTCTCGCCGAAGGCGCGGCTGTTGCCGAAATTGTCGACGATGACCGAATGGTCGATGACCAGGTCGACCGGCACCAGCGGGTTGATCTTCTTGGGGTCGCCGCCCAGCTTGGCCATCGCGTCGCGCATCGCTGCCAGGTCGACCACGGCCGGGACGCCGGTGAAGTCCTGCATCAGCACGCGAGCGGGCCTGAAGTTGATCTCGTGGCTGGACTTGCCTTCCTTCAGCCAGCTGGCGAAGGCCGCAATGTCCGCCTTGGTGACGCTGCTGCCGTCCTCGTTGCGGACCAGGTTCTCCAGCAGCACCTTCAGCGAGTAGGGTAGCCGGCTGAGGTCGCCGACCTCCTTCTCCACCGCCTTCAAGCTGAAATATGTGTATTCCTTGTTGCCGACCTTGAGGGTTTTTCGGGCTTTGAAGCTGTTGGGATGCGCGGCCATTGTCCGTCTCTCCTGGGGTGCATCGTCGGGGGCAGCGGAATGTTAGCGTGAAAATAGGCCGCCCCTCCGGGAGGGGCAATCCGTCAAATCAGTTCGTTGTTTCACGCGCGCTTGTGACGCGCTAGAGCAGGCCTGACCGGATACGATCGGCGTGTGCTCGCGTTGTATGCTGGATGGGCAGGTTCGTGCGGCCCGATGGGTCCATCGCCGCTGGTCTGCCCTCCGGGTCGAGATATGGAGAACCAGGGCATGCGCGGTTTCCTCCTCGGGCTTGGTGTGGCGACGATGGTCGCGGCGCTGGCCGCGGCGCTGGCCGCGCCGCTGGCCGCGCAGACCGGCGTGCCGATGGACCGTGACTGGGACCCGATGGCGCGGGATTTCAATCGGCAGGAGGGCGGCGCTGACGGCCCGCCCAACCCGCTGCCGCATGGCCTGGTCGGCGCCATCAATTCCGTGGCCGCCGTGGATCGCGAGCTGGAGCGCAGGGAGCTGTCCGCCAAGGAGCGCGGCAGCCTCCTGATGCACCGCGCCATGCTCAATCTGACCTCCGGCAACCAGGCCCAGGCCGATCGTGACATCGAGCGGGCGCTGCGGACCGACCCGACATTGAAGTACGACCTGCTGGCGAGCCGGGCCCGCGACATGGCGGCGTCCGGCCGGACCCAGCCCGCCATCGACCTCGTCGACCGTGCCCTGCAGGACCAGCCGGGCTATGCGCCGTTGATCACGACCCGGGGCCAGGCGCGGATGATGCAGGGCGACTACGCGCTGGCCCTGGCCGACTTCAACCTGAACGCCGATACCAGCGACGTGGTGCGCCGGCTGCGGGCGCAGGCCTATTACACCAACGGTAACTACAAGGAAGCGGTCGGCGACCTGGATTATCTGTTGCAGACAGGCTCGTCGGTGTCGCGGCCGATCCATCTGGTGCTGTGGCGCTACGCCAACAATGTGAAGCTGCGCCGCGATGCGCGCGGGTTGCTGACGTCGGATCTGCGCAGCTACGGCGAGCCTGAGGCCTGGCCGGCGCCGATCGCCCGTTTCCTGGCCGGGCGCCTCACCGTCGGGGAGCTGGAGATCGCTGCCGAAACGGACAAGGACGCGCGGCAGTCCGACGGGCGCTGCCTGGCGTCCTACTTCATGGCCATGGACACAGTGCGGCAGGGTAATCAGGCCCGCGCCCGGGAGCTGCTGCGCCTGACCCAGGCGCGTTGCGGCATTACCCATTTCGCCAACTGGGCGGCGGCCGCCGAGCTCAAGCGCTTGCGTTGATCGCCAGCCTCGCCTCGCTCGGGATGGCAGCGCGGATGTCTGAATGCGCTCACATGCCTTCGCTGCCCAGCGGGCCGATGAAGCGGGCGATTTCCGTGATCACCCGGTCGGGCTGCTGCAGGTGCGGGCTGTGGCCGCAATCGGGGATCAGGCGCGTCTCGCAGTAGCCGGACACCTTGCCGGCGATGATGCCGAGCTGCAGCTCGCTGCCATACTCATCGTCTTCGCCCTGAATCGCCTGCACCGGGATCTCGACGCCCGGCAGCCGTCCGGCGGCATCCATCGGCTCGAAGCCCGGCGCCAGCCAGGCGTCGCTCCACAGCCGGAACGCACCATCGACATTGCTGCCGTGGTAGCGCGCCAGGCGGGCGCGCAGATCGCCGGTCTCGAACGCCGCCTTGGCCGTGACGATGCTGGCGACACAGACCGGCTCGTTGATCGCGTGGGCCGCCAGCGTCACCACGCCGTGCAGCGGCGCCGGGTTGGTCGCGGCGTAATTCAGCGCGATCGTGCCGCCATCGCTGTGGCCCACGAGGATGCAATCCGTGATCCCGACCGCGGCGAGCAGGCGGGGCAGGACATCATCGGCTTCGATCTCCATGTAGCGCAGGCCGGGGGCGGCCGGCCATGGTGAGGATTGGCCATAGCCGGTGCGGTCATACGCCAGTCCGCGGGAGCCGGTGTGGGTGCACAGCCGCGCCGGGAAATCCCGCCACATCTCCACGCAGCCCAGGCCCTCATGCAGGAAGACGAATGTCGGGCGCGACGAGCTGCCGTCCCGGCTGATCCAACGGGCGCGGATCCGTCGGTCCGGCAGATCGACATGGAAATCGGCCATGCTCTCCTACTTCGAGGCGAGCACCATCACCATCTGGCGGCCTTCCAGCTTGGGAAACTGCTCGATCTTCGACAGGTCGGCCGTGTCGTCGCGCACGCGTTCAAGCACCTTCATGCCCAGATCCTGGTGCGCCATCTCGCGGCCACGGAAGCGCAACGTGACTTTCACCTTGTCGCCTTCCCCGAGAAAGGTCCGCATCTGACGCATCTTCACATCGTAGTCGTGGTCGTCAATGCCGGGGCGCAGCTTGATTTCCTTGACCTCGATGACTTTCTGCTTCTTGCGGGCCTCGTTGGCCTTCTTCTGCATCTCGTACTTGAACTTGCCGAAATCCCCGATCTTGCACACCGGCGGATCGGCATTGGGCGAGATCTCGATCAGGTCCAAGCCGGCTTCCATCGCCATTTCGATGGCTTCCCGGGTGTCGAGCACCCCTATCATGTCGCCAGTCTCGCTGATCAGCCGGACATTGTAGGCCCGGATCTCGCGATTCACGCGCGGACCCTCGCGGGTGGGCGCGGATTGCTGCATCGGTCTGGCTATCGTCGTCTCCTGTGTTGATGCCCCCGCGGCAGGGCCGCGGGTGGCGGGACGCGGGCAGGGCCGACCGGACCCCACCCGACTTTATGCTGCGGCGCACCGTCTAACGTGGCGGACGCGCTTCCTCCAACAATCTATGGACAGCCTCGTCCAGCGCAAGGGTTTCCTGCTTTTCCGAGCCCAGGCGGCGGATCGCGACCGTGCGATTCTCGACGTCCCGCTTGCCCACGGCGATCAGCGCCGGCGTCTTGGCCAGCGAGTGCTCGCGGACCTTGTAGTTGATCTTCTCGTTGCGCCGGTCCGTCTCGACCCGCAGCCCTGCGGCCGCAAGGGCTGATGCGACCTCGCCGGCATAGGCATCGGCATCGTTCACGATCGTGCATACCACCGCTTGCGTCGGCGACATCCAGAGCGGGAACCGTCCCACATAATGCTCGATCAGGATGCCGATGAAGCGTTCGAACGAGCCGAAGATTGCGCGGTGCAGCATCACCGGTGTCCGGCGCGAGCTGTCCTCGGCCACGTAGTTCGCGCCGAGCAGGCCGGGCACCTGGAAGTCGACCTGCAGCGTGCCGCACTGCCAGTCCCGGCCGATGGCGTCACGCAGCACGAACTCCAGCTTGGGTCCGTAGAACGCACCTTCGCCGGGATTGATCTGGTACTGCAGGCCGGCAGCCAGCGACGCTTCCTTCAAGGCGTTCTCGGCTTGGTCCCATACGTCGTCGCTGCCGACGCGGACCGGCGGCCGGTCGGAGAACTTCACGAAGAAGTCAGGGAAGCCCATGTCGCCGTAGACGCGGCGCAGCAGCTCGCAGAACCGGATCGTCTCGTCCTTGATCTGGTCCTCGGTGCAGAAGATGTGCGCGTCGTCCTGCGTGAAGTTGCGCACCCGCATGATGCCGTGCAGGGCGCCGGACGGCTCGAAGCGGTGGCACGAGCCGAACTCGGCCAGCCGCAACGGCAGGTCGCGGTAGCTCTTGAGGCCCTGGTTGAAGATCTGCACGTGGCAGGGGCAGTTCATGGGTTTCAGCGCGAAGATACGCTGGGCCTGGTTGTCCATGAACGCGCGCAGGCCTTCCTCGTTCTCCGAGAGATACATGTTCTCGCGAAACTTGGCCCAGTGGCCGGACGCCTCCCACAGGCGTCGGTCGACGAGCTGGGGCGTCTTGACCTCGAGATAGCCTGCCTCGTCCAGGCGCCGTCGCAGGTAGTCCTCGAGGACACGCCACAGCGTCCAGCCCTTGGGGTGCCAGAACACCATGCCGGCGGCCTCTTCCTGCTGATGGAACAGGCCCATCTCCTTGCCGATCTTGCGATGGTCGCGCCGCTCAGCCTCCTCGAGCTGCGTCAGGTAGGCGTCGAGCTGCTTGCGGTCGAAAAAGGCCGTGCCGTAGACGCGCTGGAGCTGCGCATTCCTGGCATCGCCGCGCCAATAGGCCCCCGACACCCGCATCAGCTTGAAGGCCTTGCCCAGCTTGCCTGTCGACGGCAGGTGGGGGCCCTTGCACATGTCCAGCCACGTGCCCTGGCGGTACACCGTGATCTCTTCACCGGCGGGCAGCTCGTCGGACCATTCGGCCTTGAACGTCTCGCCGTGCTCCAGGAAGTGCTTCTTGAGCCTGGCCCGGTCCCAGACCTCGCGCTCGATCGGCAGGTCGCGGTCGACGATCTCCGCCATCCGCTTCTCGATCTTCTCGAAATCCTCGGGCGTGAACGGCTCGGCACGCGCGAAATCGTAGTAGAAGCCGCTTTCCGTTGCCGGACCGAACGTGATCTGCGTGCCCGGATAGAGCTCCTGCACGGCCTGCGCCAGCACGTGGGCCGCGTCGTGGCGCAGCAGCTCGAGCGCATCGGGATCCTTGGCCGTGACGATGGCAACCCTGGCGTCCTTGTCGATCGGACGCGCCAGATCACGCATCTCGCCATCCACCTTGATCGCCAGGGCAGCCTTGGCCAGGCCGGCGCCGATGCCGGCGGCAAGCTCGGCACCCGTCACGGGACGCTCGAAAGACCGGACGCTGCCGTCCGGCAGGGAAATATTGATCATGGGTACAGGCTCGAATTCGGAGAACAACCGCGCCGGCCGAACAGGTCCGGGCGCCGCAGCATCCATCGTCCGTGGCTGCTGCAGGGACACCTGGGGCCGGGGGGCCATCCCGCGCAGGAGAAAGCGCCCGGCCGCCTCAAGTTCGGTCGTGAGAAGTTCGAATACCCGCTTGGCGGGCATCATGCGGCGCAGGGCGCTGAATCATGCCGAACAGGTACTTTCAGGGTCGTGCTCTGTCAAGGCGTAGCAGTCGGCGTGCAAGCATCGGCCCATTTGGCCGGGGTGGACACGGTCCGGTCCAGCCTTCGCCCGGCGCATCACCGCGTGCGAGATCGTCGAACCATACGCGGCATGGATGCAGGGAAGCGATCGCACATGTCGAGGCATCGTCATATCAGATATCTAAAAATTAGATCGATAATCCGGAGATATATGTATTTTCGCTCCTGCTTCCTCTGCGACATAGTTGAACAAGCCGGCGTGCGAAGCGGCAATGAACGAAACGTTCGGAGGAGGATGCTCATGACGAGGCTGACTCGGTCCCATTTATTCCGAGCGGGAATGCTCGCGGCTTTCGGCGGCGCGCTTCTCTTCGGTGGCGCCACATCGGCCAGCGCCCAGGAGGCGTTCGAGCCGCAATGCTTCAAGCCGATGCCGGGCACGACGAAGACGCTGTCGTATCCGGCGAAGCCAGGGCCGTATCGCCTGGCGCTGGTCAACGGCTTCGTCGGCAACAGCTGGCGCATCCAGATGATCCAGAGCCTCAAGGCATGGGCGGCGCGACCGGAAAATGCCAAGAACTTCAAAGAGTTGAAGATCATCAGCACGGGCACCGACGTGGCCACGCAGATCGCCGCGATCGATAACCTCGTCGCTGCCGGCTACGACGGCATCATCTTCATCGCGGTCAACCCGACGTCCTTCGGCCCGACGATCGCGCGTGCCCGGCGTGCCGGCACGCTGCTGGTGTCGTTCGACAACGTCGTCGACAGCACCGACATCATGCTGGTCAACGAGCCGCAGATCGACTTCGAGCAGGTCAAGTCCCAGTTCGTTTTCGACAACCTCAAGACCAAGACCGGCAAGGTCCTGGAAATCCGCGGCCTGCCCGGCAACTCGGTCGATCGCGACCGCTCCATCGGCTTCCATAACGTCTTCGGCAAGAAGCCGGGGATCGAGATCGTGAGCGTCGTCGGCAACTGGGACGACGGCACGGTGCAGCGGGTGGTGTCCGATGCCATCGCGACGCACGGGCAGTTCATCGGCTTCGTCACACAGCATGGCACGACCGGCCTGATGAACGCGCTGCTCGACGCCAAGCATCCGAAGGTGCCCGTGGGCGGCGCCGGCGAGAACGGCTCGCTGCGCATCATCAACCAGAACGACTGGACCAGCATCGCCCGCGTGCAATCGCCGGCGCTGTCGGTGGTCGCGATGAAGGGGCTCATCGGGCTGCTGCAGGGCAAGAAGCTGCCGCAGCATGTCGGGCTGCCGGTGCCGACCCTCTACTCGAAGGACCTCAAGGACGGCGCCAACTATTCCTCGAAGCTGCCCGATAATTTCCAGGCCGGCGCCGACTTCAAGGAATGCGACGTCGTGCTGCCGATAGAAGAGCTGCTGAAGCAGACGCCTGACAACAACTAGCGTCCGGTCTCCTCGTCATGAGGAGCCGCGCGGCGGCCGTTCCGGAGCATGGGCTGCAGCCGCCTCGGGCTGCACGCCCTTCGGGCACGGTTCTGCAGGCTGCTCCTCAAGGATGGGGCGAGTTGGTTACCAAGGTTTGCGCCTGTGAGCATGAGTTCCGACGCATTGCATGCGCGCGCCAGCGCCGGATCGCGGGAGGGGGTGGACGCATCGACGCCGCTCCTCGCCTTGTCCGGCGTGTCGAAGCGATTCGGCGGCGTGCTCGCGCTCGACGCGGTCGACTTCGCGGCGTCGACGCATTCGATCCATGCCATCCTCGGCGAGAATGGCGCCGGCAAGAGCACCCTGATCAAGGTGATCGGCGGCGCCATACGCCCAGACACCGGGCATCTCGCGCTGGGCGGCCAGGAGACGGCATTCCAGACGCCGCGCGATGCGATCCGCCACGGCATCGCCTGCGTGTTCCAGGAGCTGTCGCTGATCCCGGACCTGTCGGTCGCCGACAACATCTGCATCACCGACGCGCCGCGCCGGCTCGGCCTCATTGACGTGCGGGCCCAGATCCGCCGCACGGAAGCGCTGCTGGCATCGATCGGCTGCGAGGACATCAATCCGCGCCTGCACGTGAAGGATCTGCCGCTGTCGCGCCGCCAGCTGATCGAGATCGCCAAGGCGCTGGGACGCGACCCGCGCATCCTGGTGCTCGATGAGGCGACCTCGGCGCTGACCGCCGCCGATGCCCAGCGGGTCTACAAGATCGTGCGCGACCTGCGTCGACGCGGCCTTTCCATTCTCTACATCTCGCATCGTATGCACGAGATCGAGGATCTCGCCGATACCTGCACCGTCTTCCGCAGCGGCTGCCGCATCGCGAGCTTCCGCAGCGGCGAGCATGGCCACGATGCGATCGTGCAGATGATGATCGGCCGCGAGATCACCCAGGTCTATCCCGCCAAGCCGGCGCCGGTGGCGGATCGTCCGACGGTGCTGGCGGTCGACAAGCTGTCATGGACCGACCGGCTGTCGGACATCACCCTGTCGGTCGGTCGCGGCGAGATCGTGGGCCTGGGCGGCCTCGACGGCCAGGGTCAGCGCGAGCTGCTGCTGGGCCTGTTCGGCGTGTTGCGCGAGATGACCGGCGGCGTGACGCTCGACGGCCGGCCGATCGCCATCAACGGCCCGGCGGCGGCGTGCGCGGCCGGGCTGCAGATGGCCCTGGTGCCGGAGGACCGCAAGACCGAAGGCCTGGTGATGGCCATGTCGGTGCGGGAGAACATGACCCTGGCGGCGCTCGGCCGTGTCTCGCGCGGCCTGCTGATCAATCACGCCACCGAAACCAAGCTGGTGTCCGAGGCGGCGCAGGCGCTGCGGATCAAGACGGAGACACTCGACAGTCCGGTCGGCAGCCTGTCGGGCGGCAACCAGCAGAAGGTCGTGCTGGCGAAGTGGCTGATGACCGAGCCACGCGTCATCCTGCTGATGGACCCGACCCGCGGCATCGATGTCGGCGCCAAGGAGGAGCTGTATCGCATCGTGCGCCGCCTCGCGGATGCCGGCGCCGGCATCCTGTTCTACAGCACCGACTACGACGAGCTGATCGGGATGTCCGATCGTATCGCGATCCTCTACCAGGGCCGTGTCGTGCGTGTCCTGACCGGCGAGGCGATGACCGAAGCCAACATCGTGGCCGCATCGCTCAGCCTGCAGACCGACGCCGTGCACTGAAAGAGCCCCGCGGTGAGCGAGAACACCCTGAACCCCACCACGGCGCCGGGCTTGGAGCGGACGACAGCGCAAAGCCGTCACGCCGGCATCTGGCTGCGGCACAACGCCGGCCAGCTGGGCGCGCTCGGCCTGTTCATCGTCCTGTTCCTGGTCTTCAACCTGCTGCACCCGCGCGGCTTCCAGCCGCTTGTCTTCCAGACCGCCGCCAACGAGGGCGCGGCGCTCGCCTTCGTCGCCATGGCCCAGACGGTGCCGGTGCTGACGGGCGGGCTGGATCTATCGGTGGGCGCCATCCTGGCGCTGACCAATTGCCTGGCGTCCAATGTCGTGAACGGATCGCCCGTGCAGGTGGCGCTGGGCGTCCTGCTGGTCCTGGCGACAGGCGCCGCCTGCGGCGCGCTGAACGGCCTCATCGTCGTGTACGGCCGGCTGCAGCCGATCATCGCCACGCTGGCGACCGGCGCGGCTTTCACCGGCGTGGCCTATCTGCTGCGGCCCGTGCCCGGCGGCGAGATCGATGCCGATCTCGGCGACATCATGACCGGCACCATCCTGGGCGTCCCGGTCGTGCTCCTGCTGCTGCTCGCCGCTTCCGGCATCTGGCTCGCCTTCAAGCGCTCGATGTTCGGGCGTGGCTGTTATGCCGCCGGCTCGTCCGAGAACGCCGCCTACATGTCGGGCCTGAACGTCGAGCGCGCCAAGATCGCGGCCTACGCGCTGAGCGGCTTCTTCGCGTCGATCGGCGGCCTGTTCCTCGCGTTCCAGACCCTGAGCGGCGATGCGCATATCAGCGGCGACTACACGCTGCGCTCCATCGCGGCCGTCGTGATCGGCGGCACATCGCTGCTGGGCGGCACCGGCGGCGCCATCGGATCGATCTTCGGCGCCTATGCGCTGCGGACGATCACGGGCGTGCTCTTCTTCACCGGCGTCTCGCCCCTGACGCAGCCGCTCTACGAAGGCCTGGTGCTCCTGGCCGCCATCAGCATCGGCGCTGCCCGGTTCCTGCAGATCAAGAACCGCCTCGACCTCATCAGCACCCAGGACGTGACCCGCGAGCAGGTCGGGGCGCGCCAGTTCGTGAAGGGGATCGACAACCCGGTGCTGGTCTCGTGCATCGCGGTGGTGGCGATCATCCTGATCGGCAGCATCTACCTGCCCGACTTCGCGTCGGTGAAATACCTGGTGCAGCAGCTGCGCATCGCCTCGTTCCTGGGCATCGTCGCGACCGGCGCCATGGTGGTGATCCTGCTCGGCCAGATCGACCTGTCCATTCCATGGGCGATGACGGCAGCGGCGATGGTGTCCACGGCGGTCGTCGGGCTGGGTGAGGCCTGGGCGCCGTTCGCCATTCCCGCCGGCCTCATGGTCGGCGTCGTGGTCGGCCTGTTCAACGGCATCGGTGTCGGCTACGTGCGTCTGCCGTCGATGATCCTCACGCTCGCGACCAATGCGGTCCTGCTGGGCCTGGCGGTCGTCTACACCGGCGGCTTCGCGCCCCAGACGAAAGCCTCGGGTCTGATGCGCTGGCTGGGCCGCGACAGCTCGGTGCTGGGCGTCCCCAACGTGCTGTGGGTCTGGCTGTTGCTGGGCGTCGGCGTGGCCGTGGTGCTGCGCCGCTCGGCGGTGGGCCGCGCGATCTTCGCCACCGGCAACCGCGAGGTCGCGAGCTACCTGTCCGGCATCCGCACCAGCCGGGTGATCTGCCTGGCCTTCGTCTTCAGCGGCGTCTGCAGCGCGCTCGGCGGCATCCTGCTGGCCGGCCGTCTCGACCAATCCTACCAGGGCATGGGCAACGACTACCTGCTGCCCGCCATCGCCGCCGTCGTGCTGGGCGGCACGCACATCCTGGGCGGCCGCGGCACCTATCTGGGCACGGCGGTCGGTGTGCTGGTCATCAGCCTCATCTCCAGCGTGCTCGCCGTCATGCAGATTCCGGAAGCGAGCCGCCAGATCATCTACGGCGCCGTCATCATCGCCATGCTGCTGCTGCACGGCCGCGGCGCCGCGCCGGGACGCTAGATCGACACGATCCCGCGACGATTTCATCACGGGCAAAGAGTGCAAGGAGGATGGCCATGGTGGCCGCGAAGAGAGCGGATATGAAGCTGGGCCTGTTCATGATGCCGCTGCACGACCCGCAGCGGAACTACACCAAGGTGCTGCAGGAGGACCGCGAGGCGATCCTGCTCGCCGAGAAGCTCGGCTTCAGCGAAGCCTGGGTCGGCGAGCACTACAGCGCCGCCACCGAGCCGATTCCCGATCCCCTGCAGTTCATGGCCACCCTGATCTCGGTCACCAGGACGATCAAGTTCGGCACCAGCGTGATCAACCTGCCGCAGCATCACCCGGCGCAGGTCGCCGGCAACTGCGCCATGTTCGACCATCTGAGCGAGGGCCGCTTCATCATGGGGGTCGGGCCGGGCGGCCTGGGCTCCGACTTCGAGCTGTTCAAGGTCACCGACAAGAACCGCTCCGAGATGATGGTCGAGGCGATCGAGATCATCCACCGCATCTGGAGCTCCGATCCGCCCTACCGCATACCGGGCAAGTACTGGGACATCACCATCGACAGCTCTTATCAGCCGCGCCTGGGCATCGGGCCGATGCTGAAGCCCTATCAGAAGCCGTTCCCGCCGCTGGCCGTGTCGGCCATGAGCCCGGGGTCGCTGACGGCCCGCCTGGCCGGCGAGCGCGGCTGGGGTCTGGTGTCGGCGAACTTCATGCCGGTCGGCCATGCCAAGAGCCACTGGGATCAGTACTGCGCCGGCGCCAAGGCGTCCAACCGCCGTGCCGACCGCGCCAACTGGCGGCTCGCGCGCAGCATCCTCGTCACCGAGACCGACAAGGAAGCCGCCGACTACCTCGCCAACGAGAAGAGCAGCGTCGGCTGGTACTACGCCTATCTGCGCGACAACCTGGGCACCTACAAGCTGCTGAAGATATTCAAGCCGGACGAGAGCATCCCCGACGATGCCGTCACCATCCCGCAATGCATCGACTGGATGGTGATCCACGGCAGTCCGAAGCGGGTTCTGGACCAGCTTGTCGCCCTGGTCGACGAGGTCGGCTTCTTCGGCACGCTGCTGCTCACGCACAAGGACTGGGACAAGCCCGATCTTCACAAGCGGTCGATGACCCTGCTGGCCGAGCAGGTGATGCCGCGGCTGCGCCAGCATCTGGGCGCGTTGCAGGCGGCCGAGTAGGCCGCCATCAGGCTCGGAAGGGAAACGACATGGCAAGCAAGAAGGCTCTGGTGATCGGCGGCCTCGGCGTGATCGGGCGCCGCCTGGTGCAGCATCTCTCCGGGCTGCCGGATTGGGAGACCGTCGCCGTCTCGCGGCGGTCGCCCGACTTCGAAAGCCGGGCGCGGTTCATCTCGGCCGATCTGCTGGATCGCGCCGACACGGCGGCGAAGCTGGGCGATCTCGGCGACATCACCCACATCTTCTATGCCGGGCTGGATGGCGGCATCCATGCGGAGAACGTCGAGCGCAACCTGGCGCTGCTGGTCAATCCGGTCGAGGTCGTCGAGCCGCAGGCGCCGAGCCTGCAGCGGATCGTGCTGATGCAGGGCGGCAAGGCCTATGGGCGGCATCTCGGCGCGTTCAAGACGCCGGCCAAGGAGACCGACCCGCGCTACATGACGCCGAACTTCTATTACGACCAGGAGGACTTCCTGCGCGACCGCGTGAAAGGCAAGGCCTGGACATGGTCGGCGCTGCGGCCGGAGGCCGTGGGCGGCTTCGCGGTCGGCAATCCGTTGAATCTGCTGCTCGTGCTGGGGGTCTACGCCGCGGTGCTGCGCGAGCTTGGCCAGCCGCTGCGCTTTCCCGGCAAGCCGGGAGCGTATCATGCCCTCACGCAGATGACCGACGCCGAGCTGCTGGCCGAGGCCACCGTGTGGGCGGCGACCGAGCCGAGCTGTGGCAACGAGGCGTTCAACATCACCAACGGCGACACGTTCCGATGGTCGAGCCTGTGGCCGCGTCTGGCCGATTTCTTCGGCATGGACACGGGCCACCCGCTGACGCTGACCCTGGCCACGGCCATGCGCGACAAGGCGCCGGTCTGGGACCGGGCGGTGCAGCGCCATGGCTTGCGGCCCTACAGCTACGACTCCATGGCGAACTGGGCGTTCGGCGATTTCATCCTCCACACCGACTGGGATGTCATCCTGTCCGACGGCAAGCGCTTCCGTCACGGCTTCACCAGGACGTTCGACAGCGAGGACCGCATCATCGAGACGCTGGGTCGCTTCCGCGCTGAGCGGATCATCCCATGACGGCGCCGTGCTGCCGAGCCGTGCTTGCGTGCGCCGCCCGCCGATGGCTTCCCTGCCATCCCTGGCGTGGCGGCAGACGATGTCGCGCCGTCGTCGTGCGCCGCACGCGATAGCCCGCTGGCCGCGCCTACATGGATGCCAAGCAGCTCCGCTATTTCGTGCGCATCGTGGAGACCGGCAGCATCTCGCGCGCGGCCGCCGACCTGCGTGTCGCGCAGTCGGCGCTGAGCCTGCATATCGCCAACCTGGAGCATGAGCTGGGTGTCCTGCTCCTGGTCCGCAAGAAGCGCGGCGTGACGCCGACCGAATGCGGCGAGCTGCTGTTCAACCGGGCCCGGTCGATCCTCGGCCAGTTCGAAAGCGCGGTGCAGGAGATCCGCAGCTTTGCCGCCAACCCGGCCGGCAACGTCACCCTGGGCCTGCCGGCCAGCATCGCGGCGTTCTTCGCGGCCCCGCTGCTGATGCAGCTCAAGAACCGGTATCCCAGCATCACGTTGCGGATCGTCGATGGCGTGCCGAGCCGCCTGCTGGCCGAGGTGCAGGAGTCGCGAATCGATCTCGCGCTGGTGGCCGAGGCGGGCACGAACTCGGCCCTGGGCGTCGAGCGGCTGCTGTCGGAGAAGCTCTACCTGGTCGGCGCCGGCCGTCGGCGTTTCGGCAATGCCCCGGCGGTGAAGACGGCCCGCCTGGCATCGCTGCCGCTCATCCTGCCCGGCCGCGACCACGGCATCCGCCTGCTGATCGAGGAGGTCGCCGCCAAGCTCGGGATCGAGCTGACGGTCAATTTCCAGGTCGATGCCGTGACCGCGATCAAGGATCTCGTGCGGCTGGAGTTCGGCGTCACCGTCCTGCCGGGCGCCGCCGTGCGCGACGAGATCAGGCGCGGCGAGTTCTGGGCCGTCGAGCTGGTCAACCCGACGCCCTTGCGCAACATCGTCCTGGTGCGCCCCGTCAAGCCGCCGCCGACACGCGCTTCGGATGCGGCGCGCAGCGTCATCCGCGATCTCATCGTCAAGCTCGTCAATGACGGCGACTGGCCGGCGACGCTGCTGTTCACGCCGACCAGCGAGCCCTACCTCTTCGTCGAGAGCGTCGACTGGCTCTGAGCTCCTCTCACACCGCGCGGCCCATGAGCTCGGCATAGAGGGCAAGCGTGCGCCGACACATCGTGTCGACTGAAAACAACGTGCGGACATGGCGCTGGGCGCGATGCGACAGGCTGGCGCGTTCGTCCGCCGTCAGCCGCAGCGCGTGATCGAGCGCCTGGGCGAGCGCCGCCGGGGCGCCGGCCGGAGCGGCCCAGCCGGTCTCGCCGGGCACGATGCCTTCGACGGCGCCGCTGTCGGCATCGCAGACCACCGGGCGGCTCATGGCCTGGGCCTCGATCGATGCGCGGCTGAACCCCTGGCCCTGGCCGCCCACGACGACCACGTCGGACAGCATGTAGGCCGCCGGCATGTCGTCGCAGAAGGCTGTGATCCCGACGATGCCGCCGAGGTCGCGGGCCTCGATGTAGCGTTTCAAATCGCCCTCGAAGGCGGTCGGCGTCGCTAGCGCGCCCAGCAGCAGGCAATAGATATCGCGCCGGCCGAGATGCTTGATGGCATCGATCAGGCGGGTCTGGCCACGGTCGCCATCCAGCCGGGCGGGAAACAGGATGATCCGGCGGTCATCCGGCAGCCGCCACTGCGCGGCGAGCTTGATCAGGCGTTCGGCACGCACCGTCGCGGGGTTGAAGTGGTCGAGGTTGATGCCGCTGGGAATGGTGACGACACGGCCGGTGCCGGCATGGCGGTTGGCCGTGGCGCTTTGCGCCACGAAGTCCGAGACGGCGATCACGGCATCGGCCTGCGCCTGCGCCGCCTCCATGCGGCGGGCGGACCACCGTTCGCCGCGGTCCGGCCAATGCGCGCTCGCCACGAACACGAGATTGGACGACCGCGCCAGCTGCCGGGCCGTCCATGCCGCGGCACGCGAGCGCGAATGCACGATGTCGACGCCATGGTCCGCGATCGACCGGCGCAGCCGGCGGACATTCCCCAGCGCCTGAAGCAGGCTGTCACGGTCGGGCGGCAATGCGATATGCGCCACCTTCAGGCGGCGCAGCTCGCCCAGCATGGGGCCGGGCGGCGACGCGATCACCGCGCGAGCACCTGAAGCGACCAGGGCGGCCGCGGTATCCACGGCGGCGCGGGCGATGCCGCCGCCGGCCAATGCCGGGACGATCTGCAGGACGGTGGGGAGGCGGCTCGCGTCGGCGATGGGCAAGGTGCTAGCGTCGGTCATCGTCATGATGGCGCCAACGCGCCGAAGCTACAAGGAACCGTTCTTGATGTCAGTCGACCCTGCAAGCCCGCGCACCTTATCACGGCCCGACGGTGCGACAATTGCATACCATCAGGTGCAGGGCTGCAATCCGACGGTTGTGTTCTTCGGCGGCTTTCGCTCCGACATGACCGGCACCAAGGCGATGGCGCTCGATGCCTGGGCGCGGCGTGCCGGGCAAGGCTTCGTGCGTTTCGACTATTTCGCGCATGGCCGGTCGTCGGGGGATTTCCGCGACGGCACCATCGGCCGATGGCTCGACGACGCGCTGACGGTGATCGACACGCTGACGGCCGGGCCGCTGGTGCTGATCGGCTCGAGCATGGGTGGCTGGCTGTCGCTGCTGGCCGCCCGCGAGCGTCCGGCGCGCGTGACCGGATGGATCGGCATCGCTGCGGCGCCCGACTTCACCGAGGATCTGATGCTGGCCAACCTGTCGCCCGAGGCGCGGGCGAAGCTGCAGCGCGACGGCGAGCTGCGGCGTCCCAGCCGCTATTCCGACGAGCCTGATGTCCTGACATGGCAGTTGATCGAGGAAGGCCGCCAGCATCTCGTCCTGCGCACGCCGCTGCGCATCGCCGGGCCGGTGCATCTCTTCCATGGCCTCAAGGATCCCGACGTGCCATGGGTGCTGTCGCAGCGTCTGCTGAGCCATATCGAGGCCCCGGATGTCGCCGCCACCTTCACCAAGGACGGCGACCACCGGCTCTCGACGCCGGCCGACATCGCCCGCCTGCTCGCGGTGGTGGCGGCGATGTGCGGGCGCTGACGCCTCGCTATCGCGATCGGTCCTGCTCGTCGGCGAGGATGGCACGCAGTCCTTCGCGATAGCTGGGGAAGGCCAGCGCGACCCCCAGCTCGCGCTTGATCAGCGTGTTCCGCACGCGCCGGCTCTCGGCATAGAACGAGCGGGCCATCGGCGACAGGCTCGCCTCGATGGCAGCGTAGTCGACCAGGGGCGGCGGCGGCACGCCCAGCAGCGTGCAGGCGAAGGCCACGACATCGGCTTGCGGCGAAGGCTCGTCGTCGGCGACGTTGTAGATCGCCCCCGGGCGTGGCTGCTGCATCGATGCCAGCACGGTGGCGGCGATGTCCGCGATATGGATGCGCGAGAACACCTGCCCGGCGCGCGCGATGCGCCGTGCCGTTCCGGCGCGGACCTGGTCCAGGGCGCTGCGCCCGGGGCCGTAGATGCCGGGCAGTCGGAAGATGTGGGTGGCGACCGCCAGGCGGGCACCCAGATCCAGCCATTGTCGTTCGGCGGTGAGGCGCCGGCGCGCCCGGTCGCTGGTCGGCGCCGCAGGCGTGGATTCGTCGATCCAGGCGCCGCCGTGATCGCCGTAGACGCCGGTTGTGCTCAGGTAGCCGATCCAGCGCAGTCCGGGCGCATGCCGCGCCAGGTCCTCGGCATGTGCCGTCAGCGCCGGATCGCCGGCCGCATCGGGAGGGATGGAGCACAGCAGGTGCGTGATGCCGGCGAAGGCAAGCGCGGGGTCGCGAAGCGGCGCGTCTGATCCGAAGCGCAGCGCCTCGTGGCCGTCGGCGCGAAGGGTCTGCAGCTTGTCGGCCGACCGCACCGTCCCGATGGCCGTGCAGCCGCGAGGGCGCGCCTTGTGCGCAAGCTGCTGCGCCGTGTCGCCGAAGCCGAATATGAAGAGGCGGATCGCGTCCATGCTGCTGCCTGTCGTTCGCTGCTTGCGCTGTCGCCGGCGCTGGCGCAAGTGTAGCCGTATGACACGTATCTTGCTGGTCGCGGCGGTGCTGTGTGGTGCCGTCGCGACGCCTTGGGCCGCCGGCCTGGCGCAATCGCCATCCACCGACCCGGCGCGGCGCTATGCCGACTGCATGGCGACCGCACGCGCCGATCCCAAGCGCGGCATCGAGATCGCACGGGCGTGGGAGAGCGCGGGCGGCGGGGCAGGGGCCCGGCATTGCCGCGCCATCGCGCTCTTCGAGCTGGGCGACCACGTCGAGGCCGGCAAGCAGCTGGAGACGCTGGCCCGCGAGATGACCGGCCAGAGCAATGCGCTGCGGGCCGAGATTTTCGCCCAGGCCGGCCAGGCCTACCAGGCGGCGCGCCTGGGCGAGCAGGCGCTGGCGGCGCAGAATGCGGCAATCCTGCTCAACTCGCAGAACCCCGAGATCTGGATCGACCGCAGCATCACCTATGCCGCTGTCGGCGCCTATCGCGAAGCGGTATCCGACCTCACGCATGCTTTGGCCCTGTCGCCAGGCCGCGGCGATGCTCTGGTTCTGCGCGCCGCGGCCTGGCGCCAGCTCGGCAATTTCAAGGCCGCGGTCACTGACGCGGACGCTGCGCTGCGCGCCAATTCCAATGCCTCCGACGCCTTGCTGGAGCGGGGCATGGCCCGGCGGGCGCTGCGGGACAGAAACGGCAGCGACGCCGACCTGCGCAAGGTGTTGAGCCTTGTATCCGACAGCAGCCAGCAGGCGGCCCAGGCTCGCGCTGGCCTTGCAGCGCCGCTGGGGCCGCCGCCCTCGGCGTCAGCGCCGCCGCCGGCACCACGCAAGCCTGCGGAAAAGCCGAAGTGACCTGGCCGGCCTCGCCGAGGCGGGGGATGGCGCGCTACACCGGCGCGGTCAGGTCGTAGCGGCCGGACACGCGATAGCGATCGAGGTACATGGGCAGGATCGCCTCGGCCGAATGCGGCGTGATGCCGAGCTCGGACAGGCCCGGCCGGCCCGGCGTGGTGACATTGTCACGGATCATCAGGTCGATCTGGTCGCGCGTGATCGGCGGCACCGGCAGGAACTCGGCGAAGAATGCGCCGATCTTGGCCGGCCAGACGGGCAGCGAAATCAAGCGGCGCTGGCGCTGGGTGATCCTCAGCGTCAGCTCGACCAGCTCGCGGTAGGTGTAGACCCGTGGTCCGCCGAGCTCGTACGCGCCGAAAGCGGTCGTCCGGTCGACGACGGCGTGCGCCACCGCGTCGGCGACATCGCCGACAAAGACGGGTTGGAACTTCGCCAGGCCGTCACCGAAGACCGGCATGAACGGCGCCATCTGGGCGGCGGACGCCAGGCGGTTGAAGAACCTGTCCTCGGGGCCGAACACGACGCTGGGGCGCAGGATGGTGACGCCCGGGAAAGCCCGGTTCATCTCGTGCTCGGCCTGCGCCTTGGACTCGACGAACGCGTTGCCCGTGCGCGGCTGCTGCGCGCCGATTCCCGAGATGTGGATCAGGCGCTGCGCGCCGGCCTTGGCCGACGCTTCGGCGATGTGGCGGGCGCCGTCGGCATGCACGGCCTTGTAGCGTTGCCGGCCGCGCTCGTAGGGGATGCCGACGGCATTGACCACGGCGTCGCTGCCGGCCACGGCCGCGGCCACCGAGGCCGGAAACCGGAGGTTGGCCTGCACCGCCATGACCTGGCCGACATCGCCGGCGATCCGGGTGAAGTCGGCCAGCTCCGGGCGGCGCACTGCGACGCGGATACGCATGCCGCGCGCCGCCAGCGCCCGCACGACGTAGCGCCCGATGAAGCCTGTGCCGCCGAAAACCGTGACCTGCCTGATATCCATGCGCCCGTGCACCCTGCCCTGATCGTGGCCCCAGGGCGTATAGTACAGCCTGACCAGTCGGGGAAAGAGGAACTCCCATGACTGCAGTTGTTGACATCGCGATGCGTGGGCTTTAGGTGTCCCGCCGTTCGCTCGCCGGACGGATAGTGCCCTGGTGGCGGAATTGGTAGACGCGCTAGATTCAGGTTCTAGTGCCTTAACGGGCGTGGAAGTTCGAGTCTTCTCCAGGGCACCATTCGGCGCGCCGTCCTTCGGGACGGCGCTCTGCGTTTGGGGAGTCTGCTTGCCGGAGCACCATGGCCATCCACCTTCATAAGGGCGACCTGCCGGAGGGCCTCGACCTTGGTCCGGTCGTGGCCATCGATACCGAGACGATGGGGCTCAATCCGCATCGCGACCGGTTGTGCCTGGCGCAGCTTTCGTCGGGCGACGGCAACGCCCATCTGGTGCAGTTCGCGCGGGGCCAGTACGACGCGCCGCGCCTGAAGGCGCTGCTTGCCGATCCGGCCTGCCTCAAGCTGTTCCACTACGCCCGTTTCGACGTCGCTGTGATGCGCCACTACCTGGGCGTCATGGCCACGCCGATCTACTGCACCAAGATCGCGGCCCGCCTGGTGCGCACCTACACTGACCGGTTCGGCCTCAAGGACCTGGTCAAGGAGCTGGTGGGGGTCGAGCTTTCCAAGCAGCAGCAATCGTCGGATTGGGGCGCCGAAACCCTGACCGACGAGCAGCTTGCCTACGCCGCATCGGACGTCCTGCACCTGCACAAGCTGAAGGCCAGGCTCGACATCCTGCTCGATCGCGAGGAGCGCCGGGAGCTGGCGGAGGCGGCGTTCCGCTTCATCCCCCACCGGGCGGCGCTTGACTTGGAAGGCTGGCCCGACGTCGATATTTTTGCGCATTGACCGCGCATTGTCGCGGCCGGCAACCTAAATTCAAATTATTTTTGACAGGCAGCGGCGTTTTGGCGCGCTTTTTGCTTTGCGGGAGCATGTCGGGCGCGCGTAATATTCTCATCCATGAAGAGTGCGTCGCGTACGACCCAGACCAGTCAACCTCCCCCCGGCGCCAGCCACGCGGCGGATGCTGCGAGCGCGCGCCGTGTCCTGGCGACCGAGGTCGCAGGGCTGCAGGCGCTGCAGGCTTCGTTGGGCGACGAGTTCGGCCGGGCGCTCGATGTCCTGGAGCAGGGTGACCGCATCATCGTGTCCGGAATGGGCAAGAGCGGCCATGTCGGGCGCAAGATTGCCGCGACCTTGGCGTCGACCGGCGCGCCGGCCTATTTCGTCCACCCGGCCGAAGCCTCGCACGGCGATCTTGGCATGATCGCGACGGGCGACGTGGTGCTCGCGCTGTCGAACTCCGGCGAGACCGCCGAGCTGGCGGGGCTGCTCTGGTACGTGAAGCGCTTCGGCATCCGGCTGGTGGCGATCACCGGCGGCGGCGGCAGCAACCTGGCGCAGGCGGCGGATGTGGCCCTGGTTCTTCCCGGCGTGCCGGAGGCCTGTCCCATGGGGCTGGCGCCGACCACGTCGACGACCATGACGCTTGCCTTGGGCGATGCCATCGCGATCGCCTTGCTGGAGCGCAAGGGCTTCACGCCGTCGCGGTTCGGCGACTTCCATCCCGGCGGCCGCCTGGGCCAGCGGCTGATCAAGGTCGGCGATCTGATGCATGTCGGGACCGAGCTGCCGGTGGTGGCGCCCGACACGTCCATGGCGGAGGCGCTGATCGAGATGAGCGCCAAGAGCTTCGGTTGCGTTGCCGTTGTCGATCCACAGCGGCGGCTCCTGGGCATCGTCACCGACGGCGACTTGCGCCGCCACATGAATGCCGGACTCCTGAGCCAGACAGCCAGCGAGATCATGACGACCCGGCCCAAGACCATCGCGGCCGAGGCGTTGGCGGCGGAGGCGGTGCGGATCATGAACGAGACGGGCAAGGGGATCACGAGCCTGTTCGTCGTCGCCGACGACCGGCTCGTCGGCCTCGTGCATGTGCACGACTGCCTGCGGGCGGGAGTGGCGTGAGCCATGGCATCCGCATCCGACATGCCGCTGCCGCAGGGCAAGGAAGGCAAGCGCGGCTCGCGCCTGGATGAGTTCATCGGGCTGAAGCGCGAGAGCAGCGAGCCGTGGATCGCGCGCTATGCCGACCACATCCGGATCCTGCTGCCGCTGGTGGCGCTGGCCGTCGTCCTGGCCGGCGTCATCGTGCCGATGTTCAGCGAGACCACCGGCATCCTTGTGCGCGACATGCCGCTCGAGACCAACCGCGGCATATATATGCGCATGGACCGGCCGCATTTCGCGGGCAATGACAACAACCATCGGCCCTATACGGTGACGGCGGACTACGCGATCCAGAAGTCGCGGGACGAGAAGGTCTATGACCTGTTCCAGCCCAAGGCCGACATCCTCGACAAGAAAAGCCGCTGGATCGCCCTCACGGCCGACACCGGCAAGTACGACCAGCAGCTGCGCATGCTCGACCTTTCCGGCAACGTGACCGTGTTCCAGGACAAGGGCTACACCGTGACCACCGACCGGGCCCGGGTGGATCTCGAGGCCAGCGCGGCCTTCGGCGACAGTCCGGTGCGTGGGCATGGTCCGGATGGACAGGTCGAGGCCGAGGGCTTCCATGCCAGCGAGCGCGGCGATCGCATCGTCTTCACCGGGCGCTCGCGCATCGTGCTGAGGGGGCATGACGACACGTCCGAGCCGGAAGCGCCACCCGCCGACACACCGTCATCAGGAGGCTGAGATGCGCCGCCTCGGTCCCTGGCTGTGCGTGGCGCTCCTGGCGGCGTCGCTGCCGGCGCTGGCCCAGAAATCGCCCAAGCCTGCCGCCGACGACAAGGGCGGCGACAAGAGCCAGACGGAGATCTCCGCCGATCAGGGCATCGAGTGGGACAAGAACTCCCATGTCTACATCGCGCGCGGCAATGCCAAGGTCACCCGCGGCGACCGCATGATCGAGGCCGACCGCATCATGGCCTATCACCGCGGCGAAGGGACGTCCAAGAGCGACATCTACCGTGTCGACGCCGAGGGCTCGGTGCGGATCACCAGTGGCGACAACGTGATGACCGGCGACCGCGGCATCTACGACAACGACAACAAGGTCGCCCGCCTGACCGGCCGCAACCTGTCGCTGGTCAGCCCCGACAGCAAGCTGACGGCGCGCGACAGCTTCGAGTACTGGGACGACAGGCACATGGCCGTGGCGCGCGGCAACGTCGTCGTGATCCGCGGCAGCGATGAAATGCGCGCCGACCAGGTCGTGGCGTATTTCGAGCCCAAGGACGGCAGCCAGCCCGATCCCCAGGGCGGCAGCCGCGGCAAGCAGCGCGTTGCGCGGATCGAGGCCTACGGCAAGGTCTACATCGCGTCATGCCAGGGCTATGCCCATGCCGACAAGGCGCTCTACGATCCCAACACCGGAACGGCCGTGCTGACCGGCAACGTGCGCATGACCCGCGGCCGTGAGCAGGTGAACGGCGAGACCGTCGAGATGAACACGCGCACCGGCTACACGCGGGTGGTCTCCGCCGGCAGCAACAGCGGCAGCGGTGGCCGGGTCGTGGCCTTGATCGAGCCCAACAAGGACGCTGCCACGCCTGACACCAAGCCGACCGATCGTCCCGGTGCGCCGGAATGTGACGACAAGAACAGCGGCGCGCCGGCCGGGGCGCAGCCCAAGAACGGCGGCGCGCCAACCGCCGCACAGCCCAAGCGGCAGCGTTGAAACGCTTCTGAGTAGGTGGAAGAAGCCCGATGTCGAGCCGTAGCGGACGTTGGAAACCCGGATCATCGACAGCATCAGCCCAGCGCTCGGGGCCGCGGCTGGTGTCGACGGATAGCGGCCTGCAGGCGCACGGGCTGTGCAAGACCTACAACAACCGGCCGGTCGTGCGCGACGTGTCGATCACGCTGCAGCGGGGCGAGGCCGTCGGCTTGCTGGGCCCCAACGGCGCCGGCAAGACCACCACGTTCTACATGGTCTGCGGACTGGTGCAGGCGGACGATGGCCGCGTCACGCTGGATGGCCGCGACATCACGCGGCTGCCGATGTTCCGCCGCGCCCGGCTTGGCATCGGCTATCTGCCGCAAGAAGCCTCGGTCTTCCGCTCCATGAGCGTCGCGGATAATATCCGTGCCGTCCTCGAGCTCGTCGAGCCCGACCGCCGTATACGCGAAAATACCGTCGACGCGCTGCTCGAAGAATTCAACGTCGAGCACCTGCGCAACGCGCCGGCGATGGCGTTGTCCGGCGGCGAGCGGCGGCGTGTCGAGATCGCCCGCGCGCTGGCGTCACGGCCGCACTTCATCCTGCTCGATGAGCCGCTGGCGGGCGTGGATCCGATCGCCGTCGAGGAAATCCGCGAGATGGTGACGCAGCTTCGTGACCGTGGGATCGGCGTGTTGATCACGGATCACAAGGTGCGCGAGACCTTGGACATCATCGACCGCGGCTACATCATGCATGCCGGACAGGTCCTGATCGAGGGCCGCCCGTCCGAGATCGTTGCCAACGAAGAGGTGCAGCGGGTCTATCTCGGCCGGCGGTTCACCCTCTGATGGCGGCGGGGCCGCGCATGATGGGGCTGGCGCCGCGCCTGCAGCTGGGGCAGCGGCAGACGCTGGTGATGACGCCGCAGCTGCAGCAGGCGATCAAGCTGCTTCAGCTGTCGCAGATCGAGCTGGCGAACTATGTCGAGCGCGAGCTGGAGACCAATCCGCTGCTCGCCGAGTCGCCACGCGAGGACGACGCGCCGGCCGTGCCGGAGCCCGCCGTCGAGCCGTCCCCGGCCCACAGCACCGATACCGCCGATACCCTGGCCGAAGGCGCTGCCGCCCTGGGCGAGGCCGACGAGCGTTGGTCGGGCGAATATGCCGACCGCGGCGGCGATGGCATGGCCTCGCGCGCGGCCGGACGCGCCGATGGCGAAGGATTGCCGGACGCGATGGCGCGGATCGCCGAAGGCGAGATGTCGCTGCAGCGTCACGTGCTGGCGCAGATCTCCGCCGAGATCCTCGATCCCATCGATCGCATGATCGCTGTGCGCCTCGTCGAGGCGCTCGAGCCGAGCGGGTACCTGGCCGCCGACGCCGATGGCATCGCCGCGGCGCTCGGTGTCGATCCGGCACGCCTGGAGGCAGTGCGTGCGCGGCTTCGGCAGCTCGATCCGCCCGGCATGTTCAGCCGGACGCTGATCGAGTGCCTGTCGGCGCAGCTCGCCGATCGCGATCGCCTCGATCCGGCCATGCAGGCGCTGCTCGACAATCTCGACCTGCTGGCACGGCGCGACCTGTCGGGGCTGCTGCGGCGATGCGGTGTCGATGCCGAGGATCTGGCGGCCATGATCGGCGAGATCCGTGCGCTTGATCCCAAGCCCGGCTTGCGCTTCAATCATGAGCCGGTTCGGGCCGTGATCCCCGACGTGCATCTGCGCCGCGTGCGTCACGCCGAGCAGGGTGAGGTCTGGGAGGTCGAGCTGAACACCGACGCGTTGCCGCGCGTGCTGGCGGATCGGCGCTACCACACGACCCTGAGTCGTGACGCACGCACGAAGGAGGCACGCGAGTTCATCGCCGAGCGTTGGCAGACGGCGAACTGGCTGGTCAAGGCCCTTGATCAGCGCGCCAACACCATCCTGAAGGTGGCGCGCGAGATTGCGCTGCAGCAGGAAGGATTCTTTCGCCACGGCGTGTCGGCCCTGCGGCCCTTGGTGCTGCGCGACGTCGCCATCGCCACCGGCCTGCACGAGAGCACGGTCAGCCGCGTCACATCCAACAAGTTCATCGCCACGCCCCGTGGCCTGTTCGAGCTGAAGTACTTCTTCACCAGCTCGGTGTCGGCGGCCTCGGGGGCTGAGGCCGTCTCGGCGGAGGCGGTGCGCTCGCGCATGCGGCGGCTGATCGACGGCGAGCCGCCGCATGCAACCTTGTCCGACGACCGGCTGGTCGAGCTGCTGCGCGGCGAAGGAATCGAGATTGCGCGGCGCACGGTCGCGAAGTATCGGGAGGCGATGCGGATCCCGTCATCGGTTCAGCGGCGGCGTGAGAAGTCGCTCTCGGGCGCCGGGATGGCCATTCAGGCTGCGGCTTTGTGAGCGATTGCTGTGCATAGCCCGGATTGAGGTGCGGGTTTCGGTAATTTTTCCAATAAAATCATGTGGTTGGGGTTTGCTTGACTCGCTGGGGACCGGTCCATATGGTGGCCTCATCCAGCGCCCTGGCCGGCTTTTTGTCAGTGGACGCAAAAATGGCGATGAACCTTACGGTCAGCGGCAAGCAAATCGATATCGGCGATGCGTTGCGTAGTCATGTGCAGAACGCGCTCGCATCGGCCGTGGCCAAGTATTTCGACGGGGCCCTCGAAGGGACGGTGACGTTCTCGCGGCATGCGCACGAGTTTCGTTCCGATATCATTGTGCATGTGGGTCGCAATATCATGGTTCAAAGCCATGGTGCTGCCACCGACCCGTATATCGCCTTCGATGCGGCATGCGACCATGCCGCCAAGCGATTGCGGCGGCACAAGCGGCGGCTGCGCGATCACAGCGCGCGGACCGTGCGTGACGCGGAGGAAACGCTTGCCCGGCAGTCGGTCATCGATGCCGAGCATGAAACGGCCGACGAAGCCGCCGGGCATGATCCTGTGGTCATCGCCGAGATGCAGACCAGCTTGCGGACCCTGACCGTCGGCGAAGCTGTGATGCAGCTCGATCTGGGGCAACTGCCGGCCTTGATGTTCCGCAATAGGGCCAATGGCTTGCTCAACATGGTCTACCGCCGGCCGGACGGAAACATCGGCTGGGTCGATCCACAGAATACGCCGGCCTCCTGACTGTCGCGCTGCACCGCCAAGCAACTCAAATAAGGCATGCCACGATGGAACTAGCGGACATCCTCGGGCCGGACGCTGTGATCGCCGACATGCGTGCGAGCAGCAAGAAGCAGGCGCTGCTTGAGGTGGCGCAGCGTGCCGCGACCGTGACCGGCTTGCACGAGCGGACAATCTTCGATGTCCTGCTGGAGCGCGAGCGGCTGGGGTCGACCGGGCTTGGCGGCGGCATTGCCATACCGCATGGCAAGATGTCAGGCCTTGGGCGCCTCTATGGCGTGTTCGCGCGGCTGGCGGCGCCGATCGATTTCGAGGCGATCGACGCCCGGCCGGTGGACCTGATGTTCGTGCTGCTGGCGCCGGAAAGCGCCGGTGCGGATCACCTCAAGGCGTTGTCCCGTGTCTCCCGCGCGCTGCGCGATCGCGTGCTGGTCGAGAAGCTGCGCGCCACCGATCGTGCCGACGCGCTTTACGCCCTCCTGGTCGAGCCGCAGAAGTCGCGCGCCGCATAGGCCGGCGCTGCCCGGTTTTCCTGGCCGGCAGGTCTGGAAACCAAGGCACAATAGATAACTTATCCACATCGTGGCTCACGTCGTCGTGGACGGTTGTGAGTTGGCACATGCGTCCAGCGCTTCACATTCGGCGCAGGCGACGCGCGCTGCCGTCATGGCAGTCGCGTCGCTGCCGTCACGGCAATTCTGGAGGCATGATGATTCGCGTTTTCCACTCGCCATGGCGCCCGAGGATGGCGCTGTTGGCGCTCGCGCTCATGGGCACGGCAGGCGCGGTCGCTGCAAGCCCGGATGATTCGCCATTCCTTGCCGCGAACAACGCCGCCATGGCCAAGATGATGGCGGCAATGGACATCAAGCCGTCGGGCGATGTCGATGCCGATTTCGTCGCGATGATGGTGCCGCATCATCAAGGCGCCATCGACATGGCGCAGGCGGTGCTGCGCTACGGCCGCAACGAGCAGATCAGGCGCATCGCGCAGGAGATCATCGTGACGCAGCAGCAGGAGATCGCGGCGATGCGCCTGGCGATCGGCCAGACGCCGCTCCCCGCACCGTCATCCCCGCAGCCCACACACCGGGAGCACTGACGTGAAGCATCGTGTCATTCGAGCCGCATTGCTGGCCGCAACGGCCGTCGCCACTCTGCCAGGCGCATGGGCCGGACAGGTCCCTGGCGCGGCATCCGCCCCGGACGTTCCCATCAGCCATCGCGATCGCGTCTATGCTGCGGAGCAGTTCTCCAACACTGTCTCCGTCACCGACCCCGCCGACAACAAGCTGCTCGGCGTCATCCGGCTGGGGGATCCCGCACCGGGCAATCTCAGTCCGCTCTATCGTGGGCAGCTGCTGGTGCATGGCATGGGCTTCTCGCCCGACCATCGCACGCTTGCCGTCGTCTCGATCGGCTCGAACTCGGTGACCTTCATCGACACCGCGACCAACGCCGTCAAGCGGGTCACCTATGTTGGCCGCTCACCACACGAAGCGTTCTTCACGCCCGACGGCAAGGAGGTCTGGGTGACGGTGCGCGGTGAGAACTACATCGCGGTCCTCGACGGCACGACCTACGAGGAGAAGAGCCGCATCGTCGTGCCCGGTGGCCCGGGCATGCAGATCTTCTCGCCCGACGGCAAGTACGGCTATGTCTGCTCGTCGTTCAATCCCGAGACCGTCGTGATCTCCGTCGCCGATCACCAGATCGTCGGACGGATCCCGCAACCCAGTTCGTTCTGCCCCGACATTGCAGCGACGCCGGACGGGACCCAGGTGTGGTTCACCCTCAAGGATGTCGGCAAGGTCGTGGCGTTCGACGCGCGGCCGCCTTTCGCCGTGCTCAAGACGATCGACATCGGCCCGATCACGAACCACGTCAACTTCGCCCGCAACGCCAACGGCACCTTTGCCTATGTCACGGTCGGCGGCCTCAACGAGGTGCAGGTGTTCCGCACCAGCGACTTCTCCAAGGTGTCGACGATCGCGGTCGGCAAGCTGCCGCACGGGCTCTGGCCGTCCGGCGACGGCACGCGGATTTATGTCGGGCTGGAGAACGATGACCGGCTCGCCGCTATCGACACGTTGAGCAACGCGGTGGTTGCGACCATTCCGGTCGGTCAGGCGCCGCAGGCGGTGGTCTATGTGCCGGGCGCGGTTCCCGAGGGGGATGGCCTCAAGGGGATCGAGCCGCTCGGGATCGCCGGCCAGGCCGCGCATCTGGCGCTCGTGCCGTCGGCACGCGGCAGCGGAGCCGACGCATCGAAGGCACCGACCAGCGTCTCCCTGTTCGATCAGGGGTTGCTGCAGGTGCTGCAGGCGTCGGTCACCGGCCTCGAGCCCAAGCGTCCCTATGTGCTGGCCCTGGCAAGCAAGCCCGACGGCAGTGGTCCGCTCGAGCCCCTGGCGGCGTTCACCACCAATCCTGCGGGATCGGCGATCGTCAATGCGCTGGGACCGATCCGGCAGGTTGTCCATGACATGGGGGCGACGCCGCGACGGTACCTGGTGATCGCCCCGGGCACAGCCGCCCAGCCCGGCACGCCGGTCCAGATCCAATCCAGGTGATCAGGGGTACGGCAAACAGCATGACGGCGCGTCGGAGGCCCGACGCGCCGTCATTGTCAATGAAGGAAGGGATGGGCTCAGTGCACCAGGGCCGGCTCCAGCTCGTTCTGCCGCACCAGCGCCTGGGCGACTTCGATGTTGGGGGCGCCGGCCAGAGGTCGGCCGTCGGCGGCGAATACGCCGATGGCGTGCTTACCATCGGGCAGCGTCACGGGCCGGATATACGCCACCTGCTCCAGTCCGAGGGATGCGAACTCGGCGGCGGACAGCGTCTTGAGGGGTGAGGATGTTGCTGCGAGCATGGGGTCCTCCTGTGACGAACCCGTGGGCATTCAGCCCGTGACGTCGATGGTCTTGCCGCGCGCCGTCTTCGCGGACGGGGCCGTGTCGATCCGGATGGTCTTCACCTTCGGCTCGACCGAGGGCCGCGCCAGGTCGATGGCGAGCAGGCCGTTCTCCAGCTTGGCGCCGGTCACCTCGATGCCGTCGGCCAGCATGAAGGTGCGATGGAACTGCCGCCCGGCGATCCCGCGATGCAGGTAGACCCGCTCGGGATCCTCCTGCTGCTTGCCGCGCACTGAAAGCTGATTTTCCACGACCTCGATCGTCAGGTCGCCTTCGCTGAACCCGGCCACCGCCAAGGTGATACGCAACCCGGCTTCACCGATCTTCTCGATATTATAGGGCGGATAGCCATCGCTGCCGCTCTTTGCCAGCCGGTCCAGCGACCGCTCAAGCTGCTCGAATCCCAGCAGAAACGGCGAACTGAACATCGATACTCTGTTCACGGCACCCTCCTCTGGCGAGCGAGCGGTCTGGCGAGGACCCCGTAGGCATCTCCGCGTGAAGGGCATGTGGGCCTTGCTGAGTGTGCGTTCAAGGCCTGTTCGCGCGACCATGCGCTCGCTTGCCTTGACCGGCGGTGGTCTGTATAACCCGGCCTCCTTTCGGGTGGCCTGGCGTAAAGGGCATGCCATGGCGGCTCGGAAACATCCCGACGACGTTTCGTCGATAGCGCTCTTGGTGGGCGCTAAGTCTTTGAAAAGAGGATGAAATGCCCAAAATGAAGACCAAGAGCGGAGCCAAGAAACGGTTCCGGCTCACCGCCTCGGGCAAGGTCAAGATCCCCGTGGCGGGCAAGCGTCACGGCATGCGCAAGCGCACCAATCGCTTCCTGCGCCAGGCCACCGGCACCGTGATCGCTGCCGAGGGCGATGCGCGCAAGATCAAGCAATACTTCCTGCCCAACGCGTGACGGAGCGCTGAACCATGGCCCGCGTCAAACGGGGTGTCACCAGCCACGCCCGCCACAAAAAGGTCCTCAAGCTCGCCAAGGGCTACCGGGGCCGCGCCCACAACACCTATCGCACGGCGCTGGAGAAGGTCGAGAAGGGTCTCCAATACGCCTATCGCGACCGGCGCGCCAAGAAGCGCAATTTCCGGGCGCTGTGGATCCAGCGTATCAACGCAGCCGTGCGCGAGCACGGCATGACCTACTCGGCGTTCGTCAACGGCATCGCCAAGGCCGGCATCGAGATCGACCGCAAGGTGATGGCCGATCTCGCGGCGCGCGAGCCGGCGGCGTTTAGGGCCCTGGTCGAACAAGCCCAGGCCGCCCTGAAGTAATCCGGCCGTCCGGCGCGAGCCGGCGGACGAAAGCAGTGAAAAGGGAAGTCGCGGGCGACCGGGCTTCCCTTTGCGCGTTTTGGGATAAATCATGGGGACGACGATGGACGAGCTGTCGACGATCCGGTCCGAGACGCTGGCGGCGGTGGCCGCGGCGCTGGACGCTCGCGCGCTCGACGCCGCGCGCGTGGCGGCGCTGGGCCGCAACGGCCGCGTCACGGGCCTGATGAAG
This sequence comes from Vineibacter terrae, assembly GCF_008039615.1. Classification (GTDB taxonomy): domain Bacteria; phylum Pseudomonadota; class Alphaproteobacteria; order Reyranellales; family Reyranellaceae; genus Vineibacter; species Vineibacter terrae. Next base: position 84,616 of record NZ_VDUZ01000021.1, on the reverse strand, counting down.
ACCCTGGGAACCCTGCCGCCCGACGCGCGCAAGGCGTTCGGCCAGACAGTGAACGCGCTGAAGGACGAGATCGCCGCCGCGCTCGATGCCCGCAAGGTGCAGATCGACAGCACGGCGCTCGCGGCGCGCCTGGAGGCCGAACGTCTCGACATCAGCCTGCCGGTGCGGCCGGAGCGCGCGGGGACGTTGCACCCGATCGGCCAGACCATCGACGAGATCTGCGCCATCTTCGGCGAGATGGGGTTCGTGTGGGCCGAAGGCCCCGACATCGAGGACGACTGGCACAACTTCGAGGCCCTGAACTTCCCGCCCGATCATCCGGCGCGGCAGATGCAGGACACGTTCTTCCTGCCGCCGCGTGCTGACGGCATGCCGATGGTGCTGCGCACCCACACCTCGCCCGTGCAGGTGCGCACCATGCTGGACAAGACCGTGCAGAAGCGGCTCGCCGATGGCGGCGCGCTGCGCGTGATCGTGCCCGGCCGTACCTTCCGCACCGACAGCGACCAGACCCACACGCCGATGTTCGCCCAGGTCGAAGGCCTGGTGATCGACCGCGCCACGCATATGGGCCACCTCAAGGGCTGCCTGACGGATTTCTGCCGCGCCTTCTTCGAGGTTGACGACGTGCCGGTGCGCTTCCGTCCGTCCTACTTCCCCTTCACCGAGCCGTCGGCCGAGGTCGATATCGGCTGCTCGTGGAAAGGCGGCGAGCTGCGGATCGGCGCCGGCGACAGCTGGCTCGAGATCCTGGGCAGCGGCATGGTGCATCCCAATGTGCTGCGCCATTGCGGCCTGGACCCCGAGGTCTACCAGGGTTTCGCCTTCGGCATGGGCATCGAACGCGTGGCGATGCTGAAGTACGGCATTCCCGACCTGCGCACCTTCTTCGAGTCCGACCTGCGCTGGCTGCGCCATTACGGCTTCTCCGCGCTCGACGTCCCGAGCCTGACCGGAGGGCTCAGCCGATGAACATGTCGGATCGTGGGCGTCCACGCCCGCATTCGCTCGCAGCGGAGCGGAGAGCGAACCCTTGTCGGCGCTGCGCGCCGATGCGCGCGGTCCAAAGAGGAATGACAGGGGCCAGCCGATGAAATTCACCTTCTCCTGGCTCAAGGAGCATCTCGACACCCAGGCATCGGTGTCCGAGATCGCCAACAAGCTCACCGCGCTGGGGCTCGAGGTCGAGCAGCTCGACGATCGCGCCGCCAGGCTCGCCGGGTTCATCACGGCCCATGTCGTGGAGGCCGTGCAGCATCCCAATGCCGACAAGCTGCGGGTCTGCACAGTCGACACCGGCAGCGGCGTCGTGCAGGTCGTTTGCGGCGCCCCCAACGCCCGCACCGGCATGAAGGGCGTGTTCGCGCCTTCGGGCACGCATATTCCCGGCACGGGGCTCGACCTGAAGCCGAGCAAGATCCGCGGCGTCGACAGCAACGGCATGCTGTGCTCGGAGCGCGAGCTTCTGCTGTCGGAGGATCACACCGGCATCATCGACCTGCCGGCCGACACGCCCATCGGCCTGCCGGCGGCGCAGGTGCTGGGTGTCGACGACCCGGTGATCGAGATCAAGGTGACGCCCAACCGCGCCGATGCGCTGGGCGTGATCGGCATCGCCCGTGACCTGGAAGCCGCCGGCATGGGCCGGCGCAAGGCACCGGATGTCGCCAAGGTTCCCGGTGCCTACAGGAGCCCGATGCGCTGGACGCACGGTTATGACGTGAAGCCGGGCGTGGCGTGCCCGGTCGTGGTCGGCCGCCATTTCCGCAACGTGAAGAACGGTCCCAGCCCGGCATGGCTGCAGCAGCGGCTGCGCGCCATCGGCCTGCGTCCGATCTCGGCGCTGGTCGATATCACCAACCTGGTGACGTTCGACCTCAACCGGCCATTGCATGTCTTCGATGCCGACAAGGTGGCCGGCGATCTGGTGATGCGCCAGGCCCGAGCCGGCGAGACGATCCTGGCGCTCGATGGCCGCACCTACACGCTCGACGAGACCATGGCCGTGATCGCCGGCAGCACGGCGGTGCACGGCATCGGCGGCATCATGGGCGGCGAGGATACGGGTGTGTCGGCGACGACCACGAACGTCTTCCTGGAGGTTGCCTACTTCGACCCGATCTCGGTCTCGGCCACCGGCCGCAAGCTCGGCATCCAGTCCGACGCGCGCTATCGTTTCGAGCGCGGCATCGATCCCGAATCGGTGTGGTGGGGCGCCGAGGTCGCGGCCCGGCTGATCCTCGAGCTGTGCGGCGGTGAGACCAGCGAGGTGGTTTCCAGCGGCGCCGTGCCGGCCTGGCAGCGCAGCTACCCGCTGCGTCCCGATCGCGCCCGCACCCTGGGCGGTGTCGACGTGCCTGAAGCGGCACAGCTCGACATCCTGCGCAAGCTCGGGTTCGGACCTTCCGGCGACGGGCCGTGGTCCGTGGCCGTGCCGTCCTGGCGCCCCGACGTCGTCGGCGAGGCCGACCTCGTCGAGGAGGTCGTGCGCGTGCACGGCTATGACAATGTCGCGGCGGTCTCCATGCCGCACCTGACCGCGACATCGCGGCCGGTGCGCACCCCCGAGCAGCGCCGCGTGCCCACCGCGCGCCGGGCGCTGGCGGTGCGCGGCCTTTGTGAGGCGGTGACGTCGTCATTCACCCACTCGGTGCTGGCCGACCTGTTTGGCGGCGTCGGCGATGACCTGCGGGTCGTCAACCCGATCGCGTCGGAGCTCGACGTGATGCGGCCGTCGATCCTGCCCAACCTGCTGCAGGCCTGCGGCCGCAACGAGGCGCGCGGGCTGAAGGATCCGGCGCTGTTCGAGGTTGGGCCGCAATACAAGGATGCGACGCCGGCCGGCCAGCGGACGGTGGCGGCCGGGGTACGCTATGGCAAGGGCCAGCCGCGTGGCTGGACCGGGCCCGAACGTGCGGTCGACACCTATGACGCCAAGGCCGATGCGCTGGCCGTGCTGGCCGCCGTCGGGGCGCCGCTCGACAATCTCGCGGCGCAGCCCAAGGCGCCGGCCTGGTATCACCCCGGGCGCTCGGGCGCGCTGCTGCTGGGCAACCAGCCGCTGGCCTGGTTCGGGGAGGTGCACCCCGACGTCCTGACGAAGCTCGACCTGCGCGGTCCGGCGACTGCGTTCGAGGTCCTCCTCGACGCCGTGCCACCCGTCAAGGCGCGGCCCAGCAAGGCGCGTCCGCCGTTGAAGCTGTCGCCGTTCCAGCCGCTGGAGCGCGATTTCGCCTTCATCGTCGACGGTACGATCGCCGCCGACGCGCTGGTGCGCGCCGCGCGCGGCGCTGACCGGGCGATGATTACGGCAGCGCAGGTGTTCGACGTCTATGCCGGCAAAGGTGTTCCCGACGGCAAGAAGTCGGTGGCGCTGTCGGTCACGATCCAGCCCACCGACAAGACGCTCACCGACGAGGAGATCGAGGCCGTCTCGCAGAAGGTGGTGGCCCAGGTCGCCAGGCAGACCGGCGGTGCGCTGCGGGGGTAGGACGGACGCTATCCCCGTGCGATCAGCCCCTGCGGCGATATCGTCATGCCGGTGAGGTCGCGGGCGCTGGAGAGGATGCGCCAGGAGAGCATCTTCTGGGCGTAGGTCAGCATCAGCGGCGCCACGGCGGGATCGCGCGACAGGTCGTTGAGGCAATGCGGGTCGGCGGCGAGATCGAAGAAGAGCGGCGGCAGCGCGGCGAAGTGCACGTACTTATAGGCCTCGTCGCGGATCACGGCGAGGGAGCAGGCGTCCATGGGCAGCCCCAGGGCGGCTTCGGCGTCGTGCCGTCCCAGGCCGCGGAAGTCGAACTCCCAGTGCGCCTCGCGCCGCCAGTCCGGCGCGTCGCGGCCATGCGCCAAAGGCAGCAGTGATCGGCCGTCGCACTGGCGTGGCACGGCCAGATCCAGCCACTCCAGGATCGTCGGCATCACGTCGACGGCTTCGGTGAAGCGGTCGAGCCGCCGCCCGCGGCCGGCATCGGCGGCCGGCAGCGGATCGCGCACGATCAGGGGTACGTGGAAGGCTTCATCGAAATAGCCTTGCTTGCCCAGCATCCAGTGGTCACCCAGCATCTCGCCGTGGTCGGAGGTCACGACGATCAGGGTGTCGTCGTACAGCCCCCAGGCCTTGAGCGCTTCCGTCAGCCGGCCGAGCTGGGCGTCGACCGCCGTGACCATGCCGTAGTAGGTCGCGCGCAGCTGCGCCAGGTCGGCATCGCTGAGATCGCTTACCCGTCCGCGGCCGGTCACGAAGAAGTCCGCCTGCTGCTGCTTGTCCAGATAGTGCGCCAGCAGCGCGTGCTGTCGTGCGGCGTCGGCAGGAGTCGGCGCGCGGTTGGGCGCCGGCATCGCGGCCGGATCGTAGAGGTCGTGATAGGGAAGCGGCGCGATGAACGGCGGATGCGGGCTGAGATACGCCACGTGGACGAACCATGGCCGGTCGCGGCGCACGGCGATGTAGTCGAGCACGCGGTCGGTCTGGAATGCTGCCAGGCTGTGCTCGGCGGCATAGCGCGCCGGCGCCCAGGTCGGCCCGCGGTCCTCGGGCTGCGAAGCCGGGCTGTAGATCACGTCCATGTCGACGGGCACGTCGTAGCCCTTGGCCTGCAGATGGGCGATCCAGGGCAGCGGCAGGGATGGCAGCAGCAGCTCGACCGCGAATCCCGGCAGCGGCGATTCGTAGGTGGTGAGCGCCGGATCGGCCGGATCGCGGCCGCTCGGGTCGACGGTGGTGTCGGTGTAGCCGAACAGCGCCGGCTCGTAGCCGCGCTTGCGGCTTTCCAGGGCCAGGTTGGTGAACCGCAGCGACAGCGGCGTGCCGTTGCGCATGACGCCGTTGTTATGCTGGTAGGTCCCCGTCAGCAGCGCGGCGCGTGACGGGCCGCACGGCGCCGCCTGCACGAAATGCCTGGTGCAGAGCACGCCGTCGGCCGCGAGCCGGTCCAGGTGCGGGGTCTTGAGGACCGGATTGCCGGCCGCGCCAAGCGCCTCGGCGCGCCATTGATCGATGACAATGAACAGGACATTGCGGCGCGCAGCCATGGCGGGTTCCCGGCCAGAGTGGGGCGAGGCCGATCTATGCCTCAAAAACGTCATGAATATCAATATGTTAGAGACAAGGGGCGGAACCTGTCGCGAAGCCGTTGCGCCGTGCGTCCCTGGCCTCTATCTACCCGGACCGCTTTCCCGTGCTTTGGAACCGCCGCCGGCCATGACCGAGCTCTCGCAGATCCGCAATTTCTCGATCGTGGCCCATATCGACCACGGCAAGTCGACCTTGGCCGACCGCCTGATCCAGCGCTGTGGAGCGATCGAGGCGCGCGAGTTCCATGATCAGCTGCTGGACAGCATGGACATCGAGCGCGAGCGCGGCATCACCATCAAGGCGCAGACCGTGCGGCTGGACTACACGGCCAGGAACGGCCAGCGCTACGTGCTGAACCTGATGGACACGCCGGGCCATGTCGACTTCGCCTACGAGGTGAGTCGATCCCTGGCCGCCTGTGAAGGCTCGCTGCTGGTGGTGGACGCGAGCCAGGGCGTCGAGGCCCAGACGCTGGCCAACGCCTATCACGCGATCGAGGCCGGCCACGAGCTGATCCCGGTGCTCAACAAGATCGACCTGCCGGCAGCCGATCCGGAGCGCGTCAAGAAGGAGATCGAGGACGTCGTCGGGCTCGACGCCTCGAACGCGATCCCGATCTCGGCCAAGACCGGACTGGGGATCGACGACGTGCTCGAAGCCCTGGTTGAGCGCCTGCCGCCGCCCAGCGGCGACCGCGCCGCGCCGCTGAAGGCCCTGCTGGTCGACAGCTGGTACGATCCGTATCTCGGCGTCGTCACCCTCGTGCGCGTGCGCGACGGCGTGCTGAGGAAGGGCATGAAGATCCGCATGATGTCGACCGGCGCCGCCTACGACATCGACAAGGTCGGCGTCTTCCGGCCCAAGCCCAGCGACGTCGCGGAGCTGGGCCCGGGCGACATCGGCTTCATCATTGCCGGCATCAAGACCATCTCGGACTGCAAGGTCGGCGACACCATCACCGAGGAGCGGCGGCCGGCCGATTATCCGCTGCCCGGCTTCAAGCCGTCGGTGCCGGTGGTGTTCTGCGGCCTGTTCCCGGTCGACGCCAGCGACTACGAGAACCTGCGCGATTCGCTGGCCAAGCTGCGGCTCAACGACGCCAGCTTCCACTTCGAGCCCGAGAGCAGCGCCGCGCTGGGCTTCGGCTTCCGCTGCGGCTTCCTGGGGCTGCTGCATCTTGAGATCGTGCAGGAGCGCCTGGAGCGCGAGTTCGACCTCGACCTCGTCACCACGGCACCCTCGGTGGTCTATCGCATCACGATGACCAACGGCGAGGCGATCGAGCTGCACAACCCGACCGACTATCCCGACCCGGCTCAGATCGAAACGGTGGCCGAGCCCTGGATCAAGGCCACGATCATCGTGCCCGACGAGTATCTCGGCCCGGTGCTGTCGCTGTGCCAGGAGCGCCGCGGCGTGCAGGTCGACCTCACCTATGCCGGCACGCGTGCGATGGTGGTCTACCGCCTGCCGCTCAACGAGGTGGTGTTCGACTTCTACGACCGGCTGAAGTCGGTGACGCGCGGCTATGCCAGCTTCGACTACGAGATGGCGGGCTACGAGGAGGGCGACCTGGTCAAGGTCACGATCCTGGTCAACGGCGAAACCGTCGATGCGCTGTCGATCATCGTGCATCGCAGCCACGCCGAAAGCCGCGGGCGGACGTTGTGCGAGCGGCTGAAGGACCTGATCCCCAAGCAGCTCTTCAAGATCGCGATCCAGGCCGCCATCGGTGGGCGCGTCATCGCGCGCGAGACCATCAGCGCCTTGCGCAAGGACGTGCTGGCCAAGTGCTACGGCGGCGACATCTCACGCAAAAGGAAGCTGCTGGAGAAGCAGAAGAAGGGCAAGAAGCGCATGCGGCAGATCGGCAATGTCGAGATCCCGCAATCGGCGTTCCTCGCCGCCCTGAAGACGGGCAGCTGAAGCGGGCCGGGGTATCGTGCCCCGGCCGGCCTCCACGCCCGCCACGAACGTCATGCCTGAACGTACAGCCATCCTCACCCTGGCGTGCCCGAACCGTCCGGGCATCGTCGCCGCGGTCTCGACCCTGTTGTTCGAGGCCGGCTGCAACATCCTCGATGCGCAGCAATTCGACGACGTCGAATCCGGGCGCTTCTTCATGCGCGTCGTCTTCAACCGGCTGGAGGAGAGCCGCGGCCACGCGGCCATCGCGGCGGCGCTGGGCGACCTGGGCAAGCGCTTCGGCATGGAGCTCACGATCCGTGAGAGCCAGGCCCGCAAGCGGGTCATGCTGCTGGTCTCGAGGTTCGACCATTGCCTGGCGGACCTGCTCTATCGCTGGCGCATCGGCGAGCTGCCGATGACGGTCACGGCGGTCGTCTCGAACCACGACCGCGGCAGCATCACGTCGAACGATCTGGGCGACCTGCCCTTCCACCATCTGCCGGTGACGCCGCAGACCAAGATGGAGCAGGAGGCACGCCTGTGGCAGCTGATCCAGGAAACGCAGACGGACCTGGTCGTGCTGGCGCGCTATATGCAGATCCTGTCGGACGGCCTCTCGGCGAAGCTGCTCGGGCGCTGCATCAACATCCACCATTCATTCCTGCCCGGCTTCAAGGGGGCACGACCCTATCACCAGGCGCATGCGCGCGGGGTCAAGCTGATCGGCGCCACGGCCCACTATGTCACCGCCAACCTCGATGAAGGTCCCATCGTCGAGCAGGATGTCGAGCGCATCTCGCACCGCGACACGCCCGACGACCTGGTGCGCAAGGGGCGCGATATCGAGCGCCGCGTGCTGGCGCGCGCGGTGCTGCACCATCTCGAGGACCGGGTGATCCTGAACGGGCGGAAGACCGTCGTCTTCACCGATTGACGGGCCGGCCGGCCGAGCCCGTCAGCGCCGCCGCCGGCGCCGGCGAGGGCCGCCGGTGCTGCTCTCCCCGCGGCGGCGGAAGATGTTGCCCACGACCAGGCAGAACAGGGCGGCGCCGCCGAACACCAGCAGCGCCGGCTGCAGCAGCACGGGCCGGACGGCATAGTCCCAGACCGCCTCATGCAGGTAGCGCTGGACCACCGCCTGCGCCAGGTTGAGGCTGGACGCGTGGACCTTGAACCACAATTCGCCCAGGGCGGTCAGGGCGTGCTCGCCGTTGTCGACATATTCGGCGACCTCGTAGACCCCGACCACCGCCGTGATAAGGAGCAATAGCCAGCCGAGCCCCCGCAAGACCGCCATCAATCGGCCCTCCCGCCGCCGTTTGTCACCTGAGGATTGGCCGACGCTAGCAGCCGGCCGGCCCGGATAAAAGCCGGCATAACCAGTTTCCCCTCGTACAATGGCGTTTTCCGGCAGTTGGCAAAGCCCCGCCGGGAGTATAGTTTGCGCCGCCGTCGGGGGCACCGCCCCGCGACGCGTCGTGGAGAGGTGGCCGAGCGGTTTAAGGCACACGCTTGGAAAGCGTGCGTGGTGTAACAGCCACCGCGGGTTCGAATCCCGCCCTCTCCGCCAACCAGACGCGCTAACTCTTCTCCAGCGCTCCGGCACAGGGAGCGTGCCCCGACCGGCGGGGTCTTCCGGTCGCAGAACGAACCCCGGCTAAGACGAATTCGTGAATCATCCCAGACAGGTTAGGTCGCCTTGGTCGCCTTTCCTCCCGGCCCTGATGGCTGAGCGCAGGATCGCCTTGAGTTTGGAAAAGACCTGCTCGATCGGATTGAGGTCCGGTCACAGACTTGCCCGAGCCGGATTCGCCGACGATTGCGACGGTCTCGCCGGGCATTGTGTCGAGGCTCACATCGTCAACCACACGTGTCGCGCTGCACCGATTGCGAAACTCGACCGAGAGTCTGTCGACCGCGAGCAGCGGCGTCATGGTGAGCCCTGCTTTGTCGCGAGCAACTGTTCAACTTTCTGCCGACGCAATTGCGATTCGGAGATCGGCACATGGCTCATGATGGCGAGTGGACGATCGGCCGCACGCACGATACCGGCAAGCCAGAGCACATCTGCTTCCGTCAGAACAAGTCGTGGGGCCACCGGATCAACGAATCGGCCTGCCACATCACAAGTCGCCAGCCGCCCACGTCCAGGATCTGATGCCGCATCGATCGTCCGAAGATCTTTTCGTTATCGGCCACGCTCAGATGATCCCGGTCGTGCCGACGATGTGAAATCGCGGCTGCGCAACAGGAGCGAAAGCCTCAGCGACCTCCCTTTTCATGACATCATCGATTCCATTGGCGCCATGGATGCCGACAGCGTGAAATGATTCTGCAGACTCATATTTTGATCACTGTTGATGCAGCTACGCTTGACTCCCGGACCTGAAGCGGGAACGTGTCTCTTGTATGGAAGCACGACGTCCCGGCGTTTTTGAACGCGGGCCAATTGCGTCAAAATTCTGCCGCCGGCTGACGATAGCGTGCGTGGCGGGATAGCGAGGCAAAGCGCATCGTCGATGAATCATAGCCAGAACGCCGCATTCGTCCCGACAGTGGCGAGTGGCCCGCAGAGCGCGGGCGGCGTGCCGATGGAGCGGCTGGCGGCCTTGCCGCCGGGCACGCGCATCGGGCGCTATGAGATCATCGCCGTGCTGGGCCAGGGCGGCTTCGGCATCACGTACCACGCGCGCGACACTCAGCTGGGGCGTGATATCGCGCTCAAGGAGTATCTGCCGGTCTCCTGCGCCGTGCGGCAGGGCGACCACACGGTCCTGCCGCGCTCGACCCAGACGGTGGAAACCTTCCGATGGGGGCGCGAGCGCTTCCGTGCCGAGGCCACGACCCTGGCGCGTCTCGAAAGCGTGCGCGGCGTCGTCGCCGTCCATGACTTCCTTGAAGCCAACGGCACCGCCTACATGGTGATGGCGCTGGTGAAAGGCGAGACGCTGGACGCGCTGCTGCGACGCGAGCGGCGGTTGTCGCCGGCAATGCTCGAGCGCTGGCTGTCGTCGGTCCTGGAGGGGCTGGAGCGCGTGCATGCGCTGGGCTTCCTGCATCGCGACATCAAGCCGTCCAACATCGTGATCGATGCCCAGGGGCAGCCGACCCTCATCGATTTCGGCACGGCCCGCCTGGCGCTGCAGGATCATACTCAGGCGATGACGGCCGTCTTCACACCGGGCTATGCGCCGCTCGAGCAGGCGAGCTCGGCGCATCAGGGGCCGTGGACCGACATCTACGCCTTGGGCGCCACGCTCTACCATGCTGTCACGGGCGCGCCGCCGCCCAACGCCAAGGATCGCACCGTGCGCGACACGATGGTGTCGGCGACCCAGGCTTGCGCCGGGCAGTATCCGGCCCCCTTGCTTGCCGGCATCGACGCCGCGCTCGCCATCCATCCGCAGCAGCGGCCGCAGACGATCGCGGCCTGGCGGCGCATGCTGTTGCCCGGCGCGCCGGCGGCGGCAGGCGTGCCATCGTCGAGGGCATCCCGTGCCGGCGCCCTCACGCCCAACTGGATCATGCCGGTACCGGGCGCAGGCGCGATCGCCATGGTGGCACCGCTCATGCCGGCAGCACCGGCAATGCCGAACGCGGCCGGCAATACAGATTTTGCTCCGCCGCCGCATGTCGTGGCCCGCCCGGCGCCTGGCGGCACCCGCGGCGGCCCGCCGCTCTGGCTGATCGTCCCCGTGATCGGGGTTCTGTCCCTGAGCCTGGTGGCGATGGTCGGCTACATGGTGTGGGAGGCCCAGGGCGAGGCGGCGCGCCACGCCGCCGGCCCGCCGGTGCAGTATGCCGACGCGCCGCGGCGCACGGATGCGCCGGCGCCGCGTCGTAGCGAGGAGGGCACGCCGCTGCCCGGCAACGGCGCGGCTTTCTCCGGCGGATCGGGCAATCCGGCGATCACCAACGATGCCGTGCGGCGTGCCATCGACGACACGGCCCGCCGTATCACACAGGAAATCACCCGGCAAGGCGGCATCGGCTCGGGCGAGCTGAAGGAATGGTGCTCGAACACACGGGGCCGCCCCCTGATCGACGTCGTCGTGGCATGCACCACGCTGATCACGCTCAGCCGCGACAAGCCGCCTGTCGTTGCCATCATCTATGCCAACCGCGCCGTCGCCTACCGGGATCTGGGCGAGCCGGTAGCGGCGTTGCGCGATCTCGACAAGGCGGTCGCCCTCGATCCGGACAGTGCCGAGCTGATCCGGGCGCGCGGCACCATGCATCTGCGCATGAAGCAGTACGAGCGCGCCATCGCCGACTTCGACACCGCCATCCGCCTCGATCCGCGCAACATCGATGCGATCCTCGGCCGCGGCAACGCCAATGCCGAGCGCGGACGCATCGACCTGGCGCTGCAGGACTACAACCTCGCGACTCAGCGCAACCCGACGGTGCCGGACCCGTTCTTCAACCGCGGCCGGGTCCACCTGATGAAGCGCGACTATCAGAACGCCGTCCTGGAGTTCAGCCAGGCGATCCGGCTCAACCCGACGCGCAGCGCGTACTTTGCCGCCCGCGGCGGCGCCTATGCGTTGAAGGGAGACTACCCCCTGGCGCTGGCCGATCTCGACCAGGCCATCCGCCTCAATCCACGCGACGCCGACTCGTTCTTCAATCGCAGCGGCGTGAAGCTGCGCATGGGCGACAAGGCAGGGGCCGACGCCGACATGGCCCGCGCCAAAGCCTTGAACCCGACGATCCAGTGAGGCGGACAGGATCCGCCGGAGGCAACCAAGGTGGCACAGAACACCTATTCAGCCGGACCGGGCATGGATCGCAACGCGCAAGCCGGGGATACCGCGATCGACACGTTCGGCACGCTGCCGGCCGGCGCGCGGGTCGGCCGCTACGAGATCGTCTCGGTGCTGGGGCGGGGCGGGTTCGGCATCACGTATCGTGCCCGTGACGTACAGCTGGCGCGCGACGTCGCGCTCAAGGAATATCTTCCGGTCCATTTCGCCGAACGCCACACCAATCAGCACGTGCTGCCGCGCTCGACGCAGGTCGCCGCCGACTTCACATGGGGCCGCGACCGCTTTCTGAACGAGGCCAGGACACTGGCACGGCTGGGCGGGGTGAGGGGCGTCGTTGCCGTCCATGACTTCCTGAAAGCCAACGGCACCGCCTACATGGTGATGGCGTTGATCCACGGCGAGCCGCTGGACGCGATCCTCAAGCGCGAGCGGCGTCTTCCCTTCGCCGTCCTGGAACGGCTGATCCATCCCTTGCTCGACGGCCTCGAGCGTGTGCACGCCGACGGCTTCCTGCATCGCGACATCAAGCCGGGCAATGTCATCGTCGGCGCGGACGGGCAGCCGACGCTGATCGATTTCGGCGCCGCCCGCATCACCCTGCATGATCGCACGCAGTCGCTGACGGTGATCTTCACGCCCGGCTACGCGCCGTTCGAGCAGACCAGCGCCAGCGGCCAGGGCCCGTGGACCGACATCTACGCGCTGGGCGCGACGCTCTATCACGGCATCACGGGCGCGCCGCCGCCCAATGCCATCGAGCGCATGCTGGGCGATCGGATGGTCGCGGCCGTCGATGCCGGGCAAGGACGCTGCCCACCTGCGTTCCTGGCCGCGATCGATGCGGCGCTGGTGCTGAAGCCGGAAGACCGGCCACAGACCATCGCCGCATGGCGGCGCATGCTGACAGGGGAAGTGGTCGCGGCGCCGCCAGCCCGGTCCCAGGCGTCGCCTGCCTGGCAGGCTTCGGCCACGGCGCCGGCGGCCGTCCCGCCGCCCGCCGCCAGCAACCCGGCATATGCGCCGCGCCGCCGCTGGCCGGCTTGGGCGGCGGTCGGATGTGCAGCCGTGGCGCTTCTGGTTGGCGGCGGATATCTGGCCTGGTCCAACTGGGCGGCCGTCAAGCCAGCATCGCAGACGGCATCAGCGCCGCCGCGCGAGCGCACGTCGGCGGCGCAAGCGCCGGTCGACGCCGCCACTATGGCGTTGCGCGATCAGTGCGCCAACATGCAGCGCGTCTACACGTCGGCGGTCGTCGTGCAGGCCTGCACCAGGCTCATCCAGTCGGACGGGCAGCCATCGTCGGATCGGGCGCGCGCCTACAGCGATCGCGGCATCGCCTACGGTGTCATGGGTGACCATGATGCCGCGATCCGCGACTTCGATGCCGCCATCCGGCTCGAGGCCGGCGATCCGCAATTCTACGAGAACCGGGCAAAGGCCTACGCCAGCAAGGGGCAGATCGAGCGGGCGGTTGCCGACTACAATCAGGCGATCGCCATCGATGGCCGCGATGCGGACCTGCTGGTCGGGCGCGGTGACATTCACCTGCAGGCCGGCAACACGGACCCGGCGTTGCGCGACTACGACCAGGCCATCAAGCTCGACCCCGGCAATGCGGCGGCGCGCTACAAGCGGGGACTGATCTTCGCCGGCAGGAAGCAGTTCGAGCAGGCCATCCGCGAGTACGACGTCGCAATCCAGTCAGCCCCCAACAACTTCGGTTTCCATACCAGGCGCGCCGAGGCCCATACCGCGATCGGCGATCTCGATCGTGCGCTGGCCGACTACGACGTCGCGGTCAAGGTCGATCCGCGCGATGCCACCGCCTACTACAGGCGCAGCCTGCTGAAGCGCCGGACGGGCGACACTGCCGGTGCCGAGGCCGACATGAGGCAAGCGAAGCTGCTCGATCCCAACATCAAGTGAGCTGCGATCATCATCTCGGCCTGACGCGACTGCAGCCGCAATCATCGGCCGGATTGCAAGCAGGCTTTTGCCGGGCCACACCCGCGACCCTGTCTACGCCCTTTTCAGGCGCAGCCCTATTTCTGTCGGAACGCCTGCCTGAAGGACATCGTCAGCGGCCCGACGACATAATCGAAGGCGGTGCGGCTCTCGGTCGGAATCAGCACCGTTGCCTGCATGCCGGGCTGAAAGCGTATGTGCGGCAGGCCGGCGAGCTCGGCCGCATCCGGACGGATCGAAGCGACGAAGTACGAGTTGCCGGTCTTCGGGTCGGTGAGCCGATCGGCGGAAACACGGACCACGTCGCCGTGGATGGCCGGTGTCGTACGCTGCTTGTAGGACGTCAGATGCAGCTCGGCCCGGGCGCCCGGGTGGACGTCGCTGATATCCTCGACGGCGATCTGCGCCTCGATTGTCAGCTCGTCCTCATCGGGCACGATATCGAGGAGCTTCTCGCCGCGCTGGATCACGCCCCCGATCGAGAACACGTTCAGACCCACGACGCGGCCGGCATAGGGCGAGCGGATCTCCATGCGGCTCAGCACAGCCTCGGCGTTGGTCCGCTTGGGGAGCACCTCGGCCAGCCGGGCGTGGACGTCGCGCAGATCCTTGGTGACCTCGGCCATGCGATCGTTGCCGAGCTGAGCGCTCTGCAGCTCCTGCTCGGCGATGGCCTGTCGAAAGCGGGCGATATTGGCCCGCGCATCGGCGATCTGCCCTTCAAGGCCGAACGCCGCACGCTCGAGCTGCAGCAGCCGGGCGCGTGGCAGGAGCATCTTCTCCACCAGAGGCGCCACGCTCTGGGCCTCGGCGCGCACAGATTCGATCTGCTCGACGTAGGCCTTCACCTGTGCTTCCGTACCGTCGATCTGCGACTGAAGCTGGTGGATCTTCTCGACGATGACCTTGCGCTGGCCCTCGATGGCGGCGCGCCGGGTCTCGAACTGCTGGACCTGGCCGGCCCAGATTCTTGTCGCGTAAGAACCGGCTTGTCCGGCGGCCAGCTCCGGCGGTTTGACCAGTTCCGGCTCTCCGGCCAATTCGGCCAGCAGGCGGACCTCGGTCGCGCGCAAGACGACGTACTGCTCGTAGAGGATATCGAGCTCCGCCTTGGCCTGTGTATCGTCGAGCACGATCAGCACATCTCCGGCCCTGACGCGGTCGTCTTCCTTCACGCGCAGCTCCTTGACGATCCCGCCATCGAGATGCTGCACGCTCTTGCGGTTGCCGTCGACCTTCACCACGCCGCTGGTGACGACCGCTCCATCGAGCGGCGCGGTGCCGGCCCACACGCCCAGGCCGCCGAAGAATGTGGCGATGATCAGCCAGCCGGCGAGAGCAGACCGAAAGCCCGAATCGTCCGGGACGTCGCTGATGGCCGTCACGCCGACCTCACGGCCTGAAGCTGCGGGCCGCGGGCCAGCCGCGCGAGGATCTCGGCGCCCGGGCCGAACAGCTCGACCTTGCCGTCCTTGAGCACCAGCAGCTTGTCGGCAAGGCCGACCGTGCTCAGGCGGTGGGAGACGAGGACGACGGTCGTGCCCTGTTGCCGGAGCTCGCGAATGCACTGGCTGAGCGCCGCGTCACCCTCGGCATCGAGGTTGGAGCTCGGCTCGTCGAGAACGACCAGGCTCGGATCGCCGTAGACGGCGCGCGCCAGCGCTAGGCGTTGGCGATAACCACCGGAAAGCACCGCGCCGCCTTCTCCCACCTGGGTGTCGTAGCCCTGCCGCAGGCGCAGGACCAGCTCATGCACGCCCGCCATGCGCGCGGCGCGGACAATCGCGTCGTCATCACCCGGCTTGAAGCGATTGATGTTGGCGGCGACCGTGTCGGCGAACAGCTCGATATCTTGCGGCAGGTAGCCGACATGCTGCCCCAGCGTGCCGCGTGCCCAGGCGCTGACGTCGGCGCCGTCGAGCCGCACCGCGCCGGCGCTCGGCGCCAGCACGCCGACAAGATGGCGTGCCAAGGTGGACTTGCCGGCGCCCGACGGGCCGATAACGCCCAGCACCTCGCCCGGTTGAAGCGCGAACGAGATGCCACGCAGCAGCGGCTTGGGGGTGCCCGCCACCGCGAAGCTCAGCTCCTCGACGGCAAGATGTCCGCTTGGCCGGGGCAGCGACACGGTCGGGGCGCTGACGGCACGGGCCGCGAAGAGATCGCTCAGGCGTCGCCATGCGCTACGCACGGAGACCAGCGTGCGCCAGGTGCCGACGATCTGCT
The DNA here is from genome assembly GCF_008039615.1 of Vineibacter terrae. Lineage (GTDB taxonomy): Bacteria > Pseudomonadota > Alphaproteobacteria > Reyranellales > Reyranellaceae > Vineibacter > Vineibacter terrae. The sequence continues at coordinate 68,671 of NZ_VDUZ01000021.1, read as the reverse complement.
CGACCGGCTGCAGGGCACGGCCAAGCAGCAGGCTCGCCGCGAACATCGCGCCGCCAGTCACATTGCGCTCGATGACTAGCCACGCGCCGAGCCCCAGGATCACGGACTGCATGGAGAGCCGCAAGAACTTCACGCCGCTCTGCATCGCCGCCGCGCGATCGGAGGCCACGACCTGACGCTCCAGCGTGCGATCGCGGTCCTGACCCCAGCGCCGCAGCAGACCCTCCGTCATGTCCATGGCGCGGATGGCATCGCGATTGCGCAGGCTCATCTCGGTGAAGCTGTAGTTGCGCGCTGCCGCGATGTTGGCGTCGGCCAGCGGGGCGCGTATCAGCCATTCATTGACCAGCGCCAACAGGATCAGCAGAAGGGCGCAGCCCAGCGCGAAGGCGCCAAGCGCCCAATGCAGCATGAAGATGACGACGATATAAAGCGGCGCCCAGGGCAGGTCGAAAATGGCATGGATGCCCGCGCCGCCAAGGAACTGGCGCACGCTGTCGAAGTCGCGCAGAAGCTCGCTGCGCGCCCCGCCTGCGCCTGCTCGACCGTCGATGATCGCCGTCATGACCTTTGGGGCTATCTGCCGGTCGAGGCGTACGCTTACGCGCGTAAGCACGCGTGCCCGCACGGCATCGAGGCCGGCCAGCGCCAGATAGGCCAGCAGCAAGACAAGCGTCAGCATCAGCAGCGTGATCTCGCTGCTGCTGGGCACTACGCGGTCATAAAGCTGCAGCATGTAGAGTGGACCGGCCAAATAGAGCAGGTTGATGGCCAGGCTGAAGGCAGCAGCGGTCCCCAGGTAGGGACCGCTGCTGCTGCGCACCAGACGTGCGATTTCTGTCTTCATGCGTGATGGAAATCGCTGGCGCCGAGACCGAGATTCACCCCCAGCAGCATGATCTTCATGTCGGCCGCATGGGTGTCCGTGGCAGTCACGGTCTCGGGCGTGTCCGTCGTGTTGACGAGCACTTGCGTGTTCCCGCCTGCCTCGACATACGCGACACTGTGCGCCTCCAGCGTCGCGCTGCCGCTGCCGGTGATGTCACCCTGGAACTGCGGCACACCATCAGTGGCTTTGATGCCCGCGATGTTGGTGAAATCGATCTTGTCGTAGCCCGGCTGGAAACCGGTGATCGTGTCGGGCGCCGTTGCCGTCGAATCGTCCACGGTGCCGTAGACATAGGTGGTCCCGCTGGAACCACCGGTCAGCACGTCGGCGCCGGCACCGCCCATGATCTCGGTGGTGCCGCTGGTGCCCTCGATGACATCGTCGCCGACCGTTCCGACCAGAGCCTGCGCGTGGTCGGTTTCGACCGCGCTCTGCCCTGCAGAAAGCGCCACGTCCGTCGCCGCGGCTCTGCTCGGATCGCCACCCGTCACCGTCACGTTCGGCCCCACCACGACGTTGCCGCCACTTGCGATCGCAAGCGTGCCGTCACCCTGGACATTGGCCAGCGTCGTCGGGTCGGTGCCCTCGCCGTAGTATTCACTGCCGATGCCTGTCAGTGTGATCTGCCCGCCGTCCAGAAAGCCGCCCACGCCGACCTCCTGCACGCCGTAGGTCGAGAACGAGTCATCAATGAAGGCTGCAGGTCCGTGAACGATCGCGCCGGCCCCGTGATTGTTCTCGAAGCCGCTTCCCTGCACCAACGTCATGCCGGATGTCGCGGCGATGCCCGGACCGCTGTTTTCCACGAAATATGCGCCCTTCACAGCGACGTCATGCGCGCCGTTGTCGACGATCAGGCCGGCGACGTCGTTCTTGCGGAAGCCGCCGCCCACCCATTCGATTCCGCTGACAATGCCGCCGCCAGCGCTGTTGGCGAAGCGCGCGCCACCCTGGCCGTCACCGTGCATCCATGAATTGAACACGGTGCCCTGCGAGATGTTGCCCACGACATCGAGGCCGATGCCGCCAACGTACTCGACGTTGACGTTGCTGATGCGCAAGTCCTGGATCGAACGATCGCTGCCGTCGGCGATGATCCTGATCCCGTCTCCCTCGCTGCCGTTGCCGAAGACCGAGAAGTTCGACAGCGTGAGGTTGCTCACGTCCACGCCGGGAGCGACGATGATCTCGATGACCGGCCTGCCATCGGTAATCTGCGAATCGATCTTGGCGCCGCCAAGGTCGACGCCTATGGCCGTCTGGCTCGAGTCGGTGATGTTGATGACGATCGGCGAAGTGACCGTGTAGGCCCCGTCCGTCAGGTGGGCGATGATGCCGCCTGCGATCCCCTCGGCCAGTGCCGCCTCCAGCGCGCTGCTGCCATCGCTGCTCGCGTTGTTCTGCGTTGTGGCGGCGGTGACCGGTGCCAGCATGGGCGACACCACGCCCTGCGCGTCGACCGACACATCGGCCATGTTGCCAGCGCCTGCATCGTTCACCGAGACAGCCGGCCCGGTGACGATCTTGCCGCTCTCGGCCGACAGGAACACCCCGCCGCTGCCCTGCAGGTCGGCCAGCGCAGTCGGGTCGGATCCCCCGCCTGTGTATGTGCTGGTGTTGCCGACAAGAGTCGCGCTGATCGTGTCGCCGCCGGCCAGATAGCCGCTGATGCCGACTGTCTGCGGGCCGGAGGTTACGAATTTGTCGTCGTAGAAGTTGCCATAGTTCTGGAACCACACCCCGGGACCATGATTGTCCTCGAACGTGCTGGAGCTCACGGAGGTGATGCCGTATGGCGCGCTGATGCCCGCCCCATTGTTGCCGACGAAGGAAGCACCGTCGATGCTCATGTCGCGGGCGCCATTGTCGAGCGTGAGGCCGTCGCCGCCATTGTCCTTGAAGCCGCCGCCAAACCAGCGCAGCGCGCTCACCTGACCGTCGTCGGCGCTGTGCGCAAAGTGAGCACCACCCTTGGCATTGTCGTTCATCCAGGAATTGGAGACGACACCCTCGAACACGCTGCCCTGCACATCGAGGCCGTAGCCGCCAACCTGCTCCACGGTCACGTTGTCGATGGACCAGTTGTAGACCCAGCGGTCGTTGCCGTCGGCGACGATCTCGATGCCATTGCCCTCGCTGCCGTTCCCCACGATCTTGAAGTTCGACAGAGTGAGGTAGCGGAGATCCACGCCGGCATCGGCGACGATCTGAATAAGAGGCTCGCCGCTGGTCACCTGCGATACAAGCGTGGCGCCGTGGCCGTCGATGCCGAGCGCACCTCGGTTGATGTCGGTGGCACGGACGACGATCGGCGACGTGATCGTATAGGTGCCGCCATCGAGATGGGCGACATGGCCGTCCTGAATGGCGGCGGTGATGGCTGCTCCGAGGTCACTCGTGGTCATGTTGGTACTCATGCGTACTTTGTGCGTCCCGCTTGAAATAATTGTGAGAGAATGATGCCGAGGGGTAACGACGGCACCGGTGTCACTCAACGCGTCACGCCGTCGCTTTGTGGAATAGTCGCCGTGCGGTGCCGCGTCGTCGGCACTGTCGGATCGATGCACGGCCGGCTTGCCACGGCACGAAGGTTGCCGCGGCTTTTGCGTCGATCACAACTGCGGCTGAAATGAGTTCGATGTCCCGCCGAGTGCGCGCTGGGCCGGTGTGCGAAATGCCGGTGACGCTGGCAAGGCTTGCGCCGACACCGCAAGATCCTTGCATCAGCGCCGGTGCATGAAGGTGGTGTCACGGTGCCGATCGACACCTGGAATCGCGGGTAGGTGACACATCTGTCATCCCGAGCGCAGCGAGGTAGCGCCAGGGTAAGCCCTGGAAAGGAGGAAGGGCATGTGAGTGACCTGAAACCTTTTGAAGCGATCCAGCGGGTTCGACTCCCGCGCGGTAGAGGCTGAGAGCCGGCCAGCCGGAAGCGAGTCTTGCCTGGGTACCTGCGAGGGTACTCTTGAAGCGTAGACAGCGTGTGCTGAAGCCCCGTGGCAAGCCCCGAAATCGCTCTGATCGCCGGAGCCTTCGTGGTCCTCGCTGCGGGGGCAGCATCGTCGCTGCGTGATTGGCCAGGAGCGACGGTCCGACCGGGGTCCTGGAGCGGGGCAGAGGCACAGGATGGGTCGCCAGGGAACCTGGGAGGTCCCGTATTGTCCACGCGACGAGAGCCGGGATTGTGGACCACCGGCGAAACAAAGGTCCTGGCCCGTGCGGCGCCTCCGGCCGTGCGGGAGCGCTGCGGCGAGCACGAAGACAGGAGGTCGGCGTGGTACCTGCGAGCGAACCCAATAAGCGAGCGGGGATGCGGTGCGGGGCGTCGTAGCGCCTTCATAGTACTGATGACGCTGGGGAACCGTGCTTGGCGGGACCCGGCCGAGGGAAGGGAGGCGCCGCGGCATGGAGAGCCATTGGCGGGCAACACGGGAGGGGACACTGAGCCTGGCGAACCTGTCCACGAAACGACAATGGATAGCCGATCTGGCGAGGAGCAAGCGCGGCGTGGCGCTGAGCTCGCTGCATCACGTGATCGACCTTGAGTGGATGCTGGAGGCGTGGCGGCTGACGCGCAAGGATGGCGCCCCGGGCATCGACGGCGTGGTGGCGGCCGACTACGAGGCGACCCTGCAGGCCAACCTTGAGGACCTGCTGGGGCGCATCAAGTCGGGCCGCTACCGGGCGCCGCCGGTGCGACGGACGTACATCCCGAAGGCGGACGGCACGCAACGGCCACTGGGCATCCCGACCCTGGAAGACAAGGTGGCGCAGCGGGCGATCGTCATGGTGCTGGAGGCGGTCTACGAGCAGGACTTTGTGGACTGTTCGTATGGCTTCCGACCGGGGCGCTCGGCCCATCAGGCGCTGCAGGATCTGCGCAATGCCTGCATGGACCGGAGACTGCGCTGGGTGCTGGACGTCGATATACGCAAGTACTTCGACACGATCTCGCACCCGCATCTGCGAGCCTTCCTCGACCAGCGGGTCACGGACGGTGTGATCCGTCGGATGATCGACAAGTGGCTGAAGGCAGGGGTCCTGGAAGACGGGCTCCTGCAGCACCCGACGCAGGGCTCGCCGCAAGGCGGGGTCGTATCGCCGTTGCTGGCCAACATCTTCCTGCACCACGTGCTGGACGAGTGGTACGTCAAGGCGGTGCGGCCCCGGATGCGCGGTCCGAGCACCCTGGTCCGGTACGCCGACGACTTCGTGATGGCGTTCGCGGCGGTCCGCGACGCCGAGCGGGTGCTGGCGGTGCTGGGCAAGCGCGTGGCGAAGTATGGGCTGATGCTCCATCCTGAGAAGACGCGCTTCGTCGACTTCCGGCCTCCCCGGTCGGGTGGGGACACCCACCCGGGCACGGGCGGCACGACGTTCGACTTCCTGGGCTTCACCCACGTGTGGGGCAAGTCACGGCGAGGCTACGACGTGGTGCGGCAGCAGACGGCCAAAAGCCGGCTGGCGCGGGGGCTGGCTGCGGTGGACGACTGGTGCCGGCGTCACCGGCATCGGTCGATCACGGAGCAGCACCGCCATCTGACACAGATGGCGCGAGGCCACTATGCCTACTATGGCATGTCGGGAAACTTCCGGCGGGTGGGGTGGTACGGGCATGAGCTCGTGCGGGTCTGGAAGAAGTGGCTGTCACGGCGGGACAACGAAAGTACGTTCTGCTGGAGTGACATGAACGAGCTGCTCAAGCGGCTGCCGTTGCCACGGCCCAGCATCATCCATCGCTACACCACGTGAGCGAAGCTCCAGCGCGAAGAACCGGATGCGGTAATTCTGCACGTCCGGATCTGTGGGGGGTGGGGGCGGAAACGTCCCCACCTACCCGGCGATCTCCCGCGAATGGCGCACCGTCCGTCGCTGGCAGGAGATCCCTCGCTGCGCTCGGGATGACAGGTGTGTCAGCGACCAGCGATTCCAAGTACTAGCGCTGCCGCGTCTCGTGCTCGTGGACCTCGCTCATGAACGGGGCCGCCACGGCGGCATTCAATTTGCAGTCCAGGAACACCGGTCCGTCCGGCTTGGCCAGCAGCGACGCCAGCGACTGCAACTCGTCGAGCGTGCGGACGGTCGCGGCGCGGAAGCCGAAAGCCTCGGCAATGGGCGCGAAGTCGACATCCGGGAACACCGACTTCGCCACCGGCAGGTTGCGCAGCTTGAGGAAATGCAGCTCGGCGCCGTAGGCGCAGTCGTTCATCAGCACAATGACCAGCGGCAGGTCCTCGCGCACCACGGTCTCCAGCTCGCCCATGGTCATCAGGAAGCCGCCGTCGCCGACCACCAGCACCGTCGTCTCGTCGGGGCGGCCGCGCGCCACGCCCAGCGCGGTGCCGAAGCCCATGCCGATCGACGCAAAATCGCTGGTGAACTTGAAGTGCCCGGGGTTCGGCACCGACAGGTACGGCACGATGCCGAGGAAGTTGCCGGCGTCGTAGACCAGGTTGCGCTGCTGCGGCAGCAGCCGGTCGAGCGCGACGCCCAGTGACCGATGATCGAGCGTGCGCGGCGTGTTGGCGGGCTGGAAGTCCTTGGCAGGGTCGAAATCGGCAAGGAACCGGCGGGTCGCCTCGGCGTGGAACGGCCGCTCGGCATTGGAGCCCGCCGGCAGGGCTTCGAGCAGGGCCTCGGCCGCCAGGCGTGCGTCGCCGACCACGGCGAGGTCGGCGGCTTGCCAGCGGCCGATATTGCCGCGCACCGCATCGACGTGGATCAGCGGCACCTTGGGCAAGGCATGGCCAAAGCTCATGGTCAGCAGGTTGAGGCTGGCGCCGAACACCAGGACGCAGTCCGCCTGGTCGATCAGGCGGCGTCCGGCCGAATGCGAGAACGAGCCGATGATGCCGAGGTCACCGGGATGGCCGCGGAACATGTCCTTGGCGCGCACCGTGGTGACCATCAGCGCGCCGATGCGCTCGGCCAGCGCCTCGATCGCGGCCTTGGCGCCGGCCCGGTGGGCGCCCACGCCGGCGATGATCAGCGGCTTGCGGCTCTGCTGCAGCAGGCTGGCAGCGGCCGCGATGGCCTGCGGTCGTGGTGCCACCGGCGCTGCGCGCGGCGGCCGCGGCGTCGGCGCCGGAACGCCGGCCGTAATCTCCATGTCGGCGAGCTGCACGCTGGTCGGCAGCAGCAACGCGGCCAGACCGCCCTGCATCGCGGTGCCGGCGGCGTCGGCCAGCGCCGCGCGCGCCGTGCCGGGACTGCTGGCGGCGAACACCCGGATGCCGGCAGCGCCCAGCACACCGGTGGCGTTGAAGCTCTTGTAGTCCGGCCCCATCGTGTTGGCGGCGCCGGCGGCGGCCGCCGCCTCGCCATAGATGATCAGCACCTTCGAGCCGGTGCGGTTGGCGTAGGTGGCGCCGTGCAGGCTGTTGGCGGTCGCCGGTCCACGGCCGATCACGGCGATGCCGAGCTTGCCGGTGGCGGAGGCGAAGCCCTCCGCCATGGCGATGGCGTTGTTCTCGTGACGAGCGCCGTAGAAGCGCACGCCCGAGCTGTCGAGGGCCGTGGCGAACACGGCGGTGTCGTCGCTCATCAGGCCGAAGACCTGCTCGACGCCGAGCGCCTTGATGTCCTCGGCCAGGATCTGGTGGGTCGGCACCCGTTGGACGTTGCCCTCTTGCCTGATCGCGCTGCTCATCGCTGTCCTCCGCATTTGTCAGCGTGTCGTCGCCGGGCCGCCGGGCGATCCGCCCCCTGCGGGCTAGGCCACGGGATCGAGCATGACCACGGGGATCTCGCGCGCGGTCGCCTTGCGCTGGTAGTCGGCATAGGGCGGCCAGAACACGACCGCCTCGTCCCATAGCCGCGTCCGCTCGGCGCCGGTCACGGTCCGGGCGCGCATCCGCTTCTTCTCGGTGCCGACCTGGACCTCGACCTCGGGATTGGCCAGGATGTTGCGATACCAGCCGGGATGCTCCGACGCGCCGCCCTTGGATGCGACCACGAAGTAGCTGCCGCCGTCCTCGCCGTAGAACAGCGGGAATAGGTACTTCTCGCCCGACTTGCGCCCCCTGGTGATCAGCAGCAGCGACGGCACGGTCAGCGTCGGGCCGTTGGGCAGCGTGATCGTGTACATGTGGCCGTCGGTGCCGCCGCTCGAGAGGTAGCGGTCGACATGGTCCTTCATCCACTGCGGGAGATTGGGGGCCAGCTTGACGTCGGTCATCGTTGTCTCCTCATGTGCTTGCGGTCGGCCATCAGGTCGGCAGCCGCGTCGACTGCCACGTTACCATTTGCCAGCGTCCGTCGCGCCGGGCGTAGACATCGGTGAAGCGCACGACGAAGGCATTGGGCGTGCCGTTCGAGGTGACCCTGATCTGGGCGAGCCCGGTCAGCACCACGGCCTCGCCGAGGTCTTGCGCTGTGACATCCGACGGGTCGACGCCGGTGTAGACGGTCGCGCCCGACACCATCGCGTCGATCAGGCTCCGCTTGGTGTCGACCCTCGCCGAGGAGTGGGTATAGACCAGGTCGTCGGCCAGCACGGTCTCGAGCATGGCGATGTCCTTCGTCGCCATCGCCTGCATGCGCTTCCTGTCGAGCTCGACGATCATCGATGCATTGTCCGCCATCGAGGTCCTCCGTGATCTGCCTTCCGGTCGGGTCCGACCTGCGGCCCGGCTCGAGGAGTGCATGGTCGCGGGCTGGTCCGCGTTCGGCAACCCAATTCGCGTCGTCGCCCCGATCCCGTGCCGGCGCTCTTGGCCGGCACGCCATCGAGCCGCTACGCTGGCGGCACATGCCAGGAGCCTCATCGTGACCGACCGTGCCCATGTCCTGCTGTGGACCGATTCCGCTGCCGCCTACCTCGATGCCGTCGCATCGGCGGGCTTGTCCGATCGCGTCGTGATCGACGCGCTCGCGCGCAAGGACCGGCCGTCACCGGAGCAGCTCGCCCGCACCGTCGCCATGATGGCGCCGGCGGTTCCGGCCGGCCTGCTGCCGGAGATGCCGAAGCTGCGCTGGGTCCAGGCGATGAGCGCCGGCGTCGAGGGCTGGCTGGCGCTGCCGGACCTGCCGCCCGGTCTCGTGCTCACCTGCGCGCGCGGTACGCATCGCGAATCGATGCCTGAGAACATCATCGGCGCGCTGTTCTACGTCAGCAAGCCGTATGCGATGGCGGTCGAGAACCAGAAGCGGCGCGCCTGGGTCGGCACCGTGGCGCAGCCGCTGACCGGCAAGACCCTGGGCATCCTTGGCCTCGGCGCCATTGGCCAGGAGGTCGCCCGGATCGCCGCGGCGCTGGGCATGCGCGTGATCGGCACGCGTCGCCGGCCGGCGCCGATGGCGCATGTCGCCGAGATTCTGCCGCCCGATCACACCGATACAGTGCTGGCGCAATCCGACATCCTGCTGCTGTTGCTGCCGGCGACGCCTGCCACCGAGAACCTGATCGATGCCCGCAGCCTGGGCCTGATGAAGCCCTCGGCATGGCTGCTGAATTTCGGCCGCGGCCACCTGATCAACGACAACGACCTGATCGCCGCCGTGAGGCAGAGGAAGATCGCCGGCGCCATGCTCGACGTCTTCCGGCAGGAACCGCTGCCGGCGGACCATCCGTTCTGGACGACCGAGGGCATCATCGTGCTGCCGCATATCGGTGGCCCGCACCCGCAGCGCGACAAGATCGTCGCCCGCCTGTTCGTGGACAACCTGGACAGGTTCCTGCGCGGCGCGCCGCTGAAGGAGGTCGTCGACCGCGACGCCGGCTACTAGGCTTCGCTGTCATCCGTCATGGCGCGAGCCATCCAAGGCCGCTGACACGATCCTCCGGCTCTGCTCTTATCGGCGGTGCAGACAGACCGGGGAAACGTCCATGAAGATCAGCACACAGGCCGATATCGACGCGCTGGAGCGCGTGCCCGTCACCGAGCGCATCCGCCACGCCAACGTCGTCGACCTGCTGCGCGATACCGCTAAGCAGAACGCTGACCGCGTCGCGTTCCGCTATCTGTCCGGCACCGGCCCGTCCGATCCCGTCCGCGACATCACCTATGCCGAGCTGCAGCGGCGCGTGACCCAGACCGCCAACCTGCTGCGCGCGCACGGCATCGGCCCGGACGATGTCGTCACGCTGCTGATGCCCAGCGTGCCGGAGACCTTCTTCGCGCTGTGGGGCGCCGAGATTGCCGCCGTCGCCAACCCGGTGAACTATTTCCTCGATGCCGCGCAGATCGCGGGCATCATGAAGGAGGCCGGCGCCAAGGCGCTGATCGCCGCCGATGCGTCGATCTTCCCCGATATCTGGCCCAAGGTCGACACGATCCGGGCCGCGATGCCGGACCTGAAGGTGTTCCGCGTCGGCGGCGGCGACACGCGCATCCCGGGCGTGATCGCTTACGAAAGCGGCCTCGATGAGCAGCCCGCCGACCGGCTGGTGGCGCCCAAGCCTGCCGATCGCGACACGGTGGCGGCGCTGTTCCATACCGGCGGCACGACGGGGCTGCCCAAGCTGGCGAAGCATACGCACGGCGCGCTCACGCTGATGGCCTGGACCAACACGCTGATGTTCGATCTCGGTCCCGGCACCGTGCTGCTCAACCCGCTGCCGCAGTTCCATGTCGGCGGCTCCCTGTTCGGCGCGCTGGCGCCGATCGCCAATGGCTGGACGGTCGTGATCCCGACGCCGCTGGGCGCGCGCAATCCCAACGTGGTGCGCGACTACTGGGGCATCGTCGCGCGCAACCGCGTCACAATCGGCGGCGCCGTCCCGACCAGCCTGGCCGCGATCATGAATGTGCCGCGCGAGGATCATGACATCTCGTCGCTCAAATGCTTCGTCACCGGCGGCTCGACCGTGCCGGTGGAGCTGATCCGCCGCATCGAGCGCGAGATCGGCACGCCGGTGGTCGAAGGCTACGGCATGACCGAGGTGCATTGCTATTCGACCATGAACCCGCTGCACGGCGAGCGTCGCACCGGATCGGTCGGGCTGCGCGTGCCCTATACGGCCGTTCGCATCGCCGACGTCGCGCCCGACGGCACCATCCGCCGCGACTGCGCCATCGGCGAGATCGGCCATGTCCTGATGCGGGGGCCGCAGGTGACGCCCGGCTACCTCGACCCCCGCCACGACCGGGGCGCGATGCTGGCCGATGGCTGGCTCGATTCGGGCGATCTCGGCCGGCTCGATGCCGAGGGCTATGTCTGGCTGACCGGCCGCTCGAAGGACCTCATCATTCGCGGCGGCCACAACATCGATCCGGCGGTGATCGAGGAGGCGCTGAACCGCCATCCCGCGGTCGAGACCGCGGCCGCGGTCGGCCTGCCCGACACCTATGCCGGCGAGCTGCCGATGGTCTTCGTGCAGCTGCGCCCCGGCGCCACCGCCACGGCGGAGGAGCTGCGCGAGTTCTGCCGCAAGGAGATTCCGGAACGGGCCGCGGTGCCGGTGCAGGTCGTGCCGATCCCGGTCATGCCGCTGACCGGGGTCGGCAAGATCTTCAAGCCGGCTCTGCGCCTGGAAGCGGCCAAGCGTGCCTTCGATGCGGCATTGGCGCCGCTGCACGCCGACGGCGTTGCCGCCACCGTGACGGTGCGCAACGACCCGACGCACGGCACCCTGGCGGAAGTCCGCGTGCCGGCCGGCGCGGCCATGCCCAGGGATGCGATCGTGGCGCGTTGCGGTGATCTGCTGGGCGGCTTCCAGATCCGCCACACGGTCGTGTTCGAACCCTGAATGGCGCCAAGCTCCGCCGAGTCAGCGTTTCCCTTCGATCGACTGCGCCAAGCTGCACCGGGCGGTGTTAGGCACCTTCGGACTTTCGGTTACGTAGGGCAGCAGGCCGTTGTCCATGTCCGCGAAGGTATCAACATCCTCACCACTTTTGCCGAGTTGGACCTTCGCAGAAATCCCGAGAGCCGTTGCACCTGAAGAGATGTTCATACCTCAACGATGATCCCGGTTGCGATGATTGCCAGTACAAGAGCCGAAATAACGATGTAGGGGTAGTCGCGCTCGCGCAGAAAGATGATCAGCATCAGCGCCACCCGAGCAACCGGCAGGAGAATGAATACCGCAACGCCGGCCTTCACCGCGTCATGCCCACTCAGAGGAACGACAAGCGAATCCTGGAGTGGCTCGACCGCCGTTAAGAGGACGCCGACAGCAATCAGAGCGGAAGCGAACCATGTTCCGTACCAGAGCAGCCCGGCAATGATCTGATCCCCGCGCTCAAAATTGTCTGCCGTAGGCTTCATGCTCACGCTCCGAGGATATGGATGCCGAAGGCGCTCAGGAGCATCTGAACCGCCAACAGCGCGAGAACGATCACGAAGAAGATGCGCACCTTGTCGGCTGGAAGCCCCATCAGCAGACGTGCGCCGACAAGCGCGCCGACGACCGAGCCAAGCGCGATGGGACCGGCAATACCCATGTCGATATCGCCCCGCACGAAGTATGCGCCCGCGCTTGCGGCCGCCGTCACCCCGATCATGAAGTTTGATGTGGCGGATGAGACTTTGATGGGGAGCCGCAAGGCAGTGTCCATCGCCGGGATTTTCAGGACGCCGGAGCCGATGCCCAGCAGCGCAGAGATCAGGCCCGCCCCGTACATTAGCACCATGCCGAGCGGGACTCGGGCAACCTGATACGGCACCTGCTGTCCCGACACATGATCGGGAAAGCTCGAGTGCAGGCGCAATGCCGCGGCCCAGTTCTTCACGTTCGGGGCATTCGCGTCGACCACCTCACGCCGCCGCACAAGCATCTGTTTCGCGGAAAGCGCCAGAATGGCCGCAAACAGGCCATACAGAAGCGAAGTCGAGACGATGCCGATCAGGAACACGCCGGTAAGCGCGCCGAGCGTGGTGGCCGTCTCAAGGACGATGGCAAGCCGGATGTTGGTCAAGCGACCTTTCAGGAAGGGAGCTGCGCTACCGCATGAGCAGGCGATCACCGAAACGATGCTCGCCCCGATCGCGACATGAATGTCTACGCCGAAAACCAGCGTCAGGATCGGCACGATAAAGATGCCGCTGGCCATGCCAAGCACGCCGCCGAGGGCACTTGCGCCGAAAGCGGCTACGGATAGCCACAAGATTTCCATCGCTCCGCCTTCGGGTCATGAACGTTCGCGCGGACGTCGGGCCAAGCGAGTGACGAAGCTGATCAAGTCGCCGCGATAGTGGAGCTTTTCGTAGTCGATGGGCCGATGCCCTTTTGTGTATGACGTGCGCTCGATCAGGAAGACCGCGCTGCCGGGTTCGACGGCGAGGGCCTGGGCTACACCCGGCGCGGCGGTGATGGCTTCAAGCCGATATTCCGCCTCGGTGAGCGGCACATCGTATTTGCCTTCAAGCAGCGAGAAGATCGGCTCGGCGTCCAGATCGTGAGTGACGACCTTCTCCCCGATCTCGCGCGGCAGGTAGGTTTCATCGAAGGACATGGCAACGCCATCGGCCAGCCGCACGCGCTGAATTCTCATGACGAGGCTGCCAGGGGGCACGGCGAGCTGCCGGGCAACGTCGGTATCGGCTGGCACAACCCGCTTATCCAGCAGCCGGGCGGTTGGCGTGCGGCCGAGCGCCTGCATGTCCTCGACGAAGCCGGTCAGATTAGTCAGTTCCTGGGTGATCTTGGGCTGCGCGACGAAGGTGCCTTTGCCGCGCCGGATTTCTACCAGGCCGCGCGCCACGAGATTTTCAATCGCTTTGCGAACCGTCGTACGGCTGACGCTGAAGCGCTCGATCAAACGATCTTCCGGCGGGAGCTGGCTGCCCGGAGGGAGGATCTCCATCGAAATGTCGGAAGCCAGAGTCGCTTCTACCTTGGCGTATAACGGCCTGTTCTCAAGTTCGTTGCTCATGAAGAGGTGGTGACATCATGACGTCGTTATGTCAATGAAAGCGTTAGAATGCGGCGCCCACCGTCCGCGCGCGGATCGCTCGCCAGCCGACGAACGAGTGTGCCATGCTGTGAACGAGGCGTTGACCGCAGGCCAGCACCCCAACGCAGTTGTTCAATGCGCCTGAGGTGCGGCCAGCGCGGCTGGAAGGCCGGGCGGACTTCTGCGCGCCCACCTTGCTGCGTCCCAGGCGACAAGGATGCGCACCATCGCGGCTCCTGTAAGAGCGCCGATGCTCGACGGTTCCGGTCTCATCGGATGGCGCTGCCCGGAGCAGGAGCGTACGATAGGCTTTATCGCTGCCCATGGAGGAACGCATGCTGCCGTTGAAGGTCTTCTGGCAGCCTGGTTGAACCAGCTGTCTGAGGCTCAAGGAGTTTCTATCGATCCGTGAGATCGAATTCGTATCGGTGAACGTGCTTGAGGATCCGGCCGGCCGCGCCGAGCTGGAGCGGCTGGGCGCGCGCTCGATCCCGGTGCTGTCGCGCGGCGATGCCTTTGTCTTCGGCCAGAGCCTGCCGCAGATCATCGCGTTCCTGGGCCTTGACGAAGCCGGCGGACCAGCGCTTTCGACAGCCGAGCTGCACGCGCGGCTCGACAAGTTCCTGACGGCGGCGCTGGAGCTGCTGCCGCTGATGCCGCACGACCGGCTTGGCATCCATGTCCCGGGGCGGCCGCGCAGCTACCGCGCGCTCGGCTTCCATCTTTTCCGAGTCGTGGTTGCGTTCCTCGATGCCGGCGATGGGGCGACGCTGGAGCAGGCCAGCTTCCGCGAGGAGCCCGCGGCCGATGCCGGCACCGCTTCCCTCGTGGCCTATGGTGAGGACGTGCGCCGGCGCTTCCGTGATTGGTGGGCGTCCGGCGACACCACGGCCACCCGGGTGCTGAGCACCTACTATGGGCCGCAAAGCCTGCACGAGCTGCTTGAGCGGACGACCTGGCATGCCGGCCAGCACGTGCGGCAATGGATGATGCTGCTGGAGCTGGAGGGCGTGGACCATCACCGCCCGCTGGTCGACGGCGACTTCGCCAAGCTGCCCATGCCGCGTGATGTCTGGGACGGCTGATGCCCGATGGTGCCGAGGTGTCCTACTCCTCGTTGCGCCAGCTTCCCAGGAGGAACACCTTTCGTCGGCGCCGGTTCTGCCCGGCAAGGTCTTGCATGTCGGACAGGCTTGAGCCTTCCATCCGCTTCCGGATGATCATCCTGGCGATCACGCCGATGATGAAGAACGGCGCAAGGTATATGAACGCGCCCGCAAGTGCCTTCATCGGTTGCTTCCCTGACCGCGGCATCGCGTAGCCCTGCCAGGGACAATACGCCCGCCGGCGGGTTGGCGCCAGAGCCCGCTGTCGCACCGAACCGCTGTAACACCGCCCGGCCGGCTGCGGGCGGTCGGCCCCCTTGCCCCGCTTGCACGCCGGGAACCGGACGGGCTTCATTTCGTTGCGACCCTCACAGGGACCTACGACGCATTCGCGCTTTTGGGGGGCGAATAATCATGAACGCTCTGCTGAGGCTTGTACCCGCCGGTCCACCCCGGCGGGCCGGGCATATCGCGAGCAAGACGACAACCGAGCAGCCTGGCAACGGCCACCAGCGTCCGTCGACCGTCCTCGTCGTGGAGGACGAGATACTCATCCGCATGCCGGTCGCCGACTATCTCCGCGACTGTGGCTACCGCGTGCTCGAGGCGTCGAATGCGGCGGAGGCCCAGGCCTTGTTCAGGGCCAGCGAGCCGATCGAGATTGTCTTCTCGGATGTGAACATGCCGGGCGGGATGAACGGGTTCGCCCTGGCGCAGTGGGTCCGCCAGGAATACCCCGATGTCAGGATCATCCTGACGTCCGGCATCGCGAGCACTGCCCGGAATGCGGAGCAGGTTTGTGCCGAGGGTTCGTTCCTGGAGAAGCCGTACTCCTATGAGGCGCTCGCCGCGCACATCAAGCGGCTGCTCGCGGCAGGCGTCTGAACCGCTGGCTCATCTATCCGTCACCGTCGTCGCCGAGCGCCGCGACCACGATCAGCTCCTTGCCGTATGCCGGCGGAGCGCCAAAGAAATCGCTATGCTCGGTCCTGACGCTGAAGCCGCAGAGCTCCAGCAGGTAGCGCAGCTCCCACCGGTAGGTCCACCGCACCGCCAGCTCGCGCGTGGCCGAGGCGATCACCGCGCCGTTGCCGTCGTGCTCGGTGTAGCGCCACAGGTCGTGGCGCACCTGGGCGACATGGTCGAGACGGCAGCTCAGGACGTCGGCCTCGTAGTACCGGCCGGTCGCGGGATGCATGCCGGCCAGCACCGGCCCCACGCCGCCGTCGCCGATCAGCACGTCCAGCCGCGGATCGTACAGATGCAGGGCCAGCCGGCCCGCGGGCCGCAGGTGGCGGCGGATCACGTGCAGGGCCTGGCGCTGCAGGTCGGCGGTCAGCAGCTGCTGGAATGACCGGAAGGGCACGATCACACAGCCGAAGCGCTGCCCGAGGTCGAGCCGGGTCATGTCGCCGTGCAGCAGCGTCAGCCGGTCGCGCACCGGCGCCGGCGCGGCCTGCCGCTTGCCGCGCGCGATCGCCAGCATCGCCTCGGCGGTGTCGACGCCCGTGATGTCCAGCCCCGCCGTCGCCAGGGGCAGGGCCACGCGTCCCGTGCCGCATCCCAGCTCGAGCACCGGCCCGCCTGTCGCGCGTGCCAGCCGCTCGTAGAAGGCGATGTCGCCGGCAAGCGGATGCTGGCCGGCGCCGTGGAACGCGTCATAGGCTTCGACAAAGATCGATCCGACGCCGTCGTAGAACGAACCCACCGATACTCTCCCGGCGTCCCCGCCTCTATCCGCCTATCGCAGCTCGCGAGGATCGAGCTTCAGGACGAAGGGCTTGCGCGCTTCCCCCGTGCTCGGCAGGGGCTGGCAGCGCGGGTCGAGCACGGCCCGCAGCGCCGCTGCCGCGAAAGCCCGCAGGGGCGCGTTCTGCGCCAGCGCCGCCTGGGTTTCGCCCGCGAGCTTCGCATCGTCGACCCGGCCATCGGATGTCATGTCGACGATGACGAGGACGGTCATCTGGGCCGGATCGCCGCCTGCGTTCCTGACCTGCCAGCAGCGCTTCAGCTTGCGCACCATCTGGGTATTCTCGCCCGTCGCCAGGGGCTCCGCGGCCGCGGCGGCCGTATCCGCCATTGGCCGCGGCTCGCCGGTGGCCGATGGTGGCGTGACGGGCTTGCAGAAACCGTAGACCTCGACGATCCGGTTGAGGTCGGCCGAGCGGGCCTCCTCGCCGCCATGGCGGCCGGCCAGGGCGTAGGGTTGCCGCCACGCATCGGGGATGGACATCGAAGCGGAGAAATAGAACCAGAGGAGAAACCGTGTCGCTTCCGACTGCGGGACGCGGCCGGACAATTGCAGCTTCTGCGCCGCGTCCCCGTTGGGCTCGAAGAAGGCGGCGCAGTAGCCCGCCCTCAACGCCAGGCTGCGTGCGGCCTGCTCGCCGGCTGCCGGCTGCTGCTCTGTCGCCGATCGCTGCTGGGCTGCTGCCGGGTTCGACAGGCAAACGCCCACCGCGATGCTGGCGATCAGCACGATGCGAGGCCACCCGGTCGTGGGACGTGCGCGCATGGGCCTATCCAGAATGCCTTCTTGAACCGCTGTCGGCAACAGCGCCCCGCCCGCCGACAGCTTGGCATCGCAAGATTGCAACGAGCCTACGCGAACGCCTGCCGGATGCGGGCCCAGTCGGCGAGCGCCTGCTCCTGGCCGGGCACGAGCTGGATCGTGAACTGGGTGTAGCCTGCAGAGCGCAGCGCATCGATGCGCTGCTTGATCTCTGCCTCGGTCGCCGTGAACGAGGTTGCGCGGATCAGGTCGGCCGTGACGAAGGATTTTTCTTCCGGCTTGATGAACATCAGATGCCCGCGATGGTTCTGCAGGTAGCGGGCATCGGCGGGCTCGAAGGTGCGCGCCAGCGCAATATAGCCATCCAGCTCGGCGCGGCGCTTGGTCGGCATGCTGACGCCGGGCGTCAGGCCGGACAGCGCCTCGTCGGCGGCCCGATGCAGCATCACAGCCGCACGCGGCCCGGCCTGCGCCATGGCTCGCGCCGAATCGGCCGGCTCGCCCTCTTGCAGCACGCAGCCCAGGGCGAAGGCGGTGGCGAGCAGGTCGCTGCCGGCACGTCCGGCCTTGCGCCATTCCTCCTGCATCGCCGTCACTTCCTTGATCCCGGTCTCGACATTGCCGACGAAATCGATCCACCCGGCGCCAAGCTTGGCCGTCAGCGCGCGGGTACGGGGGCCGAAAGCCGACAGGTGCAGCGCGATCGGGTCGTGGGTGTTGAAGAGGTCCATCTCGGGATTGAGGAAGCGGATTCTGCGCTGCTGGCCTTCCATCTCGAAATCGACGATCTCGCGGCGCAGGAGCCCGTACACCTGGTTGATGTAGGTCTCCATCGCCTTGATCTTCATCGCGCCGAACCCCATGGCGCGGCGGGCGGTGAAGCCGGTGCCGACACCGAAGTCGATACGGCCGGGCGCCAGCTGGTTGAGCGAGGCCAGCGCGCCGGCGGCAACCGGCGCGATGCGGTTCGATGGGACCAGCACACCGGTGCCCAGCCGGATGCGCTTCGTGTTGACCGCTGCCGCTCCCATGGCCACGAAGCAATCGGCGTTCAGCATCTGCGTGTCATAGAACCAGGTGTGCGTGAAGCCGAGCTCCTCGGCGCGTTGCACCACCTTCCAGGAATCCGCCGCCGTGGGCAGTGCGATACCGAAATCCATCGTTTCCCTCCCTCGCCGCCATGGAACCTGCGCGGCGCCGACCCTGCAGCCCGTGCTGCTGCCACACAGCAATGTCAATACGCGATCCGGCATCGCTGCCTGAAACGGTGATTGCCTCGAGGCCACGCGAGCGTGAGGATGGCGGCCATGAAGAGGCAAGACGAACCGGCCGTGGATGCCATCGCGCGGCTTGTGCCCGCGACCCTGCGGGCGCTGCATGCGCTGGAGTTCACCGGCCGCCATCTCGCGCCCGCGACCTTGCGCCAGCTGATCGATGCCGTCGCCGGTCGCGAGAGCGATGTGGCGGCGGCCCTGGAGGCGTCGCAGGCGCTGGCCTGGCCGGAGCGCCTGGGCCCGGTGCGGGATTGCCTGGAGCGTGCTGCTGCGGCGGCTGGCGAGGGCATCACCGGGCTGCTTGCCGCGGGCGATGCGCCGCAGCCGATGCTCGCGGCCTATCGTGCCTTGCGGGCCTACGCCCGCGCCGCCGAGGCGATCTACCCCATGGCGGCGCACCTGCGGCCCGTCAGCCAGTTCTTCCTCGAGTCGCCCGCGCGTGATGACGCTGCTTTGGCCGAACGCCTGGCCGCGATCGACCCGCGGCGCGAGCATGTCGGGGTGATGCATGTCGGCGGCCCGCCCGGCACGCGCGGCGCGTTCTCGCTGTACGTGCCGGAGTGGTACGACGCCGCCCGCGCCTGGCCGCTGGTCGTGGCGATGCATGGCGGCAGCGGCAATGGCGGGGCATTCCTGTGGAGCTGGCTGCGCGAGGCGCGCACCCGTGGCTTCATCCTGATGGCGCCCACCGCCAGCGGCTCGACCTGGTCGCTGATGGAGCCGGAGATGGACGGGCCGAGCATCGACCAGATGGTCGAGCAGGTGGCCGGCCAGTGGTCGATCGACGCGACGCGTCGGCTGCTGACCGGCATGAGCGATGGCGGCACGTTCACCTACGTGCTGGGCCTGCGCCAGGAATGCCGCTTCACCCATCTGGCGCCGATCGCCGCCAGCTTCCACCCGATGCTGATGGCCTTCGCCGACGCCGATCGCGTGCGCGGGCTGCCGGTCCATATCGTGCACGGCGCGCAGGACTGGATGTTCCCGCCGGAAATGGCCCGCGGCGCGCAGCTGGCGCTGACGCAGGCTGGTGCGGCCGTGGTCTATCGCGAGATCGCCGACCTCTCGCACACCTACCCGCGCGACGAGAACGCAGCGATCCTCGACTGGTTCCTGGGCACGGCTGCTGCATCCGCGTCGGCGGAGGCATAGCTGCCGCCAGCGCTGGAACGGCCGCTCCAGCGCGGCTTTGACGGCGACCGGCGCAGCAAGGCAGGGTGCGCATAGGAGATCGGACGCCAGTCCATCAATCGCCGGTGGCATGCCGGCGCGGGCCGGGGCAGATTTCGAGCGGCGAGTGCGAGTGGCGAGAAAGGAAACGCGACATGGCGAACAAGCTGAAGCAGCGGCTGAAGGCGGGCAAAGCGTGTGTCAACGGCTGGCTGGCGATCCCCAACGGCTTCTCGGCCGAGACCATGGCCCAGTGCGGCTGGGACAGCGTCACGGTCGACATGCAGCACGGCGTGCAGGACTACCAGTCGATGGTGCATTGCTTCCAGGCCATGGACCGCCATCCGGTGACGCCGCTGGTGCGCGTGCCCTGGAACGAGCCGGGCATCGTCGGCCGCGTGCTCGACGGCGGCGCCTGGGGCGTGATCTGCCCGATGATCAACACCGCGGCCGAGGCCAAGGCGCTGGTCTCCTACAGCCTCTACCCGCCCAAGGGCAAACGCAGCAACGGCCCGATCCGCGCCGGTGCCTACGGCGAGGCGACGCCCTACCAGGCGACCGCCAACGACGAGGTGCTGGTGATCCCGATGATCGAGACCCAGGAGGCGATCGACAACCTCGAGGCCATCCTCGACGTGCCCGGCGTCAACGGCGTCTATGTCGGCCCCAGCGATCTTGGCCTGTCGCTCGGCCTCAAGCCGATGCTCGATCGTGACGAGCCGCAGGTGCTGGCGATCTACGAAAAGCTGGTGCACGAGACCAGGAAGCGCGGCCAGTTCGCCGGCCTGCACAACGGCACCCCGGCCTACGCCGCGCGCATGATCGCCATGGGCTTCCAGTTCGTAACCATCGCCAACGACAGCGGCCTGATGGCCAAGGCCGCCCGCGAGGCGGTGCAGGCCACGCGCAAGGCCGCCGGCGACGTGGCGGCGCCGTAGCGCGTTGCAGGCGCAACGGGCGCCGAACGGCGCCCGTCCGCTGACATCAGCGTGTGACTCCCAGATTGGGGTCCGTCGGCGGCAGTCCCAGCAGTGAATCGACGCGCGCCACGACGGCGGGCGTCAGCGTCTTGTTCGACGCGGCGGCCAGCTGCCTGCGAGCGCCGGCGATCGCGGGATCGCGGCTCGACAGCGGCATGGAAAGCGCCGACAGCATGGCCTTGTCATAGGCCGCGATTGTGCCGACCCGCGAGTTCGGCGCGGCAACGCTGCGCGCCTGGGCTGACGCATGCGCGGCGTTCAACGCACCCAGCGCGCTGGCCAGCTGAGCGTTGCTGGCCGACACGGGCCCCCGACCACCGGGACTGTGGGCAACGGCGCCACGGCCGTTGCCCGCTCCGTTCGCCGTCGCGACGGCAGCCCCATGCCCGGCGCCGCTGCCATCGGCGTTGCCCAGGGCATTGCCGTTGCCGACTCCGTTGCCGCTCCCCGCGCCATTCCCGTTTCCATTCCCTGAACCGCCTCCACCACCTCCTCCTCCGCCGCCGCGTGCAACAGCTGCCTTGCCGTCCAGCGTCAGCAATGAGTTGAAGCCAACGGGTGCCGCGACAAGGGCCAGTCCCAGGGCAACGCTGATGCAGCAGGAGCTCCATCGGATGCATCGGATCGTAGGGCGACATTGCGACTGCATCTTGGCTCGGGTGGTCAGGTAGCGATCAGCGGCGCTGCGCAGTTTGTCCTGCATCGGTATCTGCTGCTCACGCTGCAAACGCCCCGCGCAGGAAGGTGGCGACCGCTTGCGCCACCAGGCGGTCGATATCGGCGCGCGCGTGCTGGGGCGGTGCCGCCTTGAGTAGCAGGCGGAGCTGGGCGTGGCCGAGCACCATGCCGAGGAACTGCTCGGCCGCCAGCCGGACATCGGCAACCATCAGGGCTGGCTGCCGTTCGAGATACGTGGCCAGGGCATCGGCAAGGCGCGCCGGCCCCGTACGGTAGATCAGCTTTCCCAACCCCGTGGTCCTGGCCGCTTCGACGACCACCAGGCGGTGCAGCGCCAGCGACCGCGCCGCCAGCGCGAGGTCTAGGTAGGCCCTGCCGACCTGCGTGAGCACCTGCTCGGGCGGCGCCTGGTCGACGGCCAGACGCCCGATATCGATCACCATGCCCTTCACCAGCGCGTCGATGATGGCGCCGAACAGGGCGTCCTTGCTGGTGAAGTGCGAGTAGATGGTCGCCTTGGAAACGCCAGCATGGAGGGCCACCATGTCCATGCTGGCGGCATCGTAGCCACGCTCGAGAAAGATCTGTGTCGCGGCGCCCAGCATGCGCGCGTGCTTGGCGCGGCTCAGCGGCCGGCCACGGCCGGGCCGATCATCGAGGACACCATTCTTCAAACGAGGAGATTGGTTCCCTGGCCGCCGCTTGTTGTCGGTCATTTTCTAAACTATACAGTATCGTTTTCCCAACTATAGCCGGTGCGTGCGAGGGTGCAAGGTGAAGCCAAGCTGGTTGACCGCGATAGGCCTCATTGGTGGCCTGGCTGTCGCCGGGTATGTCTGGTTGTCCCTGATGCCGCCGGGGCAGGCGGGGAAGCCGGCGCCGTCGGCCAATGCCGGGCCGGCCCCGGTTGCGGTCGAGATCACGCCGGTGGGGCGTGGCACCGTGCAGCGGGAACTGCAGGCCGTCGGCAGCCTGCGCTCCAATGAAGCGGTAATGATCCGCCCGGAGATCGCCGGGCGCATCACCCAGATCCTGTTCGACGAAGGTCAGAAGGCGCGCAAGGGCGACCCGCTTGTGCGGTTGGATGCCGCCATTGCCCAGGCGCAGGTGGACCAGGCCACGGCGAGCCTCATCCTGAGCCGCGCCAACCACGAGCGCGCCGCTGACCTGGTGCGCAAGGGCGTCGGCACCCAGCGGGCCTACGAGGAGGCGCTCGCCAAGCTGCGCGCCGACGAGGCAGCGCTTGCCCTGGCGCAGGCCACACTGGACAAGACGACGCTGGTCGCGCCGTTCGACGGCGTGCTGGGGCTTCGCCGGGTGAGCGTGGGCGACTACGTCAATCCCGGGCAGGACCTCGTCAACATCGAGAACATCGACACGCTGAAGGTCGATTTCCGCGTGCCGGAGATCCACGCGCTGCGGCTGGCGACGGGCCAATCCATCAAGGTCGTGCTCGATGCCATTCCGGACTCGGCCTTCGACGGCAAGGTCTACGCGATCGACCCGGCGCATGACCCCAATGGCCGCGCGGTGATCCTGCGCGCGCGCATTTCCAACAGCAAGGGCCACCTGCGCTCCGGCATGTTCGCGCGCGTGACCCTGCTCATCGACGAGCGCGACGATGCGATCATGATTCCCGAGACCGCGCTCGTGCCCGTCGGCGACGAGAAGTTCGTGTACCGGGTGGTCGACGACAACGCCGTCCTGACCAAGGTCCGGCTTGGCCAGCGCCGCGGCGGCAAGGTCGAGATCGTCGACGGCCTGACGGCCGATGCCATGATCGTCACCGAAGGCGCGATGAAGCTGCGTGACGGCGTTGCGGTGCGTCGTGCCGCGTCAAAGGCGCCGTAGCCCATGGTCCTGTCCGACATCTGCATCCGGCGGCCGGTCTTCGCGACGGTGCTGAGCCTGGTCGTCGTCCTGGTCGGCCTGGTCTCCTTCAACCGCCTCACGGTCCGCGAATACCCCAACATCGACCCGCCCGTCGTGCTCGTGAAGACCGTGTATCGCGGCGCGAGCGCGGAGGTGATGGAGAGCCAGGTCACGCGCGTGCTCGAGGAGTCCATCGCCGGCATCGAGGGCATCGACTACATGCGCTCGACGACGCGGCAGGAGGAGAGCCAGATCGCGGTGCGCTTCACGCTGTCGCGCGATCCGGACGCCTCCGCCAACGACGTGCGCGACCGCGTCGGCCGGGTGCGCGGGCGCCTGCCCGACGAGATCGACGAGCCGGTGATCTCGAAGGTGGAGGCCGACGCGCAGCCCATCCTCTACCTCGCCTTCTCTTCCAGCCGGCATACGCCGCTGGAGATCACGGATTTTGCCGATCGCTACGTCAAGGACCGCCTGCAGTCGATCGACGGCGTGGCCGAGGCGCGGATCTTCGGCGAGCGGCGCTACGCCATGCGCATCTGGCTCGATGCGGCGCGCCTGGCGGCCTACAACCTGACGCCGCAGGATGTCGAGAACGCCCTGCGGCGGCAGAATGTCGAGGTGCCGGCCGGGCGCATCGAGAGCAATGAAACGGAATTCACGGTCCTGGCGGAGACCGACCTGCGGGTGCCGGAGCAGTTCGGGGCGATCATCATCCGGGAGGTGTCGGGCTATCCCGTCCGCCTGCGCGACGTCGGCCGTGCCGAGCTGGGCGCGGCCGACGAGCGCGTCAGCGTGCGCTTCAACCAGAAGCCCGCGGTCGCGCTCGGGATCGTCAAACAGGCAGTGGCCAATCCGCTCGATATCTCCCGCAATGTGCGCGCCGAGCTGCCGCGCATCGAGGCCAGCCTGCCGGCCGGCATGAAGGTCGAGGTTGCCCACGACACCTCGGTCTTCATCCAGGCGTCGATCGATTCCGTCTATCGCACGATCGGGGAAGCCGTCGTGCTGGTCGTGATCGTGGTCTTCTTCTTCCTGCGCAACGTGCGCGCCACGCTCATCCCGGTCGTGACGATTCCAGCCTCCCTGCTGGGCGCGTTCGCGATCATGTACGCGCTCGGCTTCTCGGTGAACACGCTCACCCTGCTTGCCATGGTGCTGGCGATCGGGCTCGTCGTCGATGACGCGATCGTCGTGCTGGAGAACATCTATCGCCATGTCGAAGAGGGCATGTCGCCCATGGCGGCCGCCTTCAAGGGCAGCAAGGAGATCGGCTTCGCCGTCATCGCCATGACGCTGACCCTGGCGGCGGTCTACGCCCCGATCGGCTTCATGTCCGGAACGACCGGCCGGCTGTTCACCGAGTTCGCCTGGTCGCTGGCCGGCGCCGTGCTGATCTCGGGCTTCGTGGCCCTGACGCTCAGCCCGATGATGTGCGGGCGCCTGCTGCGCCACGATGCCCGGCATGGCTGGGCCTATAATCTCGTGGAGAACGCGCTCGAGCGCCTGGTCCGGGGCTACCGGTCGGCGCTCGGCGCCGCATTGCACGTGCGGCTCGTGGTCATCCTCCTGGGACTGGCGGTGGCCGGCAGCAGCTATTTCGTCTTCCGCACGATCAAGCCGGAGCTGTCGCCGGTCGAGGACCGTGGCACCATCATCGCGATCTTCATCGGGCCCGAAGGCGCCACGCTCAAGTTCATGGAGAAGTACGCCCATCGCATCGAAGGCATTCTCCATGGCATCCCCGAGGCGCAGGGCTATTTCGCGGTATCGGGCACGCCGATCATATCGCAGGGCATCACCTTCACACGGCTGACGCCGTGGGGCGAGCGCAGCCGCAAGCAGCAGGAGATCGTCAACCTTCTTGGCCCGCAGATGGCCGAATTGCCGGGCGTGATGGCCTTCGCCTCCAACCCGCCCTCGCTGGGGCAGAACGCGAGCTCCAAGCCGGTCTGGATCGCCATCCAGTCTTCGGGCGACTACGCCGGGCTCAACCGCATGGTCGAGGCGGTGATGCTGGCCGCCGAGAAGGAGCCGTCGCTGGCCAACCTCGAGACCCGGCTGAAGCTCAACAAGCCCGAGATCAAGGTGGCGGTCAATCGCGACAAGGCGAGCGACGTCGGCGCCGAGGTCGAGACCATCGGGCGCACCCTGGAGACCATGCTGGGCGGCCGCCAGGTCACGCGCTTCAAGCAGAACGGCAAGCAGTACGACGTCATCGTCCAGATCGCCGATATCGACCGGACCAATCCGGACGATCTTTCGCGGATCTACGTGCGCAGCCGCCAGGGCCAGATGATCCAGCTCTCCAACCTGGTCGATGTGCGCGAATCGGTTGCGCCGCGCGAGCTGGGCCGCATGAACCAGCTGCGTGCCGCCGACATCACCGCCAATATCGCGCCCGGCTACTCTCAGGGCGAGGCCCTGGCGGCCCTCGAGCGGGCGGCGCGCGGCGTGCTGCCGGCCTCGGTGCAGATCGACTACATCGGGCAATCCCGCGAGTACAAGCAGGCATCTGGGGACATCTACTTCACGTTCGTCCTGGCGCTGCTGTTCATCTATCTCGTGCTGGCGGCGCAGTTCGAAAGCTTCATCGATCCGCTCATCATCATGCTGACGGTGCCGCTGTCGATGACGGGCGCGCTGCTGGCGCTGAAGCTCGGCGGCGGCACGATGAACATCTACAGCCAGGTCGGCCTGGTCACGCTGGTCGGGCTCATCACCAAGAACGGCATCCTGATCGTGGAGTTCGCCAACCAGCTCCAGGATCAGGGCCGCTCGCGCCTGGACGCGGTGATCGAGGCCGCGACCCTGAGGCTGCGGCCCATCCTCATGACCACGGCGGCCATGGTCCTGGGCGCGGTGCCGCTGGTGACGGCGGGCGGCGCCGGCGCCGAAAGCCGCAACCAGATCGGGCTCGTGATCGTCGGTGGCCTCGTCCTGGGGACGGTGCTAACCCTCTTTGTCGTGCCCACGGTCTACACCCTGCTGGCGCGTGACCGCTCAGCAGGACGGTCGGCTGAGACGCGCGATCACCCGCATTCCGGCGAGCAGCGGCTGCCGGCGGAATGATGTGGTCAGCGGGTGACGCCCAGATTGGGGTCCGTCGGCGGTAGCCCCAGCAACGAATCGACCCGTGCCACAACAGGGGCCGTCAGCACCTTGTTCGAGGCTGCGGCCAATTGGCGGCGTGCGCTGACGATCGCGGCATCGCGTGTCGACAGCGGCATCGCCAGGGCCTGCGCCATGGCCTTGTCGTAGGCGGCGATCATGCCGACGCGGGAGTTCGGCGCGGCGACGCTGCGCGCCTGAGCCGACGCGTGCGCAGCATTCAAGGCGCCCAGCGCGCTTGCCAATCGACCGTTGCTGGCCGGCGCCGCGCTCCGGCCAGCGCCGCTCGCCGGGGCCGCGCCACGGCCGCTGTCCGTGCCGTTCGTGGTCGCGACAGCCGCGCTGTGCCCGCCGCCGTTGCCGGTCGCGTTGCCCACTGCATTGCCGTTCCCGTTCCCTGCGCCATTGCCGTTTCCCACACCGTTTCCACCGCCACCACCATTTCCTCCGCCTCCGCCACCGCCACCACGGGCGAATGCCGCCTTGCCATCGAGCGTCAGCGGCGAGGCAAGGCTGATCGGGGCTGCGACCAGAGCCAGGCTCAAGGTGACGGTCATCCATCGGCGGGGCTGGATAGTCATGATCCTCTCCTGTGCGGCGTCTGCTTTCGTCTCTTCGGACGGCACGACGTTAAAATCACAATGCGACTGATTCTTGGCTTGGCGCGTCAGGCAGGGGTCAGTCGGGGCGCCGGCTTTGAGGCGGTCAGCCCGCCGGCACGGGCGCGGCCGGGTCGAGCAGCCCCTCGCGCACCAGCTCGGCCCACAGGTCGGGCGGGATCGGCTGCTGCATGTGCCTGGTATTCTGCTGGACCTCGGCGATGCTCAGCGCGCCGGGGATCACCGAGCACACCGCGGGATGGGCCAGCGGGAACTGCAGCGCCGCGGCCGCGAGCGGCACGCGATGGCGGGCGCAGACCGCCTCGATCCGCTGCGCCCGCTCGGCGATGGCGGGCGGGGCGGCGGCATAGTCGTAGGTGGCTCCCGGCTTCGCGCCGCCGGCCAGGATGCCCGAGTTGAACGGTCCGCCCAGGATCACGGAAGCGCCGCGCTGCACGCAGGCCGGCATGAAGGCTGCCAGCGCCCCCTGCTCCAGCAGCGTGTAGCGTCCGGCGAGCAGGACGCAGTCGAAGTCTCCAGCCTGCAGGAAGCGCAGGCTGGTGTCGGACTCGTTCAGGCCGATGCCGATCGCGCCGATCACGCCGGCGCGGCGCAGCTCGTCGAGCGCCCTGAAGCCGCTGTCCATGACGGTGCGGAACCGTTCCTCGAGGACGGCGCGATCCTGGGTGGTCCAGAAATCGACGTCGTGCACCAGCGCCACATCGATGCGGGAGATGCCCATGCGCAGATGCGACTGCTCCAGCGAGCGCATGACACCGTCATAGGTATAGTCGAAGGTCGGCGCGAAGCCGGGCAGGCAGTTGGGCCGCAGGTCCGCGACGGTCTCGCCGGGCCGCAGCGTGCGCATGACGCGGCCGATCTTGGTCGACAGCACGTAGCTGGCGCGCGGCTTCTCGCGCAGCGCCGCGCCCATCCGCAGCTCGCTGCGGCCATAGCCGTAGAAGGGCGATGTGTCGAAGAAGTTGACACCGGCGTCATAGGCCGCATTCACCAGCGCGACGGCGTCGGCATCGGGAATCGTGACACGGAAGCCGCCGATCGGGGCGCCGCCGAGGCCCAGCTCGGTGACGTCCAGGGCCGTGCGGCCGATCCGGCGGCGCGGGAGTGTAGTCATGCGACCTCCATCGGATGGTCATGGTGATGCGGGCCGCTGGAAGCATACGCCATTCCGGAGCCCTTCATGCAGGTGGCATCGGGGTTGCATTCAGCGCCTTGCCCGGGGTCACCGAATCCCCTCAGACTGTGCCGGATATCGCGGGAGGCTTCTCCAGTGGCAACTACGCCCGATCCGATCGCCTTCGAGCTGTTCAAGAACGCGATCTTCTCGATCGCCGACGAGATGGCGCTCACCGTCGTGCGCACGACCTATTCCGGCGTGCTGAAGGACAACATGGATTTCTCCACCGGCTTCGCCGACGCCGAAGGCAAGCTGGTGGCGCAGGGCCTGACCCTGCCCGGGCATCTCGGCAGCGTGCCGACGGCGATGGAAGCCATCATGCGGCATTTCCGCGACGACATGGCGCCGGGCGACGTGTTCATCATGAACGACCCGTTCGACGGCGGCATGCACCTGCCGGATATCTTCGTCTTCAAGCCGCTGTACCATGAGGGCGAGCGCCTGGCTTTCGCCTGCACGGTCTGCCACCATACCGATGTCGGTGGCCGGGTCGCCGGCTCCAACGCCTCGGACTCGACCGAGATCTACGCCGAGGGCCTGCGCATCGCGCCGATGAAGTTCTACGAGGCCGGCAAGGTCAACAAGACCCTGATGAGCTTCATCGAGAAGAACGTGCGCCTGCCAGTGCGGGTGTTCGGCGACCTACGGGCGCAGCTCGCCGCCTGTCACATCGCCGAGACGCAGTTCGCCGACCTGGTGGGGAAATACGGTGCATCCCAGACCAGGTCCTTCATGCGCGAGACGATCGACTACGCCGAGCGCCTGACGCGGGCGGCGCTGGAGAAGCTGCCGGATGGCGAATGGAGCTTCGAGGACTGGATCGACGACGACGGTGTCGACTACGGCGTGCCGATCCGCCTGTTCGTCACCATCCGCAAGACAGGCGGCCACATGGTGGTCGACTGGACCGGCACCCATCCCCAGGTGAAGGGCGCCATCAACAACACGCTCTCGTTCACCAAGGCGGCGTCCTACACCGGCGTGCGCTCGGTGCTGCCGCCGGGCATCCCCAACAACGAGGGCGTGTTCCGCGCCATCGAGGTGATCTGCCCGCCCGGCACCGTGGGCAACGGCGTTTTGCCGGCGGCCTGCGCGGCGCGCGGGCTCACCGGCTTTCGCATGACCGACTGCATGTTCGGCGTGCTGGCCATGATGCTGCCCGACAAGGTCAAGGCGGCAGGCGACGGCGGCAACACCGGCATCTCGATCGGCGGCTACCACGCCGACCGCTCGCCCTTCATCTATGTCGACTTCACGTGCGGCGCCTGGGGTGCGCGCCCGTGGGAGGACGGGCTGGACGGCAACTCGCACATGATGGCCAACATGGCCTCGCATTCGATCGAGGTGACCGAGGTCGAGCAGCCGATCCAGATCACGGCCTACGAGTTCGTCGCCGACAAGGCCGGGGCCGGCAGATATCGCGGCGGCGTGCCGTTCCGCCGCGACTACCGCTTCCTCGAAGCCGAGGGCATGCTGCAGGTCCGCTCCGACCGGCGCGACCACCGGCCGTTCGGCCTGTATGGCGGCAATCCCGGCATGCCCTCGGAAAACTATCTCAACCCTGATGGCGAGAACCGTGTCCTGCCCAGCAAGCTCACCATGACCATCAGGCGCGGCGACGTGTTCCGCCACGTTCTGGCCGGAGCCGGTGGCTGGGGCGATCCGCTGGAGCGCGACCCAGCCGCCGTGCTCAAGGACGTGCGCAACGAGCTGCTGTCGCCGGCCAAGGCGCTGGCCGACTATGGCGTGGTGATCGACACCGCGCGCTGGACGATCGATGTGGCGGCCACAACCCGGCGGCGCGAGGCGATGCGCCGCGCCCGTGGCTGGCAAGCGGTGCCCAAGGTGCAGTGGCACGACCCGCAGCCGCTGGCGCGCGCGGCGGAGTAGCCGGACATGGTGCAGTACCGCGTCGGCGTCGATATCGGCGGCACCTTCACCGACATCGTCCTGCTGGGTGATGACGGCACGATCCACACCAAGAAGATCTCCTCCAGCGTCGGCAACTACGCCCAGGCGATTGTCGACGGCCTCGCCGAGGTCTTCCGCGAGACCGGGTTGGACGGCGCCGCGATCGCCGAGCTGCGGCACGGCACCACGGTCGCCTCCAACGCCATCCTGGAGCACAAGGGCGCGCGCGTCGGGCTGATCACCACCAAGGGCTTCCGCGACGTGCTGGAGATCCGCACCTTGCGGATGCCGCGGCTGTACGACCTGGCCTGGAGCAAGCCGCCGCCGCTGGTCGAGCGCTACCTGCGGCAGGTGGTCGACGAGCGCGTCGATGCGTTCGGCAAAGTCGACCGTGCGCTCGATCCGGCGGACGCCGAACGTGCCGTCGATGCGCTGCTGGCGCAGAAGGTCGAGGCGATCGCGATCTGCCTGCTGCATTCCTTCACCAATCCTGCGCACGAGCTCGCCATCAAGACCATCGTCGAGCGCAAGGCGCCCGGCCTGCCGCTCAGCGTGTCCTGCGAGGTGCTGCCCGAAATCAAGGAATACGAGCGGACCTCGACCACGGTGGTGAATGCCTATGTCATGCCCATCGTCGCGCGCTATCTGCGGGCGCTGCGCCAGGGCCTCGATGCCGCCGGCATCCCGGCACGCCTGCTGCTGATGCAGTCCAACGGCGGCCTCACCACCGACCAGGCCGCGGCCGAACGGCCGATGAACATCATCGAATCCGGCCCGGCCGGCGGCGTGATCGGCGCCCAGGCGCTGGCGCGGGCCAAGCAGCTGCCCAAGATCATCACCTTCGACATGGGCGGCACGACCGCGAAGGCGGCCATGGTCGAGGACGGCACCGTGACACGGGCGGCCGAGTACTCCGTCGGCGCCGGCATCATGATCGGCTCGCGCCTGCTGACCGGCGCCGGCTACACGCTCAAGGTGCCCGCGATCGACCTGGCGGAAGTCGGTGCCGGCGGCGGCTCGCTGGTCTGGATCGATCCCGCCGGCTCGCTGCAGATCGGGCCGGAAAGCGCCGGCGCCGCACCGGGGCCGGTCTGCTACGACAAGGGCGGCGAGATCCCGACCGTCACCGACGCCAACCTGCTGCTGGGCTATCTCAACCCGGCGCACCTGGTCGGCGGCGCGGTCAGGCTCAACGCCGCCAAGGCCGAGCAGGCCTTCGTCAAGAAGGTGGCGACGCCGCTGGGCCTGCCGCTCGATCAGGCGGCCCATGGCGCGCATCTGATCGCGGCGTCGAACATGATCCGCGCCATCAAGGCGGTGTCGACCGAGCGTGGCCGCGATCCCCGCGACTTCGCGCTGTTCGCCTTCGGCGGCAACGGTCCGGTGTTCGCCTGCGGCATGGCATCGGCGCTGGGCATGAGCCGCGTCGTCGTGCCGCCGTCGGCCGGGCTGTTCTCGTCGTTCGGGCTGCTCTACGCCGATGTCGAGCACCACTACGCGCGGACGTTTCGCCGCCTCTTGCGCAAGAGCGACCTCGACGAGATCCAGCGTGCCTGGGACGCGCTTGCGTCACAGGCCACGGCGCAGCTCGCGGCCGAAGGCTTCACCGGCGCCAGGATGCGCCTGCGGCGCGCCGCGGCGCTGCACTATCACGGACAGAGCTACGAGCTGACGGTGGCGGTGCCCGACGGGCCGATCGACGCAGCGATGGTGGCGCATCTGGAAGAGGCGTTCGGCCAGGAGCACGAGAAGACCTATGGCCACCGGGCCGGTCCCGAGGAGCCGGTCGAGCTCGTATCGATCCAGGTCGTGGGCCTGGGGCTGCGCGAAGGCGGTGGCGTGCCGCAGCGCGTGCGATCAAGCCGTGCGGAGCCGGTGCCGCCGCCGCCGCGCCGCGCCTATTTCGGGCCGGCGCATGGCTGGATGCAGACACCCGTCCTGCGGCGGTCGGATCTCGCGGCGGCGCAGGCCGGGCCGCTGATCGTCGAGGAGTACGACGCCACCTGCGTCGTTCCGCCCGGCGCCAGGGCCAGCCTCGATGCCGGCGGCAACATCGTGATCGAGCTGGGGTAGCGCTCAGTTCGACACCGCTCGTGCCAGCCAGAGGGCGATCCCGGGCCAGAGCGACAGGATCGCGATCATCACCAGCATGGTGACGACGAACGGTGCCGAGCCGATGATCACGTCGTCGATCTTGCCGCGCTGGCGCAGGCCCTGCACGACGTAGAGGTTGATGCCGACGGGCGGCGTGATCATGGCCAGCTCCATCAGGATCACCACCAGGATGCCGAACCAGATCGGGTCATAGCCGGCTTTGAACATGATCGGCGCGATGATCGGCACGGTCGCCACCATCATCGACAGCGTTTCCATGAACATGCCCAGGATGAAGTAGAAGATCACCACGACGACTAGCAACTCGACCGGGGTCAGGCCCAGCGACGTGATGTACCTGTTGATCTGGCCGGTGAGTCCGATCGAGGTGATGACGAAGTTCAGGAAATAGGCGGCGATCAGGATGGCCATGATCATCGCCGTGGTGCGCATGGTGCCTTCGAAGGCTTGCAGCAGCATGCGCGGGGTGAGGCGGCCGCGCCAGGCGGCGACGCCCAGCGCCGCGATCACGCCCAGCGCGGCGGACTCCGTGGCGGTCGCCCAGCCGGCATAGATCGAGCCGATCACCGCCAGGAAGATCACCAGCGGCGGCAGCAGGTCGGGCAGGGCGCGGATGCGCGCGTCCCAGCTGGTCGCCACACGCCGGCCGCCCAGGGCCGGGCGGGCCAGGCAGAAGATCAGCACGGTCAGGCTGAACAGGCCGGCCAGCAGCAGGCCGGGGATGATGCCGGCCAGGTAGAGCTTGGGGATCGACGTGTCGGTGAGCACGCCATAGACGATCATGTTGATCGAGGGCGGGATCAGGATGCCCAGCGTCCCGCCGGCGGCGATCGTGCCCAGGAACAGGCGTTCGGAGTAGCCGTGCTTCTCGATCTCGTCCATCGCCACGGTGCCGATCGTGGCCGCGGTTGCGACGCTGGAGCCGGAGGTGGCCGCGAACATGGCGCAGGCGGCGATGTTGGAGTGCATGAGGCCGCCGGGTAGCCACGGCATCCACAGCACCAGCGCGTTGTACATGCGTTCGGCCATGCCCGAGCGCAGCAGGATCTCGCCCAGCAGCACGAAGAACGGGATCGCGACCAGCAGGAAGTTGTTGGACGTGCCCCACGCCATCTCGCCCATCGCCAGCGACAGCGGCAGCTTGGAGAACAGCTCGGACAGGCCCAGGCCGAGGATGCCCAATCCTGCCGCGACCGGCACCGCCACCGCCAGCACGACGATCAGGATCACCAGCGCCGCCCAGATCATCATGTGCTGCGCTCGCTCGACTGGCGCTGCTTGAGATCGCGGATCTCGTCCTCGACCTCCTCTTCCGCCGAGCGCGTGCTGATCAGCCGCGCCATGCCGTTGAGCTCACTGCGGGCAGCCAGCGCCAGGGCATGCCCCAGCAGGACGATTCCCACGATGACGAAGCTGATCAGGCCCAGGATCCAGATCAACTGCGGGATCACCGTCGGCGTCTCGAGCGCCGACTGGCTGCGCGAGCCGGAGACCCAGGATTGTTCGACCACACCCCATCCATGCCAGGCGACCAGGCCGAAGAAGCCCAACAACGCCAGCACGCCCACGACGTCCAGCACCAGGCGCAACCGCATCGGGAAACGCACATAAAGCGAGTCGATGCGGATATGGGCCCGGTCGACCAGGGCGGCGCCCAGGGACCAGGCTGTGCCGATGGCCAGGGCATAGCCGGCCAGCTCGTCGGCACCGCCGATCGAAGCCGCGAAGAATTTGCGCAGGATGACGTCGATACCGATCAGGACCGCCGCCAGCAGCACCAGCGCGCCGCCGAACCACAGCCCGATCTGGGTGAAGCGGCGGAGCCAGGTCATGTCTCTTGCCGGGAGCGCGCCACTCCAGTGGCGTACCGGCCCGAAGGGCCGGCTCTTGTTTTGGCGTCCATCATCATCCGGCGCTACGCGCCGGTGCGCCACTGGAGTGGCGCGCTCCCGGCGGTCCTTTGTGTTCAGAAAGGCAGACGGTGCACATCACGGCATCGGCGCCTTCAGGCCGAGCAGCTTGCCGACGGTGTCGTTCCACTCCGCCACGCATTCCTTGCCGCAGCGCTTGGCCCAGTTGGCGAGCACCGCGCCCTCGACCAGCTTCTTGTGGGTCTCGGCCTCCGACGGCTTCACCGGCACGATCGTGATGCTGGCCAGCTTGCCCATGGTGCAGGGCTGCTTGTTGGTGTTGCAGTTGTCGGCTTCCTCGGCAGCCTTCTTCAGTGTCGCCCACATCTTGTCTTCGTAGGCCTTGACCTGCTCCTGCAGGAAGGCCTGCACCTTGGGATCGATCCGCTTCCAGGTGCCGAGGTTCACCGCGAGCACGTTGATGCTCCAGCCTAGCGACATCGGGTAGAGCGACTTGGTGACCTCGGGCCAGCCGGCCGTATTGCCCGACAGGCTGCCGGTGACGCCGCAATCGACGACGCCGTTGTTGAGCGCCGGCACCACCTCGGCGAACGCCATGCTGACCGCGGTGGCGCCGACGCCGCCCAGGAAGTCGCGCATGGTGTTGTTGAACACGCGGATCTTCTTGCCCTTCAGGTCGTCCAGCCCGCTCAGCACGTTGCGGCACCAGAACACCTGGGGCGGGTTGCCGCCGAACGCCAGCAGCTTGGCGTTCCAGTTCTTCTGCATCTGCCGGTCGATGACCTCGCGCCAGGCATTGCAGGCGGCACGTGCCTTGTCGGCATCCAGGGTCAGGCCGGCGAGATCGCAGCCCTCGAAGCGCGGGTCGTCGCCCGCCATCTTGGAGATGTCCATGCCGGCAAAGTCCATGACGCCCAGCTTGAGCAGCCGCAGCATGGTCTTGTCGTCGATGCCGGCCTGGTCGAGCGGCGTGATGTCGGCGGTGATGGCGCCGTTCGATGCCTTGGGCACCGTCTCGCGCCAGAACGGCACCTCGTCGACGATCGAGGCGACGGTCGGGCCGTTGAGGCCGACAACCTTGAACTGGGTCTTCGGCAGGTCCTGCGCATTGGCGCCGACGGTCATCACCGTCGCGAGCGCAATGCCAGATGTGAACCATCGCAGCATGGCTGGCCTCCCCCAACAGGTCTGTGGACTCGATATCCTCCGGCCGGCTTAGTCAATAGGGATGCCGCAATATGCGTGCCAACCCGCTGCGCTCGCGAAGGTGGCTGGCGGCTTCAGGCGCTGCGCGGCAGGCGGATGAGGGCGCGCAATCCGCCGGAGCGATTGGCCAGCACGACATCGCCGCCATGGGCGCGGGCGATGCTGCGGGCGATCGACAGGCCCAGCCCGACGCCGCCGGTCTCGCGGTTGCGCGAATGCTCCAGCCGCACGAAGGGCTGGAACACGCGGTCGAGGTCACAGTCGGGGATTCCCGGTCCGGCATCGTCGACGGTGATCTCGATGCCGTCCGTGGCCTGGCTCAGCGCGACGCGTGCCTGGCCGCCGTAGCGCACGGCGTTCTCGACGAGGTTGCGCAGCGCGCGCCGCAGCGCGTCGGGCCGGCAGCGATAGGTCATCGGCTCGGCCTCGGCGAAGCTCACGTTCCAGCCGAGGTCGGCGAGGTCGGCACAGGTGCTTTCCAGCAGGGCAGGGAAGTTGACCGTCCGGGTCGCTTCACCGGTTGCGTCCTCGCGCGCGAACACCAGCGTGGCCTCGGTCATGGCCTGCATCTCCTCGACCGTGCTCAGCAGCTTTTCCCGCGTCTCCTCGTCGCTCACGAATTCGGCCCGCAGGCGCAGCGACGTCAGCGGCGTGCGCAGATCGTGCCCGATGGCGGCCAGCATGCGCGTGCGATCCTCCACGAAGCGCCGCAGCCGGGTCTGCATGCGGTTGAACGCCTCGGCGGTGCGGCGCACATCGAGCGGCCCGCGTTCCGGCAGCGGCGCGACGTCCTCGCCGCGGCCGAGCTTCTCGGCCGCATTCCCGAGCTGCTGCAGCGGCTGGGCGATGCGCCGCGCGATGAAGACGGCAATGATCGACAGCGCCAGCGCCGTCAGACCCAGCGACAGGTAGGATTGCGACGACCACATCGACGGCATCCGCTTGGCGAAGAAGGCGTTCAGCCATCGTCCGTCGCCGAGCTGGACCGTAAGCCCCATCGCGTTGGCTTCTTCCAGGTAGAGGAACCGCGCCGGCCCGGTGAAGAGCCCTGCACGCGGCGGAAGATCGCGCCAGGCGGCGGCGTTCGTCGCCGCCGCTGCGGTGGCGATCCAGGATGCCCAGCCATCCGCCAGCGGGTCGGGTATGGGATGGCCGTGCCGGGTCCTGGTCATCATCCCTTCGGCGAGCTGGTTCCAGGCCTCGCGTGTCCATTTGCCGGCGTCGGTGGTGTTCTCGGTGGCCACCCAATAGCGCGTGTAGCTGGCGCCGACGGCGCGCAGGATCTCGGCGTGCAGCGCCGGCGGCGTGGCTTCCAGCAGGCGCGCCGTCGAGGCGCTGCGCATCAGGAACTCTTCCTTGGCGGCGCCCTTCAGCATGACGATGCGCTCGTCGCTGACGACGACGAACGCGATGGCCTGCGACAGCGCCAGCGCCAGCAGCAGCAGCCCCACCATCTGGCCGGTGAGGCTACGCGGCAGCAGGTGCCGGATCAGGGCGCGCATATCTCGCCCTCGAAGCTGTAGCCGCCGCCCCAATGGGTCTTGATCAGGATCGGGTTCTTCGGATCGGTCTCGATCTTCTTGCGCAGGCGGCTCACCTGGTTGTCGATGCTGCGGTCGAAGACGTCCGCGGCCTTGCCGACCGTGAGGTCGAGCAGTTGCTCGCGTGACAGCACCAGGCCGCGATGATCGAGGAAGACATGCAGCAGGCGGAACTCCGCCGTGCTCAGCGGTACCGCGACACCGTCGCTGTCGACCAGCTCGCGCCGGCCCAGCTCGAAGGTCCAGCGATCGAAGCGCACGACATCGGCCGGCCGGCGCCGCTGGCGCGGCGGCAGGCTGTTGGCACGCCGCAGCACGGCACGGATGCGCGCCAGCAGCTCGCGCGGATTGAACGGCTTGGTGAGGTAGTCGTCGGCGCCCATCTCGAGGCCGATGATGCGGTCCGTATCCTCGGTGACCGCGGTCAGCAGGATGATAGGCAGGTCCGTGGTCGCGCGCAGATGGCGGCAGAGCTGCAGGCCGTCCTCGCCCGGCATCATGATGTCGAGCACGACCAGATCGAGCGCGCTGCGCTCGTGCATGCGCCGGAACGCCGCCGCGCTTTCAGCCACGCTGACGCGGTAGCCGTTCTGGGTCAGGTAGCGGCCGACGAGCTCGCGGATATCCCGGTGGTCGTCGACCACGGCGACATGCGGTGTGGGTTCCATCGGTATTCTCTCGCACCCTGAAGCTATCACGGCGGGACAGGCGGGGCGCCGACAAAACTGTATCAAAGTTTGTCGTCACGGCCTTCTGCGGCACGCTGCGACAATTCAACAGGACCGATGGCAAAGTCCTGCCATAGCTTGGCGGCACTATCGCGGCGTCCCAGGGTCATTCCCCTCCAACCGCAGGTGCCCAAATGCTGAGCTCAGCACTACGCCGTGCGACATGGTCGAGCCAGAACGGCGCGGAAGACAATCTGTCGCGCTTTGTGCCACCGCTGCTGGCGATTGATCCGGCCGCGTTCGACGTGCCACGCCAGGCTACCGTGACGGTGCTGTTCGCCGATATCGTGGGCTTCACCCGGCTGTGCGAGGAGCTGGCGCCGGCCGATGCGATCTCCTTGCTGGGCGATTTCCATCGCCGCATGGCGCGGATCATCGCCGCCCACGGCGCCGGGATCGACGACTATATCGGTGACGGTGTCATGGCCGTCTGGGGTGGCATGCGCGACGCATCCGACGACGCAGCCCGCGCCCTGCGCTGCGCCGTCGCCATGCTGGATGCGGTCGCGCG
Organism: Vineibacter terrae; assembly: GCF_008039615.1. GTDB lineage: Bacteria > Pseudomonadota > Alphaproteobacteria > Reyranellales > Reyranellaceae > Vineibacter > Vineibacter terrae. The sequence goes on along the minus strand of NZ_VDUZ01000021.1, from coordinate 30,560 downwards.
TTGGAGCGACCGGAGCACCACCGACCCGGCGCGCTCGATCCGCATCGGCATCGGCCTGCACACGGGCCAGGCGATGATCGGCAACAGCGGCGATGCGCAGCGCGCCAAGCTGCTGGTGCTGGGCGATGCCGTCAACGTCGCCAGCCGGCTCGAGCGCGCGACCCGCCAGCACGGCGCCGCGCTCATCGTCTCGGACGATCTGATGCGGGCGGCCTGCCGCAATGCGCCTTTCAATATCGGCCTGGACGTGTGCCGGCGAAGCCCGCTGAGCCTGACCGTGCGTGGCCGGCGCCGCCCGGTCGACGTCTGGGTCATGCGCCACAGCCGCGACGCGCAGACCCGGCTCGCGCTGTGCCGGACGGACGCGGCGTGATGCCGATGTCGCGGGACATGCCCGGCATTTGTATCAAAGTGTGTCAGCACACCGGCCGGAGACAGTTCGCGACAATCGCGGGCGCCGGGGGACAACCTTCTGCGACAGCTCCCGCCTAGCGTCCCGCTGATATTTGGTGTCCACCCGATCGACGAGGTTCGGCATGGTCCGGCTGACCAACGCGCTCTTCGCGACCACCGGCAGGCGCGATCTTCCGGGGGATTCACGGATGGCGCCGCCCGTGCCGTCGCTCGGCGGTGCGTCGACTGTCGAGGCGCGGCGCCACGCCGCCCTCGATCACGGTCTTCTGCTGAAGGCGTTTGCTACCGGCAGCGCGCCCCTGATAGGCGCGCCGCAGGTGCTGGCGCTGCGGCCGATTCCGATCGTGGTGGTTGGCGGTGGCTTTGCCGGCGCCAGCTGCGCGCGCGAGCTGCAGCGCCACGGGGGGCGGCTGGCGATCACGCTGGTCGAGCCGCAGTCGCGCTTCACCGCCTTTCCGTTCGCCAATGCCGTGGTCGCCGGCCTGCGCGATCTGGAGCTGCAGCAATTCGGCTACGAGGCCTTGGCGCGGGACGGCATCACCGTCGTGCGCCGCCGCGCCGTCGCGATCGACGCGCAGGCTCGGCGTGTGACGCTGGACGATGGCAGCACGCTTGCCTATGCCCGGCTCGTGCTGGCGCCCGGCATCGATCTGCGCTTCGATGCCTTGCCCGGCTATGACCGCGCGGCGGCACAGGTCATGCCGCATGCCTGGAAGGGCGGGCGGCAGATCCTGGCCCTGCGCAGCCAATTGGAAGCGATGGAAGACGGCGGCATCGTCGTGATGTCCGTTCCGGCCGATCCGTTCCGATGCCCCCCGGGACCTTACGAGCGCGCCAGCCTCATCGCGCATTTCCTCAAGACGCGAAAGCCGCGCTCCAAGCTCGTCGTGCTGGACGCCAAGGACACATTCTCCAACCAGCACCTGTTCCAGGCCGCCTGGAAGGCGCTGTATCCGCGCCACCTGGAATGGGTGTCCTTGGCCGGCGGTGGCAAGGTCGTCGAGGTCGATGCCGTCGGCAGCATCCTGCGGACGGAGCGCGGCAGCCACCGCGGCAGTGTCATCAACGTCATCCCGCCGCAGCTTGCCGGTGCGATCGCGCACGCCGCCGGGATTGTCGATCGCACCGGCTGGTGTCCGATCGACCCAGTCTCGTTCGAATCTTCCCTGCAATCCGGCATCCACGTGATCGGCGATGCCGCGATTGCAGGCGCCATGCCCAAGTCGGCCTTCGCGGCTCATGCCCAGGCCAATGTCTGCGCCGGCGCCGTCGCGAGCCTGGTGCGTGGCCTGGCGCCCGTCGATCACCGGCTGACCAACACCAGCTACAGCCTGGTCGCACCGGACTACGGCATTTCGGTCGCCGGCATCTATCGTCCGGCAAACGGCGCGCTCACCGAGGTCACCGGCCGCACCAGCGCGGCCGAGGTGCCGCCTGCATCGCGCCAGGACGAGGCCCGCCACGCCGAGGCCTGGTTCCAGACCCTCACCCGCGTGGTGTTCGGTTGACACGGCAACGGCGCTGCGGGGACGCACGCATGCTGCCTCCTCGCCCCGCTGCACCCGGAAAATAGGACTGTCATCCCGAGCGCCAGCGAGGGATCTCCTGCGAAGGACGCACGGTGCGCCACTTGCGGGAGATCCTCGCTGGCGCTCGAGATGACAGATGTGTGAATACCGTAGCCCCACTGCCGCGGGGCGATCTCCGGAACACGAACCCCTCGGCCCGATGCGCGCCGGCCGGTCAATCGCGGATGAACTTTGACGGATCGACCTGCTCGCCGCGCAGCTGCCGCAGGGTCACCATGGCGCCGTCGCGGGAATCGTAGAGCGCTTTGCGCACCAGGCGTTCGGCGCGCCGGCCGTCACTTTTGCGGATGGCCACCGCCACGGCCATCCAGTCGGCTGCCGTCTCGAGCCGGCGCTGCGCGGTCAGAAAATCCAGCGGCCGTTCGCGCCAGATCAGGCCCCATAGCGATCCCTGGTTCTGCTGCCGCAGCATGCGGATGAGATGCGGGTTGCCGCAGCGACGGTACATGATGCCGCCGGTCCGCCCGACGGCGAGCGCAAAGGCGACCGGGTCCACATCCTCGGCCGCGGCCAGGCGCCGAACACCGTTGGTGTGCTCGACCAGCTCGGCCACCGCGTCGCCGGCATCGCTGCGCATCGCGAGGTTGCGCGCCGCCAGCCCCAGCAGCACGGCCCGGATGTTGAAGATGTCGGCGATGGCGTCGAGCGTGATGTCGACGACATAGGCGCCGCGCCGCGGGAACAGCTCGACCAGCCCGCGCTTCTCCAGCGCCCGGATCGCTTCGCGCACCGGCCCGCGGCTGACGCCGTAGAGTGTCGCGACCTCCTGCTCGGAGATCCGCTCGCGCCCGCGATAGTCGCCGTTGAGGATGGCGATGCCGAGATGGTCGGCGATCTGCTCGGGAATCGTGCGGGCACGCTCGCCGCGCCGGCGCTGCGCGGCGTCGGCGGAAATCGCGGTTCGGGCCGGGACCGTGTCCATCACTGCGCTCTGCAATGCCGCGGCGAGCGCCGCGATTCGCGCTCTCTACCAAGCTCGATGCATTTCAGGAAGTAGAATTGTCGACAAGTGACATTTGACATTGATATCGGGTTCGTGCTGCTTTCGGGTCAATGAACGGTAATTCACGGCAGCAGCGCCGCGTGAGATGGAGGAACGTTGTGCCCAGGACGTCGACGCTCTGCTTGGCGCTGTCGCTGTCATTGTTGTCCGGTCCCGTCTTGGCGCAGAGCGCGCCAGCGCGTGGCAGCCTGACCGTTGCGTTTGCGGCTGAACCGACGGTGATGGACCCGCTGAAGTATTCGGCCGGCGTCGACCACTACTTCATGGGCCAGATGTTCGAGCAGCTGGTGCGCCCCGACCCGACGCTGCGCAGCGTCAATTGGCTCGCCGAATCGTGGAAGGTTATAGAGGACAACGGCAAGCCGATCATCGACATCCACATTCGCAAGGGCGTGAAGTTCCACAACGGCGATCCGCTGACCAGCGCCGATTTCGAGTTCACCTTCAGCAAGCTGCGCGATCCCAAGATATCGCGCTGGTCGCACCTGCAGGCCTCGGTCGAACGCTTCGAGATCGTCGACGACCACCATTTCCGCCTGCATTTCAAGGAAGGCGACGGTTCCTACATCTCGGGCCAGCTGCAGTTGTGGGCTGTCCCCAAAGCCTACTACGAGCGCGTCGGCGAGGAGGGCTTCGCCAAGGCGCCGGTGGGCACGGGGCCGTGGAAGTTCGTCTCGCGTGTCGTGAAGGACGAGCTGAAGCTCGAGGCGTTCGACGACTACTGGAACAAGGAACACCGGCCCACAGTCAAGAACCTCACCATCAAGATCATCCCCGAGGATCTCACGCGCGTCGCGGCGTTCAAGACCGGCGCCGTCGACTGGGTCGACGCGGTGCCGCTGGCGATGGTCGAGGAATTCAAGAAGATGCCCGGCGTGAAGACGGTCAGTGTCGTGTCGGGCAACAACCTCTTTCTCGACTTCAATACGGACCAGCCCAACTCCCCCTTCCGCGATGTGCGGGTGCGGCAGGCGGCGGCGCATGCCATCGACGTCAATGCGATCATCAAGAGCGTGCTGTTCGGCCAGGGCGAGCGCTACGTGGAGGTCGGCAAGGGCGGCATCGGTTACGATCCCGAGCTCAAGCCCTATCCTTTCGACCCTAAGAAGGCGCGCGAGCTGCTGCGCCAGGCCGGGCATCCCAACGGATTCGAGACACCTTGCTACAATCTCACGACGCCGCGCGAACCCAATGTGAAGGAAGTGGGCGAGGCGATGTTCGCGTACCTCACGGCCGCGGGGATCCGCTGCAAGGTGCAGGGCCTGGAGTATGGCGCCTGGATCAACCTCATGCGGCGCGGCCGCAATGGGCCGCCGGAGATGGACGGCGTGATCAGCATGATGTGGAGCCAGAACCTGCCCGGCGATCCCGGCACGGCCTGGGCCGGCCATCTGCACAGCTTCGTGCCCGGCAAGGGCTGGGGCAGCTATTCCTTTGCCCAGGACGCCGAGGCCGACGCCATGGTCGAGCAGCTGAAGCTCACCATGGATCCGCAGAAGCGCGACGAGCTTGCCCGCAAGATCGCACGCTACAAGCATGAGAAGGTGCTGGGCGGCCTGACCACCTACCGCCCGATGATCACGCTCGCCTGGCGCGACGCCAAGGTCGATTTCAAGCCCTGGCCCTATCCCGGCTACTGGCGCGGCTTCCAGGAGATCGGGCTCAAGCAATGACGGGCCGGGAGCGCGCCACTCCAGTGGCGCACCTCCGGCGAAAGCGAATGCTTTCGCCTATGCGCGCAGGGCCGGGTCATGGCGGACGCCGGAACATGAGCCGGCCCTGCGGGCCGGCGCGCTAGGACCGTCGCTGATGCTCCTCTACATCCTCAAGCGCGTCGGCCAGGGGCTGATCAGCATCGTCGGCGCCAGCATCGTGATCTTCTTCGTCTCGCGGCTGAGCGGCGATCCGATCGTGCTGCTGCTGCCGACCGAAGCGCCGCCGGCCGTGGTCGAGCAGGTGCGTCGCGACATGGGCCTGGCCGAGCCGCTGTGGCGCCAGTACCTGATCTTCGCCGGCAACGCGCTGACCGGCGATTTCGGCAACTCCTACCGCTGGCAGGCGCCGGCGCTGTCGCTGGTGCTGGACCGTTTGCCGGCCACCATCTACCTCGCGTTGGCGGCGCTGCTGTTCTCCATCCTGCTGTCGGTGCCCTTCGGCGTGCTGTCGGCCGTCTATCGCGGCTCCTGGATCGACACGCTGGGCAAGGGCTTCGCCATGCTGGGCCAGGCGATGCCCAATTTCTGGGTCGGGCTGCTGCTGATCCTGGTGCTGGCCATCGGGTTCAACCTGCTGCCGGCCTACGGCTATGGCACGCCGGCCCATATCATCATGCCGGCGATCGCGCTGGGCTGGTATCCGGTGGCGGCGCAGACTCGCATCGTGCGTTCGGCGATGCTCGACGTGCTCGACAGCGACTACATCCGCATGGGCCGTGCCGTCGGCGCCAGCGAGCGCGTGCTGATCTGGAAATACGCGCTGCGCAACGCCGCGATTCCGCTGGTCACGATCCTGGGCGTCTATTTCGCCGCCATGCTGGGCGGCGCCTTCGTGGTCGAGACCATCTTCGCTTGGCCCGGCGTCGGCCGCACCGTGGTCGAGGCCGTGTTCTCGCGTGACTTCCCGGTGGTGCAGGCCGGCGTGCTGCTGACCTCGATCCTGTTCGTCACGTCGAACCTACTGGTCGACCTGTCCTATGGCCTGATCGATCCGAGGATCCGCTATGACCGCTGACGCCGGGGCGCTCGCGACGCTGCCGGCGCGGGGGCCGCTGGCGCTGCTGATGGCGCGGCTGCGCGGCCGCGGCCTGCCGTGGCTGTCGATGCTGATGCTGGCGATCGTCATCGTGGCCGCGATCGGCGGCGAGGCGCTGGCGCCGCACGATCCCAACGGCCTCGATCTCGGCGCCGCCTTCCGGCCGCCGGCCTGGGCCGAGAAGGGCAGCTGGGCCTATCCGCTGGGCACCGACAATCTCGGCCGCGACATCCTGAGCCGCATCATCGCCGGCGCGCGCGTGTCGGTGGTGTCGGCGCTGTACGCCATTGTCTTCGCCGGCAGTATCGGCGGCCTGATCGGCATGATCTCCGGCTATTTCGGCGGCATCGTCGATGCCGTCATCATGCGGCTGGTCGATATCCAGCTCTCGATCCCGGCGCTGGCGCTGGCGCTGGTGATCGCGGCCGTGTTCGGCGCCGACTTCGGCACCGTGATCGTGGTGATCATCGTCACCTACTGGACGTGGTACGCCCGCATCGTGCGCGGCGAGATCCTGTCGCTGAAGGAGCGCGAGTACGTGGCGCTGGCCAAGGTCGCGGGCTGCGGCACCGGCACGATCTTCTTCCGCCACCTGCTGCCCAACATCATGAACACGCTGCTGGTGCTGTCCACCCTGCAGGTGGGGCAGGTGATCATCTTCGAGGCGTCGCTGAGCTTCCTCGGCCTGGGCATCCAGGCCCCCGACGTGTCCTGGGGCCTGATGCTGTCGGACGCGCGCAACTATCTCACCAATGCCTGGTGGGCGATCACCATGCCCGGCATCGCCATCATGCTTACCTGCCTGTCGGCCAACATGGTGGGCGACTGGCTGCGCGACACCCTCGATCCCAAGCGGCGGCAGCTCTGACATGTCGCAACCGCTGCTGCGCGTCGAGAACCTGCGCACCCATCTCTTCCTCAAGCGCGGCGTCGTGAAGGCGGTCGACGGCGTGAACCTGCATGTCGATGCCGGCGAGACGCTGGGCCTGGTGGGCGAGTCCGGATCGGGCAAGAGCATGACCAGCCTGTCGATCCTGCGTCTTCTGCCGCGGCAGAGCGGCCGCATCGTCGAGGGCCATATCTGGGTCGACGGTGTCGATCTGGCCTCACTCAGCGAAGAGGAGATGGCGCGTGACTGGCGCGGGCGGCGCGTCTCGATGGTGTCGCAGGACCCCATGACCTCGCTCAACCCGGTGTTCACGGTCGGCGATCAGGTCGGCGCGCCCTTCCGCTACCATGGCCTGGCGCATGGCGCCCGCGCCGTGCGCGAGGCTGCGGTGAAGGTCCTGCGGCGGGTGCGTATCCCGTCGCCCGAGAAGCGGCTGGACGACTATCCGCACCAGTTCAGCGGCGGCATGCGCCAGCGCGTCGTGGCGGCGATGGCGATTGCCTGCGCCCCGCGGCTGCTGATCGCCGACGAGCCCACCAGCAACCTCGACGTCACCATCCAGGTGCAGATGATCGCGCTGTTCCGCGAGCTGCAACGCGACAGCGGCCTGGGCATCATCCTGATCACCCACGATCTGGGTGTCGCGGCATCGATCTGCCAGCGCGTCGCGGTGATGTATGCCGGCCGCATCGTCGAGGTCGGCGACGTGCGCACGATCTACCGCAGCCCGGCGCACCCCTACACCCAGGCGCTGCTGAACGCGATCCCGCACCTGGGCCAGCGGCGCCGTCGCCTGCACGCCATCGCCGGCCAGCCGCCCAGCCTGATCGATCCGCCCGTCGGCTGCCGCTTCGCCGCGCGCTGCTCGCGCCGCACGGCGCAGTGCGATGCCGAGTATCCGCCCGAGGTCGAGCTGGCGTCCGGACACAAGGTGGCGTGCTGGCGGCCCGGCCCGGAGGCCGCCTGATGCTGCTCGAGGTCCGCGATCTGAAGAAGCATTTCCCGGTCGGCAGCGGGCTGCTGCGCGCATCGGGCGCCGTGCGCGCCGTCGATGGCGTCAGCTTCTCGGTCGATGTGGGCGAGACCTTCGCGCTGGTGGGCGAATCAGGCTGCGGCAAGACCACCATCGCCAGGATGGTGCTGATGCTCGAGCGCCCCACGGCCGGCGCCATCCTGTTCGACGGCAAGGATCTTGCCGGCATGTCGGGCGCCGGGCTGAAGGCTTATCGCCGCCAGGTGCAGGCCGTGTTCCAGGATCCCTACGCCTCGCTCAATCCGCGACTGCGGGTGCGCACGATCATCGCCGAGCCGATCCTGGCGCATGAGCGTTCCGGGCGTGCGGCGCTGCGCCGGCGCGTCGAGGAGGTGCTGGACGTCGTCGGCTTGCCGGCGGCCGCGGCCGACCTCTTTCCGCATGAGTTCAGCGGCGGCCAGCGGCAGCGCATCGCCATTGCGCGGGCGCTGGCGGTCAACCCGCGCTGCATCGTGCTGGACGAGCCGATCTCGGCCCTGGATGTCTCGATCCGGGCCCAGGTCCTGAACCTGCTCGCCGACATCCAGGAGCGCTTCCGCCTCACCTACCTGATCATCGCCCATGACCTGGCGCTGGTGGAGCATTTCAGCACCCGCGTCGGCGTCATGTACCTGGGCAACATGGTCGAGGCCGGACCGACCGACGCGGTCTTCGACCGTCCGCGTCATCCCTATACCCAGGCCCTGCTGGCATCGGTGCCGCGCCCGGATCCCGATCACCAGCCGCCGCTGGACGCGATCCGCGGCGAGATCGCCAGCGCCATGGCGCCGCCGTCGGGCTGCAAGTTCCATCCGCGCTGCCCGCGCGCCATCGACCGCTGCGCCGTCGAGGTGCCGGCATGGCGGTCGCTGGGGCGCGATCATGCCGGTGCCTGCCACCTTGCGGAGGGAGCATGAGCGGTCCGCTTGCCGGATTGACCGTCCTGGAATGTCCGGACGGTGTCGCCACGCGCTATTGCGGCCGGCTGTTCACTGCCCACGGCGCCACCGTGCTGCAGGCCGGTCCGCCCGACGCGACCGGTGTCGGCTATGGCGGCAGCGCCAGCGCGGCGTACGCGGCGTGGCTCGATCACGGCAAGCGTCCGGTGGCGCGCGATCTTAGGCAGGCCCTGGGTCAGGCGGTCGACCTCGTCATCGCCGGCCAGCGGCCGGCCGATGTCGCGGCTGTCGATGCGGCGTTGGGTGCTGCGGGCGCGTCGAACCCCATCCGGCTGGGACTGACATGGTTCGCTCCGGACGGGCCGTATGCAGGCTGGGGCGGCTGCGATGCGTTGATCCAGGCGATGAGCGGCGTCGCCTATGCCACCGGCCCGAAGGACGGTGCGCCGATGCTGCCGCGCGGACATGCGCCGCAGGTCGTGGGCGGCGCGACCGCGTTCATCGTGGCCATGGCGGCCTTGATCGGTCGTGACGCGGGCTGGCGCGGCCGGCGCATCGACGTCAACATCCTCGACGCCAATTTGTGCTTCTCGGAAAGCGGTGCGGCCGGCCTGGCGCTGACCGGCGACAAGGTCGTGCGGCGCGGCGTCAACCGCTTCACGCCCACGTTTCCGGGCGGCATCTACCAGGCCAGCGACGGCTGGATCGGTGTCACCGCGCTCACGCCGCCGCAATGGACGGCGCTGTGCGACATGATCGGGCACCCCGAGCTGGCACGCGATCCGGCGAGCCTGGTGACGCTGCAGCGGCTGAACGCCGCCGACGCGTTCGACCGCGTTCTGGTTCCCGCGTTCAAGACGCGGCCGGCGGCCTACTGGCTCATCGAAGGCCAGGGCCGGCGCATCCCGCTGGCGCCGGTGCCCGACCTTGCGGCCTTGCCGCGCACGCCGCATTGGCAGGGACGCGGCAGCTTCGCGCCCGTGCCCGGCACGGCATCCGCGGTTGGCCCGACCCAGCCATTTCGGATCGAGCCGTCGCCTGCCGTCCAGAGTGCGGCGACGGAACCAGCGACCGCACCCGACCTGCCGTTGCGCGGGGTGCGCGTGCTGGACCTGACGATGGGCTGGGCCGGGCCGCTGGCGACGCGCCACTTCGCCGACCTTGGCGCCGACATCGTGAAGGTCGAGTCGTGCACGCATTTCGACTGGTGGCGTGCCTTCGATGGCCCGATGGACGGCGATCCGCCGCCGTACGAGACGCGTCCGTCCTTCCTGATGGTGAACCGCAACAAGCGCGGCATCACGCTCGACCTGAAGACCGACGCCGGCAAGGCGCTGGTGCGCCGGCTGGCGGCCCGCGCCGACATCATGATCGAGAACTATGCGCCTGGCACGCTCGACAAGCTCGGCATCGGGCCCAAGGCCCTGGCCGGCGCGACACCCGGGCTGATCGGCATCTCCATGGGCGCCTTCGGCGCTGCCGGTCCCTGGAGCGGCTTTCGCGCCTATGGCTCGACGGTGGAGCAGGCGTCGGGCCTGCCCTTCGTGAATGGCGAGCCCGATGATCCGCCCACGATGCAGCATGTCGCCTACGGCGATCCCATCGGCGGCCTGTACGGCGCCGCTGCCTGCCTGGTGGCGCTCTATGGACGGCGCCACGGGCGCGGCGGCGCGGTGATCGATCTCAGCCAGGTGGAATGCCTGTTCCAGCTCTGTGCCGATGCGATCGTTGCGCAGTCGACGCAGACGGACCTGCTCGCCCGCAGCGGCAGCCGCCATCCGCTGTCGCTGCTGCGTGCCGTGGCCGGCACTGTGGCGCCCGCGGCCTGGATCGCCGTTTCAGTCGAGACGCCGGCACAATGGACGGCGCTGGCGGCGCTGATCGGCTGCCCCGGCCTGGCGCCGCTGAAGGAGAACGAGCCGGACATGGAGGCGCGGCTGCGGGCCTGGGCTGCCTCGCGCGAGGCGCGCGACGCGGTCGATCGGCTGCAGGGCGCCGGCGTGCCAGCCGGCCCGGTTTACGCGGCGCAGGATCTGCTCGCGGATCCGCAGCTCGTGGCCGCCGGCTTCTGGCGCCGCGCCGAGCGGCGCTTCATCGGCACGCACATCACGCCGCTGGCGCCCTATCGGCTCGACGGCCGGACGCCGCCGCTCGTCTGCCCGTCGCCGACGCTGGGCGAGCACAACGGGCCGGTGCTGATGGGCGATCTGGGGTTGTCGCGCAACGAGTTTGCCGCGCTGGAGGCCGATGGTGTGATCGGCACGCGGGCTGTCATGGGGTCATTGCAATGAAGGGTCTGTTGATCGCCAACCGCGGCGAGATCGCCATCCGTATCGCGCGCACGGCGGCGGACATGGGCATCCGCACGGTCAGCGTGCATGCCGAGGACGACGCGCTATCCCTGCACACCCGCCGCACCGACGAGACGCGCCCTCTCAAGGGCGTCGGCGTGGCGCCTTATCTCGACATGGCGCAGATCGTGGCGATCGCGCGCGAAGCCGGCTGCGACGCCGTGCATCCCGGCTACGGCTTCCTGGCCGAGAATGCCGCCTTCGCGCGCGCCTGCGCCGGCGCGGGCATCGCCTTCGTCGGGCCCTCGCCCGAGACGCTCGACCTTTTCGGCGACAAGGCGCAGGCGCGGGCTTTGGCCGAACGCTGCGGCGTGCCGGTGGTGCCGGGCCTGTCGAAAGCCGCCAGCCTCGCCGAGGCGCGCGCCTTCTTCGAGGCGCTGGGCCAGGGCGGCGCCGTCATGATCAAGGCCATCGCCGGCGGCGGCGGGCGCGGCATGCGCCCGGTGTTCCGGCTTGACGAGCTCGACGAGGCCTATGCGCGCTGCCGCTCGGAAGCGACGCAGGCCTTCGGCAACGGCGATGTCTATGTCGAGCGTCTGTTCCCACAGGCCCGCCACATCGAGGTCCAGGTGGTCGGCGACGGCAGCGGCGCCGCGAGCCATCTCTGGGAACGCGAATGCAGCATCCAGCGCCAGCGCCAGAAGCTGATCGAGATCGCGCCGGCGCCCGGGCTGCATCCTGTCGTGCGGGCGCGCCTGCTCGAAGCAGCCGTGCGCCTGGCCTCGGAAGCCCGCTACCGCAGCGTCGGCACCTTCGAGTTCCTGGTCGATGCCGCCGCTTCCGGTGCCGACGCGGCCATCGCCTTCATCGAGGCCAACGCCAGGCTGCAGGTCGAGCACACCGTGACCGAGGAGGTGACGGGCATCGACCTGGTGCGAGCCCAGCTCGAGATCGCCGGCGGCGCGACCCTGGCAGATCTCGGCCTGGATCAGGCCTCCGTGCCTGAACCGCGCGGTATGGCGCTGCAAGTCCGCGTCAACATGGAGACCATGACGGCCGACGGCGCGGCCAAGCCGGCCGGCGGCACGCTCGCCGCCTTCGAGCCGCCCAGCGGCCCGGGCATCCGCGTCGATGCCTTCGGCTATGCCGGCTATCGCACCAGCCCGCGCTTCGATTCGCTGCTGGCCAAGGTCATCGTGCACGTCGCGTCCGGCAAGCTCGGCGACGCCGCCGCCAAAGCCTGCCGCGCGCTGTCGGAGTTCAAGATCACCGGCGTGCCCACCAACACCGGGTTCCTGCAGAGCCTGCTCAGCCACGCCGACGTGAAGGCCAACCGCACGCATACGCGCTTCATCGACGAGCGCATCGGCGAGCTGCTGGCCGGCCCCGCTCACCCCAGCCGCTATTTCACACCGCCATCCGCGCCGACGCCGCGCCTGGCCGGCGCGCGTGTCGATGCCGCCGACCCGCTGGCTGTCCTCAACCACGGCCGCACGCAAGGCGCGCCGTCGGGTGGCGCCGATTTTCTCCCCGTCGCAGTCGGCGCCGAGCCGGCGGATATCGCGGGACCGGATGGCACCGTGCCGCTGTCGGCGCCCATGCAGGGCACCATCGTCAACCTCTCCATCGCCGAGGGTGATGTCGTGCGCATCGGCCAGCAGGTGCTGGTGATGGACGCCATGAAGATGGAGCACGTGATCAAGGCGACGGTCGGCGGCACGGTGCGGGTGCTGACGGTGGCCAAGGGCGATACCGTCTTCGAAGGCCATCCGCTGCTGTTCGTCGAGCCCAGTGATGCGGTGGGCGCGGCGGTGGAGGAGGCGGCCGAGATCGACCTCGACGAGATCCGCCCCGACCTCGCCGAGGTGCTGGCGCGTCATGCCGGCACGCGCGATGCGAACCGGCCCGATGCCGTGGCGCGGCGGCGCAAGACCAACCAGCGCACCACGCGCGAGAACATCGCCGATCTGTGCGATCCCGGTTCCTTCGTCGAGTACGGCGCGCTGGTGGTGGCCGCGCGCCGGCGCACCACGCCGATGCCGGACCTGATCAGGACCACCCAGGCCGATTCGCTGATCATGGGCCTGGGCCGCGTCAACGGCGCGCTGTTCCCGCACAAGGACAGCCGCGTCGCCGTCGTCGCCTATGACTACACCGTGATGGCCGGCACCCAGGGCAAGAAGGGTCACGAGAAGAAGGACCGGATGTTCAAGCTCGCCGAGCAATGGCGCCTGCCGCTGGTGATGCTCGCCGAAGGCGGCGGCGGCCGCGGCAGCGACACCGACACGGTGTCGGTGGGCAGCCTGCAGCTCGACACCTTTCACCGCTTCGCGCGCCTGAGCGGCCTGGTGCCGCTGGTCGGCATCACGTCGGGCCGCTGCTTCGCCGGCAACGCCGTGCTGCTGGGCTGCTGCGATGTCGTGATCGCCACCGCCAACTCGACCATCGGCATGGGCGGTCCGGCGATGATCGAGGGCGGCGGGCTGGGCGTCTATCGGCCGGAAGAGGTCGGGCCGATGTCGGTGCAGGTGCCCAACGGCGTCGTGGACCTCGCGGTCGAGGACGAGGCCGAGGCGATCAAGGCAGCGCGGCAGTACCTGTCGTACTTCCAGGGGGCGGTGGCCGACTGGACGTGCGCCGACCAGCGCCACCTGCGCCATGCCGTGCCGCTCAACCGGCTGCGCGCCTACGACATGCGGGCGCTGATCGAGACCCTGGCCGATTCAGGCTCGGTGCTGGAGCTGCGCCGCGGCTTCGGCGCCGGCATGATCACGGCGCTGATCCGCATCGAGGGCCAGCCGATCGGCGTCGTGGCCAACAACCCGGCGCATCTGGCCGGCGCCATCGACAGCCCCGCCGCCGACAAGGGCGCGCGCTTCATGCAGCTGTGCGATGCGCACGACATCCCGCTGCTGTTCCTGTGCGACACGCCCGGCAACATGGTGGGGCCGGAGCACGAGAAGACGGCGCTGGTGCGCCATTGCTGCCGCACCTATCTCGTGGGCGCCAATGTCTCCGTGCCCACCTTCACGGTGGTCATCCGCAAGGCCTATGGCCTGGGGGCGTTGGGCATGGCCGGCGGCAGCTTCCACGCGTCGGTGTTCGCCATCTCCTGGCCCACCGGCGAGTTCGGCGGCATGGGCCTGGAGGGCCAGGTGAAGCTGGGCCGGCGCAAGGAGCTGGCGGCCATCGAGGATCCCGCCAAGCGCATGGAAGCCTATGAGCGCATGGTCGCGGAGATGTACGAGCGCGGCAAGGCGCTCAACACCGCCTCCCTGTTCGAGCTCGACGACGTGATCGACCCGGCCGAGACGCGCAAGTGGATCATGACCGGCCTGCGCTCGATGCCGCCGCCGCCGCCGCGCACCAGCAAGAAGCGGCCCTGCGTCGACGGGTGGTGAGGTCCTGTCCTTCTCCCTGCGAAGGCGGGGAGAAGGCGGCGCGATAACGACGTTTCGACGCCTCTCGTCGAAACGTCGGAGCGGTATGAGCCGCGCGATCGCACCCTTGCGCTTGATGATATCGCTGTAGAAGTACTGTTTTTGCGCGTTTGGCGACGCTGGCGAACTGCGATCGATGTATGTCGTGCTACACGTATAAAGTGTGTATTTGAAAATTATCTTCAATGTGCTATATTATCTCTGGTTGAATAAGGAGCGTGCAAAGCGCTGTGAAGCTGGGGAGGCGTCGATGACATCGGAGGTGTCAGACGTGCGGGTCGGTCCCTCGGGATTCGGCGGATGGTTTATGCTGGTCGTGATTGGTCAGACGATGGCGCCGGTCGCGACCATCCTCAACGCGGCGCTCAGCATGACCGCCTATTCGCGCATGATGGCGACGTCGGATGGTGCGATCGCATTCTTCGGAGAAGCCGCGTTCAGCGCCGCTTTCCTGTACATCCAGATTAGCTGCACCTTGGCGATGTACAGGCGAAGCAAGAATTTCCCGACGTTGTTCCTGCTTCAGTGGTTCGCCATGATTGTGATGGGCATTGGCGACATCCTGCTGTTTTCCATCGAGGCCAACAGGTCGCCGTGGGCGCTCGGCGAGCAGATCGAACTTCGCAAGATCCTGTCGCCCATCGTCACGACCGGGCTGTGGGTCTGGTACGTCTTCGCATCGGTCCGGGTGCGGAACACTTTCACCCGATAGCACGGGCGGCTGCCGCTCACGGCGCGATGGTGCCCTTGCGCAGGATGACGTTGCCGTGGAAGCGTCGTTCGCCGGTGGCGACGACGGCAAAGGCATCGCGCGCCCGGGCGTAGAACGCGTGGCGCTCGATCAGCTCCAGGCCTGCCCCTGGCTGCGCCTGCGTCGCCAGGAGCCGTGCGATGTCGTCATGGACCGGCTCGCGCCGGCCGGGGGCGCCCACCACCTCCATGCCCACGACGGCGGCGGGCTCGACCTGGTCGATCGGTAGCACCTTGAGCACGGCCGCCAGCAGGCGCGGCAGGCCGCAATCGTCGCAGCGGATCAGGCGCCTTCCCACCGACTGCGCCGGGAAGTTGGCGTCCGCCAGCACGATGTCGTCGCCATGGCCCATGGCGCGCAGCGCCTGCAGCAGGTCCGGGCCCAGCAGCGGGTCGAGTCCGATCAGCATGAGGTCTCTCCGATCGCCAGCCGATACGCTGCCGCGGCGTTGGCGCCGCGCGCCTTCTGCAGCGCCTCGGCGCCCAGCGCCGCGAGGCCCGCTTCGGCCGCTGCCGTGATCTCGGCATAGCTGCCGGCCAGCAGGCAGACCGGCCAGTCCGAGCCGAAGATCAGGCGGTCGGCGCCGAAGCAGCGGCCGGCATGCGCGATGTAGGGCTGCAGGCGCGCGGCGTCCCAGGCCCGCCAATCGGCTTCCGTGGCCAGGCCCGAGATCTTGCACCAGACATTGGGGCAGGCGGCGAGCGCCGCGAGCTGGTCGGCCCAGCGCTGATCGAAGCCTGATGTGATCGGCGGCTTGGCGGCATGGTCGAGCACGAACCGGCCCTGTGGCAGGTCGTGCGCGGCGGCGATCGCGGCCGGCAGCTCGCGCGTGCGCACCAGCAGGTCGTAGGCCAGCCCGCGCGCGAGCACGGCCTGAAGGCCGCGTCGCACATCGGCACGCGACAGCCAGTCGGCATCGGCTTCGTCATGCACCTGGTGGCGGATGCCGACCAGCTTGGCGCCGCCGGGCAGGGCCCGCAGGCGATCGATACTGGCGCCGGCATCGGCCGCGGTCAGATCGACCCAGCCCACCACCCCGATCACGAACGGCGTCGCCGCCGCGATGGCGAGGAACTCTTCGGTCTCGGCACGCGAGGATCGGCACTGCACCACGATGCTGGCATCGACGCCGTTGGCGGCCAGCAGCGGCGCGAGGTCGCCAGGCCCGAAGGCGCGGCGGATCGGCGCCAGCGCCGCATCGTCCATCCATGGATAATGGGCGCGCGCCGGATCCCAGAAATGCTGGTGGGCGTCGATGGTCGGGCTGCTCATGGCCCGCCTCCCGGCACCGGCGCCTCGGGATCGACCAGCCCCTCGCGCTGTATCTCGGCCCACAAGGCGTCCGGCACGTCCATGCGCGCCATCGCGACGTTCTCGTCGATCTCCTGCGCCGAGCGCGCGCCCAGCACGATGCCGCTGACGGCGGGATGGGCCAGGGCGAAGCGGATGGCGGCGGCCTTCAGCGCTGTGCCGTGGGCACGGCAGAGCCCGTCGAGGCGCTGAGCGCGCGCCAGCAGGGCCGGGGCGGCTCGCTGGTAGTTGAAGGTCGCGCCCTCGTGCGGGTTGGCCAGGATGCCGCTGTTGTAGACGCCGCCCAGCACCAGCCCGATGCCACGCGCGGCGCAGGTCGCCATCAGGCCAGCGCGCGCGCTCTGGTCCAGCAGCGTGTAGCGCCCGGCCAGCAGGAAGGCGTCGACCGGCGCTTCCGCGGCGAAGCGCGCCAGCATCCCGTGCTGGTTCATGCCGGCGCCGATCGCCCGCACGGTCCCGTCGCGCCGCAGGCGGTCGAGCGCGCGGACGGCACCGCCGATCGCCGCGTCGTAGTGGTCGTCGGGATCGTGGATGAAGAGGATGTCGATGCGCTCCAGTCCCAGCCGCGCCAGGCTCTCGTCCACCGAGCGCATGACGCCGTCATAGCTGAAGTCGAACACCGGCCGCTCGGGCGGCGTGCCCTTGTAGGCGGGATCCGGCGGCGGCTCGCCCGCGGTCGTGCGCCGCAGCAGCCGACCGACCTTGGTCGAGAGCACGAAGGAGTCGCGCGGCTGCGTGCGCAGGAACGCGCCCAGCCGCTGCTCCGCCAGGCCGAAGCCGTAGAGCGGCGCGGTGTCGAAATAGCGGATGCCCAGATCCCAGGCCCGCGCCACCGTCGCCGCGGCGTCGGCGTCGCTGACGGGCGAGAACAGCCCGCCCAGCGGCGCGCTGCCCAGGCCGAGGCGCGTGATCTCGATGGGGGTGCGGCCCAGGCGGTGGCGCGGAATGGGCTGGGTCATGACAGCCGTCCCTTCTCCCCGCGAAGGTCAGGGGCGCGAAGCGCGCCCGAGGGAGAAGATGGCGCGAAGCGCCGGATGAGGGGCTTCGCGGCTTCGCGATTATCGCGATAGATCATGTGAAGCCTCCTTGCACGATTGGCGTCGGGCAGAAGGAAGCCCCTCATCCGCCTCCGGCGTTTCGACGCTTCGCGTCGAAACGCCTCTATCGGGCACCTTCTCCCCGCCTTCGCGGGGAGAAGGGTTTTCCTCACTGCGCCGGCTCCAGCCGGGCGACGATGTACTTGAAGTTCGACCACCACCACCACGGCCCTTCGTAGTAGTTGGAGGCCGACGGGTAGTTCTTCCAGTACGTCGTGTTGACCGGCACGAACTTGGACGTGCCGAACATCGGGATCACCGGCATGCCCTTGACCAGCTCCTGCAAGAGCGCCGTGCCCTGCTCGACGTTCTTCGGGTCGGTCACCGGCAGGCGCGCCATCTGCTCGATGATGCGGCTGACCTCGGGGTTCTTGTAGCGCTCGCGGTTGAACGACGCCGGCTGGCCGTTGGGGCTGACATAGCGCTCATGCCACCACTCCAGCCGCACCCAGATATCGGGACCGATGGCGCAGTTCTGGTTCCAGTAGGAGCCGGCCTGGAAGTTGCCGGTGGCGTACTCGGTGGCGAACACGCCGCCCTGCTGCTGCTGCACGTTGACGTCGATGCCGAACTTCTTCCACTCGTTGGCCACGGCGAAGGCCAGCCGCTGCGACTGGATCTCGAAGTCGGCCGGCGCGTTGATCGTCATCTTCCACGGCGTGCCGTCGGGCAGCAGCCAGGCGTTGCCGTTCTTCTTGAAACCCACGCTTTCCAGCAGCTGGCGCGCCTTGGCCGGGTCGTGCTTCCACCAGCCGACGCCGAACAGCTGGCGCAGCCCGGCCTCGTCCTTGGGCAGGCCCTCGATCCGCTCGGCCGCCAGGCGCTTGCCCATGCGCAGCGCGTAGTCCGGATCGAACGGCTTGTAGCCGTCCGGCAGCGCGAAGCCCTTCAGCCACGCCGTCATCGGCTCGTGGTAGCTCTTCATCAGGATCGAGATCGGCGGCACGTGGATGGGCGAGGCGCGCAGCATGCCGGAGAAGGTGGCGATGCTGACGTCGTCGATCTTGGTGGCCAGCGCCAGCGCCCAGCGCACCTCCCACTTGTCGTAGGGCGCCGTGGTGGCGTTGAACGAGATGCCGCGCTGACAGGGGTCGTCCAGGTTGGCCCAGGGGAAGGCATCGTACCAGGCCTTCACCTTGGGATTGCGCAGGCGCAGGATCTCCAGCGCCTCGGGCGTGATGTCGGTGAGGATGTCGATCTCGTTCTGCGCCATGGCGATGACGCGCTTCTCCTCCGGCCCGTAGGAGCGGAACAGCACGTATTTCGGCTTGGGCTCGCCTACGAGCTGGCCGACGTCGGTGCGCTGCCAGTCGTCGCGCTTCTCCCACAGGAACCAGAAGCCGTTGGGATCGGAGTCCTTGAGCTTGTACGGCCCGATGGTCACCGGCGGATAGTTCTCGAAGGTCAGCGGATCGACCTTCTCCCAGATGTGCTTGGGCACCACGCGGAACGAGTTGCCGAAGATCACCGCGCCGAAGGAATAGGTGAGCTTGGGCAGCGGGTTGACGGTCTCCAGCTCGACCGTCTCGTCGTCGGTCGCGCGGATGTCCTTGATGTTGTTCACGATGAAGCGGTGGTAGGGCAGCTTCGGGTTGTCCAGCGCCATGCGCGCGGTGAACACCACGTCGGCCGAGCTGAACGGCGCGCCGTCCGACCACGCCAGGCCCTTGCGCACCTTGAAGCGCCACTTGGTGAAGCTGTCGTCGAGCGCCTCGGGCAGGGTCGCGGCCAGCGCCGGGTACTGCGTGCCTTTGACCGTGTCGATCTCCCACAGGATGCTGTAGCCAAGCTGGTGCAGGCCCTGCACCAGGGCGTTGCCCTCCAGGTACGGGTTCATCCGGCGCGGATTGCCCACCCTTCCGGTCAGGATGTCGACCACCAGCGTTTCCTTGCGCGGCGTGCCGACGTCGGTCATGCCCTGCGACCAGGCGGCCTCCGCCCAGCCGATCGCGGCCAGCGCCGCCGCGGCGATCCATGTGCGCAGTCTCATGCTGTTTCCTCCCTCCCTCGTTTCCGCTCAAATGCTCCAACGACGATCCAGCGTCGGGATCGCGTCCAGCAGGGCGCGTGTGTAGTCGTTGCTCGGTGATTGCAGGATCGCCTCGGGCCGGCCGAATTCGACCAGCGCGCCCTGCCGCATGATCGCCATGACGTCCGACAGGTAGTAGGCCGTGCTGAGGTCGTGCGTGATGTAGACGAACGCCACGCCCAGCTTCTGGCTCAGCTCCTTGAACAGGTTGACGATGGTCATGCGCAGCGAGGCGTCGACCATGCTCACCGGCTCGTCGGCCACGATCAGCCGCGGCCTGGCGATCAGGGCCCGCGCCACCGAGAGGCGCTGCAGCTCGCCGCCCGAGAAGGCGCGGATGCCCTTGCCCGCGACCCGGCTGTAGCTGAGGCCGACCGCGGCCAGCGCCTCGTCGATCGCTGGCCGCGGGTCGCGTCGCATGGCGGCGTCGCCGAGATTGATGGCCGTGCGGAAGAGGTACTCCTCGACCGGCAGCTGCAGGCTGAAGGCCTCGAACGGGTTCTGGAAGATCGGCTGCACCAGCTTGCGCAGCGCCCGGTTGTCGATGGTGCGGCCGCCTTGTGCCATGATCGGCTCGCCCGCCACGCTCACCGTGCCGGAATCCGCCGTCACCAGGCGCAGCACGATGCGCGCCAGCGTGGTCTTGCCGCTGCCCGATTCGCCCACGATCGACAGCACCTTGCCGTCCTCCGGGCGCAGCGTCAGCGACACGTCGTCCAGCGCCGCCGGCCCGCCGCCGCTGCCGCCGCCGAACAGGCCGCCGCGCCGGTAGACCTTGCGCAGGTTGCGCACCTCCAGCAGCGGCGCCGTGCCTGTCATGCCGCGACCTCCTCCAGCTGGATGCAGGCAGCGGTGCGGTCGCTGCCGTGCGGGCGCGGATCGGGGTCGCTGCCGGCGCAGGCCGCGATCGCGCGCCGGCAGCGCGGCGCGAAGCGGCAGCCCGGTGGCATGGCCATGAAATCCGGCGGCCTTCCGTCGATGCCCTGGCGTGGCTGCCGGTCGCCCAGGCGCGGCAGCGAGTCGACCAGGCCCTGGGTGTAGGGATGCGCCGGCCGGCCCAGCACGGCGTCGTTGCTGCCGATCTCGGCCAGGCGGCCGGCATAGAGCACGGCGACGCGGTCGGCGACCTGGCGATGCAGGCCCAGGTCGTGCGAGACGATCACGATCGTGTTGCGCCGCGCCCGCTGCAGGCGCACCAGGTTCTCCAGGATCTGGCGCTGCACCACCACGTCGAGCGCCGTGGTCGGCTCGTCGGCCAGCACCACGTCAGGATCGACGTACGCCGCCAACCCGATCATCACCCGCTGGCGCATGCCGCCTGACAGCTGGTGCGGATAGAGGCGCTGGGTGCGCGCCGGCAGGTCGAGCTCGGCCAGCGTGCGCGCGATGCGGGCCCGCCGCGCCGCCATGTCGGCCCGGTTGGCGCCGGTGCCGGCGTCCAGCATCTGCGGCGCGATGCGCATCAGCGGGTTGAGCGCGCTCATCGAGCCCTGCGGCACGTAGGAGAAGATCTCCCACCAGTGGCGATGGAAGTCGGCGCAGTCGATGGTGCGCCTGCCGTCGGGATCGCGCCAGTAGACGCGGCCGGAGAAGATCTCCAGCCCGTCGCCGAAGCTGCCGTAGAGCAGCTTCAGCAGCGTGGTCTTGCCGCAGCCCGATTCGCCCGCGATGCCCAGGATCTCGCCGTCGCGCACTTCGAGCGACACGCGGTCCACCGCCTTCACCAGGCCGGCAGGCGTGCGGTAGCCCGCTACCACGTTGTCGACCACGATCATCGCGCTGCCATCGGGTTGACGCGCAGCCGGTCGGCCAGCGCGTTGGACAGCAGGAAGAAGCCGACGAAGATCACGATGATCGAGATGATGGGCGGCAGCAGCCACCACCAGCGTCCGGCGATCAGCGCCTGGTACTTCAGCGCCCAGTAGATCATGGTGCCGATGGTGGGCACGTTGTCGTTGGACAGTCCCAGGAAGGCGAGGCTCGACTCGACGGCCACCACCACCAGGATGGTGTTGATGAAGTTGGCCACCGCCCAGCCGCGCAGATAGGGCACCATCTGGCGCCACAGGATGCGGCCCACCGACTCGCCCGAGTACCAGGCCAGGTTCACGAAGTCGCGCTCGCGCATGGAGAGCGCCACGGCCCGGATCTGGCGCGCCGGGAACGGCCAGTTGAAGATCACCAGGATGATCCCGACCGCCAGCAGCGAGGTCTGGCCCTTGGTCATCGACGACAGCAGGATCAGCAGCGGCAGGCTGGGGATCACGATCAGCGCGTCCATCAGGAACGACAGCACGCGATCGACCATGCCGCCGCGGTAGCCCGCCAGCAGCCCGATGCCGACGCCGATCAGGGTGGCCAGCGCTGCCACGCTGACGCCCAGCATCAGCGAGTTGCGCACCGACCAGCTGAGCAGCCAGAACGTGTCCTGGCCCAGCGCCGTGGTGCCCAGCAGGTGTTCGGCGCTGGGCCACTGGTTGCGCGGATGGGTCTGCCAGACGCGCGGATCCTCCGGCGCCACCAGGGCGGCCAGCGGCCCGACCAGGATGATCAGGCCGATCAGGACGGCGCCGAGGGCGAGCTTGCCGGGCAGGCGCATCATCGGTGCCGGATGCGCGGGTCGAGCAGCGGATAGAGCAGGTCGACCAGCAGGGTGGCGGTGGCGACGGCGACGATCGACAGCGACACCGTGCCCATCAGCAGGTTGTAGTCGCCCTGCAGGATGGCGGTGTAGATCAGCGAGCCGACGCCGGGATAGCTGAACACGATCTCGGCGATGATCGAGCCGTTGAACATCAGGCCCAGCTGCAGCGCCAGGAACGTCACCTGCGGCAGCATGGCGTTGGGCAGCACGTAGCGCAGCAGGACGCGCGAGCGCGCCAGGCCCTTCAGCCGGGCATAGACCACGAAATCCTCGTCCATCAGGGTCGAGGACAGCGCCCGCATCGACAGCATCCACCAGCCGAAGGTGACGGCGATGATCGATACGGCCGGCAGGAACGAGTGGTAGACGATGCTCCAGACCAGCTCCCAGCTCCACGGCGCGCCGCGCACCGTCGTCGTCAGCGGGAACACCTTCCACACGTAGCTGAACAGGATGCTGAGCACGAGCGCCAGGATGAAGTAGGGGATCGGGTAGAAGATGATCGCCACGGCCTCCAGCATCCTGGAGGTGCGGCTGTCGGGCATGGTGCCGATGATCAGGCCCAGCGCGTTGCCCACGACCCAGGCGATCAGCACCGACGCCAGCAGCAGGCCGAAGGTCCAGGGCAGCGCCTGGCCGATCAGCTCCTTCACGGGCGTCGGGTACATCGCCAGCGACGGGCCGAAATCCTGGCTCAGCAGCGTGCGGCGCAGGAAGCCGAGATACTGCTCCAGCAGCGTGCCGTTCAGGCCGAAGGCATCGGACAGCGCCTCGCGCAGCGCCTTGACCTGGTCCTCCTGCATGTAGGCGCCCTGCGACATCATGCGGCCCAGCATGGCTTCCACCGGGTTCACCGGCAGCAGGCGCGGGATGATGAAGATGAACGTGATGCCGACCAGCACCACGGCCACGTAGCCGGCCAGCCGGCCGATCAGGAAGCGCGCGTGGCGGGCCATCTGCGATCTTTCCCTTCTCCCCGCGCAGGTTAGGGGCGCGAAGCGCGCCCGAGGGAGAAGGTGGACGCCGCGGAGCGGCGGCCGGATGAGGGGCTTCGCGATGTCGGCAAGGAACACGATGTTGCTGACGAGATTGGACTTGTCACCTCGATCGCGAAGCCCCTCATCCGCCCTTCGGGCACCTTCTCCCCGCCTGCGCGGGGAGAAGGGAGCGGCCGCTCTGTGCCTCGGTGGTCGGTTTTCATCCGCGACGACCCCGCCCTCTCAGATCACCTCGAGGAAGTCGCGATCCGGCAGCGCCTGCAGCGGCGCGTGCGGCAGCGCCTGGTACCAGAACGCCACCGAGGCGATGTCGTCCTGCAGCGGCAGGTAGCGGCGCTCCTTGTCCGGCCGCCAGCCCAGCGCCTGGATGGTGACGCGCAGTTCGCTCTCGAAGCGCACCGGGTCCATGATGTGCCAGCGGTACATGCCGAAGCGCTGCTGCGATCTGTAGACGCCGTCGGGCCGGATCACCTGGCACAGCCCGGCATAGGCGGTCGAGAAGGTGCTGTAGGCGTGCGGCTGGTCGGGCTCGCAGATGCCGACATCGAAATTGTAGGCGCCGCAGAAATAGTCCTCGGTGCCGGTGCCGCAGATGGTGGGGAACTGCCGGTCCCCGTCCATGAAGAACTTGATCTCGCCTTCGCCCCACCAGCCGGTGTTGTTGCTGCCCCAGGCCATGTAGGTGCCGACATAATGGCCCTTGCCCTTGATGCCGTCGATGATGACGTGGTCGGTCTTGTAGGCCAGCGGATTGGAGCGCCGGAAGCTGGCGTGGAAATATGCCGCGTCCGCCGGCACGTCGGTCAGCGTGTAGTCGACCTGGTAGTAGATGCGCGTCTCGACCTCGTCGAGGTTGGTCAGCGTGATGCGGCAGCGTTGGCGGAACGGCATCTCCCAGTAGCAGTTGAAGGCGCGGCCGGGATTGACGCACACCGGCAGCGAGCTCACCGGCGCATAGCGCTCCCAGCCGTTGGCGAAGAAATCGCCGATCGGGCATTCGACCGAGGGATTCTCCTGGTCGTCCCAGTAGATGCGCAGGATCAGGAACCGCCAGCGGCCGCCGCGGATCGTGGCCCAGATGTGCTGGATCGCGCCCGGCCCCGCGATATCGGCCAGCACCGCTGTGGTGCCCGGCGCGACGTCGATCGAGGGCGATACCTTCCAGCCCTGGCCCAGCGAGCGCGCCGGCGAAGCGCCGGTGCCCTCGATCGCCACGCCGCCCTGGCCCGGCGCGCCGGTGAAATTCTCCGGGCTGATGGAGCGCGTCCTGGCGTCGGACAGGCGCGAGAGATTGCCGAGATGGAGTCCGAGCCCGTTGAACCCTGGCATTTGCCGTTCCCTCCCAGGAGCGGTTTGTCTTCAGCTTTGATGCAATTCGTATCGAAACGTTTCGACGACGTCAATCAGCTTGCTGTAGCAACGGCCGAGCGCGACGTGGAGTTGAAGGCAGCGGTCGATTATGCGATCAATGAAATCAAGGGAAAATCACGATGTCTGGTTGGGGAGCAGAGAAGGAACCAAGCGGATTTCATGCCGAAACGATTAGATAAAGCTGCTGCGCCATCCCCATCGAGGGTACGGCGCGCGTCGGGGTCGCATCGTGCGCCGACCATGGTCGACGTCGCCAAGGCCGCCGGCGTGTCACTGGCCACCGTGTCGGCCGCGGTCAACGGCTCGGCTCCGGTCAGCGCCGCGCTCAAGGGGCGCATCCACAAGGCGATCAGGCAGGTCGGCTACAAGACCAACGCCATCGCGCGCAGCCTCAAGACCGGGACCACCTCGACCATCGGCCTGATGGTCGCCGACATCACCAACCCGTTCTTCACCACCACCATCCACGCCATCCAGGAGCTGGCGCATCGCCACGGCTACGGCGTGATGCTGTGCTGCAGTGACGAGGATGCCGACAAGGAGCGTATGCATCTGCGGCTGCTGGCCGACCGCATGGTCGACGGCTTCATCGTCGCGAGCGCCGGCGAGACGCCGGAGCTGCGGGCGCTGGTCGAAGGCGGGCGCACGCCGGTGGTCCTGATCGACCGCCTCGTGGATGGCCTGGAGACCGACGCCGTGGTCATCGACAACGTGGCCGCCACGCGCGATGCGGTGCGCCATCTCGCGGCCGCCGGCCACCGCCGCATCGGCCTGATCACGGGGCGGCGCACGCTGTCGACCGGCCGCGAGCGCTACGAGGGCTATCGCCAGGCGCTGGAGGAGGCCGGCATCGCCTTCGAGCCCGCGCTGGTCGGCAGCGCCCGCTTCGGCGCCGACGACGGCTACAAGGCGGCCGCCAAGCTGCTGTCGCTGGCCGACCGCCCGACCGCGATCTTCGCCTGCAACAATCTCTCCGGCATCGGCCTGATGCGTGCGATCCACGATGCCGGGCTGCGCTGCCCTGACGACATCGCCGTGGCCTGCTTCGACGATTTCGACTGGGCCAACGTCTTCCATCCCCGCCTGACGACGGTGGCGCAGCCGACGCAGGCCATCGGCGTGCAGGCGATGCTGCTGCTGCTGGAGCGGCTGAAGGACGCGACCGCGCGCGCCCTGCCGCCGCGCGTCGTGCGGCTGAAGGCCGAGCTGCGCGTGCGCGATTCGTCGGTGCGGCCGGCACGATGAGCGGCTGCGTTTTCGGACCGCGCGCGTCCACGCGCGCATTTGCTCGTAGCGAAGCGAAGAGCGAAATACGTCGCCGCTGACGCGCCGATGCGCGCGTGGACGCGCGCGGTCCTAACGATAATTCACTCCACGAAGTCCCAGCTCTTGCCGTTGAAGCGCTGCAGGCGCACCGTCTCGATCACCTTGTAGTCGGTCGGGCTGGTGTTGATCAGGCTGCCGGGCAGCAGCACCGGGATGCGGAAATCCTTCAGGTTGGCGGCCTGCTTCATGATGTTGTCGCGGGTGAGGTTGTCGCCGGCCTGGCGCAGCACCTGCTCCAGGGTCATGGCGTAGGCGTAGCCCGCCAGGTTCAGGGTGTCGGACATGTCGGCGCCCGGCATGTTGGCCTTCATCCACTCGGCCCAGACCTTGATATCGGGATCGTCGGCCCATTTCGGATCGTTGGGGTCCTTCATGAAGCCGGCGGTCATGATGCCGGCCGACGCCTCCAACCCGGCCGGCTTGAAGGTGGCGCCGACCGAAGCGGCGCCCAGATGCAGGTAGGTCGCCGGCTTCCACTGCAGGTCGTCGAGCTTGCGGATCGCCTGCGCCGCCTGCTTGGCGTAGGTGAACAGGAACAGCGTGTCGACCCCGGCCCCGCGCAGCGCGATCACCTGCGACTCGATGGTCGGGTCGGTGGCCATGAAGCTCTGCTCGGAGACGATCATCTTGGCGGCCTTGTCGCCGAGGCCGGCTTTCAGGCCGTGCACCATCTCCTTGCCGAAATCGTCGTCCTGGTAGAGCACGCCGATCTTGGCGTCAGGCTTGGTCTTCAGCGCGTGCTGGGCATAGAAGCGGGCCTCGTCGAGCAGGTTGGGCTGCCAGCCGATCGTCCAGTGGTACTTGGCCGGGTCGGCGAAGCTGATCGAGCCGGCGGCGATGAACAGGTGCGGCACCTGGCGGCGGTTGAGGTACGGGCGCACGGCGGTGTTGATCGGCGTGCCCAGCACATTGAAGATCAAGGCGACATTGTCGCTCTCGACGAGCTGGCGCACGCCCTCGACCGCCTTGGCAGGGCTGTAGCCGTCGTCCAGGGTGAGCAGCGTGATCTTGCGGCCGTTGACGCCGCCCTTGTCGTTGAGCGTCTTGAAGTAGGCCGCCTCGGCGCGCGAGAGCTGGCCGTAGGCCGAAGCCGGGCCGCTCAGCGGCGCGGTCTGGCCGACCTTGATCTCGGTGTCGCTGACCCCGGGACCGTATTGCTTCTGCGCCAGCGCCGTGCCGGACAGCAGCGCCAGCACGGCCACGCCGGCGAGCGAACGAGCAAAATGCATCATATGTCGTTTCCTCCTTTTATTTCGATCAAACTGTCATCCCGAGCGCAGCGAGGGATCTCCTGCGACGGGTGCACCGTGCGTCTTTCGCGGGAGATCCCTCGCTGCGCTCGGGATGACAGGGGCGCAGGCAACCTCACTCGATCTTGCCCAGCACCTCCGCGTTGTGTTCGCCAAGCCGGGGCGAGTCGCTGCGTGGATGCGGCCGCTGGCGATCGAAGGAGATCGGCAGGCCTACGACCTTCATGCCGCTGCCCGGCAGGGTGCGCATCAGGTCGACGGCCTGCATCTGCTCGCTCCTGGCGAGGTCGGCGATGTCGTTGACGGGCGCGCATGGCACGCCGGCCTTCTCCAGCGCCGCGATCCAGTCGTCGCGGCGGCGGGTGCGCAGCACGTCCTGCATCGCCTCGATCAGCGCCGCGCGGTTCACCACGCGCTTGCGCCCGTCCTCGAAGCGCGGGTCGCGGGCCCATTCGGGACGGCCCAGCACGGCGGCGCATTTCACGAACAGCCGGTCGTTGCCGGCGGCGATGCAGATCGGCAGGTCCAACGTGTCGAACACCTGGTACGGCGCCAGTATGGCGCTGGCGGTGCCGTGGCGCGCCGGTACGTTGCCGGTGAGGTGATAGTTGTTCAGCGCGCCGGAGACCCAGCTCGCGGCGGTCTCGAATAGCGACGTATCGATCACGCAGCCGCGGCCGGTGGCATGGCGCTGCTGCAGCGCCGCCAGCGCGCCGATCACGCACCACATGCCGGTCGCGGCATCGTTGATCGCCGGGGCGCAGAAGGTCGGCGGGTCCTGCGGCCGGCCGGTCAGGGTCATCACCGCGCCATAGGCCTGCAGCAGCGGGTCGAAGCCGGGGGCGCGCTTCAGCGGGCCCTGGGAGCCGAAAGCCCAGATCGAGCAGTAGATCAGCCGCGGGTTGGCCGCCAGCATGGCGTCGGGGCCGATGCCGCAATCCTCGACGATGCCCGGCCGCAGGTTCTGGATCAGGATGTCGGCCTCGCCCGCCAGCTTGAACAGCCGCGCGACGTCGCCCGCGGCCTTGATGTCGAGCGTGATCGACTTCTTGCCGCGGTTGTTGGCGTGGAACATGGCGCTGTCGTCGCCCACGAAAGGCGGGCCCCACAGCCGTGCATCGTCGCCGCCGTCGGCCTTCTCGACCTTGATGACGTCGGCGCCCATGTCGGCGAGGATGGCGCCGGCCAGCGGCCCGGCATAGGCCTGCCCGATCTCGATCACCTTGATGCCGGCCAGCGGCAGCATCGTCATCTCCTGCAACGCGTTTCCTCGCCACTACAGCAAACGCTTCCGTCGAGCACCAGCATGTCCGGCCGCACAGCGGTTGCCGCGCGTCGAAAGGTGCTTTGCGTCTGGAGCATATGCCGGGCCGCGATCAGTCCGTTCGCCGCGTGATACAGAGGCGATATGAACGTCGCAGTTTCCTTCACGCCGGACTTCTCCGGCGTGCCCCGCATGGCGGATGGCCGCGCCGCGGCCGAGCATATCGCCGAGGTCGCGGCCCAGGGCGAGGCGCTGCGCGTGCCGATGCCCAATGGCGGGCGCATGATGTGGCATGTCTGGGGCGGCGGCAGCGGTCGGCCGCCGCTGGTGCTGTTGCATGGCGGCTCGGGCTCGTGGATCCACTGGATCCGCAACGTCCTGCCCTTGTCGCAGCGCTACACCATCTACGCTGCAGACCTGCCCGGCCTGGGCGACAGCGATCCGCCCGACGACGTGCGCGACGTCTGGTCGGTGACGCGCTGCGTGAAGGCCGCGATGGATCAGATCATGCCGCGCGATTGCCGCTACGATATCTGCGGCTTCTCGTTCGGCGGCATGATCGGTGGCCATGTCGCGACCCTGCTCGATGAGCGGCTGCGCAGCGTGACCCTGGTCGGCCCCGGTGGCTTCCGCCTGCGGCGCCAAGCCCGCGGAACCATGGCGCGGCTGACGGCGGACATGCCGCCGGCCGAGCTGGCGGCCCAGGCGCGCCACAATCTCGAGGTGCTGATGGTGGCTGATCCGGCCGCGATCGACGGCGTCGCCATCCACATGCAGATCCTGAACTCGACCCGTGCGCTCACCCGCAGCCGGTCGATGTCGAAGGCCGGCGTGCTGAGCGACGTCCTGCCCAGCATCCGCACGCGGCTGAACGCGATCTGGGGCGAGTTCGACGTGACCGCCTATCCCTTCATGGCCGAGCGCGAGACCTTGCTGCGCGGCCACCAGCCCGACATCGACCTGCGCTACATTTCAGGCGCCGGCCATTGGGTGGCCTACGAACGCGCCGACGCGTTCAACGCCATGCTGCCCGACATGCTCGACCGGCTGCCGCCGTGACGTCCCGCTGGCGCAGCGCAGCGAGGGATCGACTTCTCCTTTCTTCTCGCCAGCGCGCTATGGAGTGGACGCGTCTTACGTGAAGCAGTCGTCTGTCATCCTTATATGAGCATTTGGAAGTCAAGAGGCATTCATCGACAAAGCATCCCTTTGTTTGATCGGCACAGACCATCCCTTCGTCCCGACCATGAAGATTGCAGAGCGCCGCGCGCAAGACGGGTCAAGGCTGGCCGCAGGCCACCGCCGCAGGCGGCGCGAAGCGGCCTTGAGGCGTCGAGCACGGCGCTAAGCTGTGGTGGTCGGGGGAAAGGCCGGTTCATCGATGCCGGTTGAAGTGGGGTGTTGAGGGAGCGCCAGGCGGCAGTGCTTGGCTTACGGCTGTGGGACGCTGGGCATTGGGCTGTAGCGCGTCGAGCTGACGGCATCACCTTATATCCGGTCGAGTGTCGCAGCACTCTGCACCCTAATTCCTCATGCACGCGGCAGTGACCGCGGGCGGGGTTGCCCAGGAGACGATGAGACCCATCTGAGACAGCGGTGCTGTATGGTCCATGGATGACAACGGTCATCATCCGTCCCCCTTGGTAAGCGCTTGCCGCCGCGGGATTAGCGCTGCGGTGCGCTCAAGACGGCGCCCTCAGGCAGCAGGCCATGCTCCAGGAAGCGCCACAGGGCGACCATGAGCTTGCGTGCCAAGGCGACGATGGCGACGCGCCGGGTGCGGCCCTTCTGGGTGCCGGCACGCTCTTCGAACCAGCGGCTCAAGGCGCTGCCCGGCTGGTAGCGGCGCCACAGCCAGGCGAGCTGGACGGCGACCCTGCGGGCGCGGGCGTTGCCGGCCTTGCTGATGCCTTGCTCGCGGACGGATTGGCCGCTGTTGTAGGGCGAGCCGGTGAGGCCGAAGTAGGCGCCGACCTGGCGCCGGTTGTCGAAGCCGCGCCAGAACACCTCGGCGACCAGCAGCTGGGCGCCCACCGGCCCGATGCCCTTGAGATCGACCAGCTGGTTGATCTTGGCGGCCATGGTGCCGTCCTCGGCGTCGGCGCGCTCGGCCTTGGCCTGGGCCTCGAGGCGATCGATCTGCCGTTGCAGCACCTGCAGGCGCTCAAGCTCGTCGAGGATCTCCTGCTTGAGGAACGGCGGCAGGGGCCGGCCGTCGCCGGTGCGTGCAT
>NZ_VDUZ01000020.1 GCF_008039615.1 Vineibacter terrae | reverse complement strand
CTGCATCAATCGCCTCAAGCGGTTCCGTCGGTTCGCTACTCGCTACGAAAAGACCGCCCGCAACTACCTCGCCATGGCGCTGATCGCCTGTATCCTCATCTGGATCGGGGTTTGAAAACAGGCCCTAGGACCGGCTATCGGTAGAAGGTGAGTCGCGACTGTCATCCCGAGCGCAGCGAGGGAACTCCCGCGAATGGCGCATCGTGCGTCGCTTGCAGGAGATCCCTCGCTGCGCTCGGGATGACGGGTGTGTCAGCAACCAGCGATGCCAGGTACTGGCGACGCACCCCGCTCGGAACGTCCGCGTCCCTGCGCTTGAGGGCGGGGAATCAAGTCTGCTATTGCCACGTGACAGCCCGCTGCATGCGGCGGCGGCCTGACAATGGCAAGGGCTCCCATGTTTCCTAAACGGCTTGCTGAAGGGTATCGCGCGTTCCTGGACGGCCGCTTCGTCCACGAGCGCTCCCGCTATGAGATGCTGGCCGAGACGGGGCAACGGCCCGAGATCATGGTCGTGGGCTGCGTCGATTCGCGTGTCTCACCGGAAGTCATCTTCGACGCCGCGCCCGGCGAGCTGCTGGTGGTGCGCAACGTCGCCAACCTGGTGCCGCCCTACGAGCCGGGCCGCGATTCGCAGCACGGCACCAGCGCGGCGCTGGAATTCGGGGTGCAGGCGCTGCGGGTCAAGCATATCGTCGTGCTCGGCCATGCCTTCTGCGGCGGCATCCGGGCCTTCGCCGACGAGCAGGAACCGCTGTCGCCCGGCGATTTCATCGGCCGCTGGATGTCGCAGATCGCGCCCGCCGCCCAGACCCTGGGCCCGCGCGCGCCAGACGATGACGGGGCCTATCTGCGCCGGCTCGAGTTCGCCTCGGTCGAGCTCAGCCTGAAGAACCTGATGACCTTCCCCTGCGTTCGCATCCTGGTCGAGCGCGGCAAGCTCACCTTGCACGGCGCCTATTTCGGCGTCGCGTCCGGCCGGCTGCTGGTGCGAGACCCCGCCTCCGGGCGCTTCGAGCCCGTGACCGGCAGCCTGCCCGAGCGGCCGGTCGCGGACCGCTTCTAGAGTCTAGAACCGCATCTTCTCCTTGACCACCGAGGCGATCGGCATCAGGTCGCCGCGCTCGAGGTTGCCGGTCAGGGCGTAGCCCAGCGGGCCCTCCAGCCAGTAGAGCGAGCGCACGCCGTTCTGGTCGCGGAACTGGACGGTGGTGCCCTCGTTGTTGGCGTTGGACACCAGATAGACCATCACCCGGCGGCCGGCCTTGTCCTCGTAGATGAACAGGCAGGCCGGACCGTCGCTGCTGGGCAGCAGGCGCCCGCCCAGCAGCGTCCAGCCCAGCGCGGTGAGGTCGGGCGGCCGCACCTTGGTCTTCATCTTGTTCGACAGCCACTGGGTCAGGTGATCGACGTCGGCCGCCGGCACCTCGACCGCGTGGCGCTTCTCGGCCACGTAGACCTTGAACGCTGTCTGCGCCTCCAGCGGCAGCGTGGCTTGCAGCGTATCGTCGGCGCCGTCGTCGCCCAGGTAGCGCGCCGCCCCGAAGCCCAGCGCGGCGCCGATGGCAAGAATGGCGAAGGACGCGGCGGCACGCA
Organism: Vineibacter terrae; assembly: GCF_008039615.1. Taxonomy (GTDB): domain Bacteria; phylum Pseudomonadota; class Alphaproteobacteria; order Reyranellales; family Reyranellaceae; genus Vineibacter; species Vineibacter terrae. The sequence continues at coordinate 137,900 of NZ_VDUZ01000020.1, read as the reverse complement.
TGACCCAGCCGCCCAGCGACCAGGCGGGGGTGGCGCGCTGCCGGCCACGGGCGATCGCCGCCGTCAGCCGCGGCGGGATGGGCTCATCGAGCACCGGATCGAACAGGGCCGACAGGCGGCGGTTCTGCTCCGCCCAATCGGCGGTGCGCGCCGCCGCCTCGGAGTCGGCCTGCAAATAGGCCTCGACCATGCGACGGCGGGCCGGATCGAGGTGGCCGTCGACATAGGCGTGCAGATCGTCTTCCCGCACGGGCCCGTCCGCGGCACCCAGCGTACTCATGTCACGCTCCTCGGCTGGGCGGCGCGCTCGCTGCCAGACAGCTGCATCAGCCGGTCACGCGCCCGCGACAGACGCGACATGACCGTGCCGACAGGCACACCCAGCACTTCCGCCACTTCGGCGTATTGCAAGCCTTCGAGGGCAACCAGCAACAGCACCTGTCGATGCTCCAGGGACAGCAGCTTCAATGCCGCCAGGGTCTCGCTGGCCATCAGCCGTTCGACCTGGGACGAAGGCCGGCTGGGTTCCGGCACCTCGTCGATGGTCGCCAGGCGCGGCCGGGATGCGGCCCGGCGTTTTTCGTTGGCGTTGAGGTTGTGCATGATGGTGAACAGCCAGGCCCGCAAATTGCCCGGCTGCCGCCAGAGATGGGCTCTCGTAAGCGCCCGCTCCACACAATCCTGCACAAGATCATCCGCCGAGGCTGCATCGCCGGTCAGCGCGCGCGCGTAGCGCCGCAAAGCGGGTACGTGCTGGGGCAACAGATCGGCGACTTCGCTCAAATGTTACTCGACGGGCCGGCCGCGTCATGCCGCCGGCCCGTCGCCTCTAAGAACACGGTGCATTCTGCGCTATTCCGGCGTCAGCGCAAATGCAGGCATGCAGCCGCCGCAAGGATGAGCGACTGCTCTGCGTACCCCCAAGTAACCCCTAGGCGACACGAAAATTCCGGAACTGCCACGGATCTTCGTTGTCGAGGTCCTCGGGGAACAGCTCGCCGCGGCCGTCCAGCGGCGTCCAGTCCGAGTAGCGGCCCACGACCGGGCCGAGATAGGGCAGGCAGATCTCGAGGTTGCGCTCGAAATCGATCTCGTCGGCCTCGACGAGGCCGGCCTGCGGGTTCTCAAGCGCCCACACGATGCCGCTCAGCACCGGCGCGCAGACCTGCAGGGAGGTGGCGTTGTTGTAGGGCGCCAGCTTGCGCGCCTCCTCGATGGAGAGCTGCGAGCCGTACCAGTAGGCGCCCTTCTTGTGGCCCATCAGCAGCACGCCCAGCTCGTCGATGCCGCTCTCGATCTCGTCGACCATCAGGCGCTGGCGCTTCTGCTGGACCAGGTTCTTGCCCATGATCTCGTGCATGGACATGATCGCCTGGTCGCAGGGATGGTAGGCGTAGTTCACCGTCGGCCGATAGGCCACCCGCCTGCCGTTGCGCACGGTGAAGTAGTCGGCCATCGAGATCGACTCGTTGTGCGTGATGATGAAGCCGTGGAACGGCCCCTCCTTCGGCGTCCAGGTGCGCACGCGGGTGTGCAGGCCGGGCCGGTTCAGGTAGATCGCCGCGCCGCAGCCGAAATCGTGCCGCGCCCCGTCGCGCGGCAGCGCCTTCTCGTGCGTGCCCCAGCCCATCTCGGACGGCTGGCCGCCCTCGGCGACGAAGCCGTCGATCGACCATGTGTTGACGAACTCGCCGATCTCCTTGGGCTTGCGCGAGACCTGCGTGTCGCGCTCGGCGACATGGATCACCTTGACGCCGAGGTCGCGCGCCAGCTCGGCCCAGCCCTGCCGCGTGGTCGGCCTGGCCGTCGCATGGCCGGTGTCGCGGGCGATGTTCATCAGCGCCTGCTTGGTGAAGTGCGACACCAGGCCGGGATTGGCGCCGTGCGCGATCACCGCGGTCGTGCCGCCCTTGAACTTGTCGCGCAGCGCCAGCATGTGCTCGCGCAGGGCGTAGTTCGAGCGGTGCGACACCGGCAGGCTCGGATCGGAGTAGCCGCCCGGCCAGGGCTCGATGCAGGTGTCGATGTAGAGCGCACCCTTCTCCTGGCACAGCTCGACGAGCGCCATCGACGCCACCTCGACCGACAGGTTGACCACGAGGTCGCCCTTGCCGATGCGCTTGTCGAGCACCTGGCGCAGGTTGTCGGGGGTCAGGCGCTTGCGCACGAAGGCGACACCGAAACGCGCCAGCTCGGGCGCGCCGCCGCGGTCCTCGGCCGCGACCACCGTGATCTGTGACGGCTTCATGTCGATGTGCCGCAGGATCAGCGGCAGCACCCCCTGGCCGATCGAGCCGAAGCCGATCATCACCATGCGGCCGCCGAAAGCGGCGTGCTTGCGATAGGCCGGCCGGCCGACCGGACGCGCCGCCTTGCGGGTTGCTTTGGAACGCGCCGAAGCGGCGGCCTTCTTCGCCGTTTTTGCCATCATGCTCTCCTGAAAAAACGCGAGGTTGGAAGTGGTCGAACGCGAAACGGGGCCCTTTCAGGCCCCGTTTCCTCCCGCGCGCGCTTGAGGCGCGCGGGTCAGATGCAATAGGCCTTCAGGGGGGCAAACCCATTGAAGCTCACCGCAGAATACGTCGTCGTGTAGGCACCGGTCGCCTGGATCTCGACCTTGTCGCCCACCTTCAGCGCCAGCGGCAGCCTGTACTCGGTCTTCTCGTACAGGATGTCGGCGCTGTCGCAGGTCGGGCCGGCCAACACCACCGGGCCGGTGCGCCCGCCGTCGCGCGGCGTGGTCAGCCGGTACTTGATGCTCTCGTCCATCGTCTCCGCCAGGCCGCCGAACTTGCCGACGTCGAGATAGACCCAGCGCTTGCGGTCGCTGGCCGACTTGCGCGAGATCAGCACGACCTCGCTCTGGATCATGCCGGCGTCGCCCACCATCGAGCGCCCGGGCTCGATGATCACCTCCGGCATGCGGTTGCCGAAGTGCCGCACCAGCGCGCGCTGCACGGCCTCGCAGTAGGCCTCCAGCGGCTGCACGTCGGCGCGGTAGCGGGCCGGGAAGCCGCCGCCGAGATTGACCATCTTCAGGTCGATGCCGGTCTCCGCCAGGGCGTAGAACATCTGCGACACCTGGGCCAGCGCCCGGTCCCACTGCTCCAGGTCGGTCTGCTGCGAGCCGACATGGAAGGAGACGCCGTAGGGCTCCAGCCCCATCTCGGCGGCGCGGCGCAGCAGGTCGCGCGCCATCTCGGGGGCGCAGCCGAACTTGCGCGACAGCGGCCACTCGGCGCCGCCGCAATCGACCAGCACGCGGCAGAAGACGCGCGCGCCGGGCGCCGAGCGGGCGAGCTTCAGCATCTCCGCTTCGCTGTCGAAGGCGAACAGGCGCACGCCCTGCTGGAAGGCCCAGGCGATGTCGCGCTCCTTCTTGATGGTGTTGCCGAAGGAGATGCGGTTGGCGTCGACGCCCTGGGCCATGCACTGCTCGATCTCGCCGCGGCTGGCGGTGTCGAAGCTCGAGCCGAGCTTGCCCAGGCGCGACAGCACTTCCTGCGCCGGGTTGGCCTTCATGGCGTAGAAGATCTTCGCCTGCGGCAGCAGCTCGCGCATGCGCTTGTAGTTGAACTCGACCACGTCGAGGTCGATCACCAGGCACGGCGTCTCGGGCTGCTTGTCGCGGAGAAAGCGTCGGATGCGGTCAGTCATGTCGAAAAAATCCGTATCTACAGGACGTGGCGCCAATGCGGGTGGCTGCCTTGCAGCCAAGCCCGCAAAGCCTTCCCCTGCTGCGCTGCGAGCAGCGATCAGCAGGAGGCGCACATACTGGAGAGCGGGATCTTGCGGCTCATCAGGCAGCCGCAAGACACCGGGCTGGTGTCGAACGGCAGTGAGACGAGGACACGGGGCACGCGCCCCGCACAGAGAGTATGCATGACAAAGGGTCCCTTTCGGAGCCGGTCTGAGCCGGTATTTCCAAGAAGGACGCTTTCCGTCGTTGCATAACCACAATGGGCCATAGGCACGTGCGTGGGCGTCTGGAAACGCTAATTACCCCTAATTGTGGCTTTCGCAAGTGCAAACCGACTCGACAATGAGATTCGAGTCACTTTTCTTGGGATAGCGTGGCGCCGTCGCAACACCACACGCGCAAGACGAGTGGTCGTCAGTCGCCGGCAGCGGACGTCGCCGCCGACACCGGCAGCGGGATCGACGCAGCCAGGAAAGCCATCGGCAGCAGCAGCACCGCCGCGCATCCCATCGTCAAGGGAATGCCGATGCGATCGGCAACAATGCCCCACAACGTCTGGCCGACCGTGAGGCTGCCGAAGAACACGATCTGATGCACAGCCATGCCGCGCGCCCGTACCCAGTGCGGCAGCAGGTTCTGAGTCGCGACGTTGTTGTTGGCGATCACCACCATCCAGCAGCCGCCGCACAGCGCCAGGCCGACGCCGACTGCGACAACATGCGGCACCGCCGCGCCCAGCGCGATCGCGGCGGCCGCCGTCAGCATGGCGGCGATGTTGGCGCGGTCGGCGCCCAGCCAGGTGTTGAAGCGCGGCAGCATCATGGTGCCGCCGACCGCGCCGACGCCGAAGCTGGAGAACAGGACGCCGTATTGGGCATCGCTGAGCTGCAGCGTGCGGCCGATCAGCGGCAGCAGCGTAGCGAAAGCGATGGCGGGGACGAAGAAGCACATGGCGCGCGCCCAGACGCGCCACAGCGCCGGCGTGTCGCGGATGAAGGCGAAGCCGGTGACGAACCCAGCCCACAGGCTCTCCGAGCGCTGCTGCGCGCGCGCCTCGGCCGGCCGGCGCCAGCTCGCGATGGCGCCGATCAAGGCCAGGAACGTCAACGCATTGGTGGCGAACAGCGCGAAGACGCCGGCAACGGCCTGCAGCACCTGGCCGATGACCGGGCCTACGGTGCGCGCCAGGTTGAAGGCGGCGCTGTTGAGCGCGATCGCCTGCGGCAGGTGGCGGCGACCGACGATCTCGGGCACGACGGCATGCCAGGCCGGACCGTTCATGGCATTGCCGATGCCGACGCAGGTCATCAGCGCCAGCAGGTTCCAGTGATCGAGCTTGCCGATGGCGGCCAGCACGGCCAGCGCCGCCGCCGCCAGCATCATCCAGATCTGGCAGGCCAGGATGTAGCGGCGGCGATCGAAGCGATCAGCCAGCACGCCGGCAGGGAAGCCGAACAGGAATACCGGGCAGGTCGTGGCCACGGCCATGGCGGCGACGAACAGCGCCTTGTCCCCGGCCGGCGCGATCTCGGTCATGATCCAGCCAGCGCCCGCCGTCTGCATCCAGCCGCCGATGTTGGAGACGATGTTGGCCAGCCACAGCCGCTTGAACGCCGGGATGCCAAGCGGCGCCCACATCGAGAGCGGCGCGGCCGCCGCGGCATCGGATGCGGACGGGGAGGCGGATGTGGGCGATGGGGTGGACATGCCGATCGTATCGGGGGCGATCCAGGCTTTCGTATGATTGATGCAATCTACCGTCGGTGGAGAGCAGTGTCATGGCGGGCCGGCGCATGGCCGCCCTGCTCTCTGTCCCGGCAAAAAAGCCGCGCTGCGGCCGCGTCGCGTCTGCACCTGCCGCGTGCTATAGGCTGCGCCGGAAAGGATTTTTCGATGAAAGCGATCCTGCTCAGCGCCGGCCAGGGGTCGCGGCTGGCGCCGCTGACGGCCGACCGCCCCAAGTGCCTGCTGCCCGTCGGCTCCAAGACGCTGATCGACTGGCAGCTCGAGACGCTGAAGGCCTGCGGCATCGTCGATGTGGCCGTGGTCATCGGCTTCCAGTCGGAGATGATGGAGGCGCACCTGGCCCGCCACGACGCGCCTGACTTCCGCGTGCGGCCGCTGTTCAATCCCTTCTACAAGGTGGCGGACAACCTCGGCTCCTGCTGGATGGCGCGGGCCGAGATGGCGGGCGACTTCCTGATCGTCAACGGCGACACGCTGTTCGAGGCCGCGATCCCGCGCAAGGTGCTGGCCAGCCCGCCGGCGCCGATCACCATCACCATCGACCGCAAGCCGGCCTATGACGAGGACGACATGAAGATCGTCGAGGAGGACGGCACGCTGAAGGCGGTCGGCAAGCGGCTGCCGCTTCAGACCGTGAACGGCGAATCCATCGGCATGCTGCTGTTCCGCGGCGACGGCCCGCGCCTGTTCGTCGACATGGTCGAGGCGATGATGCGCACACCCGACGGCGCCAAGGTCTGGTACCTGCAGGCCATCGACCGGCTGGCCCGCACCGGCGTGGTCCGCACCTGCCTGATCCACGGCCTGCAATGGGGCGAGGTCGACTTCCCGCCCGACCTCGACCGCGCCCGCGCCATGGTCGTGGCCTGGGGCTGACTGCCTGAGCCTCTCTTGCCAAGGGCGCATCGGCGCTGAAGAATGATCGTCGCCCGGTTGCCTGGGGGGGAGCCGTCGATGATTCCCGACGCCGATCAGATGACGATCCTGCGCCGCTACGCCATGCAGCTGATCGACCAGTATGTCCCGTTCGAGCGCGGCGATGCGAAGTACAAGGAGGTCGTGGAGACCACCGGCTGGCGCAAGGCGCCGGACAATCCGGGGACGACCTGCGGCTTCCTGTGCCATTGGCTGATGTGGAAGCTGGGCGTCGGCGACCCGGCGATCCTCAACTGGACAGACCCGTCGCGGAGCACCAAGTTCCTCGTCGGCGCCAACATCGACAAGATCTGGAACAAGGGCCAGCGCCCGTTCGTGCAGATCGCCGAGCCCTACGCCAAGCCGTTCAGGCAGAACCCGGTGGTCAACATGCTGGAGCTGGGCGCCAGCATGGGCATCGGCGGGCCGCAGCCCGGCGACAGCGTCTTCATCCGCGAGCCCGGCGGCTCGGCCGGCTCCGAGCATGTCTTCGTGTTCCGGCGCGCGCGCAGGACGCCGGCCGGCGTCGAATGGGACACGGCCGAGGCCGGCCAGGACCACGGCACGGATGCCAGGCTGAAGACCCGGACGGTCATGCTCAGCGGCAATTTCCGCGGCTACACGCAGATCTCGGGCAACAGCCCGATCCGCACCATCATCGGCTGGCTCGACCTGTCGCGGGTCGAGTACGACCGGGCCGGCCTGGAGGCCGCCCTCAAGGCGGCCGCCACCGTGTCGGTCTGACCGTCTAAGGGATGAGGCCGGCGCTGCGTGGCAGCAGCAGCGTGATCTGCGGGAAGAGGATGATCAGCATCAGCCCGGCCAGCAGCGCGCCGACATAGGGCATGTAGGCGCGCCAGTGCTGGCCGACGCTGAGGTTGGCGAACTTCAGCGCCATCAGCAGGCCGACGCCCATCGGCGGCAGGAACAGGCCGATGCCGACGGCCGCCGTCTGCACGATGTTGAAGTGGATCGGGTTGATGCCCATCTTCTCGGCGATCGGGAACACCACCGGAATCAGCACCACGGCCGCCGGCAATCCCTCCAGCACCATCCCGAACAGCATCGTGATCAGCGCCGTGGCCATCAGGAACAGCCAGGGCGCCGATTTCAGCGGCCCGAGCACGTCGGCGAGCAGCCGCGGCACCCCTGACACGCCCATCAGGTATTGGAAGACCGACGCCACGGCCAGCAGGAAGACCACCGCCGCGGTGAGGATGGCGCTGTCGTAGGCGAGGCGGAAGATCTCGCGGTACGAGACGTTGCGGTAATAGAAGCGCGCCGCGAAGAAGGCGTAGGCCGCCACCACCGCGCCGGCCTCGGTGGCGGTGAAGATGCCGAGGAAGAAGCCGCCCAGGATCACGATGGGGATCACCATCGGCACGGCGGCACGCCGGGCCGAGGCCGCGAGGAAGGACACGCTGGGCCGCGTGTCGACCGGCCAGTCGTAGCGGCGGGCGCGGAAATAGACCAGCACCATCAGGCACAGCATGATGGTGGCGGCGGGGATGAAGCCGCCCAGGAACAGCGCCACGGCCGAGGTGTTGGTGACCTGCGCGATCACGATCATGAAGATCGCCGGCGGCACCAGCATGCCCATCGCCGTACCGGCGGCGATCAGCGAGGCCGAATCCTCGCGCTTGTAGCCGGCCTTGGTGAGCGGCGGCATCAAGGTCGAACCCAGGGCGGACACCTCGGCCATCTTCGAGCCGCAGATGTCGGAGAAGAAATAGGCGACGACGATCACCGACATGCCCAGCCCGCCGCGCACCCAGCCGACCAGGGCACGCGCGAAGTCGACCAGCGCATGGCTCATGCCGCAGCGCTCCATCAGCCCGCCGGCGAAGACGAAGGCGGGGATGGCCAGCAGCACCCAGCTCTGCGAGCCGCCCACCAGGCTGGACGGCAGCATCTGCAGCGGATAGCCGCCGATCCACAGGCCGGCGACGCCGGCCACGCCGAGCGAAAAGACGATCGGCATCGAGAACAGGACCAGGACGACGAAGATCGCGGCGACCGCCAGCAGCATCATGGCCGGTCCCCGCTCAGTGGGCCGCCGCCGGGTCGGACGGCGGCGCGATGATCATCGAGACGGCGTAGATCGCCAGCAGCGCGCCGCCGACCGCCGACGAGGCGTAGAGCACGGCAAGATTGATCTCCAGGCCGGGCGTCACCAGCGTGCGGTTCAGCAGGCAGAGCTTGACGCCGTACCATGCCGCCAGCCCACCGAAGACGGCGATCAGGCCATGATGCACCCGGTCGATCCAGCGCCTTGCCGCCGGTGGCAGGCGCGGCGTCAGGATGTGCAGGGTGAAATGCGCCCGCTCGCGCACGCCCACCGCCGCGCCCAGCAGGGTCAGCCATGCCAGCATCATCTCGCCCACCTCCTCGACCCAGGTGAAGCGGATCGGGTCGACGTCGAGCCAGTCGGTGACCTCGACCATGACGTAGCGCAGGAAGACGCCGATCAGCAGGTTGACACAGGCGCCCAGCAGCAGGATCGCGATCACGATCCTGGGGATGGCGGCGAGGGCTTTTGTCATGCCGGTCCCGCGTCGTCGAGGAAGTCCCTTTGGACCGCGCGCGTCCACGCGCGCTCGTGATCCGGCGCGTTCGCGCCGGTGCGCGCGTGGACGCGCGCGGTCCAAAGCATGAGATCCTGCGCCACGCTCACGCCTTGACCGCGTCGATCTCGTCCCACAGCGCGCCGTATTGCGTCTTGTAGGCGGGCCAGATCCTCTCCTGCGCCACCTTGCGGAAGGCCTCGACGTTGCCCTGCACGACGGTCATGCCCTTGGCGCCGAGAAGCTCCTTGGCCTTGTCGAAATTGTCGACCGTCTCGGTGAGCTCGCGGATCCTGGCCTGGGCCTCGCGGCTGAGGTCGAGCATCAGCTTCTTGTGGGCGTCGGCAAGGCCGTTCCAGATCTCCAGGTTCATGACGTTCACGGTCGGCCCGTAGTTGTGGAACGTCATGGAGCAGTATTTGGAGACCTCGTAGATCTTAAGCGCGAGCTGGTTCACGATCGGCAGGTCGCCGCCGTCGATGACGCCCTGCTTGGCCGCCGAGATCACCTCGCCCCAGGCCATGGGCACGGCGTTGCCGCCCAGCCCGTTGATCGTGTCGCCGAACACCTTGGCCTGCTGCACGCGGATCTTGGCGCCGCGCAGGTCGCGGGGCTCGACGATCGGCTTGCGCGTGGTCCAGAAATGGCGGAAGCCGTAGTCGAAGAAGCACAGGACCTTGAGCTTGTACTTGTCCTGGAAGGACTGATCGAGCTTGTCGCCGATGGCGCCGTTGAACATCTTGTAGGCGTGGTCGTAGCTGCGCACGAGATAGGGCACCAGGAAAACGCCCATCTCGGGAAACACGGTCGCCGCCGCGCCGGCAGGATTGCCGATGGCGATGTTGCCGGCCTTCACCGCGTTCATGATCTCCAGCTCCTTGCTCAGCAAGGTGCTGCCGTGGAATTCCATCGCCAGCTCGCCGTTGGAGCGCTTCCCCACCTCGTCGGCCATCCAGGCGAAGGCGATGGCGGCCGACTCGGGAACGGCGTTGATATGCGCCATCACCAGCTTCTTGGGCTGGGCCTGGGCGAGCACCGGAGCCTGGCCGGTAGCGAGGATGCCGGCCATGCCGGCGAGCGATCCACCCAGAACCCTGCGCCGCCGCACGGCGGACACATCAGCACGCATGCTGGACATGACGTTTCTCCCGTTCGCCCAACTCGCGATTGCTTGTGATTGCCGGCGAGTATAGCAGACGGTCCCCGCCGGGATAGCCGCCGCCTACAACGCGTCCGTCAGCAGCACGCGGCCCTTGGCGCCGACCGCGGTGCGGCCGTCCTGCGTCTGCAGCCGGCCGCGCAGATCAACGAGCTCGCCACCCGATCGGCCGGCCGGGCGGACGCGCACCACCAGCCATTCCAGCTTCACGCGCTGGTCGGCCGGCACCGCGCGCATGAAGCGGAATGTGAACTCCAGGCCCAGCATCGCGCCGCGCGGCGCGAAGTGCGTCGCCACCAGCCCCAGGAGCAGCGACGTGGTCTGCGGCCCGCTCGCGATCACGCCGCCGAACCGCGTCGCTGCGGCGAAGGCGGCATCATGGTGCAAGGGATTGGCATCGCCGGCGGCGGTGGCAAACGTCGACACCGATGCCGGCGTCAGCAGGATCTCGGTGCTGAACCGCTCGTGCGGCCGCGCCCGGGCGGGCGTCACGATGCGGCCGGCGCCAGGTGCCGGCCGCGCGAGGTGGTGAAACGGTCGAGCACCGCGCCGGGCCCCTTGGCATGGCGCACATAGTCGCGGCCGTCGAACGTCCTGATGCCGTTGCAGAACACGCTGTGCACGCCGATGGGGCGGCGGATCGTGCGCCTGCCGCCGCCGGGCAGGTCGGCGACGCGCTCGGCCGGCGTGACGCCCACGGCCTGCGGATCGAACAGCATCAGGTCGGCATGCGCGCCGACGGCGATGCGGCCGCGGTCGGCGATGCCGTAGAGATCGGCGGGGTGGCTCGTCAGGCGTCGCACGCCCTCGACGAGATCGAAGTCGCCGCGCGCGCGGACCCAATGCGCCAGGAAGTGCAGGCCGAAGCCGGCGTCGCACATGTAGATCAGGTGCGCGCCGGCATCCGACAGCGCCACGACCCCGGCCTCGTGCTTCAGCAGCCTGGCCACGCCGTCATCGCCGACATTGAGGAACCGTCCGAGGAAGGCCGTCTGCAGATCCTCGGCAAGGCTCATGTCGAGCACGACATCGAGCGGATCGCGGCCCTCGCTGGCGGCGATCTCGGCCACCTGGCGGTTGACGTAGCGCGCATGGGCCGGCTGGTGCGCGACCGCGACCACCACGCGGTCCCAGTTGCCTTGGAAGATCATGCCCGGCCGCGGATGGCTGAGATTGTCGCGGAACTGCGCCCGCCATGACGGATCGCGGAACACCGCCGCCAGCTGCGCCGGGCCGTAGGCCTTGATCGGGTCGAACGCCGCGTGGCTGTAGAACGGGTAGGCGTTGGCCATCGTGAAATCGAACGACAGCGGCTGACAGGGGATCTGCACGTAGAGGCCGTTGCCGCGCTGCTGGGCGGCGGCGCTGGCCTCGAAGATGCGCAGCGCCCGTTGCGGCTCCTGCTCGTTGTACATGGCCATGCCCGTGCCCTGGAACATCGGCCGGCCGTGCCGGGCCACGAGCGGCTCCAGGGTCTCCGGCGGCGTGGCGCCCGAGGCGATCGCGATCACGCCGCGGCCGCGCGGCCCCATCGCCCCGATCAACGCGTCCAGCTCGGCAAGGTCGCTGATGGTCGACGGCATGGGTACGCCGCCGTAGCCGGAATGGTTGAGCGAGTAGGACGCGCCAAGGCCGATCGCGCCCTGGGCCATGGCATCGGCGACGATGGCCTTCATGCGCGCCAGCTCTTCGGGGCTCGCCTGCTTGCGCGTCGAGGCCTCCTCGCCCATCACGGCGGTGCGCACGGTGGAATGGCCGACCAGCACCGCGACATTGGCATAGGCGCCGCGCTTGCGCAGCGCCGCGAGATAGTCGCCGAAGCTCTCGAAATCCCACTGGATGCCGCAGCGCAGCGACTCGAGGTCCATGCCCTCGACCACGGACAGGTTGCGGATCACGAGGTCCCGCGCCGCCGGCGGTGCGGGCACGATGCCGAACCCGCAATTGCCCATCACCGCCGTCGTGACGCCCAGGGACGGCGACGGCGACATGGTGGGATCCCAGGTGATCTGCGCATCGTAGTGCGTGTGCACGTCGATGATGCCCGGCATGAGGGCCAGGCCGCCGGCGTCGATCACCTCGCGCGCCGTGTCCCTGACCTCGCCGACGGCCGCGATCCGGCCATCCTGCACCGCGACATCGGCCTGGCGCGCGTCATGGCCCAGGCCGTCGATGACCGTCGCACCGCGAATGATCAGGTCGAGCATCACCGCCTCCGCCTGGCTCAGGCCAGCTTCACGCCGCGCAGGAACGCCGCCCGGCCGCGCGCCGTCTCCATCAGGAAGCTGAAATCGCTGCCCGACAGGATCATGCGCACGCCCATGCCGATATATTTCTCCATCAGCGGCGGCACGTAGACACCGCCCATGCCAGCCCACTTGCCGTGCTTGCGGCAGGCCGCGATCACCGTCTCGTAGGCCTTCACCACCTCGGGCGTGTCGAGCTTGCCGGGGATGCCCATCTCGGTGGTGAGGTCGTTGGTGCCGATCAGCAGCACGTCGATGCCCGGCACGGCGGCGATGGCATCGGCGTTGGCGATCGCGGCTGGGGTTTCCAGCATCACCACCACCAGCAGCGCATCGTTGACCGCCTTGGTCGCCTCGGCCGGCGGCACCGCCTGGAAGGCAAGCTGCGGCATGGCGCCCGCCACCGACCGATGGCCCACCGGCGGATAGCGCAGCCGGTCGGCGATCATGCGCGCCTCGTCGGCGGTCTCGACATGCGGCACCACGATGCCCATGGCGCCGCCGTCCAGCACGCGCGTCGCCATGTCGTACTGGCCATGGGGCACGCGCACGATCGGCGCGATGCCCACGCCCTGGGCGGCGACCGCGATCTGCACCGCCGTGTCGAGGCCCATCGAGTTGTGCTCCAGGTCGATGAACAGCCAGTCGAAGCCGGCCGTCCTCATCGCCGGCGCGACGTCGACGGTCCGCGCCTGGCGCAGCCCGACACCGAGCGCCACCTCGTTCCGCTTCAGCCGCTCGCGCGCCGCATTGATCAGCTCGACCATCGCTTCCCTCCCTGTCGCGCTGGCCCAGTGTCAGGGTGCGCGGCGGCGAGGGCAACCATCCCGCACGCCCGCGGTGCACAACCCAGCCCGGCCCCGCGGGCATGGGCCAGGGCGTGCACTCACAAGCACCCGGCCACCACCGCAAGTTGGGTCGTTCACGTCCTCCTCGTCGCCCGAAGCGGACGTTCCGCATCGTCGCTCTGTATCGGGAGATGACCCGGCGCCGCCCCTGCCACATCCAGCCTCTTTGCGCCTGGCAGCCGCGCGACATCGGCGATTTGATATCCCGCGCGGCCTGATGCCCCCTCAAGCTTGCTCTGATCGAGCTCCGTCAGCTTCGAGTTTCGTTCGCGGGCGTTGCGGGATTGCGCAGCGCGCGCAGCAGACCGACGAAGACGACTGTCCAGGCGAGAAGCGCCGCCGCGAACATCGCCCGCGGCAGGGGATCGAGGAACGGCAGGTCGAGCGCTCTCGCCATCTCGCGCGTGGCGACTCCGTACATGCCGAGCGGGAACACCGCGCCCCAGTAGAGCGGATCGTATCTGAGCGGGAACCGGCGTACGACGTGTCGCCAGACGCCCAGCACCAGTAGCATCGGGATCCACCATGTGCCGGTCGCCCAGTAGAACACCGTGAAGCCCTTCAGGAAGGGCAGCAGCGAGGAGAGGAAAGGCGCGTCCGGCGTGTTCTCCACGAGCCGCGCCCCGGCGAGCGTGGAGATCGCCATCGCGCCCATGTTGATCCAGTAGGGCGGCGAGAGATCGCCCGGCGAGAAAGCGAAGAAGCTGTAGCGATAGAAGATCAGCGAGATGATCCAGATGTAGAACATCCCGCCCCACAGCCACATCGAGAGCGCGAAGAAGTTGAGCTCGAGCCTGAGCGGCTGCGGCCAGTCGCGTGCGATCAGCGCAGCCAGCACTGCGACCGACTGCGTCGCCACGACCGCGATCAGCCAAGCGCCGGTGAGCCCCTGGTCGAGCGGTGGCTTCTCGCGCCTTACGGTAAACGCGGCGAAGACCGTGTAGGTGAGCGCGATCCACAGCACGACGCCCAGCGCCAGGAAGACCGTCGCCGCCGCCGGGCTCTTCGCGATCAGCAGGATCTGCACGCCCAGGATGCAGGAGCCTGCCACCGTGGTGAAGAAGCCCGGCGCCTGGCGGTGCGAGGTCAAGTCTGAAACGAACAGGCGCGGATAGCGGATCGCGCGCAGAACTGTCAGCGCCGCGATCGCGACGTAGGCGGCGATATTGAAGACCAGCAGGCCGATCGCGAGCGCGCCGAGCTCGAAGTCCCACGCGCCGATCGAGACGATGCCCGTCGCCATCACCAGCGCGAAATAGGCTGGTGAAAGCTGCTTCACGGCGTCGAGGCGGCCGACGAGCGGTTGGATCGCAAGGCGCATTTGCATACCGACATTGTACGAAGCGCCGGCTGAGCCATCACCGCATTGATCCATGTCAATGTTCTGTGGCCGCAAGAGGGGCAGAATATCACCTTGGGAGCAGACCTATGGCCTTTATCGAAGCGGTCAATGCCTGTGCGGTTCGACCAGAAGCCGGACAATCGCTTGTGGGCCGGTTGCGCGCACGGATCGCCAACCTCGAGCGCATCCTTCAGCGCGACAGCACTGGCATGGTGGGCAAGCACGTGCTGGCGCCGATGGCCGAGCGCCTCAAGCTGCTTGAGAAGGCGGTCCAAAGGATCGGCATCCAGGACTGGAACTGCCCTATGGTCGGTTCGTTCGCGCGCGAGGCCGAAGCGACGTGCATGGCCTGCGCGCATGCGCTCGAATGCCGCTGCTGGCTCGACGGCGCCGTTCGGCCGGACGTCTGGCGCAGCTTCTGCCCGAACATTGCCCTGTTCGAGCTGCTGTCGCACCCGGCGCCTGGGTCGCCCATGTCGGCTTCTGCCGGCGTGGGTTCCCGTATCGCCCGATTGACGCGGCGTACAGCTGCGGCGGTGGCCGCACGGCGGCACGGGCCGTCGCCGCCGGTTGGCGGTCCGAACGACGGTGGTTTCCACCACAGCGCCGACGAGCTCAGGAAGATGCGCGCCGAGGCAAGCCGGCGCGAGGCCCGTGCGTGGCTCGACGCGGGGCTCTAGCGCGGCACCTCGACGAAAGGAGGCAAGGGTCATGACGACGCTCCAGGATCTCCAGCAAACGATCGCTCGCTTCGTCGATGGGAAACGTAAGCGCATGCAGCTGCGGCGCGAAATCGCGCGACTCGAGGGCATGGGGTGCCTCGATGCCGTTCTGGCGGATGCCGGCCTTGTGCGCTCGCAGGTCGGGCCTCTGATCTCAGGATGTGCCGACTCCACGGAGCTGCTGGACCAAATGCTCGCCCGGCTTGGTATCGATGCTGCTCGACTTCCCGTCGAGGACCTGCGCGACATGACGTGGGCCTGCACGACGTGCCGGGACAAGCGTCGGTGTCGCGAATGGCTGTCCGGCACTGGGCAAACGGAATTCCGTACCTTCTGCCCGAATGCCGCGCAGCTCGACCATGCCTTGTCGAAACACCGTTCGGTCCGCGCGTGACGCCGCATTTCCGAGGCCGGCTTCGATCTCGAGACCGGCAAGTCGCTCACCATCGGCGCCGCTATGCCGGTGTCCTCTCGGACGATGCCGAGGACCGCAGCATCAAGGGCAACCTCGTCTACCGGTTCTGACGGCTGAAAGCGGACATCGATCAGCCTGCGTTTATGAGCACACGGCATACTCTACCGGCGGCGCGACAGGATCTCCTCCACTTGCGCGAGGTCGGAGGGCTTGTCGACGTCGATGGCCGCTTCCGGCTGCGGCAGCACCACGGGAACACCGCGCGCGCCGACCAGGCGCGACAGCTCGCGGAAGGCGCCGCCGAGATCGAGCCGGCCCAGGGCGTAGCGCAGCAGCGGCCACAGGCCGATGCTGGCCGCGATCTTCCATGGCGTCTTGCGGTAGCGCTCCATCCGGACCCAGAAGACGACCGCCTGGGCGCCTTCCGGACTGAGAAAGGCAAAGAGGTTGCAGCCGGAATAGCCCTCGCCGCCCAGCCGGATGAACGTGCGCACCGAGCCGGGATAGGCATTGAGGATGGCGGTGCGGGTCGCCAGCCCCACCGCGACATCGGCATCCGGCGTCACGCCCGCGACGAAGCTGCCGACGATCTCCGGCGTCAGCAGGGCGTGGTCGCTGGTCGTCACCAAGAGCGGAAAGGCGTCGGGCAAGGACCGCATCGCGGCCTCGACCGTGAGCGCCGGCGACGCCTGGGTGGGCATCACCGCGATCTCGCCGCGTGTGACCGCGGCGGCCAGCGCCGGCACCGCATCGACGATCGCCTGGTCCTGCACCGCCAGCACGATGCGATCGATGGCCGGGCTGGCGCGCAGCGCATCGACCACGCGCAGCAGCATCGGCTGGCCGCCGACCACCGCCAGCGCCTTGTGGGGCACGCCGGCAGCCTGCGCCACCGGATCGGCCGCGCCGCGGCTGCCGGCCAGCACCAGCGCGGTGAAGCGTCGGCGGGAGGTCATGGCTTGGCCTCGTCCGCAGGGCATTCGCATATGACCTCGCTGTCACCCCGAGCGCCAGCGAGGGATCTCCTGCGGCAAGGCGCACGGTGCGCTATTCGCGGGAGATCCCTCGCTGCGCTCGGGATGACGGCAAGGGCATATGTGAATCCGCTAGCACCGCCCGCGGACACACCGAGCGCAATCGCTGTCCTCACGACAGCGCCTTCTCGTAGATGCGGTGCGTCTTGTAGACCTTGCCGCCGGAGGAGCGGATGATGTTGTTGGTCGCCTTGTTGTCCTCGAGGATCCAGCCCAGCTCGGCGGTCTTCATGCCGATCCGCTTGCCGTTCTCGCGCAGCGCATCGATCGCCATCATGGCGAGGCCGGCGCCGAGCAGCGGATGGTTGCGGAATTTCTTGCGCACGCCCATCAGCGGCACCCGCGCGCTCCTGGGCTTGTCGACGAGCAGACGCCAGGCAAGCTTCGCCCAGCCGAACGGCAGCAGCCGGCCGCCGAGGTCGCGCACCGCCTCGTTGAGGTTGGCCAGCGCCACGATGAAAGCCACGGTCTCGCCGTCGACGTCGACGAAGATCGCCAGGTCGCGGATCACCACCGGCTTCAGCGTTTTGGCGGCGACGGCGATCTCGGCCTCGGTGAAGGGCACGTAGCCCCAGTTGTCGGCCCAGGCGTCGTTGAAGATGTCGAGCAGCGTGCGCACCTCGGCGTCGAAGCGCTTCATGTCGGCGGTCCGCACCTTGACGCGACCGGCGAACCCGCCACGCTCGATCAGCTTGCGGCCGATGGTCAGCGGCGCGTTCTGGACGTCATAGTCATACGATATGACATCCTTGGCCTTGGCATAGCCCTGCGCCTCTACCCGGGCCTGGGCGTAGGGCGGATGATACGGAATCAGCAGCATGGACCGGCTGTCGAAGCCGCCGATCTGCAGGCCGACCTCCTCGTTGATCGAGAGCGAGAGCGGTCCCCGGCTGCGCTGCATGCCGCTGTCGCGCAGCCACGTCTCGGCGGCGGCAAGCAGCGCCGCGTAGACGGCCGGATCGTCCTCGGCATCCAGGCAGCCGAAGAAACCGGTCGCGTCGTGGTAGCGGTCGAGATGGGCCCGGTCGACCTGGGCCGAGATGCGGCCGACCACGCGTTCGCCGCGCCGTGCCAGCCAGAACCGCACCTCGGCGTGCTGGAAATACGGGTTCTTGCGCGCGCTGAACGTGTCCCGCCGCTCCATGTCGAGATGCGGCACGTAGCCGGCATGGCCGCGGTAGAGGCGCTTGGGCAGGTCGATGAACGCCCGCATGTCGCGCGCATTCTCGATCGGCGTCACGCGAAGCGTGTCGCTCGTGGCAGAGGCGGCAGTCATATGGGGGGACCAACAGTGAAACGGACGCACATCAGCTCGCCCCGGACCGCGCGCGTCCACGCGCGCTCATGGTTCACTCGTGGAAATGAAGAGCGCGGCGGGAGCCGCACGGTCCGGATTGAAACGACGTGCTTCACGCCGCCTTGTCGCGCTCGGCATAGCCGAGATCGGCGCCGACCGCATCGGCGTTGGCATGCGGCGTGTGCGGCCGCCAGCGCCGGCCGTCGGCGCCGACGCGGATGCCGTCGCGCGACAGCGTCGCCACCCAGGGATACTTCGTCGCCGTCGCCTCGTCATATCCCAGATTGAACACGGTGGCGCTCTTGGGCATGGCACGGGCCGCGTCGTAGTCGGTGCGCAGGAGGCGGTCGACGACGAAGTTGGTGATGCCGTAGTTGCCGTTCTCGTTGTGGAAATGATGCAGCAGGTGGAGGCGCTTGATCTCCTGCATCCATTTCCGCTTCGGCCGATAGTTGAGATGCTGCGCGCTGTGGCAGAACTCGTAGAAGCAGGTGGTGAGCAGCGCGCCCGCGCCACAGGCGGCGGCGCCCGCCGCCCCGCCGATCAGCCAGCCCAGCGGCAGGGTGACGATCGCGATGGTCGGCAGCGTGGTGTAGAGCGCGCCGAACAGGACGCCGAGATTGTGCGGATCCTGGTGATGGTCGAAATGCGTGCGCTTCCACACCTTGGCGGTCAGCGGCGAGCGGTAGGCGATGCGGCTGTGCAATACCCAGCGATGCAGCACGTACCAGACCAGCGGATAGACGAGCATCGCCGCCACGCCGGCTGCAATCACGCGCGCGATCTCGGCGGCCGTCCACGCCGGCATCCAGGCCGCCGCCAGCGCCAAGCCGACCACGGCCAGGGTGAAATAGGCCACGACCGCGTAGTGGGTGAAATAGGCACGCACCAAGTCGCGCATGGTCATGCGCGACAGATTGTATTTGCTGCCGGCCCAGAAGCCGATGCGGATCACTCTTTACTCCGTTCGCGTCTGCGCACGCCATGACGGCGCCAGAAGGGGTCGCGAAAGCACTAATCTAAGCAGCGAGCGCCATCGCCTCAAGCACACAGCACAGCAAATCGCTGCAACACTTTGTCATTGTTGGTGACCCGGCGCGGATCACGTCAGCAATGTGGCAACCGCGCGGCCTCAATGCACGCCGCGCGGCGCCTCCTTGCGGGCCAGAATCCAGACCGTGCGGCCGGCGTGCCAGGTCACGGTCGCCGCCTGCCAGGCCAGGATCAGCCAGAACGTCTCGCGTCCCAGCCCCAGGGCCACACCGGCCAGGAACAGCGGCAGGAAGATGTTGCGCCGCGCGATGACGGCGCGCACGGCGCCGTCGATCGGCGCGTGCGCATGCAGGCCGCGTCCCTTGTAGCGCCATTTGTAGACCGCCAGCACCAGGCGGTCGGCGACGTAGAGCGCCAGCAGCGCGATCGCCGCGCCGACCAGGGGATCCGATGCGCCGCCGCCCTGCCAGAGCGCCTGCGGCGACACGCCGATCAGGCCGATCGCCCAGGCAGCGTACCAGAACGGCGGATGCACGATGTCGAGGCCATGGTCGAGCACATTGCCCAGCGCCGAGGACGTGAAGGTCAGCCGCGCCACCTTGCCGTCGACCGAGTCGAGCACGCTCATGACATAGGCCAGCACGAAGCCCCAGGCCCACCAGCCCAGCGCGAAGCAGGGCACGGCGGCGAACGTGGCCACGATCCCGACCCAGGTGATGGTGTTGGGATGCACCCGCCATCGCGTCGCCAGTCGGGTCAGCGGCCACACCAGATAGGGATAGACGTAGCGCGTGAAGACGTCGGTCGAGCCCTTGTAGCTGGCATCGAACAGGAAGCGCTCGACCGCGGCCCGGGACGCGGCATCGCCGATGCGGCGGACCCAGAACGGCACGTCGCGGCGCTGCAGCGCCACGTGCGCGTCGAACCCTTCGGCCGTCAGCCGCTGCGCCGTGCCGGCCGCCAGCAGGCCGGCGCCCAGCGCATGCATGTCGGCGGCAGCCGGCACGGGCACGCCCGGCGCCAGCAGCACGGCGCAATCGGCGGCGCTGCCCGTCTCCGACCAGCCGCCATAGACGGCCGACCAGGCGCGCGCCAGCGCCCGCGGCACCGTCGTGTCGCCGGTGACCACCAGGCTCACCTGCCGCGTGGCCAGATGGACGAACAGCCGCGGGTCGACGACGCTGTCGCCGGCGACCGCGAAGACCGTGTCGGCGACGGTGGCGGTGAAGGCGGCGAGCCGAGCGCCCGTATCGCCCTGGCCGCCCACCAGGCGCAGGCCCAGCCGGGCGAGATCAGCCGGCAGCGGCGGCGGGGGCCGCTCGCCGCTGTCGATCACGACATGGGCTGCCGGCACGCCGCCCCTCAGCGCCGCGCGCACATGGCGCTCGATCGGCGACATGCCGAAGACGGTCACCCCCGGCGCGGCGGCCGCGGCGTCGATCCAGACATGCATGATGGTCCCGCCGTGGTCGCTACAAGCCTTCGATGCGCAGCAGGATGCTGCCGGCGACGCTCGCGAAGATCAGCGGCGGCGCCCAGGCGGCGACCAGCGGCAGCACGGCGCCCGACTCGCCCAGAGCCTGCGACACGCCGTCGGTGATGAAGAACAGGAAGCCCAGCGACACGCCCGCCGCCAGCCGCGCTCCGAGGCTCGACATGCGCACCCGCGCCTGGGCCACCGGCGCCGCCAGCAGCAGCATCACGAACACCACCCCGGGCAGCGCCAGCCGCCGCTGCAGCCAGGTGTCATAGGTGTAGCCCGGCCGGGTGCCCACGGTGGTGCCGGTGCGCAGCACCAGAAGCTCGCGCGCCGTAAACTGGGTCGACAGGGCGGCGAGGTTGAAGAAGTCGCCCGGGCGCAGCGGCGTCTGCCAGACCCCGTCATCCGACCGCGTCGTGGTCGGCCCCAGCGGATTGATGGTCTGGGTGATGACGCTCTCGAGCTTCCACTGGCCGTTGCGCTGGTAGCGCGCGCCGCCGGCCACGATGCGCTCGACCACGTTGGCCGACCTGTCGCGGCGGATCAGGGCGACGCCGCTCAGGTAGCGGCCCTCGCGCTGCACGCTGGCGACGTTCACGATATAGGTCGGGTCGCGCAGCCACACGCCCTTGGCCTGGTCGCGCTGGCTGGTCTGGTCGTCGGTGGGCTTCTCCAGCTCGAACCGCGCCAGGCGCTTCTTGGCCCAGGGCGTGACCTGGTCGGCCACCACGAGATGGATGCCGGCGACCAGCGCGGTGGCCGGCATCATCAGCAGCAGGATGCGGTAGAACGACATGCCGGCGGCCTTGAACGCCAGCACCTCGTTCTGCTGCGCCAGGCTGAGCAGGGTCAGCAGCGCCGCCAGCAGCGTCGAGAAGGGCGTGATCAGGGCCGCCATCTCGGGCAGACGGAAGAGCATGTAGCGCGGCACGACCAGGAAGCCGTCGCCATAGCGCTTCTCGATCGTGTCGGCGTTGTTGAGGGCGTCGAACAGCAGCGCCATCAGCGCGAAGCCGAAGACGATCAGGGCCAGGCGCTGAAGGAACAGGCGCGAGAGATAGCGGCCGGAGACGCTCATGGCCGGCTCCTTCAGGCGCGTGAAAAGGTGCGGCGGATGGAGCCGATGACGTTGCCGCGCAGGCGCTCCAGGGCCTCGAACATGGTCTCCACCGGGTTGTCGCGCGGCCGCTCCTTGACCAGCCAGAACAGGAAGACGCTGAGCGCCATCATCGCAAACCAGGGCCCCCACAGGCCGATCCACGGCGACAGCTTGCCGTAGTCGGCGGCTTTCTCGCCGAACTGCAGCAGGTAGTTGAAGAACGTCAGCAGGATGACGCCGACCACCAGGCCGGCCCCCTTCTGGCTGCGCCGCGACGCCAGGCCCAGAGGGATCGACATCAGCGGCAGGAACACCAGCGACAGGACCCGCACCAGCCTGGCATGCATCTCGGACTGCAGGCGGTTGCCCTTGAACTGCAGCGGCGTGGCCTCGGCGGAGCAAGGCCACGGCGGCGACGAGGGCGGCGCGTCGGCCACCGGCTGCAGCCGCAGCTGGCATACCATCTCCGTGAAGGTCAGCTCACGCTCGCCGCTGCGGTCGCGGAACGGGTCGGTGGCCGCGACCTCCATGGGCAGGTCGAAGCGCTCGAACGACAGCACGGTCACCTTGTCGGAGGCGCGCTCCGTTTCGACCCGGCGGCCGTTGCGCAGCTTGAGCACGATCTGGCCGGACTCCGGCAACCGCCCGGCCTCGCCGGTCTCGGCCGTCATCATCACCGTGCCGCCATCGGACTTGCGCTGCTGCACGAAGACGCCCTTCAAGGTGCGGCCGTTGTCGCCGATGTCCTCGATCAGCACCGTGTAGTTGCCGATGCCGTTGAAGAACGATCCCTTCTCGACCGCCAGATCCCACGCCGAGTTGGTGGCGGCCCACATCAGCGCGCGGAACTGGTAGCGCGTGAGCGGCTGCAGCCAGCCGACCAGCAGCACCATGACAGCCGTCAGCACGAGGGTGAGCCAGACCACCGGCCGCAGCAGCCGCGTCAGGCCGACACCGGCCGATTGCAGCGCGTCGAGCTCGCTGTCGACGCTCAGCCGCGTGGCGCTGAGCGTGATCCCCAGGAACAGCGCCAGCGGCAGGGCAAGCCCCAGGTAGTGCGGCACGAGGTTGGCCAGCAGCTTGAGAACCAGCAGCACCGGGCTGCCCTGGTTCACCATCAGCTCCATCAGCCGCACCATGCGCTCCAGCAACAGCGCGACCAGGGCGATGCCGATCGACGCCGTGAGCGGCACCAGGGCACGCTCCAGGATGTAGCGGTCGATCCGGGCGATCCCGAACCGCCACGACACCGAGCCGTGTTGCGCCAGCGACATGACCGGCGCCCGTCAGGCGGCCTCGGCCCACACGCGCTTGAGGTGCGCGGCAAGGTCGGCGAGGGTGGTGGGGCCCAGCGGCGGATTGAAGCCGATATTGGGCGCCGCCGGCCAGCCCGGGTCGGTGAAATCGAGTCCGCCGAAGGCGCGCGGACCGGCATATCGCGGCAGCACGTGGAAATGCACGTCGGGGTCGACCATCATCAGCATGAGCCAGTTGATCTTGTCGTACGCGAAGGCTTTTTTGAGGCAGCACTCGATCTGTTCGACCAGCGGCTTCATCTCGGCGTGCGCCTGGGCGCTGATGTCGGAAAAGGTCGCTGCCGGCTCCTTGCACACCAGCACCAGCGCCCCCAGCGTCGCCTGTGCCGGCCGCACCTGCACGCTCCAGCACGCCGTCTCCGCGATCACGCTCGCGGGATAGCCGAACTTGCTCATGGTGACGTTGGGCGTGGCCATTGTTGTGGTTCCTGGCTCTCATAGGGGCGGACGGCGGGACTGGTCAGCCTATCGCACCCGTCCGGACGGCGTGGTAGGCGATATGCTCGCAAAAGACAACGCAGTGTACGTCACGCCGCCTGCGCCGGCGCGACGACCGGTCGCGGGGCCAGCAGCCGGAATCGCTGCCCGGCAGCGCAGCCCGCGAGGTCGCCGTTGATGACGCGGACCTCGACGTCGATCGCCCAGCCGTCGTGCTGCGGCGCCACCCGGATCAGGTTGTAGCCCCCGGCATAGCGCATCGCCTTGGGTGCCGCCGACGCGGACGCCGCCCCCAGCACGGGCACGCCGCCATCGGGCGTCACGATCCGGCCGAGCTGGGTGCGGTGATTGTGGCCATGCAGGATCAGCTCGGCGCCGACCCGCTCGATGGCGGCGCGAAACGCCGCGGCATCCGTCAGGCCCTTGCGCGGGCCGGCGCCGCCGATCTGCGGCGGGTGGTGGATCAGCACGATGCGGCACAGCCCCTCCGCCGCCAGCGTCTTCATCACAGCCTCGAACCGCGCGATCTGCTCGGCGCCCAGCGTGCCGGCGGCGATGAAGACGGGCATCGGCACCGCGGTGCTGAGGCCGACGAACGCGACCGGGCCACGGCGACGGATGGCGGGAAAGCGCGACGATGCCGGCGCACCGTCGCCTGCCAGGTAAGGGCCCCATTGCTCGAAGCCGACACCACCGGTGGTGCGGACATAGGCATCGTGGTTGCCGGGGATGGCGCTCACGCGGTCGGGTGGCCCGACGTCGGCGAGCCATGCCGAAGCCTGGCGAAACTCCGCTGCGGTCGAGATGTTCGCGATATCGCCGGTCACGACGATATGATCCGGGTTCGCGGCCCGGACATCGGCCAGCGTCGCAGCCAGGGCCTCGGGCCGATGAATGAGCCGGCGCCGGCGCGTCCAGGACAGCCAGCCCGTGAGCCGCTTGGACAGCAGCTCGCCCGGGCGCACCGGCGGCAGCGGCAGGTGTGGATCGGAAAGATGCGCGAATGTGTACACGATGCGGCGGCCCGGCGCAGCTCAATGGCGGTCGGCGCCGGCGTCCAGCGCTGCCCGGCCGCGCGCCGTCAGCACGATATGTCCACCGTCACCGAAGGTCACCAGCCCATCGATGACCGTATCTTCCCAGACCGACTGTCGCGGGCAGGTGCTGCGCCAGGCCTCCATGACATCGGCGCGGGTGCGCGGCGCCGCCGCGATCCAGGCGAGGAACTGCAGCGCCAGCAGGCTGACGGCAGGCGCCGGCCGGTCCTCGGCATGCGGCGGGGATGGGCGGCCCGGGCCACGGGCCACGCGGTCCGGACTCTTGGTCATCGCGTGACGCATGGCCGCAGTGTGCCATGGCCGGCCCGCACAATCGAGCCTCGGCGCGCCGCACCGCCGCTTCTTGCGGCTGGCGGCGTTCTTGCCTAAACCTGGGCCAACGGCCGCAAGCGACGACGACGGCTGCCCTGCCCCCGCCCGACACCGTGACCGACACCCGATCCGACACCCCTGCCCGTCCGCCGACCATCTGCCTGGTCGGCCGCGCCGCGGCGCAGCCCTTCTCGCAGCCGCCGCTGGAGCGCATCCGGCGGATGTTCGCACGCGTCGGCGCGAACGAAATCCGCGACGACGGCGCTGGCTGGCCCGACCAGGGGCTGGTCGTGCTGCTGCGCGCCGATCATGTCTTCGACGACGCCCTGGCCCGGCCGCTGGTGGAGCGGCAGGACGTGGCGCTGCTGGCGCCCGGCTCGCAGCGGCCCGTGGCGGCCGCGGTGCCGGCGCAGAAGGCGGCCGAAGCCTACCGCCTGCTGTCGGCACCGGACGCCACTGCTACCGATGCCGAGGCGCTGGGCCTGCGCGCGATCACGCCGCAGTCGCTGGGCGTGTCGTATCGCAAGAACCTGCGCAACAACGTGCCGCCCTATGTGCTCTCGGCCAAGGACATGCCGGTGGCAGCGATCGAGCACCACATGTTCATGGCCTCCTACAAGGGCCTGACGGATATCGTCACCAAGCACGTGTGGCCGGCGCCGGCGCTGGTCGCGACGCGGTGGTGCGCGGCGCACGGCATCTCGCCCAACGCCGTGACCCTGCTCAGCTTCCTGTGCGTCGTGGCCGCCACGGTGCTGTTCTGGTTCGGCTGGTTCCTGACCGGGCTGCTGTTCGCTTGGGCGATGTGCTTCCTCGATACCGTCGACGGCAAGCTGGCACGCGTGACGCTGACCTCGTCGAAATGGGGCAATGTCTTCGACCACGGCACCGATCTGGTGCATCCGCCCTTCTGGTGGTTCGCCTGGTACTGGGGCCTGGGCACGCTGCCGTTCGCGCCGCTGCCCGGCATGCAGCTGGCGATGTGGGTCGTGCTGGCCGGCTATGTGCTGGGCCGCCTCGAGGAAGGCATCTTCCTGTGGGCCTTCAAGTTCGAGATGTTCACCTGGCGGCGGATCGATGCCCTGTCGCGGCTGGTCACGGCGCGGCGCAATCCGAACCTGATCATCCTGTCGGTGTTCACGCTGGCCGGCCGCCCCGACATCGGCCTGGCCGCCGTCGCGATCTGGACCGCGCTGTGCATCGGCTTCCATGCCGTGCGCATCCTGCAGGCCTTCGCCGAACGCCGGCGGGGCCGGCCCGTCGCGTCCTATCTCGCCGGTTCCGGCGCGGCGGCATGACCGCGATGGCCGGCCGCGACGAGGCCCGCGCGGCGCTACGAGCCCTGCTGGCGCGCGAGGCCGACCAGACGGTGAACGCGCCGGCACGCGCCATGAGCGATGCCATCGCGATGCGCCATAAGGACTGCCTGGTCGCAACCCTGTTCTATGGCTCATGCCTGCGGCCGGCCGACCACGGCGATGCCGCCGTGGTCGGCCCCGGCGCCGCCGGCGAGCAGCTCATGGATTTCTATGCCGTCGTCGACGATCTGCGGCGGGCCAACGCGAACGCAATTGCGGCGCTGGGCAACCGGCTGCTGCCGCCCAACGTCTTCTACCTGGAAGTGCCGTACGATGGCGGCCGCGTGCGCTGCAAATACGCCATCGTGACGCTGGCGCAGTTCCGCCGCTTCGTGCAGGCCGGCACGCTGCAGAACTATTTCTGGGGCCGCTTCTGCCAGCCGACCGCCGTGCCGTTCGCGCGCCGCGCCGGCACCCGCGATGCGCTCATCGACGCCCTGACCGACGCCGTGATCGCCACGGTGAGGGCGACGGCGCCGCTGCTCGCGGCACCTTTCGATGCCCGCACGCTGTGGGTGCGCGCCTTCGCCGAAAGCTACGGCGCCGAGCTGCGGCCCGAATCGGCGGCGCGGCCGGCCCAGGTCCATGACGCGAACGCCGCGCGCTATGCGACGCTGACCCCGGCGGCGCTGGTTGCCGCCGGCTTCACGGTGATGGTCGACGCCGACGGCCGCTTCGCGCCGGTGGCCGACGCCGCCGCGCAGGGTCGCGCGCGGCGCGCGTGGTTGCGGCGACGCTGGCTGGGCAAGACGCTCAACGTGCTGCGGCTCATGAAGGCGGTGTTCACCTTCGAGGGCGGCGCCGATTATGTCGCCTGGAAGATCCAGCGTCACTCGGGCGTGCGCATCGACATGAGCGACTGGCAGCGCCGGCACCCGCTGCTGGCCTCGCCGGTGCTGGCGGTGCGCTATTGGCGCAAGGGCGCATTCCGATAAGAGCCGGCGCTGTCGGACGCGCCGGCAGGCAACGCGGCGGCTATGCCGGGCGGCGCGGCAGCAGCCCCGGCGCGGCATGCAGCAGCGCATGAATGGCGAAGCCGATGAACAGAACGCCCGACATGCGCGTGATCAGAATTTCGTGCCGCCGGTACGAGCGGCGCACCGCTTCAGCGCCGACGACGGCGACAAGGATCGCATAGGCCATCAGGCCGCCGACGCAGCTTGCCACGACCAGGACCGGCAGCATGCTCCACGTGAGAAGGCCTGCCTTGGCCGAGAGCAGCGCCGTGAAGGTCGCGACCGCAACCGGGTAGGCCTTCGGATTGGTGAGGCCGAAGATGGTCCCGTGCAGCAGGGGATTGCGCACCGGGGCGGCGGCGACGCCATCGGATGAACGCGACACGCGCACCGCGCGCCATCCCAGCCAGAACAGATAGATGCCGCTGATCAGGCCCAGGATGTCGAACACGAGCGGGCCGATGGCGGCGACGCCGATGATCGCCACCAGCGCGATGCTCGCCCACAACACATCGCCCACGAGATGGCCGGCGAGAAAGGCGGCGCCGGCACGCCGCCCCTGCCCCGCGCCGATGCCCAGCACGGCCAGGACGCCCGGCCCGGGTGTGATGCCGTAGACGAAGCCGGCCAGCGCCGCCGCGGACAGGAGCGACATGTCCATGGCGATCACGCCACGGCGGCAGAGCGCTCCTGAGGCAGCACGCCGAAGCGATGGCCGACCTCGGCCAGAACCTCGACCATGTGCTGGAGCTGGCCGCGCGAATGGGCGGCCGACAACGAGCAGCGCAGCAGGCACAGGCCGCCCGGCGTCGCCGGCGGCACCGCCACGTTGACGTAGATGCCGGCCTCCATCAGCGCCTGCCACACGCCGACCGTCGTCATCTGGTCGGGCATCACGACGGCGACCACGGGCCCGTGCTCCGGGCCCAGCCGGAAGCCGGCCTTGGCCAGGCCGTCATACAGCGTGGCGACGTTGTCCCACAGCCGCTTGCGCAGCACGGCGCCGTCCTTGCGCACGATCTTCAGCGCGGCGCGGACCGAGGCCACGATCGAGGGCGGCAGCGACGCGGTGAACATGTAGGCCCGCGTCGCGACGCGCAGCGCCTCGAAGCCCTCGACGTCGGAGACGCAGAAGCCGCCGATGGCGCCCAGGGTCTTGGAGAAGGTGCCGACGACGAAGTCGACCTCGTCGAGCACGCCGGCCTCCTCGACCAGGCCGCGACCGCGCTCGCCCAGCGCGCCCAGCGAATGGGCCTCGTCGACCAGGATGTAGCCGCCGTAGCGCTTGGTGACCTCGACGAACGCCTTCAGCGGCGCCGTGTCGCCCAGCATCGAATAGATGCCCTCGACCACCACCAGCTTGTTGCCCGGCTCGTCCTTCAGGCGGCGCAGACGCGCCTCCAGGCTGGCCGGGTCGTTGTGCCGGAAGCGGATGATGGTGGCCTGGGTCTGCTTGCAGGCATCGTAGATCGAGGCATGGCTGTCGGCGTCGATGACAAGGTAGTCACCTTCGCCGACCAGCGTCGAGATGATGCCCAGATTCGCCTGATACCCGGTGGTCATCACCATGCAATGCTTCTTGCCGTAGAACTCGGCCATCTCGGCCTCGAGCGCGGCGTGCTGCGCATAGGTGCCGTTGGCCGTGCGCGAGCCGGTCGTGCCGGTGCCCTCGGCGCGGGTCGCCTCGATCGCAGCCTCGATGCAGGCCTTGTCGAAGGTCAGGCCGAAATAGTTGTTGGTGCCCACCAGCAACGTCCGGCGGCCGTTGATGACAGCCTCGGTCGGCGACAGCACCCGCTCCATCACCACGAGCGGATCAGCGCCGGTCGCCTGCATCGCCCGGTGCGTCTCCAGGAGATGCAGGTGGCGATCCAAGATACCCATGATTCAATGGCCCCCGATCTTGCGCAGGACCGCGTCCGCCAGCTCGTCCACGGTGTGGATCTCGGCGACGTCGTTGAGCGGTATCGAGATGTCGAACCGATCCTCGAGCTCCATGACCATGTCCATCACGGCCAGCGAGTCGATATTCAGATCCTTGGTGATGACGGTCGCCCCGACCACCGGCCGGGAATCAACCCGGAACGGTTCCAGACGTTGGACGATCTCGGCGACCACCTGCTCGCGGGCCGGCGTATCGGAGTCGCCCGGCACGGTCTCGGTGAAGTCGTAGACTTTGAACTTGTGTGCGCTGCGCATGGCTCAAGGGCCCTGACGGAAGAGGGAGCCCCATTGGACAAAACCTTGGCAAATCAGGCTATTAACAAATTGTTACCCTCTGTTACGCCAGCACTACAGCCACCTGTGGCGCAAATACCACAGAATCGTGTCCTCGAATCCGAGCCGCAGATCGAAATTCGGCACGATTCCCAGCGCCTGCATCAGGCGCCGATCGGTGACGACCCAGTCGTCATGGAAGATCTCGCGGACCTTGCCCAGGCTCAGGATCGCCGGCCGTCCCGTCAGCCGGGCGACCATCTGTTGCACGCCTGCCACACCCGTCATCAGCGCCCGCGGCACCCCGATGGTCCGCGGCCGGCTGCCCAGGACGCCGGCGGCGGCGCCCGCCATGTCGGCCAAGCTGTAGCCGGCGGCAGTCCCGTCGTCGATCTCGTAGACCCCGCTCTGCGTCGGACGGGACACCGCGGCCAGGAGCACCCGGCACAGGTCGCCGACATGGATCAGCGACAGTCGGCCGCGGCCGGCACCCGGGACCGGCGCCAGGCCTCGTTTCACACAGCGAAAGAATGCCAAGGTCTCGCGATCGCCCGGCCCATAGACGGCCGGTGCCCGCACGGCGAGCCAGCCGGGCGCCGGCGCGGCTGCGACCAGGCAATCCTCCCCGGCGCGCTTGCTGGCCGCGTAGTCGGACAGGCCGGGCGCGCGCGCCGCCAGGGACGAGACCAGGATGACCCGCGCCGTCCCGCCGACCGCCGCGGCTGCAGCCAGCAGATCATGCACTGCCTGTGCGTTGAAGCGGAAGAAATCGGCCCGATGGACAGCCTTGATGGCGCCGGCCAGGTGGATCACGACGTCGGCGCCGTCGACCAGCCGGCGCAGGGCTGCCTTGTCGCCAAGGTCGCCCACCACCAGCTCGATCGCCTCAGGGGAGGATGTGGCCGGGAGGGCTGGCAGGCGTCGGACCAGCAGGCGCTGGCGCACGCCGTTGGCGGCCAGCATCGCGATCAGGTGTTGGCCGATGAAGCCGGTGGCACCCGTGACCGCGACCAGGGCGCTCATGACGCGGGCTTGCGGCCGCCGTCCTCGTAGGCGCCGGCCAGCCACTGGGTGCGCGCGCGCGAACGGCTCAGCTTGCCCGAGGAGGTCATGGGCAGCCCGACGGACGGCAGGATCAGCTGCACCGTGCCGTCGATCCCGACGGTCTCCTTCACCTTCTGGGCGATGGCGGCGCTCAGCGCCGCGCGGGCATCAGCCTCCATGGGCCATGACTGGACCACGACCACGACCTGCTCGGCGCCGTCGTCGCCCTGGACCGAGAAGGCGCAGGCATCGCCGCGCCGCAGCGGCGCGATGGCCTCGACCGCCCATTCGATGTCCTGCGGCCAGATGTTGCGGCCGTTGACGATGATCAGATCCTTGGCGCGGCCAGTGACGACGATCTCGCCCTCGCGCCAGTAGCCGAGGTCGCCGGTGTCGAGCCAGCCGTCCTTCAGCACCTCGGCGGTGGCTTCCGGCGCGCCGAAATACCCCGGCATGACGCTGGGGCCGCGGGCGAAGATTCGGCCGACCCGGCGCTCGCCCAGGGGCTTGCCGTGCTCGTCACGGATCTCGACCGTGTGGCCGGGCAATGGCCGGCCGCACACCACGAGCTCGCGCGCGTTGGCGCCGCTGGCCGGCTCGGCGACGTTGCGCTCGACCAGCGCGGCGCGATCGACCGTGTCGGTCAGGAACCCGCGATCGAGCGGCGAGAACGTCAAGCCGACGCAGACTTCCGCCATGCCGTAGCACGGCACGAAGGCGCGCGGATCGAAGCCTGCCGGCGCGAAGGTCTCGCTGAACCGGCGCAGCACAGGCGCCTGGATCATGTCGGCACCGATGCCGGCCAGGCGCAGGCGCGACAGGTCGAGGCCGGCCGGCGATTGCGTCTGCGCCCGCCGCGCCGCCAGATCGTAGCCGAAGCTGGGACTGTAGGTGATGCTGGCGCCGCGCTGCGCCGCCAGCGCCAGCCACTGCAGGGGTCGGCGCGCGAACTCGCCGGCCGGCATCACGTCGGCCGACCGCTGGGAGCAGACCGCTGCCAGCAGAAAGCCGATCAGCCCCATGTCGTGGTACCAGGGCAGCCAGCTCACGGCATGGTCATCGGGGCGGATGTCGGACCCCTGCGACGAGAGCGCGGCATCGATATTGGCCATCAGCCGGTCCTGGCGGATATCGACACCCAGCGGGAAACGCGTGCTGCCGGATGAAAATTGCAGGTAGCAACGTTCGCCCGCCGTCAGCGGCCGCAGGTCGACCGCCTTTTCCGGCAACGTCTCGAACGCCGCCATGGGCCCGACCAGCCGCACCGACGACCCTTCGGCCGCAGTGGCGAGATAGCCCGCCATCGAATCGACCGACAACGCCGCCACCGCGCCTGACGCCTCGAGCTGCCGTCGGAGCTGCTCGATATAGGCGTCACGCGCACCCAATCCGGCGGGCAGCGACACCGGCACCGGCAGCAATCCGGCATACTGGGCGCCGAAGAACGCGATCACGAACCCGGGCCAGGTCTCGGCCGTGATCAGCAGCCGGTCGCCGACCGCGAAGCCGGCGCCGATCAACCGGCGGGCGAAGACATGGGCGCCAGCCTGCGCCTCCCGCCAGGGCAGCGCCGCGGTCAGCCGGCCGCGCGCGTCGAAGAAGCTGACGCCCGTCTCCCCACGCGCGGCATAGTCGAGCGCCTCGGCGAGGCACCCGAACCCCCCGCGCCGAAAGGGCAGGGCGGCGTTTCGCGTCGGCGTGGGCGTCATCTGGTCTTCGGGCGGTTGATCGGGAAGTGGGGCCTGTAGCAAATGATATGGGCACTCACAAGCAAGGGCGGCGGCGCGTCGCGGGCGGCGACGTTGACGGCCTCGCCGGCTTATGATGATTTTTGGCAGCCCGCAGCCCCCGTGCGGCAATGGTGATCGCGAGCGCCACAAAGCCGCCGCATTTCGCTTCGCATAGCCCGCCTATGTCGTCACCCGACCCGTCACTTCCCCCGGCGTCGCCACAGACCTGGCTCCGCCGGCTCTGGTCATGGCGACGCGACGTCACGCTCAAGAAGCTGTACGCCAACACCATCATGCTGTTCTCGGGCCGCGCCTTCAGTGCCGTCATCGGGCTGGGCTCGGTCTGGTTCACCACCGCCGGCCTGGGGCTGTGGCAGTTCGGCATCCTGACGGCGCTGCTCAGCTTCACCAGCCTGGTCGGCAACACGCTGAAGTTCTCCACCTGGGAAGCGGTGGTGAAGTACGGCGCCGACGACCTGATGCGCAACGACCGCGACGCGCTGCGCCGGCTGATCGCGTTCAACACGCTGCTGGATATCGGCACGGCGCTGGTCTCGCTGGCGGTCTGCGCCGGCCTGGCCTTCGTCGTGCTGCCGCTGATCAAGGTGCCGTCCGAATACCTGCATTTCGCGCTGTTCCTGAGCGTCAGCGCCTTCTTCACGGTCAGCGCCACCCCGGTGGGCGTGCTGCGCCTGTTCGATCGCTTCGGCCTGCTGGCCGTCACCGAGCCGATCGGGCCGGCGGTTCGGCTGATACTGTGCGTGCTGTGCTACAAGCTCGAATGGAGCATCTGGGGGTTCGGCGCAGCCTATCTCGCCTCCTCGGCGATCGACCGCTTCATCACCGTGTGGTTCGGCTGGCGCGAACTGCGCCGCCGTGACCTGACGCCCGGCTGGCGCGACATCTTCGCACGCCACACCGACGGCCACCCCGGCCTTTGGAAATTCGTGCTGGCCAACAACGGCCGCACCTCGCTGGGCGTCCTCACCAAGCAGTCCGACGACATGATCGTGGCCGCCTTCACCGGTCCGGCCGGCGCGGCGCTATGGAAGATCGCCAAGCAGGCCGCTTCCGTCCTTTCCGGACCGGCCCGGATGTTCGTCATCTCGGTCTTCCCGCAGCTGGCGCATCTGTGGAGCGCGCGCGACTACCGCGGCTTCCGCCGGCTGGTCGTGCGCAGCAGCGCCACCTCGACCCTGGGCGCCGTGCTGGTGGTGGGCGTGTTCGCCGTGCTCGGGCCACCCCTGCTCGGCCTGTTCTTCCACAAGGCGGCGCAGCAGCATTTCGCCTCGGCCTACGTTCCGGCCCTGATGCTGATGATTTCGCGTGTCGCCTCGGTGGCGATGTCACCGTTCATGCCGGCGATGACCGCGATGGGCCGCGCCGTGCGCAACCTGAAGCTCGCCCTGATCCTGGCCTGCATCTCCGTGCCGACGCTGCTGGTGCTGGCGTGGCAGTTCGGGATCGTCGGCGCCGCCCTTTCGCGTATCTTCGCGGAAGTGCTGACGGCCGTCGTCTTCGGCTGGACGGTGATGCATACGATCAATACGCGCGTGCGCAAGGCCGAGGCGCCCGCACCGGCACCGGCACCGGCACCGGCGGCGCTGGGCCCGCGCCCCGGGCCGGCCGCGGCGGAATAGCGCGTCAGTCCAGAAGCGCGCGGATTCGATCGGCTGCCGCCGGCAGGTCGTCCGGCGGCGGCGTGGTCGGCACCAGCTTCGTGCCCAGGACATGCACATGATGGGCACGTGCCAGCGGCTGCCACAGCGCCGCCATGTCGCGGGGCAGCATGGCCCATCCGCCGGCATGCAGCGCATCGACGACGCCGCGCGGCAGGTGACGCCACAGCGCCCGTGGCCCGCGCTCCCGCGGCGAATCGTCGAGCGGCACGGGTGCCACGGATACCGGCTTGCCGCTGTGGCAGGCCTCGGCAAGCATCGACGCGCTGTCGCCGCTCACCACGATGCGATCCGCAAGGGCGATGAACGCCGCATAGGCGTTGGACGTGTCGTTCGGCCGCCAGCGATGCGCCAGCAGCGGCACCTTGATCTCGCCCAGCAGCGCCGTCGCCACCGCCTCGGGCGTGCGTCGGCTGGTCACCGCCAGCACCGAGCCCTGTAGCGTGCGCGCCAGCGCATCGACACCGCTGCCGATGGCCCGGCCCGCCGCGGCATCGAACCGCAGCGGCCGCGCCCGCCCGCCGATCAGCACGGCGATGTAGGGCGGCTTCAGATCGCCCAGCTGCAGCGCCCACGCTGCCGCCCCTGCCTGCATCGCCGCGGCATCGAGGCGGTTGAACGGCAGCCGGGCGGGCCACACATTGTCGCGGGCCGGCAGCTGGTACTGCGGCATCGCGATCACGAGATCGAAGGCGGCAAGCGGTCCCCAGGGCCGCCCGACATTGACCAGCTTGGCGCGCCCGGCGCTGCGCCGGCGGATCCAGCCGGCGACCGGTGTCGCCCGCCGCCCCGCAGACAGCACGAGATCCGGCCACGGCGGCACCAACCCGGCGTCGGACGGTGATGCCAGGGACATCGTGGAAGCCCCCAGCAGCCGGTTGGGCAGCCGGTACAGGCCGTTGAATTTCAACGGCTTCTCCACCCACGGCCAATCCAGCGCGCGGGCCAGCTGGCGCAGCTGCGCCGTGTCGCCGCCCTTGTCGCCTGTCAGCAGCCACACCACCGGCGCCGCGCGCGTCTTGCCGTTCATGACGGAGTTGTAACGGACGGCGGCGGCACCCTCAAACCAACAAGCCCTGCATCCGGTTGACAGCATGCCGGCCGGTCCGGATAGTGCCGCCCCGCGGCGTTTTCCGGCGATCGGCGGGTCCGAGGCTGGAGCGTCGCGTTTTTGTTGGCGAATGATGGAGGCTGTCGTGATACCGGCCGTGATGCCGACGTACGATCGGAAGGACGTCGCCTTTGAGCGTGGCGAGGGCTCCTACCTCTACGCGGCGGATGGCCGACGATTCCTCGATTACACCTCGGGCATCGCCGTCAACAATCTCGGCCATTGCCACCCCACCGTGGTGAAGGCGCTGCAGGAGCAGGCGGCCAGGCTCTGGCACACCTCGAACCTCTATCGCATCGCCCACGGCGAACGGCTGGCGCAGCGGCTGGTCGAGAACTCGTTCGCCGACACGATGTTCTTCAGCAACTCGGGCGCCGAGGCGATCGAGGGCGGCATCAAGCTGGTGCGCAAGTACCAGTACGTGAACGGCAGGCCGCAACGCTACAAGATCATTTGCTTCGACCAGGCGTTCCATGGCCGCACCGGCGCGGCCCTGGCGGCGACCGGCAACGAGAAATATCTGCAGGGCTTCGGCCCGCGGGCGCCCGGCTTCGTGCACGTGCCGCTCAACAACACCAACGTGGTGCGCGACGCGATCGACGACGAGACCGCCGCCATCCTGGTGGAGCCGATCCAGGGCGAAGGCGGCGTGCGGCCCGGCAGCGGCGAGTTCCTGCGCGCGCTGCGCCAGATCTGCGACGAGTTCGGCCTGCTGCTGTTCTTCGACGAGATCCAGTGCGGCTTCGGCCGTACCGGCAAGCTCTGGGCCTATGAATGGTTCGACGTGAAGCCCGATGTCATGGCCGTCGCCAAGGGCATCGGCAACGGCTTCCCGCTGGGCGCCTTCATGGCCACGGAGAAGGCTGCCGCCGGCATGGTGTTCGGCACCCATGGCTCGACCTATGGCGGCAACCCGCTGGGCACGGCGGTGGGCAACGCCGTGCTCGACGTCATGCTGGCGCCGGGCTTCT
This sequence comes from Vineibacter terrae, assembly GCF_008039615.1. Lineage (GTDB taxonomy): Bacteria > Pseudomonadota > Alphaproteobacteria > Reyranellales > Reyranellaceae > Vineibacter > Vineibacter terrae. The sequence goes on along the minus strand of NZ_VDUZ01000020.1, from coordinate 102,150 downwards.
TCGCGGGCGTGCGCGAGCGCATCGGCTACTTCCGGCCCAAGCTCGAGGCGCTGGTCGCCAGGCATCCCAAGGTGCTGGCCGAGGTGCGCGGCACCGGCTTCATCACCGGCCTGCGCTGCGTCGTGCCCAGCGCCGACATGGTCAATGCCCTGTTCGAGCGCCAGATGCTGACCGTCGGCGCCGGCGACAACGTCGTGCGCATCTATCCGTCGCTGGTCGCGACGCGCGAGGATCTCGACCACGGGCTGGCCATCATCGACGACGCCTGCCGGGCGCTGGCAGGAGCGGCAAATGGCTGAGACGCGGCACTTCCTCGACCTCGACCGGCTCGATCCGTCGCTCCTGCGCAGCATCCTGGACCGCAGCCGCGACTACAAGCACGCCCGCCGCAACGGCGGTCACGACCAGCCGCTGGCCGGCAAGACGCTGGCCATGATCTTCGAGAAGCCCTCGACCCGCACGCGCGTCTCCTTCGAGGTCGGCATGCGCGACCTCGGCGGCGGCACGGTGATGCTGGGCACCACCGACACCCAGCTCGGCCGCGGCGAGACCATCGCCGACACCGCGCGCGTGCTGTCGCGCTATGTCGACGCCATCATGATCCGCACGACCGCCGAGGAGAAGCTCCTGGAGATGGCGAGGTTCGCCACCGTGCCTGTGATCAACGGCCTCACCGACAAGACGCATCCCTGTCAGCTCATGGCCGACGTGATGACGTTCGAGGAGCATCGCGGCCCCATCAAGGGCAACGTCGTGGCCTGGTCCGGCGACGGCAACAACATGGCCACGAGCTGGATCCATGCCGCCGCGCAGTTCGACTTCGAGCTGCGCATCGCCTGCCCGCCCGAGCTGACGCCGCCCGCCGACGTGCTCGCATGGGCCACCAAGCGCGGCGCGCGTGTGCGCGTGGTCCACGATCCGGCCCAGGCGATCACCGGTGCCGATTGCGTCGTGACCGACACCTGGGTTTCTATGGGCGACGAGGACGAGGCCAGCGCCGGACGCCGGCACAACCTGCTGCGCGCCTATCAGGTCGACGAGCGCATGATGAAGCTCGCCAAGAACGATGCAATCTTCATGCACTGCCTGCCGGCGCATCGCGGCGAGGAGGTCACGGCTGCTGTTCTTGACGGCCCGCAGTCGGTGGTATGGGACGAGGCGGAGAACCGCCTGCACGCCCAGAAGGGTATCCTCGCCTGGTGCCTGGGGCACGTCTGACGCGCTGGTTGCCGGCGCGGCGGGCGCCTATATCGGACAGGTCGGCGCCCGCGCGCAGGCATGACGTATGGCGTAGCCATGAAACGTGCGCGCGGCGATCAGGCGCCGCAAGAGTTGTGGGATTTTCGGCATGAACACCGTGCGCCCTGGATCGGCCCCTGCCACTGGCAGCAACTCGGTGCTGCCTTTCCAGCTCGAGGCCCTGGGCGTGCGCGGCCGCGCCGTGCGCCTGGGCCCGGTGCTCGACGCGATCCTGTCGCGCCATGCTTATCCCGAGCCCGTCGCGGCGCTGCTGGCCGAGGCGCTGGTGCTGGGCGCCGCGCTGGCATCAACGCTGAAATATGACGGCATATTCACCCTGCAGCTGCGTGGCGATGGGCCGGTCAGGCTGATGGTCGTCGACCTGACATCGGAGGGCGCCCTGCGCGGCTATGCCCAGGTCGATGCCGCCCGCCTCGAGGCGGTGCTGCGCGACGTGCCGCTCGATGCGGCCTCGCGGCTGCCGGCCAATCCGGTGCCGCGGCTGCTGGGCGCCGGCCACATGGCGTTCACCGTCGACCAGGGTCCGCAAACGGAGCGCTACCAGGGCGTCGTCGCGCTCGATGGCGCCACGCTGGCCGATTGCGCGCACCACTACTTCCGCCAATCCGAGCAGCTTGCCGCCGGCCTCAAGCTTGCGGTCGTGCATGACGGCCGGCACTGGCGCGCCGCTTCCCTGGTGCTGCAGGCGCTGCCCTCGGCGCAGCTCATCGCCGAGCTCGACGCCGAGGAACGCGAGGATCGCTGGCGCAAGGCCGTGGTGCTGCTGGGCAGCGCCACGGCGGCGGAAATGCTGGATCCGGCGCTGCCGGTCGAGGGGCTGCTCCTGCGCCTGTTCCACGAGGACGGCGTGCGCGCCTTCGACCGCAGGCCGCTGCGCGACCAGTGCCGCTGCTCGCGCGAGCGCATCGACCGCGTGCTGCGCACCATAAGGCGCAGCGAGCTCGACGAGCTGCGCGACGCCGGCGGCAGGGTGATCGTCACCTGCGAGTTCTGCTCGACCACCTATCGCTACGCCGACGCCGATCTGGACGCGCTCGAGACGGCCTGACGATGCCGTCGCGCGCGGCTCGCAGGTGCGAAATTGCATACAGTCTTTCCGCACAGTGACGGGAGAAGGTGGCATCTCGCCGCAATGGCGCCGTAAACGGGCTTACACTCGGCGTTCATGATATCGGCGCCTGCCTGCCTCGTACGCATCGGCCGTCGCGCCGTGCCGGTGCTTGTCGGTGCGGTCGCTGCGCTGCTTTCCATTCCCGCCCTCGCCCAGAACCCATCATTCGGCCAGAACGCGCCGATGGCGCCGCAGGGCCTGCCGCCGGCACAGAACGCAACTGCCCCCCGCGAGGTGGCACCGCCGGCACCGGCACCCCAGGCGGCGCCGACGGCCGCGACCAGCGCGGGCAAGCGCCGCTCGTTCGATTTCTCGGTGCCGGATTTCGGCTCGGCACCGTTGCGGCTGGACGTGGCCCGGGTCGAGGTCGTGCAGGCTTATGCGCCGCCGCAACAGATGCCCAATGTCGAGCACCGCATGATCGTCTCGCCCCTGGCGACGATGGACGACTGGGCCAGGCGCCATATCGAGGCCGCAGCCCCCGGCCGGGACGACTCGGCGGCCGTGTTCGTGATCGAGGACGCCAGTGTCGTCACCGAGAAGCTGCGCACCCGCAAGGGTCTGATCGAATCCTTGATCCGCGAGGATTCCGACAAGTTCACGCTGCGGCTTGCGGTCACCCTGCAGGTGCGCGATCGGCTGGGCGCCACCGTGGGCAGCACCAGCGCCGAGGCCTCCGCCTGGCGCACGGTGCCCGAGAGCATGAAGGACTCCGACCGGTCGGCGGTGTGGCACGAGCTGCTGATCGCCGCGATGGACAATCTTGTCCCGGTGTTCGAAGCCAACGCCCGCGCCTATCTGGCCCGGTTCCTGAAGTAGCCCCGTCTGGGCATCGCCTGTCATCCCGAGCGCAGCGAGGGATCTCCCGCGAATGGCGTGCCGTGCGTCTTTCGCAGGAGATCCCTCGCTGCGCTCGGGATGACGATGTGCGTGTGCCACGCCAGCACTGGCGGAAGCGCGGGCGCTTCTATCCCCGCTCCGCCCACTCGATCATGCGATCGAGGAACGCATCACAGGCGGCAAGCTGCGAGGTCAGCACGAACTCGTTGGGTTGGTGCGCCTGGGCAATGTCGCCGGGGCCGCAGACCACGGTCGAGATGCCGGTCTGCTGGAAGATGCCGGCTTCGGTCGCATAGGCCACCATGGTCGAGTCATTCGAGCCGCTCCAGGCGCGGGCGAGCTGCTCGGCCTCGCCGCGCTCCTCGCCCCTGAAGGCCGGCACGACGAAGCGCGGCGTCATCTCGATCCGCGCCGCGGCATGGCGGCGCAGCATCGCCGGCAGCAGCGCATCGTCGATATGCGCCTGCACGCGGCGGCGCGCCTCGTCGGCGTCATCGCCCGGCACCTGGCGGTATTCCCATATCAGCGTGCACTCGCGGGCCAGGATGTTGCCCGCCGTGCCGCCCGACAGGGTGCCGACATTCATCGTGCCGAACGGCGGCATGTAGCCGTTGTCGGTCGCGCGCGCCGCAAGCTCGTCCTGCAGGCCGTTGATGAAATGGATCAGCTCGCCGGCGAAATGCACGGCGCTGACCCCGAGATGGGTCATCGACGAATGCGCCTCGAAGCCGGTGAGCACGACCTGGTAGCTGTTCTGGCCCTTGTGGCCGCGCACCGTGCCCATCATGGTCGGCTCGCCGATGATCACCGCCCGCGGCCGCGGCACGCTGCCCATCAGGCGCTCGGCCAGCGAATGCGCGCCAAGGCAGCCGACCTCCTCGTCATAGCTGAAGGCGAAATGCACCGGGACCTTCAGCCTGGCCGCGCGCAGCCGCGGCACGGCCGCCAGCACGCAGGCCACGAAGCCCTTCATGTCGCAGCTGCCACGGCCGTAGAGGCGGCCGTCCTTCTCCGTCAGCGTCCACGGGTCGGTGTTCCAGGGCTGGCCGTCGACCGGCACGACGTCGGTGTGCCCCGACAGCACGATGCCGCCGGCAACCGCGGGACCGATGGACGCATAGAGGTTGGCCTTGGTGCCGGCCTCGTTGGGCACCAGCGTCGCCGCCACGCCATGGCCGGCGAGGTAGTCGCGCACCCAATCGATCAGGGCGCGATTGGATTTCGCCGACGTGGTGTCGAAGCCGACCAGGCGGCGCAGCATGTCTGGCGAGGCGGCGGCGCTCGTCATTGCTGCTCGGCCCACTCGACCATGCGGCGCATGAAGTTCTCGCAGGCGTCGATCTGCGACTTCAGGATGAACTCATTGGGCTGGTGCGCCTGGGCGATGTCGCCGGGGCCGCAGACCACGGTCGGCGCGCCGATCGTGCGGCGGAAGATGCCGGCCTCGGTGCCGTAGGGCACGCTGCCCACGACGTTGGAGCCGGACCAGGCGCGCGCCAGCGCCTTGGCCGCGTCATTGCCCTCCGGCGAGAAGGGCGGCGTCGAGGACCGCCGCTCCGTGACGATGTTGGCGTCGGGATGCCGGCGCCGCATCGCCGGCAGCAGCGTGTTCTGCAGGTAGTCGAACGCGCGCCGCTCGATCTCCTCCTGATCGTCCGTCGGCAGCAGCCGCGAGATCCACAGCAGCGTGCATTCGCGGGCCAGGATGTTGCCGGCCGTGCCGCCATGCACGGTGCCGACATTGATCGTCGACATCGGCGGCATGAACTCGCTGTCCTTGGGCGCGCGCGCCTCGAGCTCGGCCTCGAGCCGGTTGAGGAAGGCGATGAACTCGCCGGCGAAGTGCACGGCGCTGACGCCAAGATGCGTCATCGAGGAATGCGCCTCGAAGCCGGTGAAGGTCGTGACGTAGCTGCGCGCGCCCTTGTGCGCGTGCACCACCGTCATCATGGTGGGCTCGCCGATCACGATCACCTGCGGTCGCGGCACGGCGCCCGTCAGCCGCTCCGCCAGGGAGTGCGCGCCCAGGCAGCCGACCTCCTCGTCGTAGCTCAGCGCGAAATGGATCGGCACCTTCAGGCGCGCGCGCAGGAAATGCGGCACCATCGCCAGCCCGATGGCGGAGAACGCCTTCATGTCGCAGGTGCCGCGGCCGTAGTACTGGTCGCCCTTGTCGGTCAGCGTCCACGGGTCGGTGTCCCAGGGCTGGCCATCGACGGGCACGACGTCGGTGTGGCCCGACAGCACCACGCCGCCTTCCTTCACGGGGCCGACGGCGGCGTAGAGGTTGGCCTTGGTGCCCTCGGCGTTGGGCACCAGCGTCGAGTCGATGCCGTGGCCCTTGAGGTAGTCCCGGACGTAGTGAATCAACGCCAGATTCGATTCGCGCGAGGTCGTGTCGAACGCCACCAGGCGCCGCAGCATCTCCACCGAACCGACGATCTCTCCCGCCATTCCGAAGCTCCGCGTCTGTGAGCGCGGATTTCGCCACGGCGGCGGTGGCGAATCAAATGCTTTCGGGACCGCGGTCAGCCTGCCGCAGTCCCGACCGCGCTCAGGCGTAGCCGCCGGCGCCGTTCTTGCCGATCATGGCCAGGAACTCTCGGCGGGTCGAAGGATCGTCGCGAAACGCGCCCAGCATGCGGCTGGTGACCATCGCCACGCCCGGCTTGCGGATGCCACGGGTGGTCATGCACTGGTGCGCCGCCTCGATGACGACGGCGACGCCGCGCGGCTCCAGCACCTCCTGGATGCAGTTGGCGATCTGCGCCGTCATCTTCTCCTGGATCTGCAGCCGCTTGGCATAGGCCTCGACGATGCGCGCCAGCTTGCTGATGCCCACGACGCGGTGCGCCGGCAGATAGCCGACATGCGCCTTGCCGATGATCGGCACGATATGGTGCTCGCAATACGACTCCAGGCGGATATCGCGCAGCACGACCATCTCGTCATAACCGTCGGTCTCTTCGAAGGTGCGCGCCAGGATCTCGCGCGGATCCTCGGCGTAGCCGGCGAAGAACTCCTCGTACGAGCGCACGACCCGGTCCGGCGTGCCGACCAGGCCTTCGCGGTCGGGATCATCGCCCGCCCAGCGGATCAACGTTCGCACCGCCTCCTCGGCTTCCGCCCGCGTCGGCTTCACCTGCGAGGAGGCGGCCGCGACCGACCCGAGGCTGGGCCTCTTGAGCACCTTGTTCATCCTGCTTCCTTCCCGATTCGTGGCCGACAGCGTCAGTTCAGGGTCCGATGCTCCTGCGACAGCGTCGAGCGATGCTCGCGCGGCAGGTCGAGCGAGAATGTCGGAATGCGGATATCGAAGCGCTCGCCGCTCTCCGCGACCATCTGATACGTGCCGGCCATGAAGCCGGACGGCGTGTCCAGCGGGCAGCCGCTTGTGTACTCGAATGACTTGCCGGGCTCGATCATCGGTGTCTTGCCCACGACCCCGGGACCGCGCACTTCCTCCTGCCGGCCACGAGAATTGGTGATCATCCAGTGCCGGCTGACAAGCTGCACCTTCTCGGTGCCCCGATTCTCGATGCGCACGGTATAGGCCCAGACCCAACGAGCCTCGTCCGGATCGGACTGGTCCTGCAGATAGGTCGGCGCCACCGTCACGCGGATGGCGCGAGTCTCTTCGCTGAACATTGCTCGCTCCGTACCCGCCTCTGTTGGTTCGGCAGACTTTATCGCCACAAGACGCTTGTCGCCAGACGACGGATAGGCATCGCAGGCATACCAAACGCAATACATGGGGCAGCATCGGCCGTATTCAAGCGGGTGATGGCGCCCTGCGCCGTCAGGCGGCCGCGGCACGGTCAGAGCGTGTATATGCACTTTGCGGTTTCGGCGTCGCCGGAGCTGCGCTATCCTCGTGCCACATGTTGAATGCCGCCGCGACCGGGCGGCAGCCGCGGCGAGCGACAATGAGCGATTCCAGGATAGATGCAGCACGCGAGCTGCAGCCCTCGCAATGCACCCTGCTGCGGCTGCGCCGCACGGCGCGCCGCGTCACGCAGATCTACGACCATCACCTTGCGCCGCTGGGCCTGCGCGTCACCCAATATTCGCTGCTGGGCCGCCTGATGGGACAGCCGCCGATGGCGATTGGCAGCTTCGCCGAGGTCATGGGCATGGACCGCACCACGTTGACCCGCAACATCCGGCCGCTGATCCGCGCCGGCTGGGTCGAGCTGGTGGCTGGTGACGATCGGCGACAGCGCGCGATCACGCTGACGGCGGAAGGCAAGGCCATGTTCCGCCGCGCCGTGCCGCTCTGGCGTCAGGCCGAAGGCACGCTGCGCGCCGCCGTCGGCACCGATGCGGTGATCGAGCTGCAGCACCTGCTCGACCACACTATCGAGCGCGTCGCGGCGCCGATATAAAGCGGAGGCGCTCTAATCGCTGCCCCGCTCAGCGAATCCCTCATGGCGAGCTTGTCGAACCATGAAGGCCGCACGAACCGTGGTGCGGACATCTCATGGTTCGACAAGCTCACCATGAAGCATCTTGCGCTACAGGCTGGCGTCGAAGAAGCCGTATTCCAGCTCCATGGCGCGGCGATAGGCGTTGCGCACCGCCGGACTGTCGGTGGCGTGCCAATCCACCAGCCCTTCGAGGGTCGCGGCCAGCGCCTCGAACTCGGCTGCGGCATAGGTGCGCACCCATTCGGCATAGGTCGCCGCCACCGGCCCCCTGGCCAGCTCCTGGCCCAGGAACGCATAGAGGCGCATGCATGGCGTCATCGCCGCCGCGGTCAGGCCGATGCGGCCCAGCCCTGCCAGCTCGACGAGGAAGCCGGTGTAGGCCTGCGTCGCCGGCGCCGGCGTGACGCTGGTCAGGTCGACCTGCCAGCGTTCGGCATAGGCAGCGTGCAGCTTCAGCTCCTCCATGACGCCGGCGATCAGGCCGGCGAAGGCCTGCAGGTCGGCCCGTTCCGTCGACTGCGCCAGGCAGGCGGCATAGGCGCGCGCGAACGCCTCCAGGAAATACGCGTCCTGCGCCACGTAGCGGCGGAAGCTGTCCACCGGCAGGCTGCCGTCGCCCAGGCCGCGCACGAACGGATGCGCCAGCGTGCGCTGCGCCCAGTCGGCATTCGCGGCCCAAAGCGCGCAGGCAAGCGACATCGCGCGATCAGCCGGCCAACGCCTGCACCAGATCGTCGATGATGTCGTCGGGATCCTCCAGTCCGACCGAGAGCCGCACCAGGCCGTCGCTGATGCCGAGCCTGGCCCGCTCGGTCTCGCCGATGCGCCTGTGCGTCGTGGTGGCCGGATGCGTGACCAGGCTCTTGGCGTCGCCCAGGTTGTTGGAGATGTCGACCAGCTTCAGCCGATTCAGGGTCTCGAACGCGGCCCACTTGCCGGCCTTCAGCTCGAAGGCGACGATGCCGCCGGCGCCGGTCGGCATCTGCGCGGTCGCCAGCGCATGCTGCGGATGGTCCTTGCGGCCGGGATAGAGCACGCGCGCCACAGCGGGGTGGCCGGCCAGCGCATCGGCGACGCGCGCGGCGTTGGCCGAGTGCCGCTCGATACGCAGCGGCAGCGTCTCCAGCCCCTTCAGCAGCACCCAGGCGTTGAAGGGGCTGATCGCCGGGCCGGTGTTGCGCGTGATCGGCTGCAGCTGGTCGACGATGTATGATTTGGAGCCCAGCACCGCGCCGCCCAGGGTGCGGCCCTGGCCGTCGATGTACTTGGTGGCCGAGTGCACGACCACGTCGACGCCCCACTCGATGGGCCGCTGCAGGATCGGCGTCGCAAACGCGTTGTCGAGCACCACCTTGGCGCCGGCGGCATGCGCGAGATCGACCACGGCCTTGATGTCGACGATGTCGAGCATGGGGTTGGACGGCGTCTCGAACAGCACCGCCTTCGTGGGCCGCGACAGCGCCGCCTTCCAGGCCTCGAGATCCAGCCCGTCGACCAGCTCGCTCTCGATGCCGAAGCGCGGCAGCAGGTCCGAGATGATGTAGTGGCACGACCCGAAGAGCTGGCGCGCCGCCACGACGCGGTCGCCGGCGCGCAGCAGCGCCAGCAGCGAATAGAAGACGGCGGCCATGCCGGTGGCGGTGGCGCGACAGGCCTCGGCGCCTTCCAGGGCCGCCAGCCGGTCCTCGAAGGTCGATACCGTGGGGTTGCTGAAGCGCGAGTACTGGAACCGGTCGAGCTCGCCGGTGAAGGCCGCCTCGGCCTCCTCGGCGCTGCGATAGACATATCCCGATGTCAGGAACAGCGCCTCCGACGTCTCCTCGAAGTCGCTGCGCCGCAAGCCGCCGCGCACCGCGCGTGTCTGCGGCCGCCAGCCCGCGATGCCCTCATCCTGCCGCGTCTCGATGCGCCGCCCGCGGAAATCACCGTCCATCACTGCCTCCCGACCCGCGCAGCGCCAGGCGCCTGCGCAACGAAAAAGCCCCGACCGGTGAAGGACGGGGCTTTTCGAAAGGCTCCCGACCTTTTAGCGGTTTTTAACGTGGCCGCAAGCCGGTCGGCTTCAAATCCCACGTGAGGTCGTACATACAATCGGGCCGATGCCGGCGCAAGCAGGAAATCGTAGGGCGCCTTGAAAAGGGCACTCAACCTAGCTAGGTTAGCTAGAAGGAGCTGCCATGAAGACCGCCAACATGCACGAAGCGAAGACGAAGCTCTCGGAGCTGGTTGACGCCGCGACCAAGGGCGAAGAGGTCGTGATCTGCAAGGCCGGCAAGCCCGTGGTCCGCCTTGTGCCCGTGACGAAGAAGCCAGCCAGACGCAAGCTCGGCCTTTGGAAGGGCAAGGTCTGGATGGCTCCGGACTGGGACTCGCCCGAAGTCAACGAGGAGATCGCACGTTTGTTCGAGGAAGGCGATCCGCCGTCGTGAAGCTGCTGCTCGACACCCACGTCTTTCTATGGGCAATGGAAGGCGGCGGCCGCTTGCGCCCGGCAGCGATCGAGCTGATCACGGATTCCAGCAACGACCTTTTCCTCAGCGTCATCAGCGTCTGGGAGATCGGCATCAAGACCGCAATCGGCAAGCTCCGGGCGCCCGGCGACATTGAAGGCGGCATGCGCGCGCTTGGCGCCGCGCCGGTGGCCATGGAGCTGCCGCACGCACTGCAGGCCGCCCGCCTGCCCCTTCATCATCGCGATCCTTTCGACCGCCTCATAGTCGCGCAGGCAATCGTGGAGCAGATGCCGCTCGTGACGCGCGACCACGTGCTCGCGAGCTACGGCGTCTCGATCATCGCCGCGTAACCGGCTTCAGCGAAGCCGGTGTCGGATGAGCCGCACGAGCCGAAGCCTCGATGCCCGGCACTCTCGCGCACTGGCGCGAGAGTGCCTTTCCTGGCCCGCTTTCGGTGGCGCTGCCGCTGCATCCTCCTGTCAGACGACCATCGCTGGCTCACGGTCGAAGATCATGGCTCCGTAGCCGGACTCTTTCACCGAATTCAAGGCCTTGGTGTAATTGCAAAGCCCGGCCATGTAGAACATCACGGCATTCTTCTTGCCGGGGATGTTGGCTCCAAAAATCCACGACTGTGCCTTGGGGAAGAGTGTCATATCCGCGATTGTGCGACAGGCGGCGATCCATTCGTCCTCTGCCGCCTGCGTCGGCTCGACGGTTCTCGCGCCCTTGCGCTCCATGTGCGCGATCGTGTCAGAGATCCATTCGACCTGCGTCTCGATGCTGGGCGGCAGGTTGGTGAAGGGACCGTTCGGGCCGAGGATCATGAAAAAATTGGGAAAGTCGCTTTCCATCATGCCGAGGTAGCCCAGCGGTCCTTCCTTCCATTTCTCACGGATCGTCACGCCGCTGCGACCGCGCATGTCGATCCTCGTGTAGTTGCCGTCGACAGCGTCGAATCCCGTCGCGAAGACGACCACGTCGAGCTCGTGCTCGGCGCCGCTTTGCAGGCGGATGCCCGTCGGTGTGAACTCGGCGATGGGATCGGCCTTCACGTCCGCCAGCGTGACGTTAGCCCGGTTGTAGACGTCGTAGTAGTCGGTGCCGCAAAGCGGGCGCTTGGCATAGAGATCGGTCGGCATCAGCTTGCGCGCCGTGTCCGGGTCCTTCACGGCCCCTGCGATCTTGCGCTTGATGAAATCTGCCGCCGCAGCATTGGCCTCCGGGCTGGTGGCGATATCGGAAAAGGTTGCGAACATGAAGTAGAAGCCACCGCCGCGCTTCCACGCGTCCTCGAACACGCGTTCGCGTTGCGCCTCGGAAACCGACATGGCAGGCACAGTGCTTTCGGCGAACCCGAAGGCCACGGCCGATTCCTTCACCTGTTTCCAGATGGCCTCGTACTGCGCCTTGTATTCGTTGATCCTCTCCTCGGATTCGGGACCGTTGCCGATGGGAACGACATATTGCGCGGAGCGCTGGAGCACGGTGAGGTGCTTTGCGACCGGCGCGAGCGCGATGATGACCTGCACGCCGGTCGATCCCGTACCGATGACGCCGACACGCTTTCCGGCCAGGTCGATCCCCTCCGGCCACGCCCCGGTGTGGTAGGTTTCGCCCTTGAAGCCGTCGATACCCTTGAAAGGGGGCTTGTTCGTCGCAGACAGAAGTCCGAGGCCGGTGACGAGGTATTTTGCCGTCAGCGTCCGGCCCTTGTCGGTCGTGACGTTCCAGAGGCCCGCGCTTTCGTCGAATCGCGCAGCCGTGACCTTCGTGCCGAACTGATAGCTGCGGCGCAGGTCGAAGCGATCGGCAAACCCGCTCAGGTAGTCGAGGATTTCCGGCTGGGTCAGATAGCGCGATTTCCAGTGCCCCTGCTGGAGCAGCTCCTTGTCGAAGGAGAAGCGGTAGCAGTAGCTTTCGGTGTCGGACAGGGCGCCCGGATACCGGTTCCAATACCATGTCCCACCGACATCGTCGGCACTGTCGAAGGCCTGGACATCAAGGCCCAGTCCGTCGCGAAGCTTGTGCACGGCATAGAGGCCGCCGAAGCCTGCTCCGACGACGATTGCGTCGAAATCCGCGCCCCTGGCCCTCGTGGCTGTTGAACTCGCTTTCACGTGTCTCCTCCAGGTGAAGAATCGCACGCCGCGACGAAAGTGGCGGCCTTCGCTGGTTGCTTGTCGAAAGATCGGCGGACGACACTTGCGTTCGTCCGGCGCGCTGAAGGATCAGAGGGCCTTGTACCAGGCGGCGATTCGCGCGAGCTCCTCGTCAGCCTCTGGCGCCCGCCCGGCCAGCGCCGGGAAGACGTGCTGCATATCCGGCACGACGGAGAGCGTGACCTTCACGCCTTGTGCCTTGGCCTTCGCCGCCAGGTTCTCGGAGTCGCTCAGCAGCGTCTCGGCGCTGCCTGCGTTGATGTACAGGGGCGGAAAGCCGTCGAAGTGGTTCTCGAGCAGATTAGCCAGAGGGTCGAGCGGGCTCGTGCTGCCGCCGAGGAACATGCCGACCATTCCTTCGAGGATAGGCCGACCGACGAGGGCGTCGGTAGCGGCGTTCGCTTCCAGCGTGGCGCCACGAAGCGCCATGTCGAGCCAGGGCGAATAGGCGATGACGCTGCCCGGCAGCGGCAATCCCAGGTCGCGCATCTTCAACACGCTCGCAATGGCCAGGTTGCCGCCAGCGCTGTCGCCCGCCGTCGTGATCTTCCCGGGTTCTTGGCCCTTGGCGAGCAGCGCCTTGTAGGCAGCGACCGCGTCCTCGATCTGGGCCGGGAACGGGTTCTCGGGCGCACGGCGGTAGTGCAGGATGGCGGCGGTCACGCCCAGGGCCTTCGCCAGATGACCCGCCATCTTGCGGTGGCTGTCAGCCGATCCCACCGCGAAGCCGCCGCCATGCGTGTAGACGATCACACGGGAGGCGTCGGCGCCGATCGGCAGCGCCCAGAGAGCCTCGACGCCGCCGATCCGGTCGCTCCTGTAGGTCACGTTCTCCGGTTCGAGCGCGGCCTGCCCCCATTCGTCGAACATGCTGCGGAGGTTGGCGATGGACAGGTTGGGATCGGCGGTCATCCGATTCGTCCAGTCCTGGTAGAGATCGCGCAGCATCTTCGCTGCACCGCTAGTGGTCATGATCATTGTCCTCCCGCGCTATGATCGTCATTCGGCGACGCCACGTCGTTGCGTCGCCCGCAGACATGCGTGCTCGCGTGTAGCGGCATGGCGTTTGGACGCTAACGGATAGACAGGCGATCGGTATTGGATCGGCTTGCGCACCCTCTTGTACGTTCCTGCGCCGACCTTGCGGGCAGCGCCGCTGTCGACCTACGCTTGGTGCCAACAGACCCGCGGGCCGGCGCGAACGCCAGCCTCGGATCCGCAAGGGCGGCGTTGAAGGGGCTGGCCGCAGGGGGGGGGGGAGATGACAGCACTCGTACCGCCGGATCTGATTCCGAACTGGATTCCCGGCGAGAAAACCACGGACAGCGCGCATCTGGGCTGGCGCGGGATCACCCTCAAGGGATACCGCTACGGCGAGCAGGAAGCGGACATTCCACCAATGCGCGACTACATGCTCGTGGTCTATCAGGGCGGCAAATCGACGATGCGCCGTCGAAGCGGCGGCCGCTGGCACAGCGAAGTCGTCGAGCGCGGCGTGATCTCGCTGCTGACGCGGGCGGAGCAATCAGTGTGGCACTGGGACCAGCCGATCGATGTGAAGCACATCCATCTGCAGCATGGCGCCATCGCGAGCACCGCCGAGCAGGTCTTCGAACGTGATCTGGCGAAGGTCGATATCCAGGACAGTGTCCGATCCGAGGACGCAATGATGCCACTGTATCTGCGGATGCTCGAGAAGGAGCTGAACGGCCATGGTTTAGGCGAGCGTCTGTATGTCGACGCAATCCGCACTCAGATCGCGATCCATGTCCTGCGTCACTATGCAAAGGTCAGCTTCCGATCGGTGGAAAGCGGATCGCTCGAAGCAGGCCTCAGCCGCCGGATCAGCGAATTCATAGAAGAGAGACTGTCGGTGAGCATCGCCCTCGACGATCTGGCGTCGCTTACCGGGCTCAGCCCCTACCATTTCTCCCGAAAATTCAAGGGCGCATTCGGCATGGCCCCGCACGCCTATGTCGTCGCCAGGAGGATTGCCAGGGCGAAGAGGCTGCTACGCGACTGCAAGCTGCCGATCAAGGTCGTCGCGGCCGATTGCGGCTTCTCCGATCAGAGCCACCTCAACAGGGTATTCCGTCGCCATACGGGCACGACGCCGAGCCGGTACCGGGGCGATCGGTGAGCAGATCGCCGGCCATGCCGGCACGCTGAGGCGTCGCGACCATCGCTGCGTAATCGGTGGCTTCAGCGAGCGGATGTCGGAATAGATCGCGCGGACGAGCGTTTATCCCCTCGAACCGACCATTGCCGGCGCCACCGCGCCGGCGGATCGTCGGGCCGCCGTCCCGGGCGCAACGGTTCTCCTGTCGTTTCCAAGATTATCGCGGCGTTCGGGATGGCGGCACTCCCGGCCTGCTGCCGGCACTATCCAGCCATGCCAGCGTGTGCCCCGGCGCCGCCTTCTCCGCGCCTTCGCCGCGCGCTATTCTCGCTGCAACAAAGCGGAGGAAACGGCGAGGCGACCATGAAGACCTACGTCTATGCCGGCGTGGCGCAAGCGTTCGGCGCCGACAAGAACACGCCCATGCAGGGCATCTACCGCCTGGATATCGCAGCGGGGCGATGGGATACGCTCGACAGCGGCCTGCCTGAGAATGCCGAGGTGCGCTGCATCGCCACGCACCCGGGCGCGCCGAACGTCGTCTATGCCGGCACGCAGGCCGGCCCCTACCGCAGCAGCGACGGTGGCGACACGTGGACGGCATTGACCCTGCCCGGCAAGGAGCGCCTGGTCTGGTCGCTGGCGATCCACCCCAGGGATTCGCAGACGATCTATGCCGGCACGCAGGGCACGACGATCTATCGCAGCCGCGACGGCGGCGCGACCTGGCGCGAGCTGTCGCCCCCCGAGCCGCGCGGCATGGTGCGCATGAGCTTCCCCTGCCGCGTCATCCGCCTGGCCATCGATCCCAACCGGCCCGACGACCTCTATGCCGCGCTCGAGGTCGGCGGCGTGATCCGCAGCCGCGACGGCGGCGACACCTGGCAGAGCTGCAACGACAGCCTGCTGGAATATGCCGAGCAGCCGCGGCTGAAGAGCCGCATCGTCAGCAACACCGAAACCGAAGGCATGATGGATTCGCACGCGCTGGCCATCAGCCCGGCGCAGCCAGGCACCGTGTTCCTGGCCAACCGCATGGGCCTGTTCCGCAGCGACGACGGCGGCACGCGTTGGTCGGAGATGGGCGTCGGCCGCTTCTCGCCCCTGACCTATGCCCGCGACATCAAGGTCTCGCCGCACGATCCCCGGACCATGTACGCCGCGCTCAGCATCGCCGCGGTGAGCGACGCCGGCTCGCTCTACCGCAGCCACGATCTGGGCGAGAGCTGGCAGCGCTTCGACCACGACGTGTCGATCGACAGCACGCTGATGATCGTCGCGCCCAGCGCCGCCAATCCCGATCGCATCTGGTGCGCCGCCCGCCGCGGCCAAGTGTTCGGCACCGAGGACGGCGGCCGCAGCTGGCAGCAGCACCGGCTGCCCGGCGGTGCAGAGGGCGTGTACGCGCTGGCGACGGCATAGGCCGCCAGCGACGACCTACCCCACGGTCGCCGTGAGCACGCGGATGTAGTTGCCGCCGAGGATCTTGGCCGCATCCTCGGCCTTGAAGCCGCCGGCCAGCAGGGCGGCGGCCAGGTCGGGCAGCTGGCGGTAGCTGTCGAACACCGCCGGCGACAGCAGGCCCAGCATATCGCTGCCGATGCCGACATGGTCGATGCCCACGACATCCACCATGCGGGCGATGCCCGCGACATAGGCCGCCATGTCGGCAAAGATGGTTGTCGGCGGCCAGATGCCGATCACGCCGCCGGTGCGCGCGACGAGCCGGGCGTGATCCGGCGAGATCAGGCGACTGCGCGGCGCCGGTCTGGCGCTCAGCGAGGTGTGCGACAGCACCAGCGGCCGGGTGGTGACGGATGCGGCGCGCTTCACGAGATCGAACGTGCCGTGCGCGACATCCACGACGATGCCCAGCCGGTTGCAGGTACGGACGACCTCGGCGCCGAAGTCGGTCAGGCCGCCATGCTGCGGCGCCTCGGTCTGGATGTCGCCCAGCTCGTTGACGCGATAGTGCGTCAGCTGCAGGTGGCGCAGTTGCCAGCCTGCCTGCGCCTCCTGCAGCCGCTCGATACGGCCCTCGAGGAAGTCGGCGCCCTCGGCGGCGATGACCACCGCCGGGCCGTGCTGCCGCGCCGCGGCCAGAGTGGCAGCGCTGCTGACCACCGCCAGCTTCTGGCTGCGCACCAGGTCCACCACCCGCGCAAAGGCACGCTGCCCCCAGGCGTAGAGCTCACCCGGCTCGGGCGCCCGGCTTGGGACGATGCGCCGCTCCGGCAGAATGCGGGTCACCGGCGTGTCGGCCACCATCGCCAGGCACACCAGCGCCATGCCGCCCTCGCGCATCGGGTCGGCGACCGCCGTGAACGGGCTGTGGTTGGCGACCCGCTCGGCCCCGAGGATGCGGCCGGCGTGACTGTGGAGGTCCACGGTGATGGTCCGGGAGATCAGCCGGCGCGCGTCTTCCATGCGCTGGGCCGGCGTTGCACCCGGCAGCTTGCCCTGCGCCGCCGCGACGGCCGGATAGAGCAGCGGCGCCGCGGCCAGCATCAGGCGCCGCCCCAGCCCGAATCCGTCACCGGGCCGGGGCAGGACGGCGCCGATCCGCGCCTCGCGCAGCTGCCAGCGCCAGTCGCCGGGATCACCATCCGCCAGCCGGTGCCAGCGTCCGCGAAGACGTACGGGACATGGCGGCAGCGACATCGCTTCGGCCGCGAGGACCTCGATGCACGGGCCTGGATCGGACGGCAGGCAACTCCAGCAGCAGACCGGCTCCGGCGTCAGCAGGAAATAGTCGTGGCGCGCGCCCTCCGCCACCGGCGCCACCCAGCCGACGACCTCGACAATCGTGCCCTGCGGACACTCAGGTGTGCCGTCCGCCAGATGGGACCAGTCCAGCATTGTCGCCGACGGGCGTCCAAGTCTCGACATCACGCCTCGCCTGCTCCATGCAGCTTGCGGACAATTGACTGCGGATCGGCATCATAGATCAATCGAGACGGCGTATCCTGACAACGGCCTCAGCGCTCAGGAGGATGACATGCCGGCCCAACGCTTCAACTTTCCCAACGCACGCGGTGAGCGGCTCGCAGCGCTGCTGGACCTGCCCGAAACGCCACCGCGCGCCTATGCGCTGTTCGCGCATTGCTTCACCTGCGGCAAGGACGTGCTTGCCGCCTCGCGCATCGCCCAGGGCCTGACGCGGCTGGGCATCGCGGTGCTGCGCTTCGACTTCACCGGCCTGGGCGCCAGCGACGGCGAGTTCGCCAACACGAACTTCTCGTCCAACGTCGCCGACCTCATCGCCGCGGCCGATCACCTGCGGCGCACGCACGCCGCGCCGCAGCTGCTGATCGGCCACAGCCTCGGCGGCGCCGCCGTGCTGGCCGCCGCCGGCGACATCGCCGAGGTGCGCGCCGTGGCCACGATCGGCGCTCCCAGCGACCCCGGCCACATCACGCACCTCTTCGGCGATCGGCTGGCCGACATCGCCGCCCAGGGCGAGGTCGAGGTGATGCTGGCGGGCCGGCCGTTCCGCGTGCAGCGGCAGTTCCTCGAGGACGTCGCCGGCCAGAAGCTGAGCGAGCGCGTCGCCCATCTGCGCCGGGCGCTGCTGGTCCTGCATGCGCCGACCGACGACACCGTGGGCATCGAGAACGCCAGCGCGATCTTCGCCGCGGCTCGGCATCCCAAGAGCTTCGTGTCGCTGGACGACGCCGACCACCTGCTGCGCCGCCCGCGCGATGCCGCCTATGCCGCCAACGTGATCGCCGCCTGGGTCGAGCGCTATCTCACGCCGGCAGCGGCGCCCGATGCCGGCGACGACGCGCCGGTCGACGGCGTCCGGGTCCAGGAGACCGGCGGCGGCCGCTTCCAGCAGCACGTCGCCATCGGCCGGCATCGCCTGCGCGCCGACGAGCCTGTCGCTTCCGGCGGCCTCGACAGCGGCCCCGATCCCTACGGCCTGCTGATGGCGGCGCTGGGCGCCTGCACCAGCATGACCCTGCGCCTCTACGCCGAGCGCAAGCAGCTGCCGCTGGAACGCGTGTCGGTGCATCTGCGCCACACCAAGATCCATGCGACCGATTGCGACGAATGCGAGACCAAGTCGGGGCGGCTCGATCGCATCGACCGCGAGATCGTGCTGCAGGGCACGCTCGACGATGCGACCCGCAAGCGCCTGCTGGAGATCGCCGACATGTGCCCGGTGCACCGGACACTGACGTCGGAGGTGCTGATCAAGACCAGCGAGCGTGCCATAGATCCGAACTGACAGCAGCACCAGAAGCAGCGAGGACCGCCTTGCACGACACGCACGCCAACGCCGATCTCTATCTCCACGTCCGAGTCATCGTCGGGATCATCCTGGGCCTGAGCATCGCGCGCCTGCTGAACGGCGTCGCCGGCTTCGTGCAACACCCCAAGCGCCAGCAGATCTGGTGGATCCACCTGGGCTGGGTCGGGTGGATGCTGCTGTCGGTCATCGGCTTCTGGTGGTGGGAGTTCCGCCTGGCCGACGTGCCGCGCTGGACGTTCGAGGCCTATGTCTTCGTGCTGCTCTACGGGTCGGTCTTCTTCCTGCTCTGCACGCTGCTGTTCCCCACCGATCTGCATGAGTACCAGGGATTCCAGGACTACTTCATGTCACGGCGCGCCTGGTTCTTCGGCCTGCTCGCCGCCAGCTTCGTGATGGACGTCGTCGACACCTGGCTCAAAGGCGCCCATCATTTCGAGGCGCTCGGCCTCGAGTACCCGATCCGCATCGCCTGCTCGCTGGCGCTCTGCGTCGCGGCGATACGAATCGCGCGACCATCCTTCCACGCCGCCTTGGTCGTCGGCGCCCTGCTCTATCAAGTGTCCTTCCTGGCCCGCTTCTACGGCACTCTGCTGTAGTGCTTGGATTTGCTGATCGCCGATACATCCGTCATCCCGAGCGCAGCGAGGGATCTCCTGCGGGGGACGCACGGTGCGCCATTCGCGGGAGATCCCTCGCTGTGCTCGGGATGACGGCAGCGACTTCTCATTGATGCCGTTACCAGCCTGCTGGACCGCCGCGTCAATGCGGCGGTCTGGTGCCGACGGCGCAATGCATGGGATGGGCCATGAAGAGCAGCGCCTCGCGGCTGGCGGCATCGCGCATGTCGCGCCATGTCCGTGTCTCATCGTCCGACAGCAGCGACAGCACATGGTCCTCGCGGTAGCGCCAGATCGGCCCCGACGGCTGATCGAGCGTCACCAGCGATGGAAAGCAGACGAGGTCGCGCAACCCGGCCGCGCGCATGCGGCGGTAGAGGCTGGCATCGGCCACGCCTTGCGCGCCGACCGACTGCGGCGGCACATCGATCTTGCGGCGGATCGCCTCCGGCGCCGGCAGGTTCCACCACTGCGGCATGTCGATGGCCCGCACGATGACGCCGATCCGGCCGCCGGGGCGCACCACGCGCATCATCTCGCCCAGCGCGCGGTCGGCATCGCATTCCTCGAGCACGGTGACAGAGCAGGCGCCGTCGAAGACGCCGTCCGCGAACGGCAGCGCCTCGGCGTTCGCGGCCAGGAACCGGATCGCGCCATCGAGGCCTTCCGCCGCCGCCAGCGCCTGCGCCTCGCGCAGCAGGAACGGATTGGCGTCGGCCGCCGTGATCGACGTTGTCGACCGCCGCGCCAGCAGACGGTCGAGCGAGCCCGCGCCACAGCCGACATCGAGGATCGCCGCATCAGGCGCCAGCGCCATCGTGTCGATCAGCGTCGCGAACATCGCCCGGTAGGTCGGCGCCCGGGCCCGGTCCTCGAGCGCGGCGACACCACCCAGGTGCGGGCCGCCCAGGGTCACGACGGTGAACCGTGCCGCCAGGCGCGGCAGCAGCGGCGCCCATTGCGATGGCGCCAGGAAGAACGGCAGCAGGACCAGCGCCGGGCCGGCGCCGTCGATGCGCCAGGTGATCCCGGCATGCGTGCCGTGACCGGCACCGATCCGCGGCGGGGCGGCGGGGCGGCCCTGCGCGCTGACGCGGTCGAGGAAGGCCAGCATCGCATCGCCCAGCGTGTCGCGCCGGTCTGCCGCGACATCGGCCCAGCCGGGCGCATCGTAGCCGTCGAGCACGATGCGCTCGGCGGCCGGCATCCTTTCGGCGGCGCGCATCGTGGCGCCCACGGTCGGGCCGCTGGCGCCCGACACCATCAGGATCCGATCGGCGGCGGCGACGAACGGCGTCGGATCAAGCCGCGTCGGCGTGCACAGCACGACGCCCGCGAGCCGCCGGCCATGCTCGCACGCCAGGCCGGCGATGTCGGCCGGCACCTGGGTCGCGACATGCGCGGCCTCGATGCCGAGGTGGTCCCACAGGGCGACGAGCCGGTCGACCACCGGCATATCCGGCGACATGATGCGACCGGGCCTCAGCAGCCGTAGTCGACGGGTGTGGTTTCCGCCTCCTCGCGATGCCAGGTCCAGTAGAGGTCGCGGATGCGCATGGTCATCGCGCCGGGCGCGCCGTTGCCCAGGATGCGGCCGTCCAGGCGCGTCACCGGCATCACGCCGCCCGCGGTCGAGGTCAGGAAGATCTCGTCGGCGTCGCGGAACTCGGCCAGCGGCACCGGCCGCACCTCGACCGGAATGCCGTTGCGCCCGCAGATGTCGATCACCGTCTGGCGCGTGATGCCTTCGAGCACGCCGCTGTCGGGCGTGACGACGGTGCCATTCACCACGGCGAAGGCGTTGAAGCCCGGTCCTTCGGTGACGGTGCCGTCCAGGCTCGGCAGGATCACGGTATCGGCGCCGGCGTCGTAGGCCTCGAACAGGCTGCGCTCCATGTCGAGCCAATGGTAGTTCTTGATCGTGGGATCGACCGATTGCGGCGCGATGCGCGGCCGCGATGCGATGGCAGCGGCGAGCCCGCTCTGCTGCTTCTCGGGGCTGGCGATCCATATGAACGGCAGGGCGTAGGCCACGAAGCGGTTGCGGCACTGGCGCAGGTCGCGCACGCCAGCGGGCGGACGACCGCGCGTGCACAGCATGGCGACATAGGCCTCGCGCAGCCCCGTGCGGCGCACGCATTCCATCAGGATCGACCGGATGGCGTCACGGTCATGCGGGATGCTCATGCGCAGCCCGGCCATCGACGCCAGGAAGCGGTCCAGATGGTGCTCGAGCCGGAAGAACCGGCCGTCCCACACATGCACGACGTCATAGGTGACGTCGGAGCGGGTGAAGCCATAGTCCAGCACCGACACGTTGATCTGCTCGACGGGCTTGTAGTCGCCGTCGGCGAAGCCGACGCCGGTCGCAATCAATGTCCGCGCCGACGCCGCCCGGACAGCTTCATCGATGGACATGGTCTTCTCCTCGCCAACACGACGGTTGTCCATCAGCATGCAGTCGCGCCGCCGCGCCCGCAAGGACGCCGGCGCCGCCACATCCCGTCATCCCTCGCCCAGGAAGGTGCGGACCTCGGCCAGGAAGCGAGGCCATGCCGGCTCGCTCTCGATCAGGAGGTGGCTGCGGCTGTCCAACGCCACGAAGCGCGCGCCGGGAATGGCGATGGCCAGCCGCCTTCCTTCCTCGAACGGCGTGATGCCATCGTCGCGCGCATGCAGGACCAATGTCGGGCAGCGGACCTGCGGCAGCAGCGAGCGGATGTCGACATGCCCCCAGACGTCGTGGATGCGCGCGAGGTTGGCGGACGACGTGAGCTGACGCTGCAGCTCGTTGAACCGCCGCATCGCCTCGCCGCTGGCGTCGGGCATCACGAGGGACGTGATCATCTGGCGCACGGCCGGATTGTCCTGGTCCCAGCCCTGCTGGAACAGGACACCCATCGCCTGGCGGCGCGCGGCATCATGCGGCGTGCGCAGCACCGCCCCTTGCGCGAAACCGCCGAAGAAAATGAGGTGGCTCACGCGGTCGGGATGCTTGACGGCATAGGCGATGGCCGCGGCGCAGCCTTGCGAGAATCCCAGCAGCGGCACCCGCGTCAGGCCGGCGTCTGCGACCACGGCCTCGAGATCGCGGGCCAGCGCGTCGGCCGAAAAATCATCGACATCGCGGTCGGACAGGCCGCTGCCGCGCTGGTCGTACAGCACCAGGCGGTGATTGAGCGAGAACGCGCGGATCCAGTGGCCCCAGGCCGGGCTGAGCGCGTCATGCTCGATATGCGTCATCCAGTTCGCCACCCTGACGAGCGGCGGCCCGGTGCCGACGGCGCTGTGCGCGATCCGCACGCCGTCGCGCGCGACACAGAAGCGGACCGCGGGTCGGGGCTGTGCCGCGGTCGGCGCCTCGGTCGCGGCCGATGCAGACGGTGCCGGCGGCTCGGCTGCCGCCGATGCCTCGCGCCAGGCCTGCAGCAGCGGACCGGCAGGACCGCCCGCGCCGCGCAACGCCCGCTCGGCCGTTTCGTATTGCAGCTGCGCCTCGCGGTGGCGGCCGGCGGCGAGCAGAAGGCGGATCAGCCGGCTCCAGGCCAGCTCGCTCGACGGCTCGACCGTCACCAGCACCCGCGCATGCGGCAGGGCCGCGTCCGGCGACGATGCCAGCCGCTCGGCAAGCTGCGCACGCAGCAGGGCATGGAGGCGGCGCGCGTCCTCCCGCTGCGCGATGCACCACGAGCGGAAGGCGTGATCGTCGACGAGCTCGATATCGCCGAGGAATGCGCCGCGAAACGCCGCGACGGCGTCCTGCAGCCTCTCGATGGCCGCCGTCGCGAGATCGTCGGCTACCAGCGCCCGGATGACGGTCAGGTCCACCGACGCGCTCAGCGGATCGAAGCGCACGGTGTCGCGGTCGGCGATGACCAGGGGCCGTTCCGCCGCCGCCGTCAGCAGGCGGATCTGGCTCAGGCTCCAGCGCAGCGAGCCGCGCGGATCCTCGGCGGCATCCCACAGCAGCTCGCCCAGCCGCTCGCGGCGGTGCGGCTGACAGGTCGCGGCAAGGAAGCCCAGCAGCGCGCGGGTCTTGCGCGAGCGCGGCAGCTCGATCGGCTCGGCGTCGCGCAGCACCTGCATGTCGCCGAGCAGTCGGATGACCAGCATTGTCCTCTCGCGTCGCTGCCGCCCCGCGCCGCCATGCCGGCCCGCGACGGCAGCCTTCGTCAGCCCTTGGACTTGGCCGCCGCCCGCAGCTTGGTGATCGTCGTGCGCGACGTGATCTGCTCGATGTCGGTCTTCACATGGATGATCGACGGCAGGTTTGCCGCCAGGCAGCGCTCGAAGGCCGGGGCGAACTCCTCGGTCTTCAGCACCGTCTCGCCGTGGCCACCGAAGGCGCGGGCATAGGCGGCGAAGTCGGGATTGCGCAGCTCCACGCCGTGGGCGCGGCCGGGGTGCTCGCGCTCCTGGTGCATGCGGATCGTGCCGTAGCCGCCGTTGTCGACCACCACGATCACCAGGTTGGCGCCGTACTGCACGGCGGTGGCGAATTCCTGGCCGTTCATCAGGAAGCAGCCATCGCCGGCGAAGGCCACGATGGTGCGCGACGGCTCGACGATCTTGGCGCCGATGGCGGCCGGCACGCCGTAGCCCATGGCGCCGCTGGTCGGCGCCAGCTGCGAGCGCAGGCCGCGATACTGGAAGAAGCGGTGCACCCAGCCGGCGTAGTTGCCGGCCCCGTTGGCGATGATGGCGTCGTCCGGCAGGCGCTTGTTGAGCCAGGCCACGACCTCGCCGAGATCGACGGCTCCCACCGCGGCGGTCGGCTTCAGGGTCGCCAGGTAGTCGGCGCGTGCCGCGGCGACGCCACCGGCCCAGGGCGGGGCCGGCACCGGCGGCAGGGCCCGCGCCGCGCGCGCGAACGCGGCCATGCCGCTGTTGATCATCAGCGTCGCCTCGTAGACGCGGCCCAGCTCATCGGCGCCGGCATGGACATGCACCAGCGGCTGCCTGGGCACCGGGATGTCGAACAGCGTGTAGCTGGCGCTGGTCATCTCGCCCAGCCGCGGTCCGACGGCGATGATCAGGTCGGACTCCGCCACGCGCCTGCCCAGCGGCGGATTGATGCCGATGCCGACATCGCCGACATAGTTGGGGTGGCGGTTGTCGAGCAGGTCGGCGTTGCGGAAGGCCGTGGCCGCCGGCAGGGCATTGGCCTCGATGAAGGCCCGGATGTCGTCGCAGGCTGCACGCGTCCAGCCGCCGCCGCCCAGGATCACCAGCGGCCGCTGGGCCGCCGCCAGCATGTCGTGCAGGCGCGCCATGTCCTCCGGCGCCGGCGCCGGCCGCACCACGGTGTAAGGCCGGGCGTCGGCGACCTCGACCGTGTCGGTCAGCATGTCCTCGGGCAGCGCCAGCAGCACCGGGCCCGGCCGTCCCGACACCGCGCGGTGAAACGCCTGGCTGACCAGCTCGGGGATGCGGCGTGCGTCCTCGATCTGCGCCGCCCACTTGGTGAGCGGCCCGAACATGCGGCGGTAGTCGATTTCCTGGAACGCCTCGCGCTCCTCCTGGTCGCGCGCCACCTGGCCAACCAGCAGCACCATGGGCGTGCTGTCCTGGAAGGCGGTATGCACGCCGATGCTGGCATTGGTGGCGCCCGGCCCACGGGTGACGAAGCACACGCCGGGTTTTCCGGTCAATTTTCCGTAACCCTCGGCCATGTTGGCGGCGCCGCCTTCCTGGCGGCAGATCACGAACTTGATGGCGTTGCGCGCGTCGTGCAGCGCGTCCAGGGCCGCGAGGTAGCTCTCCCCCGGCACGCCGAAGATGTGGTCGACGCCGTGGATACGGAGCTGATCGACCAGGACCTGGCCGCCGGTGCGCGGCGTGAGGCTTGCGGCAGCGGCCTGGGGTGCAAAGGACGAGGTCGTGGACATGGCTTTCGCTTCAAAGAGGGTGCCGGACGGCGCGGCACGAAATCGTGCAGCCTGCCTATTTCAAGGGCGCGAAGCTGGCAGGCACCACGATCCGGTTGGTCAGGGTCTGGAAGAGCGGTGACGACTTGACGAGATAGGCTTGCCACGCCGGGTCGGCCTGCATCGCGGCCCGCCGCTTCTGGCGGTCGGCGAAGTCCTCATAGGCCCAGATGTGGATGATCTCGTTGACGTTTCCGACCTCGGTGGTGAACCAGGCGAACGGCTTGCCGAGATGCCGGCTCTGCACGGGAAAGCCCTCGGCTTCATAAAGCGTCAGAAATTCGCGCAGCTTGCCCGGGTGCAGCACATAGGTGCGGTGGTCGAGAATCATCGGCATCTCCCCAGCCTGGTGAGCCGGCATCGTGCCCCGGCATCTCGTTCACACGCAAGCTCACACGCAAGCTGATTTGCTGCATCAAAGCCGGCGCGCATGGGTGGACATTTCCAATTGCCCGGGGCATAGTCTCGTTGCTGGCAGAGTACCCGGCGGTTGCATGCGCTGCCCCCCGCTCGGCCAGATGTCATTCGGTTGCGACTTCGGAAGTCTTTGGACAACAGGCCAGATATGTATTTTCCGGCACCGGGCCGTCGTTGCGGCACTGGTTCTCTGGCGGCGCACCCGATCGTTTTACTCCCCACCCGTCAACGAGCCTCTTGGGAATGAGCCGCAAACTTTTCGTGGGCAACCTGCCCTATACGTGCACGAACGAAGATCTGACCCAGCACTTCTCGCCCTACGGCGAGGTCGCTTCCGCCAAGATCATCATGGACCGCGAAACCGGCCGCAGCCGTGGTTTCGCGTTTGTCGAAATGGCCACTGACGAAGCCGGCGCCGCCGCGATGAAGGCGCTGGACGGATCGCAGTTCGGCGGCCGGGCGCTCGCCGTGCGCGAAGCGGTCGAGCGCCAGGGCGGCGGTGGCGGTGGTGGCGGCGGCTTCGGCCGCGGCCCACGCTCCTTCGGCGATGGCGAGGGCGGCGGCGGTGGCTTCCGTCCGCGCGGTCCCGGCGGCTACGGCCGTGGCCCCGGTGGTGGCGGCGGCGGTGGCTTTGAGCGCACGCCGCGCAGCCCCTATGGCCGCGGCAGCGAAGGCGGCGGCTTCGACCGCGGTGGCGGTGGTGGCGGCGGCTACAGCCGTGGCGGCGGTGGTGGTGGCGGCTACGGTCGCGGACCGGGCGGCGGTGGCTTCGACCGCGGGCCGGGCGGCGGTGGCGGCTTCGACCGCGGACCGGGCGGCTTCGGCGGCGGCGGCGGCGGCGAGCCGGCACCGGACCGCGGTGGCGAGCGCCGCCGTGGCGGTCCGGACCGTGGCGATCGTCGCCGCGACCGTGAAGACGACGACGGCGATATGTAATCGCGGCGCTTAGGCGCCTACGCCATGTGATGGGCTTCTTGGGCTCTGGTGACTGCGTCACCAGAGTCTTTTTTCAATAGAATGCACATTTAACGACAGTGCTGTAGCGGTTCCACCATGACCGACCATCCCTACTTCGTGACGCGCCTCGAATGTGGCATGACCGGCGAGGTCCTGCCGGTTGGCGTGCTGCACAACCTGTCGCCCAAGGGCTACCCGATCGTGGTGCGCTACGATCTCGCCGGTGTGCAGCGCGTCGTCTCGAAGGACGCGCTGCGGGAGCGCCCGCAGGACATGTGGCGCTTCCGCGAGCTGCTGCCGGTGCGCCATGGCGAGAACATCGTGAGCCTGGGCGAGACCTGGACGCCGCTGGTGCCGCTGCCGCGCCTGCAGAAGAAGCTGGGCGGCGGCGAGATCCTGGTGAAGGACGAGGGCCGCCTGCCGACAGGTTCGTTCAAGACGCGTGGCCTCGCCATGGCCGTCAGCATGGCCAAGGAGCTGGGCGTGCGGAAGATCGCGATGCCGACCAACGGCAACGCCGGTGCGGCGCTCGCGGCCTATGCCACCCGTGCCGGGATCGAATCGATCGTGCTATGCCCCGACGACACACCGGTGGTGAACATGGCCGAGACGGCGCTGCAGGGCGCCCGCCTCTGGCGCGTCAACGGCCTGATCAACGATTGCGGCAAGATCGTCGGCAGCGGCAAGGAGGCCGGCGGCTGGTTCGACTTCTCGACGCTGAAGGAGCCCTACCGCATCGAGGGCAAGAAGACGATGGGCCTGGAGCTGGCCGAGCAGCTCGGCTGGGACGTGCCCGATGTCATCCTCTACCCCACCGGCGGCGGCACCGGCCTGATCGGCATGTGGAAGGCCTTCAGCGAGCTGGAGGCCATCGGCTGGCTGCGGCGCAAGCCGCGCATGGTGGCCGTGCAGGCCACCGGCTGCGCGCCGATCGTGCGCGCCTGGCAGGCCGGCGCCCGCCACGCCGAGCTCTTCGCCAATGCCCACACGGTCGCTGCGGGCATCCGCGTGCCGGCCGCGATCGGCGATTTCCTGATCCTCGACGCCGTGCGCGAGTCGGGCGGCTTCGCCATCGCCATCGACGACGATGCCATCGACGCCGCCCGCACCGAGGTCGGCGGCCAGGAGGGCCTGCTGCTGTGTCCCGAGGGCGCCGCGACCTATGCCGCCTATGTGAAGGCGCTGGCCGAGGGCCAGATCCGCAAGGATGAGCGGGTGATGCTGTTCAACTGCGCCACCGGCCTGAAATACCCGATGCCGGAACCGACCGCGAAGCTGAACAAGGACGCGCCGATCGATCACGCGCGGCTATAGCTGCGAACCACTGTCATCCCGAGCGCAGCGAGGGATCTCCTGCGGCCGGACGCACAGTGCGCTATTCGCGGGAGATCCCTCGCTTCGCTCGGGATGACGGGACTTGCCCGAGAGCCGTCGCGTGAGCGGACCGCACGCCCGCGCGTCCGGGATCACGCCTTGGCGGCCTGCTTCAGCTCGACGACCTGGCCGCCGCTCAGCGCGACCAGCTCCTCGGCCGTGAGGCGGAACACGGCGAAAGGCGTGCCGGCGGCGGCCCAGATCGGGTCCAGGGCCAGCAGGTCGGCATCGATCAGCGTCGTGATGGGCTGGGCGTGGGCGATCGGCGGCACGCCGCCGATGACATAGCCGGTGGCCTCGCGCACGTAATCGGCATCCGGCCGCTGGATGCGCTCGCCCATCAGCGCCGCCACCTTGCGCTCGTCGACCCGGTTGGTGCCGCTGGCGATCACCAGCACCGGCCGGCCGCTGTCTCGCCCCCTGAACAGCAGCGACTTCGCGATCTGCGCCACCGTGCAGCCGATCGTCGCCGCGGCCTCTGCCGACGTGCGGGTGCTGTCGGGCATCTCCGTGACCCGCCCGGCCAGCCCCCTTGCGGCCAGCCAATCCTCTACCTTCTGAGCCGATGGCGCGAGCGGCATGCGATCTCCACGATGGGGTCCGGCGTCGCCGGGCTTGGCGGCCGATGTGTTTGGCGCGACCATAGCGGGACGGGCGGCCGGCGGGAACGGCAACCGGCCGGCAATGACGGAGGCGGTCATGCAGCGACGGACCCTGCTGCGCGGTGTGGGCGGCGCGGCCCTGGCGACGGCCGTGCCGCAGGCGGTGCGGGCCGACGAGGTTGTCGAGGTCGACCTGCGCCTGGTGATCGCGGTCGACGTGTCGCGCAGCATCGACGAGGACGAGGCGCGGCTGCAGCGCCAGGGCTATCTCGAGGCGCTGGCCGACCGCCGCGTGCTGGATGCCATGACCGGCGGCCCGCTGCGGCGCATCGCCATCGCCTATGTCGAGTGGGCCGGCACGCATTACCAGCGCACCGTGATCGACTGGAGCCTGATCGACAGCGCCCCTGCCGCCGCCGATTTCGCCGGCAAGCTGGACGCCTCGCCCTTCACCTCGCAGAGCTGGACGGCCGTGGGGGCCGCGCTGGCCTACGCCGCCACCAAGTTCGACGAGCCGCTCTTCCGCTCGGCGCGCAAGGTCATCGACGTCTCGGGCGACGGCAAAACCAACAACGGCCCGCCGGCCGAGCTGGTGCGCGACGAGCTGGTCAAGCGCGGCATCGTCATCAACGGCCTGCCGATCCTCAGCGACCGGCCCAATTTCGGCCGTCCGCCCGAGGCCGACCTCGACGTGTACTACGAGGAGAAGGTGATCGGCGGCCCCGGCGCGTTCATGGTCGTGGCCAAGGGCTTCGAGGATTTCGGCCGCGCCATCCGCAACAAGATGACACGCGAGATCTCGTAGCGTCGGAAGTGTGGTTTAAGGGTCGGGCCGCGCCGCTCCAGCGGCGCTCATTCTGCAAGGAAGAGATGAAGAGCGCCGCTGGAGCGGCGCGGCCCTGATCAAGACATGAGCGCCGCGCCTTCCATGGTCGCCTTCAGGCGCAGCAGGGGGCGGTCGTCGCGCATCAGCGCCACCGGCATGGCGAGGTGGCCGACATTGAGCTCGAAGACGTTCTCGGCCGGCAGCGACCAGGCACGCGCCACCTCCTGGCCGGTCTCGAACGGCAGCAGCCGGTCGGCGACACCCAGGACCGAGACGATACGCTCGGGAGGCAGGCCGGGCGCGCCCGACGGGTTGAGCAGGCCCTCCCAGCGCATCAGCGACTGGCGTGTCCAGCCCGCCGCCTGCAGCCAAGTCGTGAGGCCCAGCGCGCGGATCAGCGAGCCTGCGAACGTCACCTCCTCGATACGGCCGGAATGGCTGACCAGCAGCAGCGCGTCGGGACGCAGGCGCTGCGGCCAGTCGCGGCAGCGTGTCGCCACCTGCTGGGCCACGAACGAGCTCATCGAGATGCCGCCGACCGCGACCGGCCCGGAGAACTGGCGCCGGCACCAGTCGATCAGCACCGCGGTCTCCAGGGTCTGGCCGGCGATCAGGTCGAGCGTGCCCAGTGGGGCCGCGGCGAAGAACGGCTCGCCGCCATAGGTCCCCGCCTGCGTCCGCAGTCCGTGATAAGGCGAGACGACCTCCACGACGCGAAAGCCTAGCGGCGCCAGCACCGCGCCGGGATCGATGCTGTTGGTCAGCAGATCGCTCTCCACGCATAGCCCGTTGCCGGCGATCACGGTCGGCGCCCCCGGCGCCAGGCCCTCCGGCTCGATGACACGGGCGTAGACGGTCTCGCATCCCGGCCGCGTCGCCAGCGGCCCATGCGGTGTGGCGAAGCGCAGCCACCACTCCGTGACGCTGGGCCGCGCCGCCGGATGCGAGACCTCGATATGCGGCATGAACGTCGGGACGCTGTAGATCGCGGCCGCATCGTCGAGGCCGGTGCCGTAGGCTGCCTGCATGGTGGCCGGGGCTGGGACCGCCCATGCCGCCAGCGGAACGCGGTGGGAATAGAGCAGCGGATAGAGCAGGCCGCGCGTCGCCAGGTGGCGCGAGGCGGCGCCGCGGCGCACGTCATCGAGCCGGCCAAGCGCTTCGGGCGGGATGGGATCAGGACCGAACGCGGCGCTCTCCCATCGCGCGCGCTCATTGGCGGCACGCAGCCGGGCCATCTCGTGCCGGCGCAGCACCGACCCGATGACGCGGCGCGACCAGGCGCCGTCGGCCGGCGCGCCGGGCTCGACGAAGAACCGCTCGACGTCGCCCTCGGCGGCATTGGCTGCCGCCCACAGCCGCGACAAGGGGAAGAACCAGCGCCGCAAGGCGCCGAGCGCCACGGGATCAACCCAAGGTCGAGCCACGATCGCGCCCAGCGGCGAGCGCGCCGCTCGCCGGATGGCCGCTTCAGGTGCCGCCGTCCGTGCCGACACGGCCGGATTGGGCACCACCCTCCCCCGCTTTCCAGGCATCCACTGGACCATGCCATAGACATGGTCGGAAATGATGACGAATTCGTGTCGCGCAATGCCGTCCCGCGCCGTCAGGATGGGATCAGGCTTGTCGCCGGCCGATGGCTGCGACCTAATGCGGCTCTCGCTGCTGAGGAGCCTCATGTCCGTCACCGCATCCGCCATCGATGCCGTCACCCAGGCCCGCATCGACCTTGCCGCCGCGCTGCGCTGGGCCGCGCGCCATCAGCTCAACGAAGGGGTGTGCAACCATTTCAGCATGGTGGTGCCCGGCCGCGAGGACCGCTTCCTGATCAACCCGCAGGGCTTGCACTGGTCGGAGATCACGCCGGCCGACATCGTGATGACGGACGCCACCGGCACCATCATCGAAGGCCGGCACAAGGTCGAGCCGACGGCCTTCTTCATCCACGGCCGCGTGCACCTGGGCAACAAGCGGGCCAAGGTCGTGCTGCACACCCACATGCCCTATGCCACGGCGCTCACCACCCTGGCCGACGGGCGGCTGGAGATGTGCACCCAGAACGCCTTCCGCTACCACGACCGCATCGCCTACGACGAGCACTACAACGGGTTGGTGCTGGACAACGAGGAAGGCGACCGCCTGTGCCGCGCCATGGGCGACAAGCCGATCCTGTTCCTGCGCAACCACGGCGTCGTCGTCACGGGCGAGAGCGTGGCCATGGCCTACGACGAGCTCTACTACCTGGAGCGGGCGGCGCTGGTGCAGGTGCTGGCGATGCAGACCGGCCGGCCGCTCGAGATCGTGCCGACCCAGGTCGTCGAGCGCACGACGCGCCAGATGGCGGGCGAGAGCCAGCAGGCCCTGCTGCATTTCGAGGCGCTCAAGCGCATGCTCGGCCGCGATGAGCCGGGCTGGGACCGGTTGGACTGAGCGCATGCGCATTCATAGGGTGCGCCGCGCTGCGGCCTTGACGTCAACGCCTTTGTGATATGGTCGCGATGCAGCGTGTGGCGTCGACCCGCGTTTGAGTCGACGTTAAGTCCGCTGTGACTGACGGAAACACTCCCATGCGCGCGTCTTCCATCACCTTCTGGGCCTTGCTCGCCTTCGCCGCCCCGGCCGGAGCGCAGAACCAGGCGCTGCTCGACATCCAGGCCAAGCGACCGCTGCCGACGGGCAAGTATGCCGTCGAGCTCGTCGAGGACAGCGAGCTGGGCCGCGACCTGCGGCGCTTGGTCATGGACAAGCTGGCTGCGCGCGGCAACCAGGTCGGCTTCAGCGGCGGCCATGTGATGCGCATGCAGGTGAGCCAGACGCGCAACTTCGCCGGCGGCCTGACCCAGGAAGGCGTGATGGTGGGCACGCCCGGCCAGGTGCCGTCCACCAGCGATCGCCCCGACGTGCGCCCGCCCATGCCGGAGCGCAGCGTGCGCAGCCAGGAGCTGCGGCCGCGCGGCGGCGACGATGTCCTGCGCATCACGCTGACCCTGAGCAATTCAGGCAGCGGCGAGGTGACCTGGGTCGCCTACGCCGCCTGCCCGTTCCCGGGTGGCCGTGCCTTCCCGGCCGGCCGCCAGCTGATCGACACCATCTTCGCCAATCCCAACAACTCGCGCCGCGGCGAGCCGGATTGCGCGCGATAATCGCTGCCGGCGATCACGACAGCTGTCGACAGCGTGCTTGCATGCAGGCGATAAGAGCGGCCGTCACCCCGGAGGAGTTTGATGGCCGAGACGTATCGCCTTGCCCCGCTTGACCTTGCCACGCTGACGCCCGAGCAGCGGGCCGTCGCCGACGCCATCATGAGCGGGCCGCGCGGCGGCCTTCGTGGTCCGTTCGAGCCGTGGCTGCGCAGCCCGGTGCTGGCCGATCGGGCCCAGAAGCTGGGCGAATACTGCCGCTTCAGCAACTCGCTGCCCAAGGATCTGTCGGAGCTGGCGATCCTGCTCACCGGCAAGCATTTCCGTGCCCAGTTCGAGTTCTGGGCCCATGCGCGGCTGGCGCAGCAGGCCGGCTTGCCCGACGACATCATCGAGGCGGTGCGGCTGGGCAAGACGCCGCGCTTCCGTCGCGACGTCGAGCGCGCGATCTACGACACCGTCACCGAGTACTTCGCCACCAACCGCGTCAGCAACGCCACCTACAAGCGCGCCATCGCCACGCTGGGCGAGCAGGGCCTCGTCGATCTGGTCGGCGTCGTGGGCTACTACAGCCTGGTGTCGATCACCCTGAACGTCTTCCAGATGGAGCTGCCGCCGGGCGAGAAGCCGCCGCTGGCCGCGCCGCGCGCCCGCAAGGCGGCCGCCAGGAAGCCGGCCGCGAAGAAGGCGCCGGCCGCGAGGAAGGCTCCAGCCGCGAGGAAGGCGCCGGCCGCGAAGAAGGCTGCGGCCCGCAAGACGGCCCCAGCCCGCAAGAAGGCGGCGGCCAAGAAGAAGCGGCGCTGACCAATCACCGCTGCGCAGGGCATTCCATATGCGTCTACTGTCATCCCGAGCGTAGCGAGGGATCTCCCGCGAATGGCGCACCGTGCGCCCTGTCGCAGGAGATCCCTCGCTGACGCTCGGGATGACAGCGAGAGCAGCGCGGGCGGAGAGGACTTTACTCGTCGAAGATCGCGACGGCGCGGGTCCAGCCGGCGGACGCGCCGCGGATCTTGTGCGGGAAGCAGGAGATGATGAAGCCGTCGGGCGGCAGGGCTTCGAGGTTGTGCAGCTTCTCGAGGTGGCAGTAGCCGATATGGCGGCCGGCCTTGTGGCCTTCCCAGATGATCGAGGGGTCCTTGGTCTCGGCGTATTTCTGGGCCGTGAAATAGAAGGGCGCGTCCCAGCTCCAGGCGTCGGTGCCGGTCAGCCGCACACCCTTCTCGAGCAGGAACATGGTGGCGTCATAGCCCATGCCGCAGCCCGAGTTGACATAGTCGTTGTTGCCGTAGCGCGCGCCCGCGCGGGTGTTGACCACGACGATCTCCAGCGGCTTCAGCTCGTGGCCGACGCGCCTGAGCTCGTCCTCGACATCCTTGGCGGTGATGACGTAGCCGTCCGGCCGGTCGCGGAAGTCGAGCTTGACGCCCGGCTGGAAGCACCATTCCAGCGGCACCTCGTCGATGGTGATGGCCCGCTCGCCGCGATCCATCGTCGGGTGGAAATGATAGGGCGCATCGAGATGCGTGCCGTTGTGCGTGCTGAGGTTGACGTTCTCGACCGCCCAGCCGGCGCCGTCGGGCATATCCTCCTTCTTCAGCCCCGGGAAGAAGCCCGCGATCTGGCCGACCGTGTCCTCGTGCTTGTGATACTGGATCTTCGGCCCGAACGGGATCGGGTCGGAGATCACGTCGTTCTCCAGGTAGATCGACAGGTCGACGAAACGGCGGGGCATGGCGGGTTCCTCCGGTTGCTGCGTGACGATGGCCGTGGCGTTCAGTGTCGCGCATCCGCGCGACGGTGACGAGGCTGTCGTGGGCTACACGTCCTGCCGCACGACGGTGTTGCGCAGCACGCCGATGCGCTCGACCTCGAGCTCGACGATATCGCCATGCTTGAGGAAACGGTCGAGCTCCAGGCCGCAGCCATTGCCCATCGTGCCCGAGCCGAAGAACTCGCCGGCACGCAGGGTCTCGTCGCGCGAGACGAAGGCGATCATGTCCTCGAAGCCATGCAGCATGTCGGCCGACGTGCCGCTGGCCCAGGTCTCGCCGTTGACGCGCACCGACATGGCAAGCCCATACGGATCGGCGATCTCGTCGGCCGTCACCAGCCACGGCCCGATGGCGTTGCCGGTGTCGAAATCCTTGCCCTTGCATGGCCCCAGCATGCCCTGCATCTCGACGAACTGCGCGTCGCGGGCCGAGAAGTCGTTGAAGATCGCGAAGCCGAAGATGTGCTGCCGCGCTGCGCCCCGGGCGATATCCGCGCCACCCCGGCCGATGAACACGCCGAACTCGAGCTCGAAATCCATCACCTGGCTGTAGCGCGGCCAGCGCACGACCTCCTCGGTGCCGATCACCGAGAAACGGTTGGCCTTGTAGTAGATCGGCTGCGCGCGATAGACCGGCGGCACGTCGGCGGCCGGCATCACCGCGGCCGCGGCCGCATTGTCGCCGCGCTGGCGCGCCAGCAGCCGCTGCATGCCCGCCGGCGCCTGGCGGATATGGCCGGGGAACACCGAGAAATCGCGGATCTGCCGCGGCTCGGGCACCGGCGACAGCAGCTTCACCGATGCCAGCGTGCTGTTCAGGTCGCCGTCATCGGCATGGCGCGCCAGCAGCGCGCGGGCACCGTCGAGCGCCGACGGCCCGGCATCGATCAGCGCCAGCATCGAGGCGAAGGCTGCGTCCGGCATGCCGTCGCGCGACGCTGCCGCCGCCACGTCGAGGATCCGGGCATCGCCGTCATGCACGGCGCCGAGCCGGACTGCGCCGCCGTTGCGATAGGTCGCAAGCTTCATGGTCTCCCCCCAGGGTTTCCGATAAAATATATATAAAAACGATTTTGTCGATATTCCTTGTTGCTGCCCCGGCCCCGGCATGACACAGTCGCGGCATGGCCACGATGGTGCCGTCGCCCGATCCGACGCACGCTGCGGAGACGCTCGCGGAGCGGGCGAGCGCCATCCTGCAGCGCGAGATCCTGTCAGGTGCGCTGCCGCCCGACTCCAAGCTGCGCATCCAGGAGCTGGCGGCGCGGCTCCGGATCGGCGCCACGCCCTTGCGCGAAGGCCTGTCGCGCCTGGCCGCGCAAGGCCTGGTCAAGGCGATCGGCCAGCGCGGTTTTCGCGTCGCCGCCGTCAGCCGCGCCGACCTCGAGGACATCACGCGCACGCGCACCCTGATCGAGGTCGAGGCCCTGCGGCTGGCGATCGCGCGTGGCGACGATGTGTGGGAAGCCGGCATCGTCGCCGGCCTGCACCGGATGCGGAAGTTCACCGCCCGCGGCACCGGGCGCTTCCGCGAGGGCGTCGCCGACTTCGACGCCGTGCACAAGGCGTTCCACACGGCGCTGATCGCCGCTTGCGGCTCGCATCGGCTGCTGGCGCTGCACAGCGCGCTCTACGACCAGGCCTACCGCTACCGCCGGGTGATGATGACCCGCTTCGAGCGGCCGGGCGCGCTGGACGACGAGCACCAGGCGCTGGCCGACCTGGCGCTGGCGCGCGACGGCGCCCGGGCCGCGTCTCGGCTGGCCCATCACCTGGCTTCGACCCTGGCGATCGTCTATCCGCCAACCAACAAGGCTAAAGGGGAACGCATCGATGACGAGGCTGCTCACAGGACTCGCCGCCGCCCTGCTGTCGGCGGCGCTCGCCGCTAGCGCCGCGGCCCAGACGAAGGTCGGCATCGGCTACACCGCCGTCACCGACTTCGCGGCGGCGTTCGTCGCCAGGGAGGAAGGCTTCTTCAAGAAGCGCGGGCTCGATGCCGAGCTGACCCTGATCGCGATCAACTCCAACATCCCGGCCGCGCTGATGTCTGACTCGATCCAGTTCGGCGGCCCGACCCCGTCCGTCTTCCTGCAGGCGGTCGACGGCGGGCTGGATCTCGTCGCGGTCAGCGGCGCCAGCGTCTCGGCGCGCGAGAACGCCAGGGGCGGCGGCGTGGTGGCGCGCACCGGCGTCGAGATCAAGACGCCGCAGGACTTCGTCGGCAAGAAGGTCGGCGCGCCGGGGCTGGGCGCCTTCCTGCACGTGCTGTTCCGGCAATGGCTGATCGAGAAGGGCGTCGACCCGCGCAAGGTGACCTTCGTCGAGGTCTCGTTCCCGACCATGAACGACGTGCTCAAGGGCGGCACGGTCGACGCCGTCGTCACCGCCGATCCGTTCATGAGCCGCATGGTCGCGGCCGGCACCGGCACGGTGGCTTTCCACTACATGGCCGACCTGCCCGACGGCAAGCCGCAGATCCTCTATGCCGCCACGCGCGACTGGGCGCAGAAGAACGCCGCGACGGTGGCGGCCTTCCGCGCCGCGATCGCCGAAGGCTCGGCGTTCGTGGCCGCCAACCCCGACAAGACGCGCGAGCACATGGGCAAGTACATCAAGCTGCCGCCCGAGGTACTGAAGGGCGTGCTGATCTCCAGGCCCGACGCGGCGCTGACGGCGGACCAGCTCAACTGGTGGGTCGACGTCATGAAGGGCCAGGGCATGTTCAAGACCGGGCCCGACGCGGCCAAGCTGCTGTTGCCGTGAGGGGCACGGCGCCCGCGACGGAGCCTGACATGGACAGCCTCGCCCTGCCGACATGCGAGCCGCTGATCCGCTTCTGCGGCGTCGCGCTCACGCTGGGCGGCAGGCGCATCCTCGATCCCATCGCGCTCGATATCGGGCGCGGCGAGTTCGTCTGCGTCGTGGGCCCCTCGGGCTGCGGCAAGACCACCCTGCTGCGCCTGATCGCCGGCCTCTACCTGCCGACGGAGGGCCAGGTCCTCTATGGCGGCAAGCCGGTCGCCGGCCCGCGTCAGGACATCGCCATCGTCTTCCAGGACTACGGCAAGGCGCTGCTGCCCTGGCGCACCGCCAGCGGCAATGTCAGCCTCGCGCTCGAGGCCCTTGGCACGCCGCGCGCGCAGCGGCCGGCGCGCATCGCCGCCCTGCTTGCCAAGGTCGGCCTGGCGCAGCATGCCGACAAGTTCCCCGGCCAGCTGTCGGGCGGCATGCAGCAACGGCTGCAGATCGCGCGCTGCCTGGCGCAGGAACCCTCCGTGCTGCTGATGGACGAGCCGTTCGGCGCGCTCGATGCCATGACCCGCCAGGCGCTGCAGGACGAGGTGCTGGGCCTGGCCGCCAGCTCGGGCGCCACGGTGTTCTTCGTCACCCACGACCTGGAGGAGGCGATCTATCTCGGCGACCGGGTGGTGGCGCTCAAGCCCAACCCCGGCCGCGTCGCCGACATGTTCGAGGTGCGCCTGCCGCGCCCGCGCGACCAGCTCGCCACGCGCGAGCACCCCGAGTTCCTGCGCCTGCGCCGGACCTTGTTCGACTTCATCAAGGAAGCCGAGGCATGAGCAGACGGACGCACGGCGGCACGATCGGACCGCGCGGCTCCTGCCGCGCATCTCCTTCGTCTGCCGCACCGTATGAGCGCGCCGTGAGGCGCGCGGTCCGTCCGGACCATCAGGCGCTGCCCTCATGAGCGGCTGGCGCGGCCTCGTCGTGCCCCTGGGCGTGCTGGCGGCGGCTGAGGTCGCGGCGCTCGCGGCCGGACTGCAGAGCGACAGCCTGGCGCGGCCCAGCGAGATCGCGGCCGCAGCCGGCGTGGCGCTCGTCGACGGCACCATCCTGCGCGCCACGGTGCAGACCTTGGCCGCCGCCGGCGCCGGCCTCGCGATCGGCACCAGCCTGGGGCTGGCGCTCGGCATCCTGCTGGGGCTGTTCCGCACCGCCGGCCGCCTGGCCGAGTTCTCGATCGAGGCGTTCCGGCCGATCCCGTCGGTGGCGCTGATCCCGATCGTGCTGCTGATCTTCGGCTTCGGCTATCGCATGGAGATCGCGATCGTGGCGTTCGCCACGTTCTGGCCGATCCTGATCCTGACGCAGACAGCCATCGCCGGCATCGAGCCGCGCCTGCTGGAGGTCAGCCGCGCGCTCGGCTTCGGGCTGGGCCGGCGCGTCGCCAAGATCGTGCTGCCCGCGGCGCTGCCGCGGCTGTTCGTGGCCTTCCGGCTGGCCGTCGGCATCGCCCTGATCGTGGCCGTCACGGTCGAGATCACCGGCAACACCCTGGGGCTGGGCTACGCACTGATGGACGCGCAGCAGTCGCTGCGGCCGGCGCTGATGTTCGCCCTGCTGCTGTGGGTCGGCCTGGTGGGCTGGGGCCTGAACGCGCTGCTGCTGTGGGCGCAGGCGCGCCTGTTCGGGCCTGCCGCGATGGTCGAGGCCAGGCCATGAGCGCAAGCCGCATCCTGTGGTTCGCGGCCAGCATCCTGGTCGGCCTGTGCCTGGTGGCGATCTGGCAGCTGGCGGCCGATGCCCGGCTGGTGTCGCCGGTGTTCCTGCCCGGCCCCGACAAGGCCTGGGCGGCGCTGGAGCGCGGCATCGCCAGCGGCGAGCTGCTCGACAAGCTGCTGGGCACGGTCGGGCGCATGGTCTGGGGCTGGCTGCTGGCGTCGCTGCTGGGCATCGGCGTGGGCGCGCTGATCGGCATCTCGCCGGCGGCCCGCGCCTGGCTGGGTCCCACGCTGGAGTTCCTGCGGCCGCTGCCGGCGTCGGCGATCGTGCCGGTGGCGATCGCCTTCCTCGGCCTGTCCGAAGGCATGGTGCTGGCGGTGATCGGCTTCGGCGCGCTGTGGCCGATGCTGCTGGCCACCGTGCACGGCTTCGCCGCCGTCGAGCCGCGGCTCTACGAGGTCAGCCGCGCGCTGGGTCTGTCGCGCTGGGAGGTGATCGGCAAGATCGCGCTGCCCAACGCCCTGCCCGACATCTTCGCCGGCCTGCGGCTGGGCCTGACCGTGGCGCTGATCCTGGCCGTGGTGGGCGAGATGCTGGCCAGCCGCGAGGGGCTGGGCCTCTGGATCCTGCTCTCGGCCCGCGCCTTCCGCGCCCCCGACCTGTTCGCCGGTGTCATCCTGCTGGGCCTGGTCGGGTTTGCCAGCGCCCTGCTGCTGTCGGCCGTGGAGCGCCGCGCCCTGCGCTGGCGCCTGCCTCCGGGTTGATCCTCTGCGCTGCACGGTCGGCAGCCCGCCGGCGACGTCCACGTGCCTTGCCACCGGCGCCGTGGCGAGGCGACACGCTACGCCAGCGGCGGGACGCTTGGCGCCCGGGCCTTCAAGCCATCGAACGGCTTCTTGCTGCCCTGGTCCCAGCCGACATTGATGCCGGCGGGCAATGTGACGTCGGCACCCGCCCTCATCCTGAGGCGCAGCTTCCTGGCCTTGGCGATGCACGGACTGCCCCGATCCAGGCTGAGGTCACCTGTTGTCGGCGCCACGAACATCGGGTCCGCGCCGGCGCCTGCCCTGACCGCATAGCCCATCGCGCGCAGGCCTCGCGGATAGTGCGGATGGTTGATGACATCGCCCACGAAACGGATGTCGAAGACATCCCAGCAGCGCGTGAAGTCGGCCGGCGGCAGCGGCGTGTCGGGCTCGGCGACATCACGGCGCCCGAAGAACGGCGTCCAGGGCCAGTAGATCGGCGCCGGCTTGCCGTCCGACGGGCCGTAGAAGCGGATCGCGTTGTTGACGTGGTGCAGGCCGCGCACGAAGCCTTCCTGGACGATGGTGCTGCGCAGCGCCCAGCTGTTGTTGAAGACATAGATCGGCGCCTCCGACATCTCGGGCTTGTCGTCCTTCTTGAAGAACTTGAAGACAGCGCCGCTGGCGTTGGCATCACCCTTCGGACCCGGCCGGCTGTCGGCCCAGGCGCAGTTGCGGAAGATGTAGACCCAACCCACCTTCTTGAGCTCCAGCGACAGCCATTTGTGGCAGTTGTGGAAGACGTTGTCGTGGATCCACCAGTTCCACACCGCGTCCTCCGCCTCGATGGGGTTGTCCTTGATGTGGCTGAAGGTGCAATCATGCACGCGCACGCCCACCGACAAGTCCGGGCGGCCGCCGCGGTTGAACAGATGCACGCCGTTGAAGGCATGCTGGATCGTGCAGCCGACGATCTCGACGCCGCCGGCGATCTCGTTGGCATTGAAGAACGAACCGTCGAAGCACCGCCAGCCATTGCCGGCACTCTCGCCCCAGTTGCCGTGCACATCCGCCCAGGCAAGGCTCTCCCAGAGCAGCTTCCTCGTCGTATCCTGGGTCCAGGTGCAGCCCTCGATACGGAGCTGCGCGGTGCCGGTGCCGCGGGCCTGGAAGCCATAAGCGCCGCCTTCGATGCCGATGCCGCGGAACTCCATATGGTGACACTCCAGCAACGCGATCGCCGTCGGCGAGCAGTTGCGGAAGAGCAGGCCCTCGACGATCACATGCTGGCAACCGACGAAGCGCAGCTGGCCTTGGTCGGACAGCTTGTACACGCCGGGAAATTCCGTCGCCGGATCCAGCACACGCACCGCGGCACGGGTCCGTTCGATGACCTCAAAGCCCGCGTCCGTCGGACCCACCTGCAACCGGTCGGGCATCGCAAGCCCAGCGTCGAAGACAGCGCCCGGCTGCGCGCGGATCCGGACAGGCCGGCCCGGCACGCCGCGGACCTGCGCGAAGGTCACGGCCTTCCGATAGATGCCGGCCCCCAGCTCAAGAACATCACCCGGGTGCAGTTCCACCACGTCGCCGGCGATCGTATCCGGCGTCGTCACCTTCACTTCCATGGCTCCCCCTCGTCGTTCTCTACATCGCAAGCCACTCCGTCAGGGCGCGGTTGACGGCCTCGGGCTTCTCCATCGTCGAGAGGTGGCCGCAATCCTCGAGCACGTCGAGGCGGGCGCCGGGTATGGCGACGGCGATCTCCTGCGACAGCATCAGCGGCGTCGCGGCGTCCAGCCGGCCGCACAGTACTAAAGTCGGACAGTGGATCGCCGCCAGCGACGGTCGGCTGTCGGCGCGGGTCATGACCGCCTGCTCCTGCCGCAGATAGGTGGCGGCGCCGACGCGCCGCATCATCTTCAGCGCCCGGTCGATCAGCGCACTGTCGCCCAGCCGCGTCATCGGCACGAAGCGCGCCAGCTGCAGGCCCAGCACGATATCGACGTGGCCGGCGCGCACCATCGCCATGCGGCCGGCGCGTATGGCCAGCTCCTCGTCGTGGACGC
Source organism: Vineibacter terrae (assembly GCF_008039615.1). Classification (GTDB taxonomy): domain Bacteria; phylum Pseudomonadota; class Alphaproteobacteria; order Reyranellales; family Reyranellaceae; genus Vineibacter; species Vineibacter terrae. Next base: position 60,610 of record NZ_VDUZ01000020.1, on the reverse strand, counting down.
CGCGCGCGCTGGTGTCGAGCAGCGCCAGCCGCGTCACGCGCGCCGGCGCCTGGCGCATGACCTCCAGCGCGATCATGCCGCCCATCGACAGGCCGGCCAGCGCGAAGCGCGGTGGCGCCGTGGCGAGGATCGCGGCGGCGATCGCGCCTATCGTCGGATGCCGCGTCTGCTCCATCGTGACAACGGCGTCGGCGACGGGTGCCAGCGTCGGAAGCTGATCGCGCCACAGATCCTCATCGCACAACAGACCGGGCACGAGGATCAGCGGTTGCCTTGCCATGAAAGACTCCGTCGGGAAAGTTCAACTCCCGACAGGATAGACCGCTGGGCGCGCGCCACTCCAGTGGCGCGCTGCGGCGCTATGCAGCGGCGCGCTCGGCCTGCGCGGTCTGGCGCATCAGCAGGTCGCGGAACGGTCCGGCCCGGCGCGCAAGCTCCGCCGGCGAACCGTCCTGCACGATCCGCCCGGCATCCATCACCACGATGCGATCGAAGTCGCGCAAGGTCGACAGGCGGTGCGCGATGGCGATCACCGTGCGGTTGCGCATCAGGCGCGCCAACGCATCGTGGATCGCCTGCTCCGATTCGCTGTCCAGCGCCGAGGTCGCCTCGTCGAGCAGCAGGATCGGCGAGTCCTTGAGGAAGGCGCGCGCGATCGCGATGCGCTGCCGCTGGCCACCGGACAGCTTGATGCCGCGATCGCCGGCAACGGTCGCGAAGCCTTGCGGCATCGCGCCGATGAAGCCGCGGCAGCCTGCCGCCTCGGCGGCAGCCATCACCTCAACCTCGCTGGCCTCGGGTCGGCCGTAGCGGATGTTCTCGAGGATCGAGCGATGGAACAGCGAGATGTCCTGCGGCACCACGGCGATCGCCTCGCCCAGGCTCTGCTGCGCCAGCTGCGCCACGTCCTGGCCGTCGATGCGCACGCAGCCGCCCTGCACATCGTAGAAGCGCTGCAGCAGCGCCAGCACCGTCGACTTGCCCGAGCCCGAGCGTCCGACCAGCCCGATGCGCTGGCCTGGCGCCACGCGCAGGCAGAAATCGCGCAGCACGGGACGGCTGCCGGGATAGGCGAAGTCGATGCCGTCGAACTCGACGCGCCCGCCGCGGACCGCCAGCGGCGTGGCGCGCGGATGCTCGCGCATCTCATGCGGCAGCAGCAGCGTGGATAGCGCCTCGCCCAGGCGCGCCATATGCTGCGTGACCTCGACCAGCGCCACGGCAAGGTCACGCGAGGCGTGGAGGATCGTGAAGCCCAGTGAGCAGACCAGCACCACGTCGCCGGTGGTGATGGTGCCCTGCTGCCACAGCTTGAGCGCCCACCCCAGCACGCCGGCGGTCAATGTCGCCGTCAGCGCGGCGTGCAGCAGGCGCAGCTTCTCCAGGTAGCGCAGGCTGCGTCGCCGCGCGTCCATCTCGTTGTCGACCGTCGTGGAGAAACGCTGCCGCTCGCGCATGGTTGCACCGAACGCGCGCACGACGCCGATATTGCCGATCACGTCGACGAGCTCGCCGTCGACCAGCGCTGCCTTGCTGGCAAAGGCGTGGTGCAGTGGCTGGCCGCGGTCGGCCAGCTTGAACATCACGGCCACGATGAAGGCGGCGATGATCACGAGAACGCCCGCCAGCGGCGCATTGACGGCGCTCAGCAGCGCGATCGCGCCCATCACCGCGACAGCCGGTGGCATCACGTTCCAGGTGAACATGGTCTCGGTGGTGTAGACGGCATTGGCCGTGGCGGTGATGCGGCTGGCCAGCATGCCGGGCAGGCGGTCGGCGAAATATCCCGGCGCATGTCCCGTGAGATGCCGGAAGAGATCACGCCGCAGGTCGCCGGTCACCGTGACAAATGCGTGACTGGCCGCCCAGCCGCCGACACGCCACAGCAGATTGTCGGCGGCGATCAGCCCCGTCAGGATAATGAACGCCGCCCATACGAGATCGCCGGGATCGGGCGTCGACAGCACGTCGATCAGGTTCTTGATGGCGTATTGCGAAGCAATGGCGCAGCCCACTGCAGCGAGAACGGAAGTAATGACAATCGAGTGAGACGGCGCGCGATGCCTTACGTAGCGCAGGATGAACAACAACGGTCGATGCGCGTAGCGCACCAAATAACTTGAGTGGCCGCCCGCGCCGTCGTCGAGCAAATTGTCGACGGGCGAGGCTTGGTGAAGGCCGCGATCTTGCATTTGCCTCAATCTCCTGCGTAGATCGGTGGCGTCTCGTTTTGTGTATGCTTGGGAACAGTGACGCGGGCCGGCAGTTGATCACCGGTACTAACGCACATGGCGCTGCTTCGGCGCCCATCAATCACGATAGTCAGCGCGACAGTCAGTCACAACACTGAACCTTTTTCCGAAAGGTGCGAGGACATGCGCATTGCTCAGATCGCTCCGCTCACTGAAGCCATCCCTCCGAAGCTTTACGGCGGAACCGAACGTGTCGTTTCCTTCCTCACCGAAGAACTGGTGGCGATGGGCCACGAGGTCACCCTTTTTGCCAGTGGCGATTCTGAGACAACGGCGGAGCTCGATGCCGTCTGGCCGCGCGCTCTGCGGCTCGATCCCAGCGTGCGTGACCCCATGTCGCTGCACATGCTGCTGCTCGAAAGAGTGCGGCAGCGCGCGCATGAATTCGATCTGCTGCACTTTCATCTCGACTACTTTCCCTTCTCGCTGTTCACTCGCCAGCGCACGCCTTTCGTGACGACATTGCATGGCCGCCTCGACCTGCCGGAACAGCAGCCGGTGTTCGGCGCCTTCTCGTCGGTGCCGGTGATCTCGATTTCGGATGCGCAACGGCGGCCGCTGCCGCAGGCAGGCTGGATCAAGACCGTCCTTCATGGACTGCCGGATCGACTGCTCACCCCGCAGCCAGCCAAGCCGGCATACCTGGCTTTCCTCGGACGCATCGCGCCGGAGAAGTGCGTCGACCGCGCGATCCGCATCGCGCAACTTTGCGGCCTGCCCATCAAGATCGCGGCCAAGGTCGACAAGGCCGACGCCGCGTACTTCAAAAAGGATATCGAGCCGCTGTTGTCGCAACCGCATGTCGACTTCATCGGCGAGATCAGCGATGCGCAGAAATCGGAGTTCCTCAGTGGCGCCATCGCGCTGCTGGTGCCGATCGACTGGCCCGAGCCATTCGGCCTGGTGATGATCGAGGCGATGGCCTGTGGCGCGCCGGTGATCGCATTCAACCGCGGCTCGGTGCCGGAGATCATCGACGATGGCGTCACCGGCTTCGTGGTCGAGGACGAGGTCGGCGCCGTCGCCGCCGTGCAGCGCCTGCCCACGCTGTCGCGCACCGGCATCAGGCGCCAGTTCGAGCGGCGCTTCACGGCCCGGCGCATGGCCGAGGACTACCTGCATGTCTACGGCGCGCTGGCGCGGCGCGACCATCATCATCTGCGCGTCGTGAAGACCTGAGCTCGGAGCGCGGGCGTCCCCGCCCCTTTCGGACCGCGGGCGTCCTCGCCCGCATTCACGCGCAGCGCGAACCCCGGCAGTCTCGAACCCACCAAGCCCCGCATCGGCGCGACCCGCGCCGATGCGCGCTTCGCACGCGCGCTTCTTGACAGACCCATCGAATGATATATCTTAAGACTTATGTTCTACGAAAGAATCACGATCATGCACCGTCATTGCGACCCCGCCTATGGCGATTTCCACGAACGGTGGCGCGGCTTCGTCGGCCGGCACCGGCACGGCCGCGGCTTTCGCATGTTCGCCGCCGGCTTCGGCGACGACGGCGGCCTGGGCGGCCGCAATTTCCGTACGGGCCGCAAGCTGGGCTCGGGCGACCTGCAGCTGCTGCTCTTGAGCCTGCTGGCCGACCAGCCGCGGCACGGCTACGAGCTCATCAAGGCGCTGGAGGAACGCTCGGCCGGCTTCTACAGCCCCAGCCCCGGCATGGTGTACCCGGCGCTGACCTACCTGGAGGAGGTCGGCCACGTCACGGCCAAAGCCGACGGCACGCGCAAGCGCTACAGCATCACCGACGGCGGTCGCGCCTATCTTGACGACAATCGCGGCCTGGTCGATGCCCTGCTCGGCCAGCTGGCGCATATCGGCAGCCGCATGGAGCGGGTGCGCCGGGCCTTCGCCGGCGACGATGTCGAGGAGGATCCGCGCGGCACCACCAGCGAGCTGCGCAGCGCCCGCCACGACCTGCGCGCGCTGTTGCGCGAGAAGCGCAACGCTCCCGCTGATGAACAGCGTCGCATCGCCGCCATCCTGCGCCGCGCCGCAGACGAGATCAGGGGGCAGTAGCCGCCGTTCGCTATCGCGCCAGCCGCTTGCTCATCAGCTTGCGCGCCGTGGCGCGGTAGCCGCGTCGGCGATAGAGCGCTTCGGCCCGCGCGTTGCCACCTTCGACTTCGAGGTGCAGAGCCTGCACGCCGTGCACGGCGGCGACAGCCTCGAGCAGCGCCATGGCCGCGGTACCCAGCCCCTGGCCGCGTGCCTGCGGCAGCACGTAGAGATCGTCGATGAAGCCATCACGGCCGCCGTGCTCGATGCTGAAGCCGAATGTCAGCACGGCGTAGCCAACGCGCACGGTGCCGAAGCGCAGGAAGAACCCGGCGGCCATCGGATCACCACGGCAAACCGCGCGCACCGCGTCGACGCCGGCATCGCTCAGGCGATGGCCATCCTCGGCGTGAAAGGCGTGCGCCATCACCAGCAGCGCCTCACCGTCATCCGGCGTCACCGGTTCAAGCGTGAGAGCGCTGTGCGTCATGAGCCTCCGGCGAGCATGCCATGGCGCCGCGCGGACGATTGTCATCCCGCGCGCCGGCATGGCGATCATATGGCTGTCATCTCAAGCGCAGCGAGGGCAATCATATGGCTGTCATCCCGAGCGCAGCGAGGGATCTCCTGCGGCAAGGCGCACGGTGTGCCATTCGCGGGAGATCCCTCGCTGCGCTCGGGATGACACACACTTTCGGGATGCCACTCTACGAGCCAAACGCGCGATCACACGAGGCGTGTCGTCGTGCGCGTGCCGCCGGCCCATAGCGGCAGGTAGGTCATCTTGATGCCCGGACCGCCGGTGACGATCACATGGATGTCCTCAGGCGCACGCGCCACCGGGTGCGCGGCGAACAGGTAGCGCTGCATCGCCGCCAGGTCCCAGCCGTGGCGGGTGATCAGCCGCGCCAGTTCGGGCGGCAGCAGCAGCACCTGCTCGCCGCGCGTCGGCTTGCGTGCCGCGCCCGATACGGTGATCGCGGCGTGCATTGCCGTCGCCACCGGCTGCAGGATCGCCTCGGGTGAGGCGCCGTCGCCGGAGGGCAGCACTTCCGCCGTCCCCGACACGCCCAGCACAGTCACCGCGTCGCCGTCGGCCGCGAAGCCGCGGCGCACCGGCAGCGCCGGCACGATCGCATCGTCGTTCTCGGCAAAGCAGAACGTGTACTTGCCTGGCTGGCCCATCGTGGCCATGTCGCCGATCTCCGGCCGGGCACCGCCGACATTGCGCAGCATCAGCGCCAAGGCACGGCCGATCGCGGCATTGGCGCGGTTGCCCGGTCCGAGGCAGTTCGTGCCGGCATTGATGCCGAGCCGGCGCGCGATCGGTCCGTGCACGAGGACGGCAACGGCGGTCGTGCCGGTGGTGGTGAGGACGCCCAGCAGGTTGAAGTCCGGCTCGAGGCACGCCGCGGCAGCGGCCAGCACCACCGGCAGCTCGGCCGGCCGCGCGCCGGCCAGCACGCAGCTGTAGGCCACGGCCGCCGGGGTGAGCTCGCCGAATAGCGGCGGCATCTGCCCGAGGCTTCGCTCAGGCTCGTCGATACCGGCCAGCATGGCCTCGAGCCGGCGGCGCGTGGGGATCACCAGCGGCAGGCCATCGCCCAGGCCCTGCTCCTCCAGCGCCGCCTGCGCCGCGTCCCACGGCGCCGACTCCTCGAACAGCGGCAGTTCGTCGGTCACGTCGCTGGCTCCGTCAGGCGTGGCGGGAAGATCTCCTCAACCGCCGGCGACCCGCACCGATGGCACCGCCGTGCCGCCGAAGGACGGGATCCAGGCCGAATGCTTGCCGGGACCGCCCGCGACCAGGATGTGGATGTCGTCGGGGGTCGGCGCGATCTTGTAGTGGTCGTTCACCGGCACGTGACCGGCTTCGGCGTAGCTCTGCTGGTTCTCCTTCGACACGCGCGAGACGTGCACGCGCGCCTGCTCGAACAGGCGGTCGCGCATGCTCTCGATGGTCCAGCCGTCGCGATGCAGCGTGCCGGCATGTTCGGGGCCCAGCACCACGACATAGGGCCCCTTGCCGTAGATCGTGTTGGCGCCCGACTGCGCGATCGTGTTCTCGATCGTGGTCATGATGCCGTCGCCCGACGTGCTGCCGTGGTCGTTGATGTTGTGCGGCGCCTCGCCCGCCATCGCCGTCACCACGCTGTCGCCCGTCGCGAAGCCGCGGCGCACATGGTACGGAGTCCACGGGCTCTCCTCCTCGTTCTCGCCGAAGCAATAGGCGTACTTCGCCGGCGAGCCGTGCGTGGCGCGGTCCATCTCGCCCGGCCGCGCGCCGCCGACATTGAGCAGGATCAGCTGCAGGGCGCGGCCGATCGTGGCGTTGGCGCGCCAGCCCTGCCCGAAGCAGTTGCTGGAGCAGTTGATGTCCAGCGCCTTGCGGATCGGGCCGCTCACCAGCAGCATCGGCGCGCAGGGATGGGTGGTCGCCAGCGTGCCGTGCAGGTTGTAGTCGGGCGTCAGCACGGCGCGCAGCGCGGCCAGCACGACCGGAAGGTATTCCGGCTTGCAGCCCGCCATCACCGCGTTGGCGGCCAGGCTCTTGAGCGTCGGCACCACCTGGCGTGGCGATATCGGCGCGAACGGCTGGTTGTCGCCGCGGCAGACCGCGACGAACTTCTCGACCGCAGCCTCGGTCGGGACGGCCAGCGGCATGCCGTCGCCCCAGCCCTGCTTCAGCGCATACTCGTTCCAGGCTTCGCCATCGCCGTCGGGAATGTCGAGCAGCTCGGTCTCGGGCGTATCGGTCATGTCAAGGTTCCGCGGATTCATCGCTGTGGATGCGTCTTCGAATGAGCCAAGGCATGGCTCATTCGACAGTGTGTCGTGCCACCGATGTCACGGCGAAGGCGCTCACAGGCTTGTGGCTTCGGTCAGACCGGCCGTCGCGGTGGCGATGCGCTCGGCCAGCTCCTGTGCGTTCAGCCCGCCGATCGGGTGCTTCACCACGATCAGACGCGGCTCGATCTTGCGGGCCTTGGCCTGGGCCAGCACCAGCGGACGGAATGTCTCGGTGGCGATCACGTAGGCCGCCACGCCGCGCTTCTGCAATTCAACGAAGTCGTGGAAACTCCACGATGAGCAGGACCCTCAATCGGCTATCGCCAGGAGGGCACCCTTGTACTTGCCGGCGACCGCGTCGATCAGCTCGGCCGGCGCCGGCTGGCTGGCGCTGTTCTTATGCACGAACTCGATATTGTCGACGCTGCGGATATCGGCCAGCCGGGCGCGGATGCCTTCCAGCAGCTCGCGCGCATTGGGCTTGGAGTTCGAGAACATGGCGACCGCATCGGTGCGCCAGTCGACCGGCTTGACGGCGACGGCCTCGCCGCCCGCTGCGGACACGCCGAATGTCGGATTGACGATGCGCATGAGCACCTCCTGGCTTGCCTTCAATCCCTCCGCCGCGGCGCGCCCGCCGTCGGCGATCTGCGACGAGGCCCCGCCCGCACGTCGCCCGCGGCGCAGCCGGGCAGCCCCGGATCTTCAATCCACCATGATCTGACCATCGCCGTCGAGGTCAAGCAACCCGCGCGCAGGGCTGACCGCCGGAATCCGCTGCGCATGGACGCGCACGGCACGCGCCGACGGGACATCACGGCCGCCGTCGCGCCCGCTCCCGCTCGCCGAACCGCAGGTCGCCCGACCCGAGCCGGTCGATGCACAGACACGTTCTACCGATAGCTGATGCTAGCGCGGGGAACCGCAGGTCGCTGATACATCCGTCATCCCGAGCGCAGCGAGGGATCTCCCGCGTGGGAAGCACAGTGCGCCACTCGCAGGAGATCCCTCGCTACGCTCGGGATGACAGTCGCGACTCACCTTCCACCGATAGCCGGTACTGGGCGCGCCTTGATGGCTTCGAGGATGGGCAACAGATGGCGCACGAAGGCGTCGGGGTTCTCCGACATCGGGAAATGTCCGACGCCTTGCATCCCCGTCCATGTCGATCCAGCGATCGCCGCATGCGCGGCCTGGCCATGCTCCATCGAGCCGCTCCAGTCGTATTCGCCGTTGAGGATGTGCACGGCGGTCCGGCCGGTATCGATGCTCGCCGCCTCGGCACGCAGGTCATAGTCGACCAGGTAGTAGTGCAGATCCCCGAGGAAGGCCGGCGGCCACCCGGCCGCATAGACGTGGCTGGTTTCCTTGCGGTAGGCCTCGGGCGACGTCGGACTCATCAGCGAGTCCATCATGCGCGCCTTGTACTCGTTGCTGACCTGCGGATGCCACAGCGCGCTGAGCGCCTCGACGTCGGCGTCGACCTTCAAGGCGCCTTCCACCGCGATCACGGCGCGGAACACGTCGGGGTGATGCCGCGCCAGGTCCAGCGCCAGAAGGCCGCCGACCGAGCACCCCATGAAGACGGGACGATCGAGCTTGAGAGCCGACGCCAGCGTGACCGGCACGGCGCGCAGAAACGCGGCTGTCAGGCGGTACTCGGTTGCCCACCATTTGGGGCCGACGGGCGGCAGCGACTTGCCGTGGAACGGCAGGTCGTAGGCGATGAGCCGGAAGTGATCGGTGACCTCGGGCCGCTCGAACAGGTGGCGCCACTGCGAGCCGTGACAGCCGGCCGTATGCTGCAGCAGGAGCGGGATGCCGGCGCCTGCCTCCTCGAAGTAGACGCGGTGGTCCATGCCGTCGAGCTGCAGGTGGATGTAACGCCCGACCGGACTGTCGAAGCGGCCGGCAGCAGCCGGCGGCGGCATCGCTTGCGACGGCGCCGGGGGCCGCAGCAGCTCAATGGCGCGCATCACCGCCGGGTAGTATTGCGCATACACGACCGGGTCGCCCTCTAGCGCCATCTGGCCCGCCATGACCAGGGGTGCGATGTCATTGCCGAAGCGCGGCGGTGTAGCCGCCAGCAGCGCGTCCCACGTCTGCTGCGGCGCGGCGAGGCCGATCACGCCTGCCGCGTCCTGGTCGGGATCGGCAGCGCGCGGCATGCCGTTGGCAAGCGTCATGCCGAGCAGCGTCCCGCCCATGCGCAGCCGCATGCCGCCGTTCCAGAAGCGGGCGGCGAGACGGAACTCCCCGTCGGCAGCACACAGAGTCGCAAGATGCTCAGATGTTCGAGCCGGATGCGCGGACATGAATGTCTCCCGTGTCACTGGCCAAGTCGCCATCGACTCGACGATAGTGCATCGCGCACGGCGCTACGAGCAGCGCCCCGGATTCATCACATACGTGATCGCCGGCGCCAGGCGCGGTCGCGAGCGCGCGCGGTAGCGCGCAACCGGCAGGGTCTGTACGGTGCCTCATGCTCGGCGTGCTGCTCGCGTTGCTCGCCGCCGCCGTTTACGGTGCCGGCGACTTCGTCGGCGGCTTGGCGGCGCGGCGCATCTCCGTTCTTTTCGTGGTCGGGATCGGCCAGGTCGCCGGCCTGGCCGCGTTGCTGCTGCTGGCGCTGCTGCTGCCGGCGCCCGGCATGCGCACCGCCGACATGCTGTGGGGCGCCGCCAGCGGCGTCTCGACGATGGTGGGCATCACGCTGCTCTACCAGGCGCTGGCCACCGGCCGCATGAGCGTGGCGGCGCCGGTCACGGCCCTGTCGGCGCTGTCGCTGCCGGTGCTGTTCGCCTATGCCGGTGGCGACTGGCCCGGCTGGATGCCGACGCTCGGGATCGCATTGGCTGCGATCGCCGTGGCGCTGATCAGCCGCGAGGCGGACCGCGCCGGCGTCGCTTCCGGCTCGGCGCGGCGCGCGCTCGGCCTGGCGCTGGCGGCGGGGCTGGGGATCGGCGTCTTCTACGTCACGATGAAGCAGACCCACAGCGATTCAGGCCTGTGGCCACTGGTGGCGGCGCGAGCTTCGTCGACAGCCCTCTTCGCGATCGTGGCGCTGGGTATGCTCGCGCACATCGGGCGTGCGACGCTGCCGGCCACCACACTGTGGGCCTGGGCGATGCTGTCGGGCCTGCTCGACAGCGCCGCCAACGCGCTCTACCTGCTGTCGAGCCGGGCGGCGCCGCTGGCGGTCGTGGCGACGCTGACGTCGCTCTACCCGGCCAGCACCGTGGTGCTGGCCCGGGTGCTGCTGCACGAGCGCCTGCGGCCGGCGCAGCTTGCCGGCCTGCTGGTCGCAACGGTGGCCGTCGTTCTGATCGTGCAGGGGTGACAAGATTTTCGGACCGCGCGCGTCCACGCGCGCATCGACGCTTTAGCGTCGACAACCTTTCGCTCTCCGCTTCGCTGCGCGCGCGTGCGCGCGTGGACGCGCGCGGTCCAAAGCCAAGCTACTCCGCCGCGGCGCGGGCCGGGGCGACGCTGAGCACCGCTGCCGCCGCGGCGGCCACGACCGTGCCCTCGAAGAAGCGCGGGTTCTGCGTGCCCCACAATCGCACGGCATTGGCGAACGTGAAGTCGCGGAAATCGTCCCGGCTGAAGAGCCCGTCTTCGACCATCTCATAGGCTTGCGGCACAGGATTGAGCATATCCGGCACGTCGAAATGCCCGATATCCGAACTGAAGATCGCGTTGAGACGGGCGCCGAACGGATTGGCCGGTCCAAACGCATTCGCGTTCATCCTGTCGTCGGCCTCGCAACCGAAGTAGTACGGCCTGGCATAGAGCTCGATCCAGTCTTCCTTGCGGGTGATGCCGCAAGCGGCGTAGTCGTCCAGCACGGGAACGCCGCCGGTGAGCTCGTCTTCCTCGCGGCTGGGCCAGCCATCGCGCCGCGCCAGCTCGGCGGCCATGTCTTCGTAGCCGTGCTGATCGACGAGGCTCTTGAGCAGAACGCGATCGAGCTTCGCGGGATCCATATAGGCGAGGCCTTCGCGGCCACGCCGCTCCCAATGCTCGATCAGATCGGCGAAGAGCTGGCAGCCCCAGCCGACGCCGCCTTCGAGAAACGCAAAGCGCAGATCGGGGAAGCGCCGCGTGACGCCGCCGAGGAACAGCGCCTTGGCCAGCGCATGCCCCGCGGAGGCAAAATGGCCGATATGATTGAACGTGAAGTTGCTGGGCGAGTTGCGCAGGCCGAAGCCGCGGCCGCCCGCGTGAAAGGTCGGCGCAATGCCGTGCTCGCGGCATTTCTGCCAAACGGCATCATAGTCGTGATCGCTGTCGAGACCCAGCATCTCATAGGTCACGGTGAAGCGCGCGAGCGCCGGATCGATGCCCTGGGCTGCCGGGAGCTGGCGGGCAAAGGCGCCGCCGAACATGCCGACCTTGGCGCCGAGCTGATTCGTCGCGTAGTCGATCTCGTCGATGGCCTCGTCGGGCGTATGCATCGGGATGATCGCCGCCGCGGTCAGCCGGTCGCCGAGCTTCTCGAAATACTCGGCGGTGACGATGTTGAAGGCCCGGACCACGGCGCGCCTGGTCTCATCGTCGGCGATGCGCGGGATGCCAAGGCCGGCGGTCGGATAGATGACGCCGAAATCGATGCCGATCTCGTCGAGCCGCTCGTGCAGCATGCGCGGCATCATCGCCGTGGCACGATCACGCGTGTTGGTGGACTGGCGGGTCCAATATCCCTCCATTGCCACGCCGCGCCGCTTTCGCTCGACGATGGAGACGCTGAGCGCATCGGAAATCCGCCGCTGCGTCGCCAGGAAGCCGTCCGCCGCCTTGTCGCCGCCAACCTGGCGCATTCTCTCGGCGAAGACCGGGGTGTATTCGACCCAGTGGCCGTCGGCATCGATGATGGGATGATCAAGGCCGGCGCGGATTTCGATGGCACTGCGACGAGGGCTCATGCTCGCCTCCAATTTGCCGATGGCAGGGGTCAGGAGAGGCATCGCGCACGCTACATTTGCGCCGAAGCGTAGCCCTCACGGTACGCGCGCACAACGACTGCGCCCACCGGTCGCGGCGGTGCTGGCCTGCATTTTCCGCGCAGCATCCGTCGCCCGCGCGGCCAACCGGAACACCGATGCCGCCCGGCATCACCACATCGGTGAACAGGCAGATCGATGGGCTGGCTGCCGGCGATCGCGACCGCTTGTGCAGGAGCGGTGAAGGTCGCCACATCGTGTAGCCGCGTCAGGCGAGCGTGACGTATGCTGCGACGATCGAGGCTCGATACGTATGAGGGCGGGTTGACGTGGATCCGTGAATTCCTCGCGGGGCTGACGCGGGTCGACGCGGCGACGGCGGGCGGCGTGCGCCACACGCGCGACCTGCGGCTGGATTTCTTCCGCGGGCTGGCGCTGTGGTTCATCTTCCTCGACCACATCCCCGACAACATCGTGAGCTGGCTGACCGTCCGCAACTACGGCTTCAGCGACGCCACCGAGATCTTCGTCTTCATCTCCGGCTACACCGCGGTGATCGCCTATTCCGGGATCATGCGCCAGGGCGGCTGGGTGCGCGCCGCCGCCCGGATCCTTGGCCGCGTCTGGCAGCTCTATGTCGCGCACATGATGCTGTTCGTGGTGCTGACGGCGTCCGTCGCCTGGACGGCGGTCTCGCACAGCAAGGGTGACACGTTCCTGGAGCACATGAACCTCACCGGGCTGGGGCAGACGCCTTACGAGACCCTGGTGCAGGCGGCGCTGCTGAAGTTCCGGCCCCTCAACCTCGATGTCCTGCCTCTCTACATCGTGCTGCTGTCGAGCTTCCCGCTGATGCTGCCGCTGGTCGTGCGGCGGCCCTGGGCGGCGCTGTCGGCGTCGCTCGCGGTCTATGTCCTGGCCCGGGTGATGGACTGGAACCTGCCGGGCCATCCCGAGGGCAACACCTGGTTCTTCAATCCCTTCGCGTGGCAGCTCGTGTTCTATGCTGGCGCCACCCTCGCCAGCACGGGCCATATCATCGAGCGGCTGCACCCGGCGCGGCACCTGCTCGACGGGCTGGCCATCGCCTATCTCGCGGCGGCCGCCTTCGTGACCCTGGGCTGGTACTATCCGCCGCTGGAGGCCCTGCTGCCCGACGCGATCGGGCGCCTGATCTATCCGATCGACAAGACCAGCGTCGATCCGCTGCGGCTGATCCATTTCCTGGCGGTGGCCTATCTCGTGGCGCGCCTGACTCCGGCCGATTCACCCTTCCTGCAGCGCTGGTACGCATTGCCGCTGCGGCGCTGCGGCGAATTCTCCCTGGCCATCTTCTGCCTCGGGACGTTCCTGTCCTTCGTCGGCTACGTGGTCGTGGCCACCTATGCGGACGTTGTATCCTGGCCCAAGGCGCTCGACATGGCCGTCAGCATCGCCGGACTCGCCATCATGGTGGGAGCAGCGTATTTTGCACATTGGTACAAGAGCAGTGACAAGAGCAGCGCCAAGAGTAGCGTCAAGCGTTCCGACACAATCCGCCGCCCTTCATCCGCTCCGGCGTCCGAAGGCGCTGCACCAGAGACCGTTGCGCCAGAGACCGATGTGCCCAATCTCCGCCCTGCCGAGCCGGCCCAGAGCGATGTGATGGATCTCCCGGCTGCCGCCGGCCGCCGCCGCGGTGTCCTGACCTTGGCCCTGACGCTGGGGCTTGCCGCCCTGCTTCTGGCGCTGGCGGCGCCGGGTCCTGCCCTGGCCGGCCCGGAGAAATGCCCCGCCGCCCGCGAGAACCTGGTGCTCGGCACCACCCTGCCTCGGGTGAAGCTAGCGATCCGGGAGCGCAAGAAGGTGGTGATCGTGGCGCTGGGCTCCTCGTCGACCCAGGGCCATGGCGCGACGGCGGAGGTCAACACCTATCCGCGGCAAATGGAGATCTCGCTGGCACGCCAGTTCGTCGACGTGCGCCTGAAGTTCGCGATCTTCAACAAGGGCATCGGCGGACAGGACGTCACCGAGATGCTCGAGCGCCTGGATCGGGACGTCATCGCGCGCGACCCCGATCTCGTGATCTGGCAGGCCGGCACCAATGCCGCGCTGAAGGGCATGCCGCTGGATGTCTTCAAGCTCAAGCTCTCCGCCGGCGTGGAGCGCGTCAAGAAGGCCGGCGCCGACGTGGTGCTGATGACGCCGCAATACGTCCCGGCGGTGATCGCGCTGTCGAACGAGGACGACTACATCGGCGCCATGGAAACGATCGCGCGCGACCAGGGCGTCGGCGTCTTCAAGCGCTTCCAGATCATGCGCGACTGGGTGACCGGCGAGCACATGCCCTACGCCCAGTTCATGATCTCCGACGGCCTGCACCTCAACGATTTCGGCCAGCGCTGCATGGGCAAGCTGCTGGCCAAGGCGATCGAGGAAACGATTCGCGACTGAGCAGGCATCCATGACTGCGTCATACTGACGCAGAACCGACGCCCGAGCCTGCCAGCGGCTGCTGCTGAGCGCAGACTCCAGTCTGGTCGGGCCGGCGGCGCTACTTCCTTTTTTTCCAAGCCGTTTTACGCGGCCTTCTTAAACCGCGAAGGCGGTGCTGCCGTATGCATGGAGCGATTGATCGCTCTAGGGCTAGCCTGACGGCCGTCGGATCTTGGAGTTGCCCGATTGCGAGCATTCATTCGGAAAATCAGTGCCCTAGGGCCGATCAGATCACTATGCCTGCGCATATAAAATTCTCAATATGTAGTGAACGGCCAAATTTTGACTCTTTTTCACGCTTAACGTAGGAAATGATTTGCGTTCAGAAACAACGGGTAAGGAGGCTCTATGGGGATGGTGCCTTCTGTATCCGCTGAACGTGAACAAGGCCTGTGCCCCGAATGCGGCACGTGTCTAACGGGGTCAACCGGGAAGGAATAGCTGTCCGTTTCGAGCGCGGAGGGGCCTGTCCGCCTTGGCCGCGCATGAGGGATTTCAAGCACAGTCGGTCACTGTCCAACCGCTGAGTGCCTGTCGGTGCCGCGGTGTGAGGTCGATATGCTTGTCCCGACCATCGAAACTCAGGATTCCGTCCGGGAAGGTGAGGTAAGGTGCGTGGAAAGCCTGTTCAGTTGACGGTAGCGGCGGTCCGGGGCACTGCCGACACCGGAGCATGCTGAGGCCGCGCCATGGCGCGGATTCTTTCCGTCACGGGGCAGCGGGTCGCTGCGCTCGACAGCGGCTGGGAGCTGACCGCGACCGCGCCTGGCGCGGTGTCGGCGCCGGCAGACCTGCCGCAGGCTGGTGCCTGGATCCCTGCTCCGGTGCCGGGCACCGCGGCGCAGGCCCTGCGCAACGCCGGCCAGTGGACGTTTGCCGCGCCACAGCCTCTGCATGACCGCGATTTCTGGTATCGCACCCGCTTCAGCGCCGAAGGCGCGCACACGCTGCGACTGCATGGACTGGCGACCCTGGCCGAGGTCTGGCTCAACGGCGAGCAGCTCCTGTGCTCCGACAACATGTTCCATGCCCATGACGTCGCGGCCCGGCTGCGCGGCGACAACGAGCTGTGCCTGTCCTTCCGGGCCCTGCACCCGGCGCTGGCGAAGAAGAAGGGCCGTGCCCGCTGGCGTCCCCGCCTGATCGAGCCCGGCACCCTGCGCTTCGCCCGCACCACCCTGCTGGGCCACATGGCCGGCTGGTGTCCACCGGTGCATGCCGTCGGCCCCTGGCGGCCGGTCGAGCTGGTGGCTGCCGATGGCCCCCTGCGTGTCGCGCGCGCCGACCTGCGCACCGGGGTGGACGGCACCACCGGCGTCCTGGGCGTGACGCTGAGCGTCGACGGGCCGGGCGCGGCACGCCAGCCGGCATCGTTCGTCACGGTCGGCGACGTGCGCGTGCCGCTGGCCTGGCGCGACGCGAACACCCTGCACGCCGAGGCGCGCCTGGACGATGTCGCGCTCTGGTGGCCGCATACCCATGGCACGCCGGCCAGGCACGCCGTGCGCGCATCGGTGGGCGATGTCGCGATCGACCTGGGCCAGGTCGGCTTCCGCACCATCGCGGTCGACCACGGTCCGGACGGCCAGGGCTTCGCGCTGGTGGTCAACGGCGTGCGCGTCTTCTGCCGCGGCGCCTGCTGGAGCAGCGCCGACCTCGTGTCGCTGCCCGGCACGCGCGAGGCCTACCGGCCGTGGCTGCAGCGCATGCGCGATGCCGGCATGAACATGGTGCGGGTCGGCGGCACCATGGTCTACGAAAGCGACGACTTCTTCGGCTTGTGCGACGAGCTGGGCCTGCTCGTGTGGCAGGATTTCATGTTCGCCAACCTCGACTATCCGGCCAACGATCGGGCGTTTGCCGACAGCGTCGCGCGCGAGGCCGACCAGCTGCTGGACCGCACGCAGGCCAGCCCGTCCCTGGCCGTGCTGTGCGGCGGCAGCGAGGTGGCGCAGCAGGCCGCCATGCTGGGCCTGCCGCGCTCCGCCTGGAGCGGCAAGCTGTTCGACGAGATCCTGCCGGCAGCGGCGCACGCGGCGCGTCCCGACGTGCCCTATGTCGCGAACTCGCCGACCGGCGGGCCGCTGCCTTTCACGGCCAACAGCGGCGTGTCGCACTACTACGGCGTCGGCGCCTACCTGCGGCCGCTCGAGGATGCGCGCCGGGCCGAGGTGCGCTTCACCTCCGAATGCCTGGCGTTCGCCAACGTGCCGGAAGCGGCCACGGTGGCGCATGTGCTGGACGCCGGCGAGGCGCCGCCCACCCATCCTAAATGGAAGGCGCGCGTGCCGCGCGATGCCGGCGCGCCGTGGGACTTCGAGGACGTGCGCGACCACTATCTGCGCCTGCTCTACGGCGTCGATCCGCTGGCGCTGCGCTACGGCGACCCCGACCGCTATCTGCGCCTGTCGCGGGCCGTCACCGGCGAGGTGATGGAAACGGTCTTCGCCGAGTGGCGCCGCGGCCGGTCGAGCTGCGCCGGCGGCCTGGTGTGGATGCTGCAGGATCTGTGGCCGGGCGCCGGCTGGGGCGTGATCGACGCCCTGGGGGTGCCCAAGGCAGCCTGGCATGCCCTGCGGCGCGCCTTCCGGCCGGTCCAGGTGAGCCTCATCGACGAGGGCGTCAACGGGCTTGCCGTGCACGTGCTGAACGAGACCGCGGCCACGCTGTCGGCGACGCTGTCGATCGTCTGCCTGCGCGACGGCGCGGTGCCGGTGCTGAAGGCCGAACGCCGGCTCGACCTGGCGCCGCGGTCGGCGCAGGAGATCGCCGCCGCGGCGCTGGCCGACAGCTTCCTCGACATCACCTATGCCTATCGCTTCGGGCCGCCGTCGCACGACGTGACGGTGGCGGCGCTGGTCGATGACCACGGCGTGCGCCTCGCCGAGGCCTTCCACTTCCCGCAGGGTCGCGGCAGCGCCCGCTTCGAGCTTGGTCTGTCGGCCACGCTCGAGGCGCGCGGCGACGGCGGCTGGGACCTGCGGCTGCGCGCCCAGCGCTGCGCCCAGTCCGTGCATGTCGAGGATGAGCAGTTTCGCGCCGACGACGAGTGGTTCCACCTCGCTCCGGGGATCGAGCGGGTGGTGCGGCTGGTCGCGCGCCAGGCGTCGTCGGGTGCCGTTCCCGACGGCGACGTCCAAGCCTTGAACGGCCTGTCTCCCGTGCGGATCAGGAGATCGTCATGACGCCGATCGTGTTTGGCGGCTGCTTCGGCTGGCTGCACCCCGCGGCGGGGAACCGCGGGGTGGTGCTGTGCGCCGCGCATGGCTACGAGGAGCTGTGCGTGCACCGCCAGTGGGGCGCTTTGGCCGAACGGCTGGCGGCGGCCGGCATGCCGACGCTGCGCTTCGACTATCGCGGCACGGGCGACTCCGCCGGCCACGACGAGGAGCCGCAGCGGCTGCGCGCCTGGATCGACAGCGTGCACGCCGCCGTGCGCTGGATGCGCGAGCAGGTCGGCGTGAGCGAGGTGGCGCTGGTCGGCCTGCGCCTGGGCGGTGCGATCGCGACCCTGGCCGCCAAGGAGCTGGGCGACATCGACATGCTGGCGCTGCTGGCGCCGACGATCTCGGGCCGCGGCTACACCCGCGAGATGAAGGCGCTGGCGGCCTTCTCGCCCATGCCCGAGAACGCGCCGGCCCCCCAATCGCCGGACGATATCGAGGCCGGCGGGTTCGTGCTGACGGCCGAGACGGTCGAGGCCCTCAAGCGGGTCGACCTGCGCCAGCTCGACGGCCGGCCGGCGCAGCGGGTGCTGCTGCTGACGCCGGCGGACGGGCCGTTCGAGAAGCGCCTGGCGCAGCATCTGCGCGAGCAGGGCGCCGAGGTCGAGGCCGGGCCGTTCGACGGCTTCGAGGAGTTCATCTGCGAGGTGCATTACGGCCAGCGCACGCCCGAAGCGGCCTTCGCCACCCTCACGGCATGGCTGCGCTGCGGCGCGCCGGCGGCCGCGGTGGCGCACGAGCCGCGGCCGATCGTGCGCCTGGAGCTGCTGGAGGGGGCCGAGACGCCGACCTTCTTCGGGGATGAGGCACGCCTGTTCGGCATCTGCTGCGAGCCGCGGCCGGAGGTCGCCGACCGGGCGGCGCCGGCGGTGATCTTCATCAACACCGGCCACCACCGCCATATCGGCGCCAACCGCATGGCCGTGACCCTGAGCCGGCGGCTGGCGGCGCACGGCATCACCTCGATGCGCATCGACATCGCCGGCCTGGGCGACAGCCCGGCCTGGCAAGGCCGGCCCGAGAACAAGCTGTACGACAAGGCCGCCTGCGGCGACGTGCGCGCCGCGATGGATTGCCTCGAGGCGCAGGGCCACCGCGAATGCGTGCTGATCGGGCTGTGCTCGGGGGCGTACGTGTCGTTCTACACGGCCGTGCAGGACACCCGCGTCATCAGCCAGGTGATGATCAACCTGCAGCGCTTCATCTGGCGCGAGGGCGAATCGCTCACCGTCGCGACGCGCACCGCCCGCACGCAGGTCCGCGACCTGGGCAACGAGGTCACCGGTGCCCTGCGCCGGCCCGACATCCTGCTGCGCCTGCTCAAGGGCCGCCGGCGGGAATGGAGCATCGTCTGGGGCATGGCGCGGCGCATGACCGACCTGGTGCGCGCCCGCTTCGGCCGCACGACGCACACGCTGTTCGGCGTCGAAGGCGAGGTGGCGCGCTCGTTCCGGCTGCTCTCGCAGCTGGGCACCGACACGCTGCTCGTCTACTGCGAGGGCGACCCCGGCCTGGTCGAGCTCGAGGTGCACAACCTGCACCGCGACGGCAATCGTATCGCCGGCCTCGACAGGGTCGCAGTCGAGATGATCGACGGCGCCGACCACACCCTGACCATGCGCTGGGCCCGCGAGCACCTGGCGGGCATCATCGAGGCCCATCTCGTGAGCCGCCGACGGCCGGCCGCGCTGCCGGCGCCGAGCACCCCGCGGGCGGCGAACTGGAAGGCCGTCGAGGCGGCTTAGTACCGGCTACCGGCGAACGGCAAGGCATGACTGTCATCCCGAGCGCAGCGAGGGATCTCCCGCGAATGGCGCACCGTGCGCCCTGCCGCAGGAGATCCCTCGCTGCGCTCGGGATGACAGGTGTACGACGCCGTCGCGGGCGCGGCGCGGGTGCATCGCGGCGCCTGCGATCCCTCAGATGAACCCGCGCAGCTCCGCGAGGAAGCCGTCGAGCCGGTCGTGGTGCACCCAATGGCCGGCGCCCTCGAACGACACGACCTTGGCGCCGGCCTTGGCGAAGTGCCGGATGCGGCCGTCATCGAGCGGGTTCGACGCCCAGCTCTCCTTGCCGTAGATCAGCAGGGTCGGGCACGAGATGCGCGACCACAGCTGCTCGACATCCTCGTTGGTCATGTCGTAGGGCGCCCAGGCGCGCACATAATTGTCGAACTTCCAGCTGTAGGTGCCGTCCTCGTTCTGGTTCACGCCGTGCTGGGTGAGGTGGCGCGCCTGCTCGGGCGACAGGTGCTTGTTCTCCTCCTGCATGCGCTTGAAGGCATCCTCGATCGAGGCGTAGCGCCGCGGCAGGCGGCCCGACAGCCCGCGCTGCTCGTCGATCCATTGGCGCATGCGGCTGTCGATCGTCTTCTTTGCGCGCTCGGCCTGCATCTTGGGCGACGGGCCCAGCCCCTCGATGGCGACCAGCTTGCGCACCTGCTCGGGATAGATGCCGGCATAGCGCAGCGAAATGTTTCCGCCCAGCGAATGGGCCACGATGGTGACCGGCGCCAGCCCCTGCTGGTGGATGAGCTGGGCCAGATCGTAGATGTAGCCGGCCATCGAGTAGTTGCCGTCCGGCGACCACTGGCTGTCGCCATGGCCGCGCAGGTCGGGGGCGATGACATGCCAGTCGCGACGCAGGTCGGCCGCCACCCAGTCCCAGTTGCGGCAATGGTCGCGGCCGCCATGCACCAGCAGCAGCGGCGGCGCCTCGGGGTTGCCCCAGTCGACATAGTGCAGCCGCAGGCGCTGCGAGAAATAGATGCGCGAGGTGGGGCCCGGGGTCGTCGCTGTCATGCCTGCCGCTCGTCGATGGTCGCTGAACGCCCTTCCATATCAGGATTCCGCGCGCCCGCCATCATGGTAAGGTCCGCCGGTCGCCGGTCAGGAAGGGAAGATCACGATGAGTAGTGGCCTCGATGAGGAGTTCCAGAACCTGCACGAGTTCGTCAAGGCGGCGCGCGGCAGGCTGCCGCCGCGCATCTGGGACTACCTGGTCGGCGCCGCCGAGACCGAGACCACGATGAAGCGCAACCGCCAGAGCCTGGACTCGCTTGCCTTCCGCCCCCGGGTGCTGCGCGACGTCTCGACCTTCGACGCCGCGACCACCTTCCTGGGCAAGACGCTGCGCCTGCCGGTGATGCTGGCGCCCATCGGCTCGCTCGAATCCTTCGACCCCGGCGCCGGCGCCACCGTGGCCCGCGGCGCCGAGCGCTTCGGCGTACCCATGCTGCTGAGCTCGGTGACGACCTTGGAGATCGAGTCGGTGGGCAAGGCGGCCGGCGGCTTCAAGATCTTCCAGCTCTACGTGCGCGGCGACGACGCCTGGATCGACGAGCGCGTGAAGCGCGCGGTGGATTCCGGCTACGACGCCTTCTGCATCACCGTCGACACCGCCGTCTACAGCCGCCGCGAGCGCGACATCGCGCGCCGCTTCGTGAAGCCGTGGCGGCAGAACCTCAGCGGCACCAACCACCAGGCGGCGCTCAGCTGGAAGAACATCGAGCACTTCAAGAAGACGCACCGCATCCCGCTGATGCTCAAGGGCATCGCCACCGCAGAAGACGCCGAGATCGCCTGCCAGCACGGCGTCGACGTGATCTATGTGTCCAATCATGGCGGCCGCCAGCTCGACCATGGCCGCGGCATCATGGAGGTGCTGCCCGAGGTGCTGGCGGCGGTGAAGGGCCGCGCTCGCGTCGTGGTCGACGGCGGCTTCAGCCGCGGCACCGACGTGGTGAAGGCGATCGCGCTGGGCGCCGACGCCGTCGGCATCGGCCGCCTGTTCTGCTACGGCCTGGCCGCCGCCGGCGAAGCAGGCATCGTGCGCGTGCTGGAACTGCTGGAGGACGAGATCCGCAGCTGCCTGGGCCTGCTCGGCGTCACGCGCCTGGCCGAAATCGACAAATCCTACCTGCACGCCGCCGCCCCGGTCGCGCCGCCGCACGTCCACAGCGCCTTCCCGCTGCTGGGCGAGGGATATTGATGGATCTCCTCTCCGCCCGCGCAGCGGGCGGAGAGGGTCTAGAACGGAGGAACACCAGTGCCTGACGCGAGGACTTCCAACACCATCACCGGCCGCAGCGCCTTCCTGTCCCTGATGAAGGACGAGGGTGTCACGCGCATGTTCGGCAACCCCGGCACGACCGAGCTGCCGATCATGCATGCGCTCACCGAGCAGCGCGACATCGGCTACGTGCTGGGCCTGCAGGAGGCGGTGGTGATCGCCATGGCCGACGGCTTCGCGCGCGCCTCCGGCCAGCTGGTGTCGTGCAACGTCCATGTCGCGCCCGGCCTGGGCAACGCCATCGGCTCGATCTACACGGCGCAGATGTCGGGCACGCCGATGATCGTGACCGCCGGCCAGCAGGAGCAGGGCCACGGGCTCACCGAGCCGCTGCTCTACGCGCCGCTGGTGCCGATCGCGCAGCCGGTCGTGAAATGGGCCACCGAGGTCAACCGCATCGAGGACCTGCCGCGCATCCTGCGCCGTGCCGCCAAGGTGGCGCTGACGCCGCCCACCGGCCCGGTGTTCATCTCGCTGCCCGGCGACATCCTCAACAACGAGGCGGCGCTCGACCTCGGCGCGCCGACCCGCGTCGACACCCGCACGCGCCCGTCCGACGCCGCGCTCGAAGCCTGCGCCAGGCGCATGCTGGCGGCCAGGCGCCCGCTGATCATGGCCGGCACCGAGATCGTGACGTCCGATGCGCTGGCCGAGGCGGCGCGGCTGGCCGAAATCCTGGGCGCCCCGGTCTACCAGCAGTCGGTGCAGACCGGCGCGCACTTCCTGTCGGCGCATCCTGCCTTCCTGGGCGCCCTCAGCCGCGACCAGGCGCAGGTGCGGCGCGTGCTGGAGCCCTACGACCTGCTGATCAGCGTCGGCGCCGAGCTGCTGCAGATGTCGGTCTACAGCGAGGTCGAGCCGCTGCCGCCGCATACGCGCGTCATCCAGATCGGCCAGCGCGACTGGGAGATGGGCAAGAACTTCCCGGCCGAGATCGCCCTGCGCGCCGACGTGAAGGAGACCCTGGCGGCGCTGAACCCGCTGCTCGAGCGCCTGGGCGGCCAGGCCCGCGCCACCGCCGCCAAGGCGACGCTGGCCGAGCTGGCCGACCGCAACTGGTCGGCGCAGCGCGCCAAGAAGGCCGAGGCGGCGCGGGCGCGCGGCGGATCGCAGCCCATCGACCCCGACTGGCTGATGCTGCGGCTCAGCGACGGCCTGCCCGACGACGCCATCATCGTCGACGAGGGCCTCACCTCGGCGCGCAGCCTCATCGCCTTCTGGCCGTTCCGCGACCGCTACAGCTATTTCGGCAATGTCAGCGGCGGCATCGGCTGGGGCATCGCGGCCGCGGTCGGCGTGCAGATGGCGCAGAAGCAGCGCCGCGTCGCGGCCGTGATCGGCGATGGCAGCATGATGTACTGCGTGCAGGCGCTGTGGAGCGCGGCGCACTACAAGCTGCCGGTGATCTTCGTGATCGCCAACAACGGCGGCTACCGCATCCTCAAGCAGCGGCTGAAGGCCTTCCACGGCAACGACACGCCCATCGGCATGGATTTCCGCGACCCGCCGATCGACGTCGCCGGCCTGGCCCGCGCCTATGGCGTGACCGCGCACCGCGTCGAGACTGCCGCGCAGTTCGACGCCGCGCTGAAGGCCGCCCTCGCCGACGCGTCAGGCCCGATCCTGCTCGACGTCGTCGTGCAAGGCGGAACGTGATTGAAGCCCTCTCCCGCAGGCGGGAGAGGGAGGGGCCCGTGGCGCGCAGCGCCATGGGAGGGTGAGGGCCCAAGGTCGAGGTCTGCCGATGGGGACCTCGTCCTTGGCCCCTCATCCGGCCGCCGCTTCGCAGCGGCCACCTTCTCCCGCCAGCGGGAGAAGGGAAATCACCCGCCCAGGGTCGCCGGGCCGGGCTTGACCTCGCCGCGCTCGACGCGCTTGACCACGTCGGTGAGCGTCACGTGCGAGGGCGCCGCCACGCCGATGTGCTGCCCGCGCTCGGCGATGTAGCCGTTCATGAACTCGATCTCGGTGCGGCGGCCCTTGATGATGTCCTGCGCCATCGACGGGCGCTGGATGTCGGCGCGCGGGTTCACATTCGAGCCCGGCTGCATCAGCTTCTCGATCTCGTCCAGCGCCGCCTTGTCGCCCTCGGCCGCCAGCGCCAGCCGCTCGGGATCGAACTTGCTGATCTTCTCGATCTGGTAGCCCAACGCCTGGCCGACGCGCACTGCCTCGCCGCCGAGCTTGATCGAGAAGCGGCGGATCGCATCGTTGCGGTCGCAGTCGCCGCTGGAGAGCCCGGTCGCGGCCGAGACGCCGTTGCGCATGCCGTTCTGGCACAGCTTGGACCAGCGCTCGCCCCACAGGTTCGACGTGGTCTTGGCGCTGTCGATCAGCGCGAACATCTCGCGCAATTCCTCGATGCGCCTGGTGATGCGGCCATGCACCTCGCCGACGCGGAACACGGTGTGCTTGTCGCCGCCCTTGGCGATGGTGCGGCGGATGCGGGCGGCCTCGTGCATGTCGACCGAGATCAGCGAGGCGATGGTGCCCACCGTCTTGCCCCAGCCCACCACGCCCGCGATGCGCTCCTCGTTGAGGCAGTTCTGCAGCGACACGACATAGCCGTCAGGCGCCAGGTACGGCCGGATCAGCATGGTCGCCCACTCGGTGTCGTAGGACTTCACCGCCACGAAGGCGATATCGATCGGCTTCTGCTTGCTGAGGTCCTGCACCTCGGTCAGGTGCATGGTGCGCGCCTTGGTGACGGTGAAGCGCTCCTCGGGCGTGACGCCGTCGAGCTCCAGGCCGCGGGCGCGGATGGTCTCGATGTTCTGCGGCCACATGTCGATCAGCGTGACGTCGAGCCCGTTATGGGCGAGGTAGCCGCCGACATAGCCGCCCAGCGCGCCGGCGCCGACCACCGCAATCCGTTTCCGCATGGCTTCCTCCCGCCTCCGGCTGTTCCGTCTGCTTGCGAATCGGCCAACCATAGACAGGAAGCGGGCGCGAGAGAAACGCGGAGACGGCAGATGAGCTACGACAGGATCGAGGTGCGGCCGCTGGCCGGCGCGCTCGGTGCCGAGATCAGGGGCGTCGACCTGCGGCGCATGGACAACCAGACCTGGTCGGAAGTGCACCAGGCGTTCCTCGAGTTCCAGGTCGTGGCCATCCGCGACCAGCAGCTTTCGCCTGACGACATCATGAGCGTGGGCCGCCGCTTCGGCGAGCCCAACCACTATCCCTTCGTGCAGGGCATGGACGGCTACCCCTTCATCTTCGAGGTGATCAAGGAGCCGCAGGAGACGCGCAATTTCGGTGGCGGCTGGCACTCCGACACCACCTACCTGGCGCAGCCGCCGCTGGCCACCCTGCTCTACGCGATCGAGACGCCGGCCAAGGGCGGCGACACGCTGTACTGCAACACCGCGGCCGCCTACGACGCGCTCTCCGACGCGATGAAGGACATGCTGGGCCGCCTCAAGGGCGTCAACAGCGCCGGCCTGAAGCACTCCGGCGGCCGCGCCGCGCACCACAAGAAGATCGGCGGCATGAAGATCCAGGGCACCGACGACGCCGACTCCTACGAGGCCGTGCACCCGATCGTGCGCACCTGTCCCGATACCGGCCGCAAGTCGCTCTATGCCAGCCGCGCCCACACCGTCCGCTTCGAGGGCATGACCGAGGACGAAAGCCGGCCGCTGATCGAGTGGCTGCAGCACCACCAGACGCGGCCCGAGTTCACCTGCCGCGTGCGCTGGGAGCCCGGCACCATGACGGTGTGGGACAACCGCTGCACCCAGCACAGCGCCGTCAACGACTACAACGGCGAGCGCCGCCACATGCGCCGCATCACGGTGGGCCCGCAGACGCCGGCGTAGTGCCGCTGTAAGGAACCTTCATGGTGAGCTTGTCGAACCATGAAGGCCTCACCGCGGTGGTGCGACAGCTTCATGGTTCGACAAGCTCACCATGAAGCGGACTACGGCCCTGGCGCCACCCGCACCTCCGCCTTGGCGCGTGCGATGTAGGCGGCGGCGTCCTCTTCCAGCAGCAGGCGGTCGCGCACCAGCGTCGCCGCGACCTGCTCCACCCGCGCCACATAGGCGGCCCGGTCGCGGTAGCGCTCGGCGATCGCCGGCCGCGGATCGCCGCTCCTGTCGCGCTCGGCCTTCGTCGCGGCGAAGGCGATGAAGCTGCCGTCGCGGTCGGCCAGCTCGCCCTCGGGATAGGGCGCCTTGTACAGGTTCCAGCCGGTATAGGTGCCCAGCGGCACGGCGATGTCGGGCAGGCGGATGCCGCCAACCTCGTTGCCGTCTGAATCGACCTTGGGCACCAGCACGCGATAGGCGTCCGCAGCCGGCTGCGGATCGACCCAGTCGCCCGGCGGGCTCACCGTGTTGGCGGCGCGCGCCACGGCAACGCCGGGGATGTCAGGGAAGCCCGCCGCCCCGGCCGCCACCAGCGTGCCCTCGGCGATCGTGGGCATGCGGCTGGGCGGCGGCAGGCGGCCCGTCACCACCCACGCGTCGAGCGCCACCAGCAGCGCGCGCAGCGCCGGCATCGGGTTGTGCGGGTTGCGCGGGTTGACGGCCGGCCCGCGATCGCTGGCCAGGCCGGCGCGCCCGCCATGCTGCGTGCCGGCGATCAGGTAGACACGCGCGGTGGCGGGCAGCGCCACGTCGCGCGTCCCCATCGGATCCGTGTGCAGCAGCGAGGCGCCCTTCTGCCAGTACTCGGTCGAGGTGTTGGTCTCGATCAGCAGCGGGTCGAAGCCGTCATCGCGCAGCAGCGCGCCCGTGGTCTCGGTGATCGGGTCGGTCAGCGTCGCGGCCGAGAACGGGAAGGCGTTCTCGGGGTAGTCGTGGTCCTCGTGCTGCGTGCTGGTGCGGAAGGGCTGCGCGAAGGGCGCGTTGAAGAACACGCGGCCGATGCCGGCGATATGCGACAGCACACCGTCGAACACGCGCCGCCCCTGCTCGTCCCTGTTGAAGCCCTGGGAAATGTGGTCGCGCAGGTAGCGGCCGGACTGCGAGATCCCGATCGCCAGCGCATGCGTCATCTGCCGCCCGGTGAGCGCCAGCGCCGCCGGGTCATGGCGCAGGAAGCTCACGACATCGCGCGTGGCGGCGAACCCCAGCCCCATCACCTTGGCGTTGGTCGCCCTGTAGCGCAGCTCGTAGAGCGCACCCGGCGCCGGCGTGCTGCCCGCCGGCAGCAGCCGGATGGAACGCGCGTCGACGAACGCCCAGCCCGCCGGCGGCACCGCCTGCCGCGGCTCGGCCTGGCGCTGCCGCACCGTGAGCTGCGCCTGCGCCGGGTCCAGGCTCGCGGCCTGGTGCGACAGGCGCAACGTGTCGACCGGCGCGCCGCGCGTGCCCGACACCAGCTCGTCGCGGATCACGGCGACGATCGGCTGCCCGCCCTCGGCGGCCACGGGCGCGTCGAGCGCCAGCCCGCCATTGGCGCGCGGTGCGTCCGGGTCCCAGCCCGACCACACCAGCGTGAAGCCCAGCCGCAGCGGCAGCGCGTCGCCCAGCTCGGCCGGCGTGTCGGGGTTGTTGTTGCCGGCGGCGCCGTCCATCAGCGTGCCGAACAGCATCTTGCGGCCGCGGTTGTTGACCTCGTAGAGGATGCGGCCGTTGCCCTTGGCCGGATCGGCCGGGCGCAGGATGAAGATGTCGGTCTGGTACGCGACATTGCCGCGGGCATTGCGCGGCGCCTTGTCGATATTGGCGATGCCGCGATTGGCCGGGTCCCGCGGGTCGACCTCGCCGCGGGCGATGCCGACCAGCCGCACATAGCCGCCGGCATCGCCGAACGCCGCGCCGCCGGCCAGCGGCTCGCTGCGCAGGATCTCGATCTCGGTGATCACGGCCGCCGCCGGCGCGACAGCGAGCGACGCGCCCAGCATGCCGGCAAGGACCGCACGGGGCCAGCCCATGGCATCACGTCCCGGTTTCCTCGGGCGGGAAGTTGATCTCGACGCCGACGCCGTCGGGGTCGTGCAGGAAGAGCTGGGTGGCGCCCAGCCGCGGCAGCACCTGCTCGCGGAACGGCACGTCGTGCTGCCTGATGCGCGCGCGCACGCCGGCCAGCCCGGTGGCGGCGAACGCGATGTGGTCCAGCCGGCCGGTATGCTCCAGCTTCATCCCGGGCGGCCGCACGGTGATGCCGGCGCGCGGCGCGCGCGGTCCCAGCAGGTGCACGGTGGCGACGCCGCCCGAGTACAGCCAGTAGCCGGGGAAGCCAAGCGGCGGCCGCTCGCCCACATCAAGCCCCAGCACGTCGACATAGAAGTCCTTGGTCGCCTCGAGGTCGGCCGGCTCGATGGTGTAGTGCTGCAAAATGCCGAGTCCCATGGTCGTGCCTCCGTGTTCGTCCAGCGATGAAGATTCACCACGGAGGCACAGAGGACACAGAGGAACACACCCTTTGCGCGCCGCAGGTGATTGGGTGGCCTTCATGGTGAGCTCGTCGAACCATGAAGGCGCCGCACGGGCAGCAGTGCGACGCTTCATGGTTCGACAAGCTCACCATGAAGCGCATCCTACATTGGGTGCGGCCAACGGCTGCGCTGCGTTCTCTGTGTCCTCCGTGTCTCTGTGGTGAATCTTCTCTTCTCAAACGAACGTCAGGTCCGGATCGCCGCCCAGGATGTAGGCGCCGACGGTCTCGAAATGCGACAGCCGGCCCTGCAGCTGCTGCGTCACGGTGTGGATGTCGCGGAAGCGGCGTTCCATCGGGTGGCTGTCGAAGATCGCCGAGGCGCCGGCGGCGTTGTAGGCGAAGTCGACCGCGTCGCGCGCCTGGTGGATGGCGTGCGTCGAGGCCATGCGCACGGTGATGCGCTGGTCGATCGTGAACCTGCCGCCGGCGCGCAGCGCCTGCCAGATCTCGTCGTAGGCATGCAGCAGGTAGAGCCGTGCCGCGCGCACCCGCACCTCGGCCTGCGCCATGTTGGACTGCACCACGGCGTTGTCACGGATCGGGCTCCTCATGCCGCGCGGCACCTTGTTGCGCGCCATGTCGATGAAGGCGTCGAGCACGGCGCGGGCGATGCCCAGCGCCACGCCGGAGAAGGCGAGCTCGTACATCGCCATCGCCGACAGCCGGAACAGCGGCCCGTCCTCGCGGCACTCGCGCTCGAAATCGCGCGTCACCGAGTGGTCGTGGCGCACGAAATGATCGTCGAGGCTGAAGGCGTCGCTGGCCGTGCCGCGCAGGCCGATCACGTTCCAGATGTCGGTCCAGGCGACCTCGCCGGCCGGCACCAGCATGGTGCGCTCGATCGGCTGCCCGTCGGGGTCGCGCCGGCGCGTGCCGTCCGCTTCGTAGACCGGGCAATGCGCGCCCAGCCATGTGGCGTGCCGGCAGCCGCTGGCGAAGCTCCAGGTGCCGGTGACACGGTAGCCGCCCTCGACCGCGACCGCCTTGACCTTCGGCCCCGGTCCCCAGGCCAGCACCGCCTGCGGATCGCTGCCGAACATCTTCCACGCCACCGGCGGATCGAGATAGGCCGCGTGCATGGCGCAGCCGGCCGCCTGGCCCAGGCACCAGGCGACGCTGGCATCGGCCTTGGCGATGGTCTCGATGACCCGGAAGTAGGTCTGCGGGTCGAGCTCGGCGCCCTTCTGCGACCGGGGCAGCAGCAGGCGGAACATCCCCGCGGCATGCAGGTCGGCCAGCAGCGCCGGCGGCAGCCGCCGGAAGCGCTCGATGTCGTCGGCCAGGGCCTCGATCTTGGGCGCCAGCGCCTCGGCCCGCGCCACGTAGTCGATCCCGGTATCGGCCCGCTCCAGGCTGTCGAGAGTCACCGCTGGATCCTCCCTGCTTCTACCCCCTCGCCCACCCCGGCACGCAGCGGTGTCGGCGCGGTCAGCGAGCGGTCGATGTCCTCGATCGAGCGGCCCTTGGTCTCGATCCCGAGGAAAAGATAGACCGCGCCGGCCATCGCGAACCAGCTCCCCAGATAGATGAACGCCGGCACGATGTTGGCGACCGGCGCGCCCGGCTTCAAGACGTCCGAGGCGCCGATGATCAGCGCCAGGCCCAGCGGCCCGATGATCTTGCCGATGCCGCCGAAGCCGTAGGCCGAGCCCATTCCCGACGTGCGCAGATGCGCCGGCCACACCTCGGCGGCGTAGGGCCCCACGACCGCGAAGCCGCCGTCGGCGAAGAAGGCGGCCACGATCAGCAGCAGCCAGTAGACCGAGATGCCGGCCAGGAACGCATCGTGGAAGACGCCGGCCAGCACCAGCATCGCCGCGGCGCCGAAGCCCAGCAGGCCGCCCGACACCCGCCGGCCCAGCCGCTCGGAGAAGTACGAGAAGCAGATGCGGCCGATCATGCCGCCGACGGTGATGGCGAACACCATCTTCGCCGCCTCGGTGGGCGGGATCTTCAGCAGCGCCACGAACAGCGTCGGCGCCCACAGCGTGACGCCATAGACCCCGGTCTGGGCCCCGAGATTGCCCAGCCACGACACGACCAGGCTGCGCGGGTGCTGGAACAGCTCGAGCCACGAGGTCTGGCGCTCGCCGGCATCCCGGGCGGTGGGCAGCGGCAGGGTTCGCGGCTCGACCTGCAGCGCCCAGGCCAGCGATGCGCGCGCCTCCTCGTAGCGGCCCATGCGCGCCAGCCAGCGCGGCGATTCGGGCACCCAGATGCGCACCAGCAGGGTCAGGAACGCCGGCAGCACGCCGATCGCGAACAGCCCCTGCCAGCCGATCCGCGGTGTCAGGTAGCCCGCCATCAGGGCGCCGATGCCGACGCCGATGGGGATGAACACCGTGACCAGCCCGCTCACGAAGCCGCGCTTGGACGAGGGCACGAACTCCTGCACCAGGGGCAGGTCGACGCAGTACAGCCCGCCGACGCCGAAGCCGACGAAGAAGCGCATCACCGTCAGGTAGACCCAGCCGTTGTCCGGCGTGAAGTAGAGCAGGCCGGTGGCCAGCGAGAAGTTCAGCACCGTGGCGATGAACACCTTGCGCCGGCCGATCTTGTCGGCCACCCAGCCCCAGATCGCGGCGCCCAGCATGGCGCCGATGCCCGACGACAGCAGGATCACCGCCGACTGGCCGTAGGTGAGCTGCCACGGCCCGATGATGAAGGCGAGCACGAAGCCGATCAGGAAGTAGTCGAAGAACTCCAGCGCCCCGCCGATGATGGCGGCGACCACGATCTTCTTCTGGTTGGCGCTGAGATGCGTCTGCCGGTCCAGGACCTCGAACATCGGCCGCTCCCGTCAGGTTTCCTCTGACAGGCGCGCCGGCATCATTCAGCGCGCGCCGATGTCCGCCCGTCGCACCGACGGTAGCGCCGCCGCGCCGCGCCGATCAGCCGCCCCGGCGCAACACAGTCATGCGCGTCATTCCCAGCCTGTCATACCTGCCCCGTCATCCCGAGCGCAGCGAGGGATCTCCCGCGAATGGCGCATCGTGCGTCTTGCCGCAGGAGATCCCTCGCTGCGCTCGGGATGACAGTGGGCGTCACTGATCCGTTTCGGCGCGCCAGCGGGCCTCGACCGGCTTCTCGCCGCCCACCGCCGGCAGCGTCTCCAGGAAGTCCATCACCGCGGCGTTGAAGGCGTTGGGCTTGTGCAGGTTGGCGGCATGGCCGGCGCCCTCGATCACGGCCTTGGTCGACATCGGGATCTTCTTGGCCATGTAGTCGGTGGCGGCGAGGAAGGGCTTGTCCTCCGATCCCACCAGCACCAGCGCCCGCACGTCGATGGTCTCCAGCGAGCGGATCACGCGGTCGTCGGCCTGGGCCAGCATGCCGCGCGCCGCGCCGGCCAGCCCGTCGGCCGAGCGGTGCTTGCCCAGCCGCACCTCGTCGCTGCTGCCCAGCGCCGACAGGCCGCGCGCCTCGAGGTCGCGGGCGCGCTTGTGCGCCGTCTCGTTCCAGCCCTGGCGCGCGGTGTCGCTCTTGAAGCCCGGGCCGGTGTCGAACAGCATCAGCGCCCGGGTCATCCCGGGATGCGTGGCATGGAAGGCGAGCGACATGTAGCCGCCCAGCGACAGGCCCGCGATCACCGCCTTGTCCTCGCCACAGGCCTGCAGGATCGCCGCCATGTCAGCGACCGTCAGCGCCTCGGAATAGGCCGCCGGGTCGGCCGGGTAGTCCGACTCGCCGTGCCCGCGCATATCCCAGACGATGACGCGCCAGCGGTCCTTCAGCGCCGCGATCTGGCCGTCCCACATGCGGCAGGTGGCGCTGTAGCCGTGGCTCAGCAGCACCGCCGGCCCGGCACCATGCACCTCGTAGTGGATCTGAACGCCATCACGGTCGAGCTTGGGCATCGGGGCAGTCCCTCTCTGCTGAATCTTTCGGACCGCGCGCGTCCACGCGCGCTCATGATCCGGCGCGGCGCGCCGATACGGCCTGAACGATAGACGACCGTGCCCGCCGGCGTCACGCCACACCTTCCGCATGGCAGCATGACGAAGCGCAGGTGCATGTCAGGCGCATCCTGGCCTAAGCTCCGCGTCCGCGCACAAGAGGGAGACCCGCCCATGGACTGGACCGACCGCCGCAAGCGCTTCCGCGCCGTCCTGGCGGGCGCGCGCTGCGTGCATCCCGGCTCGGTGTTCGATCCGCTGTCGGCGCGCATCGCCGAGGATCTCGGCTTCGAGGTCGGCATGTTCGCGGGCTCGGTGGCGTCGCTGGCGGTGCTGGGCGCCCCCGACCTGATCGTGCTCACCCTGTCGGAATTCGCCGACCAGGCCTATCGCATCAACCGCGCCGGCAAGCTGCCGCTGCTGGTCGACGCCGACCACGGCTACGGCAACGCGCTCAACGTCAAGCGCACGGTCGAGGAGCTTGAGACCGCGGGCGTCGCGGCGCTGACCATCGAGGACACCGTGCTGCCGCGCCCCTATGGCGAGGACAAGCCGGCGCTGGTGCCGATCGACGAGGGCATCGGCAAGATGAAGGCGGCGCTGGCCGGCCGCCAGGACCCGCACCTCGTCGTCGTCGGCCGCACCAGCGCGCTGGCCGTCACCTCGGTCGAGGACACCATCGCGCGCGCCCGCGCCTACGAGGCCGCCGGCGTCGATGCCATGTTCCTGGTCGGGGCCCGCACCCGGGCGCAGGTCGAGGCCATCTCCGGCGCGATCAGGATCCCGCTGATCCTGGGCGGCGTCGGCCCCGAGCTCACCGACCTCGACTGGCTCGCCGCCCACGATGTGCGCATCAGCCTGCAGGGCCACCAGCCGATCATGGCCGCGGTGCAGGCCGTGCACGACACGCTCAAGGCGCTGCGCGCCGGCACGCCGCCGGCGAAGCTGGCCAACATCGCGTCATCAGACCTGATGAAGCGCGTCACCCGCGACGCGGACTATGCGCGGTGGACGAAAGAGTTCCTCGGAGTGGGCTAAGGCCGTGGAAGAAGAAGAAGATTCACCACAGAGGCACAGCGCAGCCGTTGGCCGCAACCAAATGCGGGGAAAGCGCTTCATGGTGAGCTTGTCGAACCATGAAGCGGCGCACCACTGCCCGTGCGACGCCTTCATGGTTCGACTCGGTGAATGCTTCGCATTCACCTGTGCTCACCATGAAGGCTACAAAAATCACCGCGGCTCGCGAAGATTCTTGAAGTCAGTAGTACAGAGGACACAGAGAGACACAGAGAACAGTCGTTGCGCACGACCGGCGTGCGCCCTCGCCATCCTCTGTGTTCCTCTGTGTCCTCTGTGCCTCTGTGGTGAATCTTCCTCTTCTTCCTCTTCTTCCTCTTCTTCCTCTTCTTCCTCTTCTTCCTCTTCTTCCTCTTCTTCCTCTTCTTCCTCTTCTTCCTCTTTTTCTTCTTCATCATTTCTCTAGGGAGAGAAGCATATGGGACAGCTCGACAACCGCGTGGCCATCGTCACCGGCGGCGCCTCCGGCATCGGCGCCGCCTGCGCCGAGACCCTGGCGCGCGAGGGCGCCAGGGTGGTGGCCACCGACATCGACGATGCGGGCGGCCGCGACCTGGTGGCGCGCATCAGGGCGGCCGGCGGCGAGGCCCTCTTCCTGCACCAGGACGTCACCGACGAGGCGCGCTGGCCCGAGATCATCGCCGAGACCGAGGCCAAGTATGGCCGGCTCGACATCATGGTGGCCAATGCCGGCATCGGCGTCTCGGCCCGCACCATCGTCGACATGACCATGGCCGACTGGCGGCGCCAGACCGCGATCAACATCGACGGCGTCTTCCTGTCGGTGAAGCATTGCATCCCGGCGATGCGCCGCGCCGGCAACGGCGGCTCGATCGTCATGATCTCGTCGGTGGCCGGCCTGCGCGGCTCGCCGACCCTGGCCGGCTATTCCGCCACCAAGGGCGCCGTGCGCCTGTTCGCGAAGTCGATCGCGATGGAATGCGCCGGGGCCGGCGACGGCATCCGCGTGAACTCGGTGCATCCCGGCATCATCGACACGCCGATCTGGGGCAAGATCCCGGTCAACGCCCAGGCCACCGGCCGCAACGCCCCGCCCGACCCGCACGAGCTGGCCAGGACGGGCGCCCCGCTGGGCCGCGCCGGCACGCCCTACGACATCGCCAACGGCGTGCTGTTCCTGGCGTCGGACGCATCGAGCTACATGACCGGCGCCGAGCTGGTGATCGACGGCGGCATCACCGCCGGCACCGTCGCGCGGCGGATCTAGGTCTTGGTTCTCCCTTCCCGCCTGCGGGCGAGGAAGAAGCCCATCGTGCGCCGCACGATGGGCAGGTGAGGGCCCAGGGAAAGCCTCGCATCAGCCGCCGGACGCTTCGCGTCCGGCGATGGCCATCGACACCAGGCACGCGACCCCGAGAGCCGCGATCATGTTGCCGATACCTGCAAGGGCGGGTGCGATCGCGGTCGAGACCCCGCCCGCAATGACGCCGGCGACGAGGGCGCAGATCCAGGCAGTGGCGTCGGGATGCGCTGCGGCTGCCGCGCTCGGGTGCGGCGGCAATGACGGCGGCGACGCGATCGAACCGTGGGATGACTCGGGCACCAGGCGCAACTCGGAAGCGAAGCTCATGGACGCCTCCCGGAGTTAAGTGCACGGCCGCCATGTACATGAGTGGTCGCTCACTGTCAAGAGCGTCAACGCGAAGGGTGATCACGAAACAGCGACGCCGATTTCCAGGCATCACAAGCGCTTGAGAGAACGGCGCGCGGCGGCTCACGAAGAAGCGAGCCGGCACGCGATGCGCGCACGCACGCGCATCGCGATGTGCCGCGCGCCAGGCCGGCGGGGCCGCTGATACGCGGCATCGTCGCGCGAACGCGCCGCGCCGCCGACGGCACGCGCGCGTGAGCGAGATGCCGGCAAAGAATTCCTTATCGAAACGATCAGAAGATGAAATTGGGCGCCGGACCCGCATGCCGTCATTGTGCGCCGCCCGATGCACCCGGTGCGGGCGTGGTGCGATGGGGCAGCAAAGAGATCGATACGCCGCAAGGAGACTGGCTGTGAAGCGCATGGGGATCGCCAGGGCCGTGATGCTGCTGTCGCTGGGCATGAATCTCGGCATCGCCGCGGCCTGGGCCCAGAAATGGATGGCGCATTGGCCGACCGAGTCGGACTCTCGCCTCGAGACGCGCGGCAGCCCCGAGCCGGCCGCGCCGGAAGCGCCGACGCCTCTCGGCATGGTCCGCTACGACGCCGGGCGCGTGACGCTGGACGACACCACCTTCGTGGCGATCACCACGGAGGTGGCCCTTCCCGCCCTGCTGGCGGCGCTCGGCAACGGCTACGGCGGCACGCTGCCGGATGACGGCATCCTGCGCGACGAGCGGCGCCTGGCCGCCGCGGACGCACCGGCAGGCGGCATCGTGCTCGACAAGGACGGCCGCGTCGTCAGCGCGCTGTTCGCCTGGCGCGGCAGCGTGCTGAACCAGCTGCTCTGCATCGGTCCGAAGGGCACCGGCGCGTCGGCCGGCGTGCGCCGCCTGATGTCGTCCTTCGCGCCGGTCGGAGGGTGACACCCGACAGTCCGAGCCGGACCGCGCAGCTCCTGCCGCGCTCTTCCGCCGGCAAGCCCATGAGCGCGCCGGGAGGCGCGCGGTCCATGCGGAACCGTCGTGAGCCCGTCTCACCTTCAGGATTGGAATAACGACGCCCCCTCGCTGTCTGTGCTCGCGATCCGCGCTGTCGGCGCATCAAGAAGGAGAACCGTCATGTCCCGCATCGTCTGCTTCGCCGTCGGGCTGACCGTCGCCCTGGCGACCTGGGCCGGCAGCGCGGCGGCCCAGCAATGGCAGGAGTACAAGCCGGCGGGCGCCGGCTATCGCGTCGAGATGCCGGGCAAGCCGGCGGTGACGGAGCGCGAGCAGCAGACACCGGCCGGGACGGTGAAGTTCTCCTTCGCGCGCCTGGCGCAGGGCCAGCGCGGCCTGCTGGCCAGCCACGCCGTCTACCAGGCCGGCGCCCTGCCCGCCGACCCGGAGCAGGCGCTGGACAACGCCCGCGACGGCGCCACCAAGGGCGGCAAGCTGAGCAGCGAGAAGCGGCTGAAGGTCGACGGCGCCCCGGCGCGCCGCATCGTGCTGGAGAACAGCGGCCAGGTCGTGAACCTGCTGGTCGTGATGAAAGGCAACACGCTCTACCAGCTGCTCTACCATCAGCCGCAAGGCGGCGAGCCCACGCCCGACATGGAGCGCTTCCTGTCGTCGTTCGCGCTGGTGAAAGGTTGAGACCGCGTCCTCCCCACGCAGTCGGGCGAGGCCCGTCTTCAGCGACGTCGAAGGATGGCCAAGGCCGGAGAGAGCCTACGCGGTCTCTGACTCCGAGTGGAGAGGGCCTGTCCTCAGGCTTCTCCCCGAACACCGCATGCGCTACCCGCTACCTGACGCCGCTTTCGATGAAGGCGGCGCACCATTGCCTCGCCCTCGCAATGTCAGTCGGCAAGGCCCATGACGAAGGCGAGCGCGATGTTGAGCCGTCCGATGTCCGCGGCCTCCAGATGCCCGATGACACGCCCGATTCGGCCGCGGCGGACCGTGACGGGCTTGTCGGCCATCACTTGGGAACGCACCCGCAGCCCGTTGGTGTCGCTAGGATCGATCGTGACGCGAAAGTCCACAGCGTCGACGACCTCGGATGTCATCCGGCAAATCACAACCGAAGCATGCGTTTCGGGAAACGCATCGGTCTGAACGATCACCGCTGGTCGAGGCCTGCCGAAGTCGCCCGCCGCCGCGACGGTGACGACGTCACCGCGTCTCATCATTTCCCGGGCTATCGAGCTCGGAAACTGCTTCGATCCAGGTCAGCGCATCATCTTCACTGTCTCTGGTGAGACGCGCGACCTGGGCGGCCAGGCGCCGCCGGACAGACCGCAAACGCGGATCGGGGACCACAAGCCGCAATTCGCGCAGCCCCTGTTCTCGCCGTCGCTGGCGCATCGCCCTCATGCGTTCCGCCGGTGCGGGCACCTCAGCCTCCCTGCGAACCGCAACCGCGCAACTGTAACGCGCTACGCGCTTCCATGCAATGATCCGGCCAGCCGAGGCAGATCGGCCCTGCGGGAGGAGGCAGAACAGGATCATGGCGCTGACCCGCGGTGAGTGATGAGCGTGACGCTCGTCGACACGAATGTCCTGCTGGACCTTGCCACCGACGATCCCGAATGGGCCGACTGGTCGGTGAGGCAGCTGGATGCGGCGGCCATCAGGGGCACGCTGGCCATCAACGATGTGGTCTACGCCGAGCTGTCGGTGCGTTTCGCAACGATCGAAAGCCTCGACGCTCTGCTCGGCGAAGCCGGCATCGCCATGGCGCCGATGCCGCGCCCGGCCCTCTTCCTCGCCGGCAAGGTGTTCCAGCGCTATCGGGCCGACGGCGGCACCCGCACCGGCGTGCTGCCGGATGTCTTCATCGGCGCCCATGCGACCGCTGCCGGCTTCCCGTTGCTGACCCGCGACGCTCGACGGTATCAAAGCTACTTCCCGACGATCGGCCTGGTCACACCGTAGGGCGCGACCACCTGGTCTCTTCCTGGCCGCAGTGAGGGTTCTCCTGCGAGAAGACGCACCATCCGCATCCGGCAATCGCAGGCACATCACGGCCGTCGACACCTACGTCGATCGTCTTCCCCGTCTGCCTCTACCGGCCGAACACCGGCATGACACGGCGCATGAAACCATCGAACAGGGGGACGCTGAACGCCGTGTCGCCGTGCGCCGGGCTGTAGATCATGCCCTTGTTGATCAGGGCGGCGCGTGTCGGGCCAAGAGTCGTCACTTTCTTCCCCAACATGTCAGCGATGTCGCCCGAGCGGTGCGGTCCGGCGCCGAGTTCAGCCATGGCACGCAAATAGCGCTTCTCGGCAGGCGTCAGTCGATCGAAGCGCACCCGGAAGAAGCTGGCGTCGAGTTCTGCCAGGGCCGTGCTGGTCGCCGTTCGTGCATCAGCCAGCGTGATCGGCGTCCTTGCCGCAGCGGTCCACGCGTGCTTGCCCCACTCCTGGAGAAAATACGGATATCCATGGGTCTGCCGCAGGATATCCGCCAGCGCTGCCTCTTCGTAGAACACGCCGCGCGCGTTGGCCGGCACGTTCAAGGCACGGCGTGCCGCGGGGTCGTCCAGCGCGCCCACTTGCGGAAACTCGAACAGCCGTTCCGCGTAGGATTTCGCCTCGCCCATGCGGCCGCGCAGCTGCGGCAGGCCGGCACCGAACAGAGCGACAGGAAGCTGCGACTGCGCGCAGCGATGAAGCGCATGAATCAGGGCCGCCAGTTCCGGCTCCCGTACGTACTGCAGCTCGTCGATAAACAGCACGAATGACGTGCGGCCTGCCTTGGCGGCCATCCCGATCGTCTCGAGAAGATCCGCAAGGTCGGTTTGCAGGTCGCCGGTATCGGCGACCCCCTTCTCGATATCAAGGTCGAGGCCAACTTCGACGTCGCCGTACTTGATCTTCGCCGCCTTGAGAAAGCCCGCAAGCACGCCCAGCAGCCGGTTCCCGGCGGCCGCTGCGGCCTCCAGGCGGTCGAGCCTGACCAGCGCTGCCCGCAACGCCGGCGCCAGCATGGCCGGCAGCGAGCGGTCCTCGGGCGCCTCGATGCGCGTGCACACGGCTTTCTTGGCTTCGGCGTCCTGCCGCATCCGGTTCAGCAGCACCGTTTTCCCGACTCCGCGCAGGCCGACGAGAATCAGGCTCCGTGCATGCAAACCCTTTCCGATGCGGTCGACGGCGATGGATGCCTGTTCCAGGACGTCATCGCGTCCAGCAAGTTCTGGCGGCGGTGAGCCGGCGCCTGGGGCGTAGGGATTTTCCCGTGGGTCCATTTTGATCGATCTTAGAGGACTTTATTGAATTTAGAGCAGTTTATGTGATTACCATAAACCGTCCTAAATTTGATCAAATTCGAGACACCTCAAGCCGCAAACCGCTGCGCCACGAAGTTCTGCGTTTGGCTGGGCGAGAGCTCAGACGTCGCTGCGCCGGTTCGGATGTAGAATCTTTCCACGCTTCCGTCCCTGACGAACACCGGCACCCTGCCCGGAAGGCATTCGACCACCATAACCCGCGTGTCCTGGTAGTCATCAAACCGCGGATGCACGTACAGCATTGACGGCGAGCCGATCCTCTCCTTGACCAGGTTCGTGAGGTGCAGGTTCATCCTGTCTTCGTTCGGGAACTTGTCCGCATCAATCCCGACCGGATTTCCATCG
The DNA here is from genome assembly GCF_008039615.1 of Vineibacter terrae. GTDB lineage: Bacteria > Pseudomonadota > Alphaproteobacteria > Reyranellales > Reyranellaceae > Vineibacter > Vineibacter terrae. The sequence continues at coordinate 21,259 of NZ_VDUZ01000020.1, read as the reverse complement.
TCCGCGACGCCCACCACGAGCGTCCCTCCCTGGGTATTCAGGAAGGCGGCAATCGTCTTCAGGACGGCGAGCTCCATCTTCGGATCCTTGTCCCCGGTATGCAGGTTCGTCCGCAGCGTGGATTTGAATTCGATGGTCACGCCCTCCCCATCCTTGACGAAGCTTTCTACCGGCGGGACCGCCACCTTCCCGGCCTCGGTGGGCAACTCGCCGGCCAGCCGCTTGTAGGCATCCCGGATCACGCCTGCCATCAGCTCCCGCCGCTTGCGGAGAAAGTCGTGATAGGTCATGGCCTCCCAGCTCTCCGGCAAAGCGTGCCAGTAGTACAGCCGCGCCAGGTCCTTGCCGTTGACCCGTTCACGCAGCACCGGAAGATAAGCTGACGGTGCCGCGTCGCTGATATCGCTATCGTCCCCCCATTCGATCATCGTGAAATTGGCGATCTGATTCACATCGCGCAGATCGACGATACCCAGGGACCTCAGGTGTGCTTTCGGGAAGAGGTGGTGCCGCTCCAGAGCCGATCGGTTCGATCTGGTTGCCGGGTCCATCAGCTCGGCCACCTTCAGCCTGGAGAAGAGCACCCGCGCGTCGTGCAAGTTGAGGGCCGCAAAATAGGCGAACATCGAAGGGCTGTTGGCCGCAGCCGTCGCCAGGTCGCTGGGCAGCGTGATGGACCAGTAGTCGTTGGTCAGCGTGGCGCCACAGATATCCTCCAGAACCGAAACGAACACATCTGCGTCGTTGACCACCCGCAAACGCGCCAGATCGAACTCCATCTTGGATTCCGGGGAGCTGCTGTATCGGCCCGTGAGCGCCGTCATGAAGAACCACTGGGCGATCAGCTGCCGCAGCTTTGGCTCGGCGACACCATACTCCGTCCGCCCCAGCAGATAGAGAATGTAGGCGAACAGGAGGTTGTTCTTCGAGCTGATCATCCTGTCCGAACGGAAGCCGGCCAGGAGGATGGCCTTCAGAAAATCGTGCCAGTACGTCAGGTTCAGGACCCGGCTCTGCGCCTGCTTCAGGACCTCGAACTGCCGCTCGCGGCGCTCGGCGCTGAACTGCCCGCTATCCAGGTCCTTGCCGCGCAGGATCGAGTAGACGTACTGCAGCCGCGCCCTGCGGAACCCCAGACCGACGCATACCCGCAGCAATTGGTCCGGGTCAGGTTGGATGAAGTGGTTGAACGGGGATGGCCCCATGCCGGGTTTCCGGGCCTGGCGGCAGAAATCCTCGAGCTGCGCCCGCCCCTCGTCCCAGAACACCGACATCAGGGTCAGAATGAAGTCCGCCTGGTTGAGCGTCTTGCCTTCGCTGTTGATGCGCACGAAGACTTCAGAGACCTGCTCCTCGTCGATTCCCGCCGACAGCGCCAGGGTCGTGAAGGGGAAGTTCAGCAGGTTCTGCAGCTTCGTGAACGCCTTGCGGATGCGGGTCCGCTCCTCCGGAGTGATGTCCCGAACCGTCTTGAGCCCGTCGAGATACTCGTCGACCAACTCGAAAAGGTCGACGTTCTTGGACCACAGGATCGATATGTTCGAAATGAACGACTTGTCCTTCCTGATCGCTGCGTCCGAAACTTCGAACCGCTCCAGCAGCGGGTTGAAGGCGATCTCGATCAGCTCCGAATCGTAGTTCTCGCGAACCACCGGCACGCCCTTGATGACCGCATAGAGCGACGTCAGCCGCTGCTGCCCGTCGACGATGAGCATCTGCGGGACTTTCTGCTTGCCGTCCGTCCCGATGGTCTTGCTGCCGTCCACGTTGGCGTTCTCCCAGAAGAGCAGGTAGCCCACCGGAAAACCGCGGTACATGGAGTCGAAGAGGTTGCGAACCTTAGCGTTCTTCCAGACGAACGGGCGCTGGATGTCCGGCAGGCCGACCGACCCCAGCTGGATGGAATCCATCAACGCCCCCAGGGTGAAATCCACCTTTGTGAATACCGTCTGGCTCATGCGGTCCCCCAACTTGGCAGTTACAAGTAGCGCGTCACGCCGTTCAACGATGTGCTTCCCGATTCGCGCATCATCACCGGCTCTCGACCAGATCCCCCAAAAACTCCGACGCCGGCTCCACGCCCGTCACCAGCAGATGATCCCGCGCCCGCGTGCACGCGACGTAGAGAAGGTGACGCTCCGTGTCGTAGACCTCCTTCAGGTCGGCGTCGTCGCCGACGGTCTCGACGCGCTCCTGCAGGGGAATGACCTCGTCGTCGCATGCCATCACCACCACGGCGCGGAACTCCAGCCCCTTGGCCAGATGCATGGTGCCGATCGACACGTGACCGCTCGTGGTCTCGACCTCCTCGTCAAGAACCCGGAAAGCCATGGCCGCCGCCTTGACCGCGGCTTGGGCGCGGTCCAGCTCCGCCGCGGAGCGGACGAACACACCGAACTCGTGCGGCAACACGCCGGCCTTTGCCTGCTCGGCCATCCACGCGCCGACAGCCTCGGCTTCCGCGTCTTCGCTCGCCAGCGTGCGAACCGTCGGCATCGGGCCATTGAACACCGATACCGTGTCGCTGCGGTCCTCGGTATTGCCGTCCACATCGGTCATGTCAGGACCCAGCAGTCGGTCGGCATGCGTGCGAATCTGGTGCGAGGTGCGGTAGTTGACGCGCAAGGTGCGCGAACGCCCCCTGATGTCGACGCCCAGCCCCTTCCAGGAGAACGGCTGCTGGAAGATGCGCTGCCCGAGGTCACCCGCAAAGAAGAGGGCGTTGGACCGGCCGCCGCCCAGCGCTGCCAGGAAACGCAGATGCGCGATGCCGACGTCCTGCGCCTCGTCCACGATGGCGAAGTCGAACACCACCTTTTTCGCCCCGGCGAGCGCGATCGCGAGGTTGGTGAACATTTCGGCCTGCGTGACCAGCTGGCGAGCCTTCAGTCCCTCGCGCATCCGCTCGAAGATCGACCACAGCAATCGGCGCTGCGCCTCCGCCAGCCGCGTCTTGCGGCCCAGCCGCGCGACATCGCGATAGGCATCCCAGGTTCCCAGCTGCCGGGCGTCCACCACCTGCTCCCACTCCGTGATCAGGAACTGAGCGCTGAACTTGTGTCCCGCCACCGCGCGCGCCGCCTCCTGCACCAGCTCCCGGATCACCTCGGGGCTGGCCAGCATCACCGCGCCGACATGCGCCTTGTAGAGCCGCAATCCGATGGCGCTCAGCGAATGGACGTCGATGCGTTCCGCTAGGCGTGGCTCGTTGCCGAGCAGCCGCTTCAGCTTGTGCCGCAGCGCGTTTGCCAGCGTGTCTGAGAAAGTCGTCAGCAGCACGCGGGCGTCGGTATGCCTGCGCGCAAGCCAGACGGCCCTGTGCAAGGCCACAATCGTCTTTCCCGTGCCGGCCGAACCGCAGACGCGGGCCGCGCCAGCGAAATCGCGCTCGACGAGCTGACGCTGGTCGGGGTGAAGGAAGACCGTCCACTTGTCCCAGGGGAAGTCAAGCGCGCGCTCCAGCTCCTCCACGTTCTTCATGACACGGAAGCGGCGCTGTGCGTCCGGGTGCTCGAAGGGACTTGCCGCCGCGACGACCAGCTGCGGCGCGCGCGGCCTACCGCCGGTCGCCAACTCGAGCAGCGCTTCGGCCGCTTCGGCGGGCAGGTGGTCCGCAAGGACCAGGAGCGTGTCCTCAGTGGCGGCCTTGACGTCGGCCAGCCATTCGGCGGGGACGCCATAGCCCAGCAGCTCGTCGTCGGAGCGACCCGCGAAGATCGGCTTCGAGATGGCCGCCGGTTTCGATGTGCCGGGAGAGTCCCCCGACACATAGACCGGAACAACGACCTCCTGCACCGTCTCGCGGATCTCGACCATCTGCGCGGCGCCCGTGCGCGGATGCGTCTCCAGCTTGCGGCGCTCGGCCCAGGTATACGCCTTGTCGTGATGATCGACATAGCAGAGCAGGAGGCTGCCCTCGCTGCGGTGCACGATCAGCCTGATGTCGCTGCCGACCCGGACCGACCAGAAGTTCCTGTCCTTCGCCTTGTCGAGCCTGTGGAAACGCAGGCCGGGGCTGGCGGGATTCACCTGCAGGTCGAACGCCGTCGTTTTGACGGCCTTCTGCTCCTCGCCGGTCAGGCGCGCCAGGCTGTCGGTGAAGGTATCGGCGATGCGGAACTCCATCAGCGCGCCTTATTGCTCTTGCCCGACTTGTCCCGGCGCCTCCTCCGCAGGGACACGAGCACAAATGATCCCGAGTCTGGAGCGGCAAGGCTGAGCGCCACTTCATCTTTTTCCCGCGCTGAACCGCCTCGATGGACCAACCCCTTGACCAACCTCCATGCTCGCGGTGCCCTGTCGCCGCCGCGCATCTCTTTCAGCACGACCTCACTGCGGGACTTGCCAGGAAGCTCGAGTAGTCCCGCCGAGACCGAATCCTGTGTTTCATCGGCTCCCGGAATACGAAGTGTCTCCTCTGCGGAGAATTCCGGATCCCACCCCACTCTCTCGCGTTCAAATTGATATTCGAACGCCTCCACGCTGCGTGCTCCCACCTCGGCTCTCACTTGCTGCATACCTTCCGGAGTATCGGGACGAAGGATTCCACCCGGAACGCGCTGAAGAGTGGGTCTCGGCGCTCCGTCGACGCGCCAGTCTGCATCGAGTTCCCGATTCCCCTGCTTGTTCTCTGCTCCAAGTGTCCTGCACAAGTAAGTGGCGTCTGCCTTCAGTGCACCCGTCAATGCCTGCCACGGATCCGCTGGCAAGGTCTCAAACAGGAACAAATGAGTTTCGGTCTTGAGCGTCTCGATCTGTTCGATACCTGCCGGAATCTCGAAATAAAGATGATCACCCTCCTTCGGACGATCATTCTTGGCCGCGGCTACGAAGAGTAGAATGGTTCGGATCGTAGTCCAATCCTGGGGGATGCCAACCTCGGCCCGTAGCCCTTCAAGGAACTCGCGCATCCACCAAGCATAGGCATCCTTCATTCCAGGTGAATAGGTAGCAGCCTCTCTCCGCGCAGCCTCAATGTGCGAGCGCACCTTGTCGAACTCCGGGGCGTTCATTGGACCTTCGAGCATGATGCTCGCCTCACCATTCAGTCCACCCATCGCATAGGCCGTGAGGTTGTGAGAGCCGATCAACGCACAAGCACTCGAATCAGGGAGCTCCATGTAATATATTTTGCTGTGCAACATCGGACGGTAACGGGCAAAAGGGTTCCTCTTGCCCCTGGTCTCTGAAGTATGTCCAAGGTGAACGTAGAGGCGATTGTTCGGGACACCCGCGTTGACCAAGTCGTCCATCACGCCAAAGGCGCCATAAGTTGCCGCGCCGACTACCAGTGTCGTGAGAGTTGAGGGGCGATCTTCAATTGGCTCTGCGATTGCAGCCAAGCCACCCTCCGTCGCAAAGCCGGTGATAATCCTTGTCGATATGGACTTGCTCAACCGATCAACAATAAGCGACGCGATCGCGTGCCGCGGAAGCCTGAAGAGTACTGTCGGCGAGAGTGTCATGTGTGCATCGTTAATTTCTTATACCCTGAATACCTTCATCACCTCGTCGCCGAGGTGGTTGATCACCTTGACGGCGATGCGCCCGTTCTTCGGCCTGTCGAACGGGCGGGAGGTGTCGCTGTTCAGCGTGGCCCAGGCCTCCGGGTCGATCTCGGCCTTGAGCGTCGTCTTGAGCGCGCCGTAGGGGTCATTGGCGCCCAGGAAATAGGCGTGGCGGACGAAGAAGCTTTCCTCGTTGTAGTCGGTGTCGATGAACCAGCAGGCGATGCCGTCGGCGCCGTCGCTGACGACCTCGCCCGTCTGCGGCTTGAACACGTCGACGCCATTCACCTTCACCCGCACGCGGCCATCCTTCTCGGGCAGGATGTCGATGTCCGGCTCGCCGAAGATCACGAACAGGTTGCCCTTGCCGGTGTTCTTCAGGTCCTCGGCCATGTGCAGGTCGGCGTTCATGCGCGCCTTGAGCACCGGCAATCGGCCCAGCTTGTTGAACTCCGTCGTGTGCGCCTCGTAGTTGAAGGCGCAGGCGATCAGCACATCGAACCCGGCATCGCCGGCCTCACGCGCCGCCTTCACCAGGTCGGCGCGCTGTACGGTGCCAAACTCGGGGCCGATGAAGATAGCAGCGCGCTTCTCCGCCTCGCCCTCCATGTAGCGGCCCTCGGCGCAGACCAGGCCGTCGCCGGGCCAGAGCGACAGCGCGGTGAACGTGATGCGGTCCGCCTTGTGCGCCTGCTGCACGCCCGCGGTCTTCAGGTTGTCGAGGATCATCTGCGGGAAGGTCTGCTTGGCGCCGTACTCGGTGCCGGGCTCCCGCATGCCGTCGATCAGCTCGTCGTCCTCGTCGACGCCCAGCACGCGGTGTGGGCTGAGGCTCTCCACGGTGAACGGACCGGCGACCCGCACCTTCCGCCGATCCTCGTAGGGCTTGTCGTAGAGATACTCGAACTCGGCCTTGGCGGCGATGGACGCGTCGATCTCCTTCTGCCGCGCGATGCGCGCCTGCCACCATTCGGTGTGCAGCGCCTTCGCACCTTGCGGCCACGCCTTGTCCGCCTCGCGCGGGATCTCCCATTCACGCAACTGCTGACCAAGCGCGGCATTCAGCTTCTCGCGCAGCGGCTCCAGCGTCTGCTGCCACTTCTCCCAGATGACATCGATCTCAGCGTTGTTGGCGATCGACTTCAGCGTAATGTGCGGCACGCGCTCATAGACGAAGCCCTGGCGGATATCCCCGCGCACAGGCAGGGAACTCGGCGCCGTGCGGGTGACTTCAGCTTCCTTGATCTGGCCGTCTCGGGAATCAGCCAACATGTAGAAGGGATAGCGCGCACCCATGACACGCGCGCGGGCTAATGCCAACGCCACGCGCGACGTATCGACCGTGATCCACCGCCGGCCCCATTGCTCGCTGACGTTGGCGGTGGTGCCGGAACCACACGTTGGGTCGAGCACTAGGTCGCCGGGATCGGTAGTCATGAGAATGCAACGCTCGATGACTCTTGTCGCAGTTTGTACCACGTAGATCTTTGCGTCACCAAAGCCGCTCTGCCTTGTGTCACTCCATACGTCGTTGCGTGGTTTGCAAGGAAAGTCATCGAGATAACGAATGAACGTAAGAGTCCTACCAATGCCCAGGAGACGACTAGCCGCCGCTGCTCTTGTGAGGCCAATATAGTCAGTCCGAAACGTCCCGCCGCCAGGCATGTACGACACACCCTGGAAGTCGAAGACCCTCAAGTCTGCTCCCTGCGCTGGTCGCTGATTCGTTATTGGATTGGGCCGATAGACTCGGCCCCCTTTCGGAAGAGGCTGGCTACCTGAGATTTCCGCTGGTGAAAGCTGTCGAGACAAACCGTCAGGTAAAGCAATGAATCGCAAATTTGAGTCTTCAGCGGGGGTTCGAGTTTCATAGGTGGGGCGATACTTGGCGACATCTCGATTTTTCGCGAACCAGAGCAGGACATCGTATGTGTTGTCGAGAATCTGGCTCGCCTTTCCCGTAGTCTTGTAGAAAATTATTTGGCGGCAGAAATTGTCCTCACCAAACACTTCGTCCATCATCGCCCGGACGCGGTGAACGTTTTCATCTCCAATCTGTACGAAGATCGAACCTGAATCAGTTAGCAAATCTCGGGCAACGGTAAGGCGATCACGCAGATACGTCAGATAGCTATGGATGCCGTCGCGCCAGGTATCGCGAAACGCATTAACCTGCTCTGGCTCGCGCGTAATATGGCCGGCGTTACCGTCTTTGACGTCTCGGCCAGTCGTCGACCACTGAAAATTGCTGTTGAACTTGATCCCATAGGGCGGATCGAAATAGATGCACTGCACCTTGCCGCGCAGGCCCTCGCGCTCGGCGAGACTGGCCATCACCTGCAGTGAATCGCCCAGGATCATGCGGTTCGACCAGTTCTGGTCGTGCTGGTAGAACTCGGTCTTGTCGGCGTTCTTGGGGATGCCGTTGAAATCGGCGAACAGGTCCGGAGCGATTGCGCCGGCCTCGTGCGCGCGTTCCCTCGTGGTGCGCAGCAGATCGTCGATCAGAGCCTTGGGATGGACCTTCTCCTGGATGTAGAGCGGCGGGGCGTGAACGACGAGGTCGCTCCAATCCTGCTGGTCCTTGCCGCGCCAGACGAGCTGCGGGTCGAGGTCGGTGTTACGCGGATACCGCACCGTGCGCGGCGATTCCTGCTCCTTCTGGATCACCGACTGGTACTCGGCCGTGGGGATGTTCTTCCGCCTGGCGTCGTCGTGCCGGAGGGTTTCGACCGTCCGTGATGCTGCGGGCTTTTTCGCCATGTCTATCCGTTCCCGTTCGCCGGCCGTGCGGTCGCGGCGTCGATCATCCTGCCGAAAGCGCCTTCGACCTGGGCCTTGAAATCGGCCTCGATGCTGTAGACCTCGGTGAGCTCGGCGAAGGCCCAGCGGCCGTAGGTGCCAAGATGGTTCACGCCGGGCACCCAGTAGGTGTCCATCGTATCCTTCTTCGCCTTCGCATCGTCGCCGCGATACCCCTTGATCTCCACGACAAGGTTCAGCCGGTCGTCGGAGCCACGTCCGTCATCGACCAGAACGATGAAATCGGGGCGGTACTTCCGCATCTCGGTCCCGTAGCGATAGGGCACCTCGAAGCCGAGATTGTGGTTCTTGGTGTAGGCGATCACCCTGGGGTGACTCTCCGCGACGCGGCAGAACTCCGCCTCCCAGTCGCTGTCGAGGATCACCCAGTTCACATGGTTTTTCGGCGGCGGTCCCATTGTGTCCCAGCGCTCTGTCTTCGACGTGCTGAACCGGACATGCTTCGTGGAGCCGGTCGAATTGTAGGGATCGAGCAGCGCCTTGATAGGGTGCTCGCCGAGGAACTGGCGGGTGATCGCGGCCGTGATGCGGTCGCACGCCAGGTCGGCAAGCTTCTTGTACTTCAGCTGGGCGGGATTAGGTGCCGCCCTTGCAGACGAGGTAGCCGTCCAGCCATTGCTTGGCAACGCGCTTGAGCTGTCCGAACAGGTGCAGCTTCGGCCCTTCACCCGGGTCGCGCCACTTGTGCAGCACCAGATGCGAGGTGAGCTCGTAGAGCACCTGCGAGGGCCGGACGTCGCCGGTGTGGACGAGGTTCAGGTTCACCACCTCGCCGATGATGCCCGAATTCTGCGTCTCCGTGGCGCCGACAAGGTCGGGCGTCAGCTCCAGGATCGAATCCTCGTTGAAATCGGCCGTGATGCGTTCCGTAGGCAATTCGACACGATAGCCCTCGACTCGCGGGAAGCGGATCTCCAGCGCATCACGGTCGGGACGGACGGCCGCCACATGGACGGTTTCGCGTGGCGCTTGCGGCGGCGCGACCACCGGCTTGGCGGTGAAGTCGAACGGGATGCCCAGGATGTCGGCGTACTCGACGTTGAAGCGTTCCTCGGCGTTGAGCTCATAGGACTGGCGCCGTAGGGCGCGGCCGATCACCTGCTCGCACAGCAGCTGGGTGCCGAAGGCGCGCACGCCCAGCACGTGGGTGACGGTGTTGGCGTCCCAGCCTTCGGTGAGCATGGAGACAGAGACGACACAGCGGATGCCGGCGCCCAGCTGCCCCGGCTTGCCGACGGTGTTCATCACCTCGCGCAGCAGCTCCTGGTCGGTGATGGTCTCGCCCGCCGCGCGATCTCCCGTGCGTTCGACGATCTCGCGCCGGAAGCGGTCGATCTCGTCGGCGGCCATGCGCCGGAAATTGTCGTCGAGCGCGTCGCCGGCCTCGAGCTGCTCGCTGTCGATCAGCAGCGTGTTGGGCCGCGGCAGCGGATTGCCGGTCACGTCGTCGAAATTGCGGAACAGCGCGAACCGGCCGTTCTGCAGCGTCGTCGTGCCGTCTTCGTTGATGCGGTGGAATCCGGAGATGAAATCGTAGACCAGCTTCGAGATCGCCGTGTTCTGGCAGACGATGATGAAGCAGGGCGGCACCCCGATGCCGGCATCCCGCCAGAGCTGCCAGGTCTTCTCGTAATGCCCGTACAGCGCTTCCAGGGCGGTCTGCAGCGGCGTGGGCAGGTCCAGGGGATTGAGATTGTCGGATTTGCCGCGACCCTTCCTCGGCATGTGCTTGCCGATATGGTCCCAGAGATTCCGGAACATCGGCATCTCGGCGCCGGGGATGTTGTCGGCCACCGGCACGCGCGGCAGCTTGACGATGCCGCACTCGATGGCGTCCATCAGCGAGAAGTCGCTCATCGTCCAGGGGAACAGCGTGCCCTCGGCATAGCCGGAGCCGCGTAGGAAGAAGGGCGTGGCCGACAGGTCGACGACCCGGCTGAGACCGATCTTGCGGTTCACGGCCTCCAGGCCCGAGATCCACAGGCGGGCTGCCTCGTTGTTCTTCTCCGCCTCGCTCTTCTCCTCGCCTTTCAGCTCGGCGTCGTCGGCCTCCTTCGGCTTCTGCCGGTAGCAGTGGTGTGCCTCGTCGTTGATGGCGAGCACGTTCTTCATGCCCATCAGGTCGGGCATGACGCGCTGGAGCATCTGGCCTTCCGTCTCCTGCGTCTTCAGGTCCTCCCCGGTCCGCCCCCGCAAGAGCTGGCGCCCGCCCTTCGACAGCTCGATGCGCTCGCGCAGCTTGAAGGCATGGTAGTTGGTGATGACGATCTTGGCGCGCTTCACGTCGTCGAGCATGTCGTTGGGGACAAGCTCGCGGCTGGCATAGTAGCTGTCAGGGTCGTTGGGCAGCAGGACGCGCAGGCGGTCCTTGATCGTCAGGCCGGGGGCGCAGATCAGAAAGCCGCGCGTGAACTGCCGGCTCCCCGGATGCCGCGCGGCGTTCACCGTCTGCCAGGCGATCAGCATGGCCATCACGGTGGTCTTGCCCGCGCCCGTCGCCAGCTTCAGCGCCAGCCGCATCAGCTCCGGGTTGGCGTCCTTGCTGGCGGCGGCGAGGCGATCGAGATGGCGCCGACCAGCCGGCGAGCGCGGTGCGACCTCGGTCAGCCAGATCACGGTCTCCACGGCTTCGATCTGGCAGAAGAAGGGGCGCACGCCGCTGAACGGGTGATGCCGCCAGTGCTGCAGCAGACGCGCCGTCTCGGGCGTGACCTGCCAATGGGCTGCGTTGGGCAGCGCGCGCCACGCGTCCACCTGGAAGCGGACCTCGTTGATGATCGACGTCGGGTCGTACTGCTGTTCGGCGGTCGACAGGCCCTTGCCTTCGTTGAAGACGAAGCCCTCCTGCGCCGCGGCTGATTTGCGCTTCTTCGGCTTGGGGATTGGCGTGACGAATTTCGCCCCGCGCCGGTTCTCGATGATCTTCTGCGTCGGCTGGCCGGACTCGTCCAGTTCCCAGTGCCGGGACGGGTAGGCGTACGGTGAGTTGAGGATCGGCTGGTCGAAGAACGGGTTGGACATACTCAACACCTGTGGCCGCTGCTGGCCGCAGCCTTATTGTAGCATAGGCATGCACTCATTCCACCCCACAACCTTCTTCATCCTGTCAGATCATCGCAAGGATGATCAGGGCGACGACACAAAGCCCGATTTCCAGCAGCGCGAAGAGCAGAATCCACAAACGACCCATCGCGGCGCATCCTACCCTACTGCGCCCCGGCATTGCTCGGCGTCACGGGGGTTGACACTTCCACCGGAGCCGATGGCGGTGGTGGAAGGGCCACGCACTGCCTCATCTTCATCGACTGGTCGACCGCCTCATATTCGCCCTTCAGCCGCCCCAGCTCCTCCTTGCGGTCCTTGGTGGCGGCCAGCCCGAACAGCGCCGGCCACAGCAGGATCAGGCCGACCGTCATGAACGCCGCGTCGGCGTTGGCGTTCTCGCGCTGCAGGCCCGACACGCGCTGTACCTCGGCGCTCAGGCGCTTGTGCTCCTCGCCCAGCTGGGCGCATGTCCAGCTCTGGTAGGTGGCCGGGCTGACGTAGCGCGCGTCGATCGATGACGGCGAGCTGGCGCAGCCGGCCTGGACCAGGCACAGGCCCAGCCGTGCCCATTTGCTTGCTTGCATGGATGCCCCCTTGTCGCCGTCCCCACGGCGCATGACGTGCGGCCCTCATCCGCACGCAGCGAACTTGCCATCAGGGGGTTGCAGTTCCGGCTACCTGTTTGCGCGTGATGGTGTAGGTTCAGCGAAAGAAATTCCTCCCCAACGAAGTTGGGGAGGTGCCCCGAAGGGGCGGAGGGGAGGCGACGTGGTCTCGGTAATCAGCACCACGTGGCGTCCCCCTCCGCCCTTCGGCCACCTCCCCCAACTTTGTTGGGGGAGGGTTGTTGGGGGAACCACATGCGCTACGCCAATGCCGACCAGGTGATGCACCTGGCGCTGGAGATGCAGGGCTCGCGGCTGGGGCTGAGCCTGGCCGACATCGAGGACAAGTTCCGGGTCAGCCGCAGCACGGCGCGGCGCATGCGCGATGCCGTGGCGCGGCTCTACCCGCAGATCGAGAAGCGCATCGATGACGAGCAGCGCCCGCGCTGGCGCATCCCGGCCGGCGGCACGGTGACACCGGGCGCCATCAGCGCCGAGGAGATCGCCGATCTGGAGGCCACCGCCCGCCTGCTGCGTCAGCACAATCTGCGCCGTCGCGCGTCGTCGCTGGAGGCGCTCGCCGCCAAGCTGCGCGCGGCGCTGCCGTCCAAGGCGCAGCTGCAGCTCGAGCCCGATGTCGAGGCGCTGCTGCAGGCCGAGGGGCTGGCGATGCGCCCCGGGCCGCGGCCGCTGATCCGCACCGACGTCATCGACACCATCCGGCTCGCCATCAAGCAGGGCCGCATGATCTACCTCGCCTATCGCTCGCGCGGCAGCGGCCGCGCCTCGGGCCGCATGCTGGAGCCCTACGGCTTCCTGCTGGGCAACCGGCACTATCTCGTGGGCATGGCGCCGGACCGGCATCCCGGCGATGCACGGCTGTTCGCGCTCTCCAACATCGGCAAGGTCAAGGTGCTCGACCGCCCGTTCCAGCGCGACCCTGATTTCTCGCTGGAGCAGTTCGCGCGCCGCGCCTTCGGCGTCTTCCAGGAAGAGCCGCGCGACATCGCCTGGCGCTTCACGCCCGAGGCCGCGGCGGCGGCGCGCGAGTATCTCTTCCATCCCACGCAGGCGCTGGAGCCGCAGCCCGACGGATCGCTGGTCGTGCGCTTCCGCGCCGGCGGCCTGCTGGAGATGTGCTGGCATCTCTACAGCTGGGGCGCCTCGGTCGAGGTGCTCGCGCCACCCGAGCTGAAGCAGCTGATGAAAGGCGCCGCACGCCATCGGCGCTTCGTGGTCGATGGCGCTGCTGTGTCGTCGTGATGATGATGATGATGATGATGATGATGATGATGATGATGATGATGATGATGATGATGATGATGATGATGATGATGCAACACGCTTTGTCAGCTTCCTGACCGCCCCTGCGTTTTCGACAAGCCACCATCCCTCTGGCGCCTGCTTCACCGCCACCGCGCCGCGGGGTCATTGTTCCTGAAAGCTGTTCGACCGTAGCGGCATCAGGAGGGAACGCCAATGACAGCGGACGTCGAAGACAATGTCATGCGCAAGATCGCGTGGCGCTTGCTGCCCTTTCTCAGCCTCGGCTACCTGATCAACGCGCTCGACCGCTTCAACGTCTCGATCGCGGCGCTGACCATGAACCAGGAGCTCGGCCTGTCGGCGACGACCTACGGCCTGGCGGCCGGCGCCTTCTTCTGGAGCTACGTGCTGTTCCAGTTCCCGGCCAACGCCATCCTCACGCGCCTGGGCGCGCGGCGCTGGCTCACCATCATCATGTTCGTCTGGGGCGCCTGCTCGGCCGGCACCGCCTTCGTCACCGACGCCACCAGCTTCGTGATCATGCGCTTCCTGCTGGGCATCGCCGAAGCGGGCTTCTTCCCCGGCGTCGCCTGGTTCATGACGCGCTGGTTCCCCACCGGCCATCGCAGCAAGGCGATGGGCGTCTTCTATGCCTTCGGCGCCGCCGCCAACGTGATCGGCGGCCCGATCTCCGGCAACCTGCTGCGCCTGCACGGCTGGCACGGGCTCTCGGGCTGGCAGTGGATGTTCCTGATCGAAGGCATTCCCGCCTGCCTGCTGGCGCTGGCCTGCCCGCTGGTGATCCGCGACCGGCCGCAGGACGCGGCGTGGCTCAGCCGCGGCCAGCAGGACTGGCTGCGCTCCCGGCTCGAGAGCGACAACGCCCAGCTCAAGAGCCGGAAGCTGGGCCTGGGCAAGGCCATCGTCATGCCCGCCATGCTGCTGCTGATCCTGGGCTATGCCCTGATCGCGTTCGGCGTCTACGGCACCAGCTTCTTCATGCCGCTGATGATGAAGACCATGGGCTACGGCGACCTCACCGTCGCCTACCTCACCGCCATCCCCGGCGTGTTCGGCGTCATCGGCATGATCCTGCTGTCGCGCAGCTCGGACCGCACCGGCGAGCGCGTCTGGCATGCCGCGGGGCCGTGCCTGCTGGCCGCGATCGGGCTGGTCGGCGCCGGCCTCACGCTCGCCGTCAATCCGGTGGCCGCGATCGCCAGCTTCTGCCTGGCCGCGTTCGGCATCGCCGCCGCGCTGCCCTGCTTCTGGAACCTGCCCACCGAGTGGCTGGGGCCGGCCGCCGTCGCTGGCGGCATCGCCATCATCAACTCGATCGGCAACATCTCGGGCTATGTCGGGCCGCAGGCGGTGGGCGTGCTGCACGACCTCACCGGCGCCTACGGCATCCCGCTGGTCGTGATCGGCGTGGTGATGGCCATCGCCGCCGCCTGCCTCGTGCTGGCCTCGCGCGCCGCGACCGAACCAACCGCGCAACCCGCAGGCGCCGCCCGCTGAGGCGGCGCCTGTTGCCGTTCACCCCTCGCCCCGCGGCAGCGGGGAGAGGGAGGGGTACGCGCGATCAGTCCCCGCTCGTGCCGCATGGCTTGATCGTTCCGCCCCCTCACCTTCCCATGCCTTCGGCATGGGCCCCTTCCTCTCCCCGCTCGCGGCAGGGCATTCGCATATGGATGGGAGCCGTCGGTCTTCGACTACCTTCCCCCGCTCGCGGGGGAAGGTGGCGCGAAGCGCCGGATGGGGGATGCTTCAACGCAAATGGTGCATCCCATCGAGCATCCGCGTCGTTGCAACGCCCCCCATCCGCCCTTCGGGCACCTTCCCCCGCAAGCGGGGGAAGGTAGAGGGCATCGTTGAGATTCCGCGGCCCGACGCCATATGCGAATGCCCTGCCGCTCGTGGGGAGAGGAGGCAGCAACCCGGCGCTGTGGCCCAGCTCAGGTCGTCAGAGGTAGCCGGGATAGTGCTGCCGCAGCAGGCCCTGCACGCGCTGGACCTCGGCCTGTCCCTGCACCTTGGCGATCACGTTGTCGATGATCTGGCGCAGTGTCTGGTTGGACGAGAAGTTCGCGCCGTGGGTCGAATGCGTCTTGTCCTGGACGCGCAGCACGCGCACCACGTCGGCGCGCACGTCAGGCGCCTCCTTGTTGGTATAGACTGTCGCGAGGTTGGTGTACTGCGGTCCGGTCGGTGCGGTGACGACCAGCGGCTGGAATGTGGCGGTCATGAACTCGCCGATCTTGCCCTCGGGCCAGGGGATGAAGCTCTGCTTGAATTCGTAGTGGATCACCCGGGCGACGTCCTTCTTCTCGTTGCTCGTCCCCGCCGTGTCCTTGCCGTTGGTCTCGAGCCAGGTGTTCAGATCGCCGACCAGCTTCCCGAAATTGGTCGTGTCCATCTGGGTCTTCTTGTTCTTGTACTTGGTATTGTTTTGCATGGCCTTCAGGCCACTGCGGATGTCCTCGATGCTCACACCCATGACCTTCCTCCACCGATAGCGGCGCCGGATCCGGCGGGCTGTTGAACACAACCACCACGCTAGCACACGGCATTGGCCGCGCCACCAATGGCCCACGTTCCTCAGGGAAATCGCATCACGATGCCTGAAGCGGCATCCGAGCCCGATGAGACATCATTTTCCTTGTTCTTTGGATGAGAATTTAATATACTCATGCGAACATGCCGGCCTGCCGCCATCGCTTGTGCGGCGCGCCGGCGCTGCTGCTTCCAGCACCGCGGAGGCCCGCATGCCCACCATCGAAACCGCGCAAACTGCGCAACACCGCACCGGCAATAAAGGCCCTGGGCAAGTCCCTGCGATCTCACGAGAATCGGCGATGGCACCAATAACTGAAACGGCGCAGGCGGTTGCGCGGCATGACACGAGGATGCGGCAGGCGCAAATGCGGAAAATGAGGAAATGACATGAAGCACACCGACACGTCCGTCATCGAGAGCTGGCATGCGCATGTCTACTTCGACGCCGCCAGCCGCGACGCGGCCTGGTCGCTGCGCGAGGCGATCATGCAGCGCTTCGACGGCGCCATGGAGATGGGCCGCTTCCACGAGCGGCCGGTGGGCCCGCACCCGCGCTGGAGCTACCAGGTCGCGTTCAAGCCGGACCGCTTCAGCGAGATCGTCGCCTGGCTGGCGCTCAACCGCGGCGAACTGGTGGTGTTCACGCATCCCAACACCGGCGACGCGCTGGTCGACCACCGCGACCGCGCCATCTGGATGGGCGCCTGGCTCGAGCTCAACCTCGACGCCCTGCGCGACGCGGCATGAGCTTACTCATCCCTCCCCCACGCGCAGCGTGGGGGAGGTGGCCGAAGGCCGGAGGGGGAGCGCTCGTGGTGCCGATGACTTGGACCTCGTCGCCTCCCCTCCGCCCCTTCGGGGCACCTCCCCAGCGAAGCTGGGGAGGGAAGAAGAAGGAGTCCTAGTAATGCAAACCCTCCTCCCCCAGGCCGAACGCATCGGCGCGCTGCTGAAGGCGCGCGGCGAGACGATCGCGGTCTGCGAGTCTTCCATCGGCGGCCTGCTGTCGGCGGCGCTACTGGCCGTGCCGGGCGCGTCGGCGTATTTCGTCAGCGGCGCCGTGGTCTACACCCGCACCGGCGGCGACGTGCTGCTGGCGATCCCGCCCGAGGCGCGCCAGGGCCTGCGCGCCTCGACCGAGCCCTATGCGCTCTTGATGGCGCGCACCATCCGCACGCGCCTGGGCGCCACCTGGGGCCTGGCCGAGACCGGCGCCAGCGGCCCGTCAGGCAACCGCTACGGCGACGCCGCCGGCCATGCCTGCATCGCGATCACGGGTCCGGTCGAGAAGGCGATCACGCTCGAGACCGGCAGCCCCGACCGCGTCGCCAACATGCGCGCGTTCGCCGCCGCGGCGCTGGGATTGCTGGAGCAATCCCTCTCCGCCCGCGCCACGGGGGGAGAGGGCGGGGCCCGCGCGTAAGCGCGGGAGGGTGAGGTGGGTGTCGAAGCAGGTCAGGCTCAGGGTGATGGGCCCGCATTCGTCCTGCGACCCACCTCACCCTCCCATGCCTTCTGCATGGGTCCCTCCCTCTCCCCCCGCGACGCGGGCGGAGAGGGCTCCTCGCGCCTACTTCTTCCCGAGCTCGTTGAAGGCCACGTCCTTATCGACGCGGATGTCCTGCGGCAGGCCCAGCACGCGCTCGGCCACGATGTTGCGCAGGATCTCGTCAGTGCCGCCGGCGATGCGGAAGCCGGCGCCGAACATCCATTGCTGCTGGAAGGCGCCGGCGCCGGGCACGTCCCTGGTCATGATGCCGGCCTGGCCCATCAGCTCCATCGCGAAAGCGCCCAGGTCCTGCATCTTGGGCGCCGCCACGATCTTGGCGATCGACGATTCAGGCCCCGGCTGCTGGCCCTTGGACAGCGACGTGAGCGTGCGGAACTTGGTGTACTTCAGGCCCTGCGACTGCACGTACCATTCGGCGATCTTGCCGCGCACCGAGGCGTTGCGGATCGCCGGCCCGTCCTCCAGCTCGGTGTCGCGCGCCAGCTCCAGCAGCTCGTCGACGTCGACGCCGCCGGCCGGCGTGCCCACCGCCAGGCGCTCGTTCATCAGCGTGGTCAGCGCCACTTTCCAGCCCTGGCCGACCTCGCCGACGCGCTGGCTGTCGGGCACGCGCACATTGGTGAAGAACACCTCGTTGAAGTTGGCGGCGCCGGAGATCTGCTTGATCGGCCGCGCCTCGACCCCGGGGCTCTTCATGTCGATGTAGAACATGGTGAGCCCCTGGTGCTTGGGCACGCCGGGGTCGGTGCGGGTGATGATGATGCCGTAGTCGCTGTAATGCGCCCCCGAGGTCCACACCTTCTGGCCGTTGATCACCCAGCCGTCGCCGTCGCGCTCGGCGCGGGTGCGGATGCCGGCGACGTCGGAGCCGGCCGCCGGCTCCGAAAACAGCTGGCACCATACCTCCTCGCCATGCAGCGCCGGCTTCACATAGCGGCCCAGCACCTCCGGCCCGCAATAGGCCATCAGGGTGGGAATGCACATGCCCAGCCCGATGTCGAAGAAGCCCAGCGGCACCAGGTAGTTCGCCTCCTCCTGGCTGTAGATCACCTGCTGGATCGGCGTGCCGCCCAGGCCGCCATATTCCTTGGGCCAGGTGATGCGGGCGTAGCCGGCCTGCGCCTTCTTGTCCTGCCAGACCTTGGCCTTCTTCAGCAGCTCCGGGTCATCGACACGGGCGCGGATCGAGGTCTTGTCGTCGCTCTTGCGCGTGGCGTTGGCGTCGAGCCAGGTCCGCACCTGCTGGCGGAACGCGGCTTCTTCCGGGGTATCGTTGAAGTCCATGGGTGTATCCTTTGCCGAACGATCAAACTGTCATCCCGAGCGAAGCGAGGGATCTCCTTCAAATGGCGCACGGTGCGCCTTTCCCGGGAGATCCCTCGCTACGCTCGGGATGACGGGTTGCTAAGCCGCGTTCTTGCGCTCCAGCCGGGTCACCAGCTTCTCCTTCCACGCCGTCGGGCCGCCGATGGCCAGCGCCAGCAGCCGCGAGCGGCGGTAGTGGAACTGCGTGTCGGCCTCCCACGTGAAGCCGATCCCGCCATGGGTCTGGATGTTCTCCTGGGCGGCGAAGTCGTAGGCGTCGGTGGCCGCCACGCGCGCCGCGGCGGCGGCGATCGGCAGGTCGGCGCCGCCCTCGGCGTACATCATCGCGCCATAGTAGGCGTTGGAGCGCGCCAGCTCGGTCTTGACGTAGACATCGGCCAGCTTGTGCTTGATCGCCTGGTAGGAGCCGATGACGCGGCCGAACGCCTGGCGCTGCAGGGCGTAGTCGCGGCCCATCCACATCGCCGCCTCGGCGCCGCCGATCTGCTCGAAGGCGAACAGCACCGCCGCGCCGTCATAGAGCTCGTTCAGCAGCTGCACGCCCTTGCCCTTGCCGCCCAGCAGCTCGGCCTTGGCGTCGCTGAACGTGATCTGCGCATGCTTGCGCGCCGGATCGACGGTGGCCACGCGCGTGCGCGCCACGCCGCCGTTGGTGAGATCCACCAGGGCCAGCGACAGCGACCGCGCGCCGGTGCCGCCGCTGTTCACCAGCACGACGGCGACCGTCGCGGCTTCGCCATCCGCCACCGGAACCTTGATGCCGTTGAGCTTGCCGTCGGCGAAGCTCACGCGCACCGATTTCGGCGTCGGCGCCTGCGGCCCTTCCGACGTCGCCAGCGTGCCGATGGCCGAGCCGTCGGCGAGCCTGGGCAGCCACGCCTTCTTCTGCGCCTCGCTGCCCCAGCGCTTGATCGCCTCGGTGACGAGATAGACCGACGAGGAGAACGGCACCGGCGCGCAGGCGCGGCCCAGCTCCTCGGCGATCACGCACAGCTCCAGCGGGCCCAGCCCGGTGCCGCCATAGGCCTCGGGAATCGCGGTGCCCATCAGGCCCAGCTCCGCCATGCCGGCCCACACCTCGGCGGCGTGCGTCTCGTCGCCGTCGAGCACGCGGCGCACCACCTTCATCGGGCACTTGTCGGCAAGGAACTTGCGCACCTGCTCCTTGAGCATCTTCTGGTCGTCAGAGAAATCAAAGTTCATGGCATGGTCCTGCGAGGAGAACAGCTGCCCCTACGATGGCCCAGATGGGCCGACATGCCTAGGGATCAGGGGACCCGTCTTCCGTCATGCGGTCATGCCGCACTGCGAACATTTCGTATTCCCTTCTCCCCGCGCAAGGTTGTCCGGGGAAACGGCGGGCTCGGCGCCAAAAGCCTTCATGGTGAGCCTGTCGAACCATGAAGGCGTCGTACAGCGGTCAGTGCGCCGCGCCTCATGGTTCGACAAGCTCACCATGAAGCGCTGTGGCGAACGGGAAAAGGGAACACGCTCTCGTGGCGGCGAAGAATGCCTGCTACGTTCGGCGCAACAGATCGTCACAACAATCGCCCGGAGGATTCCTGTGGACGCGTTCCGCCTCGAGCCCAAGGACGAGCATCCGCATCAGCCCGATGCCTCGGTGAACTTCAACGAAAGCGTCTACACCAACGCCTTCGATCCGGCGCAGCGCGTCGGCGGCTGGATGCGCCTGGGCAACCGTGTCAACGAAGGCTACGCCGAGCTGTCGGTATGCCTCTATTTGCCCGACGGCCGCGTCGCCTGCCAGTTCCTGCGCCCCGCCATCGCGAAGAACGACCGCTTCGACGCCGGTGGCCTGCGCTATGACGTCGTCGAGCCGTTCCGCCGCGTCGACATGCGCTATGACGGCGAGCTGATGCTGCTCGACGATCCCGAGCTGCTGCGCACGCCCGAGGCGATGTTCGCGCGCGCGAAGAAGGTGTCGGGCTCGGTGCGCTGGGAGCACACCGGCCATGCGCCCATGCATGGCGGCGAGCCGACCTCGGCCGACGTGCCCACCATGTACGGCCGCGACTTCTCGCGCGGCCACTTCAACCAGCATACCCGCGCGAAGGGCGTGATCACGGTGGGCGAGCAGTCGTGGACCATCGACGGCGCCGGCTGGCGCGATCATTCCTGGGGGCCGCGCTACTGGCAGGTGATCCACTATTACCGCCTGTTCATCGCCAACTTCGACGACGGCCGCGCCCTGATGCTGCTGAAGATCGCTGACCGCAGCGGCCATGCGCGCCGCGTCGGCGTGCTGCTGGTCGACGGACGCTACGAGGACATCGTCGACCTCGACGTGGTCACCGACTGGTCGGCGCGGCAGGATCCGGCCCGCATCAGGCTGGGCGTGCGCACGGCGCGGCGCGCGGCGCAGATCGAGGGCGAGATCATCACCGTGGCGCCGCTGCGCAACCGGCGCCGCGTCGATGACGAGACCCTGGTGTCGCGCATCGCCGAAGGCTTCACGCGCTTCACCTGGGACGGCGCCGTCGGCTACGGCATGACCGAGTACATCGAGCGCATCGAGGACGGCCACCCGGTGGGATACCCGCTGTGATGGTTTTCGGACCGCGCGCGTCCACGCGCGCTCATGAATGCGCGCGTGGACGCGC
>NZ_VDUZ01000019.1 GCF_008039615.1 Vineibacter terrae | reverse complement strand
ACCGCCGGCAGCGGCGTCGAGAGCCTCGGCGCCGGCAATCCCATCTTCGACGCCGTCGCCAACCTGCCTGACACCGCCGGCATCCGCCGCGCCTTCGACCTGCTGTCGGGCGAGATCCACGCCAGCGCCGCCAGCACCATGGTCGAGCAGTCGCAGTATCTGCGCGACGCCGTGATCGGCCGCGTGCGCCAATCCTACGCCGCGGTCGGACCGGCGGCCGCGCTGGCGCCCGAAGGCAAGGTCATGGCGCTCGCCGGCACGCCGCCGGGTGCTGTTTCCGACGCCACGCCGGGCGAGGCCGCCGCGCGCCTGTTCGCGCAGGCGCCGGCGGCGCCGGTAGCCGGCGATACCGTCATTGCCGCCTGGACCCAGGGCATCGGCGCCTGGGGCAAGCGCAGCGGCGACGGCAACGCCGGCACGCTGAGCCGCTCGCTGGGCGGCTTCCTCATCGGCGTCGATGCCACCATCGAGCAGACCTGGCGCGTCGGGCTGGCCGCCGGCTACACCCGCGCCTCGTTCGACGTCGACAGCCGCGCCTCGTCCGGCAACAGCGACAACTATCATGTCGCCCTCTATGGCGGCGGCCAGCTCGGCGCCCTGGGCCTGCGGGCCGGCGCCAGCTTCAGCTGGCACGACATCGCCACCACGCGCCGCGTCGCCTTCGCCGGCATCGGCGATCGCCTGAAGGCCGACTACGGCGCCCGCACCACGCAGGTGTTCGGCGAGGCCGGCTATGCCATCGCGCTGGAGCGCGTCGCGTTCGAGCCCTTCGCCGGCCTGGCCTGGGTCAACTACCGCAGCGACCGCATCGACGAATCAGGCGGTGCGGCGGCGCTCGCCGGCCGGCGCCAGGCCTTCGACATGGGCTTCAGCACCCTGGGCCTGCGCGCGGCGGCGACCGTGACGGCGCCGTCCGACACGACGACGGTGACCTTGCGCGGCACACTGGGCTGGCGTCACGCCTTCGGCGACGTCACGCCGGAGCAGCGCCTGGCGTTCCGCGCCGGCGGCAGCCCCTTCACCGTCGTCGGGGTGCCGATCGCGCGCGACAGCCTGATCGTCGAAGCGGGCATCGACATCGACGTTACACGCTATGCTAGGTTCGGCATCGCCTACAGCGGCCAGTTCGCCGGCAGCGCCCAGGACCACGCCATCAAGGGCAGCCTCACCCTGCGCTTCTAGACTTCAGTCGAGACATGGTTATGCCGTAGCCGGTCGCGCGCGGCGCGGCCGGCGTCGAGGTCGGTGCAGTTAATGATCGCCAGCCGGAAGCCGCCGGGCGGCATGGCGTGCTGCTCCGGCGGCAGGTCTTCGTGGAAGGTCGTCTGCACGCTGCAGATACCCGGCAGGGCGCGAAGCTCGGCGACGAGCTCGGGTGGCGGATGCCGGTATCGCCGTCCGTGCGGGCCGAAGAGCACGACGCTGAAGCCGTCGCGCCGATCGGCATCCGCGAACCTCCAGTCGCCGTCGGCGTAGAGCTTCACCACAGCCTCGACCCAGCCGCGGCCGTAAAGGTCGGGCCACTGGTCGGCGAAGCGCAGATGGACCTCGATGATGCGGCCGCCGATGGTCTCGAAGTTCACCATCCCGGCATAGCCGCGCAGGTGCCGTGCCGCCCAGGCGCCACACCAGGCTTCGATGGCGCTGTCGGCATCGGCATGCACGGTCCAATGATCGAACGTGCCGTCGCCGGCCGGCGCGCCCGTCGTGTGCCGCCACCAGCGCACCTGACCGTCGACCACGACGGCATCGGTGCTGACATGCCGGCCCTCGAGCAACGTCATCCAGAAGTGTCCGGGCGCATAGGCCCGCATGTAGGCGTCGGGCGAGTCGAGCACGCAGCTGCCGACCCCCATGCCCTTCAGATTATAGATCGGCTTGGAGAAGACGGGATACGCCGGCGGCAGCACGCCGTGCGGCGCAGCGTCGAGGCCTTGGCTGCGCGCCACGGCGAGCTTGTCATAGACCCAGCGATGATCGGGGAACCATTCCCACGCATCGCTGTCCTCGGTCGGGATGCGCACGTCGGCCGGACAAGCGACGGTCTCGAAGTATTGCAATCGCCATGGATCGGCTTCGCAGATGGGCATGACGATCGAATCCTGAGCGAAAGGCAGGCTTTCGCTCAGTCTGACACGGTCCGGTCGCGAAATGAATGCGGCGGTTCAGATTCGCCCCATCAGCAGCAGGACCAGGATCACGACCAGGGCCACACCGAAGAAGCCGGAAGGATAGTAGCCCCAGCCGCGGCTGTACGGCCATGTCGGGACGGCGCCGATCAGGAGCACGATGAGGATGATGAGAAGAATCAGCGATACGGACATGTGCCGCAGCTCCCTTGCGACGCGCCGGCCGTCGCGACCGCTCCCGTCAGGCAACGGTCAAGCGGAGTGCCCGGTTCCACGTCTGTGCGGGCGGCCGTTCGTGCACAGCCGAATCCCGCTATCACAACTCTCCAGCGCATGCCGAATCGTGGTTGATTCCGGCGGTGAAAGGGCACTTTATTCGTCTCGTCGAGACGGCAAGAGGTTTGTATGTCCGATCCGGAGGGCCGAAGACCGTCCGCGTGCCTCTCAGCGTTTCCTGCGGCCGGTCGCCCGTCAGTCCTGACCAGCATCGATAGCGTCAGCGCCGGTCCTCCGCCGGCGGCGCGCGCGGGGAACCGTCGCGCCACCGTCACGTTGCGACCTGGCAAGCGGGCGTCCCGGCGGAGAGCGATGTGCCGGCTGTGATCGACGAACACCCCGGCCGGCAGGAGAGCCGCGCCGCCGCCCTGGCCGCGCGGTTCGTGGCGATTCGGCGTTTCAGCGAGCGCCTTGCGGCGCCGTTGTCGCCGGAAGACCAGACCGTGCAGTCGATGCCCGATGCGAGCCCCACGAAGTGGCATCTTGCGCACACGACGTGGTTTTTCGAGACCTTCATCCTCGCGCGCTTCGATGGCGATTATCAGCCATTCGATCCGCGCTATGGCTATCTCTTCAACTCGTATTACGAAGCCGTCGGCGCGCGCCATCCAAGGCCGCAACGGGGCCTGCTGTCGCGTCCCGGCGTCGACGAGATCCTGGCCTATCGCCGCCATGTCGACCGGGCGATGGGCGAGCTCATGGCGCGCGCCGAGGGCAAGGCCGACGCAGCCTTGTGCGACCTGCTCGAGCTCGGCCTCAACCACGAGCAACAGCATCAGGAGCTGATCCTGATGGACATCAAGCACGTGCTGTCGGTGAATCCCCTGCGGCCGGCCTATCAGCCGGCCAGGCCGCGGGCCGAGACACCGATCTGGCCGATGCGGTGGTTGCGTCATGGCGGGGGTCTGGTCGAGGTCGGGCATGCCGGCCACGGCTTCGCGTTCGACAACGAGGGACCGCGCCATCGCGTGTGGCTGGAGCCGTTCGCGCTGGCCACACGGCTGGTCACGTGCGCCGAATTCCTGCAGTTCATCGAGGACGACGGCTATCGGCGGCCGGAGTTCTGGCTGTCGGAAGGATGGGCGACCATCAATGCCCGCGGCTGGACGGCGCCGCTCTATTGGGAGGATGTCGGCGGCCGCTGGCATGTGTTCACGCTGTCGGGACAGCGGCCGGTGGCGATGGACGAGCCCGTCTGCCATGTCAGCTTCTTCGAGGCCGCGGCGTACGCGAAATGGGCCGGCAAACGCCTGCCGACCGAGGCCGAATGGGAGCAGGCGGCCGCGACCCTGAAGCTGCGCGGCAACCTCGCCGATACGGGCGTGCTTCATCCGATGCCGGCGGCCGATCGTGGCGGCATGCAGCAGATGGTCGGTGATGCCTGGGAATGGACGGCGAGCCCCTACGTCGCCTATCCGCGCTACCGCGAGCCCGAGGGAGCGATCGGTGAATACAACGGCAAGTTCATGGCCAATCAGATGGTCCTGCGCGGCGGTGCCGCCGTGACGCCGCCGGGTCATCTGCGGATCACGTACCGCAATTTCTTTCCGCCGGACACGCGCTGGATGTTCAGCGGGATCCGGTTGGCGGAGGATTGGTGATGGTTCCGGGCCTGCCCCTGAAGAATACGCAAGCATCGACCGGCGACACGTTCGAAGCCGCCGTCCTCGCCGGCCTGTCGCGCCGGCCGCGCGCCATTCCCGCCAAGTTCCTCTACGACGCGCAAGGCTCGGCGCTGTTCGACGCGATCTGCGAGCTGCCCGAGTACTACCTGACACGCACCGAGATCACGATCCTGCGCGACCGCGCGCCCGAGATCGCGGCGCTGGCAGGGCCGGGGCGTCAGCTGATCGAGTTCGGCAGCGGCTCGAGCGTGAAGACGCGCCTGCTGCTCGACAGCCTGGAGGCGGTGGCGGCCTATGTGCCGATCGATATCTCCGGCGAGCATCTGGAGGCGACCAGCCGGCGCCTGCGCGCCGACTATCCGGCGCTGGCGATCGTGCCGGTATGCGCCGACTACACGGACCTGCCCATGCTGCCATGGCTGCCAGGATCGTCGGGCGCCGCGAAGCTGGGATTCTTTCCCGGCTCGACCATCGGCAACCTCGACCCGGACGAGGCGCTGGCCTTCCTGCGCAACGCGCGCCGTCTGCTGGGGCCGGGCGGCGCCCTGGTGCTCGGTGCCGACCTCAAGAAGGACCCGGGCATGCTGCACGCCGCCTACAATGATTCGGCGGGTGTGACGGCGGCGTTCAGCCTCAACCTGCTGGCGCGCATGAATCGCGAGCTGGGCGCCAGCTTCGACCTCGAGGGCTTCGCGCACGAAGCGTTCTACAACCCGGCCGCGGGCCGCATCGAGATCTACATCCGCAGCCTGCGGCCGCAGTCCGTGCGGATCGCCGGGCAGCGCTTCTTCTTCGATGCCGGGGAGCGCGTGCACACCGAGTATTCGTACAAGTACGACCTCGCCGACATGGATGCGCTGGCGGTCCCGGCAGGCTTCGTGCGGACGCAGACCTGGACCGATCCGGGCAGGCTCTTCAGCGTGAACTACTTCGTTGCGACGTGAGCCGGGCCCGTCTTCGGGCGTCAAGGGCGGCGCGGATCGCCGGCGGCGCTCGCCGCGACGGGCGCCGTGGCGCCGTGGCGTGAGTCGTCCACCGATCGCCGGATCGCCGGGCGCGCCGGGGAGAACAGGAACCAGAGCAGGGCAGCGGCCTGCAAGGCCACGAACAGGAATGCCGTCACGGCATAGGCCTCGGGATCGTAGCCGTTGCCGATCTTGGGCCAGAGATCGAGGATCTTGCCCTGGCCCCACTGGCCGACCAGCACGGCTGGAAACACCACGAAGTTCAGGCTGGTGGTGGCGCGACCCGACAGCTCGATCGGGAAGGCCTGCTGCAGCGGCGTGAAATAGATGATGCCGACGGCGCCGCCGGCGCCGAACGCCAGCATCAGGGCTGTCACCTGCGTCGAAGACGCATCGCGCCACAATCCGGTGAAGATGAGGCTCGCGTTGACCACCAGGAACAGGGCGAGCGCGGCGTTGCCGGTCGCGACATAGGACACGCCGCGCTGCGCCAGCGCGCCGGCGGCCCAGCCGGTGAACACGAAGCTCGCCGTCATGCCCACCGCCAGCCAGAACAGCTGCCCGGTGATGGCGGCACGGTCCAGACCCGCCACATCACGCAGCCACGGTCCCGCCCACAGGGCCTGGAACGCGAAGAACGCGGCCTGCTGCAGCGCCACCATCGGTGCCAGTCGCCAGAAATAGCCGTCGCGCATGATATGGCCCACGGCGCGGAACTGGGGCCCGACCGGCGTCGAGGCCGCGGTGGCGCTGCCGCGCTCGGGAACGACGAAGAACAGCATGGCTGAGACGGCGACGGTGATGGCGCCCAGCCCGAAGAACACGTGGCGCCATCCCGCCAGCCCCAGCGCCGCCTCGACGGGATGCGTCGCGACCAGGGATCCCAGGCCGCCGGCGGCCATGTGCAGGCCGACCATCAGCGACCAGCGCTGCGGCGGATACCAGACGGTGATGGCCTTGATCGCCGCCATCAGGCCGCCGGCGACGCCCAGGCCGATCAGGGCCCGGCCACCGGCCAGACCGGCCACCGACGTGGCGGCGCCGAACACGATGCAGCCCAGCGCGGCGAACAGGATCAGTCCGGATTGCACCCGGCGCGCGCCATAGCGGTCGAGCATGACGCCCAGCGGGATCTGCACCGCCGTGAAGAACAGGAAATACATGCTGGTGAGGAAGCCCAGATCACCCGCCGTCAGCTCGGGGATGTCCTGCTCCAGGCTGGGAAAGATCACGCTGTTGACGGAGCGGAACAGGTAGGACAGGACATAGGCCAGGGCAAACGGGATATAGACGCGCAGCAGCGTGATCAGCGTCGGCGTGGACGCGGTTGGAGCGCTCATCCTGCGGGGTTCCCTCGAACGCGTTCTTTTCTTCCGCACTGGACGCGCGCGGTAGCCACTTACCATATTGAGTGCCGACGAGAGGGTCAAAAGAGACATGCCGGGTGGCGAGCCGTCTGTACCGGTCAAGCGTGACAAGGGCGACGCCGTAGGCGCGTTCCTCGACAAGGCGCGCGCGGTGCCGGCCGCGGCGACGGGCGCGGCCAGGCGCGGCCGGCTGCTGTTCTGCATGGATGCCACCGCCAGCCGTGAGCCGAGCTGGGATCGGGCCGCCAGGATCCAGGGCGAGATGTTCGTTGCCGCCGAGGCCTTGGGCGGGCTGGATGTGCGGCTGGCCTTCTATCGTGGCTTCGACGACTTCAAGGCGTCGAAATGGACGTCCAACGGCGTCGAGCTGGCGCGGCTGATGTCGCGCGTGTCCTGCCTGGCCGGCAACACCCAGATCGGCCGCGTGCTCGCCTTCGCAGCCGAGGAAACCCGGCGTCAGAAGCTCGATGCGCTGGTGTTCGTGGGCGATTGCTTCGAGGAAAACCTCGATGCCGTCGGCGCCCTGGCTGGCCAGCTCGGCTTTCTGGGCGTGCCCGCCTTTCTGTTCCAGGAGGGCGACAATGCCGTCGCGGCTCATGCCTTCGCCCAGTTCGCACGATTGACGAATGGCCAGCATTGCCGCTTCGATGCCTCCAGTCCCGATGCGCTGCGGCGGCTGCTGGGCGCCGTTGCCGCCTATGCCGCCGGTGGGGCACAGGCCATGGCGGACTACGCGGCGCTCCACCGCATCACAACCCTGCGCCTGACCCGCGCGGGGCCCTGACCGGCACCGGGATCGGAGCCTACGATGCCGCAACTGCTTCTCGGGCTGCTGCTGCTGGTTGGCCTCGTGATGGTGCTGCGGTGGTTCGCCACCGCCAACACGGCGGCGCTTGCCGGCGCGGTGCGCCGGGTCGCGATCGGCTCGGCGGCGATCGCCGGCGGCGGGCTTCTGCTTGCGATCGTCGCGCGCAACCCGTTGCTGCTGCTGCAGTTCGCGCCGTTCCTTCTGCCCTTCCTGTACTGGTGGTGGCGCCGGCGGCGGGCCGGTCAGTCCCTGGGCGCCGGCTGGGGCTCACCCGGCACGCGGTCCTCGGGTGGCGAGGGTGTCTCCACGGTCCGCACCGCCTGGCTGGAGATGACGCTCGAGCACGCCTCAGGCGCCATGGATGGCCGGGTGCTGCGCGGCACCCAGGCGGGGCGCTCGCTGGGCGGCCTGCCCGAGCCGACGCTCATCGCGCTGCTGACGGAATGTGCCGTCGACAGCGATTCGGTGCGCGTCCTGGAGGCTTATCTCGACCGCCGTTTCGGGCCTGACTGGCGCCAGCGCGCGGCTTCTTCCGGGCCAGGAAGCGCGCAGGACGGTGCGCAGGGCGAGGTGCCGCCGCGCCAGGAGCGGCCCACCGACATGAGCGTCGACGAGGCATATGCCGTGCTCGGCCTGAAGTCGGGCGCGACGGCCGACGAGATTCGTGCCGCCTACCGCAAGCTGATGCTGCTGAATCACCCCGACCGTGGCGGTTCCGATTGGCTCGCGGCCAAGATCAACCGCGCCCGGCAGGTGCTGCTGGGCGATTGATCGTCGCGGTGGCATGTTGTCCTTCCGGCCCGCCACATGGCGCTGCAGTGGACCGGAAAAATGTAGATTGCGCCTTGCTCTTGCCGCACGCTGCTGTTCTATGGGTGTGTGCTCGCTTTATCTCATGTAAGAAATGAGAGTAGCGTGTTAAGTTATTGATATTGTTCGAAACAGAGAATGGATCTGGCATGCCTCGAGTCCGCAAAGCCGTCTTTCCTGTCGCCGGCCTCGGCACCCGCTTCCTGCCCGCGACCAAGGCCGTCCCCAAGGAAATGCTGACGATCGTCGATCGCCCGCTGATCCAATATGCGGTCGAGGAATGCCGGGCGGCCGGGATCGAGGAGTTCGTCTTCGTGACGGGGCGCAACAAGCATGTGATCGAGGACCACTTCGACCATGCCTATGAGCTGGAGGCGACGCTGAAGGCGCGCCGCAACAAGCAGGCCGAGCTCGAGCAGACGCAGGCGGCCACGATCAAGGCCGGCAATGCGATCTTCACCCGCCAGCAGCAGCCGCTGGGCCTGGGGCATGCCGTCTGGTGCGCCCGCGCCTGGATCGGCAACGAGCCGTTCGCGGTGCTGCTGCCGGACGAGCTGACCCTGTCGTCGCCGGGCTGCACGGCCGAGCTGGTGGCGTTGCATGAGAAAACCGGCGGCAGCGCGGTGGCGGTGATGGACGTGCCGCGCGAGCAGACCAACCGCTACGGCATCGTGGCGATCAAGAACGACGACGGCACTGTCGCCGAGATCACCGGCATGGTGGAGAAGCCCAAGCCGGCCGAGGCGCCCTCGACCCTGTCGATCATCGGGCGCTACGTGCTGCTGCCGGAGGTCTTCGAGCATCTCGACCGCCACGAGACCGGGGCAGGGGGCGAGATCCAGCTGACCGATGCGATGGCGCATATGATCGGCCGCAGCCGGTTCCATGCCATGCGCTACCGCGGTGCACGCTACGACTGCGGCAACCGTCTGGGCTTCCTCGAGGCGAATGTCGCGGTATCGCTGGCGCGGCCCGACATCGCCCAGGAGTCACGCGCGCTACTTGGTTCTCTGCTCAAATCCTGAGTCGGGTCATTCTGCGTTTTGGGGGGATTGAATGCGAATCGCGATGATTGGCACGGGCTATGTCGGATTGGTCTCCGGCGCGTGCTTTTCGCAGTTCGGTATCGACGTGGTGTGCGTCGACAAGGACAAGCAGAAGATAGCCAGGCTGGAGGCGGGCGAGATTCCGATCTATGAGCCTGGCCTCGACAAGCTGGTGGCCGACAACCGTGCCGCCGGCCGCCTCACCTTCACGACCGATCTGGCCGGGTCCGTGGCCACGGCCGACGCGGTGTTCATCGCCGTCGGCACGCCGACCCGCCGCGGCGACGGACATGCCGATCTCAGCTATGTCTATGCCGCCGCCAGCGAGGTCGCCGATGCGCTGCGGCAGTACACGGTCATCGTGAACAAGTCGACCGTGCCGGTCGGCACCGGGCGCGAGGTCGGGCGCATCGTGCGCGAGCGCCGGCCTGACGCCGAGTTCGACGTCGTCTCCAATCCCGAGTTCCTGCGCGAAGGCGCGGCGATCGAGGATTTCATGAAGCCGGACCGCATCGTTATCGGCACGCAAAGCGAGCGCGCCCGCGAGGTCATGCGCGCCATCTACCGGCCGCTCTACCTGATCGAGACACCGATCGTCTTCACCACCCTGGAGACCGCCGAGCTGATCAAGTATGCCGGCAACACCTTCCTTGCCACCAAGATCACATTCATCAACGAGATGGCCGATCTGTGCGAGAAGGTCGGTGCCGACGTGCACGACGTGGCCCGGGGCATCGGGCTGGATGGCCGCATCGGCCGCAAGTTCCTGCATCCCGGGCCGGGCTACGGCGGCTCGTGCTTTCCCAAGGACACGCTGGCTCTGGCCTATACCGCGCGCGAGGCAGGCTCGCCGGTGACCATTGTCGAGCAGGTCATCCAGGTGAACGCCGAGCGCAAGAAGCGGATGGCGCAGCGGGTCGTCGAGGCTTGCGGCGGCTCGGTGGCCGGCAAGACCATCGGCGTGCTGGGGCTGGCGTTCAAGCCGAACACAGACGACATGCGCGACGCGGCGGCGCTCGACATCCTGCCGGCGCTGCTGACGGCCGGCGCCCGCATACAAGCCCACGACCCGGCGGCGATGGAGGAGGCGGCGCGGCACCTGAAGGGCATCGACTACAAGGACAATGCCTATGATGTCGCCAAGGACGCCGATTGCCTGGTGGTGCTGACCGAATGGACCCAGTTCCGCGCGCTCGACCCGAAGCGGCTCAAGGAATTGCTGCGCCGGCCGGTGGTGGTCGACCTGCGCAATATCTTCAATCCGGCTGAGATGCGGGGCTTGGGCTTCGTCTACGAGAGCATCGGCCGGCCACAGCCTCGCCACAGCGCGTGATGGGGTGATGAACTAAGAAGGTCTCATGAGCGGGCAGATACGTGCAGCGACTGTCCCGAGCGCGGGGCCCATTCATGCACCCACGTGAACGGAAGTCCGCCTCGGAGGCCCGCCGTGGTGACGAAGCAAGACATCCCCTTGAAAAGGAGGGGCCGTTAGCCGGAGATTCCTGTCGTGCTTCTTCCGGAATGACGCATAGCCCAAAGGATTGACGCCGTATGACAGCTCATCGCTTCGACCCGACCATCCTGCGCGAATACGATATCCGCGGCATCGTGGGTAAAACCCTGCACCCGGCCGATGCGCGGGCCATCGGTCGTGCCTTCGGCACGATGGTCGCGCGCGGCGGCGGCAAGACGGTGGCCTTGGGGTATGACGGCCGGCAGAGCTCGCCGTCGCTTCAGGAGGCCTGCGTCGAGGGCTTGCGCGCAGCCGGCGTCGACGTCGTGCGCATCGGCCTGTGCGCCACGCCGATGCTGTACTTCGCCGTCTACGAGC
The DNA here is from genome assembly GCF_008039615.1 of Vineibacter terrae. Classification (GTDB taxonomy): domain Bacteria; phylum Pseudomonadota; class Alphaproteobacteria; order Reyranellales; family Reyranellaceae; genus Vineibacter; species Vineibacter terrae. The sequence goes on along the minus strand of NZ_VDUZ01000019.1, from coordinate 130,113 downwards.
TCAACGCCGACGGCGGCATCATGATCACCGGCTCGCACAATCCGCCGGACTACAACGGCTTCAAGATGATGATGGGCAAGAAGCCGTTCTATGGTGCCGACATCCAGGCGCTGGGGCAGCTGTCGGCGATGGGTGACGTGGCCACCGGTGCCGGCGGCCTGACCGAGCGCTCGGTGCTCGAGGCCTACGCGGCGCGCGTGGTGCGCGACGCACGGCCTGGCCGCAAGCTGAAGGTGGTGTGGGATACCGGCCACGGCGCGGTCGGCGTCTCGATCCGCGACGTGATTTCCCGGCTGCCGGGCGAGCATACCGTCCTCTATGAAAGGGTGGACGGCACGTTCCCGGCGCATCATCCCGACCCCACCGTCGAGGCCAACCTCGAGGACCTGAAGGCCGAGGTGCGCAAGCAGGGTGCCGATCTCGGCATCGCCTTCGACGGCGACGGCGATCGCATCGGCGCCATCGACGGACAGGGCCGTATCCTGTGGGGCGACCAGCTGCTGGCGATCTGGGCACGCGACGTCCTGAAGGAGCGTCCCGGGGCCACCATCATCGCCGATGTGAAGGCCAGCCAGGTGCTGTTCGACGAGATCGCGGCCGCTGGCGGCACGCCGCTGATGTACAAGACCGGCCACTCGCTGATCAAAGTGAAGATGGCCGAGCTGGGCTCGCCGCTGGCCGGCGAGATGAGCGGGCATGTGTTCTTCGCCGATCGCTGGTACGGCTTCGATGACGCGCTCTACGCCGGCGTCCGCCTGCTCGATATCGTGGCGTCGTCGCCGCGGTCGCTGGCCGAGATGCGCGATGCGCTGCCGCAGCTGGTGAACACCCCCGAGCTGCGTTTCGACTGCGACGAAGACCGCAAGTTCAAGGTGGTCGACGAGGTCAAGGCGCGCCTGCAGAAGGCCGGGGCGACATTCTCCGATGTCGACGGCGTCCGGGTGAGCACGCCCGACGGATGGTGGCTGCTGCGCGCGTCCAACACGCAGGCGGTGCTGGTGGCGCGGTGCGAGGCGCGGGATGCGGCGGGTCTTGACCGGCTCAAGGACGCGGTGAAGGCGGCGCTGGCCGCCAGCGGCGTGGCGATGCCGGACAACCCCTCGGCTGGACACTAGAACAGACAACACGTCCAGCGTTGCGGCGCGGCGGCCGGAAGCGCCGCGCCGGCTGCTGCCGCAGCACGGTCATCCGCAATGGCGTCATCGACAGCAGGCGAGGGGATGCGCTTCTTCTTCTACGGCACGCTGATGGATCGAGACGTGCTGGCGCGTGTGCTGGGGCGGCCGGTCATCGTGGCAGCATTGAAGCCGGCGACCCTGCGCGGCTATCGGCGCACCGCCATCCGCGAAGGCAGCTACCCGATCGTGCTGCGCGAACCAGCCGGCTTCGTCGACGGGCTGACCCTGGACAACGTCTCCAAGGCCGAAAGCGAGCGGTTGGCGGCCTACGAGGGGCCGCGCTACAGCCTGGTGCGGACCTTCGCCGAGTTCCCCGAACGGAGGCCGCGCGCCGTCTTCCTGTTCGAGCCCGTGGCCGGCGCCTTCACACCGACCGATACCGACTGGTCGCTCGCGACCTGGCAGGCGAGGGACAAGGAGAAGTTCCTGGCCGCGTTGCTGCCCGTTCTGTCATCCCGAGCGCAGCGAGGGATCTCCCGCGAATAGCATGCCGTGCGCCTTGTCGCAGGAGATCCCTCGCTGCGCTCGGGATGACACGAGGGCCGGTGCGATCGCCGTGCCTACTCCACGGCCACCGGCGTGCAGGCGAACAGCTTGGCGTTCTTCAGCGTGCGGCAGCCGCGGGCGGCGCCGCTTTCGTCGAGGTTGGTCAGCCGGGCGCGGTAGGTGATCTGGCCGCGCGCGCTCTTGAGCGCATCGACCGCAGGGCGCGCATCGCTGCGCAGTCCCGGCAGCCGGCTCAGGGCGGTCCGCAGCGCGGCATTGGCCGCGGGCCGGGTGGCGAAGGTGCTGCCGAGCTGAATGGCCCAGCCGGCGGGTGTTTCAGCAGCCTGGCTGCCCTGCGGCGGCGTCGGCCCGCGCGTCATCGCCAGCGGCGAGACCGCAGCGGTCGTGGGGGCTGCCTGCTCGCTCACGACATCGGCAATCGATCGGCTGCCGTTGGGCGGATTGTAGGACCGCGCCACCTGCTGCTGCGGCTCGGCCGGCGCGGCGCCCGGGGTGAAATTGATCGCGGTGTAGCGGGCCGTCGTCGGCTGCTGCGGCTGCTGCCAGGCCGCCAGGCGCATCGTGCGGCACTTCTCGAAGCCGCGATCCATCATGTCGGCCATCACCTCGTCACGCTCGCCGACGCTATTGCCGCCGAGCACGACACCGATCAGCCGCCGGTTGTCGCGCATGGCCGACATCACCAGATTGAAGCCGGACGCATTGATGTAGCCGGTCTTGATGCCATCGGCGCCGGCGTAGTTGCCCAGCATGCGGTTGTGGTTGGTCAGGATGGTCCGGCCGAACGGCCAGGAACGGGTCGAGAACAGCGGGTAGTAGTGCGGGAAGTCACGCAGCATGGCCTGCGCCAGACGGGTGAGGTCGCGCGCGGTCGTGACCTGGTAGGTCGACGGCAAGCCCGAGGCGTTGCGGAAGACCGTGCTGGTCATGCCCAGCTGGCGCGCCTTCTGCGTCATGAGCTGGGCAAACGAATCCTCATCGCCAGCGATGCCTTCCGCCAGCACCACGGCGGCGTCGTTGGCCGAACGCGTGATCAGGCCCATGACGGCATCGCGGACCATCAAGGTGCCGCCAGCGGGCACGCCCAGCTTGGATGGCTGCATGCTGGCTGCGCGGACCGAGACCGGCAGGCGGTCGCTCAGCTTCAGCTGCCCGGCGTCGAGCGCGCCGAACGTCAGATAGAGCGTCATGATCTTGGTGAGCGATGCTGGATGCCGCAGGTCATCGGCGGCATGCGCCTCCAGCTCGCGGCCGCTTTCCGCGTCGACGAGCAGCATCGCGTCACGGCCGACGACATTGGGATTGGCGGCCACCGGTGCTGGCGCCGGCGCTGCGGCGCGGCGCGGCAGCGTGCGCTTCGTGTACTGCTTGGCGTAGGGCTTGGCCGCCGGTCGGACGGCTTTGCGGGTCTGCGCTTCAGCCGGCGTCACCAGCAGGGCGAGGGCGAATGCCAACGCCGATGCCAGAGCGACAGGGAACAGCCAGACGCCAGCGGTACGCGGCACCAACATGGTTTTACCACCCGCAACTACGGAAATTACTTTGTGACAACGCCTTGGGCGCTAGGCGGATAAAGTTAGAGGAATTGCTTGGTGGCCGCAATAAAGAAGTCAGGCCAAAGGGTTATAGGACGACGCTTTTCTACCGATGGGACCTTGCACTAGAGTGCCCGCGATCGTCGACTGGAGGTGGATCATGGCCGGCAGCTTCATGCGCATCGTCGTTGGCGCCGTCATGTTGCTGACGCCGGCCGCCTGCGCCAACAGCCAGCTCGAGCCCAAGGTCGACAACCCGCTCACCCGCAGCATCTACTGGTTCCGTTATGTCGGCGGCACCGACATCAAGGCGAGCTGCGCCGCGGGTGGTCCAAACCACATCCGCCTCGTGTACAACGCGATCTGGAACCAGCAGGTGCGGGCCTATGATCTGGCGCCGCAGGGGGCAGGCGGTGCCACCCTGACGTCGCGCGTGCTGACGGATCTCGGCGACTTGTCGTCGGTCGAGGTGCGTGACTGGGGCGGGTTCCTGGACCCGTGGCGCGGCAAGCGGGCCGAAAGCCAGCTGTCGGCTGCTGAATTCGGCCGTCTGACCGCGCTCATCGAGCAGAGCGGCGGCTTCGGGCCACCCCCGGCGGGCCTGGAGCTGCCTTCGAACGACTACTGGTGGACCGTGGCGTCGTGCCGCAATGGCCGCTGGGGCTTTGCCGCTTATCACTACCCGACCGACAAGTTTGCCCGCGTGCGTTTTGCCGAGGCGCTGTTTGCCGCCGACAAGACCGGCGTGGCGGTCGCGCAGCCCAGGGACCTGGCGCCGGCGATCTTCCGCGGCGATCGCTGGCGCCAATGGCAGCTGGCCGTCGGGCGTGACGGGCTGCGTGATTATTAGGCTGGCGCCCGATGTGCCGGCGCGGCGGCGCAGGCGGCCAGGCGGGTGCGCAGGGACAGGCAGTGAACAAGTCGTGAGATTGCGACCGGTCCGGAACCGGTTGGGTCGCGCGTCGTATCGCGGTATGATGGCGGTGCCGATGTCGGCACCTTTCCGTCGTCGGCCGCAATACCTATGTTCCGGGGATGTGGTGGATCGATCGTGGCATCGGACGATGTGATGTTGGGCAGACGCCGTAGACGCGCAGGGCCGGATCATGCTTGGCTGACGGGCTTCGTGATGACCGGCGAGCCGCCGCGACGGGATGGTGACGGTGACGGCGGGGATCCGGGCGATCCCGGCCGGCCGGGCACCGGCACGGTCACGCTGACCAAGCCCAAGACCAAGAAACCGTCGATGTACAAGGTGTTGATGCTCAACGACGACTACACGCCCATGGAGTTCGTCGTGCATGTGCTGGAGCGGTTCTTCAGCAAGAGCCGGGAAGAGGCGACGCGCATCATGCTGCATGTCCACCAGAAAGGCGTGGGGATCTGCGGCGTCTACACCTACGAGGTCGCAGAGACCAAGGTGACACAGGTCATGGACCTGGCCCGCAAGCACCAGCACCCGCTGCAGTGCACGCTGGAAAAGGAGTAGGTTGAGGCGCTGCGGCGCCGGGAGTTGCGAGAATGCTGTCGAAGAATCTGGAACAGAGCTTGCACCGCGCGTTGCGCCTGGCGAACGAACGTCGGCACGAATACGCGACACTCGAACACCTGCTGTTGTCCCTGCTGGACGATGCCGATGCGACCGCCGTGCTGAAGGCCTGCGGTGTCGATCTCGAGCGCCTGCGCCGCGATCTTGGCCGCTACGTCGACAACGAGCTGGCCGGCCTGGTCACCGACAGCGTCGGCGATCCGCAGCCGACGGCCGGCTTCCAGCGCGTGGTGCAGCGCGCCGCCATTCATGTGCAGTCCTCGGGTCGCGAGGAGGTGACCGGTGCCAATGTGCTGGTCGCGATCTTCTCCGAACGCGAGAGCCATGCGGTCTACTTCCTGCAGCAGCAGGGCATGTCGCGGCTTGATGCGGTGAACTTCATCAGCCACGGCATCGCCAAGACGCCCGGGCGCGGCGAGAGCCGTCGCGTGCGCGGCGCCGATGAAGACTCTCCTGGCGCGGAGAAGGTCGTGAAGGACGGCGGCGAGGCGTTGCAGGCCTATTGCGTGGACCTCAACCAGAAGGCCCGCGACGGCAAGATCGACCCGCTCATCGGGCGTGAGCTGGAGCTGGAGCGCACGATGCAGATCCTCTGCCGGCGCACCAAGAACAATCCGCTCTATGTCGGTGACCCGGGCGTCGGCAAGACGGCGATCGCCGAAGGCCTGGCGCGACGCATCGTCGAGGGCAGCGTGCCGGACGTGCTGAAGTCCTGCACCATCTACGCGCTCGACATGGGCGCGCTGCTGGCCGGCACGCGCTATCGCGGCGACTTCGAGGAGCGGCTGAAGGCCGTGCTCAACGAGCTCAAGGCGCGCGAAGGCTCGATCCTGTTCATCGACGAGATCCATACCGTGATCGGCGCCGGCGCCACGTCCGGCGGCGCCATGGATGCCTCCAACCTGCTGAAGCCCAGCCTGCAGAGCGGCGAACTGCGCTGCGTCGGCTCGACCACGTACAAGGAATACCGCAACCACTTCGAGAAGGACCGCGCCCTGGTGCGGCGCTTCCAGAAGATCGACGTGCCGGAGCCGACCCAGAGCGACGCCATCAAGATCATGGAAGGCCTCAAGCCGGTCTACGAGGAGCACCACAAGGTCAGCTACACCGACGAGGCGGTGAAGGCGTCGGTCGAGCTGTCGTCGCGCTACATCAACGACCGCAAGCTGCCGGACAAGGCGATCGACGTCATCGACGAGGTCGGCGCGGCGCAGATGCTGAAGACCGAGGACCAGCGCAAGAAGATCATCGATGTCGTCGATATCGAGGAGATCGTCGCCAAGATCGCGCGTATCCCACCCAAGAGCGTGTCCAAGGACGACACCGAGATGCTCCATCACCTGGAGCGCAACCTCAAGACCGTGGTCTATGGCCAGGACCGTGCCGTGGAGCAGCTGGTGGCGGCCATCAAGCTGGCCCGCGCCGGCCTGCGCGCGCCGGAGAAGCCGATCGGCAGCTACCTGCTGGCCGGCCCGACCGGCGTCGGCAAGACCGAGGTGACGCGCCAGCTCGCCAAGCTGCTGGGCCTGGAGCTGGTCCGCTTCGACATGTCGGAGTACATGGAGCGGCACAGCGTGTCGCGCCTGATCGGCGCGCCGCCGGGCTATGTCGGCTTCGACCAGGGCGGCCTGCTGACCGACCAGGTCAACCAGCATCCGCATTGCGTCGTGCTGCTGGACGAGATCGAGAAGGCGCATCCCGACGTCTTCAACATACTGTTGCAGATCATGGACTACGGCAAGCTGACGGACCACAACGGCCGCAACGTCGACTTCCGCAATGTCATCCTGTGCATGACCACCAACGCCGGTGCCGCCGAACTCGCCCGAGCACCGGTCGGCTTCGGTCGCGAGACGCGAGCCGATGAGGACGACGACAGCATCAACCGGCTGTTCGCGCCCGAGTTCCGCAACCGGCTCGATGCCATCATCAAGTTCGCCAATCTCGGCGCCGAGATCGTCGGCATGGTGGTCGACAAGTTCATCGCCGAGCTCGAGGTGCAGCTGGCGGATCGCCGGGTGCTGTTCGAGCTGACGGACGAGGCGCGCAAGTGGCTGGCGGTGCGCGGCTACGATCGCCTGTACGGCGCGCGGCCGTTGGCGCGCATCATCCAGGAGCACGTCAAGAAGCCGCTGGCCGATGAGATCCTGTTCGGCCGGCTCAAGGATGGCGGCGTGGTGAAGATCCGGGTCGAGGACGACAAGCTGGTCTTCGACTTCCCGCCGCCGGCGGCCGAGAAGCCGCCGGCGCCGCCCGAGCCGGTGATGGTGGAGTAGGCCGGCGGCCTGATCGTGGCGAGGCAATCGAGTGGCGGCGCCGGAAGACCGACCGGCGCCGCTTCCTTTTGGTGGGAGGAGGAAGGGATGACGGACGCGCCGGCGCGCAGTGACGAGCTCGTTCTGCTCGAGACTTTCAGCGATCCGACCCAGGCACACATGGCGCGCGGCCTGCTCGACACCAACGGCATTCCGTCGGTGATGATCGACGGCGCGATGGCCGCGACCGGCCTGGTCGACGCGGTGGGCGGGGTCAAGCTGAAGGTGCGCGCGGGTGATCTCGCGTCGGCCAAGGCATTGCTGGCCGATCCGATGGCGTTCGAGGAGATGGACTGGAACGAGCAGGACTGGTGAGCAGACCTACTTCACCAGCCAGACCGGACGGCTGCCGCGGTTGACGACGTCCTGGGTCACTGATCCCATCAACATGCCGGCCGCGCCGCTATGGCCGCGCGTGCCCATGACGATCGCAGCGCAATCCAGCGCGCTGGCCTGCTCGACGATGACGGCGCCCGGCCGGCCGGCATCGACATGCGACTCGGCGGGCACCGATGCATCCGCGCACATCGCCTGCGCCGAGCTCAGCGCCTTGTTGCCGGCGTCCCGCCGATGGGCGTCGATCGTCTCCGGCGCGATCAGCTTTCCGATCGCCTCATCCAGCGGTGGCTGCACGTTGAGCAGATGCAGCCGGGTTGCAAGGCCGCGCTTCACCAGGGAGATCGCATGGGCGACGGCGCGAGCGGCATGCGCCGAGCCGTCGACCGCCACGAGAAGACCGTTGTCCGTCATCTGTCATTCCATCACAGCCGTATCACTACGGGACAACGCCCGGCAGCGCCGATTTGATCCCTGGCAGGGCAGGGCTGTCGCATGCGACCGTGCTCAAAAACCGAGACCGCCTCTCGAAGCAAAGTCCCTCGCGGCTATTTCAGATGCTCGGCAAACCAGGCCAGCGCCGCGTCGATCGACTGGGACAGCAGCCCCATATAGGGGTCGTAGTGCCGCCCCGGCAGCGATACCAGACGCTTGGGCTCGCCTGCCAGGGCAAAGGCCTCGTGCTGCCAGGCGACGGGCGTCTGCGTGTCGCGGTCAGCCACGACCATGAGCAATGGCGTCGGCGCGATGCGCTCGACGAATGCGATCGGCTCATATGTCCGCAGCAGCTCGAGGCTGCGCAGTGTCACGACATTCTGGTAGGCGCCGGTGCGATCGACCGCCTTGGCCCATTCCTCGGTTTCCGATCCCGGCAGGGCAGCCGGCGTGGTGCCCGGCGGCAGTCCTTCCGCGCGCCGGTCGCGGTCCGCGAGCAGCCGCTCCATGAAGCGGGCGCGCCGGTCGGCCGGCACCCAGCTATCGAACGTGCGCTGGCCCGACACCAGCGGGACCTGCGCCACCAGGCAGCGGACGCGCTTGTCGAGGGCGCCCACGGTCAGCACATGGCCGCCGGCGTAGCTGGTGCCCCATAGGCCGACCCGATCGCGGTCGACGAAGGGCAGGGTGCGGGCGAACGAGACTGCGGCGCGCATGTCCTCGACCTGCTGCCAGGGATCGGTCTCGTGACGTGGCCAGCCGCCGCTCTGCCCATAGTTGCGATGGTCATAGATCAGGCAGCCGTAGCCTGCGCGCGCGAAGGCTTCGGCATAGTCGGCCAGCCCCATCGCCATCACGGCGGAGAAGCCGTGGCTCATGACGATCAGCGGATGGCGCGGCGGCGCCTGCGGCGGGCGGTACAGCCAGCCTGCCAGCATGACTCCGTTGGCATTGAACACGACATCCTGGCGTTCCATGGTCGCACCTTTCTACCGCCGGGAGCGCGCCACTTCCGTGGCGCACCGGTCCGAAGGACCGGCTCGCACCTCGGCCCTGCTCATGATCCGGCGCTACGCGCCGGCGCGCCACGGCAGTGGCGCGCTGCCGGCAACGCTCAGAGATAGGCCGCCGACAGCTTGCTCACGATATCGGCCTTGACCAGCTCGTCGCTGGCGCCGTGCATCACCACCTGGCCGCCGCGCAGCACATAGCCGTGGTCGGCGACACGCAGCGCCATGACGGCCATCTGCTCGGCCAGCAGCACGGCCGTGCCGCGGGCCTTGGCGTAGGCGGTGATGAAGTCGAAGATCTGCGACACGATGATCGGCGCCAGGCCCAGCGACGGCTCGTCCAGCAGCATCAGCTCCGGCTCGCGGATGGTCACCGACGACAGGATCAGCATCTGCTGCTGGCCGCCCGACAGCATGCCGGCCTTGGTGGTCCGCCGTTCACCCAGGATCGGGAAGGCGTCATAGACCGACCTGACGGCCTGCGCGAAAGGCGTGCGGCGCGGCCCGAAGCTCCATGCCAGCAGGAGATTCTCCTCCACCGCCATGTGACGGAACAGGCGTCGTCCTTCCATGGCGAGCGAGATGCCCATGCGGGCGCGCCGATGCGCCGGGTAGGGCTTCAGGCTGGCGTTGCGGTAGAGCAGATCGCCCTCCGTCACCGGCGCGATGCCGGCGATGGCACGCAGCAGCGAGGACTTGCCGGCGCCGTTGGCGCCGAGGACGGCGGTGATCTTTCCTGGCTGCACCACCATGTCGATGCCGCGCAGCGCACGGATGCTGCCGTAGGCGACGCTGACGTTCTTCAGCTCAAGCATGGTCGTTCTGCCCGACACCGAGATAGGCCGCGATCACAGCCGGGTCCTCGCGCATGCCGCGCATGTCGCCGCGATAGATCTCGCGGCCGCTGTCCAGCACCACCACGTCGTCCACGATATCGTTGACGAAATCCATGTGGTGCTCGATCAGCAGCACGGCTTTGCCCGTGTCGCGCAGATGGCGGATCATCGTGGCGAGCCGGCCCAGCTCGGCCTCGGACAGGCCGGCGGCCGGCTCGTCGAGCAGCACGACGGTGGGCTCGGCCATGATCGCACGTCCGACCTCGACCAGCCGGCGATAGCCGTAAGGCAGGGAGTCGATGATCTGGTCCGCCACGCCGTCCAGGCCGGCCAGCGCCATGACCTGCTCGGCGCGCCGCACCATGTCGGCCTCCTCACGCAGGGTCGACGGCCAGCGCAGCGCCGCCGCCAGCATGGGGCTGCGGAAATGACGCTGGCCGCCCAGCAGGATGTTCTCGCGCACCGTGAAGCTGGGCACCAGCCGCGGATCCTGGAAGGTGCGGATCAGGCCACGCTGCGCGATCATGTGGTCGGGCTTGCCGCCGATCTCCTCGCCGTCCAGCACGACATGGCCGCGGCTGGGCTGGTAGATGCCGCTCACGACGTTGACCAGCGTGCTCTTGCCCGAGCCGTTGGGGCCGATCAGAGCCGTGATCCGGCCCGGGCGCAGCGACAACGACACGCCGTCCAGCGCCACCAGGCCGGCGAAGTTGCGGGCGAGGTCACGCACCTCGAGCAGCGCCGGCCGGTCGGCCGGTCCCGGGTTCGTCGCGGGCGCAGGCGCGGCCGGCTTGGTGTCGGCGGCGCGCGCGGCTGCCATCGCGCGCACGGCGATGAAGCGGGTCGGCTCGGTCAGCGCGCCGGCGATCCCGCGCCGCAGCACCAGGAAGATCACCATCAGGATCAGGCCGTAGACCATGAACTGGTACTCGGCGAAGACCTGCAGCCGCTCCGGCAGCCAGGTGAAGAGCGCAGCGCCCAGGATCGGTCCGACGATGGTGCCCATGCCGCCGACGATCGCCATCACCAGCACCTCGACCGAGCGCATGATGCCGAAGCTGTCGGGGCCAAGATAGCCGACCAGGTGGGCGTAGAGGGCGCCGGCCAGCCCGGCCATGGCGCCGCTGATGGCGTAGGCCCGCCGCTTCACCTGGCCGCGCGCGATACCCATGCTGCCGGCTGCGATCTCGCTGGCCTGCACGGCGAAGAACGCGCGGCCATGATACGACTGCACGAGATTGCGCATCAGCAGCAGCACGATCGCGGTGGCCACCAGCATGGCGCGGAACAGGTCGACCGCGTCGAATGTCCAGCCCAGGACCTTGAGGTTGCGCAGGGTGGGCGAGGCGATGCCGCTCAGCCCGACGACGCCGCCGGTGACCGACGACCATTCCTTGGCGATCTCGAAGCACAGCAGGCCGAAGCCGGCGGTCATCATCGCCAGGTAGAACTCCTTGACCCGACCGGCCGGGATGGCCAGCAGCCAGCCCACGGCAGCGGTCAGGGCCACGGCCAGGATCAGGGCGAGCGGCACCGAGATGCCGTGGCTCTTGGTGAGCACGCCGGCGGCGTAGGCCCCGATCGCGAAGAAGCCGGCATGGCCCAGCGAGATCTGGCCCGCGATGCCTGTGAGCAGGTTGATGCTCTGCGCCAGCAGGATGTTCAGCATCAGGAACGACAGCAGCTGGACGGTGGCACGGTCGATCATGCCGGCCCAGAACCAGAGCGCGACAACGACCGCCAGCCCCAGCAGCGGCTGGCCCAGGATCCTGGCCATGGCGTGGCGAAAGGCGTTCATACCTTGACGAACTCCTTCTCGCCGAGAAGCCCTTCGGGGCGCACGGCCAGCATGATCATGAGCAGGGCGAAGGCGATCGCCTGCTCGGCAGCGGTCGAGACGTAGCCGCCCACCAGCTTCTCCATGATGCCCAGGAAGATGCCGCCCAGCAGCGCGCCCCAGGTGTTGCCCATGCCGCCGATCACCGCGGCCACGAAGCCGAAGATCAGCAGGTTGAAGCCGAATGCGGCGTCGACCGTGCCGGTGATCTGGGCCACCAGCGCGCCGGCCACGCCGGCCAGCAGGCCGCTGGCCACGAACGAGAGCGTGACCACCAGCCGCACCGGAATGCCCATGACGGCGGCGAGGTCCTGATCGGCGGCGACCGCCTGCAGGGCGCGGCCCCAGGCGGTGCGGCGCTGGAACAGCTCGAACAGCAGCACCAGCGCCAGCGCAATCACTAGGATGATCAGGTATTGCGCCGACAGGCGCACGCCGAGCACCGACACGTAATCGCGCGGCGAGAACAGGAACGAGGGGAAAGCCAGCGCCTGCGAGCCGAAGAACTTCGAGACGAAGCCCTGCAGGAAGATGCCGACGCCCAGCGTCGTGACCACCCAGCCCATGCTGCCGGTGAGCCGCGTGATCGGCCGGATCGCGATCGCCTCGGTGGCGGCCGCGATCACGCCCGCCACCGCGACGCCGGCCAGCAGGCCGAGATAGATGTTGAAGCCGCCGTCGAACACCATGACGGCGACGACGGCGCAGAGCATCATCAGCGACCCTTGGCCGAAGTTCAGCGTGCGCGTTGCCCAGAAGGTCAGGTTGAGGCCGAGCGCGATCAGCGCATAGACCGCGCCCACGCACACGCCCGCGAAGATGAGCTGGCCGGCAAAGGTCATGAGGATGGCTCCGGATGGTGCGTGAGATTCGTCGTCCCGAGCGGAGCGAGGGACCTTTCGGTCGTGCGATCAAACCGTCATCCCGAGCGCAGCGAGGGATCTCCCTGCAATGGGGACTCCTTCCGCGGGAGATCCCTCGCTGCGCTCGGGATGACGACGGTTCAAACCACCGCAAGGTCCTTCGCTGCGCTTAGGCCGATCACCTTGTCGCAGCTATTGCTTGGTTAGCCGCAGCGCCACCTGGCCCTTCTCGCCCTTCACATACTCGAAGACGGCGATCTGCTCGGGAGTCAACAGGTTGTGCTGCGTTGGCGAGAAGTTGGCGGTGCCGTTGGACACCGCGTAGCCGGTGAGGCCGTTCAGCGCGTCGACGACCTTGGCCTTGTCGGTGGCGCCGGCGCGGCGCACGCCTTCCAGCAGCATGCTGGCGCAGTCGAAGCCGGCGCCGACGGTAAGGGCAAAGTACACCTGCGGGCTCGTGGGATCGTCGCCCCACCAGCGGTCCTTGCCGAACTTGGCGGCGTAGGCGTCCGACAGGTCCTTGGCGATGCCCTTGGGGGCCGTGCCCGGCGTGTAGGTGCCGACCATCGTGGCGCGCGTGCCGACCGCCAGCTCGCCGGCGCCCTCCTTGTAGGGCAGCGAGATGCCGCCGCCGCTCGTGATCAGCGGCACGTCGAAGCCCAGCCGCAGCATGTTGCGGCGGACCACGGCCATGTCGGCGCCCAGGCCGATGACCACCAGCACGTCGGCGCCGGCGCGCTGCACGCGGCTGATCTGGGCGGTCATGTCCTGGGCCCGCTGGTTGTAGGCCTCGACCGCGACCGGCTTGCCCTTGGTCGCCTGCTCGACCTGGGCCGACAGCAGCTGCGCGCCGGAGACGCCGTAGCCGGTGCTCTCGTGCATGATGCCGATCTTCTTGAACCGCGGCGCCACGTAGTTGCCCAGCGCCTTGGCCTCGACGTCATTCTGGATCGCGGTCGAGATCACGTTCTTGCGCGCCGGCTTGTCGAGGCCGTCGGGGTAGACGATCGACGGTGTCTGCGCCTGCGGGTTGCAGTAGGGCCGGCCGTCGACGGTCGCCATGTCGATCACCGCCAGGGTCGGGCCGCTGCCGCCGGGCCCGATGATGACGTCGATGTCGGGCGTGTCGAGGATGCGCCGCAGATTCTGCACCGCGCGGTCGGGCACGAGCTGGTCGTCCAGCGCCATTGCCAGCTCGATCTGCCGGCCGAGCACGCCGCCCTTGGCGTTCCAGCGCTCGATTGCCAGCAACGCGCCGCGGCGCACACCTTCGCCGAACTCGTTGTAGGGCCCGGTCAGCGCCCCCGTGGTGCCGATCTTCACCGTCTGGGCCAGGGCGGGCAGGGCGGTGGACATCGCCGCTGCGACCGCAGCTGCCGCAAGCGCCGTCAGGACCGGCCGTGATCTCGTTTGCGCATTCATTGCCATTTCCCTCCACATTCGAATCAGGTGTCATATCTCCGGCGCTGCCGGCAGCCAGCCGGTGCCGTCGCGCATCAGTCGCGCGGCAGGGCGTGCTTGGTGATCTTGCCGGTGGCGTTGTGCGGCAGCTCGGCCAGGAAGCGCACGGATTTCGGCACCTTGTAGCGCGCCAGGTTCGCGCCGCAGTGATCGATGACGGCGCTCTCGGTGAGATTGGTGCCGTCGCGCGGCACCACGAACGCGCGGCCGACCTCGCCCCACTTCTTGTCCGGCACGCCGATCACGGCGCATTCGGCGACTCCCGGCAGCCGGTAGATCGCATCCTCGACCTCGGCCGGATAGACGTTCTCGCCGCCGGATATGTACATGTCCTTCCAGCGGTCCACGATGTAGCAGAAGCCCTCGTCGTCGATATAGGCCGCGTCGCCGGTCTTCAGCCAGCCATCGACGATGGTTGCGCGGTTTGCTTCCGCCCGCCGCCAGTAGCCGGGCGTGACGGTCGGCCCCTTGATCAGCAGCTCGCCGACCTCGCCGTTCGGCAGGTCCCGGCCTTCGGCGTCGACGATGCGCAGCGACGTGTGCAGGACCTGCTGGCCGGACGAGCCGATCTTGTCGAGGGCGCGCTCCTTGCTGAGCAGGGTGCCGATCGAGCAGGTCTCCGTCATGCCCCAGCCCTGCTGGAACAGCAGGCCCTTGCCGGCATAGAGCTCCAGCAGCGCCAGCGGCGAGGCGGCGCCGCCGATGCCGACGCTGACGAGATGATCGAAGCGGGCCTCGGCGAATGCCGGCAGCTGGCTCATGAACAGGAAGTTGGTCGGCACGCCGAAGGTGTGGGTGACGCCGGATGACGGATCGGCCAGCAGCTTGAGGCAGGTTTCCGCCTCGAACTGCCGCATGATCATCGTGGCGCCGCCGAGATGAAAGCCGGGCAGCGCGTAGAGGCAGACGCCGCCGACATGGAACTGCGGCAGGAACACCAGCGACTTGGAACGCCGTGTCAGCTCGCCCTTCATCGTGGCGTTGATGCAGTTGAAGAGATGGCCGCGATAGGTGAGCTGCGCGCCTTTCGGGCGTCCCGTCGTGCCTGACGTGTAGAGCAGCATCCAGATGTCATCGAGCGCCCGCGGCACGGGCGTTGGCGCGGCGTCCGTGCTGGCGATGGCCTGCTCGTAATCACTGTCCTGGCCGTCGCGCTTGAGCACCAGGCGGGGGATGCCGCACAGCTCCTTCAGGCGCTGCGCCTGGTCGGCGAACTCCTCGCTGTAGAACAGGATCCGCGGCTCGGCATCCTTGACGATGAACTCGAGCTCGGGGACGGCAAGGCGCCAGTTCAACGGCAGCTGGATCGCGCCGGCGCGCTGGCAGGCGAACAGAATCTCGTAGTTGTCCGTCGAGTTGTGGCACAGCGTCGCCACGCGATCGTCGGCGATGATGCCGGCCGTGCGCTGCAGATAAGCAGCCAGGCGATCGACGCGCTGATGCATCTGGCGGTACGTGAACCGTCGGCCGCTGTGTAGATCCTCATGGGCGAGGCTGTCCGGGGCATACGACGCGTGATGTGCGATCCAATCGTACTGAACGTCCATCGTCCCCCCGTCAGCGCCGAGTGATCAGGCTCGGCCAACCGCACATCGCAGCTCTGTTGGAAATTTGATTGCATCATGAACAGCCATTCATACATTGGCAAGAACCTAATCGGCGTACGAAAACGCAGCAGCGATGGGGCAAGCGGAGGTGATCGGCGAATGAAGTTCATGTTTTTCCATCTCATGCCGTATCGCTTCCTGCCGATGGACTTCCCGCAACGGTTCCCCAGCGTCTGGGTCGATATCCCCGGCGACCTGTTCGACCCGGCCAAGGGCAACCAGCTCTACAACGAGTACATGGATCAGCTCGAGCATGCCGCCGATGTCGGCTTCGACGGCATCTGCGTCAACGAGCATCACGCCAACGGCTACGGGCTGATGCCGTCGCCGAACCTGATTGCCGCGGCGCTGTCGCGCCGC
Organism: Vineibacter terrae; assembly: GCF_008039615.1. GTDB lineage: Bacteria > Pseudomonadota > Alphaproteobacteria > Reyranellales > Reyranellaceae > Vineibacter > Vineibacter terrae. Next base: position 114,284 of record NZ_VDUZ01000019.1, on the reverse strand, counting down.
ACGCGTGACGTCGCGCTGGTCGTGCTCGGCAATTCGGTGGCGCTCTACAACCCGCCGCTGCGGATCGCCGAAGAGTTCGCGATGCTCGACTGCATCAGCGGCGGCCGCCTGGTGGCTGGCTTCCCGGTCGGCACCAGCATGGACACCAACTACGCCTACGGCCAGGTGCCGACGACCTTGCGCGACAAGTACTACGAAGGCGTGAAGCTGATCCTGGAGGCCTGGCGGCGCAACGACGTGTTCTCCTTCAACGGCAGGTTCACGCAGCTGCGCTACGTGAACTGCTGGCCCAAGCCGATCCAGAAGCCGCATCCGCCGATCTGGATTCCAGGCGGCGGCTCGGTGGAGACCTGGGACTACTGCGCCGAGAACGACTTCCTCTACAGCTATCTCTCGTTCTCGGGCTACAAGCGCGGCAAGGTCTTCCTGGACGGGTTCTGGGACACGCTCGAGCGCATGGGCAAGCCGCGCAATCCCTACCAGGGCGGCTTCGTGCAGTTCGTCGCGGTCGGCGATTCTGACGACGAGGTGGCCGAGAAGTTCGGGCCGCATGCCGAGTGGTTCTTCAACAAGACGCAGCATGTCTACGGCGGCTTCGTCGAGGCGCCCGGCTACCGCACGCTGAACACGATCAAGATGGGTATGGAATCGCAGCAGAAGTCGGCGCGCATCATCGAGACCACGTGGCAGGAGATGATCGAGTCGGGCACAGTGATCGCCGGCACCCCCAAGCGCGTCACGGAGCAGCTCGAGGAGCTGGCGCGCACGCTCAATGTCGGCCATCTGGGCGTGCTGGCCCAGTTCGGCGACATGCCGCACGACAAGGCCATGGCCAACATCCAGCGCATCGGTACCGAGGTCGTGCCGAAGCTGCGCCATCTGTGGGACGATACGTGGACCGACCATTGGTGGCCCAGGCCGATGAGCGGCGCGCGCCTGCCCAAGCCGGTATCCCGCGGCCTGGGGAGCGCGGCATGAGCGAGCGTCACACCCTGCCCGGACGCGGCTGGACCGTCGAGCTTGTGCGCGTCGGCAGCGGCGCGCCCCTGGTCTGGCTGCACGGCGCATTCGGCCTGGAATGGTCGATGCCGCTGGTCGAGGCGCTGGCCCGGCACCACACCGTGATCGCGCCGCATCTGCCCGGCTACGGCGCCAGCGACGGCCTGGACGACATCGACTCGTTCTACGATCTCTCGGTCTGGCTCGACGACGTCCTGGACGTGGTCGGGATCGATCGTGTCATGCTTGCGGGCCATGACTTCGGCGGCGCCGCGGCGGCGGAATACGCCGCGCTCTTCCGGCGCCGCACGCAGCTGCTCGCCGCGCTGGCGCCGCTGGGCCTGTGGCTCGACGAGGCGCCGCTGCCGGATATCTTCGGGCTCACGCCCGGCGCGCTGACCCGGGTGCTGTTCGCCGATGCGCAGTCCGAGGCCGCCGCGGCCTTCAACAGCCAGAGCCCCGACAAGGCGGAGCGCAACGCCGCCATCCTGCGCCGACGGCAGGCCCTGATCGCCGCTGCCAAGCTGCTATGGCCGCTGCCGGACAAGGGATTGAAGAAGCGGCTGCACCGGATCGCGGCACCGACCCTGCTGGTGTGGGGGGCGCAGGACCGGATCACCGGCTCGGCCTATGCATCGACGTTCTCTGCGCTCGTCGTTGGCGCATCGACGGCGACGGTGCCCGCCGGTCACATGATGCCGCTCGAGGCGCCGGCGGAGACAGCGGACGTCGTGCGCGCTTTTGCCGCCAAGGCGTCGGCCTGACGACCGGGCCGTCATCCCGAGCGCAGCGAGGGATCTCCCGCGAATGGCGCACGGTGCGCCTTGCCGCAGGAGATCCCTCGCTGCGCTCGGGATGACAGAAGGGCCGTATGCGGTCGTCCCGGCGGCTCAGCCCGCCGCGTCGCCTTCCTTGCGGAACGGGGAGTATTCCATCAGCGCGCAGATATCGGCTTCGACGGCCGGCCGCTCCTCGTCGACGAAGCGCTTGACCGCGTCGCGAAAGCGGGCGTCGCGGATCCAGTGGGCGGAGTAGGTGGCCATCGGCAGGTAGCCGCGCTGGATCTTGTGCTCACCCTGCGCCCCGGCCTCGACACGCGCCAGCTTGTGGGCAATGGCGTAGTCGATCGCCTGGTAGTAGCAGGTCTCGAAATGCAGGAAGTTGCAGGTCTCGACGCAGCCCCAGTTGCGGCCGAACAGGGCATCGTCACCGCGCAGGTTGAGCGCGCCGGCAACCGGCCGTCTGTCCATCTCCGCGAAGATCAGCACGACACGCTCGGCCAGCGATGCGCCCAGGCAATGGAAGAACTCGCGGTTCAGGTACGGGCTGCCCCATTTGCGGTCGGCCGTATCCATGTAGAAGGCGAAGAACGCATCCCAGTGCCAGGACGTGATCTCCGCGCCGGTCAGCGGATAGAGGCGCAGGCCATTGCGCGCCACGGCGGCGCGCTCCTTGCGGATCGCCTTGCGCTTGCGTGAGTTCAGCGTCGCCAGGAACGCATCGAAGCTCTCGTAGCCGTGATTGTGCCAGTGGTATTGCCGGCCCAGCCGGCGCAGGAAGCCGTGCGCTTCCAGCCGCTGCCATTGCTGCTCGGGGCAGAAGGTCACGTGGATGGACGAGATGCGGTTGTCGTCGGCGATCTTCACCATCGCCTCGACCAGGACATCGAAGACGCCGTCGGCCAGCGGCCCCGGCCGCAGCAGGATGCGCGGGCCGGGCACGGGCGTGAACGGGGCCGACACCTGAAGCTTGGGATAGTAGCGCCCGCCGGCCCGCTCGAGCGCCTGCGCCCAGCCGTGATCGAACACGTACTCGCCCTGGGAATGACTCTTGAGGAACATCGGCACGATGCCCAGCGTCATGCCGGCTTCGTCGGTGGCGACCAGGTATTGCGGCTGCCAGCCGGTCCGCCGGCCCAGGCAGCGGCTGTCCTCCAGCGCCTTCAGGAAGCCGTGGCTGAGGAACGGGTTGCCGGCGGCTTCCGGCGCCAGCGCGCAGGCGTCCCATTCGGCAGCCGGCACCTTGGTGACGCTGTCGACGATGCGGATCTCGATGCGTGTTTCCTGTCCGTCCATGGCTTGCGTCGGCCTTGCTGGGACTGTGCCAAATCATGCCAAGGCGCAGCGTAGCAGACTACGCCATGCGACGGGCCACCCGTTGCGCGGGTCTGATGCGCGTGACGATGGAACGAGAATGTGACGGACCGGTGTCGACAACCCGGGATAGCGGCAAGTCCGAGGGTCGTCCGGAGATGTTGCCGCGGCCGGCGTTGGGATGGGGAAGGGGGGCGTCGGGGCCCCACGGTCGCCGGCTCAGGGAGATGCGCTCTACGCCAATCGACGCGCCGCGCACCGATCCGTCGTTGGAGAGGTCGCTTCCGATCCGGCGCAAAACGCCGGACCGGAAGCCGGATTGGCATCAGTTCGAGGGGCCAATCTCAAGTAGCCCAGGAAAGGCCCTACTTCTTCTTCTTCGCGGCCTTCTTCTTCGCCGGGGCCTTCTTGGCGGCTTTCTTCTTCGCAGCCATGATGAGTCTCCTTAGTTTCACGTGGGATCCTGACCGCCGGACCCCGGTTTGACGCTTGGCAAACTACGCCACTACGCCTACTTCATTCGCCGCGCGGGTAGCCACGCGGTCGCGTTCAACTACAGCCGCTCGTCGAACCACAGGTCGTGCATTTCAGGCACGTTCCGTTGCGGACGAGGGTGAAGTTGCCGCATTCGGTACACGCGTCACCCTCGAAGCCCTTGAGCCTGGCCTCGCGGACCCGCTCGAGCCTGTCGGGGACGGCGTGGGCCGTCGCGGCGCTGAGGACGACCGCCCCGCCGCCGGAGGCGGCAAGGGCGACGGTCTGGTCGTCCATCAGTCCTGAGGGCGGCATCGCCACAGCCGCGACCGTCGTCGCGCTGCCGATGGCGGCACTGTCGGCGCCGGCCTGCTGGCCGGAACCGCGCCCGTTGAGCACGTAAAGATTGCTGCGCACGAAGCCGACGCTGGCCAGCGGGCTCACCGCCGGCACCGGCGCCTCACCGAGCGCGCCCTGTGCGATGCCGCCGCCGACGGCGTCGGCCCGCAGGTCAGCGGGCTCGACATGCGCCAGATCGGTGCGGCCGAGATATGACACCGCCAGCTCGCGGAAGATGTAGTCGATCACCGAGGTCGCCATCTTGATGGCGTCGTTGCCTTCGACCGGGCCGGAGGGCTCGAAGCGGGTGAAGGTGTAGGCCTCGACGAACTCCTCCAGGGGCACGCCGTACTGCAGTCCGATCGAGATCGCGATCGCGAAATTGTTCATCAGGCTGCGGAAGGCGGCGCCTTCCTTGTGCATGTCGATGAACACCTCGCCCAGCCGGCCATCGACGTACTCGCCGGTGCGCAGGTAGACCTTGTGGCCGCCGACGATCGCCTTCTGGGTGTAGCCCTTGCGGCGTTGCGGCATGCGCTGGCGGCGGCCCGCCACCTCGCGCTCGATGATCCGCTCGACGATGCGTTCGGCGATGATGCCGGCCTGCTGCGTCGGCGGCTTGGCCGCCAGCGGCTCATCGGCGTCGTCGGCTGCCGCGTCGGGTAGGGCCATGGCGGCCAGCGGTTGCGACAGCTTGGAGCCATCGCGGTAGAGCGCCGTCGCCTTGAGGCCGAGCTTCCACGACAGCTCGTAGGCGCGGCTGCAATCCTCGACCGTGGCCCCATTGGGCATGTTGATGGTCTTGGAGATGGCGCCGCTGATGAAGGGCTGCGCGGCGGCCATCATCCGGATATGCGCGTCGGTCGACAGGTGGCGCTTGCCGTCGCGGCCGCAGGGCGTGGCGCAGTCGAACACCGGCAGGTGCTCGGGCTTCAGTCCCGGCGCGCCTTCCAACGTCATGGCGCCGCAGGCGTAGGTGTTGGCGATGTCGATCTGGCTGCGCGTGAAGCCGAGATGGGCCAGCACGTCCAGCTTCTGGTCGGCGAGCTGCGCCTCCGTGAGGCCCAGCCGATCGCGGCAGAAATCGTCGCCCAGGATCCAGCGATTGAAGGCGAAGCGGATGTCGAACGCGTCGGCTACCGCCTTGTCGAGCTTGGCCAGCGTCGCATCGTCGAAGCCCTTGGCGCGCAGCGCTTCGGCATTGATGGCGGGCGCGCCGGCCAGCGTGCCATGCCCGACGGCGTACGACACGATGCCGGCGATCGCCGCTGCGTCGTAGCCCAGGCGCGCCAGCGCCGCCGGCACCGACTGGTTGACGATGCGGAAATAGCCGCCGCCCGCCAGCTTCTTGAACTTCACCAGCGCAAAGTCGGGCTCGATGCCGGTGGTGTCGCAATCCATCACCAGGCCGATGGTGCCGGTGGGAGCGATCACCGAGACCTGAGCGTTGCGGAAGCCGTGCTGCTCGCCCAGCGTCAGCGCGCGATCCCAGGCCTGCATCGCCGCCTCGACAAGGCGCCGGTCGGAGCACCGCGCGGCATCCAGCGGCACGGGCAGGGTCGACAGCTGCTCGTAGGTCGACGCCTGGCCATGCGCGGTGCGGCGATGATTGCGGATCACGCGCAGCATCGCGGCGCGGTTGGGCTGGAAGCCGGGGAAGGCGCCGAGCTCCCTGGCCATCTCGGCCGAGGTCGCATAGGCGACACCGGTCATGATGGCGGTGATGGCGGCACAGGTGGCGCGGCCTTCGTCGCTGTCATAGCCGAGGCCGTCCGACATCAGCAGCGCGCCGAGATTGGCGTAGCCCAGGCCCAGCGTGCGGTACTCGTGGCTGAGCTGCGCGATCTTGGGCGCCGGGTACTGCGCCATCAGCACCGAGATCTCGAGCACGATGGTCCACAGCCGGCAGGCGTGCTCGAAGCCCGGCACGTCGAACGTGGCATCGGCGCGGCGGAAGCGCATCAGGTTCAGCGACGCCAGGTTGCAGGCCGTGTCGTCGAGGAACATGTACTCGGAGCACGGGTTCGAGGCGTTGATGCGCCCCGACTCCGGGCAGGTGTGCCAGTCGTTGATCGTCGTGTCGAACTGCACGCCGGGATCGGCGCAGGCCCACGCGGCGTAGCCGATGCGGTCCCACAGGTCGCGCGCCCTGACGGTGCGGGCGACACCGCCCGACATGCGCCAGACCAGATCCCAGTCGCGATCCTCGGCGACGGCGCGCAGGAAGGCGTCGGTCACGCGCACCGAGTTGTTGGCGTTCTGGCCCGACACGGTGGCGTAGGCGTCCGATTCCCAGTCGGTGTCGTAGACCGGGAACTCGATGTGGCGATAGCCTTGACGGGCGAAGGCGACGACCCGCTGGATGTAGTTCTCGGGGATCATCGCCTTGCGCGCGGCGACGATCTCGCGCCGCAGCGCCGTGTTTCGCGTCGGATCGAAGGCGGCATCATCGGCCGCGCCCTCGGTGCAGGCGCGCATGATGGCGTTGAGGTGCCGGTTGGCCAGGCGCGAGCCGGTCACCAGGGCGGCAACCTTCTGCTCCTCGACCACCTTCCAGTCGATGAACGCCTCGACGTCAGGATGATCGACGTCGACCACCACCATCTTGGCCGCGCGGCGCGTCGTGCCGCCAGACTTGATGGCGCCCGCCGCGCGGTCACCGATCTTGAGGAAGCTCATCAGGCCCGACGACTTGCCGCCGCCCGAGAGCTTCTCGCCGCTGGCACGGATACGCGAGAAATTGCTGCCTGTGCCCGAGCCGTACTTGAAGAGCCGGGTCTCGCGCACCCAGAGATCCATGATGCCGCCGTCGCCCACCAGGTCGTCGGCGACGCTCTGGATGAAGCAGGCATGCGGCTGCGGCCGGGCGTAGGCCGATTCGCTGCGGCTCAGGTGGCCGGTGCGATAGTCGACATAGTGATGGCCCTGGCTCGGGCCATCGATGCCGTAAGCCCAGTGCAGGCCGGTGTTGAACCATTGTGGCGAGTTGGGCGCCGCCATCTGCGACGCCAGCATGAAGCAGATCTCGTCGTAGAAGACGCGAGCGTCCTGCTCGGTGTCGAAGTAGCCCGCCTTCCAGCCCCAATATGTCCACGTGCCGGCGAGGCGATGGAAGACCTGCCGCGCATCGGTCTCGCCGCCGAAGCGGCTGTCGGCGGCCAGCGACGCCAGCGCTGCCGTATCGGGCTCGTGCCGCCACAACCAGGACGGCACGTTGTCCTCGCGCACGGCCCGCAGCGCGGCCGGCACACCGGCGCGACGGAAATACTTTTGCGCCAGCACATCGCATGCAACCTGCGACCAGTCGCTGGGCACGTCGATGCCGGCCTGACGGAAGATGATCGAGCCATCAGGATTGCGGATCTCCGACGTAGCCGACCGGAAGGCCAATCGCGCGTAAGGCGATTCTCCTTCCTGGGTATAGCGACGCTGGATACGCATGATCGATGCTCGACCCCCGAGACATGCCTAGAACCACGGCGCATCCCAATCGCGCGGGCACATCTAGACACCAGAGGATGATAGATTACAAAATCTTGAGAGCGCAACAATATTTTGTGAAAGAACTCACAGGCGACACTACATGATGCAGATTGGCAACACTCCTTCGAAAGCGCCACGCATAAACGATGGTGATGGATGCGACAGCGATGCGCGTGCGGTTTGCGCGTTGCCAGCGTGCATGCGCGACGCTACAAGCGCGGCACCGTTTTATCGATGCCGCCTTGCGCGGCGCGGCATGAGAGCATGATGCGATGACGATCGGTACCCGGCTGTTCACGTGGTTCAACGGCGAGCTCGTCGGCACCGATTCCGAAGGCAATCGGTACTATCGCGAGCGCAAGGCGGTGAACGGCCGGCGTCAAAAGCGGTGGGTAATTTATCGCGGCGAGGTCGAGGCCTCGCGCGTGCCGCCGGATTGGCACGGCTGGCTGCATCACATCACCGACCAGCCGCCGCCGCCGGAAGGCCTGCCGACGCGACGTCCCTGGCAGCGCGAGCACCAGGAGAATCTGTCGGGCACGCCGCTCGCCTACCGTCCACCGGGATCGCTGATCGAGGGGCGTCGTTCCAAGGCCACGGGCGACTACGAGGCTTGGAAGCCGGAATAGGGTTTGCCGGCAGCCGCCCACTGCCTATCTATCGGACAGCGCAACGTGGCGTCGCCTGGGCGCTGCGGCCGTTGTAACATTCGTATCTGATGCAGCGCGGAGCAGGCCGTGGGGCGCAATATCGTCGAAACCGTCATCGGAGCCATCGTGCTGTGCGTGGCGATCGCCTTCGGGGTGTACGCCTTCACCGCCACCGAAGCGACGGCGCCCAAGGGCTATGAGATCTCGGCCCGCTTCCCGCGCGTCGACGGCCTCAAGCGCGGCGCCGATGTCACCATGGCCGGCATCAAGATCGGCTCCGTCACCGGCATGGAGCTCGACAAGGACTATTACGCTGTCGTGCGCATGTCGATCCGCAACGACATCAAGCTGACCACCGATACCTTCGCCAAGGTCATCAGCGAGTCGCTGCTGGGCGGCACCGGCGTTACGCTGGAGCCCGGCGGCAACGAGCAGTACCTGGCGGCAGGTGCCATGATCACCAAGACGCAAGGCGCCATTCCCTTCACCGACCTGCTGTCGCGCTTCATCCAGCCGGGCGGCACCAGCGGCGCGCCCAGCAGCGCCGGCGGCGACTCCGGGGAGAAGAAGTAGTGGCCGGCCCGTCGCCCATCCCGGTGTGGAAGCAGCCGGACGGCAAGCCGGTCTCGTGCCTCGAGAAGATCAAGGTGCTGAACCAGAACCTCGAGGAGATCCGCCAGCTTTGCGCCGACGCCTACGAGGACGCCGTGCTGATGGGCTGCGATCCCGACCAAATTCGCGCCGTATTTCGCGAGTTGATTGAGTCGATCGAGGCTCCGTACTCAGACCGCAAGTGACATCCCGCGTCGGCATCTTCACCTTCCGCTGCATCCTGGCGAGCCTGCTGCTTGCAGGCGGCCTTGCGCCATCCATGGCGCAGCAACCGCAACCATCCCAGCCGCAGCCACAACCGCCGCCACCGGCCCCGGGGCCTGTGCTGCAGATGCCGCCGGCGCCGTTCAAGCCGCTGCAGCCATCACCGGCCGCGCCGGCCGGCGAGCGCCGCGGCGTGATGCTGCAGGGGCTGGACAAGGTCACGACCCGCACAAGCCGGTTCCCGGTCGCCATCGGTGACACGCTCGCGTTCGGCACGCTGCGCATCAGCGTCTCGGAGTGCCTGGTCAACGTGCCCGAGGCGCCGGCCGAGGCCGCCGCGTTCCTCACCATCGTCGACAACAAGCCGGGCCAGAGCGCGGAGACATTGTTCAGCGGCTGGATGTTCGCGTCATCACCGGGGCTGTCGGCGCTCGACAGCTCGGTCTACGACGTATGGGTGGTGGCCTGCGCCAATGTCGCGCAGGCCTCGGCGCCGTCCAGCTCCAGGTAGAAGGTCGCCGGCGCCGCCAGGGCTGCGGCAAGCCGGGCGCGGTACTCGGCGCGGCCGATCTCGATCGTGCCGAACTGGCGCAGATGGTCGGTCATGAACTGGCAGTCCAGCAGCCGGAAGCCGCCCTTGACCAGACGGGCCACGAGGTGGACCAGCGCGATCTTGCTGGCATCGCGAACCCGGCTGAACATGCTTTCGCCGAAGAAGGCGCCGTTGATCGACACGCCGTAGAGGCCGCCGACCAGCTCGTCGTCGATCCGGCATTCCACCGAATGCGCGAAGCCGCGCTCGAACAGCGCCGTGTAGAGCTCGACGATCGGCTGGTTGATCCAGCTCTGGCGCTGCCGCGGGCGCGGCGCGGCGCAGGCCTCGATCACGCCGCGGAAATCGACGTCGCAGCTCACCTGGAACGGGCCGTTGCGCACCGTGCGCGCCAGGCGATGGGGCAGGTGGAAGCGGTCCAGCTCGATGATCGCCCGCTCGTCGGGATCGACCCAGTACAGGGTCGGATCCTCGCGCGTCTCGCCCATTGGGAAGATGCCCGTGCAGTAGGCGCGCAGGAGCATGTCGGGTGTCAGGCGGGACATGCGGCCATGGTGACGCGTCGCGTCGCGCGGCGCAATGGCGCGGCGCAACGAACGGGTTGACGGGCCGATGCAACGTGCGGTTTCTGCTGTCCCGTCATCGCCCCACTGCCGACGGCACCTTCATGCTCGCCTCCCTGGTCCTGGTCGTTGTCCGCGTCTGCTGCCGTCATGCGTGGATCGTCATGATCCTGGCCCTGGTCCTGGGCGCGGGCGGCGCAGCCTACACCGCCGCCCATTTCCGGATGGACACCAACAGCGAGAACCTGGTTTCACCGCAGGCACCGTGGCGCCAGGAGGTCCTGCGCTACGACGCGGCGTTTCCGCACCAGAACAACCTGATCGCGGTGGTGGTGGATGGCGTCACGGCCGAGCGGGCCGACGAGGCCGCCCGCCTGCTGGCCGCGGCGCTTGCCGAGAACCGCACGCTGTTCACCAGTGTCCGCCGGCCGGATGGCGGGCCCTTCCTGGAGCGTCACGGCCTGCTGCTGCTGCCCCTGGCCGATGTGCAGAAGACCACCGAGCAGCTGATCGAGGCGCAGCCGCTGCTCGGCGTGCTGGCGGCCGACCCCAGCCTGCGCGGCATCATGACCGCGCTGGCGACCATGCTGGAAGGGGTCGAGCATGGCCAGATCCAGCTGCAGGAGCTGGATGCCCCGATCAAAGCTTTCGCCGACACGTTCCAGGCCGTGGTCGACGGCAAGCCGGCCTATTTCAGCTGGACCGCACTGATCGGCGAGCCGCAGGCGGGGCCGCCGCCGACGCGCCGCTTCATCGAAATCCAGCCCCGGCTCGACTACGACGCCCTGATGCCGGGCGAGGCGGCGAGCGCCGCCATCCGCGCTGCGGCCGAGAAGCTCGGCCTGACGCCGCAGGCCGGCGTGCATGTGCGCCTGACCGGGCCCGTGCCGATGGCGGACGAGGAATTCGCCACCATCGCGGAGAACGGCGGACTGCTGGCCACATTCATGATCGTGGCCGTGCTGGCCATGCTGTGGCTCGCCGTGCGGTCGGTGCGGATGATCGTGGCGATCCTCGTCACGCTGATCATCGGCCTTGTGGCGACGAGCGCGCTGGGGCTTGCGATCTACGGCGCCTTCAACGTGATCTCGGTGGCCTTCATCGTGCTCTTCGTGGGGCTGGGCGTCGACTTCGGGATCCAGGTCTGCGTGCGCTATCGCGCCGAGCGCCATCGCCGCGACGAGCTGCGCGCCGCGCTTGTCCAGGCCGGCGCGGGGATCGGCGGCGGCCTGACCCTGGCGGCGCTTGCCGTCGCGGCAGCCTTCTACTCGTTCCTGCCGACCGACTATGCCGGCCTGGCCCAGCTCGGCATGATCGCCGGCTCGGGCATGATCGTGACCTACGTGCTCAGCATCACGGCGCTGCCGGCGCTGCTGGCGCTGCTGCGGCCGCGCGGCGAGGCCGAGGAGCCCGGCTTCCGTCGCCTGGCGCCGCTCGACCAGGCGCTGGCGCGCCGGGCCCGATGGGTGCTGGGCGTGGCGACGGCCCTGGGGCTGGCATGCCTGGCGCTGATGCCGCTGCTGCGCTTCGATTCCAATCCGTTGAACCTGCGCAGCCGCCATTCCGAGGCGGTGGCGACGGCGCTCGACCTGATGCAGAATCCGCAGACGTCACCCAACTTCGTGAACGTGCTGCGGCCTTCGCACGCAGCAGCAAAGGAGCTGGCCGATCGGCTATCGAAGCTGCCCGAGGTCGCGCATGTGCTGACAATCGACACCTTCGTGCCCGACCAGCAGAAGGAGAAGCTGGCGCTGCTGGCCGATGCCGCGGGCCTGCTCGAGACGGTGTTCAATCCGCTCGTGCGGCCGCGGCCGCCGACCCGTGACGACATCGCCAGCAGCTTCGAGGCGACCGCGACGGCGCTGAAGGACGCTGCCGGCAGCGGGACGGCCGACCAGGCGGCGCAGGCGCGCCGCCTGGCGGCGCTGCTGGAGCGGTTGGCGACGGCCGGGCCGGCAGACTGGACCAGCGCCGAGAAGGCCTTCCTGCCCAGCCTGAAGACGATGCTGGACCAGCTGCGTGCGGCGCTGCATCCCGAGCCGATCACCCTCGATACGCTGCCGCCCGACTTCAAGCGCGACTGGATCGCCGCCGGGGGGCTCTATCGCCTTCAGGTGTTTCCATCCGGCGACACGCTGGGCAACGAGGCGCTCAACCGCTTCACCAGCGCCGTGCTGCTTGTGGCGCCCGATGCCACCGGCACGCCGATCATCATCGAGGAGTCGGGCAAGGTGATCGTGTCGGCCTTCCTGAAGGCCGGCGCGCTTTCGCTGGTGCTGATCGCCGTGATCCTGGGCGTGGCCCTGCGCCGGGTCGGCGATGTGCTGGTGGCGCTGGCGCCGCTGCTGCTCGCCGGGATCCTGACGCTGGCGAGCTGCGTGCTGCTGGGCATTGCGCTCAACCTCGCCAACATCATCGCGCTGCCGCTCCTGTTCGGCGTCGGCGTCGCTTTCGATATCTACTTCGTGATGGCCTGGCGCAACGGCCAGCGCAAATTGCTGCGGTCGCCGCTGACGCGCGCCGTGATCACGAGCGCCGGGACCACGGCGGCGGCTTTCGGCACGCTGTCGTTCTCCAGCCATCCCGGCACGGCGAGCATGGGCGTGATCCTGCTGGTGTCGCTGTTCTGGATCCTGGCGGCCATGCTGGTCGTGCTGCCGGCGCTGCTCAATGTCGCGCGCGGGCGTGCCGGCGCCGTGCCCGGCGGATGACCGGGCGAGAAGGGCGAGCCGCGGCTTACGGCGTCGCCAGCATCTTGTCGGTCAGCGCGTCGAGCTTCTGGTTGAGCGCCGCCGCGCCGCCGCTGCGCAGCGTCGAGGCGAAATCGGAACGGCGGAACGCCACCTGGCTGACATAGCCGTCGAGGAAGACATCGACAATCTTCCAGCTGCCGCCGCTGTTGTGCATGCGGTAGAGGAAGGCCACGTCCTCCTTGCCGGGCAAGGTCATGTTGGTGGTCACGATCTGGTCGCCGTCGCGTTGCTGCGTGGCCGGGCTCACGACGAAGTTCTCGCCGCTGTAGCCGTCGAAATTCTGGGCGTAGCCGGCGATGGTCATGCGTCGCACACGGCTGATCAGCGCCGTCTGGTCGGTCGCCGACATGCTGGCCCAGGCCGGGCCCACCATGGCCTGGGTCATCATCGGGAAGTTGAAGGCGGCATCGATCGCCGGCTCGAGCCTCTTGTAGCGGCCCATGACGCCCAGCTCGCGGGCGCGCTTCATCGAGTCCAGCAGCGCATCGTAAAATGCCCGGATCGGCTGGGCCTCGGGGGCGAGCGTCGCTGACGCCGATGGCTGGGGCGCACGCGTCCCCTGCGCCAGGGCGTCGATGCCGCCCGCCAGCGGCAGCGTAAGCAGGCAGGCCAGGAACAGGCGGGTTCTCATGGCAGCTCCGGAAGCATCATCATGTAGGATCAGGAATCACGGTCCAGCAGAAACGCCGGCAGCGCCTGGAGCGCGGCAGCGGCCGGACCATAGGGGGCCAGCGTCTGGGCGGCGCGCCGGGCCAGTGTCTCGGCCTTGCCGCGCGCGGCGTCGACGCCCCAGAGGGAGACCAGGGTCGCCTTGCCTTGATCCTGGTCCTTGCCCACGGCCTTGCCGGTCTTCTCCGCCGAGCCAAGAACGTCGAGCAGGTCGTCGGTGATCTGGAAGGTGAGGCCGATGTCGCGCGCGTAGTCGCGCAGCCGAGCCTCGTGCTCGGCGCCGGCCTGGCCCAGGATCGCGCCGGCCACGCAGCAGAATTCGAACAGGGCGCCGGTCTTCAGCCGCTGCAGGTTCATGACGTCGTCGGCGCCAAACGTCTTGTCGGGCGCCAGCATGTCGATCATCTGGCCGCCGACCATCCCGTTGCTGCCGGCGGCCGTGGCGAGCTCGCGCACCAGGCGGCAACGGACCGCCGCCTGGTCATGGGTCGCATCGTCGGCCAGGATCTCGAAGGCCACGGTCAGCAGGGCGTCACCCGCCAGCACGGCCGTGGCCTCATCGAAGGCCCGGTGCGTGGTCGGGCGGCCGCGGCGCAGGTCGTCGTCGTCCATGCACGGCAGATCGTCATGCACGAGCGAGTAGGTGTGCAGGGCCTCGATCGCCGCTGCGGCGCGCACGGCCTGCTCGGGCTCGACCGCGAACAGGCTGGCGCTCTGCAGGACCAGGAACGGCCGCAGCCGCTTGCCGCCGGCGAAGACCGCATAGCGCATGGCTTCGTGCACGCGCGCATGCGCGCCCCCAGGCTTCGGCAGCACGCGCTCCAGTGCTGTGTCGACGGCATCGGCCGCCGCGACCAGGGCCGCCCGGAAATCCGGGGCCATGCTGGGGGTTGAGCCAGCCTTCTCAGGCACCTGGCCCGCTGATGTATCCATCCGACGCTGTCTCCTAGCCGCCGCGCTCGACGATGGCCATCATGTTGCCAGCGTCGACGCCGGTCCCGCCAGTATACCGCGCAACCAAGTCGTGCAATGGCCTACGTATCCAGCTATAGGGGCTCTGGGGCCAGAATGTGACAGAAAGCAGTTGCAGGACATCAAGAGCTTGTTGACAGTGCCTTTCGGCGGGCGATCTTCCCGGCGCTCGACCCAACAGCACACAATGCCATTAACCGGAGCCAGAAATGCGCGTCGTGCTTGCACAGCCTCGCGGATTCTGCGCGGGCGTGGTCCGCGCGATCGAAATTGTTGAAAAGGCGTTGGATCGCTTCGGTGCTCCGGTCTATGTGCGGCACGAGATCGTCCACAATCGACATGTGGTTGAAGCGCTGAAAGGCAAGGGGGCGCGCTTCGTCGAAAGCCTCGACGAGATTCCTGACGGCGCGGTGACGGTCTTCAGCGCCCATGGCGTTGCCCAGTCGGTGGTCGACGAGGCCGCCAAGCGCGCGCTGCCGGTGCTCGACGCCACCTGCCCGCTGGTCACCAAGGTGCACACGCAGGGCAAGCGCTATGTCGGCCAGGGGCGGACCCTGGTCCTGATCGGCCATGCCGGCCATCCCGAGGTCGAGGGCACCATGGGCCAGGTGGGGGGACCGACCCATCTCGTGTCGTCCGAAGCCGACGTGCAGGCCCTGGACATCCCCGAGGACAGGCCCGTCGCCTATGTGACCCAGACCACGCTCAGCATCGACGATACCCGTTCGATTATTGCGGCTTTGTGCCGCAAGTTCCGGGACGTGGTCGGACCGGACACGTCCGACATCTGCTATGCCACGCAGAACCGTCAGACCGCGGTGCGCGAGCTGTGCAAGATCGCGGACGTGGTCCTGGTGGTCGGCGCCCGCAACAGCTCCAACTCGAACCGGCTGCGCGAGATCGGCCACGAAAGCGGCGTGCCCAGCTACCTGATCGCGGACGCCAGCGAGCTCGACCCCGCCTGGCTGGCGGGCAAGGACGTGATCGGGCTGACGGCGGGCGCTTCGGCGCCCGAACAGCTTGTCCTGGAGGTGATCGAGGCACTGCGCCGCATCGACGGCAGCCTTGAAATCAGCGAAATGAACGGCAAGAAGGAAAACATCACGTTCCGCTTGCCACCGGAACTCAGGACCTGATCCGGCCCTGCCGCCATCCGGCCAGTCGGAACGGAGAGCAGAGTGACCATTCCCTTCAGGCAGGCCGCGCGCGTCGGGGCCTATGTCGTCAAGCAGCACATCACGGGCCGCAAGCGCTACCCGCTGGTCCTGATGCTGGAGCCGCTGTTCCGCTGCAATCTGGCCTGCGCCGGCTGCGGCAAGATCGACTACCCCGATGAGATCCTGAACCAGCGCCTCAGCTACGAGCAGTGCATGGAAGCGATCGACGAATGCGGCGCGCCGGCCGTGTCGATCGCCGGCGGCGAGCCGCTGCTGCATCGTGAGATGCCCCAGATCGTGAAGGGTTTTGTCGAGCGCAACAAGCTGGTGATCCTGTGCACCAACGCGCTGCTGCTGGCCAAGAAGATCGACGACTACACGCCGAACCCCAACTTCACCTGGTCGATCCACCTCGACGGTGACCAGGCGATGCACGACAAGTCGGTGTGCCACGCCGGCACCTACGACGTGGCCGTCGCCGCGATCAAGCTGGCCAAGGCCAAGGGCTTCCGCACCCAGATCAACTGCACGCTGTTCAATGACGCCGAGCCGGCGCGGGTAGCGGCCTTCTTCGACGAGATGATGGCCATGGGCCTGGACGGCATCACGGTGTCGCCGGGCTACGCCTACGAGCGGGCGCCCGACCAGCAGCACTTCCTCGATCGCGAGCGCACGCGGCGGCTGTTCCGCGACATCCTGAGCCGCGGCAACGGCGGCAAGAAGTGGAAGTTCACCCAGTCCGAGCTGTTCCTGGACTTCCTGGCCGGCAACCAGACCTATGAGTGCTCGCCCTGGAGCATGCCGCTGCGCTGCGTGTTCGGCTGGCAGAAGCCCTGCTACCTGCTCGGCGAAGGCTACGCCAAGACTTTCAAGGAGCTGATGGAAGACACCGAGTGGGAGAAGTACGGCGTCGGCAACTATGAGAAGTGCGCCAACTGCATGGTCCATTGCGGCTTCGAGGGCACGGCCGTCGCCGATTCCGTCAAGCGTCCCTGGAAGATGCTGCCGGTCGCCATGCGGGGCGTGAAGACCGACGGGCCGATGGCGCCCGACATCCCGCTGCACAACCAGCGGCCGGCGGAGTTCGGCTTCTCGCGCCACGTGCAGCAGAAGCTAACCGAGATACGGACAAGCAAGGCCGCCGCCCAGAAGGGCTGAGCACCGCCGCAGGCTTGCCATGGCGTGTGCGCTGTCGCGCGCCGTGCGTATCAATCCGGGGATCTGGCCCGGCCGCGCAGCGAGCGATCGCAGCACCGCGCCGATTTTGACGCGGCCGTTCGGCCCGATCGCGACCAGCGCGGCCGGTGGCAACGCATGCGCCGCATCATCGGAGACCACCCGCAGCGCTGCGAAGGGCAGGCCGCAAGCCGCGGCGGCCTGCGCCGCGAGGTGTGATTCCATATCGACCAGCACGGCGCCTGAATCGCGTCGCAGCGCTGCCTTCGCTGCCGGCGCGGCGACGATCCGGTCGCTGCCGGCGATGGCATCCGTGACCGCCTCCGGGAGCCGGGCGGCGATCGCGTCGCGCCAGCGCCTGTCGGCTTCTCGCCGCGCGCGGCGCGACACGATTTCTGTGGCGATGACGGCCTGGCCCACCGCCAGGCCCGGTTGCAGGCCGCCGCCGATGCCGATGCTGATGACGGCGCGCCCGCCGCGCCGCGCCGCGGCATCGATGCGCGCGGCCAGGCCGGCATTGTCGCCGCCGGCGACCAGCACCTCGCCGTCACGGCCCACGATCCGCGCTTCGCGCTGCATGCCGGTGACGATGATGAGCATCAGGTGATCTCATCCTTCTCCCCGCCTTCGCCAGGGCATTCGCATATGACCTCGCTGTCATCCCGAGCGCCAGCGAGGGATCTCCTGCGGCAAGGCGCACGGTGCGCAATTCGCGGGAGATCCCTCGCTACGCTCGGGATGACGGTAGGGGCATATGCGAATGCCCTGCCGCCTTCGCGGGGGGAAGGAATCATAGCCCGTACGCGACGCGGCGGGAGTTGCCGGCCTTGAGGTTGCGGTAGCGGGCCACCGCCCATAGCGGGAAGAACTTGGGATAGCCATGGTAGCGCAGGTAGAAGACGCGCGGGAAGCCGCCGCCAGTGTAGTGCTCCTGGCCCCACAGGCCGTCATCCTCCTGTGTCGCCTTCAGGTAGGCGATGCCGCGCGCCACGGCGGGATGGTCGACCTCGCTGGCCGCCATCAGGCCCAGCAGCGCCCAGGCCGTCTGCGATGCCGTTGACGGGGCGGGCTGGTAGCCGCGGTAGTCGAGCCTGTAGCTGTCGCAATCCTCGCCCCAGCCGCCATCGGCGTTCTGGATCGCGACCAGCCAGTCGACGGCGCGCCGCATCATGTCGGATCGCGGATCGACCTGGACGGCGTTCAGCCCGGCCAGCGCCGACCACGTGCCGTAGATGTAGTTCACGCCCCAGCGTCCGAACCAGCTGCCGTCCTTCAGCTGCACGCGTGCCAGGTAGTCGACGGCCGCCTTGATGCGCGGGCTGTCCGGCTTCTCCCCCAGCTGCGCCAGCATGCCGATGCAGCGCCCGGTGACGTCCTCGGTCGGCGGGTCGAGCAGGGCGCCGTGATCGGCGAAGGGGATGTTGTTGAGATAGTGGTAGGTGTTGTCGGCGTCGAAGGCGCCCCAGCCGCCGTTGCGGCTTTGCAGGCCGACCACCCATTCGCTGCCGCGGTCGATCGCCAGCGCGTGGTCGGCGCCCGGCGCGACGGTGGCGCGTGCGCGATCGAGCGCCATGACCACGACGGCGGTGTCGTCGAGGTCGGGATAGTGTGCGTTGTTGTACTGGAAGGCCCAGCCGCCGGGACGCACGTCCGGGCGCTCCTCGGCCCAGTCGCCCTTGACGTCGAGCACCTGGCGCGTCTTCAGCCATTCCAGGCCGCGCATGGCCGCAGTATCCGCGGCCTCGCTGCGCACCTCCATCAGGGCGTGGCACATCAGCGCCGTGTCCCACACCGGCGAGACGCAGGGCTGGCAGTAGGCCTCGTCGTCCTTGATCACCAGCAGCTTCTCGACCGATAGCCGCGCGATGGCCCGGTCGGGATGCGTCTCGGGGTAGCCCAGCGCATCGAACATCATCACGCTGTTGGCCATCGCCGGATAGATCGCGCCCAGTCCGTCCTCGCCGTTCAGCCGCTCGGTCACGAACGCCCGGCAGCGCTCGATCGCGCGCCGGCGCAGGCCCTTGGGCCACAACGAGCCAGCCAGCTTCAGCACACGGTCGAGGCCGCCGAAGAACGCCGACCAGCCACGGCTCTGGTGCGGCGCGCGGTTGGCGGCATGCGCGCCGTGCGGCACGAACAGCTCCGGCACATGGATGTTGCGCGGGTTGCGCGCCAGGGGCTGCAGCGCCTGCAGCACCAGCAGCGGCACGATCACCGTGCGCGCCCAATACGACATCTTGAAAAGATGGATCGGAAACCAGCGCGGCAGCAGGATCAGCTCGGCCGGAACCGTCGGCGTGTCGCGCCACGCGCTCTCGCCGTAAAGGGCGAGCTGGATGCGGGTGAAGACATTGGCCTTGTCGGCGCCGCCCTGCGCCAGGATCGCCTGGCGCGCACGCGCCATGTGCGGCGCGTCGGGTGCGTCGCCGATCATCTTCAGCGCGAAATAGGCCTTCACCGTGGCGCTGAGATTGAAGGCGCCGTCATGGAACAGCGGCCAGCCGCCATGGCTGCCCTGGATGCGGCGCAGGTAGGTGCCGATCTTGCGTTCCAGCTCCAGGTTCGGCGTCTCGCCCAGGTAGTGCACCAGCAGGATGTACTCGGCCGGGATCGTCGCATCGGCCTCGAGCTCGAAGACCCAGTGGCCATCGTCCCTGGCCTGGCCCAGAAGCGCTGCGGTCGCCTTGCCGATCACGTCCTCGACGCTCGTCGGGTCCAAGGCCGAAATCTGATCCATGATTGCTATCGATCCATCCCGCTAAGCCCGAAGCACCAACGCCGCCGCCTGCTGGCCGGACCGCACGGCGCCCTCGATCGTGGCGGGCAGGCCGGTGTCGGTCCAGTCGCCCGCCAGGACAAGGTTGGCCCAGGCGGTTCTTGCAGCCGCGCGCCGGGCGGCCTGTGCCGGCGTGGCGGCAAAGGTCGCCCGGCGCTCCTTGACGATCTGCCACGGCGGCAGCGTCGGTCCAAGGCCGCACACCGTCGCAACGTCGTGCCACAAGCGCTTCGCCAGCGCCTCGCGGCCGCAGTCGACCAGCCGGTCCGCGCAGCTGACGGTCACCGAGAGCCGGTCGTGGAAGGCGAAGACCCATTCCGCCGTGCCGCCGATCACACCGGTCATCGGCGCGACACCGGCTGGAGGCGCGATCGAGAAATGCGCATTGACGATGGCGCGGAAATCATCGGGCACCGCAATGTCGGGCAGCAGGTCGTGCGTCACCCAGGGCGGCGTCGCCAGCACCACGCGATCGGCCGCGGCCAGCGCCACGGGCCCGCCCACGAAATCGAGGGTTGTGGCGCGGCCATTCGCCAGGCCGACGCCGCGCAAGCGCTGCCCGAACCGCACCGACGCGCCGCGCGCCTCGAGATAGGCCAGCGCCGGCGCGATGAAGGCCGCATCGAGGCTGGGGGTGGCGATGCGCGGCCGGCAGGCGCGGCCGCCCAGCAACAGGGTTTCGCGGATCACCGACGCCGCCAGCTCGGCCGAGGCGGTTTCCGGCTCGGTATTGAGCGCGGCCAGCAGGAAGGGGCGCAGCAGCTTGTCCCAGAACGGGCCGCTGCAGGCGATCACGTCGGCGATCCGGCTGCCGCGCGGCGGCGCGCGCAGCCTGGTGAGCGCGAGATATTCGCCCAGCGTGCTTCCCGGCACACGGCGCGACCTGGCGAGCACCCACCACGGCAGGCGGCCGTCATTGGGGGCAATGGTCCAGCGTGCCCCGTCGCGCATGTCGATGAACGCAAAGCGCGCGCGATCCGGGCCGGCCAGCCTGTCGGCGGCGCCGATGGTGCGCAGATACGCCTGGGTCGCATGGTTGCCGGACAGCACCAGATGGTTGCCGTTGTCGATCACGTGGCCCAGCGCGGCGTCCCGGTACGAGCGGCAGCGGCCGCCGGCCTGCTCGGCGCTTTCCATCAGCACGACGCGCGCGCCACCTGTCGCGGCGGCGACCGCCGCAGCGAGACCTGCCAGCCCGGCGCCGATGACGTAGACCGTGCCTTGCGTCATCCAAGCAATCCGCTCGACAGCACGATGGCGAGCAGCCGCGCCTTGCCGAGGCTGACGCGTTGGCGCGGCGGGGCCCAGCCCTTCTTCTCGGTCTCGCGCAGGATCGCGCCGTACACGGCGCTCATCAGGCGCGGGGTCCTGATGCGGCCGGCAGGGCGCTTCAGCATGATGCGATCCGCGGCGCGGTAGTGCTCGTGGGCCAGCGCCGCGACCTTGCGGCACGCGACGTCGACGGCAGGATCGGCGATCACCGCGGTGGGATCGCGCGTGCGCATGCCGGCTTCGTTCAGGTGCTCGTCCGGCAGGTAGAGGCGACCGAGACCGGCGTCCTCGTCGAGATCGCGCAGGATGTTGGTGAGCTGCAGGGCGCGGCCCAGGTGATGGGCGAGGTCGAATCCCGGTCCTTCGGCCATCCCGAACACCTTGATCGACAGCCGCCCCACGGCGCTCGCGACGCGATCGCAATAGAGGTCCAGCGTCGCAAGATCAGGCCCGCAGCTCTGGCCTGTGATGTCCATCTCCATGCCGTCGATCACGGCCAGGAAATCCTGCTGGCGCAGCCCGTAGCGCCGGACGGTGCCGACGAGGAATGCCGTCAGCTCAGGCGTGCCGCCGCCGTACAGCGCATCGAGATCGTCGCGCCAGCGATCGAGCGCCGCCTGGCGCTCGGCCGGCAGGCCGACTCCGTCGTCGGCGATGTCGTCCACGGCGCGGCAGTAGGCGTAGATCGCAAACATCGCCTCGCGCTCGGGCTTGGGCATCAGCCGCATCGCCAGATAGAACGAGCTGCCCGCCGCACGTTCCTGGACGGCACGGATCTCGGGCGCCAGCTCGGTGGCAGGGAGGCTGGCGGCGGTCATCGTTGTCCGGCGGCAAGAGGCGGCGGCGTCCGCCGGCGGCCGAGGCGCGTGCCGATGAAGCGCGCCGTCGCGCCCAGCAGCAGCGGCACGAGGGCACCCTTGGTGTGGTGCACGCGTTGCGACAGCGGATCGCGGTGCATGAGCATCGACGTCAGATCCTCGGCAAGGCGCTGGATCACCGAGATCTCGAGCGCCAGCCGCGAATCGCGGACCTGTCCCGCCAGCGGCCGCGCCTGCGCCAGCATCGCCTGCGTGCGCCGCGCCAGGCTGGTGATGACCTGACGCAGCGCCGGAGATGCCGCCTGCGCCATCAGCGCTTCCGGGCCGATCCCGGCTGCCCACATCGTGTCCAGCGGGATGTAGACGCGATCGAGATTGACGTGGTCCTTCCGGCAGTCCTGCAGGTGGTTGATCACCTGCAGCGCGGCGCAGAGCGCGTCGCTCGTCGCCCAGGTGGCCTTGTCCTCGCCATGCACGTCGAGCACGAAGCGGCCGACCGGCATCGCCGAGTAGCGGCAATAGTCCATCAGCGCGTCCCAATCCTGGTAGCGCTGCACCGTGACGTCGCGGCGGAAGGCTTCCAGCAGGTCCAGGCCGTGCTGCGGCGTGAGGTTGCCCGCCGCCAGCGCCGTGCGCAGCGCCACCGCGGGCGCGGCGCTGTCCTCGCTGCCGGCCAGGCTGGCGCGGAACTGATCGAGCAGCCGCAGCTTCTCGTCCGCGGGTGCCGTGGCGTGATCGGCAATGTCGTCGGCAGCGCGCGCGAAGCGGTAGAAGGCCAGGATCACCGGCCGATGGCGCGGGCGAATCAGGACCGAAGCCACCGGGAAGTTCTCGTCCCGATGCCCCTTTCCCGACTGCAGCGTCTGCGCCTCCGTCATGCCTGCCTCATGGCCTGGGCCCGACCTTTCCACATCCCGCCGCGGCCTCGCCAGTGCTGGACCGCCGAGTCGAGTGTGAAGGAGGCGTAAAGCAGACCGATCGCGGGCAGCGCAAGCCCCCAAAGCGGCGAGCGGCCATAGAACCGCAGCATCGGCACGAGGCTTATCGCCATCAGACCCCAGGCCAGGGCGGCTGCGATCCAGCTCATGTCCGGCGCCAGCACGGTCCAGGCCGGCGGCGCCAGGAACATCAGGGCCAGCCCCAGCAGGGTGCCCGCCAGCAGCCACGGCGAATAGCCGAGCTGCGCGTAGGCGGAGCGCGCCACCATGCGGCGGATCTCGTTCACGCCGGCATAGGGGCGGATGGAGACCGAACGGTGGGTGAGGCCCAGCCAGACCGGGCCTTGCATCTTCAGCGCGCGGCCCAGCGCGCAATCATCGATGATGGCGCCGCGGATCCGGTCGATGCCGCCGGCGGCCTCCAGCGCCTCGCGCCGCACCAGCATGCAGCCGCCGGCGGCAGCGGCCGTGCGGGCACGCGGATGGTTCACCCAGGCGAAGGGGTAGAGCATCTTGAAGAAGTAGACGAAGGCCGGGATGAAGAAGCGTTCGGCCCAGGTCGCGCAGTGCAGCTTGGCCATCAGCGAGACCAGCACCAGCCGGCCGGCTTCGGCACGCGCCACCAGATGCCGCAGGGTCTCGGGCGCATGGGCGATATCGGCATCGGTGAGCCAGAGATAGTCGGGCCGGTCGGCCGCCGCCCGCTCGACCCCTTGCGAGACCGCCCACAGCTTGCCGGTCCAGCCGGGCGGGCGCTTGCCGGCGTGCATCACGGCCAGCCTGTCGGCGCCCGTCAGCGCCGCCGCGGCGGCGGCAGTGCCGTCGTCGCTTTCGTCGTCGACCAGCACGACCCGGAAGGGACCGGGGTAGTCCTGCGCCAGCAGGCTGCCGATCGACCGGCGGATCACATCGGCTTCGTTGCGTGCCGGCACGACGGCGATGACCGTGGGCCATGACGACGGGTCTTGCGGCGGCAGCGGCTGGTCGTCACGCTCGCGCGTGAGCCAGTACAGGCCCTGGCCGACCAGCAGCCAGAGCCAGATGGCAAGCGGCAGGAAACCGAGGAGCACGGCCCAGATCATCGGACGTATCCGGCCTGCCGGAACCAGCGCAGCGCGTCCTCGAGCGCCTCGGCGTATGGACGCGCGCCGTAGCCCAGCTCGCGCGCTGCCCGGCTCGAGCTGAAGAACATCAGATGGCGGGACATGTCGAGCGCGTCGACGGTGACGAAGGGCTCCTTGCCCGTGATGCGGGCCACCGCCTCGGCGGCATAGGCCAGCGGATAGATCGGCCCGCGCGGCAGGCGCACGCGCGGCGGCTTGCGTCCCGCCAAGGCGGCGATGTCGGCCAGCATCTGCTTCAACGTCACGTTCTGGCCGCCCAGGATGTAGGTCGCGCCGATGCGGCCTTTTTCCAGCGCCAGCAGATGGCCGTCAGCGACATCGTCGACATGCACGAGGTTCAAGCCGGTGTCGACATAGGCCGGCATGCGTCCCCCGGCCGCCTCGACGATGATGCGTCCGGTCGGCGTCGGCCGGATATCGCGCGGGCCGATGGGGGTCGACGGGCTGACCAGCACCACCGGCAGGCCCTCCGCCGCCATCGCCTCGACCAGGCGTTCGGCCACGACCTTGCTCTTCTTGTAGGCGCCGATGGCGGTGCGCTCGTCGGCCCGGTCGTCCTCGTCGGCATCGCGCCCGTCGCTGCGCGGCTTCAGCGTCGCGACGCTGCTGGTGTAGACGATGCGTTCGACGCCGGCGGCGCGCGCCGCCGCCATCACGATGCGCGTGCCGTCGCGATTGTTGCGCACGATCTCGTCCGGATCGCGTGCCCACAGCCGGTAGTCGGCGGCGACATGGAAGACGTAGCGCACGCCGCGCATCGCCGCGGCGACCGAGGTAGCATCACGCATGTCGCCATCGGCGATGTCGTACCCGAGATCGGCGATGTTGCCGCGCGGGCTGGTCGGACGCACCAGCACCCGTACGGCCAGCCCGCGCGTTGCCAGCCTGCGCGCCACCGCCGAGCCGACAAAGCCCGACGCGCCGGTCACGAGGGCGAGGTCGGCGGCCATCACTCGCTGCCTGCCGGCGGGTGCGCCGACCGGGCCGCAACGGCGTGGCCGCCCTCGGCGATCTGCCAGCTCAGCAGCACCGGCACGCCCAGCGTGATCTCCCGCGCCCGCTTGAGCAGGGAGATGGCGATCCCGACCTCCGGCGCCAGCCCGAACAAGGGCATCATCAAGGCGTAGCCAGCTTCCTGAACGCCGAGGGCGGCCGGCACGAACACGGCCGCGCTGCGTGCCGCGCACAGCAGGCTTTCGATCACGATGGCCTCGCCGAAGCTGATCGGCGCCTGGATCAGTGTCAGCGCCAGCCAGGTGCCGAAGGCGCTGAACAGCCACCCCAGCAGATGAACCACACAGGCGGCTGCCATGCGCCACGGCGCTGCGTGGATGGCGTTGATGGAACGGTTTATCGCGGCGGCAGGCGCGGCGGCCGAGGGCAGAAGGCGCTCGGCGATTCTCTCGAGGAATGCAAACCCACGCCGTTGCACGACGACGAACGCGCCGGCCGCCAGGATCGCGACGAGGATGCCGATGATCGTGACCTGCACCATGGGTATGCGTGATGTCGCCCCGGGCAGGTGGAGCGTGAGGATGACGAGGCCCAGAATGACGATGCCGATCTGGGCGATCATCTCGACCGTGGTGTCGACGATCATCGACGCAAAGGCGAGGCCTTGCGGGATGCCCCGGAGAATGGTCGCGCGTGCCCCGATCACCATGCCGCCGAACTGCGAGAAGGGCAGGATGTCACCGGCCGAGTCGCGCACCGCGCGACCCCAGCAGAACGTGACGGCGTTGCGCCAGCTGTACGGCGGCACCACCAGCAGCCAGGCAATGCCGAGCAGCACGAAGTTGGCCGCGCCGTAGAGCAGGAGCAACGCGAAGCCATCCCAGCCGACGGACAGCACCGCGTCCGCCACGGCGCCGAAGCCCACCATGAAGATCAGGTAGCCGGCGCCCAGTACGCCCGCGAGCGCGGCCAGGACCACACCGAGCTTCACGGAACGTTTGGCGTCTGGCGCGCTCACGCCGGCGCGCGCCTGGGTGCGCGCATGAAGCGGCGCGCCAGACGCACCACGCGCGGAACGAACCGGGGCCGCAGCAGGCGCGCGTCGTAGATCCCCAACCGGCGGTCGTTCTCGGCCAGGCAGATATCCATCAGCTCGGGAACGGAGATGTCGACGCCAAGCTCCTTGGTGCCGGTGACCGTGAAGTTGTTGTCCTGCGGCGCGCCGCCGACATCGCGGGCGATGCCGATCCGCTCCCAGACGAGGAACGCCCAGACGGCGGCAACCTTGATCGCGAACCAGGGCCGCCGCCACAACGGCATGTTGCGGCGATGCCACGCCACCCAGTTCACGAAGAAGAGGATATGACGTCCTTCCTCACGCATCACGGGCTCGAATGTGTCGACCAGCTCCGGCGGGAAGAAGCCCGAGCGTTTTGCCGTCTCGAACAGGCCAAACGCGAAGAAGCTGTCGATGCACTCGCTGTAGCCCGTCACCATGAAGGACCATTCCGGATCCTTGGGGACGATGTACTGGGGCTCCGGCGCCAGCTTGATGCCGTAGGCCTCGACCATGTTGTGCAGCACGTGCTTGTGGCGGCGTTCCTCGAAGGCATTGAGCTCAATGGCGCGCTTCAACAAAGGATCGGCGATGCGTTCCGCATAGGTGGCCACGTGAAGGCCGGCCCGGCCTTCCGTCTGCACCGCGATGTCCCAGATCGGCAGGCCGGTAAGGCGCTCCTGCGCGTCGGGCGCCAGCGCCGGCCAGTCGATCACGGCCGGCTTGTAGGGATTGAAGGTCGACAGCAGCGTGCGGCAGAAGAGGTTCTTATGCTGCTCGCTGCCGAGGCGGATCGGGCCCGGCGTCACGGGAGCGCCGGCGTCCAGGGGGAGCTCCGGAAAGGTCAAGGTCCCGTTCATGCCTTCTCTCAACACCTCGCGACCGCCGCGGCGGCGTCACTCATAGTCCACACCGTCCCGCGAGGCCATCCCGCTCGCTGACGCATTTCCAAACGCGTGACAACAACGACAACAACGACAGAAAGTCGGTTTCATCCGGGCAATTTCCTCTCCTTGCTTTGTGGATACGGGCCACACATCCAGTCTTGCGTCCCGAAAATAGGACTGTCATCCCGAGCGCCAGCGAGGGATCTCCCGCGAAAGACGCACGATGCGCCATTCGCAGGAGATCCCTCGCTGGCGCTCGGGATGACAGTGAAGGTGGGTGAATTGCCGTCGTGCCCGTGGGTGAAAATGGAACAAACGAGGAACATACGATACTCTTCTTGAAAAGGCAACAAAATTTCGCCGGACGCCGGCTCAAAAGTCGGCGAAGCCGCCCAGGCGGATATTCGGATCACTGGCCGCGGCCAGGACGTCCGGGGCGGTGAGTGCCGCCAGCTCGTCCCGGTAGCGGTAGCCGGGCGCGGCGCCTGCAAAGCCGCCGCTCGTCGCCGGATGGAGATAGATCTCGGACAAACCATCGGGCAGGCAGGTGATCAGGCCGCGTACTCTCGGCGCCGTCATGGCGCCGGACCAGGCCAGCCCGAAGACCGCATCCGGGACCAGCAGGCCGGCGCAGCGCAGCCGATGGCGCGACAACCGGGCCCACGGCGCGGTGACGTAGGCCGGCGGTGCGCGGCCATGCGGCTCGGCCGCGGCCAGGACGGCACGCGGCTCGAGCGGGACACGGATCGCCCGCATACCATGCGCCCGGCCGATCTTCCGGATCGCGCCGGAGATGGTCGGGTGAAGATGGAAATGCTTGTGGGTGTTGACGTGATCGAGCGGCAGCCCCGTGGCGCGGAAGGCCTCGAACTGCGCCGCGATCTCGGCCGCGAGCTGACGGCGCACCGTGGGCCGGAAGAACATGGCGGCGCCGGCGCGCGCCATGTCGGTGCGGAAATGTCCTGTGGCATCGACCAGATCCGGGATCGAGGCGGGCGGCAAGACCGGCCGGCCTTCGACCAGCACCAGATGCAACCCGACGCGCAAGCTGGGGATCGCCTTGGCACGAGCCACCGCGTCGGCGGCCGCCGGTGCGGCGACCATCAGGCTCGCTGCTGTCAGGATACCATGGCGGTGGGCGTGCTCGACGGCGTCGTTGACCTCACGCGCGGCGCCGTAATCGTCGGCGGTGATGATGAGATTTTTCATCTTTCCTCCCCAACGAATTTGGGGAGGTGCCCCGAAGGGGCGGAGGGGAGAGCGCGTGGTCTCTCAATGAGAAACACCACGCTGGCTCCCCCTCCGGCCTTCGGCCACCTCCCCCACGCACGCGTGGGGGAGGGAATTAAACCACCTGGTTGCGGCGCTCGCGCAGGAACTGGAAGAACTCCACACCCTCGCGCAGCCGTCGCTTCATGGCATCGGTCGAGCGCATCATCTCGCCCACGATCGAGGCGATCTTGCTGGGGCGGAAGTAGAACTGCCGGTAGAAGTGCTCGACCGAATCGAACATCTGCTTGTGCGACAGATGCGGATAGTGCAGCGGCGCGATCTGGATGCCGTGCTCGTCCACCAGCTCGGCGTTGGCCGCATCCAGCCAGCCGTTCTCCGTCGCCTGCTTGTGCAGGAAGGTGCCGGGATAGGGCGCCGCCAGCGACACCTGGATGGTATGCGGGTTGGCGCGCTTGGCGAACTCGATGGTTTCCTTGATCGTGTCGGTGCTCTCGCCCGGCAGGCCGAGGATGAAGGTGCCGTGGATCAGGATGCCGAGCTCATGGCAGTCCCGGGTGAACCGCTCGGCCACATCCACGCGCATGCCCTTCTTGACGTTGTGCAGGATCTGCTGGTTGCCGGACTCGTAGCCCACCAGCAGCAGGCGCAGGCCGTTGTCCTTCATGATCTCGAGCGTCTTGCGCGAGACGTTGGCCTTGGCGTTGCACGACCAGGTCAGGCCCAGCTTGCCCATCTCGCGTGCGATGGCTTCGGTGCGCGGCGCGTTGTCGGTGAAGGTGTCGTCGTCGAAGAAGAACTCCTTCACCTGCGGCAGAGCCTCGCGCGCATAGCGGATCTCTTCCATCACGCGCTCGATGCTGCGTGTGCGGTAGCGGTGCCCGCCGATGGTCTGCGGCCACAGGCAGAAGGTGCAACGCGACTTGCAGCCGCGGCCGGTGTGCAGCGACAGGTAGGGGTGGCGCAGGTAGCCGTTGTAGTATTTCTCGATCTCCAGGTCGCGCTTGTAGACCGGCGTCACAAACGGCAGTGCGTCCATGTCCTCGATCATGGCGCGCTCGGCATTGTGCACGATCACGCCCTGGTCGTTGCGATAGCTGATGCCGGAGATGTCCTTCAGCGGGATGCCGTCAGCGACGTCCTTGATCGTGTAGTCGAACTCGTTGCGTGCGACGTAGTCGATCTGCGCGCCGTCGCGCAGCGATCCTTCCGGATTGACCGCCACCCTGGCGCCGATCATGCCGATCAGCAGGTCGGGCTTCTTGGCCTTCAGGGCCGCGGCGACCTTCGCGTCGGACGAGAACGAGGGCGCCGAGGTGTGGATCACGACGTGGTCGAAATCCTTCACCTGGGCCAGGACCTCGTCCAGCGTCGTGCCGTGTGAGGGTGCGTCGATCAGCTTGGAGTTCTCGACCAGCGCCGCCGGCTGGGCCAGCCACACCGGGTACCAGAACGATTTGACCTCACGCCGCGCCTGGTAGCGTGAGCCGGCGCCGCCGTCGAAGCCATCGAAGGAGGGAGCCTGAAGAAAGAGGGTCCGCATGCCAGCTCCTATGAAGACGACATCGCCCCGCTTTTGCCGATGCGGAGTCGTTTGCCGCGCCAGTCCACCGTGCTGCCGACCAGCGACACGGCGAACAGCCCAAATGATAGCACATCCCGAACCGGCAGAAGCCAGGACGGGCCCGCGCTGGAACCGACTATATGATCCAGTCGCCGCTTCAAGGAAAGACGTGCGGCGAGGAGCCCCGCCAAGACCACACAGGCTGTGAGGGAAAAGCCCAGCAGGGCGGCGCCGATCAGGCCCAGGGGCAGGGCATGGGTGACGACGCTCCCGGCGTGGCCGGCAGGATCGATGGTGCGGATGGTGCGCGCCCAGCGCAGCTCCTGGTCCGCCAGCGCGCCGAAGCTGGCTTGGGCGCAGCCATGGCTGGCGGTCAGCGGCGGGTAGGCCAGCGCCAGCCCGCGGGCGCGGACGGCACGGCCGATCTCGTAGTCATCCGCCAGCAGGTCGGCGAATGCGACAAAACCGCCGATCGCGGACAGCGTCTGGCGGGTGAGCGCGATGGTCGAGCCGAAGCAGGGATGCGCCAGGCCGGTGGCGATGCCGAAGACGGCGTTGGGCAAGAACCGGTAGCTGATGTCCATGGCCGCCAGCCGGGACCAGGCCGTCGCCAGTCCGCGGCCGGTGTAGAGACAACTCACCGCACCCACGCCGGGGCGGGCGAGGCTTGCCGCGACAGCCTGCAGATAATCGGTCCCAACGCTGATGTCGCTGTCGGACAGCACCAGCATGTCGTGCCGGGCGTGCGGCATCATGTTGATGACGTTGGATATCTTGCGATTGGCGCCATGCAGGCGCGGATCGGTAACGACGGTGATGTCGCGGTCGGAGAAACGCTGCCGCAAGCGCACCGCCACGGCGTGCGCGGGATCATCCTCGGCATGGAGGCCCAGGATGAGCTGCACGGGCGCGGCATAGGCCTGGGTGAGGAAGCTCGCCAGCGCCGCTTCCAGGCCGGGCTCATCGCCGTGCAGCGGCTTGAGGATCGTGACGGCGGGCAGCGGCGCCGGCAGGGGATCGGGTGCCCGCCGCAGGACGCGGCCGGCGAGCACGGCCGTGGCCACCGCATAGGCGCCGCCGCACAGCGCCAACGCCATCACAGCCCAGCCGGCGTAGGTGGTGACCTGTGACAACCTTCGGTTTCCTCGTGCCCGTCCACCGGCAGTGCTGGCGACAGCTGGGACCGCGTCGCTCCAGCGGCGCTCTTCGCGATGCAGCCCATGAGCGCCGCTGGAGCGGCGCGGTCCGACCCGTCACCAGCAGCGTCGGTGACCCTGGCCACCGACGAAAAAACTACTTCTTCAGCCCCACCAGGCGCTCGAGCCAGTGGATGTCGTAGTCGCCGTTGACGAAGTCGGGCTGCGCGATCAGGCGCTGGTGCAGCGGGATCGTGGTGTCGATGCCGCCCACGACATACTCCTCGAGCGCCCGGCGCAGCCGCATCAGGCATTCGTTGCGGTTGGTGCCGGCGACGATCAGCTTGGCGACGAGGCTGTCGTAGTAGGGCGGCATGCGGTAGCCGGCATAGAGCGCCGAATCGACGCGCACGCCCAGGCCGCCGGGCGGATGGTACTCGGTGATCCGGCCCGGCGAGGGCACGAAGGTCTCGGGGTGCTCAGCGTTGATGCGGCACTCGATGGCATGGCCGGAGAACTTCACGTCGGCCTGGGCGAAGCCCAGCGGCGCGCCGGTGGCGACGCGGATCTGCTCGCGCACCAGGTCGATGCCGGTGATCGCCTCGGTGATCGGGTGCTCGACCTGCAGGCGCGTGTTCATCTCGATGAAGTAGAACTCGCCGTCCTGGAACAGGAACTCCAGCGTGCCGACGCCGCGATAGCCCATCTTGCGCATCGCATCGGCGGCAAGCCGGCCGATGCGTTCGCGCATCTCGCGATTGAGGGCCGGCGAGGGCGTCTCCTCCAGCACCTTCTGGTGACGGCGCTGCAGCGAGCAGTCGCGCTCGCCCAGATGCACCACGTTGCCGTGCGTGTCGGCCAGGATCTGGATCTCGATATGGCGCGGCCGGCCGAGGTACTTCTCGACATAGACGGCGCCGTTGCCGAACGCGGCCAAGGCCTCCTGGCGGGCGAGGTTGAAGGCTTCCTCCGCCTGCGCCTCGTTCTCGACCACCTTCATGCCGCGGCCACCGCCGCCGGCCACCGCCTTGATCAGGACGGG
This sequence comes from Vineibacter terrae, assembly GCF_008039615.1. GTDB lineage: Bacteria > Pseudomonadota > Alphaproteobacteria > Reyranellales > Reyranellaceae > Vineibacter > Vineibacter terrae. The sequence goes on along the minus strand of NZ_VDUZ01000019.1, from coordinate 82,789 downwards.
ATAGCCGATGGAACGGCCCAGCGCCTTGATCTCGTCGATGCTCTCGACCGGCCCCGGCGACCCCGGCACCAGCGGCAGGCCGAGCTCGGCCGCCGTCTGCTTGGCCACGATCTTGTCGCCCATCATGCGGATGTGCTGCGGCGTCGGGCCGATGAAGGTGAACTCGTGCTCCTCCACCAGCTCGGCGAAGCGGGCATTCTCCGACAGGAAGCCGTAGCCGGGATGAATCGCGTCGGCGCCGACGATGGTGGCGGCGGACAGGATGGCGGGAATGTTGAGGTAGCTGTCCTTGGCCGGCGGCGGGCCGATGCACACCGATTCGTCGGCCAGGCGCACATGCATGGCGTCGTTGTCGGCCGTCGAATGGATGGCGACCGTCTGGATGCCCATCTCGTGACAGGCACGGTGGATACGCAGCGCGATCTCGCCGCGGTTGGCGATCAGCACCTTGTCGAACATGCGGCCGTCTCCGGAACAGACTGTCGGGCGGATGCGGCGGTCAGCGCCACGCGCTTACTCCACGATCACGAGCACCTGGCCGAACTCGACAGGTTGCGCGTTCTCCACCACGACCTTGGTGACGGTGCCGGCCTTGGGTGCCTTGATCGGATTGAAGGTCTTCATGGCCTCGATGATCAGCAGCGTCTGCCCCGCCGCCACCTTGTCGCCGACGGCGACGAAAGGCGGCTTGCCGGGCTCCGGCGCCAGGTAGGCGGTGCCCACCATCGGCGACTTCACGGCGCCCGGATTGCTGTCGTCGGCGCCGTTGGGCGCCACGGCTGCGCCGGGCAGGGTGGGGATCGCCATGCCCGGCATCGCCGCCATCGGCGCCGCCACCGGCGTCAGCATCCGCGACACGCGGATGCGCCGATCATCGGCCTCGTATTCGATCTCGCTCAGACCGGCGTCGTTCAGCATGTCCGCCAGCTTGCGCACGAGGTCGAGGTCGTCCTGGTTCTTCGACATGGTGTTGGGTCCTTCGAGGGGGGAAGTGCCGGGTTTATTGTGGCGCATCGGCCAGCCGCCGCGCCAGCGCCTGCAGGGCGAAGAGATAGCCCTGGCTGCCGAGGCCGGCGATCATGCCGAGCGCCGCCTGGCTGACATAGGAGTGGTGGCGGAACGGCTCGCGGCGGTGAATGTTCGAAAGGTGCACCTCGATCACCGGCAGCTCGGCGGCGTTGAGCGCATCGAGGATGGCGACCGAGGTATGGGTGTAGGCGCCGGCATTGATGATGATCGCCGAATTGGCGTCGCGCGCCTGCTGGATGCGGTCGACCAGCGCGCCTTCGTGATTGCTCTGGAAGAAATCGACCCCCAGGCCGAGGCGGGCCGCCTCGGCGCGGCACGCCGCCTCGACGTCGGCCAGCGTCTCCCGGCCATAGATTTCCGGCTGGCGCTTGCCGAGCATGTTCAGGTTGGGCCCGTTCAAGACCAGGACGGGCTTGTTTTGTGCAGCCATTTCAACCGCTTGAGGTTTCTTGTCGACGGCCCTGCGCAGCCGCCGCCGGCCTTATAGCATGGCGCTTCCCGCCGGCAAGGCACCCGGGGGTTCTCGCCCCTCAGTCTGTGGAGTAGACGCGTCATTTCCTCCCCAGCTTTGCTGGGGAGGTGCCCCGAAGGGGCGGAGGGGAGCCGACGTGGTGTTTGCCACTGAGAGACCACGTCGGTTCCCCCTCCGGCCTCCGGCCACCTCCCCCAACTGCGTTGGGGGAGGCTTCACCGGTGCCGCGCAGGGTGTGGGCGTGGTCCATCAGCCGGTCGAGCAGACGGTCGAGCGTCTGGCGCTCGTCCGGCGCCAGGCAGGCCAGCAGGCGGGCTTCGTAGTCGAGCGCCAGAGGGGCGATATGGTCGTGCAGGCGCTGGCCGGCCGCCGACAGCCGCAGCGCCGAGCGGCGCCGGTCGCTGTCGTCGGTTGCGCGCTCGACCAGGCCGCGCTCGAGCAGGGCGGCGACGGCGCGGCTGACCGTGACCTTGTCCATCAGCGTGCGGTTGCCCACCTGATTCGCCGACAGGGGCGCGAACCGGCCCAGCACCGCCATCACCCGCCATTGCGGTATGGTCAGCTGCGAGGGCTCGAAATACTGGTCGTGCACCGAGGCGCTGACGAGCTGGCTCAGGATCGACAACCGGTAGGGCAGGAAGCGCTCCAGGGCCAGTGTCGATGCGGCGGGCTTGGGAGGAGGCATCGAAAGCCGCTTTCCTCGCTGGAATGGTTGCGGTTGAAACCAATTGTCAAGGCTGATAGTTTCATTTGAAACTAATTCCGGCGGCCGGTCAAATCGCCTGGCCGCCGGGCGGTCCGGAGGACGACATGGCCACGAGTGCTGCCGACGCCGTCAACCCGATGGGCACCGACGGGTTCGAGTTCATCGAGTACACCGCGCCCGATCCCGAGGCGCTGGGACGGCTGTTCGAAAGCCTGGGCTTTGTCGCCGTCGCGCGGCACCGGTCCAAGAACGTGACGCTCTATCGCCAGGGCGACATCAACTTCGTGGTCAACGCCGAGGCCGAGAGCTTCGCCCAGGGCTTCGCGCGCGTTCATGGGCCCAGCATCTGCGCCATCGCCTTCCGGGTGAGGAACGCTGCCCAGGCCTACAAGCGCGCCTTGTCGCTGGGCGCCTGGGGTGTCGAGGGCAAGGTCGGCCCCATGGAGCTGAACATCCCGGCCATCAAGGGCATCGGCGACAGCCTGATCTATCTGGTCGACCGCTACGGCGCCAAGGGCACCATCTACGACGTCGACTTCGACTATCTGCCCGGCGTCGAGACCCATCCCGCCGGCGTCGGCCTCACCTATATCGACCACCTGACCCACAACGTGCATCGCGGCCGCATGTCCGAGTGGTCTGAGTTCTACGAACGGCTCTTCAATTTCCGTGAGATCAAGTACTTCGATATCGAGGGCAAGCTGACCGGCCTGAAGTCGAAGGCCATGACCAGCCCGTGCGGCAAGATCCGCATCCCGATCAACGAGAGCTCGGACGACAAGTCGCAGATCCAGGAATACCTTTCAGCCTATCACGGCGAGGGCATCCAGCACGTGGCGCTGGGCAGCAGCGACATCTACGCCACGGTCGAGGCGCTGCGGGCCCGCAACGTGGTGTTCCAGGACACGCTCGACACCTACTACGAAGGCATCTCCAAGCGCCTACCCAGCCATGGCGAGGACGTCGCGCGCCTGCAGCGCAACCGCATCCTGATCGACGGCGCGCCCACGGCCGATGGCGGCCGGCTGCTGCAGATCTTCACCACCACCGTCATCGGCCCGATCTTCTTCGAGATCATCCAGCGCAAGGGCGACGACGGCTTCGGCGAGGGCAATTTCCGCGCCCTGTTCGAGTCGATCGAGCTCGACCAGATCCGCCGTGGCGTGCTGAAGGCTTGACGACCCTCTCCCGCATGCGGGAGAGGGAGGGGCCCATCGCGCGCAAGCACGATGGGAGGGTGAGGGGCCAGGGACGAGGTGTCGTGCGTGAAGCCCTCACCCGCCGCGCGCTACGCGCGCGTCGACCTCTCCCGCTTGCGGGAGAGGTAGCCAAGGGGGGCACCATGAAATTCTACGGCTATTTCCGCTCGTCGGCGGCGTTCCGCGTGCGCATTGCGATGAACCTCAAGGGCGTCGCGCCCGAGTTCGCCTTCATCCACCTGCGCCGTCAGGAGCAGGTCGCGCCGGCCTATACGCGCGTCAACCCGCAGCAGCTCGTGCCGGCGCTGGTGCTTGACGACGGCACGGCGCTGGCGCAGTCGCTGGCGATCCTGGAGTACCTGGAGGAAACGCACCCCGAGCCGCCGATCCTGCCCAGGGACCCGGTCGGCCGCGCCCGGGTGCGGTCGCTGGCGATGATCCCGGCCTGCGAGATCCATCCGATCCAGAACCTGCGCGTGCTCGGCTATCTCGGCACGGCCTGCGGCCAGGACGAGGCCGGCAAGCAGGCATGGGCGCGGCACTGGATCGATGTCGGCTTCACGGCCTACGAGGCATCGGTGGCGGGCCACCCCCAGACCGGCCGCTTCTCCCATGGTGATGCGCCGACGATCGCCGACATGTGCCTGGTGCCGCAGGTGTTCAACGCCCGGCGCTTCGGCAACGACCTGACCAGGTATCCGACCCTGATGCGCATCTTCGAGGCCTGTATGGCGGTGCCGGCCTTCGACCAGGCGCAGCCGGCCAAGCAGCCCGACGCGGAAGCTTGACAAGACCGGCACGCCTCGGGCCTTACCTCGGCTCGGCCAGGGTATTCGCATATGCCTCTGCCGTCATCCCGAGCGCCGGCGAGGGATCTCCTGCGAATAGCGCATCGTGCGCCTTGCCGCAGGAGATCCCTCGCCGGTGCTCGGGATGACGGCGAGGTCATGTACGAACGCCCCTGTGAGGCTCGGGGGGAGGCAGCGCATGCGATGGCGGAAGTATGTCTTCGGCACGGTGGTGGTCGCCGCGCTGGCATGGAGCGCCATTGCCGTCGCGCAGAACCTCCTCGAACGCGAAGCGCGCGCCATGCTCGATGCATGGGTGCGCTCGCCGCCGGCGCCGCTCACTGCCTTCAAGTACGGCAATGTCAACTTCGATATCGTGCAGCGTCGCCTGGTCGTTTCGAATGTCGAGCTGAGCGGGCCTGACGCCGGGCGCATCGCGATCGAGCAGATCGCCATCGTCGATCCGCAGCCGGCAGCGTTCGACAACGTGATCAACCCGGCACGCTACAAGGACGGCAAGGGGCAGGGCGATTTCGTGCAGGTCGCCAGCCTGGTCGAGATCCGAAGCATCGACATGCAGGCGAGCGACGGCGAGACGACCGTGGCGGCGGTGTCGACTGGTGCCGTCGCCTTGCGGCAGTTCGCGGTTGCGCCGACGAAAGCCAATCTCAGCGACGAGATCGCCAAGGTCGTCGGCATCCTGGCGCCCGGCATCCGCATCGCGGAGATCGCCATCTCCGATGCCGTCCATCGTGATACCTCGGAGGATGAGGGCTTGCGCATTGCCCGGCTCGGCGCGCGCGGCATCGATGCCGGCCGTATCGCGGAAGCACGGATCGACGACCTGCGGTTCCTCGAGAAGGAGGACGACAACGAGCGGGATGCCGTGACCATCGGTGCGATCATCGTTTCCGGCATCGACCTGACGCGGGCGCTGCCGGACATGGCCGCCGGCCGGCCGGTGTCGGGCTCCGATCCGGCGCGCAAGCCGCAGGTCGACCGCTGGGCGTTGCAGGCGCTGGGCGGCACGGCGCTGGCGGCGCATGGTTTCAGCGTCGCGCGCATGGGCGCCGACGTGTCCCGCCTGGCTGACGGGCGCACCGAACGCGTGAGCTTCCATGTCGAGGGAATCGAGCTGGCGGCCCCCGCCGACGCCGATTCGCCGGTGGCGCGGATCCTGTCGGGCCTGGGCTATCCGGCCTTGAAGGGAACGATCGCCTGCGTCAGCGATTCCGACTACGCGCGCAAGAGCTGGAAGATGGCGCCTTGCGATTTCAATGTCCCCGGCGCCGGAGCGCTGTCCCTGACCTACGCCCTGTCAGGCATCGATGTCAGCGCCCCTGCCGGCGCCGACGGAGTCGATGCGATGGTGCAGTCGCTGGCCGCGGCATCGCTGGAATGGGTGCGCCTGATCTACCGCGACGAGGGGCTGGCCAACCGCGCCATCGCCCACGGCGCGCAGGCGGCCGGGCAGCCCGAAGCCGCCTTCAGGCAGGCACGGGCGGCGCAAATTCGCGATGGCGCACAGGCCTATGGCGCGGGCTCGCCGCGGGTCGCGGCCGTCGTCGATGCCGTGCTGCAGTTCCTGGGCCGCCCTGGCACGCTGGCAGTCGGGCTGGAGCCGGCCGCGCCCGTCACCTTCGGATCCCTTGGTCTCGGTCTTCTGGGAGACCCGGCTGCGGCCGCCGATCGCCTCGGCCTGACCGGCAGCCACACGCCGTAGATAAATTGGATTGTCATCCCGAGCGCCAGCGAGGGATCTCCTGCGAATGGCGCACCGTGCGTCTTTCGCGGGAGATCCCTCGCCGGCGCTCGGGATGACGGTGAACTCGGGATGACGGTGAAGACGCCGCGTAAGCTGCTGTCTCAACCCTTGCGGGCGTCGGCGACGGCGGCGCGGATGGTGGAGGCGTCGACGGCGCCGGGGATCAGCTTGTTGCCGATCACGAAAGCCGGTGTGCCGTCGATGCCCAGGGCCTTGGCGAGCTCAAGGCTGCGGTCGATCTGCTGGGCGATCTCGGGGGCGGCCATGTCCTTTTCCAGCTTGGCGGTGTCGAGCTTGATGCCGGCCGCGATCTGGATGACACGGTCATTGGTCAGCTCGCCGCGCGCCTCCATCAGCGCATTGTGCATCTCCATGTACTTGCCCTGCCGCGCCGCCGCCAGCGCGCCGGCCGCCGCCACGCGCGAGTTGGGCGTCAGGATCGGCATCTGCTTGTAGGCGATGCGGATCTTCGAGTCGGCCTTGACCACGCTCTGCATGGTCGGATGCGCGCGCTTGCAGTAGCCGCAGTGATAGTCGAAGAACTCGACGATCGTCACGTCGCCGTCGGGATTGCCGCCGACCGGCGTGCCGGGATCGCTGATCAGCTCGGCCTTGCGCTGGGAGATGGCCTGCTGGGAAGCCTGGTCGCGTGCCGACGCCTGGCGCTTCTCCAGCTCCTGCACCGCCTCGATGATGACCTCGGGGTTCTTCATCAGGTACTCGCGCACGATCTTCTCGATCGCCTCGCGGTCCGGCGGCGGCGAGGTCTGGGCGCTGGCCACGGCCGGCAGCGCGATCAGGGCGAGGGCGATCAGGGAGCGCGGCAGGCGCATTTCAGTCTCCAGTGACGAGGGGCTGAGAGAGGGGTTGGGAAGGGGCGTAGCACGCGGCAGCGCCCGTGACGATCAACTTGGCGCGACCAGGAGGAGGCTCATCGCCGCGACTTGTCGTTCCTGTCGTTGTCGATGGCGATCTTGAGGTCCTGGGCCCGCAGCCAAGCCGGCGTTCCGCGCGGCAGGCTGCGGCTGGCGGCCTCGGCCTTGAAGGCAGCCCGGCTGCGGTGGCCCTGCAGATAGAAATACTCGGCGGCGGCGAGATCGCGCATGGCCGTGTTGCCGCTGGCATCGTAGGCCTTCTGCAGCAGGTCCCAGGCCGCGACATTGGTCGGCTCCATCTGCACGACCTGCTCCAGCGTCTTGGTCGCGGCCACCTGCTGGCGGGCGTAGAACTGCGCCTGGCCCAGGCCGAAACGCAGCGCCGCATCGCGCGGCAGCAGCGCCACGGCCTGGCTGTAGGCGCCCACCGCGGCGGCCGGCTGGCCGCTCTCGCGCAGCACGTCGCCCTTGAACTCGTGGAAATAGGGGTCGCGCGGATTCTCGCGGATCAGCTGATCAGCCATCGCGATCGCGGCCTGGGGCTGCCCGAGCCGGAACAGCGCCATGGCGCGGCCGTACCGGCCGGCGGTCGAGTTGTCGGTCTGCGGATATTTCTGCATCGCGCGCTGCGGCTCGAAATAGCCCAGCGTCTTGGCGACCATGCGCGCATGCAGCTCGCGATATTGCGGCGGATCGGAGGTGTTGATGCGCGAGCGGGCCACGGCCTCCTCGAGGAAGGTGATGCGCTCGCTCGACATCGGATGGGTGCGCAGATAGGGATCGGCGCCGCTGCCGACATAGATGCGCTCCTGCTGCTGCAGCATGCGCATGACCTCGAGCATGCCGCGCGGCGACATGCCGGCGCGCTCCAGGAAGGTGACGCCGGCCTGGTCGGCCTGCTGCTCCTGCCCGCGCGTGTAGCTCAGCAGGGTCCTCACGGCGCCGGGCACGCCCGGCGGTCCCGGAACGTTCTGCGGGTTCTGGCCGCCGCCGGAGTAGCCGTCGGGCCGCCGGTTGGTGGACGATGCCGCCATCGCGGCGCCGGCGAGGATCGTCTCCAGGATCATCTGCGCCGTGGCGTTGCGCAGCGCTTCCTGCAGCGCCACGAGATGGGCGCCGCGGATGTGGCCGGCCTCGTGCGCAATGACACCCAGGAGCTGGTTGGCGCTCTCGGTGCGCATGATCAGGCCGGTGTTGAGGAAGATGCGCTGGCCGCCGGCGACGAAGGCGTTGATGCGGCGGTCCTGCACGAGATGGACCTCGACGGCGTTGGCATCGAGGTTGGCCGCCCGCAGGATCGGGGCGACCATGGTGCGAATCGCGTTTTCTATCTCGGCATCACGCACTAAAACGATAGCATCGCCACGCTGCGCGGCGGCCGGCAAGGCCGGTGCCATCAGCGCCAGCGACAACGTGGTCACCGCGAGGATCGAAGTCACGATGCGTCCCGGCAAACTCATCACTCCCCGACTGTTCCACGAAGCTAGGGACCGGCGTGCGCCGCGTCAACGCGCCGTCGCCGCCCTGGCGGCGGGTGTGGCGGTGCTGGCGGCCTGCGGACCCAAGGTTGAGAAAGGCCAGCCGGGATTCGTGGAGGGCTTTTTTGGCGCAGTTGTGGCGGACGAGCCGCTTGCGGCCGAGGCCGGCCGTGACATCCTGGCCGCCGGCGGCACCGCCGCCGACGCCGCGGTAGCCATGTATTTCGCCTTGTCGGCGACCCTGCCATCGGGCGCGAGCCTGGGGGCCGGCGGTGTCTGCCTGGTGCATAACGCCAAGACGCACAAGGCCGAGGCCATCATCTTTCCGTCGACGCCGGCGGGGCCGGCCACCAAGGGCTTCGATGTCGCGACGCCGACGGCGGTGCGCGGCATGACCCTGCTGCATGTCCGGCATGGGCAGGCGCGATGGGAAGCGCTGGTGGCGCCGGGCGAGCGCATCGCCCGCGATGGCGCATCGGTGTCGCGGGCGCTGGCCCGCGACCTGCAGGCCGGCGTGGCGCAGATCGGCCTCGATCCCGCGGCACGGCGGATCTATGAGAAAGGCGGCGGCACGGCGATCGGCGAGGGCGATCCGTTCGTGCAGCGCGACCTGGGCAGCAGCCTGGGCTCGATCCGCGCCCGTGGCGGCGTCGACTTCTTCCAGGGCCAGTTCGCGCGCCAGCTGGTCGACTCGGTGCAGTCGGCCGGCGGCGGGCTGACGCTGCAGAACCTGCGCGAGGCCGTCGCCAGCGTCGTCGAGCCGATCCAGGTTCCGGTGGGCGACCATACCGCCTATTTCGCGCCGGCGCCGTTTGCCGGCAGCGCCACGCAGGCGGCGTTCACCGGACAGGGCGGCGCCGGCGGCGGCGCCTATGCCGGCGGCGAGGCCGGCTTCGCGGCGCTCGATCGCAACGCCAACGCGGTGGCCTGCACCGTCGGCATGGGGCAGCTGTTCGGCGCCCGCAAGGTCGCGCCCGGCACCGGCATCATGATGGGCGCCCCCGGCGGCGGCGGCAACGCGCTGATCGGCCCGATGCTGATCGCCAACCGCAACACCGGTGATTCCATGCTGGTCGGCGTCGCCTCCGGCGGGCCCGGGGCGACGGCCGCCCTGGGCACGGTGGCCCGGCAGGTGATGCGCGAGGGCATGCCGCTGCCCTCGGCGCTGTCGGCCGTCAGCGGCGCGCAGGTCGGCATGGTCGCCTGCCCGCGCGGCGTGCGCGAGAACCGCACCCTGTGCCAGCTCGGCGTCGATCCGCGAAGCTACGGCCTCGCGCTGACCTCGGCCCGCTGAACCTGGGAGGGGTGCCCGATATGACGATCTCGAAGGCGGAGTGGCGCACGGTGCTGCGAACAGACGCTGGGCGCGCGCCACTCCGTGGCGCGTCATGGCGCCTCAACGCGGCTGCAGTGCCTGGGCCGCAACAAGGAACCACGAGCATGACGCGCCACGGAGTGGCGCGCCCCCAGCGCGTTTGCGTTCCACCATGCATCCCCCGGCCGGGCAGGATCACGCCATGAGCAAAGGGGTGTCCAAGCGCGCCGAGATCGTGCCGCCCTTCATCGTCATGGACGTGATCAGCGCCGCCAACGAGATGGAGGCGCGCGGCGAGAAGGTGATCCACTGCGAGGTCGGCCAGCCCAGCACGTCGGCCCCGAAAGGGGCGCTGGCGGCGGCGCATGCCGCGCTCGACCGCGACCGCATCGGCTATGTCGAGGCGCTGGGCATCCCGCCGCTGCGCGAGCGCATCGCCCGGCATTATGCGCAGTGGTACGGCGTGACGCTCGATCCGCAGCGGGTGGTGGTCACGACCGGCTCGTCGGCCGCCTTCCTGATGGCGTTCCTTGCCGCCTTCGACCCGGGCGCGCGGGTGGCGATGGCGGCGCCGGGCTATCCGCCCTATCGCAACATCCTGGCGGCGCTGGGGATGGTGCCGGTCGATATCGTCACCACCGAGGCCGAGCGCTATCAGCCCACCGTGCCGGCGCTGGCTGCCACCGGCGGCGGCCTGGCCGGGCTGATCGTCGCCAGCCCGTCGAATCCGACCGGCACCATGGTGTCGCGCGACGAGATGGCGGCGCTGTCCGCCACCTGCTGTGAGCGCGGCATGCGGCTGATCTCGGACGAGATCTATCACGGCCTGACATTCGAGGAGCGCGGCGTCAGCGCGCTCGAGGTGACCGACGACGCCATCGTCATCAACAGCTTCTCGAAATACTTCTCGATGACCGGCTGGCGCATCGGCTGGATGGTGGTGCCGCCGGCGCTGGTGCGCCCCATCGAGCGGCTGACGCAGAACCTGCTGATCTCGACGCCGACCCTGTCGCAGTTCGCCGCGCTGGCGGCGTTCGACTGCACCGAGGAGCTGGAGGCGCATGTCCGGCGCTACCGCGTCAACCGCGACCTGCTGCTGGCCGGGCTGCCGAAGGCCGGCTTCGATCACCTGACGCGGCCGACCGGCGCCTTCTACCTCTATGCCGACGTGGCGCACCTGACCAACGACAGCGTCGATTTCTGCCGGCGCATGCTGCGCGAAGCCGGCGTGGCGGCGACGCCCGGCGTCGATTTCGATCCGCAGCGCGGCCATCGCACGCTGCGCTTCTCGTTCGCCGGCTCGACCGCCGACATGGAGGAGGCGGTCCGCCGCCTGACACACTGGAAGCGGTGAACGCCATGAGGATGTGCGCAGGTGTGATCGGCATCGCCATCGCGTGCGTTGTCCCGGGGGCGTCGGCCCGGACCGGCCCCAGCTTCGACTGTGCCAAGGCCTCGAGCGAGGTCGAGAGGGTGATCTGCGGCGACAAGGACGCCGCGGCGGCCGACCGCAAGATGGCCGGCGCCTATCGGCAACGGCTTGGGTCCCTGACGGACGCAGCGGCGCGCGAGCACCTGCAGCGCGACCAGCTGGCATGGCTGGCCGATCGGCAGCGCATGTGCGCGGGACAGAAGGACGACGAGCTCGCGATGTGCCACCGCGAGCTCGCCGAGCAGCGGGCCGAGTGGCTGGCCATGCTGCCGGCGGGCGCCGACTATCCGTTCGTCGCCGAGCGGCGTCTGATCGAGCAGGGCCGCCGCGGCGGCGTGCCCTACCGGATCGCGGCGAGCTATCCCGTCTTCGAGCGCGCCGGTGTCGACTACGCGCGCGCCAATGCCGCCATCAAGGGCTGGGTCGACAAGTTCGCGGCCGAGATGCGGCCGCCCACGAAGGCCGATGGCGGCATGCCGGACATCGGCTGGTTCTTCGAGAGCGGCCATGCCGTGCTGGTCGTGCCGCCCCGGCTGGCGACAGTCGATGCGGACTGGATGGCCTACGCCGGCGGCGCCCATCCCAATCACGGCCGCACCGCCTGGCACGTCGAGCTCACGACCGGACGGCTGCTGGGCCTGGACGACATCCTCGACCCGGCGTCGGGCTGGCAGGATGCGATCACCGGCCTGGTGCGCACGGACCTGAAGAAGCAGTTCGAGGAGCGCCCGGGTTTCGAGGAAGCGCTGGCGCCGGCCGAGCTGCGCAAGATGGTGATCGAGCCGAGCCGCTGGGTCTTCGCCGATGACAAGGTGACGCTGACGTTCGACCCGTATGCGGTCGGGCCCTATGCCGCCGGGCCCTACGAGGTCGACCTGACGTATCAGGCGTTGGCGCCGTACATCCGCAAGGACGGCCCGCTGGCCGCCAAGGCGCGGTAGGCAGTTGAGCTTCTGTCCTTCTCTCCGCGCAGGCGGGGAGAAGGGAGGAATTTCACGGCCGTCGGATCGGGGCACCGTAGGGGCGCGGCGCCGGGACATTCGGCGGTCCGCCGGGGGGCAGCGTCCGTTCCCGCTTCCTTTCGAACATCTTGCCCCAGACGCCGTCGGCATCGCGCTCGTGCGCCGAGGGCTGCGAGGAATAGCGCAGGGCCTTCTGCGGGTCCTTGTAGTAGGCCGCGAGCGGATTGAAGGACGCCCGTACCTGGGACATCAACTTGCTGAAGCCGGGGTTCTCCTGGCAGAAGCGGGCGACGAAGCGATACGTCCGGGAGCCGCTGGCGAAGAACTTGAACGAGTCGGCCAGCTCGGGGTCAAGCGGCGTGATCCCGCGATGATCACCCAGCAGCATATGCGGGTTGCCGCGCTCGGACGTGTAGATGTCCTCGCACAGCACGGCGATGAACTCCTCGAAGGTGTCGTAGCGGTAGAGGCCGCCGGTCATGACCACGCCGGTGTAGTCGCGCCGCTTGCTTTGCGAGATGTCCCGCAGGGCATGCACCAGCTCGTGGAACAGGATCGATTCCGTCCAGCCCTTGCCGGGCAGGTGCGCGCACGAGCCGCCCTTGGTGAACTTGCCGGGCGTGTAGCGCACGGTCGGCATCACGATGGTGGTGACCTGGTCGTAGTTCGGCTCGACGTCGGCGCCGCAGGCGTCACCCTCCTCGTCCGGATAGGGGATGATGTCGACGACAAAGCCGTGGAAGCGGATCGAGCCCAGCAGCGCCTTGCCGGATTGCGACTGGTGGATCTTGTACAGGACGGCGCGGACGGCCGACGTGTATTGCGTCGCGGCATCCTTCTCCAGCCCGGCGGGCGTGATCTTCAGCTTGAACGCGTCTTCGAACATGGTGACTGCTCCTGCCGCACCCGGGGCGATCGAATATGCGCCGCGGCGTCGCCCGGTCCGTCATCCCGAGCGCAGCGAGGGATCTCCCGCGAATAGCGCACCGTGCACCTTGCCGCAGGAGATCCCTCGCTGCGCTCGGGATGACGGGTGGACGATATGCGATCGCCCTGCTGCCGCGCCTTCGACGAACGCTACGCCGCCGGCAGCAAGCCACCCAATTAAAACTGCTGATGCACCGATAAGGTGATCTTTCAATTCCGCGGCGTCAGGGCCGCGTCAACAATCTGCGCCGTCAAGGCGCGCGCACGCGCCGTGGCCCGTCAATGCAGGTTGCGGCGGTCGCGCCTGGGGGCGGCGGCGGGCTGCGTCGGCCGGTCCTTCGGCGGCGGCGCCAGGGCCGACTGGTGGTGCGCGATCTTCCAGGCATCGCCTTCGCGCACGAACATGTTGGTCGCCACCAGATGCGCCTTGGGCAGCACCTCGCGGCAGATCACCACGCCCATGCGGCCGCGCACGATGAGGCGGTCCTCGACGATCTTGATCTGGGCCGGAGTCTCGGGATTGCGCATGATCGCCTGCCAGCTCGCCATGATCGTAGCGCGGTCGAACAGCGGCGGCTGGCCGGGGTGCAGGCAGGCGACAGGCGTGGCGCTGGCCCACAGCTCCTCAAGCGCGGCGAGGTCCCGGCGCATGAAGGCGCGGTAGAAGTTGCGGTTGGCCTCGGCGACGCCATCGCGGTCCTCCTCCTCGAGGCCGGCGATCAGGGGCACGAAGCGCGGACGTCCTGCCATGGCGGTGCTGCTCCCCGTTTCGTGCCCATCTCGTTCGAGCCAGTGTCGTTCGTGCCCGTGCCGCTCAGCGGTTCTTGAACACCGGCTTGCGCTTCTCAACGAAGGCGTCGACCGCCTCCTTGTGGTCCTCGGTCTGATGCGCGATCGCCTGCATCGAGGCCGACATGTCGAGCAGGCTCTGCAGCTCGCTGCGCTCGCCTTCGCGCAGCAGGCGCTTGGCCATGCGCAGCCCGTAGGCGGGATTGGCGGCGATCCGCCGCGCCAGCGCGCGGGTCTCGTCCATCAGCCTGGCATCGTCGACGACCTTGGAGACGAGCCCCATCTGCAGCGCCTGCTCGGCGTCGAACTGCTCGCCGGTGAATGCCATCAAGCGGGCGTTGGAGGCGCCCACGGCGCGCGGCAGGAACCAGGCGCCGCCATCGCCCGGGATCAGGCCCAGCTTGACGAAGCTCTCGGCGAAGCGGGCGCTCTTGCCGGCGATGCGGATGTCGCACATGCAGGCGAGGTCGCAGCCGGCGCCGATCGCATGCCCGTTGACGGCGGCGATGATCGGCACCTCCAGCTCGTACATCGCCAGCGGGATGCGCTGGATGCCGCGCAGGTAGCCGACGCGCACGTTGTAGGCCCCGGCGGCGAACATGCCGTCCTGGCGCTGCATCTTCTTGACGTTGCCGCCCGAGCTGAAGGCGGTCCCGGCGCCGGTCAATATGACGCAGCGCACGTCGTAGTCGTCATTGATCCGGCGCAGGGCGTCGACCAGCCCGCTGATCATCGACTCGTCGGAGATGGCGTTGCGCACATCGGGGTCGTTGAGGGTCAACGTGACGATGTTGTCGCTTTTTTCGTACAGCAGTTTGTCGCTCATCCGTGCACCCTCGGGCCTCTGGTTCGACGTTTACTTTGGCACTATGGGTTCTAGGATTAATCGACGGCGGCCGGCTTTCCAACGCGATATTGGGGCAGGCTGCCCTGCGCACCCGTTGGAGGACGTCCGCGATGACCGCGCCCGCGCTCGAGTTCCCGCCGTTTCGGCTGCCGCCGGACACCGAGGCGCTGCGGACCGAGATCCGCGCCTTCCTCAAGCAGACCCTGCCCACCATCACCGGCGGCGACCGCTTCAAGAGCTGGAACAGCCGCTCGCCGGAGTTCAGCAAGAAGCTCGGGGCCAAGGGCTGGATCGGCATCACCTGGCCCAGGCAGTATGGCGGCGGCGAGAAGAGCTTCCTGCACCGCTACGTCGTCACCGAGGAGCTGCTGGCCAACAACGCGCCCGCCGGCTCGCACTGGGTCGCCGACCGCCAGAGCGGCCCCGGCATCCTGCGCTTCGGCAGCGAGGAGATGAAGCGCTCGATCCTGCCGCGCATCGTCAAGGGCGAGTGCTACTTCGCCATCGGCATGAGCGAGCCCGATTCCGGCTCCGACCTGGCCTCGGTGCGCACCCGCGCCGACAAGGTCGACGGCGGCTGGCTGGTGAACGGCACCAAGATCTGGACCAGCGGCGCGCACCGCTCGCACTACGCCATCACGCTCTTGCGCACGTCGGGCACGCGCGAGGACAAGCATCGCGGGCTGAGCCAGCTGGTGATCGACCTGTCGCTGCCGGGCATCACCATCCGCCCGATCATCAACCTCAACGGCAAGCACGACTGGAACGAGGTCGTGTTCCGCGACTGCCTGGTGCCCGACTCCATGATGCTGGGCAACGAGGGCGATGGCTGGATGCAGGTCACGTCCGAGCTGGCTCATGAGCGCAGCGGGCCGGAGCGCTTCCTGACCAACGTGCATGTGCTGAAGGAGCTGGTGAAGCTCGTGGGCCGCCAGCCCGGCCGCCACGCCCAGGAAGTGGTGGGCAAGCTCGCGGCGCGGCTGTGGAGCCTGCGGCAGATGTCGCTGTCGGTGGCCGGCATGCTCGAGAACGGCAAGTCGCCGGTCACCGAGGGCGCGGTGACCAAGGATCTCGGCACGCATTTCCAGCAGGATCTGCCCGAGGTCGCGCGCGTGCTGGCCGAATCGGATGCCGCCGACGCCGACGACATCGCCGACTTCCTCGACATGTGCCAGATGGCGACGCTGGCGGCGCCGGCCTATTCCATCCAGGGCGGCACGACCCAGATCCTGCGCGGCATCATCGCCCGCGGCCTGGGCCTGCGCTGAAGGACACGAGCGATGACCACCGAGCAGACACCGGAAAACGAAACCCGCCAGATGTTCGTCGAGACGGCCGCGCGCCTGTTCGCGGCCGAGGCGACGCGCGAGGTCATCAACGAGCTCGAGAAGGGCACATGGCCGGCCGGTCTCTGGCGCCAGGTCGAGGACGCCGGCCTGCCCTGGGCGGCGGTGCCCGAGAGCGCCGGCGGCGCCGGCGGCACCATCGGCGACCTGATGGCGGTGCTGCGCGAGGCGGGCCGTCATGCCGTGCCGCTGCCGCTGGCTGAGACCGGCCTGGGCGCGATGCTCGTGGCCCAGGCGGGGCTCACGCCGCCCGCCGGGCCGCTGGCGCTGGTGATCGCCGGCGCCGGATCGCCGGTGCGGATCGCCGGCGGCAAGCTGGCGGGCCGGGCCCAGCGCGTGGCCTTCGCATCGGTCGCCGACTCGATCGTCGTGGTGGCGCCGGGCGCCGCCGGCACCGAGGTCGCGGTGGTGCCGCGCGCGGCGGTGAAGATCGAGGCGCAGCAGGGCCAGACCGGCGAGCCCTACGACACCGTGACGTTCGACGGCGCTGCCGCCGCGGCGAGCGCGGCGACGTCGGTGACGCCCGAGAGGGCGCTGGAGCTGGCGGCGCTGGCGCGCGTCAACCAGATGAGCGGGGCGGCCGACCGCGTGCTGGCGCTGGCGACGCAGTATGCCAAGGAGCGTGTGCAGTTCGGGCGCGCGATCAGCACCTTCCAGGCCATCC
This sequence comes from Vineibacter terrae, assembly GCF_008039615.1. GTDB lineage: Bacteria > Pseudomonadota > Alphaproteobacteria > Reyranellales > Reyranellaceae > Vineibacter > Vineibacter terrae. The sequence continues at coordinate 66,195 of NZ_VDUZ01000019.1, read as the reverse complement.
AGCACATGCTGGCCGAGCTGGCGACCTACGTCGCCGTGGTCGGTGCCGCGGCGCGCACCGCGGCACGCGATGCGGAGGAGGGCGACGGCGCCTTCGCCATCATGGCGGCCAAGACCCAGGCCGGCGAGGCGGCGCACAAGATCTGCGCCATCGCGCACCAGTCGATGGGCGCCATGGGCTTCACCTACGAGCACGTGCTGCACCACTACACGCGCCGGCTCTGGGTATGGCGGCGCGACTACGGCAGCGAGACCTACTGGGGCGCGAAGCTGGGGCGGGCGCTGGCCGAGGCCGGCGCCGACGCGTTCTGGCCGTCGCTGACCGCCAGCAGCATCGCGGCGTAGCGCCCGAAGCACCAGCCTGATACATCCACGCCGTCATCCCGAGCGTGGCGAGGGATCTTTCTGAACGACGCGCCGCGCGCGCCGTCCGGGAAGATCCCTCGCCACGCTCGGGATGGCAGTTGCGATGCGCCTTCCGACGATGGTCGGTATCGGGCCGGACGCCGCCGCCCCGGCACGGGCCTGCTCTTGGATCGTGAGGCCTGATGATACGGCTATCTGCCGCCAGCCGTCTGCGGCCGGTGTTGTCCTGGATCTTGTGGCCGCTGCTCCTCGGTGCCGGCCTTCTCGGGACCGGCCTGGCGCTCGCCAGCGACCACCCCCTGCTGTGGTTCAACGCGGTCTATCTGACAGTCGCCCTGGTGATCGGCGGCCTCGAGCGGCTGATGCCGCACGAGGAAGGCTGGCTGCAGCCAGACAACGAAACGGTCGACAATCTCGCCCACACGCTGCTGAACAAGGGCCTGACTCAGATCGGCGCCGCGATCATAACCGGCTTCGCCATGGTCGTGGCCACGGCAGCGGAGTCGGGGATGCCCGTGGCGGGATCGCCCTGGCCGCTCCAGGCGCCGATGGTGGCGCAGGTCGCGCTCGGCCTGGTCATCGCCGAGCTCGGACTCTACGGCGCCCACCGCCTGGCGCACGAGAAGCGCGTGCTGTGGCGGTTCCACGCCCTGCATCACAGCGTGCGGCGGCTCTGGGTCATCAACACGGGCCGCTTCCATGTCGTGGACTCGCTGTTCAAGATCGTCCTCAGCCAGACCCCGCTATACCTGCTGGGCGCGCCGCTGCCGGTCTTCCTGTGGATCAGCGCCGTGACCGCGTTCATCGGCCTGCTGACACACTGCAACATCGATCTGCGCACCGGCCCGCTGGACCATGTCTTCAACACGCCGGCCCTGCACCGCTGGCATCACTCCATGGTGCCGGGCGAGGGCGACAGCAATTATGGCGAGAACCTGGTGCTGTGGGACAAGCTGCTGGGCACCTATTTCAACCCGCCGCGGCGGCCGCCGGCGGATATCGGCATCAGCGGGCGCATCGCGCGCGGCTTCCTGCGGCAGCTGATGCAGCCCTTCACCGCCGCCGGCGTGCGCGCGCTCTTCCGGCCGTGATGCAGGTGCCGCGCAGCGCGTGCAACAGATGAAACCAAGCAGCGCGCACAGCGAAGTCGGCCGGAAACAGAGAGTCCCTAACTAAAGAGCCGCCACCGAAGGCGCGGCACCTGGGCCGCGCCCGAACGACCCAAGGAACAGGCTCATGGGCGACATCGACCACAAGATCGACATCAACGGCATGGCGCAGCCGACCAACTCGACCTGCTGGCTTGCCTGCTACAAGATGCTGCTGAAGAAGGCCGGCAAGGACAACAGCGAGGCCGCCATCCGGGCCAAGTTCAAGACCTTCAACATCAATTTTGATGACGCCTACAGCAACGGGCTGGACAGCCGGCAATGGAGCCTGGCGGCGTTCGCGCTGGGCTTCGCGCCGATGCTGCCGCTGCAATTCAGGCTGAACACCAACTGGTGGGGCAAGACGTCGGGCGAGGAGGCCTTCCTCGCCTTGCTGGCCAAGGGACCGTTGTGGATCGGCCGCAACGTCAATTCGACGACGTCCCACGCCATCATCGCCCGCGGTTATGCCTCGTGGGAGAACAAGGTCGTGTGGCTGAACCCGCAATCGGCATCGGGCAGCGCCTTCGACCAGCGCAGCAAGCTCGACCTGTTCATCGGCATGATCGGCACCGCCATGGGGGGCGTGCAGCTGCACGCGGCGCACGCGGCGGCATAGCGGCCTGGCACGCGCCGGCCGGTGCGGCCTCACGCTGGTGCCGCGCAACAGATGAAACCAACCGCGGCGGCCGCGCAGTCATGCGGAAACCGGCGCGGCCCATACACCGGCGGCAGCGACGGGCCGAGCAAGGGAGAGGGCCATGGCCAGTTCAGATTGGGATCCGAGCTTCAAGAACCCCGGCCTGGCGAAGGCGCGCCTGACGCTGTTCTGGGCGTCGAACTACAAGCTCAACACCGCCAAGACGGTGCTCGACTACGCCGAGAAGCTGCTGGGCGAGCACAATATCGGCTTCGACGTCTATCCCGGGAGGGTGCGCAGCGACAAGCACACCATCGAGGTGCCCGACCGGCCGCTGCTGCCGGAGGAGTACAACGATCTGCGCCTCAAGGCGGGCGCCATCTTCGATGACCAGAAAACGCCCGACAAGCGCCAACGGCTGCCCGTGATCTTCTGCGAGTTCAAGGACACCGGCATGGGCCTGACGGTGCTGACCCGGCCGCCGGGAACCACCACGGGCTCGCCGTGGCTGCCGTACTGCCTCGTCAGCGGCGCGATCGCCAACGACGAGTCGGTGCTGATCCACGAGATCGGCCATGCCGCGACCAACTCGCCCAACCACCTGCCGCAGCTCGGCAACATCATGCACGAGGCGCCGGCCAAGCAGAAACGCACGATCATCGTCAAGACGCAGGTGCAGGCGATCGTGCGGTCCTACTTCGTGCGCTGACGATGAAGCCAGCCGACGATCGGCAATAAAAAGGCCGTCATCGCAGGCGATGACGGCCTTTTTGGATGGCGGCGCCTCAGCTGGTCAGCCGCGACCACCAGCCGCGCCGCGGCTTCTCCGGCGGCGCCTCGACGGCGATGGAGGGCACCACCGGTGCCGGCGGTGTTTCGGCCTCGGGTGCTGCGGCCACAATTTCCAGCACCGGCGTCGGGAGGGGCGGCGGCTCCGGCAGGGCGGCGGGCGGCTCCTCGGCAGCGGCGACCACCGGTGCCGGCGGCGGTTCTTCCATCGCGGCCGCCAGTGGCGGCTCTCCTAGCGCGGCCGGCGGCAGCGGCTCTTCCGTCGCGGCCGCCGGCGGCGGCTCGATCATGGCGTCGGGAGCCGGGGGTGGCACCGGCGCCTCGGCCGTGTCGCCGGCATCGGTGTCCATGCCGGGCTCCGTGCCGTCGGCGGCCTCGGTCGATCCGTCGTGGTCGCGGCGTCGGCCGCGTCCGCCGCGTCGGCCGCGCCGGCGGCGGCGCTGGCCATCGCCCTCATCGGTCTCGGCGGCAGGCGTGCCGGCCTCGATGTCGTCGCGCTCGCCATCGGCGGCACCGTCATCGGCAGCGGCCGTGCCCTCCGGCGTCTCTTCTTCAGCCAGGCGGGCGTCGCCGTTGGGCTCGGCGCCAGGCTGCACGGTGTCATCCAGCGCCGCCGTTTCACCGACGCCGCCCTCGCCTTCGCCTTTGCCGTCACCACGGCGACGGCGGCGGCGGCGACGGCGACGGCGCCCATCCTCGCTGTCCTCGCCCGCCAGGGCTTCCGCGATCGGCTCGCCGGCGCCGGCGCCGTCATCGGCCTCGGCGCCGTCCTCGAACTCATCGTACTGCGCCGAGGCGGTCTGGCGCAGCGCCGGCGGCGGCTCGACGGCGCTGCGCGCCTTGGTGCGCTCGATGTCGTAGTGCGGCGGGATGAGGTCGTCGTCGCCGGCGATCAGCACGTGGAAGCCGTAGCGCTGCTCGGCGTCGGCGATGTTCGTGCGCTTGTGGTTGAGCAGGTAGAGCGCGACGGCGACCGGCACCTTGACCACGATCTCGCCGGCCCGGCGGCGGACGCCTTCCTCCTCGATGCCGCGCAGCACATGCAGGGCCGTCGATTCGACCGAGCGCACGCGGCCGGTACCCTCGCAATGCGGGCAGACCTCGGTGACGTTCTCCAGCAGGCTCGGCCGCAGGCGCTGGCGCGACAGCTCGAGCAGGCCGAACGGGCTGATGCGGCCGATCTGGATGCGCGCCCGGTCCGACTTCATCGCCTCCTTCAGGCGGCGCTCGACCTGGCCCTGGTGCTTGGACTCCTCCATGTCGATGAAGTCGATGACCACGAGGCCGGCAAGGTCGCGCAGCCGCACCTGGCGGGCGATCTCCTCGGCCGCTTCCAGGTTGGTGCGCAGCGCCGTCTCCTCGATGTTGCGCTCCTTGGTGGCGCGACCCGAGTTGACGTCGATGGCGACCAGCGCCTCGGTCGGGTTGATGACGATGTAGGCACCGCTGCGCAGCTGCACGATCGGCGAATGCATCGCGTCGAGCTGGGTTTCGATCTGGTAGCGGTGGAAGAGGGGGATGCCGTCGCGGTAGAGCTTCACCTTCGGCACATGCGAGGGGATGAGCTGGCGCATGAAATCCTGCGCCCGGCCGAAGCCATGCTCGCCCTCGATCTGCACTTCCTCGATGTCGCTGTTGTAGAGGTCGCGGATCGACCGCTTGACGATGTCGCCTTCCTCGTAGATCAGCGCCGGCGCCTTGGACTGGAAGGTCAGGTCCCGGATGCTGTCCCACAGGCGCATCAGGTAGTCGTAGTCGCGGCGGATCTCGGCCTTGGAGCGCTCCAGGCCGGCGGTGCGCAGGATCACGCCCATGCCGCTGGGCACGTCGAGCTCGGCCAGCATCTCCTTCATGCGCTTGCGGTCGCCGGCATTGGTGATCTTGCGCGAGATGCCGCCGCCTCGGCCGGCATTGGGCATCAGCACGGCGTAGCGGCCGGCCAGCGACAGGTAGGTGGTGAGCGCCGCGCCCTTGTTGCCGCGCTCCTCCTTGACCACCTGCACCAGCAGGATCTGCCGGCGCTTGATGACTTCCTGGATCTTGTACTGGCGCGGCGGCGGGCTGCGGCGCGGCCGCTGCTCGTAGTCGTCGCCGCCCAGGGTCTCGACCGGCACTTCCGGCTGCGGCGCTTCCGACGGATCGACGACGGCGGCGTCCGTCGACCCGGCCGGTGCGGGCTGCTCGCTGCCTTCGGCGCCTTCCGCCGCCGGCGGCAGGTCGGCTGCCGCTGCTTCGTGCCCGGTCGGGGCGGCCGGCGCCGGTGCGCCGTCGGCGTGATCGGTGGTGTCGGCCGGGGGCGCGGTGTCGTGCGCTGCCGGCGCATCTTCGACCGCCGGGCCGGTGAGGCTGTCCGTCGCTGCGGCCGCGGCGATGGTCTCGCTGCGGGTCGCCGGCTCCTCAGGGGCCGCGGCGGCCGGCGGCTCCTGGATGGTCGGGGGCTCGGTTGCCGGCGGGGGCGGCTCGGCCGCGCTGTCAGCGCCGGGCTCGGCGGGTGCCTCGTGAGCCGGCTCGTGCTCGTGCTCGGCGTGCGCGTCGACCTGCCCCGGGCTGGTCTCCATCAGCTCCGCGGTGAACTGGGCGCGCTCCTCGCGCGCATCCTCGATATCGCTGCGGTCGACGCGCCCGGAGTGGTCGCCGTTGCCGCCTTCGTCCTCGCGCTGCGCGCGCTGCGCCTGCTCGGCCAGCAGCTTCTCACGGTCGGCGATCGGGATCTGGTAGTAGTCCGGATGAATTTCCGAGAAGGCCAGGAAGCCGTGGCGATTGCCACCGTACTCGACGAACGCCGCTTGGAGCGACGGCTCGATGCGCACCACCTTGGCGAGGTAGATGTTGCCCTTGAGCTGCTTCTTGCTTGAGGTCTCGAAATCGAACTCTTCGAGACGGGTTCCGTCAACCACGACGACCCGAGTCTCCTCGGGATGCGTGGCGTCGACCAGCATACGCTTGGCCATTGCCTATAAACTCCGCGACGTCCGCGGAAACGCCCGTGCGAACCGGCAGGCGCGACGTCCGTCGCTCTGTCACGGGGTCGGTGGCGCCGGCGTTCTCCCGTCGAACGGCGCCAGGGCGCCAGGACGGGGACGATGTCGGCACCCGGCGGCGTGTGTGACCAGCGCCGACCCCGGGGTTTCTTAAAGCCGCCGTCACCAAAGCGCCGGACCCTGAATGCCCCGGGCAGCCGCATCGGCCACACCTGCCGATGGAGGGCAGGTTTCAGGGCAGGTATCCGACACCGTCAGTAGCATTGCCCCAACGCAACATTACCGAACGACGACGACTGTTCGCGGTTCGGACCATACCCTTGACCGGGGCGCTCGACAACCCGAACTTCGAGTACGGCCGATTGTCAATGTATTGCGTTAAGAATATGATTTAGGTATATGATAAGGCACAATTATAAATTAGAATATGGTACCGCTGACCGCGTCGGGTGATTAATCTACACGGCCATGTCGCACAATTCTGACCTCACCCGCAGGCGTACGGCTTGGCTGATGAGCACGGCCTTGGTCGGGATTCTAGGGCTGTCGGCGCCCGGCGCAGCGGCCGATCCGCCGGCCAAATCGGCCCGGCCGAGCAAGCGGGCGGCGCCTGGCCGCAAGGCGCCACCGCAGCCCAAGCTGCGGGTGGTGGTGATCGACCCGGGCCATGGCGGGCCCGACTCCGGCACGATCGGCGCCTCGGGCTTCTACGAGAAGAATGTCGTGATGGTGGCGGCCCGCGTGATGGCGCGGCAGCTCGCGGCGACGAAACGCTACAGGCCGGTCCTGACACGCAACGGCGACACTTATATCGCCCTGCGCGACCGGGTTGCCCGCGCCCGGGCGGCCAAGGCCGACCTGTTCGTATCGGTGCACGCCGATTCCCATCCCGACCGCTTCACGCGCGGGGCCAGCGTCTACACCCTGTCGGAAAGCGGATCGGACCGCGAGGCCGTCGCCCTGGCCGCCAAGGAGAACAAGTCGGACATCATTGCCGGCGCGGATTTTCGCAACAAGACGGCCGACGTCACCAGCATCCTGATCGACCTGTCGCAGCGCGACACCATCAACCAGTCGCGGACATTCGCGTCCCTGCTGATCGGCGCCCTGGGGCGCAACGGGGTCGGGCTGCTGGCGCACACCCACCGTCATGCCGGCTTCGCCGTCCTGACCGCGCCGGACACGCCCGCTGTCCTGCTGGAAATGGGCTATCTGTCCAACCGTCAGGACGAGCGCCTGCTGGTCCAGCCGGCGTTCCTCCTGCGTCTGGCCAACGCCGTGGTCGACGCCGCGGATCGCTTTTTCGCCAGCCGGCCGGTGTCGGACCCGCTGCCGTTGCCCAGCGTGTCGAACCCGCCGCCGACGGCGCCGCCCCGGCCCGGCCCGGCCGCAGCCTCGAAAAAGGCGTAGTCACACACCATTGTCCGGGTCATAGCAGCGCTGGTCGGCTGCCAGCCGGCCGGCGAACGGATAAGGTATGCCTGGTAACGTGCAACGAGGGCGATGGTGCTGGCTTTCCTGAAATGGGTGCTGCGGCTGGGCTTCGCGGGACTGGTGCTCGCCGTCGCCGGCACGGCTGGCATCTACTACTACTTCGCACCGGGCCTGCCGGATCATAAGCAGCTCATCGACTACCAGCCGCCGATGACCACGCGGCTCTATACGGGCGATGGCCGGCTGCTGGCTGAGTACGCCAGGGAGAAGCGGGCATTCGTGCCGGCGGCCGAGATGCCCAAGCGGTTGATCTACGCCTTCGTCGCGGCCGAGGATCAGCGTTTCTTCTGGCATCCCGGCATTGATCCGATCGGTATCACCCGGGCCATCTTCACCAACCTGCAGCACCCGGGCCGCCGACCCGAGGGCGCCTCCGGCATCACCCAGCAGGTGGCGAAGAACTTCCTGGTCGGCAGCGAGACCACGATCCAGCGCAAGATCCGCGAAGCGATCCTGGCCTTCCGCATCGAGGCGGCGTTCTCCAAGGAACGTATCCTCGAGCTTTACCTCAACCAGATCTATCTCGGCAGCGGCAACTATGGCGTCGCGGCCGCGGCGCTGAACTACTTCAACAAGTCGCTCGACGAGCTGTCGCTGTCGGAGATGGCCTACCTGGCGGCGCTGCCGCGCTCGCCCAACCGCTACAGCATCACGCGCAACCCGACCCTGGCCCATGACCGGCGCAACTACGTGCTGGGCCGCATGTACGAGGACGGCTACATCACGGCCGAGGAGATGGCCGCGGCCAAGGACGAGCAGCTGACCCTGCGCAAGCGCGCAGCGCCGGAATTCGCGCAGGCCGAGTTCTTCACCGAGGAGGCGCGCCGCAACCTGCTGGCCGCCTATGGCGAGAAGGGGGTCTACGAGGGCGGCCTCACGGTCCGCACCTCCGTCGACTTCGAGACCCAGCGCGTCGCCGACCAGGCGCTGCGCGAGGGCCTGGTCGACTACGACCGCCGCCACGGCTGGCGCGGGGTGAAGGACAAGCTGCCGTCGATCGACAACTGGCAGCACGATCTCGCCCGCCATCTCGAGAAGACACCCTTCACCGGCCTCAAGACATGGCGCCCTGCCGTGGTGCTCGGCTACACCAATGCCGGCGCCCGCATCGGCCTGCAGGGCGGCGAGGAAGGCATCATCCCGCATGGCGACATGGCCGGCCGGGTGCGGCCGGTGAGCGCCGGCGACATCGTCGCCGTCGAGCCGCGCGCCAAGCCGGCGGGCACATATTCGCTGCGCCAGATCCCCGAGGTTGATGGCGCCGTCGTGGTGATGGACGTTCAGACCGGCCGCATCCTGGCGATGAGCGGCGGGTGGAGCTACCAGCGCAGCCAGTACAACCGCGCCACCCAGGCGCAGCGCCAGCCCGGCTCGTCGTTCAAGCCGTTCGTCTACCTCGCCGCCCTGAACGCAGGCATGACGCCGTCGACCTTGATCCTGGATGCGCCGATCGAGCTGCCCGGCGGTCCGGGGCAGGCGCCGTGGCGTCCGCAGAACTACGGCGGCGGCTCGGCGGGCGGCCCGATGACCCTGCGCCAGGGGCTCGAGCAGTCGCGCAACCTGATGACCGTGCGCATGGCCCGCGCCATCGGCATGGACAAGGTCGCCGCGGTCGCCAAGAAATTCGGTGTCGATGAGGACCTGAAGCCCTACCTGCCAATGGCGCTGGGGGCGGGCGAGACCACCCTGCTGCGCATGACGACCGCCTACGCGATGCTGGCCAACGGGGCGCGGCAGATCACGCCGAGCCTGATCGACCGCGTGCAGGACCGCGATGGCCATACCATCTTCCGCCATGACCCGCGCACCTGCATGAGCTGCGGCGGGCCGGGGTCCGCCGCCGACCAGATCCCGACCGTGGTCGACCGGCGGCAGCCCTTCTTCGATTCGGCGTCGACCTACCAAGTCGTGCATCTCATGCAGGGTGTCACGACCCGCGGCACGGCGGCGCGCCTGGCCAAGCTGGGGCGGCCGATCGCCGGCAAGACCGGCACCACCAACGATTCGCGCGATGTCTGGTTCATCGGCGCCACGCCCGAGCTGGTGATCGGCGTCTTTGTCGGCTTCGACGACCCCAAGCCTCTGGGTGGGCGCGAGACCGGCGGCTCCGTAGCCGTGCCGATCTACGAGAAGATCGCGCGCCAGCTCTACAAGGACAAGGCGCCGACGCCGTTCCGCATCCCCCCCGGCGTGCGCCTGATGCGCGTGAACCTGGCCGATGGCCAGCCGGCGCCGGGCGATCCATCGGCGATCTGGGAAGCCTTCAAGCCGGGCACCGAGCCGACCGGCTACGACTACCATGTCGTGGACGGCATGACCCGCTTCCGGCCCGGCGGCGCACCGGCGCCGCAGGGCGAGGAGCCGGTCGACCCGAATGCGATGATGCCGCCGGTGTGGTCGGTCGATCCCTCGGCGGATTCCGGTGATCCGGCGGTGCCGCCGGGCGTGATCCCGCCGCCGCGCACGAGGCGGCCGACCTTGACGGGCACCGGCGAGACCTACTAAGACGCCGCTCCCTTCAGGGAAGACGAGACATGCGCGCCGAGATCGAGGCTCTGGTGGACGAGATCAAGCAGTCGATGGCACTGCTGAGGAGGCATCTTTGACTTCGACCGGGCCGTCGACCGCCTGGCCGAGCTGAACGCGCGCGCCGAGGATCCCAGCCTCTGGAATGACGCCAAGCAGGCGCAGAGCCTGATGCGCGAGCGCGACCGCCTGGACAAGGCGGTGGGCGCGGTGCGACGCATCGAAGGTGACACCGCCGGCAATCTCGAGATGATCGAGCTGGCGGAGGCCGAAGGCGACCAGTCGCTGGTGGCCGAAGCCGAGGCGGCGATCCGCGCGCTGCGCGACGAGGCGGCGCTGATGCGGCTGGAGTCGCTGCTGTCGGGCGAGGCCGACGCCAACAACTGCTACGTCGAGATCAACGCCGGGCAGGGCGGCACCGAGGCGCAGGACTGGGCCGAGATGCTGGCGCGCATGTACATGCGCTGGGCCGAGCAGCACGGCTACAAGGTCACCTATCTGGAGGAGAGTCCGGGCGAGGGCGCCGGCATCAAGTCCTGCGCCATGAAGGTCGACGGACCCAACGCCTATGGCTGGCTGAAGACCGAGAGCGGCGTGCACCGGCTGGTGCGGATCTCGCCCTTCGACTCCAATGCCCGGCGGCACACCAGCTTCGCCTCGGTCTGGATCTACCCCGAGGTCAACGACGACATCGAGATCGAGGTCCTCGACAAGGACCTGCGGGTCGATACCTACCGCGCGTCGGGCGCCGGCGGCCAGCACGTCAACAAGACCGATTCGGCGGTGCGCATCACGCACATTCCCAGCGGCATCGCGGTCGCCTGCCAGCAGGAGCGCTCGCAGCACCAGAACCGTGCCAAGGCGATGCAGATGCTGAAGGCCCGGCTCTACGAGGTCGAGCTGCAGAAGCGCGAGGCCGAGCGGCTGGCGCAGGAAGCGGCCAAGACCGATATCGGCTGGGGCCACCAGATCCGCTCCTACGTGCTGCAGCCCTACCAGATGGTGAAGGACCTGCGCACCGGCGTCGAGCGCACCGATCCGCAAAAGGTGCTGGACGGCGACCTCGACGGCTTCATGGCCGCGAGCCTGGCGCAGCGCGTCGGCCAGGCGGAAACGGCGGCCTGATCGTTCCTTTTGGACCGCGCGCGTCCACGCGCGCAATCGCTCGCAGCGAAGCGAAGAGCCAACACGTGTCGGCGCTTGCGCGCCGATGCGCGCGTGGACGCGCGCGGTCCAAACGATGAAGCCAACAGTCCGATCCGCGGTGCCGGCCGGATCCACACCTCGTAGCGGCGGGTTGCCGACGGGACGATTCGCCTGCTAAGCGAGGTGACCGACCGGAAACGAGGGTGTCCCCATGGCTGCCGGCCTGCCGTCGCGCGATGATCTTACGATCTGCTTCGCCCACGTCGCCTATCGCATGGCCGAGCGCTTTGCGCTGCGCGGCACCAGCATCCGCCATGTCGAGGTGCGCACGCTCGAGGATTTCGAGGCCCAGATCCCGCAGGCCGATGTGGTTCTGGTCTCCGGCCTGTGGCGCAACACCCTGCTGGCGCGGGCGCCCAGGCTGAAGCTCATCCAGTCGATCTCGGCCGGCGTCGACCAGTACGACAAGGACGCCTTGAAGGCGGCCGGCGTGCGGCTGGCCAGCGCCCAGGGCGTCAACGCCCGCGCCGTCGCCGAGCATGCCATCGCGCTGGTCCTGGCCATGGCACGCCAGATCCATCTCGGGCGCGACAACCAGCACCAGCGCCACTGGCGCGGCATGATCGGCGATCTGGCGCAGCGCGAGGATGAGCTCGGCGGCAAGACCCTGGTGATCGTCGGCCTGGGCCGCATCGGCGGGCGGCTGGCGCAACTCGCCAAGGCATTCGACATGCACGTGATCGGCACGCGCCGCGACGTGTCGGCGGGCAGGGGCGCCGCCGACGAGGTCGTGCCGGACAGCCGCCTGTCGGAAGTGCTGCCGCGCGCCGATTTCGTGGCGCTGACCTGTCCGCTCACGCCGCAGACCGAGCGGCTGATCGACGCCAAGGCGCTTGGCGCGATGAAGCGTTCGGCGGTCCTGGTCAATGTCGCGCGCGGCCGTTGCGTCGACGAGCCGGCGCTGATCACCGCCCTCAGCGGCGGCGTCATCGCCGGCGCGGCGCTCGACTGCACCGTCGAGGAGCCGCTGCCGGTGGATTCGCCGCTATGGGCGATGCCCAACGTGCTGGTGACGCCGCACACCGCGGGCGAGACTCGCCGCTACGAGGACAACGTGCTCGACCTGCTGCAGGAGAACCTTGACCGCCTATGGCGCGGCGAGACGACGCTGAAGAACCAGGTCGTGTAGCGGGGCGGGCGGCAATCATGCTCGTGACGCCCTCCAGGAAGCACGATGGCGCGCTGCCGGAGGGCTGTGACGTCCTGCTGGGACGCGATGCGCCGTCGCTCGTGCGCGCCTATCCCAGCCTGACCGGTAGCACCGCGGCAACGCCGCTGCGCCGCCTTGCGCATCTTGCCCGGCGCCTGGGCATCGGGGCGCTGCATGCCAAGGACGAAGGCTTCCGCCTGGGCCTGGAAAGCTTCAAGGCGCTGGGCGGATCCTTCGCCGTCGCGCGGCTGGTGCAGGACTGGGCCGCGGCGGCGCTGGCGCGCGATGTCGCGCCGTCCGAGCTCACCAGTCCCGAGGTCCGCCGGATCGCGGCCGAGCACACAGTGGCCTGCGCGACCGACGGCAATCATGGCCGATCCGTTGCCGCCGGCGCGAGGCTGCTGGGATGCCGGGCGGTGATCTTCGTCCATCCCCATGTGAATGCCGAGCGGCTGGACGCCATGCGCGCCTTCGGCGCGACGATCGAGGTTGTGGACGGCACGTATGACGATGCCGTCGCCGCTTGCGCCCGCGTTGCCGCGGCACGCGGCTGGGACATCGTCTCCGATACCGCCTGGCCCGGCTACGAGACGGTCCCGGGTCATGTGATGCAGGGCTACACCGTGATGATCGACGAGGCCCTCGCCGCGCTGGAAGAGCAGGGCGAGCGCCTGACCCACGTCTTCGTGCAAGGCGGTGTCGGTGGCCTCGCGGCCGCGGTCGCCGGCCACATCCAGCTGCGCTACGGCGCCGATCGCCCGCGGATCGTGGTCGTCGAGCCCGAGCGCGCGAATTGCCTGCTGCAGAGCGCGCAGGCCGGCAAACCGGTGCAGATCCAAGCCGGCGCGCCCACCGTGATGGGCATGCTGGAGTGCTACCAGCCCTCGCTGCTGGCCTGGCGAGTGCTGGAGCGGGCCGCCGATGCGTTCATGGACGTCCCCGACGAGGCCGCCATCGCGACGATGAGGACGCTGGCGACGCCCGACGGCGATGATCCCGCGATCGTGGCCGGCGAGTCGGGCGGCGCGGGATTGGCCGGGCTGATCCGTGCCGCCGGCGATCCCCGGATGCGGGCCGACCTGGGCCTCGACGAGCATGCGTCGGTCCTTGTCATCATCAGCGAAGGTGCCACCGCCCCGAAACGCTACGCCGAGCTCGTGGGCCGCACGCCCGACGCGGTGCGCGCATCGACCTGATCCGGGCACCGCGGCGCACGCTATTCGGGCGAGGATCCCTGCAGCTCGGCGCGGACGGCCGCGGCGGAATGGGCCATCAGGCGCTGGGCAGCGGCTTCTGCGGCATCGGCATCGCCCAGCCGGATGGCGGTCTCGATCTGCCGCCAGTCCGTAGCTGATTCGCGCCAGCGGCTGGCACGCAGGAAGCTTGTGGCGCGGCCGCGGATCAGGCGCCACGTGCCGATGGTGGAAAGGTGCTCATAGAGCGCCGGCAGGCGGCGGTTGCCGCTGGCGCCGACCAGCAGGGCCTGGGCCGCGATCGATCGCTCGGAGAAGGTCATCGGGTCGGTGTCCGGTGCCGCGACCAAGGCCTCCATCTCGCTGACCAATGCGGCCAGCGCCTGGCGCGGCGCGTCTGGCGCGAGCGCGCACCGGCGCGCGGCGATCGCCAGGAGCGCAGCGCGTATCTCATAGAGGTCGAAGACGTCCTCCTTGGCGAAGGGCGCGACGCGCGCGCCGAAGCGCGGGATCTGCTCGACATAGCCGCGCTTGGACAGGGCGATCAGCGCCTCGCGGACGGTGGCCCGGCTGACGGCATGCTCGCGCGCCAGGGCAAGCTCCTTGAGACGATGCCCGGGCTCGAGGCGGCCGGCCATGATCGCTTCCAGGATCCGTTCGGCCAGGAGCTCGGGCAGCGATTTCGCCGCCTTGCCCAGGGGAAGAGCTTCATCCGACGCAGCGTTGGAGGACACGATCACACGCAAGACAGGTAGGGGAGGTGCACACTGGCAGACACATTCCCTGGTGTCCACGAAACTATTGTCTGACACCCGACAATCGGGTACAGACACCCGAAATGAGCCGGAGGGACGTGATGAGCGCACTGCAGATCCAGCCGCTGGGCTACGCGCTGGGCGCGCAGGTGACGGGTGTCGACCTGCGTCGGCCGCTCGATGCGCAGACGCGTTCCACCATCAACGACGCCTGGCTGCGCCATCTCGTGCTGGTGTTTCCGGGCCAGGATTTGTCGACTGCGGAGCAGATCGCGTTCTCGCGCGCGTTCGGCGAGCTGGATGATCATGCCTTCCAGCCGCGCTACACCCATCCGGAGCATCGCGAGATCCTGCTCGTCACCAACAAGCAGATCGGCGGCAAGCCCTCCGACACGCGCAACACGGGCCGCAACTGGCACACCGACCTGACGTTCACGGCACGGCCGGCGAAGGGGGCGTTGCTGCTGTGCCGGGAGAAGCCACCGGTCGGCGGCGACACGATGTGGGCCAACATGTACCTGGCCTACGAGACGCTGACGCCGCGCATGCAGCGCTTCATTGACGATCTCGAAGCCATTCATGACGCGTCGCTGGTCAAGGGCCTGGAGCAGCGCGACCCGGAGAAGGTCGCGGAGATGAAGCGGCTCAATCCGCCGGTCGCGCACCCCCTCGTGCGGGTGCATCCGGAGACAGGCCGCAAATCGTTGCTGGTCGGCCAGCGTATCCGCGGCCTGATCGGCCTGTCGGACGCGGAGAGCGCCGCGGTGCTGGGCTTCCTCAACGAGCACGCGCAGTCGCCCGAATTCGTCTATCGCCACCGCTGGAGCGTCAACGACCTGGTGATGTGGGACAATCGCTGCACCCAGCATATCGCCTTGCCCGACTTCGATCAGGCTCAGCCGCGCCTCATGCTGCGATGCTCGCTCAAGGGCGAGGCGACCGGCCGCATTCTGACCGCGACCACATCGGCGCTCAGCGATCGCGAGGCCCTGATGCAATCGCTTGCGGCGATCGCCTGATCCCGGCGCGCCGCACGGCTACCGCACTTGGTCCTTCTGTCATCCCGAGCGCAGCGGAGGATCTCCTGCGAGGGACGCACGGTGCGCCTTTCGCGGGAGATCCCTCGCTACGCTCGGGATGACGGAGAAGATAGGGAGGATATGCATGATCACACGACGTCGGCTGGCACGGATCGTTGCCGCTGTTGCGACGGCAGGCGCCGGCGCGCCGATGGCGCGCGCGACGCCGGCATTCCCGAGCCGGCAGGTGCGTATCATCGCGCCGTTTGCCCCCGGTGCCGCGACCGATACGTGCGCGCGGATCGTAGCCCAGCGTCTGGGCGAGCGATGGGGCCAGCCGGTCGTCGTCGAGAACCGCATCGGTGCCAGCGGCACGATCGGGGCGGCGGCCGTGGCGCGCGCCGAACCCGATGGACACACCCTGCTGCTGGGCACGGTCGGCACCAATGCCACGAATGCCAGCCTCATCCCCAACATGCCGTACGACACGCTGAACGATTTCGCGCCGATCTCGTTGTTTGCCGTCGTCTCGATGCTGGTGGTCGTGCATCCCAGCCAGCCGATCCATTCCGTCGCCGACCTGGTGGCCCTCGCACGCAAGGCGCCCGGCGGCCTGAATTGCGGCACCGCCGGTGTCGGCTCCTCGCCCCATCTGGCAGCGCTGCTGTTCGAGAGCCTGGGCAAGGTCAAGTTCGAGCACGTCGCCTATGCCGGCGTGGCACCGATGATTCCGGACCTGCTGCAGAACCGCGTCAACATTTCCCTGGGCGATGCCAGCTCGTTCCTGCCGCATGTGCGCAGCGGCGCCCTGCGGGCGGTCGGCGTGACGACAGCAACCCGCTTCCCGGGCCTGCCCGACGTGCCCACCGTCGCCGAGGCAGGCATCGCGGGATACGAAGCCGCGGCATGGTATGGCGTGCTGGCGCCGGCCAAGACGCCGCCTGACATCGTGGCCCAGCTCAACCGCGAGATCGCCGCGATCGCCCGCATGCCGGAGGTCAAGCAGCAGCTCGAGCCCCTGGCCGCCGTCACGGTCGGCAACACGCCGGAAGAATTCGCCGCCTTCATCCGTTCCGAGCACGCCCGGTGGGGCCAGCTGATCCGCGACAGCGGCGTGCAGGTGACCCGCAACTGAGCCGCGCCGTCGCCCGATCAGCCGAACCGCCGCTGCAGGAATTGCAGCGCTGCCTCGGCGCAGGCGCGGGCGTGCGAGAATGGCAGCCCGTGCCGTGTGCCGGGGAACACCATCAGCTCGGCATCAGGCACAAGGCCCTTCAGCTCGGCGGCCATTGTCGCGGGGATGAACGGGCTGCCGTCCGGTGACAGGATCAGCAGCGGCATTGCCAGCGTGCGCACCGCATCGGACATGTCGAGGCCGGCCAGCAGCTCGCCGAGCTGGATGATGGGGGCGGGGTCGCTCGCCGCCTGGGTGCGCGCGAACCAGGTCCGCTGCGCGGCGCTGATGGGCGAGTCGTCCGTGAAGCGCGCCGTCATCATGGCCTCGGCCCAGGGCGCGATGCCGTCACGGCCGATCTCCTCGCGCCAGCCGCGCACCCGCCCGATGCCCGTGCCGCGATGCGTGGCGTTGGAGATGATGACGCTGGCGATGCGCTCCGGATGCTTCAGGGCTGCCGCCAGCGCTACCGTGCCGCCCAGCGACTCGCCGATCAGATGCACCTTTGGCGCGCCGGCTTGCGCGACCGCCTGCATGAGATCGCCCACCAGTTCGTCCATGGTGGTGCCTGCATGCCAGGTGCCATGCGAGCGGCCAAAGCCACGGGTATCGAAGCGCACCACCCGGTGGTGCGGTGCCAGCACCGGCAGCCAGCCGCTCCAGATCGCGGCATTGGTGCCGATGCCGTGATGCATCACGATCGGCGCCCGCACCGTGTCCCATGGAGCCTTGAGCTCGGTGACGTCGCAGTGCAGGCCGGTGGGTGTGGCTGGCATGTGTATTCCTCGTTGACGGATGCTCGCGCGCGATGTGCGGCAGAGCGTACGATAGCTGGAACATCGGCACCATATCGCGAGGAGATGTGATGATCCGGCTGCTCATGTCCATGGCGCGCCGGCGCGTGGGGCGCGCCGGCGCGGCAGCGATGCTGCTGTGCCTGCTTGGATCGTTGCCGGCCGGCGCGCAGCCGGTGTTCGATGCGGCGCATGTCGGCCAGCCCGGCAGCGGCAACCATGCCGAGCTCTTCATGCCGGCGGCTGCGGCGCCGGTGCCGGCGCTGGTGGTGCTGCACGGCTGCGACGGCGTCGGGCCACATTATCGCGGCTGGGCGAAGGCTCTGCAGGGGTGGGGCTATGCGGCGCTGGTGGTCGACAGCTTCAGGCCGCGGGGCCAGGTCAATGTCTGCAACCACGGGCGGGACGTGCCGCCGCAGGACCGGGCGCAGGACGCGCTGCGCGCCGCCGCCTACCTGCGTTCGCTGCCCGCGATCCGCGCCGATCGCATCGGCGTGATCGGGTTCTCGCATGGCGGCTGGAGCGCGCTCCACGCCGCCCTGGAGGACGCATTGCCGGCGTCTCGCAGCCGCGCATTCGACGCTGCCATCGCCTTCTATCCCGGCTGCGACCAGCCGACGGCGCGGCTGGTCACCGACACGCTGATCCTGATCGGCGATGCCGATGACTGGACGCCCTGGCGGCGCTGCCAACGCTGGCGCGATACGGTCCAGTCGGGCGTCCACACGGCGAGGATCAAGGTCTATCCCGGCGCGCGGCACGGCTTCGACTCGACGATGGACCTGCATCGCTACGCCGGCCATCTGGTGGGACGCGACAGCGCCGCCGCCCAGGATGCGGAGATCCTGACACGGACCTTCCTCGCCGAGCGCCTGTCGGCGCGGTAGGGCGTGCCGCGATGCGATGCCTGGTCTGATGGCAGTTTTGGCGTGACTTGCGCCCGTATTGGCGAAACACTTCGGTTTGCCCGACGATTTGCGTTTCAAGATCGGGGATGGAGGAATCATGCAGCTCGGCTACTTCACCATGCCATCGCATCCGCCCGAAAGGTCGCTGAAGGCGGGCCATGAATGGGATCTGCAGGTCATACGCTGGCTCGACGAGCTGGGCTTCACCGAGTGCTGGATCGGTGAGCATCATACGGCCCCCTGGGAGCCGCACCCGTCGCCTGACCTGCTGGTGGCGCAGGGACTGCTGCAGACCAAGAACATCCGGCTCGGGCCGGGTGGCTTCCTTCTCCCGTACCATCACCCCGCCGAGCTCGCCAATCGCGTCGCGATGCTCGACCACATTTCCGGCGGGCGGTTGAACTTCGGCGTCGCGGCCAGCGGCCTGCCCAGCGACTGGGCGATGTTCAACGTCGATGGCATGTCAGGCACCAACCGCGAGATGACGCGCGAGGCGCTCGACATCATCCTGAAGATGTGGTCAGCGACCGAGCCGTTCGACTACAAGGGCAAGCACTGGCACGTGACGGTGCCCGATACGATGTTCGGGTTCCTGAAGCACCACATCCGGCCGCTGCAGACACCCCATCCGCCGATCGGCGTGGCCGGCCTCAGCAAGGGCTCCGACACGCTGAAGCTGGCCGGCGAGCGCGGCTTCATCCCGATGAGCCTGAACCTCAACCCGGCCTATGTCGGCAGCCACTGGGAGGCGGTCGAGATCGGCGCTGCGAAGGCCGGCCGCACGCCCGACCGCAACGACTGGCGCATGGTGCGCGAGGTGTTCGTCGCCGACACCGACGAGGAGGCGTTCAAGCTGTCTGCGGGCGCCATGATGGGCCGCATGATGCGGGAGTACTTCCTGCCGCTGCTCGGCAATTTCGGCTTCCTCGAGTACCTGAAGCACGCGCCCGACGTGCCCGACTCGGATATCACGCCGGACTACTGCGCGCGGCACAACTGGATCGTCGGCTCGCCGGCGACCGCGGCGCGCAAGATCGAGCAGATCTACGACGAGGTCGGCGGCTTCGGCTGCCTGCTGGTGTTCGGCTTCGACTACACCGAGAACCCGCAGGCCTGGCGTCGCTCGCTGGAGCTGCTGTCCAAGGAAGTCCTGCCCAAGATCCAGCACCTCAAGCCCAAGCGCCCGGTCGCGCGCGCCGCGGAGTAGGTATCGCGCCGGCGCATCAGTAACACCAGGATCCATAAGCGGCGCCGATCGAGCATCGGCGCCGCTTTTTTTTGCCGGCGCGATCCGATTGCACGGGCGTGCGCAAATCGCGTCTCGGCAATTTCTTCCGCGCTGCCGCATTTTCAACGGCCATTCCAACGCGCCTTCACACGGTAGGGGCGTAGTGGGCAGGGCATCGCGGTCTCACGGCCGCACCCAACGCAACCACCAACGCCTGCCGGCGCCATGCCGGGTCGTGACGTCACGCCGAGGCTAGAAGGCCATGACCAGCATCTCGATGTCTCTGGGAGTGCCCATCTTTCCCCGTCCGCGCCAGGAAACCGCAACGATGCCTGCTCCCTCGGACGAGACGAAGGATGTCGCCGACCAGCTGCCGCAGCACCTGCCGGCGTTGCGTCGCTACGCCCGCGCGCTCACGGGTGACGTCACCGCCGCCGACGATCTGGTGCAGGACTGCGTCGAGCGGGCCCTGTCGCGCGCCCATCTCTGGCGCCGGCCGGGCAATCTGCGGGCCTGGCTGTTCACCATCATGCACAACCTCAACGCCAACAATCGCCGCCGCGCCGCGGCACGACCGCGGCTGGCGGCGATCCAGGACGTGCCGGAACCGTCATGGCCGGCCGGCCAAGTCGAGCGCCTGACCGCCAGCCAGACCCTGGCCGCGATGCAGCGCCTGTCCGAGCCGCATCGCGAGGTGCTGGTCCTGATCGCCATCGAAGGCATGGCCTATATCGAAGCGGCCGCGGTGCTGGGCGTGCCGCCGGGCACGGTGATGTCGCGCCTGTCCCGCGCGCGCGAGCATCTGCGCCAGCTCACCGACGGACCGCGGACGACGCCGCTGGACCGCACCAGCGCGGCGTGACAGCCGGGAGCGCGTTTCGTCATCCCGAGCGCAGCGAGGGATCTCCCGCGAATGGCGCACAGTACATCCTCCCGCAGGAGATCCCTCGCTGCGCTCGGGATGACAGCAAGTGCGGTGGCCTACAAACTCTTCACTGCCTCCAGCACGGCCTCGACATGGCCGGGCACCTTCACCTTGCGCCAGACCTTGCGCACGACGCCCGACTTGTCGATCAGGAAGGTGGCGCGATCGATGCCCATGTACTTGCGTCCGTACAGGCTCTTCTCGATCCAGGTGCCGTACTTCTCACAGATCTTGCCGTCGGTGTCGGACACCAGGGTGAAGGGCAGGTCGTGCTTGGCCTTGAACTTGTCGTGGCGCTCGACGCTGTCCTTGGAGACCCCGACCACCGTGGCCTTGCTCTTGGAGAAGTCAGGCAGGCTGTCGCGGAAGCCGCATGCCTCCTTGGTGCAGCCGCTGGTGTCGTCCTTGGGGTAGAAGTACAGGATCACGGTCTTGCCCTGCAGGTCCGACAGCTTGAGCTTGCCGCCGCCATCGGTCGGGGCCGTGAAATCCGGTGCCTTCTTGCCTTCCGCGACGCTCATGTGCTGCTCTCCTCGGCTGCCGGCGGCGGCAGCGCCGCGGCTGGCTTCTCGATGATCTCGACGAACACCTCATACGCCTTTTCGGCGGCGTGGATCACCTGCCGCTTCAGGTCGTCGATATGCGCGGCGCCGGCGGCCTTGATCAGCAGCCGGCGCAGGCCTTCGGGCGCCGTCGCGACATCGAAGTCGGCTTCCGGGCCGTCCAGCGCCAGCCGCATCAGGCCCTGCAGATCCGTGAACAGCCGATAGGCTTGCGACAGGCGTGCGGCGTGGCTGCCGTCGATCAGGCCGGCCGGCGTCAGCGCGGCCAACGCATCCAGCGGATCGGGATGCAGGATCGCCGGATGCTCGGCGCCATGGCGCAGGCAGAGGTATTGCACCACGAAGTCGACATCGAACAACCCGCCGCGCACCAGCTTGAAGTCCCACGGCCCCTTGGGCGGCCGGTGCGTGGCGACGCGGGCGCGCATGTCGGCGACATCGCGCAGCAGCTTGTCGGGATCACGCCGGCGGCGCAGCGTGTCGCCGATCGCCGCCTCGACGCGGCCGCGGATCGCCGCCGGTCCCGCCGCCACGCGGGCGCGGCACAGCGCCATGTGCTCCCAGGTCCAGGCCTGGTCGACCTGGTAGGCGTCGAACGCCGCGAGCGAGCTTGCGATCGGCCCGGCATTGCCCGAGGGCCGCAGGCGCATGTCGACCTCGTACAGCGCGCCGTCGTTGGTCTGCACCGTCAGCGCGTTGAGGATGCGCTGGCTGAGGCGCGTGTAGTACTGGGTCGGCGCCAGCGGCCGCGCGCCATCGGACTGGTCCATCCCGGCCGGCACGTCGTAGACGAACATCAGGTCGAGGTCGGATGTCGCGGTCATCTCGCGGCTGCCCAGCTTGCCCATCGCGACGACGGCCATGCGCGGTCCGTCGAAGCCGCCGTGCTGGCCGGCGAACAGCGCCTCGACCCGCGCCGCCAGCTGGCTGACCACCGCCGTCGCGACATCGCTGTAGGCGCGGGCCGCGTCGCGCGGGCTGACCGCGCCGGTCAGCAGATGGACACCGACCTGGAAGCGCCGGTCGTTGGTCCAGCGCCGCGCGAAGTCGAGCAGATCCTGCTCGTCGGACGCGCCATTCAGCACGCGGCCCAGGTCGGCGGCCAGCGCATCCGCGTCGGGCAGGGCGGCGAGGAAATCGGTCGACAGGACGCTGTCGAGCAGGATCGGGCGGCGCGCCAGATGGTTGGCGATGCGCGGCGCGCTGCCCATGATCCGCGCCACCAGGTCCAGCAGCGACGGGTTCAGCTTGAAGAGCGAGAACAGCTGCACGCCGGCCGGCAGATTGGCCAGCAGCGTGTCGAAGCGCAGCAGGGCCTGGTCGGGGTCGACGGTGGCGGCCAGCGCCTTGAGCAAGGCCGGCTTGAGCTCGGTCAGCAGCTCGCGCGCGCGGGCGGTCTGGGTGGCGCGGTAGCGCCCATGGTGCCAGCGGCTGATGATCTCCCAGGCCACGCTGGTCTGCCGGAACCCGAGATCGGTCAAGGTCGTGAGCGTCTCGGGATCGGCGTCGGTGCCGGTGAACACCAGGTTGCCGGCGCCGGGGGCCGCCAGGCTCGGGGCGTCCTCGAACAGCTGGGCGTAGTGGCCCTCGACGGTGCGGAAGGTGCGCAGCAGCTCAAAGGCGAAGGCCTCGGGGCCGTCGTAGCCCATGAAGGCGGCGATGGCGGCGAAGCCGGCGTCGTCGGCCGGCAGGACATGCGTCTGCTTGTCGTCGACCATCTGCAGGCGGTGCTCGACGCGGCGCAGGAAGCCGTAGCAGTCGGCCAGCTCGTGCGCGACCTTGTGCTCGATCAGGCCGGCGGCGGCCAGCGCATGCAACCCCTCGATGGTGCCGCGCACACGCAGCGCGGCAGTGCGGCCGCCATAGATCAGCTGCTGCGTCTGCACGAAGAACTCGATCTCGCGGATGCCGCCGCGGCCCAGCTTCACGTTGTGGCCCGCGATCCTGACGGCGCCGGTGCCGCGATGGGCGTCGATCTGCCGCTTGATGGAATGGATGTCGTGGATGGCGGCGAAATCGAGGTGCTTGCGCCAGACATAGGGCCGCAGGATGCGCAGGAAGGCGTCGCCGACCGCGATGTTGCCGGCCACCGGCCGCGCCTTGATCATCGCCGCGCGCTCCCAGTTCTGGCCGACGCTCTCGTAGTAGGTCTCGGCGGCGATGGTCGAGATCGCCAGCGGCGTCGATCCCGGGTCGGGCCGCAGCCGCAGGTCGGTGCGGAAGACGTAGCCGTCGGCCGTGATCTCGCCCATGGTGCCCACCAGCGCCCGGGTCGCGCGCACCATCTTGGCGCCCAGCCCGTCGTCGCCGGCGACCGCCGGCAGCTCGCGGTCGTAGAGCACGATCAGGTCGATATCGCTCGAATAGTTCAGCTCGCCGGCGCCGAGCTTGCCCATGCCAAGCACGGTCAGCCCGGCCGCTGCCGGATCGCCGCCCAGCCGCAGCTGGCCCAGGGCGTCGAGGTCGAGCAGGGCGCGGTCCGCCGCCAGGCGCAGCGCCTGCTCGGCGAAGCCCGACAGGGTCTGCGTGACACGGGCCAGGGGCCAGATGCTGGCGATGTCGGCGACCGCGGTGACCAGCGCGACCCGGCGCTTGGCGCGGCGCAGGCTGGCCCTCAGCGACATGGTGTCGCTGGACGGCGCGGCGATGGCGTCCAGCGCGGCGGCGATCGCGGCGTCCGGGCCCTGGCGCCATAAAAGAGCCGTGAAGGCCGGGTCGTTTAGCACCTGCTCCGACAGAAACGGACTATTGCCGAACACCGTGTCGAGCAGGGCGGCGCCCGCGCTGTCAGCCTCCATTTCGCGAACGACCCCGGCATCGCTGCGCTCGCGCCAGCGCTCGCGGTAGGTCCGCCGGCGGTCGTCGTTATGTGGGCGTGGAAGGGCGGCGATCGGCCAAGGGAATGTCATCGGGAGGGTAGACGGTCTATGGTGTCTGTGTTTTGGCCACCGTGGGCGCCCCGGGCGCGCTGCGTCAAGGTTCGCATGAAGGTATGACGCACGTTCGTTTCACGATTCGCCTGCTGCGGTGGGTAGGGGCGGCGGTGGTCGGCGCCGCCGTGATCGCGGTGCTGCTGCTGTGGCGTCTGTCGATGGGGCCGCTGGAGCTGCATTTCGCGCGCGCCTACGCCAACCGGACGTTCGACACCTCCGAAGGGCGCATGGCGCTGGAGGCGCGCCGGGTGTCGCTGGTCTGGGGCGGATGGCAGGAGCCGCTGCAGCTGGTGCTCGCCGACATTGCCGCCACCGATGCCAAGGGCATGCGGGTGGCGACGGTGCCGGCCGTGGTGATCAACCTCAGCTTCAACGCCCTGATCGGCGGCGCCCTGCAGCCGACGGAGATCGACATCGACAATGTGCGGGTGGACGTGGTGATCACCCGCGAAGGCCTGATCGAGACCTTCCTGCCGCAGGACGACGACGCATCCTCGTCCCGGATCCTGCCCATCCTGCTGGAACAGCTGCTGAAGGAACCGGATGTGAATCATCCGCTGGGCCGCCTGAACCAGGTCCGGATCAGCTCGGCCCATGTGCGCGTCGACGACAAGACGACCGGCTTCGTCTGGGACGCGCCGGCAGCCCGGGCGCTGATGGTGCGGGACGAGGCGGGCGTGCGCATGCAGGGCGCGCTGACCGTCCAGGCCGGCGGGCACAACGCCGAGTTCCAGCTCTCGGCCCTGTACGGCCGCTCGCGCGAGCAGCTCGATATCAGCCTGCGCGGCCAGAACCTGCGGCTGTCGGCCTTTGCCTCGGCGGCGCCGCAGCTGGCGCCGCTGGCCGACCTCGACATGCCGATGGACGGTGCGATCCGCGTGTCGGCATCGGGCAAGGGCGAGATCCGCAACGTCGACCTCGACCTGCGTGGTGGCCCTGGCCGTATCGGCATTCCCGGCGTCCTGAGCCCGGCCCGGGACGTCGACCGGGCAACCTTGCGGCTCTCCTTCACGCCGGCCGAGAACCGGGTGCGGGTGGAGGAATTCAGTGTCGGCTTCAACGGCCCGACGGCCAGCCTGCGCGGGCTGCTGGAGCTGAAGCAGCGCGATTTCCGTTTCGAGGGCAGTGCCGAGCTCAAGGACGTGCCGGTGCCGCGGCTGGCCGAATTCTGGCTCGAGCCGCTGGCGGCCGGCGGCCGCGCCTGGACCATGGCCAACATCTCCGACGGCATGGTCAATGCCATCACGCTCGACTTCGCCGTCGGCGGCAACCTCGATCATCCGGAGAACCTGAAGGTCGAGCGCTCGCTGGCCCAGATGCGCTACGAGGGGCTGACGGTGCGCTACCTCGACCCGATGCCGCCGCTGCGGGGCGTGTCGGGCACGATGCGCTTCGACGGCGCGCTGATGCGCTTCGATATCGCCTCGGGCGCCGTCGGCAACATCAAGCTCGCCGGCGGCCGGGTCGATGTCCTGGGGCTGGAGGGCGGCGACAACCATCGCACCGAGATCGAGCTGCAGATCCGCAGCAGCGTGCCCGACACGATGGCTTTCCTGGAGCATCCCAAGATCGGCCTGGCCAAGGACCTGCTGTTCAACCCCAAGCGGACGGCTGGCGATGTGGCGGTCACGCTGCGCCTGAAGCTGCCGCTGCTGAAGTCGGTGGCCATGAGCGACGTCAGCTATTGGGCCGGTGCCGACATCGAGCGCTTCGCGCTGCAGAACGCCGCCCTGGGCCTGAACCTGACCGACGCGACGGCGCGGCTGGAGGTCGATGCCCGCGAGCTGAAGGTGACGGGCAAGGGCAAGGTCGAGGGCCAGGTGCTGGACGTGCAGTGGCGCGAGCTGTTCGGGCCCAAGCCGGCCTTCCGGCGCCGCTACGAGGTGAAGGGGCAGATCTCGCAGGCAACCCTGGCCAAGGCCGGCCTGGCGGGATTGGAGCCCTACATGTCCGGCAGCGTGATCCTGGCGCCGCTGGTCTACAAGGTGCCGGTGGCGGGGCCGAGCGAGCTCTCGATCAAGGCAGACCTCAAGCCGACCCGGCTGGAGATCCCCGACATCAAGTGGGAGAAGGCCGTCGGGAGCGATGGCCAGTTGACGGCGAGCGCGCGCTTCGCCGGCGGGCCGGTGCCGGCCAGCACCGACTTCGATCTGCGCGCGGGCGACCTGTCGGTCGCCGGCAAGATCGAGCTGCGGGCCACGGACGGCCAATTTCAGCGTGCCACGCTCAGCCGCGTGACATTGGGGCGCACCAATATCAGCGGCGAAGTCCGCCGCACCGACACCGGCTATGCCATAGATGCCCGCGGTCCCGCGCTCGACGTCGCCCGCTTCCTGGAGGACGAGAAGCAGGCGCCGCGGCCTCCCGACCCCAACGCGCCAGCCCAGCCGCTGAGCGGGCCGGTCATGGCGATCTCGCTCGATATCGGTCAAGTCCTGCTGAAGCGAGGCGCCCTGCCGGCCGTGAAGGGTGTCCTCACGCGTCAGGGCGAGCGTCTGCTGACGACCGATCTTCAGCTTGCCGCCAGCTCTGCCGGGCCGACGAAATTGACGCTCAAGGCCCAAGGCAACGGCCGCCACCTGGACGTGAAGTCGCCCGACGTCGGTGGCCTCCTGCGCGCTGCCGGATGGCTCGACGGCCTGGTTGGCGGCGAGCTCGGCATAACCGCGCAGTTCGACGACTCCAAAGCCGATCCACCGATGACGATCAACGTCGAGATGAAGAAGTTCCGGCTTGCGCAAACGGCGCCGACCCGCGACCGCGATGTCGGCACGCTCAACGACGTCATCGAGCAGCTCGGCAGGGCCGGCAATGCCGGCCAGGTGTTCGACAAGCTCGAAGCCCGCATCGACAAGGCCGGCGCCCGCATGACCATCCGCGATGGCCGGACCAGCGGCAATTCGGTGGGCATCACGGCTCAGGGCACATACCAGTTCGACCGCGATGAGATCTGCCTGGCCGGCGCCGTGACGCCGGCCTACGTGCTCAACGCCTTCCTGTCCAATGTTCCGGTGCTGGGCTGGATCCTGACCGGGGGCGAGGGGCGCGGCATGTTCGCCATCAACTATTCGCTGCGCGGACCGATCGACAATCCCAAGGGTGAGGTCAACGCCGCGACGGCGATCACGCCGGGCTTCCTGCGCCGCATGATGGAGGGCACCTGCGGCGTCACCAGCGGGGCGACCGACCAGGTCAGCGCTCCCGATGAGCGCCGCACGCTGGAGCAGCAGCAGCAGGAGAGGATCGGTCACTGACGCCCGCCGCGATGCCGAACGAAGCCGCTGCGCGCGTTCGGCATTGACAGGGCTCGGCGCGCGCTCACGCGGGCCAGCGGTGCTGCGTTCGCTTCCACGATAAGCACTCCAGGCATTGCCGCCGCGCCGGCCCGCATGATGCAATTGCATTTGCTCACTTGTGATGCAAAGTCGGCAGGCCGACGTGAGAGACCGTGATCCGGGGGGATTTGTGCTATAGGGCCGCTCCGTTTGTGGAATGCGACATGCTGGACAAGACCTACGACCCCAAGGATATCGAAGCCCGCCGCTATGCCGAGTGGGAGCAGTCGGGCGCGTTCGACTGCAAGCCTGAGTCGGGCAAGCCGCCTTACTGCATCGTCATTCCGCCGCCCAACGTCACCGGCAGCCTGCATCTGGGGCATGCGCTCGACAACACGCTGCAGGACGTGCTGATCCGCTGGCGGCGCATGAAGGGCGATGATGCGCTATGGCAGCCCGGCACCGATCACGCCGGCATCGCGACCCAGATGGTGGTGACGCGCCAGCTCGAGGCGAAGGGGATCGGGCTGGCGCTGGGGCAGGCCGCCAAGGAAGGCAATCAGAAGCTGCTGAGCCGCGACGAGTTCCTGGCCCGCGTCTGGGAATGGAAGGCCGAATCGGGCGGCACCATCACCCGCCAGCTGCGCCGGCTGGGCGCGTCGTGCGATTGGCGGCGCGAGCGCTTCACCATGGACGAGGGCCTCTCGCACGCCGTGCTGAAGGTGTTCGTCGACCTCTACAAGCAGGGCCTGCTCTACAAGGACAAGCGGCTGGTCAACTGGGACCCCAAGATGCTGACGGCGATCTCCGATCTGGAGGTCGAGTCGCACGAGGTCAAGGGCAGCCTGTGGTACATCCGCTACCCGATCGAGGGCGACGAAGGCCGCTACATCGTCGTGGCCACGACGCGGCCCGAGACCATGCTGGGTGATACCGCGATCGCCGTGCACCCCGACGATCCCACCTGGAAGCATCTGATCGGCCGCCACGCCGTCCTGCCGGTGGCCGGCCGGCGCCTGCCCATCGTCGCCGATACCTATTCCGATCCCGAGAAGGGATCTGGCGCGGTGAAGATCACGCCGGCGCACGACTTCAACGATTTCGAGGTCGGCCGCCGCCACAACCTGCGCGCGGTCAGCGTGCTGGACAAGTTCGCCCGGATGCTGCTGCGGGACAACGCCGACTTCCTCGAGGGCCTGCCGAGCGAGGCCGCCGCCGGCGTCGTGCAGGCGTATCACGGGCTCGACCGCTTCGAGGCGCGCAAGAGGCTGGTGGCCGAGCTCGAAGCGTCCGGCCTGATCGAGAAGATCGAGCCGCACACCCACAGCGTGCCCTACGGCGATCGCGGCGGCGTGCCGATCGAGCCGTTCCTGACCGAGCAGTGGTACGTGAACGCCAAGGAGCTGGCCAAGGCGCCGATCGAGGCCGTGCGCAAGGGCGACGTGGCCTTCGTGCCGGCCCGCGGCAAGGACGACTTCTTCCGCTGGATGGAGGACATCCAGCCCTGGTGCGTGTCGCGCCAGCTGTGGTGGGGCCACCAGATCCCCGCCTGGTACGATGCGCAGGGCAACGTCTTCGTCGAGCTCAGCGAGGCGGAGGCCAAGGCCGCGGCCCGCGCCAGGCACGGCCGGGACGTGCCGCTGACGCGCGATCCCGACGTGCTCGACACCTGGTTCAGCTCGGCCCTGTGGCCGTTCTCGACCCTGGGCTGGCCCGAGCAGACCAGGGAGCTCGAGCACTACTACCCGACCAACGTGCTGGTGACCGGCTGGGACATCCTGTTCTTCTGGGTCGCCCGCATGATGATGATGGGCATGCATTTCATGAAGGACGTGCCTTTCCGCACGGTCTACCTGCACGGGTTGATCACGGACGAGAAGGGCCAGAAGATGTCCAAGTCGAAGGGCAACATCATCGACCCGCTCGACCTGATCGACAAATACGGCGCCGATGCGCTGCGCTTCACGCTGGCCGCCATCGCCGTGCAGGGGCGGCCGGGCCAGCCGATGAAGCTGGCGCCGGCGCGCGTCGAAGGCTACCGTAACTTCGCCACCAAGCTGTGGAACGCCACCCGCTTCAGCCAGATGAACGGCGTTGCGATCCCGGCCGGCTTCGATCCGGCCACAGCGACGCTGACGGTGAACAGGTGGATCCTCGGCGAGCTGGCGCGCTGCGCCGCCACCGTCGACAAGGCGATCGCCGAGTTCCGGTTCAACGACGCCGCGAGCGCGCTCTACGCCTTCGTGTGGGGCACCCTGTGCGACTGGTATGTCGAGTTCACCAAGCCGATCTTCCAGGGCGCCGATGCGATGGCGATCGCCGAGACCCGCGCCGTCACCGGCATCGTGCTGCGCGACACGGTGAAGCTGCTGCATCCGATCATGCCGTTCATTACCGAGGAGATCTGGGACACGCTGGGCCACCGTGCCGAAAGCGGCGCGCTGATCGGCCAGCCCTGGCCCGGGACGGCGGCATTGGACGAGGCGGCCGGCAGCGAGATGGGCTGGCTGGTGAAGCTGATCACCGACATCCGCTCGGCGCGCTCCGAGGTGAACGTGCCGGCCGGCGCCAGGCTCAGGCTCGTGGTGCGTGACGCCGATGCCACCACGCAGGCGCGGCTCGAGGCGCATCGCAGCGCCCTGCAGCTTCTGGCGCGCATCAATGGCATCGAGCTCGACGGCGCGCTGCCCTCCGGCTCGCTGCAGGTGGTGGTCGGCGAGGCGACCTACGCCCTGCCGGTCGGCGCCGTGATCGACCTGGCGGCCGAGCGCGCGCGGCTCGACAAGGAGATCCGCAAGCTCGAGGGCGAGGTGTCGAAGATCGACGCCAAGCTGGGCAACGCGCAGTTCCTGGCGCGGGCGCCCGAGGAGGTCGTCGAGGAGCAGCGCGAGCGGCGCGAGGAGGCGCTCTCGGTCGCTGCCCGCCTGCGGCAGGCCACGGCGCGGCTGGCTGGCTGAGAGGGGGAGCGCCAGCTTCCAGCCGGCATGATCCGGCGTGGCGCCCCCGCCACTGTGGCAGCCGTCAGTCCTGCGTTGCGCCAGCGTAGGCGGTGGCCGTCATGGACGGTCGCCGGGCGAAGCCGTCGCACCACGCGCGCAACCGCGGGTGCTCCTGGTCGGGCGCCGGAAGATCGCGAAAGTCGATCCAGGTCAGGGCGGTCGCCAAGGCGATCTGACCGAGGTCAACCGGCCCGCCGAGGTCGACCTCGCGCTCCAGGAAGGCGTAGGCCGCCAGCAGCTTGCCGGTCTGCGCCTGGGCCATTGATTGCCAACGAAGGGCCACAGGCCGCCTCTCGGCATCCCAGCGCACCGCGATGCCGGCGTCGAGGATCCCGTGGGCGATCGCCTGCAGTCGAAGCGCCAGGAAGCGCGCCCGGCCCTCAGCCGGGATGAGGCGCGGTCCGTCGTGCAGGCTGTCGAGGTACTCGCAGATCACGGTCGAATCGAACAGCGCAAGCCCGTCGTCGCAGATCAGCACCGGGACCTTGCCCAGCGGATTGGCGGCGTGCACCGTTTCGTTGCGCCGGGTCGGGCTGGTCTCGTGATGCACGACCTGGAGCCTGTCGGCAATGCCGGCTTCATGCGCCAGCACCAGCACCTTGCGGGCATAGGGTGAATGCGTCTGGTAGAGAAGCTTCATCGTGCGAGCGCCGGAAGTAGCGGCTGGGCGGGGTGCCCAGCGCGCGCTTGAACATGGCCGCGAAGGCCGAGGGCGACTCATAGCCCAGATCGAGCGCGATGCGGGTGATGGCCTGGCCTTCCGCCAGCCGTGCCATGGCGGCCAGCAGGCGCGCCTGCTGGCGCCAGTCGGCGAAGCTCAGGGTCGTCTCGCGCTGGAACAGGCGGGCCAGCGTGCGGGCGCTGGCGCCGGCCTCGCGCGCCCAGTCGTCGAGCGTGCGGGCATCGCCGGGATCGGCCTGCAGGTGCCGGCACATCGCCTGCAGGCGCGCGTCGCGCGGCATCGGCAGGTCGAGCGCCAGCGAGGGCAGGGCGGCGATCTCCTCGAGGATCAGCGCCATCACATGGCCGCCGGAAGCGGTCTCGTCGTAGAGCACGGGCAGCGCGCAGGCGCGCAGGACCAGCTCGCGCAGCAGCGCCGAGACGGCGATGACGCGGATCGTGGCCGGCAGGCGCCCGCCGCGGGCCCGCGGATCGACATAGAGCGTGCGCATCGAGACCGCGCCGGCCATGCGAATCTCGTGCACCATGCCCGCCGGCATCCATAGCGCCCGCTGCGGCGGCACCACCCAGGCGCCGTGGCCCGTCGCGATCGTCATCACGCCGCGCGCGGCGAAGATGAGCTGCGCCCGCTGATGGCTGTGGGGCGCGATATGGTGGCCGTCGGCGAACTCCTTGGCCATGGCCGCCACCGGCCGCGGCAGCGACTGGTAGTCGAGCGGATCGATGGATCTGGCCGGGGCAGGGGTGAGGGCGCGCGCCATCGTGCCGTGCTGTCCGATTTGCGACAATCATTGTCGCTTTGTAGCATGCGCGACAAGCGGCGGCAGCCTACAGTCTGCTGCGAGCGAGTCGCGGCAGACCCCGGCGCCGCGCCCGGAGGAGGCAATGCGTAACACCAGTCCGACCGCGCTGCTGCTCAATCTCGGCCACGCCATGGATCACTGGGTGCTGGTGATCTTCCTCTACACGGTGAGCGTGCTGGCTGGCGTCTGGGGCACCGACTGGAAGGAGCTGACGCCCTATGCGTTCGGCGCCTCGTTCATGTTCGGCGCCGGCTCGATCGTGTCGGGCAAGCTGGGCGACCAGTGGGGCCGGCGCAGCATGATGATCGTCTTCTTCGCCGGCATGGGGGTCTCCAGCCTGCTGATCGCGCTGTGCCAGGACAAGTGGCAGATCGGCGTGGCGCTGACCCTGATGGGCGCCTTCGCCTCGATCTACCATCCCGTCGGCATCCCGATGCTGGTGCAGAAGGCCAAGAAGCCGGGCTTCACCATCGGGGTCAACGGCCTCGTCGGCAATCTCGGGGTCGCGCTGGGCGCCAGCGTGTCGGTATGGCTGGCGACGCGCTTCGGCTGGCAGACGGCCTATGTCGTGCCCGGCGTGATCTGCCTGCTGGCAGCGGTCGCCTTCGCGGTCGTGGTGCCGCGGGAGGAGGAGGCGCCGGCGCGGCGCAAGGCCAAGATCCTGGAGCTGCCGCCCTCGGTCATGGCGCGGGTGTTCCTGATCATGACCATAACAGCCATCACCGGCAGCATCGTCTTCAACTTCACCACCAACAGCAACGGCGAGTTCCTCAAGTCGGGCATCAAGGAGCTCGCCGAGAACCCGACGGCGCTGGGCGTGGCGCTGCTGGCGGTGTTCGCGATCGCGTCGCTGGCCCAGCTCGTGGTCGGCGCGCTGATCGACCGCTATCCCCTGAAGTGGATCTACCTGCCGATCATCCTGTGCCAGATCCCGCTGTTCATGCTCGCGGCCCATGCCACGGGCTGGGCGCTGCTGGCCACCGTGATCGCCTTCATGGTCTTCGTCTTCGGCGCCATCCCGTTCACCGACGCCATGATCGTGCGCTACATCGACGACCGGCTGCGCTCGCGCGTGACAGGCGTGCGGCTGGCGATCGGCTTCGGCATCAGCTCGATCGTCGTCGCCCTGATCGGCCCGTCGGTGAAGGCCGCCGGCTTTCCAACCCTGCTGATGATGCTGGCCGGCGTCGCCGCCGTGGCGCTGGTGGCATTGTCCTTCCTGCCCGACGAGCGCGCCGTGGCGCAGGCCGCGGCGCCCAGGCCGGCGGAATAGGCCTCCTGCTCCTCTCCCGCTTTGCGGGAGAGGAAGGGGCCCATCGTGCGAAGCACGATGGGAAGGTGAGGGGTTAAGGACGAGGTGCCGTGCGTGAGGCCCTCACCCGTCGCGCTTCGCGCGCCGACCTCTCCCGCCTGCGGGAGAGGTGAAGACGCTACCCGTCGATCAGCGCGTCGACGGCGTCGGCGTCGCGCCGGAAGGCGAGCCGTGCCGCATCCGGATCGGGTGTCGTGATCTGCCAGAACGAGTGCCAGTATTCGGCATGGTTGTTGTTGCCGATCGGCACGGCCGGCGGGATCAGCAGCAGCGCGGCACGCGCCAGGTAGAGGCTGAACTGGTCGTTGCGCTCCAGCAGGTTCTCCAGCAGGTGCCCGTCGGGGAAGGCGGCGCCGCGTCCGCCCGGGCCCCAGTCGGGCAGCGAATAGGCGCAGCGCACCAGTCCGGGCCATCCCAGCCCGGCGATATCGCCCAGCCGATGGGTGACCCGGTCGGCAGCGGCGCGCGTCAGGCGCATAAGGGCGTCCTTGGCGCGGTGGGCCTCGAACGGCACGATGCCGCGTCCCGGACCGGCGCCGTCCTGCATGTCCCGCGCGCCCTGACGGCGGTAGCGCAGCCGGCTGCCGTGCCAGGCCAAGTGCAGCAGGAAGCGCGCCACGTTCTCGCGCGCCGCTTGCGGCCGGTCGCCATGCAGGTCGGTCACGCAGGCACGCGCCATGGACAGGAACCGGGCGGCGCGCTGCGCATCGGGGGCGCCGGCCTCGACATTGGCGGCGCGTACCAGCGGCGGCGGCAGCACCGTGGCCGACGCCATCTGCCGCGCCAGCACATCGGGGATCGACACCGCGTGCATGGCGACCCGCGCGTTGAGCGAATCGACCATCGCGCCCCAGGATATCTGCGGTGCCGTGCGCGCCGGCTTTGCCGTCGCCCGGCGGGTGGCGCGCTTGGCCTTGACCTTGACCTTGACCTTGACCTTGACCTTGGGCTTGTCGGCTGGACGCCGGGCGGTCGGGGATTTGGTCGCCGCCCGTGTCCGCGCGGCCGTCGGAGGCTTGGGTGCCTTGGCGCGCGCCGTCTTGCCGCGAGTGGCTGATTTTTTCTTCACGGCGGTTTTCCTGCTTTTACCTTTGGCCATGCCAACCCCCACGCTCCGCCGGTATCGGGGCGCAAAGTGCCGCAGACCATGGCTCCGAGTCTAGCATCGCGCGGCCGGCAGCTCGGCGTGGCGCTTGTCGCCGCGATGCCGCTGCGGCCATGGTTGGAGCCGACACGGCAACAGGAGCTTGCATGACTGCCGGCGACAACACCAGGACCGCCTCGGCGAGCGCCGCGCTGATCGCCATCGACTGGGGCACCAGCGCGCTGCGTGGCTGGCTGCTGGCGCCTGACGGCACGGTGCTCGACCGACGCGCCGGCGCGCAGGGCATTATGGCCGTGCCTGACGGCGGTTTCGATGCCGCCTACCGCGCGTTTACGGCCGAATGGCGGGCCCAGTGGCCGGCGCTGCCGGCGCTGGCCGCCGGCATGATCGGCAGCCGTCAGGGCTGGGCCGAGGCGCCCTACGTGGCATGCCCCGCCGGCTTTGCCGATCTCAGCGGCCGCTGCATCGTGGTCGGCGTGCGGGATGCCGTGCTCACGATCGTGCCCGGCCTGTCGTGGCAGGCGCCCGATGCGATGATCGACGTCATGCGCGGCGAAGAGACGCAGATCTTCGGCGCGCAGCAAGCCGGTGAGAAGGATGGCCTGTTCATCCTGCCGGGCACGCACAGCAAGTGGGCGCGGGTCGAGGCTGGCCGCATCGTTGCGTTTGCCACATGCATGACCGGCGAGCTGTTCGCGGTGCTGCGCGCGCACTCGATCCTGGGCCGCATGATGCCGGCGGACGGATCGATGGGGCACGATCCTGCCGCCTTCGACGCCGGCGCCCGGGATGGGCTCGACAATGGCCATGAGCTGCTGCGCCGCCTGTTCGGCGTGCGCACGCGTGGCTTGTTCGGCCGGCTCGCGCCGCAGGCGGCGCCCAGCTTCCTCTCGGGCCTGCTGATCGGGTCGGAGGTCCGCGCCGCGCGCGAGGCCGGGCGGGCAGGCGAGGGCGTGTCCGGCGCCACGCTGATCGGCGATGCGGTGCTGTGCCAGCGCTACGCGCACGTGCTCGCCATGGCCGGCATCGCCGCGCGCAGCGCCGATGCCGATGTGACGCCGCGCGGCCTGTGGCTTCTGGCGCGTGCCGCGGGCATGATCGGCGCATGACCGCCGCCACGCCACTGCCTGCGAGCCCCGACCTGCGCACGGCGCTCGCCGCCTGTCCGCTGATCGCCATCCTGCGCGGCCTCACTCCGGCCGAGGCGCCGGCCATCGGCGCGGCGCTGGTCGGTGCCGGGTTCACCGTGCTCGAGGTGCCGCTGAACTCGCCGCAACCCATCGACAGCATCCGGCGGCTGGCGGCGGCGCATCCGACCGCCCTGGTCGGGGCGGGCACCGTCATGACCACCGCCGAGGTCGATCAGGTGGCGGCGGCCGGCGGCCGGCTGATCGTGATGCCGCATGCCGATCTGGCCGTGGTGCGCCACGCCCGGGCGCGCGGCCTCGTCTGCGCGCCCGGCGTCGCGACGCCGACCGAAGGCTTCGCCGCCCTGGCGGCCGGCGCCGAGGCGCTCAAGCTGTTTCCCGGCGAGATGCTGACGCCCGCGGTGCTCAAGGCGCTGCGCGCCGTCTTTCCTCGCGACGTGCTGATGGTCCCGGTTGGCGGCGTCAGCGAGGCGACCATGCCGGCCTATTGGGCGGCCGGCGCCGACGGCTTCGGCATCGGCTCGGCGCTCTACAAGCCGGGCGCCACCGCCGCCGACGTCACGCGCCGCGCCGGCGTCCTGATCGACGCCGCGCGGGCGCTGCGGCGCTGAAGCCTGTCTTTGGACCGCGGGCGTCCACGCCCGCATTCGCCCGGAGCGCCCTCATTCGCCCGAAGCGAAAGCGTAGGGCGACATTTGTCGGCGCGCCGCGCCGATGCGCGCGTGGACGTGCGCGGTCCGAAGCAAGGCGCTACCGCGCCGACGCGTCCTGGCTGATGTCGTCGCGATAGGTCTCCGGTCCCATCCAGACGGCGATTGCGGTGATCAGCGACAGCACGATCATGTACAGCGACACGGCCCAGGTCTGTCCGCCGGCCAGCAGCACGAAATAGGCGGCGAGGAACGGTGCCGGGCCGCCGGCGATGATCGACCCCAGCTCGCGCGCGAAGGCGAAGCCGCTGAAGCGCCGCTTGGGGCCGAACAGCTCGGCGAAGTAGGCTGCCTGCGGCCCGAACATCGCCGCGGTGCCGACCGCGCGCGCCAGGATGAAGGCGATGGCGATGAGGTACGCCTCCTTGGTGCCGACCAGCCAGAAGAACGGGAAGGCCAGCGCCGCCGAGAACAGCGCCCCGAAGATGTAGACCGGCCGCCGCCCGATGCGGTCCGACAGCATCGAGAAGGCGAGCAGGGCCACCAGCTCGACGCCGAAAGCCACCATCAGCGCGGTCAGCGCCGTGGAGCGCGGCACGCCCAGCGTGTTCACGACATAGTTCAGGCCGAACACGGGGATGAGATAGCCAAGGCCGTTCTCGGCGATGCGGGCCCCGACCAGCACGAAGAAGTTGCGGGGCTGGCGGCTGATGGCCTGCCATACCGGCGCCTTCTCGGGCTTGCGCTTGGCCACCGCCTCGGTGAAGACCGGCGTCTCCATGATGTTCGAGCGGATGTAGAGGCCGACCACGATCAGCACGATGCTGACCAGGAAGGGGACACGCCAGCCCCAGCTCAGCAGCTGCTCGCGCGGCAGCTCCGACACGAGATAGAAGACGCCGGCCGCCAGCAGGTTGCCGACGCTGACCCCGATCGGCGCCCAGCTGCCCCAGAAGCCGCGCTTGCCGTGTGGCGCGCTCTCGACCAGCAGGATCACGGCGCCACCGTACTCGGCGCCGGCGCCGAAGCCCTGGATCAGCCGCAGGACGATCAGCAGGATCGGCGCCCAGATGCCGACCTGCTCATAGGTCGGCAGGAAGCCGATCAGCATGGTGCCGAAGCCCACCAGCAGCAGCGTGATCACCAGCATCGGCTTGCGGCCGATCTTGTCGCCGAAATGGCCGAAGACGAGGCCGCCTACCGGCCGCGCGAAGAACCCGACGCCGAAGGTCGCGAACGCCAGCAGCGTGCCCACGGTGGGGTCGCTCCTGGGGAAGAACAGCTCGCCGAAGACCAGCGCCGCGGCCATGCCGTAGATGAAGAAGTCGTACCACTCCAGCGCCGAGCCGATCGCCGAAGCCAGGATCACCCGGGTCCGGCTCTGGCCCGCGGCCATGCCGGCGGCCCCAGCGGTTGCCATTGCCATCCGTTTCCTCCTTTTGTGCATTGTCGTTGGTTGTTTCGGAACGCGGGCCTCCCGGCCCGCATTTCGCTCGCAGCGGAGCGGAAATCGAAGATCGGCGCTCACGCGCCGATGCGCGCCAGGAGGCGCGCGGTCCGAGCAAGCGAGAATATTTTCAGCCCACCGCCTCGGCGGTGGCGAAGAAGCGCTGCCGGCTGCCGGTCTGGTTCTCGTAGATCGAGCCCTGGTGCGCGGCCGGCGGCAGCGGCATGCGCACCGGCACGGGCGTCACGCGCGGCGTGATCGTGCGCTCGCCCGCGACCATGCGGCTGTCGAACTCCGCCAGGTTGGCGACGCCCATCAGCGGCCAGGCATCGGCAGCGGCGACCTCGTAGAGCAGAAGCTGGCGCCGCCGGTTCGACGTGTTGAGCGCCGATCCATGCAGCAGCCGCACGTGATGGAACGACATGGATCCGGCCCGGCCCGTCAGCGGCACGGCGCGGCGGGCTTCGTCGGCGATCGCCTCGGGGGCGATGGCGCCGCAGAAGGCGCCGCCGGCGTGGTGGTCGAAGATGGGACCCTTATGCGAGCCCGGCACCACCAGCAGCGGACCGTTGCTGAGCTCCATGTCGTCGAGCATCACGCCGATCGCCAGGATGTCGTCGTTGGTGTGCGGGTAGAAGGCCCAATCCTGATGCCACTCGACCGGCGAGCCATAGCGCGGCGCCTTCATGTTCAGCTTCGAGCCGTGCAGCCGCAGGTCGGGGCCGATCAGCCGCGACAGGATCGCCACCACGTTGGGGTGGCGCACCAGGTCGTTGAAGCGCCGGTCGATCTTGTGCGGCGTCTTGATGCGCCGCACGCGCGGCTGCGCCCGGGTGTGCGACGGCTCCAGGTCGTAGACATCGTCGTGCCGGTCAACTGACGCGGCGCGCGCGATCCAGTCGTCGATCACCGCCTGCAGCGCGCGCAGCTCGCCGGTGTTCAGGACATCGGGGACGACGAGATAGCCGTCACGCCGATAGATCTCGATGTCGTGCTGCGAAATCATGGCCGTTCCTATGAAAGCGCTTCCATGGTCGGTGGAAGCGCTTTCATTGTCAAGCTGCGCCATGCTGCCCACTGTCTGGCGATCGGTGGTCGTGCTTGAGTGGCGCCATGAAACCGAAAACCCGAACGCGGGCTGTGCCCACCGGGCGCCCGCGCATGGAAGACGTGGCACGGCTGGCCGGCGTGTCCCTGGTCACCGTCAGCCGGGTGCTGAACACGCCCGATGCCGTGGCGGCGCCGACCCGGCAGGCCGTGATGGAGGCTGTGCGCCGGATCGGCTACGTGCCGAACCTGACCGCGGGGGCGCTGGCGGGCAGCCGCAGCCGGATCATCGCGGCCGTGGTGCCGACGATTGCGAACTCGATCTTCGCCGACACGGTCCAGGGCCTGTCGGACCGGCTGGAAGGCGAGGGCTACACGATCCTGCTGGGCCAGACCGGCTACGATGCCGGACGCGAGCGCAGCCTGGTGACGGCGATGCTGGGGCGGCGGCCTGACGCGCTGATGCTGGTGGGCGCGCCGCTATCGGCCGCGACCGGCCGGCTGCTGGCGGCGGCGAAGATCCCGATCGTGCAGACCTGGGAGATGGTTCGGCGGCCGATCGACCATGTGGTCGGCTTCTCGAACGCGGCCGCCGGCCGTGTCGTGGCCGAGCATTTCGTCGCGCGCGGCTATCGCCATGTCCGCTTCGTGGGCGGTGCCGACGCGCGCTCGAAGGCGCGGCAGGCCGGGTTCGATGCCGCCTTGCGCGCCGCCGGCATGACGCCGCTGCCGGCGGTCACGGTGCCCAGCCCCGGCACGCTGGGGCATGGCCGCGACGCCTTGTGCCGGGTCCTGGACGAGGGCGGGCCGACCGACGCGTTGTTCTTCTCGACCGACGTGCTGGCCATCGGCGCGCTGCTGGAGTGCCAGCGCCGCGGCATCGCGGTGCCGGGGCGGCTGGCGATCGCCGGCCTCGGCGACCAGGATCTGGCCCGCGAGATGGTGCCGCCGTTGACCACCGTGCGCATCAGCGGCCTGGAGATCGGCCGCCGGGCCGCCGACCTGCTGCTCGACGCCATTGCCGGCCGGCGCGGCGGCGCCCAGCGCATCGATCTTGGCGTGCAGCTCATCGAACGCGCCACGACATGAGCCCGCGGCGCGGACGTCTCGCCTATAGGTCTGAATTTTGACCTACGGCGACGTGTGCCGGACCGCGCGCCTCCCGGCGCGCTCATGGTATTGCCGCGACAAGACGAAGAGCGCGGCAGGAGCCGCGCGGTCCGTCCGCGCAATCGTGCGTCAAAGTCAGCGCCTATGGGCGAGACGCCCCCGCTCCGGGCATGCTCAACGGTCAGGCCGTTCCGGCGGCGCCGAGGCATCGCCGTCGCCCAGGGCGCGCTGCATCAGCACGCTGTCGACCCAGCGGCCGTGCTTCCAGCCGATCGATGTGAACGTGCCCACGGTCCGGAAGCCGAACTTGGCGTGCAGGGCGATCGAGGCGGCATTGGCGCTGTCGCCGATGACGGCGATCATCTGGCGGTATCCGCGGGCCGCGCAGCGCTCGATCAGCGCCGGCAGCAGGGCCGAGCCGATGCCGCCGCCGCGGTCGGCCTGGTCGATATAGATCGAGTTCTCGACGGCGAAGCGGTAGGCCGGCCGCAAGCGGTAGGCGGCGGCATAGGCGTAGCCGACAACCCGTCCGTGCCGCTCGGCCACGATGTAGGGATAGCCCTTATCCAGCATGTCGGCACGGCGGCGTCCCATCTCGCCGAGCGATGGCGCCTCTTCCTCGAACGAGGCCAGGCCATGGCGCACATGATGGCCATAGATGCCGGTGATGATGGGAATGTCGGTGTCGCGCGAGTCGCGGATCAGCAAGGGCAGGGGCATCGGTCAGATTCGGTTCGAGCCGTCCGAACCTGCCGCAGCGCCCGGCTGGTGTCGAGAGAAGGAAAAGGCGGCGTCGCTGTCTCGTGTTCCTACGCTGCCGGCTCGGTGCGCGGGCGCGCCATGCGCAGGATGGGGTCGGTGAAACGTCCGACCGCGGGGTGGATCACGATCTCGGCTGTCGACTGGTCCTCGGGGTCGTCGAGGCGGGCGTTGATGGTGAGCGCCGTGCGGATGAACTGGCACAGCGCAGCCATCCGCACCGGGGCGCGGATCGAGGCGATGATCAGGCGATCGATGTAGTGCACCTCATCCTTGGCCGACGCGCTGCTCGACAGCACGATGACCATCGGCGGCTCTTTCAGGCTGCGCAGCGGGTAGAACATCGACACCCCGGCCGCGCTCGGCCGGCACACCACGATGCGCGGCCGCAGCTCGCGGATCAGGTCCATGACCGGCTTTTCGGGTGTCTTGTCATCCGGCGGCGGCGGATAGGCTTCGATATTGCTGGCCTGCAACGCTGCCACTGTTTCCTGGCGACGGGCCAAGTCGTCATCGGCCACGACTACGATATGCCGGCGCACTATAGGCCCCCATCGATGATTAAAATCACACGCTTTAAAATCGACCAGGCACCATGCGGTAACCTGAAAATATGCAATACATTTACCCCATGGGGACGCGCATAGAAAGATAGAATTTGAACCAATATGGTAAGAAGTCTGAAATAAGATAAAAATCCATGATTTTCAAATTGATATTGGCTATATTTAACTTTCTAAGTTAGAAAATTGATCGTGCGTTCCAGGCCTTCGGCGCGGGCGCGCTGGTAGACCAGCCAGCCGGCCGCGAGATCCTGGAATGCCAGCCCGACGCTGCCGAAGATCGTGATCTGTGACGCCTCTGTCCGGCCGGGCCGGGTGCCGGCCAGCACCTGGCCCAGCTCGGCATGGATCGCTTCCGGTCCCAGGCCGACGCCGCCCAAGGCGCCCATCGACAGCGCGAGCGCAGGGTCGTCGCAGACGAACAGGCCCGCCTGGATCGCGTCGGCGGCGAGCTCGGCCTTGCCCGGCTGGTCGGGGCCCAGGGTCGTGACATGGGTGCCCGGCCGCAGCATCGCGGCGTCGATGAAGGGAGTGGTGGACCAGGTGGCGGCGATGACGATGTCCGCAGCCTGCACCGCCCGGCGCAGTTCCGGCTCGGCGCGCATCGGGAGGTCCAGCTCGGGGCCGAGCTTGGCGCAGAACGCGACGGCCGCAGCGTGGTAGGTGTCGTGCACCACCGCGCGCTCGAGCCGGCGGACGCCGGCCAGCGCGCGCAGCTGCAGCTCGCCTTGGGCGCCGGCGCCGACAATGGCGACGATGCCGGCGTCGGGGCGGGCCAGCGCATCGGTGCCGAGCGCGCCGGCGACGCCGGTGCGCATTGCCGTCAGGTGCGACGACTCCATCAGCGCCAGCAGGTGGCCGGTCTGCAGGTCATGCAGCGCCAGCACGCCCGTGATGGCCGGCTTCTGCGCCGGGAACTTGGCGTGGACCTTGATGCTGTAGGCTGGAATGCCGTCGATCAGCCCCGGCGCCAGCAGCATGCCGTTGGCGCCGGCCGGCGCTGCTGCCGGCAGCGGCACGACGAAGCGCTGCGCCGCCACGCTGCGGCGGAGCGAATAGGCGATGAAGGCCTCATGCAGCGCCGTGCGCAGCGCATCCGGCTCGAGCAGGCGTGCTACCTCGGCGCGGGTGAGGAGCAGGGTTTCCGGCATGCGCCTTTGTACCAGGGTTGCACCCGCCGATTGCGCGAATTCGTCTACGTTGCCGAGGGGCGTCGGCCGTCCATCGCGTCGACGCAGGGATGGCCCCGGCCGCGGCTTCGTACTCGCCTGTTGATGCAGGCGTCGGAGATTCTCATGCAATCGCTGCCGGCAACCATCGCCAGCCATTTGAGGCGCAACATCATTGCCGTCCTGGGGCTCGCGCTGCTCGCCGGCCCACAGGGAGCCGCTGCCCAGGGCGGGCTGGGGGTGGCGCTCGAAGACGATGGCGGGTCCGGCGGGCCGATCGCATTGCCGCCGGGAGCTCGCGTCATGCGTGACGTCGCCTATGGGTCCGATCCGGCGCAGCGAATGGACGTCTACCTGCCGGCGCAGCCGCAGCGCGCGCCCGTGATCTTCATGGTCCATGGCGGCGGGTGGGCTGTCGGCGATAAAGCGGCGGCCAGCGTCGTCGCAAACAAGGTTGCGCACTGGCTGCCCGCGGGCTTTGTCCTCATCTCGGCCAACTATCGCCTGCTGCCCAGGGCCGATCCGCTCGGGCAGTCGGACGACGTGGCTGCTGCGCTCGCCGCGGCCCAGGCCCGCGTGCCGTCCTGGGGCGGCGACCCGGCACGCTTCATCCTCATGGGCCACTCCTCCGGTGCCCATCTCGTGACATTGCTTGCGGCGGACCCGTCCATCGCCGCCCGCCGCGGTGTCGTCCCGTGGCGGGGGACGATCGCTCTCGACAGCGCTGCCTTGGATGTCGTCG
Organism: Vineibacter terrae; assembly: GCF_008039615.1. Taxonomy (GTDB): domain Bacteria; phylum Pseudomonadota; class Alphaproteobacteria; order Reyranellales; family Reyranellaceae; genus Vineibacter; species Vineibacter terrae. The sequence continues at coordinate 23,594 of NZ_VDUZ01000019.1, read as the reverse complement.
AGCTCATGAAGAGCCCGCACCACCCGCTATATGACCGGGCGTTCGGGGCCGATCCGGACGGCTGGCGCCGCGCCTCGCCGATCCATCGCCTGGCGATGCCGCCGTCGCCGATATTGCTCGTATGCTCGAGCATGCGCGCGAATGCCTGCCCGCAGGCGCGGGCTTTCGCTGCCAAGGTCACCGGCCTCGGCGGGCGCGCGGACGTCCTGCCCGTTGCGCTCCGCCATGGCGAGATCAACAAGGCGCTTGGTCTGCCCGGAAGCTACACGGAAAGCGTCGATGCCTTTGTGCGGCGACTGGCGAACCTGTAGCGCCGGCCTCACCGGTGCGTTGTGCGCAGCTTGCGCTCGGGCAGGAACAGCAAGGTGGTGAGCGCGAGCGCCGCCACGGCGACCCCAACCACGAACGTCGTCGCGATGCCGTGGCGGTAGATCGCGGCTACCGCGTCATGGGCAGCCGGGGGCAGGGCGGCGATCTCCTGCGCGCCGCCCCTCAGCAGCATCTCCGGCTTGAGCACGCCGGCGAAGGCCCCCGACGCCAGGGCGTTGTGCAGGTGGTTGGTGAGTATGGCGCCCGAGCCGGCGACGCCGACGACGCCGCCCAGCGAGCGGAAGTAGCTGGCCGAAGCCGTCGCCGCGCCCATGTCGGCCGGCGGCGCCGCGTTCTGGATCGCGACATTCATGTTGGGCGTCACGAAGCCCAGGCCCAGGCCCAGCAAAAGGATGGCGGGCTCCAGGACGACCAGCGGCTGGTCGGTCCATGACGCCCAGGCCAGCCAGGCAAAGCCGGCCACCGCCATGGCGAGCCCGCGGATCTGCGCCGGCTTGTAGCGGCCATGGGCCAGCAGCAGGCGGCCATTGATGCGCGCCGAGATGAAGGTGCCGACCGCCAGCGGCGCGATCAGCAGGCCGGAGCTCGAGGGCGACAACCCCATCACGACCTGGAAGAACAACGGGAAGAACGTGCTCGAGCCCAGCAGCGCCATGAAGGTCAGCGCCAGCACCAGGCTGCCCAGGCTGTAGACGCGCTCCTTGAAAAGGTGCAGCGGCAGGATCGGCTCGGGCGCGACCCGCTCGCGCAGCACGAACAGCACCGCCAGCACCACGGCGCCGATCGCCAGGCCCAGGAGCTCGATGGAATCCCAGGGCAGCTGGGTGCCGCCCAGGGTGAGCGTGAACAGGAAGCAGGCCGTCGCGCCCGACAGCAGCAGGGCGCCGAGATAGTCGGTCCGGCTGCCGGGCACGCCGGCGCGCGATGAGCGCAAGGTGATGGCGATCACCACCAGGGCGCCGATGCCGATCGGCAGGTTGAAGAAGAAGATCCAGTGCCACGACAGCGTGTCGGTGATGATGCCGCCGACCACCGGACCCAGCACGCTGCAGAACGCGAACACGGCGCCGATCCAGCCCTGGTAGCGGCCGCGCTGCCGCGGCGGCACCAGGTCGGCGACGATGATCTGCGCCAGCGGCAGCAGCCCGCCGGCGCCCAGGCCCTGCACGGCGCGGAACAGGATGAGCTGGGTCATGCTCTGGGCGCAGCCGCTGAGGATGGAGCCCAGCAGGAACAGGCCGACGGCGCCGTAGAGCAGCGGCTTGCGGCCGTACTGGTCCGACAGCTTGCCGTAGAGCGGCATGGTGGTGGTCGTCGCCAGCACGTAGGCCGTCACCACCCAGGAGATATGCGCCACGCCGCCCAGGTCGCTGAGGATGCGCGGCAGCGCCGTGGCCACGATGCTCTGGTCGATGGCGCTGAGCGCCATCACGATCATCAGGCCGATATAGACGGTGCGGATCTCGCGATGCGTCGGCTCATGCGCCGGACCGGGATCGTTGGCCGCGACGGCAGCGGCGATCTCGGCCTCGGGGCGGCGGTCGGGCGCGTCGTCGGAAGCAGAAGGGCGGCGGGCCGGCTCAGTCATGGCACAGCGCCTCCAGGGGCTCCAGCGCCGCCGCCACGGCGCGCCGTCCTTCGGCCGGCAGGTCGGCCAGCCGCGTCGCCAGCCAGTCGACCCGGCGCTGTTGCGCCGCGGCCATCATCGCGCGGCCGGTGCGCGTGATGAACAGGCCGACGCGGCGCTTGTCGTCGGTTGACGGCCGGCGCTCGACCCAGCCCTCGGCCTCCATCTGGTTGATGTGGGCGGTTATCGTCGGTCCGCGCAGCTTCTCCTGCGCCGCCAGCTCGCCGATCCCCAGGCCTTCCTGCTGCGCGATCGAGTTCAGCAGGCCCATGTGCAGGGGCGAGGTGCCCATGGCCTGGTTCTGGCGCCGCAGGTGGCGCTGCAGGCGCTGCAGCACCGGCCGCAGCCGGTCAGCCAGCGCCTCCGTCTCGGTCTTCATGGTCGACGCCGTCACCTTGGCCGTCATCGTCTCTCTATCAATAGATAGATGATCTAAGTAATCGGACCAAGGATCCAGCGCAAGGGCAGGTCATCGGATCCGGCCGGTCAGGTCGGTGTCAGCAATCCATGTGGCGGCACGAATAAAAATGAATTGCATTCATTTACGGGAACGACTTACCGTCCATCATCCAGCCGCATTGATCATTGCGGCATGGTCCCGGTTCCGGCGGACTGACGCTGGCGCCCAAGAAAATTGGACCCTCATGGGCGATCGTTCATGAGGGCGATGCCAGCGTAGGTGAGGATCGCTGATGTCCAGTGCGCGGTTGTCTCAGCAGACTATCGTCTTCGGCATATTCATCGTTCTCTTCCTTGTATTCTCCTTGCTCCTGCCGGGCTTCTTCAGCGCCAGCAACATCGTGGCGCTGCTGCAGAACGTGGCGATCCTGGGCATCCTGGGGCTGGGGATGGCGATCGTCGTCATCGGCCGCGGCATCGACATATCGATGATCGCGGCGCTGGCGGTGCCGCCCGGGCTGGTCCTGCAGATGGTCAATGACGGCTATCCCGTCAGCGTTTCCGTTGCAGCGGCGCTGGCGCTGGTCATCGTCTTCGGGCTGGTCAATGGCTGGCTGATTGCATACGCCGAAGTGCCGTCGTTGTTCACGACATTGGCGTCTGGGCTTTTCCTGGCGGGCCTGGGACAGGTCGCCTTCTTCAAGCTCGATCTCGTGCCGTGGCCGCCGCAGCTCGACGCCATCGCCGGCTTCGGCCGTGGCAGCATCGTCGGCATACCGATGCCGGTGGTGATGTTCGGGCTCACGATCCTGGTCTGCGCCTTCCTGCTGCGCTACACGCGCTTCGGCACCTATCTCTATGCCACCGGCGACAATCCGCTGGGCGCGCGGACCATCGGCATCCCGACCCGGCCGCTGATCCTGCGCCAGTACGTGTTCGCGGCGCTGATCGCCGCCTTCGCCGGCATGGTGATGGCCGCGTCGATCGGCACCATGCAGACCCGCATCTACAACTCGACGATGATCTACGACGTGATCCTGGTCGTCGTGCTGGGCGGCATCGGGCTGAGCGGCGGCCGCGGCGGCGTGCTCAACGCCGTCACGGGCACGCTGCTGATCGGCACGCTGCTCAACGGCATGACGATCCTGGACATGTCCTATTCGGCGCAGAACCTGATCAAGGGCGTCATCCTGCTGATCGCCATCCTGATCGACTCGGTTCTCAACCCGCGCAACGAGGAGACCGCCCAGCAAGGCGACATCTGACGCCTGCGACCGCTCGCGCTCCGAACCACAACAGCAGAGGAGGAAATGCCATGTCGTTCAATCACCGCCGCCACCTGTCGCGGCTGCTCGCCGGCGGCATCCTGTGCGCCGGCCTGGCGGCCGGTGCCGGGCAGGCCCTGGCGCAGGGCAAGGGGCTCGATGAGCCGTTCCGGCAACCCTACCTGAAGGCGCTCGAAGGCAAGACCGTGGCCTACGTGCCGCTGGCGATGAATGTCGACCTGATGCAGGGCTGGTACGCCGGCCTGAAGAAGGAGCTCGAGCCGCTGGGCGTGAAGTTCGTGCTGCGCGACGCCAACTGGAGCACCAATGCCGGCGCCCAGGCCGTGACCACACTGCTGTCCGAGAAGCCGGATGTGATCGTGGTCCAGAACCCCGACGTGCAGACCTACGCCAAGCTGCTGCAGCGGGCCGAAGCCTCCGGTATCCATGTCGTGCAGATCAACATGCGCTCCAGCTACAACTCCTCGGCCTATGTCGGCGCCGACTGGATCGAGATGGGCGAGAAGCAGGCGGCGGCCGTCATCAATGCCTGCAAGGGCAAGTCGAACAAGATCGCCATCATGCAGGGCCAGCTCTCGGCCGCGGCCAGCGCCTATACCCTGACCGGCGTCGAGAACGTCCTGGCCAAGCATCCCGAGATCAAGGTGGTGTCGAGCCAGGCTGCCGACTGGGATGCCACGAAGGCCAAGGGCATCGCCCAGACCGTGCTCAAGCAGCACCCCGACCTGTGCGGCATCATCGGCTTCTGGGACGGCATGGATGTCGGCACGGCCGCGGCCATCCAGGAGGCGGGGCTGACCGGCAAGGTGTTCCTCGCCACATCGGGTGGCGGCGAGCAGACGCGGTCCTGCGACCTGGTCAAGAGCGGCGCCTTCGACGTCGACTTCAGCTACGACGTGCCGTCGCAGGCCGGCAGCATGGTGACGATGATCAAGTGGCTGCTGCAGTCCGGCGTCAAGCCGGGCACCGCCAAGGGCTCGATCTACACGACGCTGATCCCGATCACCAAGGAGAACGCGTCGCTGCCCGGCACCTGCTGGTCGCTCGGCAAGTCCTAGTCCTGAATAAGACCAACCACAGAGGCACAGAGAAGCACAGAGGTTCACAGAGATAAGAAAGAACTGCGCGCCGTAGGCGCGCGCAGATCATCCTCTGTGTCCCTCGGTGCTCTCTGTGCCTCTGTGGTGAATTCTTTCCCAGAGCCGCACTATCGTGGTGATGCGACAATGAATGAGACGCTGACGCGGCTGCGGTATCGCTACTGGCCCGACCACATGTTGGGCGAGATCCTGTCCAAGCGCTGGACCGAGACGGCCATCCCGGTGATGGTGCTGATCGCGGTGGCCTTCGGGCTCAACCAGGCGATCGACGGCTTCCTGTCGCCTGCCAGCCTGACCGCCGCCTCGCGCCAGGCCGGCGAGATCGGCTTCATCGTGCTGGGCATGGCGCTGGTGATGATCGTGGGCGGCATCGACCTGTCGGTCGGCTCGAGCTTCGCGCTCACCAATTTCTGCGCCCTGTTCCTGATCCACGTGCTGAAATGGCCGGTCGCCGCCGCCATCCCGGTGACGCTGCTGTTCGGGGCGCTGCTGGGCGCCATCAACGGCATCCTGATCGGCTATCTGCGCCTGCGCGCGTTCATCACCACGCTGATCACGTTGATCGTCTACCGCTCGATCTACGACCTGCTGATCCTGCAGTACTCCAACGCGATCGCCGGCTACCTGCCGGATTCCGAGGCCTGGAACTTCATCGGCGATGGCGACATCCTGGGCGTGCCGCTGATCGTGCTGGTCTATGCCGCGGTCGCGATCTTCGGCCACGTCTTCCTCACCCGCCTGCGTGCCGGCTGGCACATCACCGCCATCGGCGGCTCGCGGCGCTCGGCCTACAATTCCGGCATCGCCGTGCGGCGCACGGTGGCGATGTGCTACGTCGCCTGCGGCGTGCTGACCGCCGTCGCCGGCATTTTCTTCGCCGCGCGCCTGAGCACCACCGGCAGCGACATCGGGCTGGGTCTCGAGGTGACGGTTCTCACAGCGGCCGTGCTGGGCGGCATCAGCCTGGGCGGCGGCAAGGGCTCGGTGGCCAAGGCTCTGGTCGGCACCCTGATCGTGCTCTTCATCACCAACGGCCTGGTGTCGCTGTCGGCGCCCGGCGGCATCAACCGCATGGTGCTGGCGGGCATCCTGATCCTGGCGGCGGTGGTCGATATCCGCTGGCTGAAGAACCGCCACCGCATCATCAGCAAGGTCTATGTCAGCCCGACCTACCATGCGCTGCCGCCATGCCCCAGCACGGCGCCCGACAGCGACACGGCGTTCGCGCAGAACGACAAGCTGCGCAATGTCGATGCCATCGGGCTGGGCCGCATCGAGGCGCCGGAGGACGTGATCCTCGACCGCCATGACAACCTCTATGCCGGCTCGCGCCACGGCGACATCATCCGCTTCTTCCCGCCCGACTACGAGCGCATGGAGGTCTATGCCCATATCGGCGGCCAGCCGCTGGGCATGGCGTTCGACCGCCAGGACAATCTCTATGTCTGCATCGGCGGCATGGGGCTCTACCGCATCACGCCCGAGCGCAAGGTCGAGAAGGCGACCGACGAGACCAACCGCAGCTGGCGCTCGGTCAACGACGACAGCCGCCTGCGGTTGGCCGACGACCTCGACATCGCCGACGACGGCCGCATCTTCTTCTCCGAAGCCACCGTGCGCTACGAGATGGACGAATGGCCGGTCGAGAGCGTCGAGGCGCGCGGCAACGGCCGCATCATCTGCTACGATCCCAACACCAACTCCACCCACACAGCGGTCAGCGGCCTGAAATTCCCCAACGGCATCTGCATCGCCAGCGACGGACGGTCGATCCTGTTCGCCGAGACCTTCGGCTGCACCGTCAAGCGCTACTGGTTCGACGGCCCGAAGAAGGGGCAGGTCGAGATGGTGATGGACAACCTGCCGGGCTATCCCGACAACATCAACCTCGCGTCCGACGGCAACTACTGGCTGGCCATGGTCGGCATGCGCTGTCCGGCGCTCGATCTGGCCTGGCGCATGCCCGGCTTCCGCCGCCGCATGGCCAAGCGCCTGCCGGTCGACGAGTGGCTGTTCGCCAACATCAACACCGGTTGCGTCATCAAGTTCAACGAGAAGGGCGAGGTGCTGGAGTCGCTGTGGGATCTGGGCGGCAAGAACCATCCCATGATCACCTCGATGCGCGAGCATAAGGGCCATCTCTATCTCGGCGGCATCCTCAACAACCGGATCGGCCGCTACAAGCTGGCCGACGCCGACCCCGGTTACGTGCAGTACGACAAAAGGTGGGGGAAGGCGTCGTGATCGCCGTGCTGAAGGATCTCACCGACCGCTTCTTCGGGCGCGGCGATGCGGCCATCACCGTGCCGCCGTTCGACGGCGCGCTGAAGCCCAATCAGCTGCTGGAGCAGGCCGCCGTCGTCTGCGAGCTGGAAGCGCCGGAGGACCTCGCGACCGACGGCGCCGCCGTCTTCGTCGCCGACGGCAGGCGCATCCTGCGGCTGGATGCCGGAGGGCCGGTCGAGGTGGCGGCGCTCGATGCCGCCATCACGGCGCTGGCCTGCCTGCCGGGCGGCGGCTTTGCCGTGGCCCTGGACGGCAGAAGCGTGCGCCTGGTGGGGGGCGCGCATGACGGCCGCGCATGGGACGCCGCCAACGGGCGCGCCTTCAGCGCCGTCAACGCGCTCAGCGCCGCGCCGGGTGGCGGCCTGCTGGCGACCGACGGCTCGCAGACCCGGCCCTACGCCCAGTGGTCGCACGACCTGATGGAGCTGGGCCGCAGCGGCCGCCTGGTCGCCCTGTCGCCGGCCGACGGCGGTGCCCGCGAGATCGCCACCGGGCTGGCCTACGCCTTCGGTGCCTGCGCTGCGGGCGACGGCGCCTGGGTCAGCGAGACGTGGCGGCATCGGCTGGTGCGGTACAACGGCGGCAGGTCGGGCTCGGCCGTGGTCGACCGTCTGCCGGCCTATCCATCGCGGCTGACGCCGGCGGCCGGCGGCGGCTACTGGCTGACCGCCTTCACGGCGCGCACCCAGCTCATCGAGTTCATCCTGCGCGAGCCTGCCTACCGCAAGCGCATGATGGCCGAGATCGACCCGCGCCATTGGGTGGCGCCGTCCCTCAGCGCCAGCAGCAGCTTCATGGAGCCCATGCAGGGCGCGCACATCAAGACCATGGGCATCCTCAAGCCGTGGGCGCCGCCGCGCTCCTACGGCCTGGTGATCCGGCTGACGCCGGAAGGCCTGGTGCGCTACTCGCTGCACAGCCGGGTGGACGGCACGCACCACGGCGTCGTGGCGGCGGTCGAATGCGGCGGGGCGCTGAGCGTGCTGTCCAAGGGGCGCGGCAGGATCCTGCGGCTGGACGTGGCCGAGATCGAGCGGAGTCTCCAGGCATGAGCACACCCATTCTGGAGCTGCGCAAGGCGACTAAGAAATATGCCGGCGTGCCGGCGATCGAGGACGTCGATTTCACCCTGATGAAAGGCGAGGTTCATGCCCTGGTCGGCGAGAACGGCGCCGGCAAGTCGACGCTGACCAAGGTGATGGCCGGGGTCGTGAACCTGACCTCGGGCCAGATGCTGGTCGACGGCCGCGAGGCGATGCCGCGCACGCCCAACGAGGCGCGTGATCTGGGTGTCGCCATGGTGTTCCAGGAGAACAGCCTGGTGCCGACCATGACCGTGGCCCAGAACCTGTTCCTGGGGCAGGAGAAGTTCTTCAACCGCCTGCGCGGCATCTATATCGCCGCCCAGCAGTTCCTGCAGTCGCTGAACTTCGATGTCGCGCCGACCGCCACCGTGAGCCTGCTGGGCGCCGCCAAGAAGCAGATGGTCGAGATCGCGCGCGCCGTGCTGCACAACGCCAAGGTGATCATCTTCGACGAGCCGACGGCATCGCTGACGCCGGAGGAGAAGAAGTACTTCTTCGACCTGGTGCGCGACCTGAAGAAGCGCGGCGTGTCGGTGATCTTCATCTCGCACGCGCTGGAGGAGGCGCTGCTGATCGCTGACCGCATCACGGTGCTGCGCGACGGCAAGCACGTCGTCACCGACGATGCGTCCAAGTTCGACCGCGCCCGCATCGTGCAGGCGATGGTCGGCCGCGACCTGTCGCAGACGCTCTATGGCCAGCGCAAGACCACGATCCGGCCGGCGGGCAAGCGGGTGCTGTCGGTGCAGAACCTGCGCATGGCCTCGATGGTGAAGAACAACTCGCTGTCGGTGTTCGCCGGCCAGATCACCGGCGTCTTCGGCCTGGTCGGCGCCGGCCGCACCGAGACGTTCAAGGTCGTGTCAGGCGTCATCAAGCGCGACTTCTTCCACGGCGGCGAGGTCCTGCTGCACGACAAGCCGGTGCGCTACCGCGTGCCGGCGCCGGCCGTGCGCGACGGCATCGCCTACATCACCGAGGATCGCAAGGTCGAGGGCTTCTTCGAGACCATGTCGATCGCGCGCAACATCTACATCGGCCAGCTTGCCAAGCTGCGCCGCAAGCGCGGCCTGATCTCGGGCAAGGCGGCGAGCGCCGTGGGAGCGCTGTGGACCAAGGCGCTCAACATCCGCGCCATCAGCCCCGACGTGAAGGCGGTCGAGCTGTCGGGCGGCAACCAGCAGAAGATGGTGATCGCCAAGTCGCTGGTGCAGGAGCCCGAGCTGCTGATCTTCGACGAGCCGACGCGCGGCGTCGACGTCGGCGCGATCGCCGAGATCCACCGGCTGATCAATGATCTGGCCGACCAGGGCAAGGCCGTGGTGGTGATCTCGTCCTATCTGCCCGAGATCATGTCGCTGTCGGACCGCATCCTGGTCAGCCGCCAGGGCAAGGTGGTGGAGGAGTACTCCGCGCTCGAGGCCACCGAAGAGAAGATCATGTACGCCGCCATCCACTGATCCTTTCCGACCACCGGACGGACGCGGCGCGCCAAATGTGAAGGAAACGTTAAATCAAGCGCGCTAACGGAGGCCCGGCTTCGTTATGTGATCTGTGCTGTGCGGGGTTAATGTTATATAAATGATAAATAAAACAATACGTTACTGATAGTATCTAGCATTCTACATCATCGGAGTTCCGGCAGAGAAAACAGGTCAATGGCCCGAGGGGTGAATTGCCTCGATCGCGCGCTCGTGGCGGTCGATTCTCAACTCACTCCTCGCAGTTCATTGTTAATAAAGGATAATTAGACAGATCTGCTCACCCTTCAGCCGAGGGTGTAAAGTTGATCCGTTTCGAACTGTTTTTTCTCGAAATTTTCACGATTGTTTGGCAATATCGCCAAATCGCGTTGTATCGGATAGAGCGTCCCCATGTACGAGCCAGCCACTCAACCGACTTTGCGCGCCCTGCGTCGCGCTTGGACAAGCGCGATGTGGCCGATCGGCCTGGTTCTGGATGAACCGCCCGATCCGGTGGCGCGTTCTGCGACAGGTCAGATTGCGGATATCCCCGACGCCAGGCGCATTTCGCAGAACGAGCGCAAGTCGACATAGACTCGGAGGCGATTGGCACCCAACGTAAGGCATGAGGTTGGGTCTGGCCATCATGGCGTGCGGCACGCTCGCGGCCGCCATTCTGGTAGTGACGTTCAGCCATAGGATTGCCGCGGAACGTCGGCTCGCGGAAGAAGAGACGCTACGGCAGCTCCAATCGACATCCCGGGAGCTCGACCAGCATGCCGCCCGTGCTTTCGGCGAGGCGGCGCTGGTCCTGCTGACGATACGCGACGAGCTGGCCGATCCCGTGGACGCCGATGCGCTGGGCAAGCCGCGGCTGGGCAGCCTGCTGCGCGACCAGCTCAAGCGCGTCGGCACGCTTTCCAACATCATCGTCGCCCGGCCCGACGGCACGATCGTGCAGGCAGCACGCGGCGTCGCCCGGGATGACCGGCACCTTTCCGAAGCGGTGAGGCAGGAGGCCCTGTCGCGTCCGGACGGAGGTCCCGCGGTTTCGGCGGCGCCGCCGCCCGATGCCGCGGGTGCGGCCGTGCTGTCCGTGAGCCTGCTGCTGACGGACGCCGGCGGGCGGGCGGCCGCCATCGTGCTGGCCACGATACCGGCATCTCACTTCGAGAGCATGTATCAGGCGATCCATGCCGAGGGGCGGGGCGCCGTGGCGCTGTGGCGTGGCGACGGCGCCAGGCTGCTGCAGTATCCGTCCGGCGAGCCGGTGGGGCGGTTGGGACCGGCGTTCGATCGGGTGCTGGCCCGGTCGGAGGCGGGCACCGTGCGCGAATCCATGGCGGATGGCATGGCGCGGGTCACGGCCTGGCGGACGGTGAGGGGATGGCCCCTGACCATCACCGTGTCGGCCAGCGATGCCGATTACCTGGCCCAGTGGCGTGACAATTCATGCTGGAATGGCATCAGCGCCGGCATCGGCGTGGTGATCATCCTGGGCCTGGCGGCGCTGCTGGCCCGCTATGTCCGGCGCCGGGACCTGGCGCAGGCCGAGGTGGCGCGCAGCCGGCGGCTGCTCGCTGACGCCGTCGACTCGCTTCCCGACGCCTTCATCCTGCTCGACAAGGATGACCGGCTCCTGGCGGTCAACCGGCGATACCGCGAGGACTTCGCCCAGCTCGCGCCCCTGCTCGAGCCAGGGGTGCGCTTCGAGGCGATCCTGCGCGTGGCGCTGGAACACGGCATCTTTCATGACGCCATCGGCCGCGAGGAGGCGTGGCTGGCGCAGCGCCTGCGCGCCCATCGCCAGCCCGGATCGCCATTCGAGCTGGCCCTCGCCGACGGCCGCTGGTTCCGCGTCAGCGAGCACGCCACCGCCGACGGCGGCGTCGTCGGCGTGCGCGTCGACATCACCGCGCGCAAGCGCGACGAGCGCCGGCTGCAGCAGAGCGAGCGCCAGGCGCAGGCGATCATGGATGCCGCGGTCGACGGGCTGGTGGTGATCGACGAGACAGGCACCATCAAGCGCGTCAACCGGTCGGTGACGGCGATGTTCGGCTATCGCGGCGACGAGCTGATCGGCCGCAACGTGAAGATGCTGATGGCCGAGCCGTTCCGGTCGCAGCACGACCTCTACATGACACGCTACCGCGACACCGCCGCCGCCCGGATCGTGGGGAAAGGCGGCATCGAGGTCGTGGGCCAGCGCCAGGACGGCACCACGTTCCCGGTCGACCTGGTGGTCGGGGAGCTGATGCTGGACGAGCGCCGGTATTTCATCGGCGCGATGCGCGACATCTCCGACCGCGTCGCCATCAAGGAGCAACTGGCGCACGCGCAGAAGATGGAAGCCGTCGGCCAGCTGACCGGTGGGCTGGCGCACGACTTCAACAATCTGCTGCAGGTCGTGATGACCAACCTCGAGCTCGTGCTGGATCGCGGCGGGCGCGATGACGATATGGCGCTGCGCGCCGCCGACGCGTTGCGGGCGGCCGAGCGCGGTGCCGAGCTCACCGGCCAGATGCTGGCCTTCGCGCGTCGCCAGACCTTGTCGCCGCGGCGCACCGACCTGGGCGCGCTGATCGAGGCCCTGGTCGGACTGCTGCGGCGGACGCTGGGCGAGAACATCGCGATCGACCTGCGCCTGGCAAGCCCGCTGCGCGATGTGATGATCGACCGCGGCCAGCTCGAGAACGCGCTTCTCAACCTGGCGCTCAATGCCCGGGATGCGATGCCGCATGGCGGCTGCCTGCGCATTGCCGCCGACAACGTCGACTTCGATGACGAGCGCGCCGACCGGCATGCCGAGGCGCGGCACGGGCGCTTCGTCGCCATCACGATCGCCGATACCGGTGTCGGCATGTCGGACGCGGTGCGCATGCGCGCCTTCGAGCCGTTCTTCACGACCAAGGACATCGGCAAGGGCTCGGGGCTGGGGTTGTCGATGGTCTACGGCTTCGTGAAGCAGTCCGGAGGGCATATCGAGCTCGACAGCGTGCCCGGCGGCGGCACCACGCTCACGCTCTACCTGCCCGAGGCGGTGCCTCCCGCCGCCGCCGATGCCGGCGCCAGGCCTGCCCCCGAGCCGCCCGCGGACGGACGCGGCGAGGCCGTGTTGGTGGTCGAGGACAATGACGACGTGCGGCGGCTCGCCGTGACGCTGCTCAAGGCGCTGGGCTACGGCGTGATCGAGGCGGCGGACGGCCCGGCTGCGCTCGGCGTGCTGGACACAGGTGCGGACGTCGATCTGCTGCTGACCGACGTGATGCTGGCCAGCGACATGAGCGGTCCTGATGTGGCGCGCGCCGCCCGCGCCCGTCGGCCCGGGCTCAAGCTGGCTTACATGTCGGGCTACACGGGCGCCGCCCGCGGCCAGCCGGCGCTCGATCCCGGCGTGACGCTGATCGCCAAGCCCTTCACGCGCGCCGGCTTTGCTCGTGCGATCCGCGCGGCGCTCGACGGCTGAGCCGCCGGCGCGCCGGCGCGGGGGGCCTGCGTCAGCCCAGCCGCTGGCAGGATTCGCCCTCGCGCGTGTTGATGCAGCAGCGATTCTTGCCCGAGGGGATGTAGCCCGTGACCGTGCCGCGCCGGGTCTGGAAGGCGCAGCGATCGCCGCTGCCATAGCCACCGCCGCCATAGTAGCGGGGCGGGGGGTCGTAGTATCCGCCGCGTGGAGGAGGAGGGCCACCATAATAACCCTGGTCCTGAACGCAGCCGGCCATGCCGACGGCCAGCAGCGGAAGAATGACCCAACGCATCGCACCCTCCTTGGCGAAGCCGCTGCCGGCACGATGGTGATCGCGGGCAGCGGCGGCATCCGAACTCAACACAACCATTGCGTCCAATCCAGGACGGATTCAGGGCGATGGCTGGGCAGCGGCTTCTATTGCGCGGTGTAGCCGCCGTCGACGACGAGGCCCGAGCCGGTCATGAAGCCGGAATCGTCGGAGGCGAGGAAGACGATGCCGCTGGCGATATCGGCGGCAGTGCCCAGCCGCCCGATGGGATGCGCCGCGAGCGACAGCTCGCGCGCCGCGTCGACGTCGTTGGTGTCCATGCGCTGGGCGCGCACGGCGAAGGTCTGGGCGCCCATGTCGGTCTCGATCACGCCGGGGTGGATCGAGTTCACGCGGATGCGGTAGCCCTTGCGTGCGAATTCCAGCGCCGCCGACTTGGTGAAGCTGGTCACGCCGCCCTTGGTCATGGAGTAGAGCGGGTCGAGCTGCGAGCCGACCAGGCCGGCGACCGAGGCGAGGTTGACGATGGCGCTGCCGTGCGCGCTCGTCCGCCCGCGCTCGCGCAGGGCCGGCATCGCGATCTTGGTGCCGAGGAACACGCCGGTGAGGTTGACGCCGCACAGCTTCTGCCAGTCCGCGAGGCTCGCCTGCTCGATGCCGCGGCCGAGGAACACGCCGGCGTTGTTGACCAGGATGTCCAGGCCGCCGAAGCGCGACACCGCCTGCGCCACGGCGTTGTCCCAGTCGTCGCTGCTGGTCACGTCGAGATGCACATAGAGCGCCTCGCCGCCTTCCTGCTCCAGCGCCCGCACCGTCTGCTGGCCGGGTTCGTCCAGCACGTCCGCGATCGCGACCTTGGCGCCGGCCCGCGCCATCTGCCGCGCCGTCTCGGCGCCGATGCCGCGCGCGGCGCCGGAGATCAGTGCCACCTTGCCGTCCAGGCGATTCATCTGCTGCCTCCCATCGCATCGCAAAGCCTAAATCATAAGCACGGCTGCCGGCTTGCGCGCCACTGCGCCGGGGCACGTGGCATTGATCGGCTGCAGGGGCGATGCCATGGTTTGAGGTTGGCCGCGCCAGGGGGTGGCGGCGGCAAGGCGCGTAGGAGAGTGACGATGAAGCGTGAGCTGCTGCTGCGACGATGGGGCCTGGCGCTGGTTGCCGCCGTGGCGCTGGCCGGCGCCGGACTCGCCGGCGCTGCACCGGCGGCGGCCAAGACCTTCCGCTGGGCCAATGCCGGGGACACCAACTCGATGGATCCCTACGGCCGCAATGAGACCTTCCTGCTGCAGTTCAACGCCAACATCTACGAAAGCCTGCTGCGCCGCAACCGCGACCTCAAGCTCGAGCCGTCGCTGGCCGTCAAATGGGGCCAGATGTCGCCGACCCGCTGGTTCTTCGATCTGCGGCCGGGCGTGACTTTCCATGACGGCACGCCGTTCACCGCCGACGACGTGGTGTTCTCCTTCGGCCGTGCCACCCACGTCAACTCCGGCATCATCTCGTACTTCCCCTCCGTCAAGGCGGCGGTCAAGGTGAGCGACCTGCGGGTCGAGTTCGAGACCAGGTACCCCGACCCGCTGCTCGACCAGAAGTTCGCGCAGTTCATGATCATGTCGAAGGCCTGGTGCGAGAAGAACAACGCAACCGTGCCGGCCGACCTGCGCAAGAACGAGGAGAGCTACGCCTCGCGCAACGCCAACGGCACCGGTCCGTTCATGCTCAAGGAGCGCAAGGCCGGCGAGAAGACGATCCTCGTGCCCAATCCCAAATGGTGGGACAAGCCCGAGCACAATCTCACCGAGGTCGTCTTCTCGGTGGTCGCCAATCCGGCCACGCGCGTGGCCGCGCTGAAGGCCGGCGACATCGACATGATGTACGAGGTGCCGCCGCAGGACACCGAGGGCCTGCGGCGCGATGCCAACGTCAAGGTGATCGAGGGGCCGGAGACGCGCGTGGTCTATCTCGGCTTCGACCACTATCGCGACGAGCTGCCCGACTCCAGCATCAAGGGCAAGAACCCGCTCAAGGACAAGCGGGTGCGCGAGATCATCTACCGCCTCATCGATGTCGACCTGATCAAGCGCACCGTGATGCGCGGCCAATCCTACCCGACGGCGCTGATGGTGGCGCCCGGCATCAACGGCTACGTCAAGGAGCTGGACAAGCGGCCGGCGCTGCTGAAGCCGGAGGAGGCGAGGAAGATGCTGGCGGCGGCCGGCTATCCCGACGGCCTGGAGTTCAGCCTCGACTGCCCCAACGACCGCTACGTCAACGACGAGAAGATCTGCCAGGCGGTGGTGTCGATGCTGGCCAAGGCCGGCATCAAGGTCAACCTGCTGGCGCAGACCCGGCTGAAGTTCTTCGCCAAGATCGCGCTGCAGACCGCCAACCCGGTGCCCAACATCGACATGTACATGCTGGGCTGGTCGCCGAGCTCGACCTACGACGTGCACAATGTCTTCGAGCAGCTGATCGAGTGCTACGACCTGGAGCGGCGCAAGGGCCAGACCAACAACGGCCGCTACTGCAATCCCAGGTTCGATGCGCTCGCCGACAAGGTCGAGCAGGAGGTCGATCCGGCCAGGCGCAACGCCATGATCCGCGAGGCGACGGCGATCTACCTGGCCGACTACGCCTACATCCCGCTGCACCAGCAGGCCATCATCTGGGCCGCGCGCAAGAACATCGACCTGGTCCAGATGGCCGACAACTACTTCCCGCTCAGGTTCGTGAAGGTGAAGTAGGGGGTTTATCTCCTCTCCCCCGCGAGAGCGGGGAGAGGAAGGGGCCCATGCCGAAGGCATGGGAAGGTGAGGGGTAGGAACGAACGGATCTCATGCGAAGCTTCAGAGGCGCCCAGCTCGGAACGACCACCCGTGCCCGCGAGCTCCGTCGCGACGCGACGGATGTGGAGAAACGACTGTGGCAACGGCTGCGCGGTCGCCAGATCGAAAACCTGAAGTTCGTCCGCCAGCAGACGATCGGTCCGTACTACGCGGACTTCGCGTGTGGTGATCGAGCTGGACGGCGGGCAGCATGCCGATAGCGAGTACGACGCACGCCGCGACGCGCTCATGGTCGAACAGGGCTACACCGTGCTGCGATTCTGGAACACAGAAGTGACCGAGAACATCGAGGGGGGCATCGAACGCATTGTCGAAGCGGTAAGGAAGCGGTCTGAAAAGCGGGACTGATCGTTCGTACCCCTCACCCTCCCATTGCGCGGCGCGCAATGGGCCCCTCCCTTTCCCCGCTCTCGCGGGGCGAGGGGTTAAACGTCGGAGTTGTTTCAAATGGCGGCTGAAGTGGTGAGCTCGATCGAGATGTTGCGGCGGCTGGTGGCGTTCGACACGACGTCGCGCAACTCCAACCTGGCGCTGATCGAGCATGTCAGGGCCTACCTCGATGCCCATGGCGTCGGCTCGACCCTGGTGCCCGACGAGGAGGGGACCAAGGCCAACCTCTATGCCAGCGTCGGCCCGGACGTCGAGGGCGGCATCGTGCTTTCCGGTCATACCGACGTGGTGCCGGTCGACGGCCAGCCCTGGGACACCGATCCGTGGACGATCGCCGAGAAGGACGGCAAGCTGCACGGCCGCGGCACGGCCGATATGAAAGCCTTCTCGGCCGTGGCGCTGGCGCTGCTGCCCGAGTTCCAGCGCGCCGGCATGAAGGTGCCGGTGCACCTGGCGCTGAGCTACGACGAGGAGGTCGGCTGCCTGGGCGCCCACGGGCTGGTCGAGCACCTGATGCGCCATGTGCGGCGGCCGCGCGCCGTGATCATCGGCGAGCCGACGATGATGGGCGTGGTCAATGCCCAGAATTCGGGCGGCGGCCTGATCACGACGTTCACCGGCGTGGAGGCGCATTCGTCGATGACCCATCTCGGGGTCAGCGCCGTCCACTTCGCCGGCGACTTCATCCACTTTTTGAACGGGCTGCAGGACGAGCTGGCGGCGCGGCCGCGCCCCGACATCGACATGGTCCCGGCCCATACCACCATCAATGTCGGCGTGATCCATGGCGGCACGGCCGGCAATATCCTGGCGCGCGAATGCGTCGTGAACTGGGGCTACCGCACGTTGCCGGGCGGCGACGTCAGCGAGGTGCAAGACCGCGCCGAGGCCTTCATCGCCCAGACGCTGCTGCCGGCGATGCGGCGGCGCCATCCCGACGCCGACATCACCACCCGCCGGCGCTCGTTCGTGCCCGGCATCAAGCCCGAGGAAAACCAGGAAGCCGAGGCTTTGGCGCTGCAATGGACCGGCGGCAACCGCACCTACGCCGTGCCCTACGCCACCGAGGCCGGCATCTTCCGGGCCGCCGGCATCCCGACGGTGATCTGCGGTCCGGGCGACATCGCGCAGGCGCATCAGCCCAACGAGTTCATCCTGAGGTCGCAGATCGAGGCGTGCGAAAGCTTCATGCGCCGACTGATGGCGTGGGGCGCGCGGCAGGCCTGATGCGCGCCGGCGCACGCATCATCGGCGTTGAACGCGTCCCGACACTGCTCCATGGTTCGGCCTGCAACGAACGCCGATGACCGTGGAGGGGGAACGATGAAGCGTGTTGGGGCAGCGGCCGCCGTCGCCGCGTGCGTACTGGTGGCGGCCTCCGGTGCGGCCGCGCAGGAGCTGGTGCTGGGCATCTTCGGCGGCACCTTCGCCGACAACACGCGCGCCTGCGCCGTGGCGCCGTTCGAGAAGGCCACCGGCGCCAAGGTGCGCTTCGTGCTGGGCAGCTCGGTGCAGAACCTCGCCAAGCTGCGCGCCACCAAGGGATCGCCGGAGATCGACGTCGCCTACATGGACCTCGCGATCGCCACGCAGGGCAAGGGCGAGGGGCTGCTGTCCACGCTCGACACGGCGGCGATGGCCAACTACGGCGCCATCTACGACAACGCCAAGGACAAGGACGGCCGCTTTGTAGGCATGATGTATGGCGCCAGCGCCATCGCCTACAATCCCAAGCTGGTGAAGACGCCGCCGACCTCCTGGCATGACCTGTGGAAGCCGGAGTTCAAGGGCAAGCTGGCGATCGGCGACATCTCCGGCACCACCGGCATCCATTTCGTGATCGCCGCCTCGATGATCAACGGCGGCTCGCAGGAGAACACCGACCCGGGCTTCGAGGCGATCAAGAAGCTGAAGCCCAGCGTGGTGATGATGTACAGCCAGGCCGACCAGGTCGTGCCGCTGTTCGAGCGCGAGGAGATTGCGATCGCCGTGTGGTATCCCGATCGCGTCGGCGCCGCCGCCGCCAAGGGCCTGTCGGTGGCGACCGCCTTCCCCAAGGAGGGCGCCATCGGCATCCTGCCCACCGTGTCGGTGCCCGAAGGCGCCAAGAACAAGGCGCTGGCCCAGAAGTACATCGATCAGGTCCTGTCGGCCGAGACCCAGAAGTGCTTCGCCGAGAAGCAGTATGGCGGCCCGGTGAACAAGACCGTGACGCTCGACGACAAGCTCGCCGCGCAGCTGCCCTACGGCGCCGCCGTCGACCGCATGCATTTCCCCGACCCCGAGACGACCGCCAAGCTGCTGCCGTCGTGGAGCGAGCGCTGGGGCCGCGAGATCGCGCGCTGAAGGGCCGGCATGTCGGATCTGCGCCTGGAGCGGCTGGTCAAGCGCTACGGATCGCTCGCCGCGGTCGACGGCATCAGCCTGGCGGTCGACGAGGGCAGCTTCCTGTCCCTGGTCGGTCCCAGCGGCTGCGGCAAGACCACGGTGCTGCGCATGGTGGCCGGGCTGATCGAGCCTGACGGCGGCCGCATCCTGGTGGGCGGCGACGACCTGACCGATGTCGCCGTGCACAAGCGCAACCTCGGCCTGGTGTTCCAGTCCTACGCCTTGTTCCCGCACATGACCGTGGCGCAGAACGTCGCCTTCGGCCTGCAGCGCCGCGGCGTGCCCAAGGCCGAGATCGGGCAGCTTGTGCGCAAGGCGCTGCAGATGGTGCGGCTGGAGGGCCTGGCGGAGCGGGCGCCCAGGCAGCTGTCCGGCGGCCAGCAACAGCGCACGGCGCTGGCGCGCGCCCTGGTGGTCGAGCCGCGCCTGCTGCTGCTCGACGAGCCGTTCAGCAATCTCGACGCGCTGCTGCGCGACGAGATGCGCATCGAGATCAAGCGCCTGCAGCAGGAGGTCGGCATCACGACCCTGTTCGTGACCCACGACCAGGGCGAGGCGCTGGGCATGGCCGACCAGGTGGCGGTGATGAACCGCGGGCGGCTGGAGCAGGTGGCGCCGCCGCGCACGCTCTACCGCGCGCCAACCAGCGCCTTCGTGGCGCACTTCATCGGCCGTGCCAACCTGCTGCGCGGCCGGGTGGCGGGCCGCGACGGCGAGGATCTGGTCGTGGCGCTGGCCTCGGGCGCCACGGTGCGCGCCCGCGGCGCCGTCGCGGGCGAGGCCTGCCAGGTGGTGCTGCGGCAGGAGAGCGTGCGCCTGGCGGCGGCGCCGGACGCGGCCGCCAACAGCCTGGCCGCGACGGTGGTGGTGGCGTCGTTCGCCGGCGCCACGGCGCAATACCTGCTGCGGCTGGCCGACGGCGCCGAGCTGCACGCCCAGGTCCCCGGCGCGCGCGCCGACCTTGCGCCCGGCACAGCGGTGTTCGCCGAGTGGGATGCGGCCGACACCACGGTGGTGCCCGATGCCGCGTAGGGTGGACGCCTATGGCGCAGCACCGCGCTGCCACGCTTTCTGTCATCCCGAGCGCAGCGAGGGATCTCCCGCGAGTAGCGCACCGTGCGCCTTGCCGCAGGAGATCCCTCGCT
Organism: Vineibacter terrae; assembly: GCF_008039615.1. Lineage (GTDB taxonomy): Bacteria > Pseudomonadota > Alphaproteobacteria > Reyranellales > Reyranellaceae > Vineibacter > Vineibacter terrae. The sequence continues at coordinate 3,509 of NZ_VDUZ01000019.1, read as the reverse complement.
GCGCTCGGGATGACACTGTGAACATGGCAGCCGCTGCCGCGGGCAGAGGAGGTGGCGTATGAGCACCCGCCTCGCCAGGCGCCTGGAGCGCAACGGACTGGGGCTGCTGTCGCCGCCGCTGGTCCTGCTGCTGCTGGTGTTCCTGCTGCCGCTGCTGGCGATGGTGCCCACCAGCCTGCATCCCTACATCCCGGGCAAGGGCATCGGCGAGGGCTTCACGGCGGAGCACTACGTCAAGGCCCTCACCGACACGTACTACCTGGAGATCATCGGCCGCACCCTGGCGCTGGGCCTGATCGTGACCCTGATCTGCCTGGCGCTGGGCTATCCGCTGGCCTTCTTCCTGGCGCGCACGCAGTCGCGCTGGCGGCCGTGGCTGATGCTGCTGGTGGTGTTCCCGCTGCTGCTGAACCTCGTGGTGCGCACCTTCGGCTGGATCGCGCTGCTGGCCAATCGCGGCCTGGTCAACGACACCCTGGTGGCGCTGGGCATCGTCGAGACGCCGGTCAAGCTGCTGTTCAATTTCAGCGGCCTGCTGATCGCGCTGTCCCACATCTTCCTGCCGTTCATGGTGCTGGTGCTGGTCGGCGTCATCCGCAATCTGCCGCGTGATGTCGAGGATGCGGCCCGCACCCTGGGCGCCGGCTGGGCCACCACCTTCCTGCGCGTGACCCTGCCGCTCAGCCTGCCCGGCATCCTCGCCGGCTCGATCCTGGTGTTCGTGCTGACGGTGAGCGCGCTGGTGACGCCGCGCCTGCTGGGCGGCCCCACCTACAAGGTGATGTCGACCCTGATCTACGACCAGTTCCTGCAATTGCTGAACTGGCCGGCGGGTGCGGCGCTGTCGTTCATCCTGACCGCCATCGCCGTGGGCCTGATCAGCCTGTCCAGCGCCGTCGCGCGGCGCCTGGGAGCCGGCGCATGAGCGCCCGCGCCGCCGAACGCTGGCGGGCCCGCGGGCTGGCGGCCTTCGCGGGCCTGATCCTGGCCTTCCTGATGCTGCCGGTCGTGGTCGTGGTGCTGGCCTCGTTCACCAGCACGTCCTATCTCACGATCCCACCCAAGGGCCTGACCCTGCGCTGGTACGAGGCGGTGTTCAGCGATCGCGAGTACATCGATGCGCTGTGGTTCAGCCTGCTGCTGGCGATCGTCGTGACGGCGGTGTCGATCGTGCTGGGGACGATGGCGGCCTATGCGCTGTCGCGGCGGCAGGTGCCCGCGGCGCCGGCGATCTCGGGGCTGCTGATGTCGCCCCTGGCGTTCCCGGGCGTCGTGATCGGCGTGGCGCTGCTGCAGTACTACAGCCTGACTGGCCTGCGCGGCAGCTTCATAGGCCTGCTGCTGGCGCATCTCGTGATCACGCTGCCCTACACGGTGCGCACCATCCTGGCCAGCATGGCCGGCGCCGATCCCGAGATCGAGGCCGCCGCGCGCGTGCTGGGCGCCAATCCCTGGGTCGCGTTCTGGAAGGCGACCCTGCCGGTGATCCGGCCCGGCATGATGGCCGGCGGGCTGTTCGCCTTCATCACGTCGTTCGACAACGTGCCGGTGACCATCTTCATCCTGGGCACGCGGCACATGACCCTGCCGGTCAAGATCTTCACCGCCATCGAGTACGGCGTCGACCCCTCGATCGCGGCCCTGTCGACGGTGCTGATCGCCGGCACGGCGATCTTCCTGGTGCTGGCGGAGCGGTGGGTCGGCTTCCACCGCTTCGCGTGATGGGAAGGCAACCGCATCATGTCGCATCCCGGCATCTGGCTCGCGCGCCGCGGCCAGGGTGCCGACGCGGTGCGACCCTACCTGAAGGAGCATGATATGGTGATGGAACCGGTGGCGTTGCGGAAGCCGCCCCATGGCTGACCTCATGGACCTCGCCAGACGCCGCATCCTGGTGACCGGCGCCGCCTCCGGCATCGGCCGCGCCACGGCCGAACTGTTCATCGCCCGAGGCGCCAGGGTGGCGCTGCTCGATCGTGATCCTGCCGTCGCCGCGGTCCCGGGCGCGACGGTCGGGCTGGTGGTCGATGTCGCCGACGAGGCAGCGGTCACGCCGGCCGTCAACGCCGCGGCGGCCGCCCTGGGTGGCCTCGACGGCGTGGTGAACTCGGCCGGCATCGACCTGGTGAAGTCGATCACCGACATGACGCCGGCCGAATGGAACCGGCTGCTGGGCGTCAACCTCAACGGCCCGTTCCATGTCTGCCGCGCGGCGGCGCCGTTCCTGCGCGAGGCGCCGGAGGCGACCGTGGTCAACGTCGCCTCCGGCGCCGGCCTGGTGCCGCTCAGGCACCGCACCGCCTACTGCGCCTCGAAGGCTGGGCTGGTGATGTTCACCAAGTCGCTGGCCATGGAGCTGGCGCCGGTGCGCGTCAACGCCTTCTGCCCCGGCATCATCGACACGCCGTTGTTCCGGCTGTCGTTCGAGAACGAGCCCGATCCCGAGGCCGAGCTGCGGCGCATCCTGGACCGCTACCTGATCAAGCGCGCCGCCACGCCTGAGGAGGCGGCCCATGTCGTGTTGTTCCTGTCGAGCCGCGCATCGTCGATCATGACCGGCGTGGCGCTGGCCGGCGATGCCGGGAGGACCTTCCATTGAGCACCTCGCGTCTGGCCCTGGTGACGGGCGCCGCCAACGGCATCGGCCGCGCCACCGCGCTGCGCTTCGCCGACGACGGCTGCGACCTGGCGATCGTCGACATCGAGGCCGAGCCGCTGGCCGAGGTGGCGGCGGCGATCGAGGCCAAGGGGCGGCGCTGCCTGCAGCAGGTGGTCGATTGCCGCGACCCGGCGGCGATCGCGGCGGCGGCGGCCGCGATCGAGGCGGCCGGACCGGTCGATATCCTGTTCAACAATGTCGGCCAGAGCGGCCGCGAGCGGGCCGCCGAGTTCTGGAAGTCGGACCCGGAGGTTTGGCGCTTCGTGGTCGAGATCTCGCTGATGTCGACCATGCACTGGTCGCGCCGGATCGTGCCGGGCATGCGCGAGCGCCGCCGCGGCCGCATCGTCAACATGTCGACCGAGTCGGCATTCTACGGCGATGTCGGCCTGGTCGACTATGCCGCCGCCAAGATGGGCGTGGTCGGCTTCACGCGCTCGCTGGCGCGCGAGCTGGCGCCGTTCCATGTCACGGTGAACGTCGTGGGCCCGGGGGCCATCCGCACCCGGGCCCATGACCGCCTGCCCAAGGAGACCATCGACAAGGTGCGCAACAGCGTGCCCATGGGCTTCGTCGGCACGCCCGAGGACGTGGCCCATGTCGTGTCGTTCCTGGCCAGCGACGGCGCCCGCTACGTCACCGGCCAGACCATTCTCATCGACGGCGGCCGCTGGATGATCTGATCTTTTTCCCTCGCCCCGCGAGAGCGGGGAGAGGGAGGGGTGTACAGACCGATTAGATCGGTGACGGAATAGACCGGATACATCGGTAACAGTTTTGGCATGGAGGTGAGCATGCCGTGGCTGGAGACCGATGCGATGAAGGAGCGTAGGCGAGTGGTGCTGGATTG